>NZ_JBHSJF010000017.1:0-561 GCF_042652085.1 Flaviflagellibacter deserti | reverse complement strand
TTCTACGAGCCGACCGCGGGATCGATCTCGATCGACGGCATCGACATCCGCGACATGACGCTTTCATCGCTCCGGAGCCAGATCGGCATCGTCCAGCAGGACGTCTTCCTGTTCGCCGGCACGATCCGCGACAACATCGCCTATGGCCGGCTCGGCGCCTCGGAAAACGAGATCACCGCGGCGGCGCGGCGGGCGCAGCTCGACGTGATGATCGCAGGCCTGCCGCACGGCCTCGACACCGTGATCGGCGAGCGCGGCGTCAAGCTGTCGGGCGGGCAGAAGCAGCGGCTGGCGATCGCCCGGATGTTCCTGAAGAACCCGCCGATCCTGATCCTCGACGAGGCCACCTCGGCGCTCGACACCGAGACCGAGCAGGCGATCCAGAAGGCCTTGACCGAGCTGTCGAAGGGCCGCACCACCCTCGTCATCGCCCATCGCCTCGCCACCATCCGCGACGCCGACCGCATCGTCGTCGTCACCGAGACCGGCATCGCCGAACAGGGCAACCACACCGACCTCGTTGCCCGCCACGGAACCTACCGCCGGCTGCACGACGCGCAG
>NZ_JBHSJF010000016.1:0-6992 GCF_042652085.1 Flaviflagellibacter deserti | reverse complement strand
GCGACGTTGAAATATCGCAGGACGACGTAATGGAGGTCGTGCGCGGCGGCGGTGTCGCGCAGCATCCATTCCGACATCAGTTTGGACGCGCCATAGGGCGACATCGGCGCGGGGGCGATGTCCTCTCCCACCGGATTGACCGGTGGATTGCCGTAGACGGCGGCAGTCGACGAGAAGACGAAGCGCTTTGCGCCGCCATTGACCACCGCCTCCAGCAGGTTGCGGGTCTTCATCGTGTTCGAGCGGTAATAACCGAGTGGATCGGAAACCGAATCCGGCACCACGATCTTCGCGGCGAAATGGATGACCGACTGGACGCCGTGCTCCTTGATCAGACGTTCCACGAACGGCGTATCGCCGGCATCGCCCTCGACGAAACTCACGCCCGGAGGGACCGCCCAGCGAAAGCCCGTGGAGAGATCGTCGAGCACGATCGCCGGCACGCCGCGATCCACCAGGTTGAGGACCATGTGGCTGCCGATATAGCCGGCGCCGCCGGTAACGAGGACCGTCATGAAGTCATCCTTCTGGAGCGTGGCTGCGAGGTGGATTCGCGCAAAGCAACGGCTGATACTGCGAGCGCATGAACATACGCTCACGTGCGGCGCTATCGCACTGAAAAATAATCTAAATACCAGTCGACGAATGTGCTGACGCCCTTCTCTACCCGCGTCTCGGGACGGTATTGTGTCAGCGCTTCCAGGAGCGTCGGATCGGCGACTGTTGCCTCCACGTCGCCTTGCTGCATCGGCAGCATGTTGCGTTTGGCCGATCGGCCGAGCGCCTGCTCAATCGTCTCGACGAACGACATCAGCCCGACCGGCTCGCCGCCGCCAATATTGACGACACGCCACGGCGCGACAGGTGATAGCGTGTCCGCTGTGGAGACCGTCTTGCCCACCTCAGGCACCGCTTCAATTAGCCGGACGATCGCCTCGACGAGATCATCGACGTAGGTGAAGTCGCGCTTCATCCGGCCTTCGCCGTAGATGTCAATCGGACGGTCATTCAGGATCCCCTCGACGAACTTGAACAGCGCCATGTCCGGCCGGCCCCAGGGTCCGTAGACGGTGAAGAACCGGAAACAGGTCGTCGGGATGCCGAACAGATGGGCATAGGAGTGCGACATCGCTTCCATCGCCTTCTTGGTCGCGGCGTAGAAGGTCAGCGGGTGGTCGGCCTTGTCGCTCTCGCGGAACGGCATCTCCTCATTGGCGCCGTAGACCGAACTCGTAGACGCCATCAGCAAATGCTGCGGCTGTAGGGCACGGGCGAGTTCGAGGACGTTGAACGAGCCGGTGAGATTGGAATCCGCGTATGTACGCGGTGCCTCGATCGAATAGCGGACGCCGGCTTGGGCCGCGAGGTGGATGATGACGTCGGGTTCGGCAATTTCGGCCGCGCGGGTCAGCGCGGCCGAGTCCTCGAGCATGCCGATCTCGGCCCGGAAGCCATTGGAGCGCGCGAGGATCGCATGCCGCGCCTGTTTGAGGCGAACGTCGTAATAGGACGTCATCCCGTCGAAACCGGTCACGAAGTGACTCTCGTCGAGCAGGCGGCGTGCGAGATGGAAACCGATGAATCCGGCGGTGCCGGTGATCAGGAACTTCACTCGGCAGCCATCCCGACCCTGTAGTCTCGGCGGGTCGAGGTGCCGATACCGGTATAGCTGAAACCGAGCCGCTCGACATCGTCGCGGGCATAGATGTTGCGGAGATCGACCAGGATCGGCTTCGCCATCACCTCGCCGAGGCGGCGCAGATCAAGCGCGCGGAACTGGTTCCATTCGGTGACGATGACGAGGGCGTCGGCGCCTTCGGCGCAGTCGTACGGGCCCGTCGCATAGACCACGCTCGGATCGAGGAGGTGCTTTGCATGCGCCATGCCTTCGGGGTCATAGGCCTTCACCCTGGCGCCGAGATCCTGCAGGGCCTGAATGATGGCGAGCGACGGCGCATCGCGCATGTCGTCTGTATTCGGCTTGAAGGTCAGGCCAAGGATCGCGATCGTCTTGCCGCGGACATCGCCGCCACAGGCCGCCACGACCTTGCGCGCCATCGCCCGCTTCCGGGTGTCGTTGATCGCGACGGTGGCCTCGATCAGGCGGACCGGCGTGCCGGAATCCTGCGCGGTCTTGACCAGCGCAAGCGTGTCCTTCGGGAAGCAGGAGCCGCCGTAACCGGGACCCGCATGCAGGAACTTCGAGCCGATGCGGTTGTCGAGACCGATGCCGCGCGAGACTTCCTGGACGTTCGCGCCGACGCTTTCGCAGAGATCGGCGATCTCGTTGATGAAGGTGATCTTCATCGCGAGGAAGGCGTTGGCGGCGTATTTGATCAGTTCGGACGTGCGGCGCTGGGTGAAGAGAAGCGGCGCGCTGTTCAAGTAAAGCGGGCGATAGACCTCGCTCATGACGTCGCGGGCACGTTCGTCCTCAAGACCGACGACGATGCGGTCAGGTCGCTTGAAGTCGTCGATCGCCGCGCCTTCGCGCAGGAATTCCGGGTTCGAGACGACCGCGAAATCCGCGTTCGGCCGTTCCTGAAGGATGATGCGCTCGACCTCGTCGCCGGTGCCGACCGGCACCGTCGACTTCGTGACGACGACGGTGAAGCCCTGCATCGACCGGGCGATCTCGCGCGCGGCGGCGAAGACATAGGAGAGATCGGCGTGGCCGTCGCCGCGACGGGACGGCGTGCCGACCCCGATGAAGACGACGTCAGCCCAGGCGACCGGCTCCGCAAGCTCCGTCGAGAACGACAGGCGGCCCGCTTCGACATTGCTGGCGACGAGCTCGTCGAGACCCGGCTCAAAGATCGGAATCCGGCCCTCTTTCAGGGCCGCGATCTTGTCCGCCGCCTTGTCGACGCAGATCACATCATGGCCGAAATCGGCGAAACAGGCCCCGGAGACCAGGCCCACATAGCCCGAGCCAATCATCGCGATACGCATGGGCTTTCCTTTTGACTATGGATAATCGAGGTCGGGTCTGTTGCCGCTCGCCGATTGTACTCGTCGATTTCCGTCAAAACGCGTTGCGCGTCCTGACGACCTCAAAAACCGTTCGGAACATGATCGAAATGTCGAGCCAAAGGCTCCAGTGATTGATGTACCAAATGTCGTGTTGAATGCGCTGCTGCATCAGATCAACGGTAGCGGTTTCACCACGAAATCCGTGGATCTGTGCCCAGCCGGTTATTCCCGGCTTGACGTGCTGCCGGAATGCATAGTCGGCAAGCTCTGTCGAGTAATACTCATCGTGGGAAATCGCGTGCGGCCTCGGGCCGATCAAAGACATGTCGCCGATCAGAACGTTAATCAGCTGAGGCAACTCATCGATACTTGTTTTCCTCAGAAAACGGCCAATGCGGGTCACGCGATCGTCGTTTCGCTGCGCCTGCACAATCTTTGCGCCGTCCTCCAAAACGATCATCGATCGGAACTTGAAGATTTTGAAGGCGCGGCCGTTAAACCCTTTGCGTTTCTGTAAGAAAAAAACGGGGCCCGCCGAGTCTAATTTAACCGCGAGCGCCGTAATCACCAGCAGAGGTAGAAGAATCAGTATAGCAATGCTCGCAACGGCAACATCGATAATTCGCTTTGCTGCGCGCTCCTGCCAGGATAAAGGCGGACGGCGTATTTCGAACGAAGAAAGCTTGCCAATACGCTGTTGGTTATTGGTAAATAGTTCTGTCGTTTTCTCGTTCAAGACGAGCCGTACCGGAAGCGGAGCTGCGGACAAAAATCCAAGCAGCGGCCGAGCATGCCGGAGGCTGAAGCAATCCGCCGCGATGTAAATTTCATCGATATCGGAGCCGTGGATCTCAGCCAGCGCTGTTTCAGCGACCTGTGCCAGATGAGATGGTGTCGGATCGGCAGGAACATCGAAGCGGCGAGCGATATTGAGGCCGAAACGCCTCATCTCGGCGCGAGTGGAAGCTGCCGCAGCAACCGAACACTCGATCAAGGCAATTCTTGGCCCCTTAAGTGCCCCTCTCTCGAAAGCTCGCCGGATGATCGCTCGAACCCACACCCTATGCGCTACGAGAGCAAGGCCTCCGCCGAGGAGATAGTATGAGACTGCAACACGCGAGAAAGTACTACCCACCTTCAGGGCGAACACGAGCGCGGACAGAAAACATAAAGTTGCAATCCAACCGAACAACGTTTGCGCGATCTGCCGACGAAGCGCCAATAGCGCTTCCAAGTCATACAGTTGGCGCATGTGCAACAGCGGGATTAGAAGCGCGCAAGTACCGGCGGCGACCGCAAACCCACGGCCGATATCGGCCGACGCCAATTCCCTGGCCTGCAAAGTTTCGGCGGCAAAGCTAGCCCCGAAAATAAGGATTCCGTCGCTAAGAGCGATAATTGCACTGAGGCTGCGTGCCGAGAATGGATATCGCCATCCGACAGGCCGGAAAGTTAGGTTGTCAGCTTGCAGGTCGACGTACTTCATGGCACCCCCGCAACGGTTTCGAAATTCCTAACCCCGGTGATGTAACTAAAGGGGTTTTCGAGTCAATTTGACACTGCGCAAAATGATCTCTGGCATGCGTTTATTGCATGGTAACCTTACTATCTCGGCGAAGGTGTGACGGGGGTGCGACGCATCTGTGCTTGAGGAGCGATTTTACAAACTGTTTGCAATTTGACTGATCGGCTCTCGGACTTCTATAGCCGCGACAAAACGGCATTGCCCCTAAATTGAGCGGACAGATTACGTTGTCCTCAATGCCGATTTCTCCCTCTTATCAACGGAATGGTTCGCCTATGATTATTCCACTGGTTCTGTCAGGCGGTTCCGGCACGAGGCTTTGGCCAGCCTCCAGGGAAGCTCGTCCCAAACAATTTCTACCGCTCTTCGGTGATCGGTCGACCTTTCAGAGCACCCTATTGCGGTTCAAGGGGGATTCCAGTTTCGGTCGGCCAATCATCATGACCAACAGGGATCATCGCTTTTTAGTCAGCGAGCAGTTGTCCGAATTGGGAATTGAAGCCGACATCGTCCTGGAATTGACACGGCGGGACTCGGGACCAGCGATTGCTGCAGGAGCACATTTGGCAAGGAAGTTGCACGGTTCCGAGGTCATCATCGTCGTCGTTGCGGCCGATCACATGATCGACAATCCGGACGTATTCTCTCAAGCCTGCAAAACCGCCGCTGAAGCAGCCAAGAACGGACTGATTGTAACTTTCGGCATCACCCCCGACCACCCATCCGCGGCGTACGGTTACTTGGCGCCAGGGCCAGAAATTGACGGGTCTGAGGTAAGAATACTGGAGAGGTTTGTCGAGAAACCAGACACTCAGAATGCGGAAATCTTCATCGCACAAGGCTATCTTTGGAATTCCGGCAACTTCGTTTTCAGCCCGGATGTCCTTCTCCAGGAATACGCGAAACAAGACCCTGAAACGGAAATGGCAGCGGGCGAGGCTGTCGACAACGCCACGCCAGACCTCAACTTCCTGATCTTGGACGATAGCGCTTTCTCCAAAACGGCGGCCAAGTCGATTGACTACGCGGTTATGGAGAAAACGAGCCTTGCGGCTGTTTTACCGGTTCACTTTGGCTGGTCGGACGTTGGCAGCTGGAATTCGGTTTGGGCACTCTCCCCGCAGGACGGACAACACAATGTCTTGAAAGGTCCGGTGGTGTTATCGGATGCTAGGAACAACTTGGTCGTCTCGGATAAGCTCCTGACGGCCGTCGTTGGCGTAGAAGACCTCGCGATCATCGCGACCGAAGACGCTGTCCTAGTCGCCAAGAGAGAAGACGCAACCGCACTGAAGCGGTTGGTCGGAAAAATCCGCCAAACATTCCCAAACATCGCTGAACTCGGCGCACGCGTTCACCGCCCTTGGGGATCGTATCAGTCGCTAGACGTCGGAGAGCGCTATCAGGTCAAAAGGATCGTTGTTAAACCGGGCGGTCAATTGTCGCTTCAAAAGCATCATCATCGCTCGGAGCACTGGGTGGTCGTTCGCGGAACGGCGAAGGTCACCTTAGACGCTGTCCAGCGCATGGTTCATGAAAATGAGTCAATCTATATTCCTATCGGCGCCGTTCATAGACTAGAAAACCCCGGGAAAATCGACATCGAACTGATAGAGGTTCAAACAGGCTCCTATCTCGGAGAAGATGACATTATTCGTTTGGAGGATGTCTATAACCGGAACTCCGAAAGCACCAATTGACTTTTTGATGCAAAAAATTTGCTGATCCATCAAGCCGGATTAAATCAGAAGGTCTTAAGGCCACAGTTGCTGTCGGCGATTTCGATGACTGAGTACCGCTTTCCACTCTTTGCGTTCGAAATTAGCTTGGCTATGTGGGCTATGCTCTTTTGCGTTTTCGCAAAATGATCCGTGTGACGCCTTACTGACCGGTCAGAAGCATCAGCCTCGGCGGGCGTTCCCCGTCGATCCGAGTTCGCCGAGATGCTTCTCCCAGGCGAGTGCCTGGGCGACGATGGTGTCGAGATCGTCATAGGACGGCTCCCAGTGAAGATTGCGACGGATGCGGTCGGCCGCGGCGACGATCTTCGCTGGATCGCCCGGGCGACGGGGCGACAGGTTCACCTTGAAATCGACGCCGGAGACGCGCTTCACCGCGTCGATCACCTCCAGCACCGAATAGCCCTGCCCGTAGCCACAGTTCAGCGTGAGATTGGGTCCGCCGTTTTCGAGGTGATCGAGCGCGAGCGCGTGAGCCGCGATCAGATCCGAGACGTGGATGTAGTCACGGACGCAGGTGCCGTCGCGGGTTTCGTAATCTGTCCCGAAAGCGTCGAGCGCCTCGCGCTGGCCGAGCGCGGCCTGGACCGCGACCTTGATGAGGTGGGTGGCGTTCGGGGTCGATTGGCCGGAGCGGCCCTTGGGATCGGCGCCAGCGACGTTGAAATATCGCAGGACGACGTAATGGAGGTCGTGCGCGGCGGCGGTGTCGCGCAGCATCCATTCCGACATCAGTTTGGACGCGCCATAGGGCG
>NZ_JBHSJF010000015.1:0-1130 GCF_042652085.1 Flaviflagellibacter deserti | reverse complement strand
TCGTCGATGACGTTGACGGTGAACGAGCCGGCGGCAAGGTCGATGGCGTCGCCGTCAAAGTCGGTGAACTTCATCAGCTTCGACAAATCGAGAGCAAGACCGCCCTCGTCTCCTGGCAGATGGTCGAGCCGGCCCTCCAGTTCGAACGACCAGGCCCCGTTCTCGTAGACCTTGAGAGAGAACACCTCCTCGGCGCCAGCTTTCGCAGTGAGAACGCGATACACGCCGCCGGCATCGGCAGCTTCGCTGATCGAGGCGACTGTGACGGCGATACCGGCCGAGGTCACGGCCGCGCCGCTCGTCGTCGTGACCGACGTCACGCCCTCGCGGAACGTAAATTCGCCCCCGTCATCGGCGCCCACCGACAGACCCGGCGCATGTGCCTTGGATGCAATCAGAGCAGCAAGGGTACCGCTGGCCAGCGTCGATGTGTTGCCAGCCTGGTCGGCGGTATCCGCATCCAGCCCAGGAGAAGCGCTGTTGGTGTCTTCATTGCCGCCCGGGAGTTGCTCTTCCTCGACAACTCCGGTGCTGCTCTTGCCCGCGACCCATTGCGGGATGTCGTCGCGGATCTCGATCGTTATCCGGCCGTCGAGATCGACATAATCGCCGTCGCTATCGGTCGCACGGATGATCGAGCCAAAATCGAGGGTCGAGCTTCCACCCACCAGGTCAAAGTTCTTGCCCGCCACCGCCTCATGATCGAGCTGATCGTAAAGGCGGAACTCGAAGTCGCCATCGGACTTGTCGACCCGGAATTCAAAGACCGGATCGTTGCCGATCTTCGCCGAGAACACAGCCCACGTCGTCCCGCTGACGACAATCTCAGAGATCGAATAGCTCGGCTCCGTCCCCTTCGAGGTCAGGTTAAGTGCGCCGAACGCAGCCACGGCGTCAGGCGAGATTGAAAACCCGCCCGCCCCGTCTGCTCCAAAACTAACAAGGCTGCCGGCGGAGCCAAACACATAGGCCGGCCCTCCGAACGGAGCCGAATAATTGGCCGACCCCGTATACGAGCCATCGCCATAGACATCGTCATCCGGCGTCGTGCCGCGCGAAAATTTGCTGTCGATGTCACCTTCGTCAACCGTCCGCGATACCACCGTATCCGTCACCGAAGGCACATCGTC
>NZ_JBHSJF010000014.1:0-1758 GCF_042652085.1 Flaviflagellibacter deserti | reverse complement strand
ATCGCATTGTCCTTGAACACCTGCAGCGCCCGGGCCAGAGCGCCGACCTCGTCGCCGCGCTCGGTGCCGGTCACATCGACCGCCAGATCGCCCGAGGCCAGACGGCTCATCGATCCCGTCATCTCCCCGATCGGCTTCACGACACCCTTCAACGCAATCAGCACCAGCAATCCAACGCCAAGAAGAAGGCCGGCCCCGCCGGCTGAGATAAGGATGGTTGAGGCCAAGCTCGCCTGCTCGGCGGCTTCCTCGCGGGCGGTCTCCAGATCCTCACCCATGACATCGACACGCTTGCCGATCAGGTCGGAGGCCTTCGCGCGCGCCTTGCGGCCTTCGCCGGTCGATATCTTCAATGCGCCGTCCCGGTCGCCTGCCATGGCGAGCGCCGTGCTTTTGTCGGCTGTCTCGAAGTAGTTCTCGATGACCTGCTTCAGCTGGCCGTTGATCGCCTTGCGCTCGGGGGTGCTGGAAAGCGCGATCATGGCATCGGCGTTCTTCAGCGCCTCTTCCTTGGCCTCGTCGTAGCGTTCCTTGAAGCCCGGGTGCTGCGTCGTATCCTGCACGATGATCAGGTTCTTTTCCTGGATCGTCGCGTCGTTGACCGATGCCTCGATCTGCTGGGCGGCCGCTCGCCGCGCGGCGGTTCCATTGACGATGTCTTGAGTCTGCGCGGCCAGCCCGCTCAGCTCGTAGGCAGACAACCCCACCAGACAGAGAACAACCGCGACGACTATGCCTGTCGGAATAAGCAGCTTGGTCAATATCTTCAGATTGTTCAGCGACATCGTGCAGTCCCCAGCTGAGCTGCCCCCTCGGCAACCTGCGGGAGCCTGTCGCGAGTATGGTTAATGATGTCTTTCGAAAAGTTTCCGTGGTTATACTTAGGGATAGATATGGGGCTTCTTTTTAACGAAAGGCCCCATATTTCGCGCCTGAGAGATCGAGATCACAAAAGACCGGTCAGCAGGCCGATACCCGCAACGGCTGCCAGACCGCCCGCCGAACGAACCGCGATTAATCCGTGACGTTCTTCCGCCTTCACGATCGAGAACCCGATCGCGATGCCGAGGACATGGAGCAGCGCGGTGGCGAGCATGAAGCCCCCACCATAGGCAAAACCACCCGCGTCTTCCGGCATCTCGGAGCCATGCGCATGGCCGTGGAAGATCGCGAACAGGCCGACGAGTCCCATCGCGATAGCGACGGGTGCCCTGACATTCAGCGCGACGGCCGCACCTAGAATGATGACGGAAAGAGCGATTCCGGTCTCGACGAAAGGAACATCGATACCCGCGAGACCCAGCGCACCGCCGCCGGCCATGATGGCAACGAACGTTGCCGGGACGAGCCAGAGCGCGCGCCCGCCGAGTTGCCAGGCGAAAACACCTACGAGAACCATCGCCAGGACGTGGTCCAGACCGGATACCGGGTGCTCGAAGCCGTGAAAGAAGCCGGTGGTGTCACCGACACCGGTATGCGCGAAGGCAAGGCTTGGAATGAGAAGCGTCGTGATGAACGCCGATGACACGATGAATTTGGTCCGCATGACCCCTCCATAAATCATGAGCTTAGTAACGGCGCCGTACGGCGTCGACGCCCTTTCCGCTCCGTGTCATGGCTTGCAAGAGTCGTTCCGTACGAAAAGGCCGGTCCGTTCGGGACCGGCCTTTGGTTACGCCTGGGGTTGGGGGATCAGGCGGCCTGGACGTTGGAGAGGAAGGAGTTGACCTCGCCGCCGAGATTGGCGGAGTGGCGGGC
>NZ_JBHSJF010000013.1:0-4037 GCF_042652085.1 Flaviflagellibacter deserti | reverse complement strand
GGCGCCGATCCCAAGGGCCGCTCCGGCCAATCGACCCCGAACGCCACCCACCTCATCAAGGTCGCGGTCCAGGCCGCGCTCGGCCAGCGCGAGGCGCTCGACGCTTTCGGGACAGATTACGAAACCCGCGACGGCACCTGCGTCCGTGACTACATCCACGTCTCGGATCTGATCGCGGCTCACGCGCTCGCGCTCGATCACCTCGAAAACGGCGGACCCAATCTCACGCTGAACTGTGGCTACGGGCAGGGCTATTCGGTGCTGGAGGTGATCGACGCGGTGAAGCGCGTCTCCGGCGTCGATTTCAAGGTGAACCTGTCGCCCCGTCGCCCGGGCGATCCAGCGAAGATCGTCGCCGCGGCCGACCGCATCCGTCGCAATCTTCACTGGGAGCCGTCCTATGACGATCTCGACACCATCGTCGCCCAGGCACTCGCCTGGGAGAAGCATCTCGGCGAACTCGGATCGACGGGGAACGCCCGCCGAGGCTGATGCTTCTGACCGGTCAGTAAGGCGTCACACGGATCATTTTGCGAAAACGCAAAAGAGCATAGCCCACATAGCCAAGCTAATTTCGAACGCAAAGAGTGGAAAGCGGTACTCAGTCATCGAAATCGCCGACAGCAACTGTGGCCTTAAGACCTTCTGATTTAATCCGGCTTGATGGATCAGCAAATTTTTTGCATCAAAAAGTCAATTGGTGCTTTCGGAGTTCCGGTTATAGACATCCTCCAAACGAATAATGTCATCTTCTCCGAGATAGGAGCCTGTTTGAACCTCTATCAGTTCGATGTCGATTTTCCCGGGGTTTTCTAGTCTATGAACGGCGCCGATAGGAATATAGATTGACTCATTTTCATGAACCATGCGCTGGACAGCGTCTAAGGTGACCTTCGCCGTTCCGCGAACGACCACCCAGTGCTCCGAGCGATGATGATGCTTTTGAAGCGACAATTGACCGCCCGGTTTAACAACGATCCTTTTGACCTGATAGCGCTCTCCGACGTCTAGCGACTGATACGATCCCCAAGGGCGGTGAACGCGTGCGCCGAGTTCAGCGATGTTTGGGAATGTTTGGCGGATTTTTCCGACCAACCGCTTCAGTGCGGTTGCGTCTTCTCTCTTGGCGACTAGGACAGCGTCTTCGGTCGCGATGATCGCGAGGTCTTCTACGCCAACGACGGCCGTCAGGAGCTTATCCGAGACGACCAAGTTGTTCCTAGCATCCGATAACACCACCGGACCTTTCAAGACATTGTGTTGTCCGTCCTGCGGGGAGAGTGCCCAAACCGAATTCCAGCTGCCAACGTCCGACCAGCCAAAGTGAACCGGTAAAACAGCCGCAAGGCTCGTTTTCTCCATAACCGCGTAGTCAATCGACTTGGCCGCCGTTTTGGAGAAAGCGCTATCGTCCAAGATCAGGAAGTTGAGGTCTGGCGTGGCGTTGTCGACAGCCTCGCCCGCTGCCATTTCCGTTTCAGGGTCTTGTTTCGCGTATTCCTGGAGAAGGACATCCGGGCTGAAAACGAAGTTGCCGGAATTCCAAAGATAGCCTTGTGCGATGAAGATTTCCGCATTCTGAGTGTCTGGTTTCTCGACAAACCTCTCCAGTATTCTTACCTCAGACCCGTCAATTTCTGGCCCTGGCGCCAAGTAACCGTACGCCGCGGATGGGTGGTCGGGGGTGATGCCGAAAGTTACAATCAGTCCGTTCTTGGCTGCTTCAGCGGCGGTTTTGCAGGCTTGAGAGAATACGTCCGGATTGTCGATCATGTGATCGGCCGCAACGACGACGATGATGACCTCGGAACCGTGCAACTTCCTTGCCAAATGTGCTCCTGCAGCAATCGCTGGTCCCGAGTCCCGCCGTGTCAATTCCAGGACGATGTCGGCTTCAATTCCCAATTCGGACAACTGCTCGCTGACTAAAAAGCGATGATCCCTGTTGGTCATGATGATTGGCCGACCGAAACTGGAATCCCCCTTGAACCGCAATAGGGTGCTCTGAAAGGTCGACCGATCACCGAAGAGCGGTAGAAATTGTTTGGGACGAGCTTCCCTGGAGGCTGGCCAAAGCCTCGTGCCGGAACCGCCTGACAGAACCAGTGGAATAATCATAGGCGAACCATTCCGTTGATAAGAGGGAGAAATCGGCATTGAGGACAACGTAATCTGTCCGCTCAATTTAGGGGCAATGCCGTTTTGTCGCGGCTATAGAAGTCCGAGAGCCGATCAGTCAAATTGCAAACAGTTTGTAAAATCGCTCCTCAAGCACAGATGCGTCGCACCCCCGTCACACCTTCGCCGAGATAGTAAGGTTACCATGCAATAAACGCATGCCAGAGATCATTTTGCGCAGTGTCAAATTGACTCGAAAACCCCTTTAGTTACATCACCGGGGTTAGGAATTTCGAAACCGTTGCGGGGGTGCCATGAAGTACGTCGACCTGCAAGCTGACAACCTAACTTTCCGGCCTGTCGGATGGCGATATCCATTCTCGGCACGCAGCCTCAGTGCAATTATCGCTCTTAGCGACGGAATCCTTATTTTCGGGGCTAGCTTTGCCGCCGAAACTTTGCAGGCCAGGGAATTGGCGTCGGCCGATATCGGCCGTGGGTTTGCGGTCGCCGCCGGTACTTGCGCGCTTCTAATCCCGCTGTTGCACATGCGCCAACTGTATGACTTGGAAGCGCTATTGGCGCTTCGTCGGCAGATCGCGCAAACGTTGTTCGGTTGGATTGCAACTTTATGTTTTCTGTCCGCGCTCGTGTTCGCCCTGAAGGTGGGTAGTACTTTCTCGCGTGTTGCAGTCTCATACTATCTCCTCGGCGGAGGCCTTGCTCTCGTAGCGCATAGGGTGTGGGTTCGAGCGATCATCCGGCGAGCTTTCGAGAGAGGGGCACTTAAGGGGCCAAGAATTGCCTTGATCGAGTGTTCGGTTGCTGCGGCAGCTTCCACTCGCGCCGAGATGAGGCGTTTCGGCCTCAATATCGCTCGCCGCTTCGATGTTCCTGCCGATCCGACACCATCTCATCTGGCACAGGTCGCTGAAACAGCGCTGGCTGAGATCCACGGCTCCGATATCGATGAAATTTACATCGCGGCGGATTGCTTCAGCCTCCGGCATGCTCGGCCGCTGCTTGGATTTTTGTCCGCAGCTCCGCTTCCGGTACGGCTCGTCTTGAACGAGAAAACGACAGAACTATTTACCAATAACCAACAGCGTATTGGCAAGCTTTCTTCGTTCGAAATACGCCGTCCGCCTTTATCCTGGCAGGAGCGCGCAGCAAAGCGAATTATCGATGTTGCCGTTGCGAGCATTGCTATACTGATTCTTCTACCTCTGCTGGTGATTACGGCGCTCGCGGTTAAATTAGACTCGGCGGGCCCCGTTTTTTTCTTACAGAAACGCAAAGGGTTTAACGGCCGCGCCTTCAAAATCTTCAAGTTCCGATCGATGATCGTTTTGGAGGACGGCGCAAAGATTGTGCAGGCGCAGCGAAACGACGATCGCGTGACCCGCATTGGCCGTTTTCTGAGGAAAACAAGTATCGATGAGTTGCCTCAGCTGATTAACGTTCTGATCGGCGACATGTCTTTGATCGGCCCGAGGCCGCACGCGATTTCCCACGATGAGTATTACTCGACAGAGCTTGCCGACTATGCATTCCGGCAGCACGTCAAGCCGGGAATAACCGGCTGGGCACAGATCCACGGATTTCGTGGTGAAACCGCTACCGTTGATCTGATGCAGCAGCGCATTCAACACGACATTTGGTACATCAATCACTGGAGCCTTTGGCTCGACATTTCGATCATGTTCCGAACGGTTTTTGAGGTCGTCAGGACGCGCAACGCGTTTTGACGGAAATCGACGAGTACAATCGGCGAGCGGCAACAGACCCGACCTCGATTATCCATAGTCAAAAGGAAAGCCCATGCGTATCGCGATGATTGGCTCGGGCTATGTGGGCCTGGTCTCCGGGGCCTGTTTCGCCGATTTCGGCCATGATGTGATCTGCGTCGACAAGGCGGC
>NZ_JBHSJF010000012.1:0-534 GCF_042652085.1 Flaviflagellibacter deserti | reverse complement strand
CAGGCTCGCCAGGACAAGACCTTCCAGACGGCTTCCTACGCTGCCATCCCGTCCACGGCGACCATTGCTGGCACGGAAGAGCTGTCGTTCTCGGGCGGCGCAGTCGGCGACACGGCAGTCGACGTGGCGTTGACCACTGGCGTCTCAGCCATCGAAGGCGGCGCGTTCACGGCTGTCGACTTCACCAACGCCGGCGCAAACGACGGCGACATCTCGTTCGACATTGCTGTGAATGGCGGAACTGCTCAGACGATCACGATCGCCTACGCTGACGTCGACACCGAGACCGCCAGCGCCGGCGCCGCCGTCACTGCGGAAGAGCTCGCCGGAATCATCAACACCAAGCTGACCGCGGCGAACGTTGCCGCGACGGCGTCGGTCAACGACGACGGTGAACTGGTGATCACGGGCGCCAGCACGACTTCGGCCGACGCCGATGTCACGATCAGCAACTTCGCCGTGGCGAACGGCGCGGCGGGTTCCGGTCTTGCCAACGGCAGCGGTACCGACACCTACACCGCCAAGACGGTCGAC
>NZ_JBHSJF010000011.1:0-1502 GCF_042652085.1 Flaviflagellibacter deserti | reverse complement strand
CGCCGCCCGAGAACGACAGCTCTTCCGTGCCAGCAATGGTCGCCGTGGACGGGATGGCAGCGTAGGAAGCCGTCTGGAAGGTCTTGTCCTGGCGAGCCTGACGCAGCGTCGACTGCATGGACTCGACCGTCTTGGTGATCGAGGACAGGCCGTTGTCGGCTGCTTCGAGCGTCTTGATGCCGGAAGTCATGTTGTCGAGCAGCGCGGACATGTCACCGGCTCGGCTGGACAGTGCGGACGACGTGAAGAAGTTGGTCGGGTTGTCGAGGGCCGAGTTGACCTTCTTGCCGGTGGCGAGACGGTTCTGGGTCTTCGCCATAAGATCCGCGGTGCCCTGCAGCGAGAGCAGGTTCTGGCGGACGCCTGCCGAGAGCGTGATGTTCGAAGCCATGTTTCCCTCTTCCAGAGGTCGTGAACGGTCAGGCTTCCTCATGGAAGCGATAACCGATTTCACATGGCGGCTTCTAAAATATGGTTAACGGAATGCTGAGAAGCGCGGTTAACGGGGGATTACCGCCATTTCCAGCCTCATCCTGAGCCGGACTCGCGAAGCGAGCCGCGTCGAAGGATGGCCACAAGTTCTGAGTCCGCGACCACCCTTCGACACGGATGCTGCGCATCCGGCTCAGGATGAGGCTGAAGAGAGGACGCCAAAAAGAAAAGCGGCGGAGCTTTCGCTCCGCCGCCTTCGAGAGGGGATGATCCTTCTGGATCAGAACAGGCGGAGGACCGCCTGGTCGGCCTGCGAGGCCATCGACAGGGCCGTCGAGGACAGCTGCTGGCGGGTTTGCAGGGCGAGGAGGTTTGCGGCCTCTTCGTTGGTGTCGGCAAGAACGAGCTTGTCGGCGCCGGTCTGCAGCGTATTGACCATCGACTTGGTGAAGTCCGTGCGGTTCTGGACGACCGACAGGTTCGAGCCGAAGCTCGAGGACTGCGAACGGATCGTGCTGAGCGATTCCTTCACGCCGTTGAGCAGCGTGTCGATGTTCGCGTCGCTGTCGAGGTCTTCGGCTTCGATGTTGCTGATGCCGAGTTCCGTCGAGTTGACCGCCTTCTGGTCCTTCGTCGAGATGTCGATGCTGGACGTACCGGTCTCGTTGAAGGTCAGCTTCAGGTTGTCGCCGCGCAGCAGGTTGATGCCGTTGAACGAGGCGTCGTCAGCGAACTTGTCGAGCTGGTCGCGCAGTTCGTTGAACTGGTCGGCCAGGCCGGCACGAACGGTGTTGCCGCCGATCGTCTGCGTGTTCGCGGTACCCGTGCCGCCGGTGAGGCCGGTGGCGGTGGCGCCGACGACCGACAGGTCCTGGGTCGAGAGGTTCTCGATGCGGAGCTTGCCGTTGTCGTTCGAGGCGCGGATCTTGCCCTCGAGATCGTCGTTGTTGTTGATCTCGTTGACGAGCGCGTCGACCGTCTTGGCGGTGTAGGTGTCGGTACCGCTGCCGTTGGCAAGACCGGAACCCGCCGCGCCGTTCGCCACGGCGAAGTTGCTGATCGTGACATCG
>NZ_JBHSJF010000010.1:0-39215 GCF_042652085.1 Flaviflagellibacter deserti | reverse complement strand
AGCCTTGGCATGACGGAGAATGGGTTGGGCCTTCCTGAGCCGGATGCGCAGTATCGTGTCGAAGGATGGCGGCAGGCTCGGAGTGTGCGGCGATCCTTCGGACACGGCTCGCTTCGCGAGTCCGGCTCAGGATGAGGCTTCCATTCGCGGACCGGGAGACGGGATGGAGATATTTGCCTTAGGCGGCCGAGGCTTTCTCCCGCAGTCCAAGCACCTCGCCGGCGATCTCGAACGAGCGGACGCGGGCCTTGTGGTCGAAAATCTGGCCCGTGATCATGAGCTCGTCGACGCCGGTGCGGGCGATGAAGGCCTCGATCTCACGCTTGACCGTGTCCGGCGAGCCCGCCGCCGTGCAGGACAGCGCCTGCCGGACCATGGCCAAAGCCGGCCCGTCGATCATCTGCATGAAGCCCGGAACCGGTGGCGGGAGCTGACCCGGATTGCCGGTGCGTAGATTGACGAAGGCCTGCTGCTGCGAGGTCGCCAGGATGAGCCCCTCCTCGTCGGTATCGGCGGCGAAGACGTTGAAGCCGGCCATCACATGCGGCTTGGCGAGATATTCGGAGGGTCGGAACCGCTCGCGGTAGATCTCGATGGCGGACATCAGGTCGCCTGGCGCGAAATGCGAGGCGAAGGCGTAGGGAAGGCCGAGATGGGCCGCGAGCTGAGCGCCGAACGTGCTCGAACCGAGAATCCAGACCGGAACATCGAGTCCCGCCCCAGGAACAGCCTGTACCCGCTGGCCGGGCTGCGCGGGTTTGAAATAGGCCATCAGTTCCATGACGTCCTGCGGGAACTGGTCGACTTCGCCGGACAGGTTCCGCCTGAGCGCATGGGACGTGAATTGATCGGACCCGGGCGCCCGGCCGAGGCCGAGATCGATTCGGCCAGGGAAGAGCGCGGCAAGCGTGCCGAACTGCTCCGCGATCACGAGAGGCGCATGGTTCGGCAGCATGATGCCGCCGGCACCGACACGAATGGTCGAGGTGGCCGCCGCGATCTGGCCGATCAGGATCGACGTCGCGGCGCTGGCGATACCCGGCATGTTGTGGTGCTCGGCCAGCCAATAGCGTCCGTAGCCAAACCGCTCGGCATGCCTGGCGAGGTCGATCGAATTGCGGAGCGCCTGTCCGGCATTGCTGCCCTGCGGGATAGGCGAGAGGTCGAGGAGCGAAATCGGGATCATCGGTCCGATGTAGTGTCTCCTACAGAATTACCCAAGCCCTCCCCCGTATCGAAACGGCTTGCGTTTTACTGTCCGCATCTCCTTACCTTGGGCGGTGCTGAACAACTCTCGAAAATGCCCTCGCGTCCTTCTTTCGGAAGGCGCCAGCACCTCCGCTCGCGAGGCCGTGACGGCGCTCGGCCTTGGCGGTCATCAGGTCGAGTTCGTTGATCCGGATTCGCTTTGCATCTCGCGATTCTCGACCTTCGCTCAGGGCCAACACCGCTGCCCCGGAATCGGCGAAGATCCGCAAGGCTACTTCAACTTCGTCATCGGCCTTCTGAAGACCGGACGCTTCGACGTCCTGATCCCCATCCACGAACAGGGCCTCGTCTTCGCCAGATATCCCGAGAGGCTGCCGCCGAACGTCGCGGTCGCGTTGCCAAGCTTCCAGGCGTACTGGACCGCGCTCGACAAGGCCCGGTTCTCGCGGCTCCTGACGGAGATCGACGTGCCGCAACCTCGCACGCGGATTTTCACCGATATCAGCGAGGTCGGCTCCGACGTCGAGTTTCCCGTCGTCGTCAAGCTGGCGGTCGCGACAGCCAGCCGGGGCGTCAAATTCGCCCGGACCCCAGAAGATCTCGAAGCGGCAAAACGTGAGATCGGACCCGGCGAAGTGCTGGTCCAGCAGATGCTGGACGGCCCGCTCGAACACGCGCAGGCGATCTTCGATCGCGGCCGCTTCGTCGCCATGCACGGCTACCAGCAGTTGATCAGGGGCGCGGGCGGCGGCGAGGCGCTGAAGGAGAGCATCTACCGCCCCGCGGTGCGTGAGGCCGTGTGCGCCATCGCCCAGACGCTCGAATGGCACGGGGCGATGTCGTTCGACTACATCATGGAAGACGGCGTTCCGCGCCTGTTCGATTCCAATCCACGCCTCGTCGAGCCAATGAGCGCGCATCTGGCCGGCACCGATTTGATCGGCATGCTGGTGGCGGTCTCGCGCGGCGAGCATCCGCCGGAAGCTCCACCAACGAAGACCGGCGTGCGGACACGTCTCGGCATGCAGGCAATGCTGGGAGCCGCGCTCCGTACCAAGTCGCGCATCGCCGTTGCCCGCGAGATGGCGGCCCTCGCCTTCGCATCCGGCGACTATGCGGGCAGCGAGGAAGAACTGACGCCGCTGAAATACGATTGGCAGAGCATCGTCCCGGTCGCGGCGACCGGCGCCGCCGTCCTGCTGCACCCGAACATGGCCGATAAGCTGCCCAAATGGGGGTGGGGGGCTGGGCTTTTGACGCCACAGTCCATCGAGAAAATCGCGGCGGGCTGGCCGCCGGGAGGCCACGAAATGAACCAGCAACATAGGCTGTCTATCGGGCGGGCATGATCCGCTCGATTTACCTGTCCGCTTTCGCCGTCCTCATTACCGCGAACGCTCTCGCCGAGGACGCCATCAATCCCCTGGTCTCGGACCCTGCCCTCTATGAGGCGGCGGTCGCGCTTGTGCCGAAGGGCCTCGTTGCCGGCCAGGCCTTTCGCTATGACACTGAGACCAAGACGGCCTATGTCGCCGCCTTCCGCGACGGCGCGGACGATCCGCAGGACCCCGGCCTCGATGTCGACGGCGGGCAGGTCCTCGAACTCAAGCTTGCGGAGAATGGCGGGAAACTGAACATCGCTTCGCACGTGCTCCGACCGCGCCAGTCCGCCGACGATGTCGCGCCGCCCGAGCAATGGGAGCCCGGCGCACCGCCTGTCGGCACACCGATACCGTCAGGTGTGATCCCGTGCTCGATCAATGGCTGGTCGAACGATCCCGACCCGAGCGGTCTGAATGTCCGCGCCGCGCCCGATACGCGCTCAATGATCCTCGGACGGCTGGCACCGCCATGGAAAGGCAGCGGCGGGGCCGACATCGCCGGCGACATGGGCTACCGCACCGAATTCCGGATTATCGGCTATCGCAAGGGCTGGTTCCTGATCCAGGACGCGCAAGAGCCCGGCGCGCCCTATGAGGATCCGCCGCCGAAGCGGCATCCGAAATCGTTCAAGGGGCGCGGCTGGGTCAAGGCCAGGCTGGTCGGCGCGGCCTATGCGAATTCAAATCTCTCGCCTGCCCTGCTCCGGCAAGCGCCGCACCGCGACGCCGCTCTCCGGCCGACGCTCGACGGCGAGCCACGGCTTTCGATCGACGGAACGCTCGAAGTGCTGGAAGCCTGTTCCGGCCAATGGGCGTTGACGCGCTCGCGCGACGGCCAGCACGGCTGGTGGCGCGGCATCTGCTCCAACCAGGTCACGAACTGCAGCTGATCAGGCGGCTCGGTCGATCACCGAGCGAACCGTATAACCGCGATAGAGGCTCTCCGACCGCACCCGCATCTGACGCGACCGGGTGAGGACTTCCAGATCACGCTGCAGGCTCAGTCGCGGCGTGACATGGAACAGCGCCAGCCAGCGGTTCAGCGCCACGCGGAACGGCGACGGAAGCCCGGCCTGGTTGCCGAAATCGACGATGTGTATCGACCCCTCCGGCTTCAGATGCTTCATCGCGCAGACGAGCACCTTCTCCCAGCCCGGCATCATCGACAGCGCGTAGGAAATGACGATGCGGTCGAACTGACCGATGCCGAACATGGTCCGGGCGTCGAAGGCGGTCGCATCGGCCTGGGCGAGCGTGATCCGCGCCGACAACCCGGCCCTCATGATCGAGCGCCGCGCCGTCGTCAGCATCTCCGAGGAAATGTCGAAGCCGTAGCAGCGCACCTCGGAATAGGTGCGGGCGATCTTGATCAGGTTGCGGCCCGTGCCGCAGCCGACCTCGAGAACCTGTCCGCCGGTGGGCGGATCGAGCGCCTCGATGAGCGTGTCGCGGCCGAGCAGGTAGAATTTGCGGCTGGCATCGTAGATGTGCCGCTGGTGCCGGTAGATCTTGTCCATTAGTCCGGCGGCGTCGCTCATATCGCGTGTTCCGGCAGCGTGTAGAGGTGGAACGCGCCGTAGATCGACGAGCGGTCCTGCAGGCCGAGCCGCTGGCTCTTGTCGCACTCGTAAGTCCAAGTGTTGAGGATGTCGGCCGGCACGCGGCCCGGCAGGCAGCGCTCGTTGGCGGCGGTGCGGAAGATCACGCGCGCGCCGGGACGCGCGGTCCGGGTGATCTCGCTCCAGAGATCGGTAAGGTCCTGATCGCTCATCCAGTCCTGCGCGTCGAGGAGGACGAAGCAGTCGACGCTCGCCTCGGAGCTCTCGCGCAGGAAATGCGTCACCGATTGCTGACGATAGGTGACGCGTTCGCTGTGGTCACGCACCGCGTCGTAATTGTCGCGCTGCAGGTAAGGCGGCAGCGAGGCATCCTCCGTCGGCTGGTAGCGGCGGCCGAAGGCCTGCCAGGCGAAATAGTTCGACTGGATGTCGAACCCGCAGGCGAGGCGCTCCAGCCGTTCGAGCAGGACCGTCTTGATGCCTTCGGGCGAGTCGCCAGACAGGCTGCGATATTGCGCCGGCGGAATGCCAAGACCGTAGAGAGAAGCGGGTTGATTGATCAGCCAGCGCACGAACTTCTTCTCGAAGATCGGCAGGAAGGTCTGCTCGAACAGCGCGCGCTGCTCCTCGCGCGTCTGCGCGGTCAGGACGACGCTCGGGTCATAGCCGTAGAACTTGGCCAGCCGGTGCCCGGCGCCGATGAAGCCGCCGAGCAAACCGTGGCGGTAGAAGTTCTCGGCGAACACCTCGATCCGGCGGCGACGGTTGACGCGACGCGCCTCCCAATAGGAGCGCGACACCTGATCGAGATGCGGCTTGATCACGGTGTCGAAGGCCGTGACGTTGGCCTCGGAATTCGACTGGCCGAAGAAGCGGAAGAAAGCATCGTAGTCCGGCAGTGCCTTGAGAGCGGCGAGCTTCAGGCGGCCCAGCGCGACATGGGCACCATTGAGGTCGACGGCCGTGATCCTGGCCGGGTCGGCGGTCAGGTACGACAGGACGTTGCAGCTGCCCGAGGCGATCGCGACAATGTGGTCCGTCGGCTTGATCTGCAGGGCCTTCATGTCGACGACCGGGTCTTCCCAGATCTGCGGATAGACCAGACCGCGGAAGGCCCAGGTGAACATGCGCTCCAGAACGCCCTGTCGGGACAGTGCCCGGCTCTTGTGAACGGCGGTGCCGAGCCCGGCTTTGGTCTCGCGCCGAAGCGCCCGCGACAAATCAGTCATGGTCCCCGAATTCACCTTCAGCAGCCTGTCAAATAAGCGGCGTTAAAGGAGTCCGATGACTGCTCCATGACAATTGTGAACGTGGCGGGGGACAGTGCCCGGCGGCCTGGTCGATCGGATTTTCGGCTGATCCCTTCCGGCATCAGGCCATTTCGATGATCTCGAAGCCCCGGTCGCGATCAAGCAGATAGATCAGCCCGCGCTCGTCCACGTCGACATCGTTGCTCTGCGGCGCGGCGTGGCCGGGAAAAGGCTCCGGCACGTAGAAGGCGATCTCTTTCGGCTTCTCGGGATCGGCGATGTCGATCACCCGGAGCCCTCCCGCGAACCAGGCCGCGTAGATCAGGCTGCCGATCTGCTTCTCCTGGAACTGGTGCGCGCCGAAGCGCCCGCCCGCCTGCGAATAGGGCGAGCCCGTTTCGCTGACCTGGAAGGTCGAGATCGGCTTCAGGTTCGCGGGGTCGGACGCATCCATGATCCAGATGAAGCCGTGCGGCTGGCCCGGCGTGTGGTCGTGCTCCTCGTCGACCATCAGCGCGATCTGCCGACCGGCGATGAGTTCCGGCAGCGGCATGAGCGTGTGCGTGGGCTCTGGGAATGGCGGGTGGTAGTTGTAGCTGCCGAGCGTTCTCGGCCTGGTGATGTCGGAGATATCGATGACATAGCCGCCGGCGTACCAGCAGGCCGCCCACATCTTGTCGCCGACGCGCAGCGCGTGATGCAGCCGGTGCTTCTGACCGGACCAGGTAGGCTTCTCGCCCGCCGCGATGTTCTGGCCGGGCATCCACCAGCGCGAGACCTCGCGCGGATAAGTCGGGTCGGCGAGATCGTAGATGACGAGAATGTTGCCGATGAACCCGTCCATCTCGGTCGAGATGTAGGCGTAGTTCTCGTCCATGTCGAAACGGTGCACACCGATGCCGCCGGTCTTCACGTAGGACAGGAGCTTCGGATTGGCCGGGTCGGCGATGTTCCAGACCCGGAAGCCGCCGTCGCTGTAACCCCGTGCATGGCCTTCGCGAAGATCGGGGAGATCCTTCGCGGCGACGCCCACCGCTTCCGCGACTTCGGCATCGGTCGGTTCGCGCCCGAGCTTCTCTGTCAGCACCACCGTGGCGCCGACCAGTCCCTCGCCCTTGCGGTAGAAGTGCCGGCGGTGGCGCTCGACATTGGTGATCATCAGATCGCCCGCCACCCGCACCTTGTGAGTGTGCGAGTACTGGTTCGGCGGCGCGATCTTCGCGATCACCTTGGGGTTCGCTGGATCGCGCACATCGACGATCGAGGTGCCTTCCGGCGGCGACATATGGCCGAGGAAAGCCAGGCCGTCGCGAACCACGACCTGCCCGCCGCCCTGAATGTCCAGCCGCCCGACCTTGCGGGTGCCGCGTGTCATGGCGCCCGAACCAACCATCTCGTTCATGCGGACTCCATTCAGATTGCTTCCGCCGTCTTGGACGGCGTGGAGCGCGCCTGCCGGTTCTTCCGCCACTGCACGAAGGTCGGAACGAACAGCGAGATGGCCAGCAGCGCCCAGAGGATGTTCGCCACCGGAGAGGAGAAGAACACCAGAGGGTCATTGCCGCTGATGCGGAGCGCCCGCATGACATTGGCCTCGAGCAGCGGCCCGAGGATGACGCCGATCAGGATCGCGACGACGTTGTAGCCGGTGCGGCGGCAGATATAGCCGATCACGCCGAACAAGAGCGTCAGCCACAGATCGAACATGTATCCGCGCGGCGCGAACGAGCCGACCATCGTGAAGGCGATGATGATGGGCGCGAGAACCGCCGTCGGGATCAGAATCAGCTTCGAGATGTAGCGCGTCAGTGGCAGCGTGGTGAACAGCATCACGCCATAGGCGACGAGCATGGTCACGAACACGCCGTAGCCCAGTTCCGGCGTCTGGATGAAGAGACGCGGTCCGAGCTGCACGCCATGATAGGTCATGACGATCATCATGACCGCCGCCGTGGTGCCGCCGGGCACGCCGATGACGAGCAGCGGAATGAGATCGCCCGAGGCGCAGCCATTGTTCGAGCTTTCCGGAGCGATGACGCCTTCCGGAATGCCCGTGCCGAACTTCTCCGGCCTCTTCGAGTAAAGACGCGCCTGCTGATAGGCGACGAAGGCCGCGATGGACGCGCCGGCGCCGGGCACGATGCCGATGATGAGGCCGACGATCGCCGTCCAGATCATCAGCCAGGTGCGCTGGAAAGCCCATTTGATGCCCTCCAGCGTCTCCTTCCAGCCGGCCCTGCGCACGACTTGCAGCCCCTCCTCCGAGAGCACCGAACGGCTCTCCATCATGATCAGCGCTTCGGAGATCGCGAAAACGCCGATCAGGACGGGAATGAGCGGCACGCCGTCATAGAGTTCGAGGAAGCCGAACGTGGCGCGCGGTGTCGAATAGATGTGGTCCGCGCCGATGGCGCCGATAAGGAGGCCGAGGCCACCGGCGATCAGGCCCTTCAGCATGTTCTCGGATGCGATCGAGGCGATCAATGTGATGCCGAACAGCACGATCACGACCATCTCGACGCTGTGCAGGTAGTAGGCGAGCTTCGCCATATACGGCAGCAGGAAGATCGACATGCCCGCCGTCACCATGCCGCCGACCTGCGAGGCGACGAAGGACAGGACGAGCGCCTGTTGACCGAGCCCCTTCTTGGCCATCGGATAGCCGTCGAGACAGGTCGCTGCCGAGCCGCCATTGCCCGGTATGTTGAGCAAGATCGACGTGATGCCGCCTCCCGATTGCGAGGCGCAGAACAGCGACACCATGAAGATCATGGCCACGTCGACATCCACCGCCAGCGTGAACGGCAGCAGCATGATGATCGTGTTGGCCGAGCCAAAGCCGGGCATCGCGCCGATGATGATCCCGATCGTCGTCGCGATCAGGATCAGCCACCAATAGGACAGAGCGTGCGCGAAGAGTTCGGCGACAAATCCGAGACTGGGTTCCATCGGGAATGTCCGTTAGATGCCGGTCACCGCTCGCACCGCGAGCTCGAACGGGCCCATTGGGAATGCGGTACGGAGGATCGCGATGAACAGGATGTAGCCTGACAGGGCGAGGGCGCCGGCCGTGATGACGGCCGTCTTCGGCGGCATGCGTTCAAGCCAGAGGAAGGCGGCAAGGAGGAAACCGAACGTCGACAGCGTGAAGCCGAGCCACGGCAGCGCGGCGACCGAGGCCACCGCGAGCCCGAACAGGAGCACGCGGATGCGGAAGAGGGGTCCGTTTTCCCAAAGCGTGCTGAAATCGATCCTCAGCATTCCGCGCTTCAGTCCGAACACGGTCTGCAGCGCGAAGATGCCGATCAGGAGGTAGAGCATGACCGCGACGAACACGGCCGCGATCTTCGCCTCCCAGACGAGATCCTGGATCGAGATCAGGTAGTAGGTGGTGAATGCGAGGGCGATGGCCGGGATAACCCAGTCACCGCCCGTCGCTTCGCGCCGGTCCCGATCCCCGGGGTCCGGCGCCTGCCCTTCATAGGGCTCGGAGGGCATGCTCATTTGCCGGCCGACAGCAGCGTCTTGTACTGCTTGGCGAGTTCGGCGAATTCCTTCGCCGAGGCGTCGCAGGCCGCCGCGTCGGCATACTGGATGAACTCCCACGGCGTGCCGGCCTTCTCGGCGACCGTTTTGTATTCCGGATCGTCGAACACCGTCTTCATGGTGTCGGTCAGCTTCTTCAACCGGTCTGGATACTTCTCCGCCACCGAACGATGGATCGCCCAGGCGCGCTGGCCGGACAGGGTCGGCAGTTTGGTGCCCAGCGCCTCATTGATCGGCGGGGCGTTGTTGGTGAGGTCCGGAGCGCGGTTCTTGTCGTTGAAAACGGTCAGAAAGCGTGCCTGCTCGGATAGGCCCAGCGAGGACGACAGGAAGGTTGCGCAGCCGTCGACTTCGCCGGTGATCGCGGCGGCACGGGCGGGTCCGCCGCCGCCATACGGGATCATGCGGACCTTCATGCCGGTGGCATCGGCCAGCGCCAGCGCGCCGATGGTCGAGGGATGCGGCAGGCGGCTGGTCGAAAGCGTGATCTCGCGCTTCTTGCCCTCTTCGACGAGGTCGTTGATCGTCTTGAACTTGCTGTTGGTCGCGACCCAGATGACACTGTCGTCGGAGTCGATCGCCCCGAAATACATGATGTCTTCGGGGTACTTATATTTCACGTTCTGGGTCGCATACATGATCATCTCGGGACCGATGTTCCCGAACAGAAGATTGTATGCGTTCGCCTCGCGCTTTCCGATGAAGACCTCGTAGCCGACCTGGCCCGAGGCGCCGGGGAAATACGAGTATTCGAAGTTCGCGCCGAGGTGCTTCGCCCAGACGCGTGTGAAGGCGCGCGCCGCCTGGTCGACGCCGCCGCCTTCGCCGGTCGGAACGAGAACCTGGATATTGTCTGAGGGGAACGCCGCCCCCTGGCTCCGGGCCACCGCCGGAGCACCGAAAGCGGCCGCAGCCGCGCCGCCGGTCGCGAGGAAGCCGCGCCGGGTCATACCCTTGCTGAACATTCTGCTCTCCCTGGGTCGCCGGCGTTTTGGCCGCCTGGCTCTTGGTCTTGTCCGGCGCCCCCGCAGGGAGCGCCGGGCTTTACTCTCGTGGACTTACGAAACGGGGGTGTGGAGTTCGCCCACGCCCTCGACGTAGCCGCGCATCACGTCGCCCTTCTTGATGGCGCCGACGCCGGCAGGCGTGCCCGACATGATCAGGTCGCCGGGCGCCAGCGTGAACAGGCCGGACAGGTAGGAGATCATCTCCGGCACCTTCCAGATCAGCTGGTTGAGATCGCCAGTCTGCTTGCGCTCGCCATTGACGTCGAGCCAGATCGCACCCTTTTCGGGGTGCCCGATCTCGGAGGCCGGGACGATCTCGGTGCAGGGAGCGGAGGCTTCGAACGCCTTGCCGACTTCCCACGGACGACGGAGATCCTTGGCCTCGCCCTGAAGGTCACGGCGGGTCATGTCGAGGCCGACGCCGTAACCGAAGACGTATTCGAGCGCCTTCTCGACCGGGATGTCCTTGCCGCCCTTGCCGAGCGCGACCGTCATCTCGATCTCGAAATGCACGTCGCTGGTCTTCGGTGGATAGGGGAAAGCCTCACCGCTGAGGATGATGTTGTCCGGGTTCTTCTGGAAGAAGAACGGCGGCTCCTTGTTCGGGTCGTGGCCCATCTCGATGGCGTGCGCCGCGTAATTGCGGCCGACGCAATAGATGCGGCGAACCGGGAAGCGCGCCTTCGTTCCGCGAACCGGCAATGATGCCAGCGGCGGGACCGGGACGACGTATTCGCCGTCGACCGATGCGAAGAGGGTGGCGGCCTGGGTCATGCGTGTCTTACTCCAGCGTAGAAATCGATCTTGCGTTCAAGCATCGCGATCAGCTCGGCGGCACCGAGCGCGAAGGCGAAGACGATGAGGGTGAGCGCCCAGAATTCCTCCATGAGGAAGTTGCGCGAATAGACTTCGAACAGCTCGCCGAGGCCGATGATCGAGACCAGCAGCTGGCCGATCACGACGCCCTTCACGCCGCGAATCACGCCCAGCCGGATGCCGGCCAGGATTTCCGGCAGCGCCGCGAAGAAGACGATCTTCGTCAGCACCTGCCAGCGTGAGGCGCCGAAGGACTTCGCCATCGCGAGCAGCGACGGCGGCATGTCGCGGACACCGGCCCGTGTGTCGAGCGCGATGATCCAGACGGCGAACAGGAACACGGTGACGATGATCGTGGATTCGCCCATGCCGAACAGGATCATGATGACCGGCACGAGCGCCGACAGCGGCGCCGAGACGAACAGGTTGACCCACATGCCGAGCAGTTTGTCGGCAGCATCGACCCGGCCCATCAGGAGACCGAGCAGCACGCCCACGGCAATCGACAGCGCGATGCCGATGACGAAGCACTTCACCGTCATGATTGCGGCGTTGAGGAAGGTGGTGGAACCCACCACCTGCCCGAGTTCCATCACCACATGGCTGAGCGGCGGGAAGAGGAAGACAAGTCCGAGGCGCCCGACGATCTCCCAGACGATTGCCCAGAGGATCAGCGAAGCGAGAGGCGGGATGCGGTAGCCGGCGATTGTCATGGCTTGCCCCTAGTCCGCATAATCGCGAAGGCCGTGCCAGATTTCCTCGACGGTATCGAGGTAGGCCGGGTTGCGGCGAATGAGGTCCGGCGGTCCGCTGCGGTCGACATGCGGCTCGATGATCTCCGAGACGCGGCCGGGGCGCGGCGACAACAGGACGATGCGGTCGGAGAGGTAGACCGCCTCCTCGATCGAGTGGGTGACGAAGATCAGGGTCTTCCTCTCCACTTCGCGCAGGCGCAGCAGATCTTCCTGGAACTTGCGGCGGTTCTGCTCGTCGACCGCGCTGAACGGCTCGTCGAGCAGAAGCACATCGGCGTTCACCGCGAGCGCGCGGGCAAGGCCGACGCGCTGGCGCATGCCGCCCGACAGCTCGTGCGGATAGCGGTTCTCGAAGCCGGAAAGGCCGACCTGATTGATGTAGTGGCGCGCGGTTTCCTCGCGCTTCTTCTTGTCGATGCCCTGCAGTTCAAGACCGAAGGCGGCATTGCGCAGCACGCTCGCCCACGGCATCAGCGCGAAATCCTGGAAGACGAAGGCGCGCTCGGGGCCCGGACCGGTGACGGTCTTGCCCTTTACAACCACCTCGCCGCCCGTGGGTTCGAGCAGGCCGGCGATGATCTTCAGAAGCGTGGTCTTGCCGCAACCGGATGGACCGAGAAGGCTGGTCAGCTGGCCGGTCGGGAAGGTCAGGTTGATATCGCGCAGCGCCTCGACGCTCGAACCGTAGCGCTTGGAGATGTGGCGGACCTCGACGATCGGCTGCGCCGTGTCGGACTTGGTCGTTTCGCGCAACATGCGGACTGCAGCCGTCATGCGGAATGTTCCTTCTTTTCGGGCCGGAAGAGAGCGATTTCGACACGCTCGAGCAGTCCGACCGTGACGGCGGAAAAGAGAATGATGGTCGCGATCACCGCGTACATTTCGGCGTAGTCGGCGATCGAGCGGTGATAGGTGATCAGGTCGCCTATACCAGTCGGCGTGATCAGGAGTTCGGCCAGCACCACGCCAACGAAGCCGGCGGAGATACCGAGGCGAAGACCGGCGAAGATCATCGGGCTGGCATCCGGCAGAACGATCTTGAATATCTCCTGCCTGCGATTGCCGAGGAAGGACCGGCACATCGCCCGAAGCGACGGGCTGACATTGCGCACGGCCTTGTAGCCGTTGAGCGCGATCACCGGCAGCGCCAGGATGACAACGGCGAGCACCTTCGCGGTCAGGCCGATGCCATAGACGTAGGTGATCAGCGGAATGAGGGCCGCCATGGGCGCGGCCTGCATGACCACGAAGACCGGCACGCCGGCCCATTCGAGCTCATCGCGAAGACCCATCCCGACGCCCATGACGATGCCGATCACGGTCGCCACGACGAGGCCAATCACGAGGGGCTGCAAGGTGATCAGGAAGGCCGAGGGCAGCGACCCGTCGGCGACCATCCGGCCGAACGCCGCGACGACGTCCGAGAATGGCGGGAATGCCACGTTGATCGGAATGCGGCCGGCAACTTCCCATGCCAGGCAGAACAGCACCACCGAGGCAATCCGCCAGAGAATGAGGGAGCCGCCGGACCGAGCGGAGGGGGCCGTTGTTCCGGCGGCTCCAGAGGCGGCCGCTTGCGCGGCCGCCTGGTTGTTCGAAAAGGCGGGTTGAGCGCTCACCAGGCTCAGCCCTGAACCGCCTTGCGGGCGTTATCGAGCGGCTCGAAGGTCCAGAAATCGGCTTCCTTCAGTGTACCGGCATCGCCCTGGAGCTGGCCGGACACGGTGTAGAAATCGAAGTCGCTCTTCACCGCGGCGGCGCTGCCGCCGTCATCCGGATAGAGCTTGGCCTTCACCGCATCGGCAAAGTAAGGCTCGACCTCGGCGTTCAGGTCCTTCGGCAGGTCGGGAAGCAGCTTGTACTTCTCGCGGAGCGCGACAACGGTCTTCGGATCCTTGTTGATCTCGCGCTGCGTCTTCAGCAGCTCCTCGACCAGGATCGTCACGGCCTTCGCGTTCTTCTTCAGGAAGTCGGTGTTGGCGTAGAGCGCCTCGTCGGTCGCGTTCACGCCTTCCATGTTGAGGACCTTGTACTTGCCGCCGCCCTTCTCCTCGATCATGCGAAGCGCGCCGGAATCGACGATCGTGGCCTTCACATTGCCCTGCAGCAGCGCGCCGGCGCGGACTTCGGCGCCAGGGACGTAGGAATAACGGGCGAACTTGATGCCGTGCTTCTGCTGCATCAGGTTCATGATCGCCTCGGTGCCCGAACCGCGCGAATGAACCGCGAATTCTTGGCCGTCGAGGTCCTTCCAGTCCTTGTAGAACTCGGTGTTGACCACCGGATAGAAGCGCAGATTGCTGATCTGGTAGAACATCCGGATCGGCGCCTTGACCTTCTGCATCAGCGCATAGGGCGTGCCGATACCGACATCGGCCTGACCGCCGACCACCGCCTGCGCGGCGAGATCTTCCGACTTGAAGAACGTGCTCTGAACGTCGACGCCGCGCTCCTTGGCGCGCTCGAAGGCGATCAGAAGATTGAGGCTTTCGACGCTTGCGATGTCGCCGAAGGCCACGCGGATCGTATCCTTGGCCAATGCCACGCCCGACATCGCAACCGTGAGGGCTGCCGCTGCCGCAAACCGAGTCGCACCTTTGATGAGACTGCTCATGGACGTTCCTTCCCTGCTATTTATTATTTGACCAATTTGGCCATTTATAATGATTGGTTAGCACGCGATTTGTGGGCGGTCAAACCGGATTCACAGCAAAATCACGGCAGGCCTCCCCTCGCCTATACAGCGGATTAGGAGAAAAGGCCCCGTTGCCCTTGACTTCGACTTTGGTTTATATCATTCGATCAATCAGGAATTGGTTAGACCAATGGACAAACCAATCGCCGATTTCGGCGACAGCACTGATCGGCAGAGCGCGCATTCGGCGCTTACCCAATTGCGCGCCTTCATTGCGCAGAAGGACGTGGATGCCGATCCGCGCCTGCCGCCGGAGCGCGAGCTCTGCGATAGCCTGGGCGTCTCGCGCGGCGAATTGCGCAAGGCGCTGGCGGTTCTGGAAGCGGAAGGCCATCTCTGGCGCCATGTCGGCAAGGGGACGTTCGTCGGCCAGCGGCCGCTCGAGGACAGCGCCGACATTTCGACGCTCGCAAGCCAGACCAATCCCTCGGAAGTGATGCGGACCCGGCTCCTGCTGGAGCCTCTGCTCGCCCGCGAAGCCGCGATGAACGCGACCTCGGGCGATATCGAGGAGATGCGTCTATGCCTGCGCCGGTCGCGTCAGGCGGAGACGTGGCGGCAGTATGAGAACTGGGACAATCATTTCCACCGCGCGGTGGCGCAGGCGGCGCGTAACACGCTTTTGCTCGGCCTGTTCGACACGCTGAACACCGTGCGCCGGGCCGTGGTCTGGGGCCGGCTCAGGCCGAACCTGAAGGCCCCCTCGCCCGACCATCACAGCTTCGCGGAGCATGAAGCGATCGCGACGGCGATCGAGAACCGCGATCTCGACGGCGCGAGCCGGGGGATGCGCCAGCATCTGGAATCGGTGGCGCGGAAACTGGAAAATCGCGGCGACGAGCTCTGATCTCTGCGGTGCAGGAACCCTGCCGCCGAACTTCTCGTCTCGCGCGGCGCCGGGCGAGGAGAACCGTCCTCACTTAGGAGCGATGACCGGAAGCGGCGTGAAATAGGGCTCGACGCGCAGCGAGTTGCTCTTCAGAACGCTGATCTTCTTCAGCGGGGCCTGTTCCAACTCGCCCTTCTCGTTCTTGCGGACCGTGTACTGCCAGACCGACAATTCGCCGCGATCGACGAGCTGGCGGCCGACGACGGACGCATCCGGCGTCTCGACGCCGTTGATCTCGCCGGAGGTGAAGCCGACGACGATCTCGTCCTTCACGGTCACGATCCTGAACAGGGATACCTTGCTGTCGGCTGCCATGGCAGCCTGCGAACCCAGTTCGAGGATCGCGAACATGGCGGTGGAAACGGCAAACGCACGACGGGAAATGAGCATCACGAACCCCAGCCTCTGAATTGTCGACGGCCTTTGAGTAAGTGGTTCGGATTTCTGAGGTATTGCGTCTCGCGTTTCAGCGAGGAAACCGAAAAACGGAATAAGCGGCGAGGCACATCCGTTCTCTCACGGGCCACAGACCGGCCCGCCAACAAGGGAGAAAGCGATGACATGGAAGCTTCCCGCCGCGCTGACGTTCGCGGCAGCCGCCCTGACCGCGGGCAATGCCACGGCCGCGCCCGCAGCGCCCGAACTAGGACGGATCACGTCCTACGCGCCGCAGCCGGCGAGCGATGACGCGATGCGTGAATTGCTCGGCGAAACCCGCGATCCGGCCGGCAAGCCGGTGCAGCTCGCCGGCAATTCCTCGTCGAACTCATCGTCGAACGGTTCATCCAACTCGTCTTCGAATTCGTCTTCCAACAGCTCATCGAATTCGTCCTCGAACTCATCGTCGAACCGTTCTTCCAACTCTTCGTCCAATCGGTCGTCGAATTCCTCGTCCAACCGGTCACGGGGCGGCAAGTCGCCGTTCGGCCAGTTCCGGTTCTGAACCGGAACAAAGAAAGGGGCCGGAAATCCGGCCCCTTTTTCTCGCCCTCAGCGTGCAGCCCGTGCCTTGAGACGATACCAGCCGGCACCTGCGATCGTATTGCGGTAGATCTTCTCTCTCTTGTCCACGTCCTCGCGCTTCTCGGCGCCTATCTCCGCCTCAATCGCGGTATCGTCGCGCCGGAACGGAATCACCTGAACGAGTGGCGTGCCCTTCTCGATGACATGCACCCCATCCGGTCCCGTCGCGAAGAACGGGAAGTGGATGTGCGCCGAATAGGTGTCGGTATCGACCACGCCGGAGACGCATTCGAACACCGGGTTCGGCCGGTTCAGCGGCGGCATGAACAGGCAGCTCCAGCCGGGCGGCGTGCGGATCGACCAGAAGTTATGAAACTTCGACGGCGGCCTGGGTTCGCGCGGATTGCCGGCGACCTGGTGCATGCCGTGGTTCGACACCATGACCCGGTCGAAGTCCCAGCCGGCATCGACGGTATTGCCGCCGTGCTTGATCTCGAGCCTGACGGTCGCCGCCAGCGGCAGCAGCCAGCCGGTCGCCATGGCGTCGAAGAACGGCATGCAGCGCTTGATTGTGAGGCCGCTGTCGTTAGCGCCGACCGCTCCCTTGTCGACAGGCGGCAGAGCGCGGAACCAGTCCGGCAGGACGGCCCTGGCCTGTATCGGCGGGGCGATGACACCCTCGTCCTCGGGCTCGCAGAGAAACCGGATGACTGGGGCGGTTCGAACCAAAGCTCGCAACATGATCTGCCTCCTCTTTGCCGAGGCAGAACGGACGGCGCTTCCGGTTTATTCCCAGCCGTTCTTGCGGAGCGCCTCTTCCTCCGCCGTGGAGAGCGGGCTCTGGGCGTCTAGATCATCGAGGACGGCGTCGAGGCTCGCGGCTCCGGAGGCGGGCGCGAAACCGCCCTCGCCCGACTCCGCAACTGCCGCGACGACATGCCAGCGGCCGTCCTGATGGCAGCCGAGACCCCGGACGGGCTTTCTTGCGGAGGTCTCGAACATCCGGCAAGTGCCCTGCTTCGTGCGGAAGGTAGAGAGCAGCTTCACCGCCCCGTCGCCCGCACCTAGGGTCTCGCCGGTGAGACTGGCATCCAGTGCGGTAACGAGAGCTTCGTTGGCAGCGAGGACACCATCGCCTGCTCTGTTCCCGAGGAAATAGCCGCCAAGACCCGCCGCCACCACCAGAGCAGCCGCCAACGGCAGCAGAGTCGATGTCGCCCAGCCGCGCTGAGCGGCGCTGTTCGCGGGCTGCATGACCGCCGCCACGAGCCGCTCCGGAAGCGGGTCCTGCAGATCGGCCGACAGAGTGTCCCGGGCGATGGCCCGCGACGTCCGGAACAGGCCGACCCGCCGCGCCAAGGCCGGATCGGCGGCGACGGCACGGGCGATGGCCTGCATTTCCTTCGGATCAAGCTCGCCGTCGGCATAGGCCATCAGCATCTCGTCGTTCACCTCCATCATCGCGAAACCTCTCTTCGCGCGGTCGCCCCTTCCGCCTTCATCAACGCCAATCTGGCCCGGGACAGCCGGCTCATCACCGTTCCGATCGGGATCTCCAGGACCTCGGCCGCGTCGCGATAGCTCATGTCATCGACGCAGACGAGGACGAGCACGGCGCGCTGATCCTCCGGCAGGGCGGCGATGCGGTCACGGACCGAGGCAAGTTCCAGCCGGCCTTCGGTGACGGCGCGGCCGTCATCTCCGGTGAGGTCGAACTTATCTTCCAGCGGCTCCTCGGCCGCGATGCGGTGCTTGCGGACCTCGTCGATGTGGTGGTTTCGCATGATGCGGAACATCCAGCTGTCGAGCCGCGTCCCCTGTGTCCATTGGCCAAGCGAGCGCAAGGCTCTCTCACAGGTCGCCTGCACGAGATCGTCCGCATCGGCGCTCGTACCGGCCAGGGCACGCGCGAACCGCCGCAGGCGCGGCAGGAGCAGGATCATCTGATGACGCGGATCGTTCGCCACTCGCCGTTCCCTGTGCGGGTTGAGAACGGCCCGCTTCGGGCTTTATTCCACGAGGGATGCATTTTCTGGCAGACGTGGGAATACTGAGGCGGAGGCTTCGTTTCCATCAAGTCCGCCCCGGAGTGGTCCCGTGAAAAAGCCCCTGCCCGCGCTCGTGCTCATTGCGATGGCGCTCGCCTTCTGGCCGTTCCCGCAGACCAGCGGCATCGGCCCGGTCGCTGCCTTGGCCGATGATGACGGCGATGACGGGGGAGACGACGGCGGAGGCCGGGGTCGCGGGAGCAGGGGCGGAGACGGCCCGCGCGGCTTCTCGCCCGGCGGAGGCACCGGCTTCTTCGATTTCCTTAGACCGCGCGAACGCGCTCAGCGCCGACCGGAACGAGCGGCCCCGATCCGCTTCCTGCCCGAGGAGATCGTGGTTGCCGGCATAGACGAGCGGACGCTCGACCTCCTCGCGGCGGACGGCTTTACGATAGTTGAACGAGCCGCGGTCGGCCGCGCCGGGCGGATGGTCGCGAGACTGCGCGAACCGCGCAACACGGCCTATGCCGCCGCGCGCACCCGCATTCTGGCGATCGCCCCCGACGCGATCGTCGACCTGAACCATGTCTACCGGACGAGCGAATTCGGCTGCCCGAAAGGGGCCTGCTCAGGACCGACCTTCATCGCCTGGCCGTCGCACGGCTGCAGGGCCAGGCCGCTGATCGGCATGATCGACACCGGCGTCGACCTCGCCCATCCAGCCTTCGCCGGCCGCGCGATCGAGGAGATGTCGGTAATCGGAGCCGGGCGCAAGCCGGCCAACAACGCCCATGGAACGGCGATCGCGGCACTTCTGGCCGGCGCACCTGAGAGCCGCACGCCCGGCCTCGTCCCGGATGCGCGGGTGATCGCTGTCGCCGCGTTCCACTTGGAGGGCCGGGCCGAGATCGCCGACGCGTTCTCGCTGACGCGCGGCATCGACCTCCTGGTCGAGCGGCGCGTCGACATTGTCAATCTCAGCCTCGCGGGAGACGACAACGCGGTCGTCGGAGCCGCGGTCAGCGCGGCGATCGATACCGGCATCGCCGTGGTCGCCTCGGCGGGCAATCGCGGTGCGGGCGCGGCACCCGCCTACCCGGCGGCCTATCCGGACGTGATCGCCGTCACGGCGATCGACGTGAAGCGGAGGCTCTACCGGCAGGCCGGCCGGGGCGAGCACCTCGATTTTGCCGCGCCCGGCGTGAAGCTCTGGACCGCCGCCGGCACCGGAGGCCGCTTCCGCTCCGGCACGTCTTATGCAGCGCCCTTCGTGACGGCGGCGCTCGCGGTCAAGCTGGCGCATGCGCCGGACCGGCCTTTGGGCGAGATCGTCTACGAGATGGCGAGCCAGGCCGACGATCTCGGCGAGGCCGGCCGCGACCCGCTCTACGGTTGGGGCCTGATCCAGGCGACCGAGCTCTGTACGCCAGTCGCGGACGCCGCATCGCCGGGCTGACGAAAGGCCGGTTGCGGCAAGCCACCGACCCCGGCACCATCGCCGGGTTGGAGGCCCCCCATGCGTATTCCAATCCTTCTCGCGTTCCTCGCTCTTTCCTTCGCCGCCAATGCCCAGGAAGCGCCGCTTCCGACCGCCCCGGAACGACCGAGCGGAACCACAACGAAGCAGGCGGTCACCGCGAAGAAATGGATGGTCGCCGCTGCCAATCCGGTCGCTGCGGAAGCGGGTGCGACGGTCATCCGCGCCGGAGGAAATGCAGTGGATGCGCTGGTCGCAATCCAGATCACGCTCGGCCTCGTCGAACCACAATCCTCCGGTCTCGGCGGCGGCGCCTTCCTCGTCTACTGGGACGCCAACGAGAAGCGCCTGACGACCTTCGACGGTCGCGAGACCGCGCCGATGGAAGCGACGCCGACGCTCTTTCAGGATGCCGACGGCAAGCCGCTGAAATTCCTCGATGCGGTCATCGGCGGCCGTTCGGTCGGCACGCCCGGCACGCCTCGACTGCTTGAAACCGTGCATCGCCGCTACGGCGCACTGGCCTGGAGCCGGCTGTTCGAGGAGCCGATCAAGCTAGCGGAGGACGGGTTCGCGGTCTCGCCGCGCCTTTCATCGCTGATTGCTGCGGAAGGTGATGTCCTGAAACGCGATCCAACAGCGCGCGCCTATTTCTACGACACGACCGGCGCGCTGCTTCCGGTCGGCGCGACGCTGAAGAACCCGGCCTATGCCGAGACACTCCGCGCCATCGCCGATGGTGGCGCCGACGCTTTCTACGAGGGCGCGATCGCGGCGGACATCGTCGCCACCGTGCGGAATGCTCCCGGCAATCCCGGCGTCCTTTCGGCCGACGATCTCCGCAATTACCGGGTCAAGGAACGCGGAGCCGTCTGCGCGCCCTATCGCGAACGGGAAATCTGCGGGATGGGACCGCCGAGCTCCGGCGCGCTGACCATCGGCCAGATCCTCGGAATGCTCGAGGGCTTCGACCTGAAATCGATCGGATCGAACGCAACATCCTGGCAGCTGATCGCCGACGCGTCCCGCCTCGCCTTCGCCGACCGCGACCGCTACATGGCGGACCAGGATTTCGTGCCGATGCCGACCGCAGGCCTGTTGTCGAAGGAATACCTCGCCGAACGTGCCGGCCTGCTCGCTTCCGGCACCAAGCTCGCCGAGGTCAAGCCCGGCAATCCGAAATGGAGCCATGCCTCGCTCTGGTCGGACGACGAGGCGCTGGAGCTTCCCTCCACGAGCCACATCGTCGTCGTCGACCGCGCCGGCAACGTCGCCTCGATGACGACGACGATCGAGGCCGGCTTCGGCTCGCGTCTGATGGTGCGCGGTTTCCTGCTCAACAACGAGCTGACCGATTTCTCATTCAAGTCGCAGGCCGACGGCGTGCCGATCGCCAATCGCGTCGAGCCCGGCAAGCGCCCGCGCTCCTCGATGTCGCCGACCATCGTGCTGAAGGACGGCAAGCCCGAGCTTGCCTTGGGCTCTCCCGGCGGCAGCCAGATCATCGGCTATGTCGCGAAGGCGCTGATCGCCCATTACGACTGGGGCATGGACGTCCAGTCGGCGATCTCCCTGCCGAACGTGCTGAACCGTTTCGGCGTGATGGAGATCGAGAAGGGAACGCCCGCCGAGACCATGGCGGCGACGTTCCAGGCGATGGGCTACGAGGTGAAGATCGATGCCATGACGTCGGGTCTGCAAGCTATCGCGATCGGCCCGGAGGGGCTTACCGGCGCGGCTGACCCGCGCCGGGAAGGTGTGGCCATCGGGGAGTAGGTATTCCCCCGAACGCTCTCATTGCCGGGCTCGACCCGGCAATCCAGCCGACTTGGCGAGGCCGGTCTGGATGCCCGGGTCAGGCCCGAGCATGAGGGCAACAATTGTCGTCGTCCTCCGGTCAAGCCGGAGGACGACGACTCGGACTAGGCCGCCTGCATGCCGAGGAACTGCTGCAGCTCCGGCGTCCTCGGCGAGGCGAACACCTCGCCGGGCGGTCCGATCTCGTGGACGCGGCCCTGATGCATGAAGACGACGCGCGAGCAGACATCGCGGGCGAAGCGCATCTCGTGCGTCACCATCAGGAGCGTCATGCCCTCGGAGGCCAGCTCCTTCACCACCGCCAGCACTTCCTGAACCAGTTCCGGATCGAGCGCGGAGGTGATCTCGTCGCAAAGAAGCGCGATCGGCTCCATCGCCAGCGCGCGGGCGATCGCCACGCGCTGCTGCTGTCCGCCGGAGAGCTCGTCCGGATAGGCGTCGAATTTGTGCAGCAGGCCGACGCGGTCGAGCTGGCGGCGCGCCATCGCCTCGGCGGCGTCCTTCTTCACCTTCTTCACGACCATCTGCGACAGCATCACGTTCTTGCCGGCGGTCAGGTGCGGGAAGAGGTTGAAGCCCTGAAAGATCATGCCGACCTTCAGCCGCAGCGCCTTCAGGTGCAGGTCGTCCGGCAGAAGCTGCGCGCCGGCGACGGCGATCGTGCCGGCATTGATCGTCTCGAGGCCGTTGATGCAGCGCAGCAAAGTCGACTTGCCCGATCCGGACTTGCCGATGATCGCGATCACCTCGCCGGAATTGACGTCGATATTGATGCCCTTGAGAACCTCGTTCGAGCCGAAGCTCTTGCGCACCTCAGTGATTTCGATGAGCGACATTGAGCTTCCTTTCGAGAATCTGGCTTGATTTCGAGAGCGGCCAGCACAGCGCGAAATAGATGAGCGCGACGAAGCCGTAGACGGTGAAGGGCTGGAAGGTGGCGTTGGTCACCATGGTCCCGGCTTTCGAGAGTTCGACGAAGCCGATGATCGAGGTCAGCGCCGTGCCCTTGACCACCTGCACCGAGAAACCGACGGTCGGCGGCACGGCGATCTTGAGCGCCTGCGGCAGCACCACCCAGCGCATCTGCTGCATGTAGCCCATGCCCAGGCTGGACGAGGCCTCCCACTGCCCCTTGGCGATCGCCTCGACGCAGCCGCGCCAGATCTCGGCGAGGAAGGCCGCGGTCCAGAGGGTCAAGGCAAATCCCGCCGCGAGCCAGGCCGGCACATTGATACCGAACAGGCCGAGGCCGAAGAAGGCGAGGAACAGCTGCATCAGGAGCGGCGTGCCCTGGAAGACCTCGATATAGACCTTCGCCGCACGCCGCAGCCCGGCGAACTTGCCGATGCGGGCGAACAGGACGAGCAGGCCGACGATCCCACCGCCGATGAAGGAGACAAGCGACAGGACGACGGTCCAGCGCGCCGCCAGGAGTAGGTTGCTGACGATGTCCCACGTCGAGAACTGGATCATCGCGCGGCCCTCCTCGGGAAGAGAGTAAAGCCGACGCCGCGCAGCACCTGACGCAGCAGGATCGCAAGCAGGAGATAGATCGCGGTCGAAACAGCATAGGCCTCGAAGGCGCGGAAGTTTCGCGACTGGATGAAGTTCGCCGCAAAGGTCAGGTCTTCCGCCGCGATCTGCGATACCGCGGCCGAGCCGAGCATGACGATCACGATCTGCGACGAGAGCGCCGGCCAGATACGCTGGAGAGACGGGATCAGAACGACGTACCAGAACGTCTGGAAACGCGACATTCCGAGACTGGCGCCTGCTTCGAATTGCCCCTTCGGCGTCGCCTGGATACCGGCGCGGATGATTTCGCAGCTATAGGCGCCGAGATTGATGATCATCGCGAGATTCGCCGCCTGGAGCTCGCTCATCTGCACGCCGAGCGAAGGCAGGCCGAAGAACACGAAGAACAGCTGGATCAGGAACGGCGTGTTCCGGATCATCTCGACATAGGTGGCGACCACCGGCCGAAGCCATGCCGGGCCGAGCGCGCGAACCCAGGCGCAGGCGCCCCCGAGCGCGACACCGAACAGGGCGCCGATCGCGATCAGCTGCAGGGTGATGCCGACGCCCTTCAGCAGGACCGGCCAATATTCGGCAATCCAGCCGAATTCGAAGTGATAGCCCATCGTTTCCCCCCGCGCTTGAGACCCGACGGCGATGGTGCCGCCGGGCTCCGGTCAGAGGATCAGATGTCGGCCGGCAGGTCCGAACCGAGCCATTTCTGGGCAATCGCGTTCAGCTCGCCGCTTTTCTTGGCGTCGGCGATGATCGCGTTGAGCTTCTCCAGAAGCGCCGGCTCGTTCTTGTTGAGGCCGACGAAGCACGGCGAGTTCTTGATCAGGAACTTGATCTCCGGGCGCTTCGGCGGCTTGCGGGCGATGATCGCCGCAGCCACGACGTTACCCGTGGCAATTGCCTTCACCTGACCGGAGAGAAACGCCGAGATCGTGCCGTTGTTGTCCTCGTAGCGTTTGATGTCGGTGCCTTCCGGCGCGATCTTCGTCAGTTCAAGATCCTCGACCGCGCCGCGCGTCACGCCGACGGTCAGCCCCTTCAGGTCCTCCGCCTTCGCGACAGCCAAATCGGCCGGAGCGAAGACGCCGTTGAAGAACGGCGCATAGGCGGTGGAGAAGTCGATGACCTTCTCGCGATCCGGATTCTTGCCGAGGCTGGAGATGACGAGGTCGACCTTGTTGGTCTGCAGGTACGGAATGCGGTTGGCGCTGGTAACTGGCACGAGTTCTAGCTTCACGCCGAGCTTGGAGGCGATCAGCGCGGCCATGTCGACGTCGTAGCCGACGGGCTTCATGTCGGTGCCGACACTGCCGAAAGGCGGGAAGTCCTGCGGAACGGCGATGTTGATCGTGCCACGCTTGGTGATGTCGGCCAGCGCGTCCGCCTTCACGGTCGGCGCGTGGGCGAAGATGGCGGCCGCGGTCGCGGCGGCGATGAGGAAATGACGGCGGTTCATGGCGTGCTCCTTCACTTGATCTGGTTGATCGGCTTCCTGTGATCGGGCCCCGGTTCGTCCGGGACGGTTTTCGCTGAAGAGGGTTTTGCATCGCTCGTGCCGGGCACAAGGATGTCTCGTAGATCGGCGAGCGGATCGGTGCGCGCGGTGAGGTCGAGCCCGGCCTCGACGCGATCGAGATGCTCGGCCATCAGCTTCGCGGCGAGCGGCAGGTCGCCGGCTTCGAGCGCGTCGAGGATGATGCCGTGGTCGTCGCTCGATTCCTCGGCGGCGTCGCTCGACTGGTAGAGCATCGAGATCAGGGTCGTGCGGGCGGTCAGGTTCTGCAGGATCTCGGTCAAGACCGGATTGCCGAACGCCTCGGCCAGATGGACGTGGAAGTCGCCGAGCAGGCAGACCCGCGACGTCACGTCCGGCCCTTGGATGGCGGAATGCTCGGCCTCGACGTGCTCGCGGAGATGCTTGAGGGTCTCGGGCGGGATCTGGCCGATCGACAGCATCAGTCCCGTCTCGATGACCTTCCGCGCCTCATAGGCCGCATGCGCCTCGCCGGCCGACGGCTCGACGATGAACCAGCCGCGCCGGGCGCTGACCTGAACGATGCCCCTGGTCTGCAGCCGCATCAAAGCTTCGCGGACGAGCGTGCGCGAAACGCCGTAGAGACCGGCCAGAACGCTCTCGCCAAGTCGCGTGCCGGGCCTGAACCGCCCCGCCAGCACGGCTGCGATGATTGACGCCTCGATCTGATCCTGTTCGCTTGGCACGTCTTGTCCCGCAGTCTTGTATACGAGACAGGTAGGCAAGCACTGTGCCAAACGGGAAACCGTTGAAAATCAAGGAGTCAGACGGCGATGGTGAATTTGCCAAACGCCGAGAATCGCGTCACCTGCCCGTAAATTCATCACGGGACTTTTCTTGAGCAGCAGGGTCGTGGCAGGCTTGCCGCTTGCGCCGCTCGTGGCATCGCTCCTGCATAGGGAGCGGGTCATTCTTTCGAGGATCATCATGACACGCCGTTCGTTCGTCGCCTGCCTCTTCGCCGTCGTTGCGCTCTGCGCGATGGCCCTGTTCTCCGCCCCGCCGGCCTCGGCCAAGGACAAGCCGCTCAAGGTCGCCGCCGTCTACACCGTGCCGGTCGAGCAGCAATGGGTCAGCCGCATCCACATCGCGCTCAAGGCCGCCGAGGCGCGCGGCGACATCACCTACAAATTCTCCGAGAACGTCGCGAACACCGACTACGAGCGCGTGATGCGCGAATATGCCGAACAGGGTTCGGACCTGATTTTCGGCGAGGCCTTCGCCGTCGAGAAGGCGGCCCGCAAGGTCGCCGCCGACTATCCCAAGATCGCCTTCGTGCTGGGCTCGTCGTTCGGTCCGGAGAAGCCGAACCTCTCGGTGTTCGACAATTACATCCAGGAGCCCGCCTACCTTACCGGCATGGTCGCGGGCAAGCTGACGAAGTCGAACAAGATCGGCATGGTCGGCGGCTATCCGATCCCCGAGGTCAACCGGCTGATGAACGCCTTCATGGCCGGCGCCAAGGAGGTCAATCCGGACGTCAAGTTCTCGATCTCGTTCATCGGCTCCTGGTATGACCCGCCGAAGGCCAAGGAAGCGGCCTTCGCGATGATCGATCGTGGCGCGGACGTGATGTACGCCGAGCGCTTCGGCGTCTCCGACGCCGCCAAGGAGCGCGGCGTGAAGGCCATCGGCAACGTCATCGACACGTCCAAGGACTATCCCGGCACGGTCGTCGCCTCGGCACTGTGGCACATGGAGCCGACCGTCGACTACGCGATCAAGCAGGTGCTCGCCGACAAGTATCAGGCCGAGAACGTCGGCCCGATGAGCGAGATGAAGTCGGGCGGCGCAAGCCTCGCCCCGCTCGATCCGGCCGTCGTTCCGAAGGATGTCGCGGACCTCGTCATGGCAAAGGAAAAGGCCATCAAGGACGGTTCGTTCAAGGTCGCGGTCGACGACAAGGAACCGAAGCCGACCATGTAAGATACAAGGGGCCGCGTTCACGCGGCCCCTTCTTCATATGCCCGAGCTGCCCGCCCACAACCACGCTCCGTTCGCCCTCTCGATCGCGGGCGTGACAAAGCGCTTCGGCCCGCTGGTCGCGAACGACGCGATCAGCCTCGATCTTCGTCGCGGCGAGATTCTCGCCCTTCTCGGCGAGAACGGCGCCGGCAAGACCACATTGATGAGCGTGCTGTTCGGCCATTACCTCGCCGACGAGGGCGCAATCTTCGTCGCCGATGGAGAGGGATCGCTCGCCCCACTTCCTCCCGGCTCGCCGAAGGCCGCTCTCGCGGCCGGAATTGGCATGGTTCACCAGCATTTCACGCTGGCGGACAATCTCTCCGTTCTCGACAACATCACGCTCGGCACCGAGAGCCTCTGGCAGTTCTGGAAGAACGATCGCACCGCAATGGCGCGGCTGAAGGAATTGCAGCGGACATCCGGCCTTCATGTCGACCTCGATGCCCGAGTCGGCCGCCTGTCGGTCGGAGAGCGCCAGCGTGTCGAGATCCTGAAGGCGCTCTATCGTGGCGCGCGCATCCTGATCCTCGACGAACCGACCGCCGTGCTGACACCGCAGGAAAGCGATGCGCTGTTCGCGACGCTGAAGCGGCTGACCGCGACCGGCCTTTCGGTGATTTTCATCTCGCACAAGCTGAACGAGGTTCTGGCCGTGGCCGACCGCGTCGCGGTGCTGCGCGGCGGCAGGAAGGTCGCCGAGATCGACGCGAAGTCAGCCAATCGCGCGCTACTCGCCGAGACCATGGTCGGCACCGCCGTGCAGCCGAGCGTGCGCCGCGCGCACGAACCCGGCGCAACGATCATCGAACTGAAGGACGTCCGCGCTCCGGACCCGCGCGGCAGGCAGGCGCTGGAAAGCGCGAGCTTCGCGATCCGCGCGGGAGAAATCCTCGGTATCGCCGGCGTGGCCGGTAATGGCCAATCGGCCCTCGCGGCACTCGTCTGCGGTCTGGTTGCACCGACCGAGGGTTCGGTTTCCATCCAAGGCGAGACCGTCAGCCGTTTCTCGCCGCGCGATCTGATGCAATCCGGCATCGGCCGCATTCCCGAGGATCGCCATCATGACGGCGTCGTCGGGACGATGAAGCTCTGGGAGAACCTAGCACTGGAAGACATCCGCAGCAGCGAATGCCAGCAGGCGGGCCTTCTCCGCCGAGGGGCACTCAAGGATCGCGCACGCGCCGCCATCAAGACCTTCGACGTGCGAGGCGGCGGTCCGGAGACCGAGGCGCGGCTTCTCTCCGGCGGCAACATGCAGAAGGTCATCCTGGCCCGCGTGCTCGACCGCGAACCGCGCGTCATCCTCGCCAACCAGCCGACGCGCGGACTCGATGTCGGCGCGGTCTCCTTCGTCCATCAGCGCCTGCTCGACGCGCGGGCGAAGGGAGCCGCCATCCTGCTGATGTCCGAGGACCTCGACGAACTCCTCGCTTTGTCCGACCGCGTCGGGGTGATGTATCGCGGCACGCTCAGCACCATTCGGCCTGCGGGAGAGATGACCGTCCGCCGCCTCGGCCTGCTGATGGCCGGCCAGAACGCCGATCTCGGGGACGCCGCATGATCCGGCTGGAACCGCGCCAGGAATATTCATGGCTGATGGCGGTCGCGGCCCCGGTTGTCGCCGCCGTGGTTGCGCTCGCGCTCGCGGCGATTCCGCTTCTCGTCGCCGGGGCGCCGCTCGGAAAATCCTATGCCGCGATGTTCGGCGGCGCGCTCGGCTCGCAATTCGCGCTGGCCGAAACATTGACCCGGACGACACCGCTGATTCTCACCGGTCTCGCCGTCGCCGTTGCCTTCCGTGCCCGCCTCTGGAACATCGGCGCCGAGGGGCAGCTCTATGCCGGAGCGCTCGCCGCTGTCGTTCTCGGCTCGGGCGCGATCGACGCTCCGTCCTGGATACTGGTCCCGACGCTCCTCCTTGCGGGCGCCACGGCGGGCGCCTTGCTGATGGCGATCCCGACCGCGCTGAAACTCCGCTTCTCCGTCGATGAGGTCGTCACCAGCCTCCTGCTCAATTTCGTCGTCCTGCTGTTCGTCTCGATGATGCTCGAAGGCCCGCTGAAGGACCCGATGTCGCTCGGCTGGCCGCAGTCCGAGTCGATCGTGGACGCCGGCACCCTGCCCGCGCTCATCGCCCGCACCCGCGTCCATGCCGGCCTGATCATCGCTCTGGCGATGGCGGTCATCATGCAGGTGATCATGTCCCGGACCGTGTGGGGCTTCGAAATCCGTGCCGTCGGCAGCAATCCCTCGGCCGCCCGCTTCGCGGGCATGTCGACGACTACCGTGATGCTCCGCGTCGGCCTCGTCTCCGGCGCTCTGGCCGGCCTCGCGGGCGTCGGCGAGGTGGCCGGGCTCAAGGGCTATCTCACACACGATCTGTCGCCCGGCTTCGGCTATTCCGGCATCGTCGTCGCCATGCTCGCGGGTCTCCACCCGCTCGGCGTCGTGGCTTCGGCGTTCTTCGTCGCGGCCGTGTTCGTCGGCGCCGACAGCATGAGCCGCGCGGTCGGCGTGCCGAGCTATATCGCCAATCTCACGGTCGCGGTCGCGCTCCTTGCCGTGCTTGTAGGCGGCGTTCTCACCCGCTACCGCATCCGCCTCCAGAAGCCGGGGGCGCGGATTGTCTGAGCTGTTCGACATGCTGACCGCCGCGGCCTTCTGGGCCGCCGCTATCCGCATCGCAACGCCTTTGATCTTCGGCACGCTCGGCGAACTGATCTGCGAGCGCGCCGGCGTGCTCAATCTCGGCATCGAGGGCATCTTCACCGCAGGCGCAATGTCGGGCTGGATGACGGTCTATTTCGGCGGCGATCTCTGGCTAGGCGTCCTCGTCGCGGCGCTCGTCGGCGCCGGTTTCGGCCTGCTGCACGCGATCCTGACCGTACCGCTCGGCCTGTCCCAGCACGTCACGGGCCTCGGCATCACGCTGCTGGCGACCTCGGCCTCCTACTTCACCTACCGCATCGCCTTCCCGAACGTCTCCTCGCCACCGCGAATCGAGCCGTTCCAACCAATCTCGATTCCGGGACTGTCGGACATTCCCTTCATCGGCCCGGCACTGTTCCAGCAGACGCCGCTGACCTATTTCGCGGTCCTGCTCGTCGTCATGGTCGCCTATGTGATGGCAAGGACGCCACTCGGCCTCGCCATCCGCGCTTCGGGCGAGAACCCGGCCGCCGTCGATGCGCAGGGCCTCAGCGTCTATGGACTTCGCATCGGCGCGGTGATGGCCGGCTCGGCACTGATGGCGATCGGCGGCGCGTTCCTCACCCTATCCGCGTTCAACGCCTTCTTCTTCGAGATGATCGCCGGGCGCGGCTGGATCTGCATCGCGCTCGTCGTCTTCGCATCCTGGATGCCCGGCAAGGCGCTGCTCGGCGCGCTTCTGTTCGGCGCCTTCGATGCATTGCAAGTCCGGTTGCAGCAGACGGTCGGCGGCGCGATCCCCTACCAGATCTTCCTAATGCTGCCCTATCTCCTGTCGATCCTCGCACTCGTGATGATGTCCCGCCGCGCCGCCTATCCCAACGCGCTCATGATTCCCTTCATCAAAGGCCAGCGCTCGTGAACCCCGATCTCATTATCCGCAACGCTACGCTTCCCGATGGCCGCACAGGTCAGGACATCGCCGTCTCCGACGGGAAGATCGCCGAGATCCGTCCGGCAATCGAGGAGAAGGGCGCGCGGGAGATCGAAGTCCTGGGCCAGCTCGTCTCGCCGCCTTTCGTCGATGTCCATTTCCACATGGACGCGACCTTGTCGCTCGGCATTCCGCGCCTCAACCGTTCGGGCACGCTGCTCGAAGGCATCGCGCTTTGGGGCGAGCTGAAGCCGATCCTGACCGCCGAGGCCGTGGTCGAGCGGGCACTGCGTTATTGCGATCTCGCGGTCTCGCGCGGCCTCCTCGCCATCCGCTCGCATGTCGATGTCTGCGACGACCGGCTGACTGGCGTCGAGGCCCTGCTGGAGGTGAAGAAGAGGGTCGCGCCGTATCTCGACCTCCAACTTGTCGCCTTCCCGCAGGACGGGTTCTACCGCTCGCCGACCGCTGAGAAGAACCTCATCCGTGCGCTCGACATGGGCGTCGACGTCGTCGGCGGCATCCCACATTTCGAGCGCACCATGGCGGACGGTGCCGCCTCCGTCCGCGCGCTCTGCGAGATCGCCGAGAAGCGCGGGCTCCTCGTCGACATGCATTGCGACGAGACGGACGATCCGATGTCGCGCCACATCGAGACCCTCGCCTACGAGACGCAGCGCCTCGGCCTTCAAGGGCGGGTGACGGGCTCGCACCTCACCTCCATGCATTCCATGGACAATTACTACGTCTCGAAGCTCCTGCCGCTGATCGCGGAGGCCGGAGTCCACGCCGTCGCCAACCCGCTCATCAACATCCAGATTCAGGGTCGCCACGACACCTATCCGAAGCGCCGCGGCATGACGCGCGTGCCGGAGCTCCGCGCCCACGGCGTCAACGTCGCCTTCGGCCATGACTGCGTGATGGACCCCTGGTACTCCCTCGGTTCCGGAGACATGCTCGACGTCGCCCACATGGCGATCCACGTCGCCCAGATGACCAGCCGCGAGGCGATGAAGTTCTGCTTCGACGCCGTGACCGCGAGCTCGGCGAAGATCATGGGCCTCGAAGGCTACGGGCTGGAGCCGGGCTGCAATGCCGACATGGTCGTGCTGCAGGCGACGGACCCGATCGAGGCGATCCGCCTGAAGGCGAACCGCCTGTTCGTGATCCGCCGCGGCAAGGTGATCGCCGAGACGCCGGCGGTCGAGACGAGATTGACTCTGGACGGGCGGCCGGGCCTGGTGAATGGCGCAGCCTATGGGCCGATGGAGGCGAACTGACCTCATGGTGAGCCGCGAGCGCAGCTCGCGTGTCGAACCATAAGCCGCAAACTCCGAGTTTGCGGCAATCCTTCGAAACGGCCCTTCCGGCCGGCTCAGGATGAGGACGTTACTTCGTCCCGAACAGCCTATCGCCCGCATCGCCGAGACCTGGGCGGATATAGCCGTGGCTGTCGAGCTGCCGGTCGATCGCGGCCGTGTAGACCGTCACGTCCGGATGTGTTTCCGCGACCACCGCGAGCCCCTCCGGCGCGGCCAGCAGGCAGACGAACCTGATCTTCTTCGCGCCCGCCTGCTTCAGCCGCCCGATCGCAGCCGCCGCCGAATGGCCGGTCGCCAGCATGGGATCGACGACCACCGTCAGGCGCTCGCCGAGATCATCCGGAACCTTGATGTAGTATTCGACCGGAACGAGCGTCTCGGGGTCGCGGTAGAGGCCGACATGGCCGACACGCGCCGACGGCACGAGATCGAGCATGCCGTCCAAAATGCCGTTGCCCGCGCGGAGAATGGAGACGAAGCAGAGCTTCTTTCCGGCAAGGATCGGCGCCGTCATCGGCTCGAGCGGCGTCTCGATTTCGATCGTCTCGAGCGGCAAATCGCGCGTGACCTCATAGGCGAGGAGGAGCGACACCTCCGAGACGAGCCGCCTGAAATCCGTCGTCGGCTGGTCCTTCCGCCGCATCAAGGTCAGCTTGTGCTGCACCAAAGGATGATCGACGACGATCACATTGCCCGTTCCGGCCATTCCCCATTCCCCCAGGTCAAAACACCGTTCCGTCGCTCAGGACCTGCAAAGGCGGACCGCCGCCCTCGCGCTTTTCCCTCGCGATCTTGCGCCCCGCCGCCCAGGTGCCGCCCTCCAGCACCCGCGCCAGCGGCATCTCGGCCGCGCTCTTGCCGAGCCTTGCACGAACCGGATCCGCGATCCGGTCGAGCAATGCCAGGGTCAGGGCGCGCCATTCCACCACCGCCTCATGATCGACCGGCAACGCGGTTTCCGCCAGTTTTGGATCACGCAACTCCAGCACGCCGAGATCGAGGAAGAGGCCGCCATTGCGGTATTCCGGCAGGCCGGTCAGGTCGTCGAGGCCCGTCACCGGGATACCGGCATCCTCGAATATCTCGACCAGCGAATAGCTCAGCCATTGCGAAAGTTTGTGGAACGGTACGAGCCCGTTCGTGGCGTCGTCAGCAACGATGCCCGAATGCCTCCAGACATCGCCGAGGTTCTCGTTGCCGAGCGCGATCCGCGACGGCCAGATCGGACCGAAGCCGGCGATCACCGCGGCAAGGATGGTGCGGGCCGGCAGTTCGCCGTCGACGGTCTTGCCCTTGAGCGCGTCGTAGAGCGAGCCGATCCTCGGCTCGTCATCGCCAAAGAGGTCCGGGCGTGAGCGCAAGGCCGCGCCAAGCGCACGCATGAGGTTTGCGCGGCCCTCGACGCCGACCAGAGGATTGGTCGGTTCAACCTGGAAACACGCCGCGATGTCCGAGGCCGATACTCTCTCCAATCCCGACGCATCGGCCCGTAGAGGGCGCTCCGGATCGGCGGAGAACGCTCCGGCTCGGAACGCATGCAGACTCGCGACCGCAAGTCCCTCCGAGCGGCCGATCGAGAGATGGGTGCCCGGCTCCTCGAACATCCAGTCGGGACCGGCGCCGGCGTCGAGCAGCACGCTCGGGACGCAGAGATCGAACCTGATGCGGGCAATCGCATCGGCGTCGAGCTCGCCGAGATCCGCAGCAAGCGCCGCCCAGCGGTCCACTCCCCCGGCCGCGAAATGCCGCCAGCGCGCGTGATAGGGAATGTCGAGATCGGGATAGTTCGAGCGGATGACCTCGGCGACATAGTCTGCCGCCGACTCCAGCCGCTCCAGATGCAAGGCGAAGTGTTTGAGCCGTCCCTGTCCGGCAAGCGCGAGCAGAGCGTGGCAGCGCTCGCGGATCGCCTCCGGCGTGCGGAGCCAGCGGACAGCCGCTTCGGTGTCTTCCTTGATCGCTACCGTCACGCGTCGAGCCCGCGGCCTTTCGCGATGCCGAGTTCCGCGCTGTCCGGAACCTGGTCGGTGAAGTAGCCGGCCGCCTTCTTGGCGTCCATCTCCACCCGCGCATCGGCAGGGATCAGTTCGTCGGGAATCGGAATGCGTTCGACGACCTCGATGCCGCTCGCGACGATCGGCGCGTATTTCATGTTGCTCATCGAGACGAGACGGTCGATCCGGCTGATGCCGAGCCAGTGCAGCACGTCCGGCATCAACTCCTGGAAGCGCATGTCCTGCACGCCTGCGACGCATTCGGTCCGCTGGAAATAGGCGTCCGCGCGGTCGCCGCCCTCCTGCCGCTTGCGGGCGTTGTAGACGAGGAACTTGGTCACCTCGCCGAGCGCGCGGCCTTCCTTGCGGTTATAGACAACCGCGCCGACGCCGCCCTCCTGGGCCGTCTGTACGCACACTTCGACACCATGCGCGAGATAGGGCCTGCAGGTGCAGATGTCCGAGCCGAATACGTCGGAGCCGTTGCATTCGTCGTGCACGCGGCAGGCGATGATCGTCTCCTTGCGTCCGAGCTTCCTCGGGTCGCCGAACAGATAGACCGTGGTCCCGCCGATCGGCGGCAGGAATATCTTGAGATCGGGCCGGGTCACGAGTTCGGGGAACATGCCGCCGGTGTGCTCGAAGAGATGGCGGCGAAGCTCGGTCTCGCGAATGCCGAAGCGGCGCGCGACGCCTTCGAGCTGCCATACCGGTTCGATGGCGATCTTGGTGACGCGGATATCGCCGTTGGGAGCGAGGATCTCGCCGTCCGCCTTCAGCCGCCCGGCCCGTATCGCATCGCCGATCTCGGGCATGTTGATATGCGCCTTCGTCACCGCTATCGACGGTCGGACGTCGGCGCCCGCCGCGATGTCTTCGGCGAAGCCGCCGGGAACGTGTCCCCAGGGATCGAGCGAGACGATCTTGCCGCCATCCGCCCATTGCGGGAACGGGCCGATCGGTTCGGCCGGGGCGGTGTTCGTCAGGTCGGGCTTATGGTCGGCGTCGAGCTGGCCGGCCGCGACCGCCAAAGCGCGATAGAGCGAATACGATCCCGAATGAGCGCCGATGGCATTGCGGCCTGCGGAGCGCGGCGTCGCGATGACGGGGCCGCGGCTCTTCTGGTCACCCGCGCCCCAGAGAACTGGTCGCGGCGCGCTGCTCGAATTTCCGGGATGTGAGGTGAGGACGATCGGCTGAGGAATCTGCCGGTCGTTGCCGCGTGTCGGAAGGTCCTGGTCCATACACACTACTCGCGCCGGCAGGAGGGTCCGCCGGATCAAGCAATTAAGTGTACATGAGCGTGAAAGAACCGCAACGGAGGGTCAGCCATGCGTCCCGGGCGGTCATTTCCCAGCCAAACCAGCCTTAAATGTAAACAGCTGATGAATATGTTTCGAGCCAAGAAACATATTCCGTGGTCCGATGACACACGCTCGCAATAGTCGAAGGCTAAAAAGCCCTCGCTTCAGACGAGCTCCATTGTGATTCGAGTGCTGTCCAGCTTCACGCAGGCCAGCAGGAGGATCACTCACCACCTTCAATAGCCAATCACGGAAAGGAGAACACCATGGCGCACGTCTCTATGCAGTCCGGTCTCTCCGCGACGACCGAAACCTCCTCGCTGCGCGACCTTCTGGTCAAAATGCAGACGGTATGGTCCGCCGTGGCCAATCGCTATGTCGCGGGCGGAATGCTCTCACATCTCGACGACCGCATGCTGTCGGATATCGGCATCAGCCGTGGCGATGTCGAAAGCGCGTTCGCGGAACCTGTGTGGCGCGATCCGACGACCCGGCTTGCCCTGCTTGCGACCGAACGCCGTACAGGCTCGCGTGAGCTGAATACGGAAACGCTCGACGCGGCAGCGTGATCTCAAGGACGAGCCCCGCGGCTCGTCCTTTTCATTTCAGCCCAGCATGTCGCGAACGAGCGGCATGACCTTCTCTCCGTAAAGCTCGATACAGCGCATCGCCTTCTCATGCGGCAGCGTGCCCGCGCTGTACTTCATGTCGAACCGCGACACGCCGAGCGCCTTCACCGTTCCCGCGATCTTCCGCGCCACCGTTTCCGGCGAACCGACATAGAGCGAGCCGTGATCGGCTTCCTGGTCGAATTCGGAGCGCCCCATCGGCGGCCAGCCGCGCTCAGCGCCGATCCTGTCGCGCATCACCTTGTAGTCTGGCCAAAGCTCCTCGCGCGCCTGCTCGTCGGTGTCCGCGACGTAACCCGGCGAATGCACGCCGATCGGCGGAAGCGGACGGTCGAGCTGCTCGAACGCGCGGCGGTAGAGATCGACATAGGGGGCGAAACGCTTCGGATCGCCGCCGATGATCGCGAGCATCAAAGGCAGGTTGTAGCTGGCTGCGCGGACGACCGATTGCGGGCTGCCGCCGACGCCGATCCAGGTCTTCAGCTCACCGCCTTCGACCGTCGGAAAGACCCGCTGATTGTTCAGCCCGGCGCGCGTCGTGCCGCTCCAGGTGACGGCTTCGTCGCGCAAGAGATGCACGAACAGGTCGAGCTTCTCCTCGAATAGCGTCTGGTACTGGTCGAGGTCATAGCCGAACAGCGGGAAGGATTCGGTGAAGGAACCGCGGCCGAGGATCACCTCGGCACGGCCGTTCGAGACTGCGTTCAGCGTCGAGAAGCGCTGGAACACGCGCACCGGATCGTCCGAGCTCAGCACAGTCACCGCCGAACCGAGCCTGATACGCTCCGTCCGGCCAGCGATCGCGGCAAGGACCATTTCGGGAGAGGACACGGCGAAGTCGGCGCGGTGATGTTCGCCAACGCCGATGAAATCGACGCCGAGCCTGTCGGCCAGTACCGCCTCGTCGACGAGGTTGCGGATCACCTGCGCGTGGGGCAGCGGCTTGCCGTCGGCTCCTCTCGTCACGTCGCCGAACGTGTCGAGCCCAAGTTCAATCGCCGATGTCATGAATTCCTCTGGTCAATCGCGGCGAATGCCGCAATCCGCCATATGGTAAGGCCTTACCGCGTGCGGAACCGCCTGCGAACTGCCTGGACGCCAAGCTTCGATGGCATTCCTGCAATTTGATAGGCATTCCCTATCATCGCATCTGGTGGCGGAAATAACCTCCTAACCAAATCGCGCATCGCCCCGGCCGACAACCGAGGATCAGCGGCAAGACTGCGTGTACGACAAGAAAGGCAGCTTCGGCCAGTAAGCTTCCACGGTCCGGCCACTTCGTGCGGCCGGACGTAATCTGTTGACCAAGCGCTTTGCTTCGCGCTCGCCCTCCCAATCTATTGATGTACGATATTCCCGAGCGGGATTCGGCCACACCCGCGGGCGTGAGGGTGGAGTGATCGTTCACGGCACACATGACGGATGGCTCGTCGCGTTGTCTGTCCTTGTCGCGATCGCCGCGTCCTACACCGCGCTCGACCTTGCCTCACGCATCCAAAATTCTATCGGCCGCACCCGTCTATCGTGGCTCGTTACGGCCGCGATCGCCATGGGCGGCGGTATCTGGGCGATGCATTTCATCGCCATGCTCGCTTTCGGCATGCCGATGCGGGTCAGCTACGATGTCGGGCTGACGATCGTTTCCCTTCTTTTGCCGATCCTCGTCACAGGCTTCGGCTTTTTCATCGTTTCGCAGCGCCCGGGCAGCCTTTTTGCGCTGCTGGGCAGCGGTCTCGTCATGGGGATCGGCATCGTCCTCATGCACTATATGGGCATGGCGGCGATGCGGATGCCGGCGGCCCTCAGTTATGACCGTTTCTGGGTGGCAGTCTCGGTCCTGATCGCCATCGGCGCCGCAACCGTCGCGCTTTGGCTCGCCGGGCGCGATACGTCGCACAAAGTTCGGGCCATCGCTGCGGTCGTCATGGGCTTTGCCATCTCCGGCATGCACTACACGGCGATGGTCGCGGCCACCTTCACCGGCCAACACACGGTGGATCGAGGCCATGGCGCCGCGAGCATCGACCAGACAGTCCTGGCGCTCGGCCTCGCGGCCCTGACCTTTTTCATTCTCTTCCTTGCCTGGGCAGCGGCTCTGTTCGACCGGCGCTTCGCCGCGATCGCAGTGCGCGAAGCACTGGCCGGCGAGGAGCGTTTCCGGAATCTCTACAAACGCACCCCTCTGCCTCTCTTCAGTCTCAATGCGTCCGGCCTGATCGACCATGTCAGCGAGGCGTCGGAGCATCTGCTCGGATATGAACGCCAGGATATCATGGGCCAAAAGCTCGATCGGTTCATGACGCCGGAATCGGCGGAGACCTATCGGAGCGAGGACTGGCCGCGACTGATGGCGGGTCACGACCTGAACGATGTCAACCGCCACATCATGACGAAGACCGGCTCGATCCTCGATGCCTGCGTCTCGATCAAGGCGGAGCGCGACGCTTGCGGCCAGTTCCTGCGCGGACTTGGCGGCATCATCGATATGACCGAACGCCGCCGCACCGAAGCCGCGCTCGTCCAGGCACAAAAGATGGAAGTCGTCGGCCAGCTCACCGGGGGCGTCGCTCACGACTTCAACAATTTGCTGATGGCGATCACCGGCAATCTGGAACTAGCGACCAAGCGCACTGACGACGATACGGTCGCGAGATATCTCGATCGCGCCCAGAAGGCCGCCTTCCGCGGCGCCAAACTGACCCAGCAGCTGCTCGCCTTTTCCCGCCGCCAGCGGCTGACGGCCGAGACCGTCGACGTCAACACGCTGATCGAGAACACGCTCGGCCTGATGAATGCGACGCTCGGCGGGATGGTTCGGGTTCAGGCCTCGCTGGCGCCCAATCTCTGGCCCGCGCTGGCCGATCCGACACAGCTCGACCTCATCGTCCTCAATCTGGCGATCAATGCGCGCGACGCGATGCCGGACGGCGGCATCATCACTGTACGTACATCGAACGTCACCGTTCCCGTGCGCGCCAGCGCGACGGAGGCACCGCCACCGGGAGAGCACGTCATGGTCGCGGTGTCGGACACCGGCACCGGCATGTCGCCGGAGGTTCTCGGCCGCGTGTTCGAGCCGTTCTTCACGACAAAGGATGTCGGCAAGGGTTCAGGCCTCGGCCTGCCGCAGGTGCTGGGCCTCGCCAAACAACTGGGAGGCGGCATCGAGATCGACACCGCCCCGGGAAAGGGAACCGAGGTCCGCGTCTATTTCCCACGAGCGAAGGATATCCATGACGCCAAGACCGGCCCGACCGTCGAAGCCCCCGATCTGGACGTCGCGCTCCGGGTGCTCCTCGTCGATGACGACGAACCGGTCCGGCAGGCGACGGCGGCGATGCTGCTCGATATGGGCTGCGAGGTCGTCGAGGCCGTGGACGGGCTCGGCGCGATCGAGATTGCCGAAGCGGATCGTCCCGACGTCGTGCTGATGGACGAAGCCATGCCCGGCCTGACAGGCAGCGAAGCCGCTGCGCGGCTGCGCACGACCTACCCTGACCTCCGCATCATCCTCATCAGCGGCTTCGCGTCGAGTTGGCAGACGCCCGACAAGCTCGGCCTGCCACGCCTGCAGAAGCCCTTTGCCGGCGAGGAACTGAAAGCGGTGCTGGCCGGCCAGTCGCCTGGTCTCGGAGAAACGACCGCCGCCTAAATCGCGGCGCGCGGGTCGCGCCGGGCGAGCCGGCCCAGCAGGTAGTCGACCTCGGCCCGGGCGGCGGCGTTCAGCGGCGGGCCGGGCTTACGCTGCGCGTCCGAGGTGATCACGCCGCGCCGCCACAGCAGATATTTCCGCACCGCCAGACCGACCCCCTGCTGCTGCTCGTAGCGGATCAGCGGCAGATGCGCGTCGAACAGATCATGCGCCGCATCGCGCTTGCCGGCGCGATGGAGCTCGATCAGCTCGACCAGCATGTCGGGGAAGGCATAGCCGGTCATCGCGCCGTCGGCGCCGCGCTCGGGCTCGAAATCGAGGAACAGGCCGCCATTGCCGCACAGG
>NZ_JBHSJF010000009.1:0-17961 GCF_042652085.1 Flaviflagellibacter deserti | reverse complement strand
TCCGGCAGCGTCACCACGCCCGTCACGTCGGTCGTGCGGAAGTAGAACTGCGGACGGTAATTGCCGAAGAACGGCGTGTGACGGCCGCCCTCGTCCTTGGTCAGGATGTAGGCCTCGGCCTTGAACTTGGTGTGCGGCTTCACCGAACCCGGCTTGCACAGCACCTGGCCGCGCTCGACGTCCTCGCGCTTCGTGCCGCGCAGCAGCGCGCCGATATTGTCGCCGGCCTGGCCCTGGTCGAGCAGCTTGCGGAACATCTCGACGCCGGTCACCGTCGTCTTCTGCGTCGGGCGGATGCCGACGATCTCGACTTCCTCGCCGACCTTGACCACGCCACGCTCGACGCGGCCGGTCACGACCGTGCCGCGGCCCGAGATCGAGAACACGTCCTCGACCGGCATCAGGAACGGCTGGTCGATCGGACGGTCAGGCTGCGGGATGTACTTGTCGACTTCCGCCATCAGCGCAAGGATCGCGTCGTGGCCGAGTTCCTTGTTGGAATCCTCCAGCGCCGCCAACGCCGAGCCCTTGACGATCGGAATGTCGTCGCCCGGGAAATCGTACTTCGACAGCAGTTCGCGGACCTCGAGCTCGACCAGTTCCAGAAGCTCCGGATCGTCGACCATGTCGCACTTGTTGAGGAACACCACCAGCGCCGGGACGCCGACCTGGCGCGCCAAGAGGATGTGCTCGCGGGTCTGCGGCATCGGGCCGTCGGCCGCCGACACCACCAGGATCGCGCCGTCCATCTGCGCCGCGCCCGTGATCATGTTCTTCACATAGTCGGCGTGGCCGGGGCAGTCGACGTGCGCATAATGGCGCGCCGTCGTCTCGTACTCGACATGCGCCGTCGAGATCGTGATGCCGCGGGCCTTCTCCTCCGGCGCCTTGTCGATCTGGTCGTACGCCGTGAACGTCGCGCCGCCCGTCTCAGCCAGAACCTTCGTGATCGCCGCCGTCAGCGACGTCTTGCCATGGTCAACGTGACCAATCGTTCCAATGTTGCAGTGCGGCTTGTTCCGCGAAAACTTCTCTTTGGCCATCGGAATTCTCCGTCCTTACTTGTGAGTGGAACCGTCTATCGCGGGGCTCAGGCGTACTTCGCCTGAACCTCCTGAGCGACGTGCGACGGCACCTGCTCGTAATGATCGAACTGCATGGTGAACTGGGCGCGGCCCTGGCTGAACGACCGCAACTGGCTGACGTAACCAAACATATTGGCGAGCGGGACCATCGCATTCACAACGTTCGCGTTGCCGCGCATGTCCTGACCGAGGATCTGGCCACGGCGGGAGTTCAGGTCACCGATGACCGAGCCGGTGTATTCCTCCGGGGTCACGACCTCAACCTTCATGATCGGCTCGAGAAGAACCGAATTGCCCTTGGTCAGAGCTTCGCGAAGAGCAGCACGCGAGGCGATTTCGAAGGCGAGAGCCGACGAGTCAACCTCATGGTAGGCACCGTCGATCAGCGAAACCTTGAGGTCGACGACCGGGAAGCCGGCCACGACACCCGCGCCGAGCACGCTCTGCAGACCCTTTTCGACGCCCGGGAAGTATTCCTTCGGAACCGCGCCGCCGACAATCTTCGACTCGAACTCGAAGCCCTTGCCGGGCTCGTTCGGCTCGACGACGAACTTCACCCGCGCGAACTGGCCGGTACCGCCGGTCTGCTTCTTGTGGGTGTAGTCGAGTTCGACCGCCTTCGAGATGCGCTCGCGATAAGCGACCTGCGGCTGGCCGATATTCGCGTCGACCTTGTAGGTGCGGCGCAGGATGTCGACCTTGATGTCCAGGTGAAGCTCGCCCATGCCCTTCAGGATGGTCTGGCCCGACTCCTGGTCGGTCGAGACACGGAAGGACGGATCCTCGGCGGCGAGCTTGTGAAGCGCGACGCCCAGCTTCTCCTGGTCGGCCTTCGACTTCGGCTCGATCGCGATCTCGATGACCGGCTCCGGGAATTCCATCTTCTCGAGGATGACGGGCTTCAGCGGATCGCAGAGCGTGTCACCGGTACGGACTTCCTTGAGGCCGGCCAGTGCGACGATGTCGCCGGCATAGGCCTCCTTGATGTCTTCGCGGTTGTTCGCATGCATCAGCAGCATACGACCAATGCGCTCTTTCTTGTCGCGCGTCGAGTTCATCAGGTTCGCGCCGGTCTCGAGCTTGCCCGAGTAGATGCGGCAGAACGTGATGGTGCCGACGAAGGGGTCGTCCATGATCTTGAAGCCGAGCAGAGCCAGCGGCTCCGTGTCGGACGACTTGCGGACGACTTCCTCGTCGTTGCGCGGGTCGATGCCCTTGATCGGCGGAACGTCGACCGGCGACGGCAGATAATCAACCACCGCATCAAGAAGCGGCTGCACGCCCTTGTTCTTGAACGCCGAACCGCACAGCACCGGATAGAACGCACCCGTGAGCACCGCCTTGCGGATCATGCGCTTGAGGGTCGCCTCGTCGGGCTCGTTGCCCTCGAGGAAGTCTTCCAGAACCTTGTCGTCGAGCTCGACGGCGGCTTCGACGAGCTTCGCGCGATATTCCTCGGCCTGAGCCTGGAGGTCGGCCGGGATGTCGATGTCGTGATAGTTCGCGCCGAGGCCTTCGTTCTCCCAGACAACGCCCTTCATGCGGACGAGGTCGATCAGGCCCTTGAAGTCGTTCTCAGCGCCGATCGGCAGCTGGATCGCAACCGGCTTCGCGCCGAGACGCTTCACGATGTCATCGAGGCACTTGAAGAAGTCGGCGCCCGTCTTGTCCATCTTGTTGGCGAAGACGATGCGCGGCACATGGTACTTGTCGCCCTGGCGCCAAACCGTCTCGGTCTGCGGCTCGACACCCTGGTTGGAGTCGAGAACGCAAACGGCGCCGTCGAGCACGCGGAGTGAACGCTCGACTTCGATGGTGAAGTCGACGTGCCCGGGGGTGTCGATGATGTTCAGGCGCTTGTCGTTCCAAATCGCGGTCGTGGCAGCCGAGGTGATCGTGATGCCACGCTCCTGCTCCTGCTCCATCCAGTCCATGGTGGCGGCGCCTTCATGGACTTCACCGATCTTATGCGACTTGCCGGTGTAATAGAGGATGCGCTCCGTAGTCGTCGTCTTCCCGGCGTCAATGTGCGCCATGATTCCGAAGTTACGATAGTCTTCGATCTTATGCGTACGGGGCATATCGAGTCCTCAAATCCCGGTCGGTCGCTTACCAGCGGTAGTGCGAGAAGGCGCGGTTCGCGTCCGCCATGCGGTGCGTGTCTTCGCGTTTCTTCACGGCGGTGCCACGGTTGTTCGCGGCGTCGAGCAGTTCGGCCGACAGCTTGTCGACCATAGTCTTTTCATTGCGGGCGCGGGCCGCGGTGATGAGCCAGCGGATCGCGAGCGCCTGACGGCGGTCCGGACGAACCTCGACCGGGACCTGGTAGGTCGCACCACCGACGCGGCGGGAGCGCACTTCCACCGACGGGGCGACGTTGTCGAGCGCGGCGTGGAATACCTCGATCGGGTTCGCCTTGGCGCGCGTCTCGACGGAGTCGAAGGCACCATAGACGATCGCCTCGGCGGCCGACTTCTTGCCATCATACATGATGGCATTCATGAACTTGGTGACGACGACGTCACTGAACTTCGGGTCCGGGATGATCTCCCGGCGCTCGGCGCGATGGCGGCGCGACATGGATCTGTCTCCCTTACTTCGGACGCTTCACGCCGTACTTCGAACGACGCTGCTTACGGTTCTTGACGCCCTGGGTGTCGAGGACACCGCGGAGGATGTGATAGCGGACGCCCGGAAGGTCCTTCACGCGGCCACCGCGGATCATGACCACCGAATGCTCCTGGAGGTTATGACCCTCGCCAGGAATGTAGCCGATGACCTCGAAGCCGTTGGTGAGGCGCACCTTCGCGACCTTACGGAGAGCCGAGTTCGGCTTCTTCGGGGTCGTCGTGTAGACACGGGTGCAAACGCCACGCTTCTGCGGGCACGCCTCAAGATGGCGCGCCTTCTCGCGATAGACAGGAGCTTGCCGCGGCTTGCGGATCAGCTGGCTAATAGTCGGCATCGTTCGCCTTTTCCTCAAAGCGCGCGTCTTCGCGCTGCAAACACGTTTATCGCCCAGCCGTCCCCTGTTGAGAGGCGGCGGGCGACTGCCCAGACAGAGGACCACCACGCTCGAAGCGCCGCAGTCATGTGACCTGATTGGACCAAAGCTTGTAATCAGCAGCGTCTAGGTTTGATGTCTCGTCGCAAGTCGCGTCGAGAAGCAGAACCTACCTGCCTGCCGAAGTGGGCGGGTTCTACCCACGCCCACTGTTGCAGTCAACCCCTCGGGGACCGATTTCTCAGCCCTTCGGACTACTTGTTCACCATGGACAGAGCCGCTGCGCCGTAACGCTCGCCGGCGACTTCTGACGGAGGCACGGCCTCGCTCAGCGACGCCACCTCTTCCGGGGTGAGCCTGATATCGGCGGCCCGGGCATTATCTTCAAGGTTTTTCAGCTTCCTGGCGCCGGGAATCGGCACGATGAAGTCGCCCTGATGAAGCACCCAGGCGAGTGCGATCTGCGCCGCCGTGCAGTTCTTGGCCTTCGCGATCTCAGCGATTCGATCGACGAGAGCGAGATTCGACTGGATGTTGGCATCCGAGAATCGCGGATAATTGCGGCGGGCATCGCCTTCCGGCAGCTCATCCTTGCTGCGGATCGCGCCCGAGAGCAGACCGCGGGCCAGAGGCGAGAACGGCACGAAGCCGATTCCCAGCTCACGGCAGGTCGGCAGGACCTCGGATTCCGGATCGCGGGTGACGAGAGAATATTCGGACTGAACGGCCGCAATCGGATGAACGGCGTGAGCCCGGCGTATCGTCGAGGCTCCCGCTTCGGAGAGGCCAAGCGCCCTCACCTTCCCTTCCCCCACGAGATCGGCCATCGCGCCGACCGTCTCCTCGATCGGCACGTCGGGATCGACACGGTGCTGATACAGGAGGTCGATCACCTCGATGCCGAGGCGCTTGAGCGAGGCCTCGGCGACCTCGCGGACATGTTCCGGCCGGCTGTCGGTGCCGGTGATGGCGCCCTTGTCGTCGAAGCGGAAGCCGAACTTGGTCGCGATCACGACCTTGTCGCGGACCGAGCGAAGCGCGCGGCCGACCAGCTTCTCGTTCTCGAACGGCCCGTAGATCTCGGCCGTGTCGAAGAATGTGATGCCGAGATCGAGCGCGCGGCGGAAGGTATCGAACGAGGCCTGCTCTTCCTGGCCGCCATAGGCGAAGCTCATGCCCATGCAGCCGAGGCCGAGGGCGGAGACTTCGAGTTCGGATCCGAGTTTGCGGGTTTGCATCTGACGTCCCTTTCAATCTCTGAAACGAAAAAGGGGCCGCGCGAGCAGCCCCTTTTTACAGTTTGCGGTCCGATTACTCGGCCGGTCCTTCGATCAGGGCCGCGTCCCTCGGGGCGCGTCCCTCGTCCTTCTGCTGCTGGGCAACGATCAGATCGTCGCGATGCGTCGCAACCTCGCGGATGCGGTTCATCACGGCGCCGGTGCCAGCCGGGATCAGGCGGCCGACGATGACGTTCTCCTTGAGGCCGTCCAGCGTGTCCGACTTGCCGTTGACGGCTGCCTCGGTGAGCACGCGGGTGGTCTCCTGGAACGACGCCGCCGAGATGAAGCTGCGGGTCTGCAGCGACGCCTTGGTGATGCCGAGCAGAACCGGCTTGCCGGTTGCGCCCTTCTTGCCGATTTCGGCCATCTTGGCGTTGACCTCGTCGAGTTCGATCCGGTCGACCTGCTCGCCTGCGATCAGATCGGTTTCGCCGGCATCGTCAATCTCGACCTTCTGCAGCATCTGGCGAACGATCACCTCGATGTGCTTGTCGTTGATCTGCACGCCCTGCAGTCGATAGACCTCCTGGATCTCGTTGACGAGGTAGGCCGCGAGTGCCTCCACGCCCTTGATCGCCAGGATGTCGTGCGGTGCCGGATTGCCGTCGACGATGTAGTCGCCCTTCTCCACGACGTCGCCGTCCTGGAGATAGATGTGCTTGCCCTTCGGGATCAGATACTCGACCGCATCCACTCCGTCCTCGTGCGGGACGATCGAGAGGCGACGCTTGTTCTTGTAGTCGCGACCGAACTGGATGGTGCCCGAGATCTCGGCGATGATCGCGGCATCCTTCGGCTTGCGTGCCTCGAACAGCTCCGCCACGCGCGGCAGACCACCCGTGATGTCGCGCGTCTTGGCGCTTTCCGTCGGAATACGCGCGACGATGTCGCCCGCCTTGATCGTCTGACCCGGATTGACGGAGATGATCGCTTCCGCCGGGAGGAGGTAGCGAGCGTCGCCGCCCTTCTGGGTCTTGAGGATCTTGCCGTCCTTGCCCTTGAGCACGATCGCGGGCTTGAGGTCGGCGTTACGGGTCGAGGTCCGCCAATCCAGGACGACGCGCTTCGTGATACCGGTCGACTCGTCGGTGGTTTCGGCCACCGAGGCGCCCTCCACCAGATCCTCAAAGTCGATGGTGCCGTCCACTTCCGTCACGATCGGACGGGTGTACGGATCCCACTCGGCGATACGCTGGCCGCGCTTGATCGCGTCGCCCTCGTCCACCTTCAGGCGTGCGCCGTACTGCAGACGATGCGTGGAGCGCTCGGCGCCATTCGCGTCGATGATCGCAACGGCGACGTTGCGGCCCATGACGATCAGGTCGCCGTCCGAGTTGCGGGCCGCGTGGCGGTTCTTGATCTGAACCTTACCCTCGAAGCTCGACTCGAGGAACGAGGAGTCAGCCAGCTGCGCCGTACCACCGATGTGGAAGGTGCGCATGGTGAGCTGCGTTCCCGGCTCGCCGATCGACTGCGCCGCGATGACGCCGACGGCCTCGCCCATGTTGACGGGCGTGCCGCGAGCGAGATCGCGACCATAGCACTGCACGCAGACGCCGGACTTGGTCTCGCAGGTCAGCACCGAGAGGATCTTCACCTCCTGGATGCCCGCCTGGGTGACGCGATCGACGTCCGATTCCTGGATCATCGTCTTCTTCGGAACGAGGACTTCGCCCGACTGCGGATGCACGATGTCTTCAGCCGTGGTGCGGCCGAGAATGCGCATGCCGAGCGTGGCGACGACCTGGCCGGCGTCGACGATGGCGCGGACGCGGATGCCGTTCTCGGTGCCGCAATCCTGCTCGCTGATGATCGCGTCCTGCGCAACGTCGACGAGACGACGCGTCAGGTAACCCGAGTTCGCGGTCTTCAAGGCGGTGTCGGCCAGACCCTTACGGGCGCCGTGGGTGGAGTTGAAGTACTCCATCACGGTCAGGCCTTCCTTGAAGTTCGAGATGATCGGCGTCTCGATGATCGAGCCGTCCGGCTTGGCCATCAGACCGCGCATGCCGGCGAGCTGCTTCATCTGCGCCGGCGAACCACGGGCGCCCGAGTGAGCCATCATGTAGATCGAGTTGATCTGCTTGTCGGTTCCGTTCTCGTCCTTCTGGACGGCGGAGATACGACCCATCATCTCTTCAGCGATCTTGTCGGTGCACTTCGCCCAGGCGTCGACGACCTTGTTGTACTTCTCGCCCTGGGTGATCAGACCGTCCTGATACTGCTGCTCGTATTCGGCAGCGAGCGAACGGGTCTGCTCGACGATCTTCGGCTTGGTGTCCGGCACCACCATGTCGTCCTTGCCGAACGAGATGCCGGCCTTGAACGCGTTGTGGAAACCGAGCGCCATCGCGCGGTCGCAGAAGATCACCGTCTCCTTCTGACCGCAGTGGCGATACACCGTGTCGATCATGTTGGAGATTTCCTTCTTCGTCATGAGCTTGTTCACGACGTCGAAGGGAACCTTGGCGTTCTTCGGCAGGAGCTGGCCAAGCATCATGCGGCCGGGCGTGGTCTCGTAGATCTTCGAGACCTTGTTGCCCTCTTCGTCCACAGTGATGAAGCGGCCCTTGATCTTCGAATGCAGCGTGACCGCCTTGTTGAAGATCGCATGCTCGATCTCGCCCATATCGGCGAACAACGAACCCTCGCCGACAGCACCCTCGCGGACGAGCGACAGGTAGTAGAGGCCGAGAACGATGTCCTGCGACGGAACGATGATCGGAAGACCGTTCGCCGGGTGCAGGATGTTGTTCGTCGACATCATCAGGACGCGCGCTTCCAGCTGCGCTTCGAGCGACAGCGGGACGTGCACGGCCATCTGGTCACCGTCGAAGTCGGCGTTGAACGCCGCGCAGACGAGCGGATGCAGCTGGATCGCCTTGCCTTCGATCAGCGTAGGCTCGAAGGCCTGGATGCCGAGGCGGTGAAGCGTCGGAGCGCGGTTCAGGAGAACAGGATGCTCGCGGATAACCTCGTCGAGGATATCCCAAACCTCGGGCTTCTCCTTCTCGACGAGCTTCTTCGCCTGCTTCACGGTCGAAGCGAGACCCTTGGCGTCGAGGCGCGAATAGATGAACGGCTTGAACAGCTCGAGCGCCATCTTCTTCGGCAGGCCGCACTGGTGCAGCTTCAACTCCGGACCGACGACGATGACCGAACGTCCCGAATAATCGACGCGCTTGCCGAGCAGGTTCTGGCGGAAGCGGCCCTGCTTGCCCTTCAGCATGTCGGCGAGCGACTTCAGCGGACGCTTGTTGACGCCCGTGATGACGCGGCCGCGGCGGCCGTTGTCGAACAGCGCATCAACCGACTCCTGAAGCATGCGCTTTTCGTTGCGGATGATGATGTCCGGCGCGCGAAGCTCAATCAGGCGCTTCAGGCGGTTGTTACGGTTGATGACACGACGATAGAGATCGTTCAGGTCCGAGGTCGCGAAGCGGCCGCCATCGAGCGGAACTAGCGGGCGCAGGTCCGGCGGGATGACCGGAACAACCGTCAGGATCATCCATTCCGGCTTGTTGCCGGACTCGATGAATGCCTCGACGATCTTCAGTCGCTTCGTCAGCTTCTTCTTCTTGATGTCGCTGTCGGTGTCCGCGATCTCGGTGCGCAGGTCGCCCGCGATCTTGTCGAGATCCATCGCCTTGAGGATCTCGCGGATCGCCTCGGCGCCGATCTGAGCGGTGAAACTGTCGTCGCCATACTCGTCCTGGGCGATGACGTACTCCTCCTCAGTCAGGAGTTGACGCTCCTTCAGAGGGGTGAGGCCTGGCTCGAGAACGACGTACTTCTCGAAGTACAGGATCGCCTCGAGGTCGCGCAGCGTCATGTCGAGCAGCAGACCAATGCGGCTCGGCAGCGACTTCAGGAACCAGATATGGGCAACTGGAGCGGCGAGCTCGATATGGCCCATACGCTCGCGACGCACGCGCGAGAGGGTGACCTCAACGCCGCACTTTTCGCAAATGACGCCCTTGTACTTCATCCGCTTGTACTTGCCGCACAAGCACTCGTAATCCTTGATCGGCCCGAAGATGCGCGCGCAGAAAAGACCGTCGCGCTCGGGCTTGAAGGTACGATAGTTGATCGTCTCCGGCTTCTTGATCTCGCCGAAGGACCAGGAATGAATCTTCTCCGGGCTCGAGATCGAGATCTTGATCTGATCGAAAGTCGGAGCCGGCGCAGCCGTGTTGAAAAGATTCATCACTTCCTGATTCATCTTTATCTCCTCAATGCGGACTTTGGGCCTGGCCCTGCCGTCCGCCGGCAATGTCGAATTCGCCCTGCCCGCACGGGTCAGGGAGTTCGCGAGAGAGGACTGATCCGCCCTCCCTCGCTCTGATCACGAAGTTTATTCGGCCGCGTCGGCCGGGGTTTCCGGCAGACGATCGCTGTTCGACAGATCGACGTTCAGGCCAAGCGAGCGCATTTCCTTCACGAGAACGTTGAAGCTCTCCGGAATGCCCGCCTCGAACGTGTCGTCGCCACGGACGATCGCCTCGTAGACCTTAGTGCGGCCCGCGACGTCGTCGGACTTCACCGTCAGCATCTCCTGCAGGGTGTACGCCGCGCCGTAAGCCTCGAGCGCCCACACCTCCATTTCGCCGAAGCGCTGGCCGCCGAACTGCGCCTTGCCACCGAGCGGCTGCTGGGTGACGAGCGAGTACGGACCGATCGACCGGGCGTGGATCTTGTCGTCGACGAGGTGATGCAGCTTCAGCATGTAGATGTAGCCGACAGTGACATCACGATCGAACTGGTCGCCGGTACGTCCGTCGAACAAGGTCGACTGGCCGCTCTGCCGCACGCCCGCCATCTCGAGATGGCGCTCGATGTCGGCCTCCTTGGCACCGTCGAAGACCGGCGTGGCGATCGGCACGCCCTTGCGGACGTTCGAGGCCATCTCGATCAGTTCGTCGCCCTTGAGCGACTTCACCGTCTCGTCGTCGCCATAGACCTTCTTCAGCGTGTCACGAAGCTCGCCCTCGCCGGCACCGGCTTTGTAGGCGTCGAGCGCCTTGCCGATCTGGAGACCTAGACCCGCGCAGGCCCAGCCGAGATGCGTCTCGAGGATCTGACCGACGTTCATGCGCGAAGGCACGCCGAGCGGGTTCAGAACGATGTCGACGTTCGTGCCATCGGCGAGGAACGGCATGTCCTCGACGGGAACGATGCGCGACACGACGCCCTTGTTGCCGTGACGGCCGGCCATCTTGTCGCCCGGCTGGATCTTGCGCTTCACAGCGACGAAGACCTTGACCGACTTCATGACGCCCGGAGGCAGTTCGTCGCCGCGCTGCAGCTTCTCGACCTTGTCGAGGAAGCGCTGTTCCTGGCGCTTCTTCGATTCGTCGTACTGCTTCCGCATGGCTTCGATTTCGCTCATCACCCGATCTTCGGAGACGGCGAACGTCCACCACTGCGACCGCGGATATTCGTCGAGAACATCCTTGGTGAGCTTGGTGTCCTTCTTGAAGCCCTTCGGACCGGCGACGCCGTTCTGCCCGTTCAGCACTTCGCCGAGACGCGCATAGACGTTACGGTCGAGGATCGCGAGTTCGTCGTCGCGGTCCTTGGCGAGACGCTCGATCTCTTCCCGTTCGATCGCCAGGGCACGCTCGTCCTTGTCGACGCCGTGACGGTTGAAGACGCGGACCTCGACGACCGTGCCCTGCACGCCCGGAGGCACGCGGAGCGAGGTGTCGCGAACGTCGGACGCCTTCTCGCCGAAGATGGCACGCAGAAGCTTCTCTTCCGGCGTCATCGGGCTTTCGCCCTTCGGCGTGATCTTTCCGCAGAGGATGTCGCCGGCACGGACTTCGGCACCGATGTAGACGATGCCCGACTCGTCGAGGTTCTTCAGCGCCTCTTCCGAAACGTTCGGAATGTCGCGCGTGATTTCTTCCGGACCGAGCTTGGTGTCGCGGGCGGCGACTTCGAATTCCTCGATGTGGATCGAGGTGAAGACGTCGTCCTTGACGATGTTCTCGGACAGGAGGATCGAGTCCTCGAAGTTGTAGCCGTTCCACGGCATGAACGCGACGAGCACGTTGCGGCCGAGCGCGAGCTCTCCGAGATCGGTCGACGGGCCGTCGGCGATGATGTCGCCCCTCGCAACCTTCTCGCCCACCTTCACCAGCGGACGCTGGTTGATGCAGGTCGACTGGTTCGAACGCTGGAACTTCATCAGGTTGTAGATGTCGACACCCGGACGGTTCGGATCGTTCTCGTCCGCGCGGATGACGATACGGGTCGCATCCACCTGGTCGATCACGCCGCCGCGGCGGGCCGCGATGGCCGCGCCGGAGTCACGGGCAACGATCGCTTCCATGCCGGTGCCGACGAGCGGCGCCTGCGCACGAACCAGCGGCACCGCCTGGCGCTGCATGTTCGAGCCCATGAGCGCGCGGTTCGCGTCGTCGTTCTCGAGGAACGGGATGAGCGCGGCCGCGACCGAAACGAGCTGCTTCGGCGACACGTCCATGAAGTCCACGCGATCGTGCGGCATCAGGCTGACGTCGCCGGCATGACGGCAGACGACGAGGTCTTCCGTGAACTTGCCCTTGGCGTCGATCGGCGAGTTAGCCTGCGCGACCGTGTATTTGCCCTCTTCGACAGCCGACAGATACGCAACCTCGTCGGTCACGGCGCCGTCGCGAACGCGGCGATACGGCGTCTCGATGAAACCGTATTTGTTCACGCGAGCGAAGGTCGCGAGCGAGTTGATCAGGCCGATGTTCGGGCCTTCCGGCGTCTCGATCGGGCAGATACGGCCGTAATGCGTCGGGTGCACGTCGCGCACCTCGAAGCCGGCGCGCTCGCGGGTCAGACCGCCCGGGCCAAGCGCCGAGAGGCGGCGCTTGTGGGTGATCTCCGACAGCGGGTTCGTCTGGTCCATGAACTGCGAGAGCTGCGAGGAGCCGAAGAACTCGCGCACGGCGGCAGCCGCCGGCTTGGCGTTGATCAGGTCCTGCGGCATGACCGTGTCGATCTCGACCGAGGACATGCGCTCCTTGATCGCGCGTTCCATGCGGAGCAGGCCGACGCGGTACTGGTTCTCCATCAGCTCGCCGACAGACCGGACGCGGCGGTTGCCGAGATGGTCGATGTCGTCGATCTCGCCCTTGCCGTCGCGCAACTCGACCAGCGTCTTGATGACCGCGAGGATGTCCTCACGGCGCAGCGTGCGCTGGGTATCGGGAGCGTCGAGGTCGAGGCGCATGTTCATCTTCACGCGGCCGACCGCCGACAGGTCGTAGCGCTCGGCGTCGAAGAACAGCGACTGGAACATGGCCTGGGCCGTGTCCGGGGTCGGCGGCTCGCCCGGGCGCATCACGCGGTAGATGTCGAACAGCGCGCCGTCGCGGCCGGTGTTCTTGTCCACGGCGAGCGTGTTGCGGATATAACCGCCGGTGTTGATGTGATCGATGTCGAGAACGCTGATCTCGTTGTAGCCGATCTCCTCGATCAGCTTCAGCGTCTTTTCGGTGATCTCCTCACCGGCCTCGACATAGATTTCGCCATTCTTCTCGTTGACGAGGTCATCGGCCATGTAGGCGCCGATCAGATCCTGGTCGGTGACGCGCAGAGCCTTGAGGCCCTTCTCGCTGAGCTGGCGGGCGGCACGGACGGTCAGCTTCTTTCCGGCCTCGAGCACGACCTCGCCGGTGTCGGCGTTGATCATGTCGGTGGCGGCCTTGAAGCCCTTCATGCGCTCGGCGTCGAACGGCGTGCGCCAGCCGTCCTTGGTGCGCTTGTAGACGATCTTGTTGTAGAACGTGTCGAGGATTTCCTCGCCATCGAGACCCAGCGCGTAGAGCAGCGACGTGACCGGGATCTTACGCTTGCGATCGATACGCGCGTAGACGATGTCCTTGGCGTCGAACTCGATGTCGAGCCACGAGCCGCGATACGGGATGATGCGGGCGGCGAACAGCAGCTTGCCCGACGCATGCGTCTTGCCGCGGTCGTGATCGAAGAACACGCCCGGCGAACGGTGCATCTGCGAGACGATGACGCGCTCGGTGCCGTTGACGATGAAGGTGCCGTTCATCGTCATGAGCGGCATGTCGCCCATGTAGACGTCCTGCTCCTTGATGTCCTTGACGGACTTCGCGCCGGTCTCCTCGTCGACATCGAACACGATGAGGCGAAGCGTGACCTTCAGCGGTGCGGCATAAGTCATGCTGCGCTGACGGCACTCGTCGACGTCATATTTCGGCGGCTCGAACTCGAACTTCACGAACTCCAGCATCGCCGTGTTCGAGAAATCGGAAATCGGGAAGACGGACTTGAAGACCGACTGCAAACCTTCGTCCGCACGCGGCTCCTGGCCGTCGATCTGCAAGAACTGGTCGTAAGACGCCTTCTGAACCTCGATGAGGTTCGGCATCTCGGCGACTTCATGGATCTTGCCGAAGGATTTGCGGACACGTTTGCGGCCGGTGAACGTCTGAGCCATGTGGCGTCTCTCGCTTCGCTTTCGCTATCCCCGCATCCCGGATGGATGCACGGGCGGACCTCGTCAGGTCCTCGTGTGCGGCCCTGCCGGAGGGCCGAAAAGCCGCGTGGGCGCGCGCCCTTAAGGCGCCGCCCAGCGGCTAAAACTCAAAACTCATATATTTCTTGGAACATTGGCCTCGCTTTGAGAGCCACATCCGCTCCGGCACATTGTCCGGAGCGGATGTTCCAAGAAACCAGGCGCGGGCGCAAGCCCGCACCAATCACTTAAGCTCGACCTTGGCGCCAGCCTTTTCAAGCTGCTCCTTGAGCTTGCCAGCCTCGTCCTTGGACACGCCTTCCTTGACGGGCTTCGGCGCAGCTTCGACGAGATCCTTGGCTTCCTTGAGGCCGAGACCGGTGATGGCACGGACCTCCTTGATGACCTCGATCTTCTTCTCGCCGGCAGCGGCGAGGATGACCGAGAATTCCGTCTGCTCTTCGGCAGCGGCAGCGCCACCACCACCGCCGCCGGCAGCCGGAGCGGCAACGGCGACAGCAGCAGCAGCCGAAACGCCCCACTTCTCTTCGAGAAGCTTGGCGAGCTCGGCGGCTTCGAGAACGGTCAGGTTGGACAGCTCGTCAACGAGCTTCGACAGATCAGCCATGTAGGTATTCCTTCAAGTTCAAACAAGATGGGTTGTTGAACGGCCTCACGCCGCGTCTTTGTTGGCATATGCCCCGAACACGCGGGCCAGCTTTGCAGCAGGCGCGGTCGAGAGCTGAGCGAGCTTGGTCGCCGGGGCCTGAACCAGGCCGACGATCTTCGCACGCAGCTCGTCGAGCGACGGCAGTGTGGCCAGAGCCTTCACACCGTCCGCATTCAGAGAGGTGGCACCCAGAGCGCCGCCAAGGATCACGAGCTTGTCGTTGGCCTTGGCGAAGTCGACTGCGACCTTGGAAGCCGCCACCGGATCTTCGCTGTAAGCGAGAACCGTCGGACCCGTCAGAAGGGTGCCGATATGGGCGACGTCCGTGCCTTCAAGAGCAATCTTGGCGAGGCGGTTCTTCGCGACTTTCAGGCTTGCGCCGGCCGCGGTCATCTGACGCCGAAGCGACGTCATCTGAGCAACCGTCAGACCCGAATAGTGGGCGACGACGACAACGCCCGTGCTTTTAAACACGTCGTTGAGCGTCTCGACCGATTCACGCTTCTCCGCACGATTCACGTGCTCTCTCCAGTCAGGTGACCAAGCGAATGCCTGACCACCGGGTGGGCGTTTGCCGCGCGCTTCGGACCGAAATCCTTCACCCGCGGCTCTCATCCCTGTCCCCCTGGAGCCGCATCGGAGATGCGAAACCCGGGTCATCGAGTTCGAACCATTCTTTGGGGCATTCGCCCCGGAAACGGTCTCACCCGTCTATGCAGGCCCATACGGCTTAAGCACCGGGCGAACCCGGCACGCCTGCAGTCTCGGACAGGACTGGCTTTACGGAATTGCTTCCGAAAGCCCCTCGCCCGGATCTCTCCGGACGAAGCTCTTGTGCCAGCGCCGTCAGGCGCTGGCGGAATTCAAAATCAGGCCTGGGCCTGAAGAACCGAAGCCGGCTCGACGCGGACGCCGGGGCCCATGGTCGACGACACCGCGACGCGCTGGACGTAAGTGCCCTTCGCGCCGGCGGGCTTGGCCTTGACCACCGCGTCGGCGAAGGCGCGGATGTTCTCGGCGAGCTTCTTCTCGTCGAACGAGGCCTTGCCGATGCCGGCCTGGACGATGCCGGCCTTCTCGACGCGGAACTCGACGGCGCCACCCTTGGCGGCGGCGACCGCTGCCTTCACGTCCATCGTGACGGTTCCGACCTTCGGGTTCGGCATCATGCCGCGCGGGCCGAGAACCTTGCCGAGACGGCCGACGAGCGGCATCAAGTCCGGGGTCGCGATGCAGCGATCAAAGTCGATCGTGCCGCCCTGGACGATTTCGAGCAGGTCTTCCGCACCGACGATGTCGGCGCCGGCGGCCTTGGCCTCGTCTGCCTTGGCGCCACGGGCGAATACCGCAACGCGCAGCGTACGGCCCGAGCCGTTCGGCAGGTTGCAGACGCCGCGGACCATCTGGTCGGCGTGGCGCGGGTCGACGCCGAGGTTCATCGAGACTTCGATCGTCTCGTCGAACTTGGCAGTCGCACGCGACTTGATGAGCTTCACGGCCTCGTCGAGACCGACGAGCTTCGTGGGATCGATGCCCTCACGGGCCTTAGCGACGCGCTTTGCAATCTTTGCCATCGTCTCAGCCCTCCACCGCAAGGCCCATGGAGCGAGCCGAGCCTTCAACCATTCGCATGGCGGCCTCGACGCTCGTCGCATTCAGATCCTTCATCTTCTGCTCGGCGATCTCGCGCACCTGCGCACTGGTCACCTTGCCGACGGTCGCACCCTTGCCGGGGGTCTGCGAGCCCTTCTGGAGCTTCGCAGCCTTCTTGAGCCAGTAACTCATCGGCGGGGTCTTCATCTCGAAGGAGAAGGAGCGGTCCTGATACGCGGTGATGACCACCGGAATCGGCATGCCCTTTTCCATCTGCCCGGTCGCTGCGTTGAACGCCTTGCAGAATTCCATGATGTTCAGGCCGCGCTGACCGAGCGCCGGACCGATCGGCGGCGACGGATTGGCAGAGCCAGCCGGAACCTGGAGCTTGATATAGCCCGCTACTTTCTTCGCCATGACTTAAACTCCCAAAGCGCCCGCCGAGGCGGGCATTGAGTACCGTGGTTCAGCTCCGACATCCGATTGGCGAACCGGACGCCTGCCTCCCACGGGATTGACGGTCAGACCTTCTCGACCTGGCCGTATTCCAGTTCGACCGGAGTGGCGCGGCCGAAGATCGACACCGCCACCTTGAGTCGGGCACGGCTCTCGTCGACTTCCTCGACGATGCCGTTGAACGAGGCGAACGGGCCGTCCGCGACGCGGACCTGCTCGCCGACCTCGAACGCGATCGAGGGCTTGGGCCGCTCGATGCCTTCCTGAACCTGCTGCGCGATGCGCATCGCCTCGGATTCCGGAATAGGCGTCGGCTTGTTGTCCGCACCCAGGAAGCCGGTCACCTTCGGCGTGTTCTTGATGAGGTGATAGGCCTCATCGGTCATTTCCATCTTCACGAGCACGTAGCCCGGGAAGAACTTCCGCTCGGCATCGACCTTACGGCCGCGGCGGACTTCCACGACCTTCTCGGTCGGGACCAGAATCTCATCGAAGTGATCCGCGAGGCCGCGCTGATCGGCCGACTCCCGGATCGCTTCCGCCACCTTCTTCTCGAAATTCGAGTAAGCGTGGACGATGTACCAACGTTTCGCCATGAACCTGCTCAGCTACCGACGCCAAGAATGAACGTCACGGCCGTCATCAGCACCTGATCGACCACGAGGAAGAAGATCGACGCGATGATCGTGAACACGAAGACCATGGCCGTCGTGATCAGGGTTTCGCGACGCGTGGGCCAAGTGACCTTGGCCGCCTCGTTGCGGACTTCCTGGAAAAACTGAAACGGACTTGTCCTGGCCATGGCCTCTTGTCACGCATGAAAGGGGCCTCGCGCGTTACCGCGTGCCCCTTGTTTCAATTCCTGCTCGCTTCCCGCCAGAAATGCCGGCGGTCCGCTTGTCCTGATCGTCCTGCCCGATGGCAGGAGTGGAGGGACTCGAACCCCCAACCCCCGGTTTTGGAGACCGGTGCTCTGACCAATTGAGCTACACTCCTCCGCGGGGAAAGCGGTTGCGCGCTTCTTAAACACGCACCCGCCCCGATTTTCAAGTGTCGTACCCGCGTCATCTTCCGGAGAGGCCGGAAAATGATTCACTTCAAGGCCGAAGCCATGCGGGCGCGGCATGCCGCGCCCGGCCAGTGTTACTCGATGATCGAAGCCACCACTCCGGCTCCAACCGTCCTGCCGCCTTCACGGATGGCGAAGCGGAGCTTCTCTTCCATCGCGATCGGGACGATCAGGGTGACTTCCATGGCGATGTTGTCGCCCGGCATCACCATCTCGGTGCCTTCCGGCAGCGTCACCACGCCCGTCACGTCGGTCGTGCGGAAGTAGAACTGCGGACGGTAATTGCCGAAGAACGGCGTGTGACGGCCGCCCTCGTCCTTGG
>NZ_JBHSJF010000008.1:340401-504792 GCF_042652085.1 Flaviflagellibacter deserti | reverse complement strand
CACGCCCTGAAGCATCCGCGCCATCTGGTCCGCGCCGCCGCCCGTCCCAGCCGGTACTATAAACTCAACCGTCTTCGTCGGCTCCCAGGCCAATGCGGCCGTCGTGCCGAGACCAAGACCGGCGGCAACGACAGCGGCGAAGCCGACGCGGCCCGCAATACGCCCGTGAATGGAATCCATCTTCGTTTCTCCCCTCATCCACGTCCGTCTTGTTGGTGCGTCTATGCGCGACGGATCATGAGAAATAGCCGGCCGATCGAGCGGCGGTCCATTGGTATCCAGTATACGTTCTACAAGACGCTTGCAATGCTTCTGATTAAGAAAGTTTTTACTGAGCGTTAACAGTCATTTACGGCTTCACCCCTGTATAAAGGGCAGTCAATTGCGCCGCCGCCTCCCTCACGCGCTCGCCGAGATCGTCCAATCTTTCGAGCGGAAGGCGGATGGTCGGAGCCGAGATCGACACCGCGCCGACCGGATTGGCGTATTCATTGAAGATCACTGCCGCCGCGCAGCGCATGCCGACAGCGTGCTCCTCGTCGTCGACGGCGAAGCCGCGCTGGGCGGTCCGCTGCAGATCGGCGCGAAGCCCCGCCATCTTAGTGTAGGTCCGGTCGGTGAACCGCTTGAGGTCCAGACTCTCGAGCCATTCGTCCTGCTTGCGCTCGGCTGATGCGGCAAGTAGCGCTTTGCCAGCGCCCGAAGCGTGGACCGGCATCCGCGCGCCGAGCCGGAAGAAGGCCCGGACCGGTTCGTGGCTCTCGACCTGGGCGACGCAGACGACTTCGCGGCCCTCCAGTAGTGACAGATTGACCGTCTCGTTCAGGCTGGCATTGAGCTGGCGCAGGATCGGAAGGCCGATCTCGGGGAGCTTTCGCGTCCTCAGATAGGACGAGCCCATCCGGAACAGGCCGACGCCGACCGACCAAAGACCGCTCTGGGCGTCGTGCTTCACGAGCTCCCGCTTCTCCAGCGTCGTCACCAGACGATGCAGCGTGGAGGTGGGCAGCGAAAGACGGCGCCCTACCTCACTCAGCGGCAAACCGTCGGCGCTGGCCAGCACGTCGAGGATCGAGATCGCCCGGTCGAGCGATTGCACTTCACCGCCGGGCTCGGAGCCTGCGGTCGGCGGTCGGCCGCGTTTCCTGGCCGGAACATCTGCTGAACCCATCATGTCCTCATTTCGCCCGGGTGCGGCCTTATCGACCGATTAGTTTGAAGCCCCAAGCCTCTTTTCATATTGCGGCGGCGTGCCAGTTATGGCACGGAACGCCACGAATGGGATCATTTCCCAAAATCATTTGATAATCTCGTTCGCCCCGATTGGCGAGCCTGTTCAAGGAGAATGCCATGGCCAAGATGCGTGCCGTCGATGCGGCTGTTCGGGTCCTGGAGAAGGAAGGCGTCAATTGCGCCTTCGGCGTTCCGGGCGCGGCCATCAACCCTCTCTATTCGGCGATGAAAGCGCGCGGCTCGATCCGCCACGTGCTCGCCCGCCACGTCGAGGGCGCCTCGCACATGGCGGAGGGCTATACCCGCGCCGTGCATGGCAATATCGGCGTCTGCATCGGAACGTCCGGCCCGGCCGGCACCGATATGATTACCGGCCTTTATTCGGCTCAGGCGGACTCGATCCCGATCCTCTGCATCACCGGCCAGGCGCCGCGCGCACGTCTCTACAAGGAAGACTTCCAGGCCGTCGACATCGAATCGATCGCCAAGCCTGTCACCAAATGGGCCGTCACCGTCCGCGAGCCGGCGCTCGTTCCGATGGTCTTCCAGCAGGCCTTCCACCTGATGCGCTCGGGCCGCCCGGGTCCGGTCCTGATCGACCTTCCCGTCGACGTGCAGACCGCCGAGATCGAGTTCGACGAGGATGCCTACGAGCCGCTGGCCGTCTATAAGCCGACGGCCTCGCGCAACCAGATCGACAAGGCGCTGGCGCTTCTGAACACATCCGAGAAGCCGCTGATCGTCTCCGGCGGCGGCGTCATCAATGCCGGTGCGTCCGACCTCCTCACCGAGTTCGCCGAGATCACCGGTATCCCGGTCATCCCGACCCTGATGGGCTGGGGCACGATCCCGGACGACCACAAGCTGATGGCCGGCATGTGCGGCCTGCAGACGTCGCACCGCTATGGCAATGCGACGATGTTGGCCTCCGACTTCGTGTTCGGCATCGGTAATCGCTGGGCCAACCGCCACACCGGTTCGGTAGAAGTTTACACCAAGGGCCGAAAGTTCGTTCACATCGACATCGAGCCGACCCAGATCGGCCGCGTGTTCGGCCCGGATCTCGGCATCGTCTCCGACGCAAAGGCCGCGCTCGAACTGCTCGTCGTGGCCGCCAAGGAATTGAAGGCCGCCGGCAAGCTGAAGGACCGCAGCGCCTGGGCCGCGGAGTGCCTCGACCGCAAGCGCCGCATGCAGCGCAAGACGCACTTCGACAACGTGCCGCTGAAGCCGCAGCGCGTTTACGAGGAAATGAACGAGGCGTTCGGCCGCGACACGACCTATGTCACGACGATCGGCCTTTCGCAGATCGCCGGCGCCCAGTTCCTCCGCGTCTACAATCCGCGCAACTGGATCAATTGCGGCCAGGCCGGCCCGCTCGGCTGGACGCTCCCGGCGGCTCTCGGCGTCCGCGCCGCCCGCCCGGAAGCCAACATCGTCGCGCTGTCGGGCGACTACGACTTCCAGTTCATGATCGAGGAGCTCGCGGTCGGCGCGCAGCACAAGCTGCCGTATCTGCATGTCGTCGTGAACAACTCCTATCTCGGCCTCATCCGTCAGGCGCAGCGCGGCTTCGAGATGGACTTCGAAGTGTCACTCGCCTTTGAGAACATCAACTTCGACGAGGCGGACGGCGGCCAGGCCGGCTACGGCGTCGACCACGTGGCGGTTGCCGAAGGCCTCGGCTGCAAGGCGGTCCGCGTGAAGTCGCCGAACGAGTTCCAGGACGCCTTCGCTCGTGCGAAAGAGTTGATGGACGAGCATCAGGTGCCGGTCGTGATCGAGTTCATCCTCGAGCGCGTCACCAACATCGCGATGGGCGTCGAAATCGACAAGATCAACGAGTTCGAGGAAATCCTCGACGTCGAGAGCGTTCCGGCCGAGTAATCGGCCGGAGCTATCCGCTCTTCAGACCATCATTGACGGAGGACGTCTGTGCCGAAATTCGCGGCTAATCTCACCATGCTCTTCAACGAAGTCGGCTTCCTCGACCGTTTCGAGGCGGCGGCCAAGGCGGGCTTCAAGGGCGTCGAATATCTCTTCCCCTATGATTTCCCGGCTGACGAGCTTGCCGCGAAACTGAAAGCCTACGGCCTCACCCAAGTCCTGCACAACCTGCCGGCCGGCGACTGGGCCGGCGGCGAGCGCGGCATCGCCGTGTTCCCGGACCGAGTGGAAGAGTTCAAGGCTGGCGTCGACAAGGCGATCGCCTATGCCAACACGCTCGGCTGCAAGCAGGTCAACTGCCTCGTTGGCATCCCGAAGGGGATCGACGCCGCGACCGCCCACAAGACGGTCGTCGCGAACCTGAAATACGCCGCTCCAAAGCTGAAGGCCGCCGGCATCAAGCTCCTGATCGAGGCGATCAACACCCGCGATATCCCGGGCTTCTTCCTGACCTCGACCAAGCAGGCGCTCGCGATCATCGAGGAAGTCGGTTCCGACAACGTCTTCGTCCAGTACGACATCTACCACATGCAGATCATGGAGGGTGACCTCGCCCGCACGATCGAGGCGAACCTCGCCAAGATCGCCCACATCCAGCTGGCCGACAATCCCGGCCGCAACGAACCGGGCACCGGCGAGATCAACTATCCTTTCCTCTACGACTTCATCGACCGGATCGGCTATCAGGGCTGGATCGGCGCTGAGTACAAACCGAAGACCGATACGGTCGCGGGCCTCGGCTGGCTGCCGAAGTAAGTCGCTCGCACCCGCTTCGAAACGACAATCCAGGGAGTTCGTAATGGCTAAGACACTCGGCTTTATCGGTCTCGGCATCATGGGCAAGCCCATGGCCGGCCACCTCATCGCTGCCGGGCACACTGTCCACCTCTACACGATCGAAGGCGTGCCGGAAGATCTCGTCGCGGCGGGCGGCAAGAAGGCCGGCAGCGCGGCCGAGGTCGCCCAAGCCGCCGACATCATCTTCACCATGGTGCCAGATACCCCGCACGTCGAGGCGGTCCTGTTTGGGGACAAGGGCGTGGCCGAGGGCTTCTCGGCCGGCAAGATCGTCGTCGACATGTCCTCGATCTCGCCGATCGAGACGAAGAAGTTCGCCAAGAAGATCGAAGAGCTCGGCGGCAAGTACATCGACGCCCCGGTTTCGGGTGGTGAGGTAGGCGCCAAGGCCGCCTCGCTGACGATCATGTGCGGCGGCGACCAGGCCATCTTCGACGAAGTGAAGCCGCTCTTCGAGAAGATGGGCAAGAACATCACGCTCGTCGGCGGCAATGGTGATGGCCAGACCACGAAGGTCGCCAACCAGATCATCGTCGCGCTCAACATCCAGGCCGTGGCCGAAGCCCTCGTCTTCGCCTCGAAGGCCGGCGCCAACCCGGCCAAGGTCCGGGAGGCGCTGATGGGCGGCTTCGCCAATTCGCGCATCCTCGAAGTGCATGGCGAGCGCATGGTGAAGCGCACGTTCAATCCGGGCTTCCGGATCGAGCTGCACCAGAAGGACCTGTCGCTCGCCCTGAACGGTGCGCGCAGCCTCGGCGTCGCGCTTCCGAACACGGCCAATGCCGCGCAGTTAATGAACGGTCTTGCCGCCAATGGCGGTGCTGCCCTCGACCACTCGGCGCTCATCAAGGCGATCGAGCTTCTGTCGGGTCACGAGATCGGCTGAAGGCCAAGGCTTTGCATCGCGGGCAGTTCCGAGCATCATGCCCACGACACCAAAAGTTTGGAGAGCGCCACGGCGCTCTCCCCGGTTGAAATTGGCGCCGGTCATGATGCGTGTTCCGCAGGAGGCCGGCCCGACGAGGAGGGGACAATGAAGATCTGCATCTACGGCGCGGGCGCAATCGGCGGCTATATGGGCGTTCAGCTCGCTCAGGCCGGCGCTGAAGTCAGCCTCGTCGCACGCGGCGCCCATCTCGAAGCGATGAAGAAGAACGGCCTGAAGCTGCTCATCGACGGCGAGGAACGCGTCCAACACCTCAACTGCACCGACGATCCGTCGGAACTCGGCCCGCAGGATTACGTCATCATCGCGCTCAAGGCCCATTCGGTGCCGAGCGTGGTCGACTCGATGCAGCCCCTTCTCGGTAACGACACCTCGGTCGTCACGGCCGTCAATGGCGTGCCCTACTGGTACTTCTACAAGTTCGGCGGCAATCTCGAAGGCCGTACGCTCGAGTCGATCGATCCGGGCGCCAAGCAGTGGCAGGCACTGCGTCCCGAGCGCGCGATCGGCTGCATCGTCTATCCGGCGACGGAAGTCGTCGAGCCGGGCGTCATCCAGCACGTCTACGGTGACAAATTCCCGATCGGCGAGCCTTCCGGTGAGACCACGCCGCGCATCGAGCGCCTCGCGGAAGTCATGAATGCTGGTGGCCTGCGCGCTCCGGTGATGCCGAACATCCGCGACGAGCTGTGGCTGAAGCTGTGGGGCAACCTCTGCTTCAACCCGATCAGCGCACTGACCCATGCGACGCTCGACATCATCGCGTCCGATCCGGCCACTCGCGCCGTCGCCAAGGCGATGATGCTCGAAGCCCAGGACATCGCGACCAAGCAGGGCGTCAGCTTCCGCGTCGATGTCGAGCGTCGCATCAATGGCGCGGGCGCGGTCGGCGCCCACAAGACCTCGATGCTGCAGGATCTGGAGCGCAGCCGCCCGATGGAGATCGAGCCGCTCGTCACGGTGGTCCAGGAAATGGGCCGCATGCTCGATGTGGCGACCCCGACTCTCGACGTCGTGCTCGCTCTCGTGAAGCAGCGCGCCAAGATGGCCGGCCTGAACTGACCAGATATTCGACTGACAATAATGGGGCGCCATGCGCCCCATTTTTATTTGGAACCATCCCCCCATCGCGGCATTAACGGCCTGAACGCAAGCTGCCGGAGCCGCTCTTTCTTCCACGAACTGCCAAATACTTAGTATGCCCGCTTTCTGAACAGATGTTCAGAAAACTATTTGTATTCATGTCCTTAAAACGACACAAAGCGGATAAGAACTGACGCCATCTTATGATCCGGACAACTTGAAATAGGTCTAGGGATGAAACCGATCCGAATTGTACTTCTTGCTGGCACCGTGATTTCTAGCGCCCTGCCCGTTGCGGCATGGGCGCTCGATGCAGCGAATGCGCCGGTTCTTCTCGCGCAGGCCCCGCCGCCGCCCGAAGCCGGCGCCCCCGCCGACGAGCAGCCCCCGCAGCGGCGCCCTCGGGGCGAGGGCCAGCAGCAGCAAAAGCAGCGCGACGGCAGCGAAGGTGGCCAGCGTCGCGCCCCCAGCAATGAAGGCGGAAGAGAGCAGCAGCGCCAGCGCCCCGAACGGCAGGGTGGCGGCGAACAGCAGCAGCGCCCCGAACGCCGTCAAGGTGGCGGCGAGCAGGGTCAACCGGATGGCAACCAGCGCCGCCAGCGTGAGCCGCAGCAGCAGGCTCCGGAAGCGCCGCCGCAAGCTCCGCGTGCGCCGCAGGTCCAGGAAGCTCCTCCAACTCCGCGCGCGCCGCAGATTCAGCAGGCGCCCGACCAGCAGCCCCGGCAGCGCCCCGATCGTCCGCGCCGCGAAGAGGGCCAGCAGCCGCGCGGCCAGGGCCGTCCCGACCAGCCTCAGCGTGGCCCGGAGCCGCCGGTTCCGCCCGTGCCGCCGCAGGCCACGCCTCCGGCCGCGACTCCGCCCGCGTCAGTGCCGCCTACGCCGCAACAGCAACAGCCGCGCGTCCAGCGCCCTGACGCGCCTCCCGCGCCGTCGACCGGGGTATCGCCCGGTGAGCCTCCGATCCCGCCCGGCATCCAGACACCCGGTCAGCGTGACAATCGCCGTCCCGAAGGTCGTCAGGGTGAAGGTCGTCGGGGTCCGGACGGACGCCCAGCACCTGATGGGCGTCCCGGCCCCGACGGCCGTGGCGGCCCCGGTCCGGACAGCCGCTTCGGCCCCGACGCCCAGCCCGGTCCCAATGGACGTCCGATCCCCGATGGACGTCCGGCACCAGACGGCCGCCTCGGTCCCGACGGACGCCCGATACCGGACGATCGTTCGGGTGCGGATGGCCGTCGTGGCCCGGACCCGCGGCTCGGTCCGGACACTCCCGGTCCGGTGCGCGAGCCCGGCCAGGAGTTCCGCGGAGGCGCCGAGCGCCAGGGCGGAGGCGAGTTCCGTCGCTTCGATCCCGAGCGCCGCGAGAGTCGTGACGACGATCGCCGCGACCGCCGCTTCGACCAGGAGTTCGGCCGCCGCGAGGAGCGGCAGGGCGATCGCCTGATTATCCGTGAAGGCGACGACCGCACGATCATCCGCGAAAACGGCCGCACCATCATCCGCCACGACGAGACGGAGCGTCTGCGCCGTCGCGCCGAGGACGTGCGTGTCGACCGCCGCGGCAACGAGATCGAAACGGTCATCCGGCGTCCCGGTGGCGTCGAGATCGTCACGATCCAGGACGATAACGGCCGCCTGCTTCGCCGCATCCGCCGCCAGGGCGGTCGCGATTATGTGCTCATCGACAACCGGCCGCGCCGTCCGGGGCTGAGCATCTATCTCGACCTGCCGCCGGTTCGCGTCGGCATTCCGCGCGAGGAGTACATCGTCGAGGCCGATCGTGCCGGTTACGACGATTACTACGAAGCGTTCGAGGCGCCTCCCGTGGAGGCGATCGACCGGCCCTACACCCTCGAAGAGGTTCGTCAGAACGTCCGGCTGCGCGACCGCGTTCGCTCGGTCGACGTCAACACGATCAACTTCGAGTTCGGCGAATTCACCGTACCGCCGGATCAGGTGCAGAAGCTGCAGGAACTGGCGCAGGCCCTCGGTGCGGTCATCGAGAAGAACCCGAACGAGGTGTTCCTCATCGAGGGCCATACCGACGCCGTTGGCTCGGACATCGACAATCTGTCGCTGTCGGACCGCCGCGCTGAAGAGATCGCCGCAATCCTGAGCGAGACCTACCAGATCCCGGCCGAGAATCTCGTGACCCAAGGCTACGGCGAGCAATATCTGCGCGTCGATACCGAAGGTCCGAGCGCGGAGAACCGCCGCGTGACGCTGCGCAACATCACGCCGCTGCTGAATGCCGAGCAACAGCAACAGCAGCAGCCGCAATAAGCGTCCGATCGATTTGAGAAAGGCCCGCCTGGTTCGTCCCGGCGGGCCTTTTTCGTTCGAACAACTCTTCGCGCCGGACGTTGCCCAAATGACATTTGGATGAAAAGCTGTGTGTCAGACAGCGTCGGGAGGGATGCCTATGCAGGTGCCGGTCGAGATCGCTTTCCACAACATCCAGAGCAGCCAATGGGCCGAAGAAGCCATCCGCGAACGGGTGGCCAAGCTCGAAACCATTTTCGATCGTATCGTCACCTGTCGGGTCCGCGTCGACCAGCGTGCCAAGAACGCGCTCTCGGTACCCCCGGTCATCCGTATCGAGATCGGCGTGCCCGGCCACAAGGATATCGTGGTCAGCCATGAGCCTGAACATCTCCAGCAGAAGTTCCAGACGCCTGATATTCGCGTTGCCATCAACGAGGCGTTCCGTATCGCCGAGCGCCAGCTCCTCGATTTCAAGGAACAGCTCAAGGGCCGCACCAAGGCGCCGCAGCGCGACATCGCCAACCAATTCCTCGGCCAGATCGCGGAAATGGACCCGGCGGGCGATTTCGGCTTTCTGCTGACGAAGGAGGGCGGCATGCTCTACTTCCACCGCAACAGCCTGCTCGCCGGCGATTTCGACCGGCTGAAGCGCGGCGATCAGGTCCATTACGTCGAGGATGTCGGCGATACCGGACCAATCGCGGTCAAGGTTCGCGTCAAGGCCATGGCCTGAAATGAAAGCGGGAGAGCCTTGGCTCTCCCGCTGAAATTTCTCCGGCGACGCAATACCTGACTGCCGGGCGTGCCCAGTACAGCAAGGGCTTTGCCAGACGGAGCGGCGCGATATCTCGTGGCCGCAGCCGAGAGCGGCGCACATCTGGTGGCATGCAGATGACGTTCCCGCGAAATGCGTCGCAAATTGCAAGGCGAGTTGCGGCTACGGGAAAAGGCCGCGCGTATTCTTGGCGTTGCGCACTCGTTCGACGCCGACCGACAAGGCCGCGTTGCGGTTCGAAATCCCCTTCCGCGCCGCGAGCCGCCTCACCTCGTCGAAGCCACGGTCCATGATCTGGTAGAGCCGCTCCAATACCTCGTCCTCGTTCCAGAACAACTGCTGCAGGTCCTGCACCCATTCGAAGTAGGAGACGATGACGCCGCCGGCATTGCAGAGAATGTCTGGGATGACGAAAACGTCCGGCCGCTGCGCGAGGATCGCATCCGCCTCCGGCGTCGTCGGGCCGTTGGCGGCCTCGGCCAGGATCCGGCACTTGATGAGACCCGCATTCTTGCCGGTGATCACCTGCTCAACCGCTGCCGGGACCAGGATATCGCAGGGCTGGATCAAGAGATCGTCCGGTGAGATCTCCGCCTGGTCGGCGAAGCCCTTGAGCACGCCGTGCTCGGCGACATATTCAGCCGCCTTCTCGACATCGAAGCCCTTCGGATCGTAGAGCGCTATCGTGCGATCGCTGATGCCGGTGATCGTCACCCCTTGCCGGTCGAGCGTCGTGGCGCTGACCGAACCGACATTGCCAAAGCCCTGAATGATCGCGGTCGCATGGCGAGGGTCCATCCCCATCTCGAGCATGGCCCGGCCGATCAGATGCGCCACGCCGTTACCGGTCGCGTCGCGCCGGCCGAGCGTGCCGCCGGTCGACACCGGCTTGCCGGTCACGATCTCGGTGACCGTGCGGCCCTGATACATGGAATAGGTGTCCATGAACCACGCCATCACCTGCTCGTTGGTGCCGAGATCCGGCGCCATCACGTCGGTATGCGGGCCGACAAAGGGGATCATCTCCTGCATGTAGCGGCGTGACAGGATTTCGAGCTCGCGGCGAGAGAGCAGTCGAGGATCGACTGCAATGCCGCCCTTGGCGCCGCCATAAGGGAGCCCCGCCAAAGCGCATTTCCAGCTCATCCAGACTGCCAGCGCCGCGACCTCGCCGATATCCACGTTCGGCGCGAACCGCGTCCCGCCCTTGGTCGGGCCGAGCGTCAGATGGTGCTGGACGCGATAGCCCTCGAAGACCGCGACCTGCCCGTCATCTCGGATGATCGGGCAAGTGACCACCATCGCGCGCTTGGGATAGAGCAGCCGCCCTCGCTCATGATCTGGGATTTCGAGGATGTCTGCCACGCTCTCGAACTGCTGACGTGCCATATCGAAAACCGGCCCGCCGAAAATGGACTGATGCGCCATTGGAAACCCTCTCCCACAGGTCCGGGATGCTAGCGCCGCGGAGATGGTGGCGAAAGGATCGCGGCCTGCCGGCGCACCAATTTGTAGGGACGACCGAACGGCGCCGATACGAGCCACGAATCAGGCCTGCGGAATGCACAAACCGGCATTATTGACAAGTCGTTAATACCCACTACCCTGAGATGCGGTATCTGCTCGTGGGGGGCGCGATGCGGACTGTGCCAGTCATCTGTTGCGTTTTGCTGGCGTCAGTCTCGTTCGCCTCGGCCCAGCAGCCGGCGAGCCCGCCAACCTATGCGGACGTCCTTCGTTCCCCAAACGACCTCAATCTGACGATCCTCTATGTCGACCATCTGATCCGCGCCGGCCGCCTCAACTCTGCCGCGGCACAACTGGAGCGTGTCCTGCTCGTTCAGCCCGAAGCCGACCAGGTTCGGCTCCTCTATGTCGCGGTGCTCTTCAGGCTCGACGATATGGTCGGCGCGAAACGGGAGGTCGAGGTCCTCAAACGGCGAAACCTTCCGGAAGGTCTCCTCGACGAACTCGCGAGCTACGACGAAGCCGTCGGGCAGCGCATGGATCCCACGCGGTTCGGCGCCACGATCGCGGTCGGCGGACGTTACGATTCCAACCGGAATTTCGATCCCGCTTCCTCGGACGGCCTTCTGTTCGGCGTTCCAGTCGACATGCCGGGCGATCCGGAGCCGGATGCGGCGGGCGTGGTCAGCGCGAGCGTTTACGGAGAGCACGATCTCGACAGCCAGACATTCCGGCGGATCTATTTCAGCGCCGATCTCGGGACGATCGAGCAGGCCGACCTGACCGAGTACACCCTCTCCTACGCGCGCATCCAGACCGGCTTCGATGTCGTTCTCGGCCGTTTCAACATCCAGACGACGGCGCGCGTAGGCGGCTATGCCCAGGAGCACGACATGTTCCAGCGCGAGGCCGGCGGCAATATCCGCGTCCTGACCGGCGTCAGCGACCGGCTGAAGGTGTTCTCGGACTTCGACGGCGTCATGCAATGGTACGACGAGACGGAACTAAGCCCCGGATCGGAGATGCGGACAGGCGAACGGCTGAAGTTCGGCGGCGGCTTCATCTTCGACGGCAGCGACAGGTTCCAGACGCTCTTCGCCGCCCGCTTCATGGACAAGGCGGCGGAGGTCGAGCAGTACGCCTATGACGGGCTAGAGCTGGAGGCCCGCGCCCAATATCTCCTGCCGAAGGGCCAGTTCGTCGCCGGGCGCGTGATCTACGCCAACTTCCAATTCGACGCCCCCGACCCGGTGTACTCGCCAACCATCACCCGTGAGGACGATTACCTCGCGGCCAAGGCCACATATGGCGTGCCGCTCGGAACCCTGGCGGGATGGGCCGGCGTGGATCTGCAACCCTTCGTGGGCCGGGTCGTGTTCCAGCCTTCCGTCGAATACGTCTTGCAGGACTCGAACATCCCGAATTTCGAATACGAAAACATCGGCGGCGAGATTCTTCTCGTCCAGCGGTTTGCCTTCTAGGAGCGCGACGTGATCCAGCAACGTATCTTCCCGGTCCGCTTCCTGCTCACCTCTCTCGTCGCAGGCGCAGCCGTCTTCACAGGTGGAGCGACGGCGACGGCCGCTCCCGAGATCGGCGTCTCCGCCGCCGTGCGCGGCAGGGTCGGCGTGCAGAGTTCGGCGCGCACCTACGACGCCCGGGCCGGGGATACGATGTTCACGGGCGACAGGGTTAGCAGCCAGGCCAATTCCGGCATGCAGGTCCTGCTGCGCGACGAGACCACCTTCACCATCGGCGCCGACTGCCAGATCACGCTCGACAACTTCGTCTACGACCCCAACGCCGGCACCGGAGCCCTCGCGGCGACCGTGACCAAGGGCGCGTTGCGTTACGTCTCCGGCTTCGCGGCAAAGAACCAGCCGCAGAACATCAACCTGAAGACCCCCTCCTCGACCATCGGCATCCGCGGCACGACGGCGGACGTCCTCGTAGGCCTGGCCGCGATTCAATTGGCGAAGGCTCAGGGCTATGACGTCTCGAAGGCCGATCCTGACACCGCCACCTTCATCCTGCTGCGCGGTCCGGGCAACGACCGCAACACGATCGACCGCGAAGGCGGCATGCAGGTCGGCAACGGCCAAGGCTCGGTGACGATCTCCCGGAACGGCTTCGTGACGTTCGTCCCGAGCCAGAACGCGCAGCCGCTGCAGCCGATGCGGATCAGTCCGGAGGTGGAACGCCTCTTCAACCAGAACATCCAGGGGCACAGCACGGCCTCGGGCTCGCAAAATTCGACCCGCATCGGCCAGAGGGCCGCGGATGCGAGCGGCCAAAGCGACGTCGAGGGAAAATCGGCGGCGCTCTCGTCCGAAAATCTGTCGAAACTGAAGACGACGGCGATCCAGGACCAGAGCCAGGTCGATCAGGAAGTCGCCGAGCCGCCTCCGCTACTCCAAGGATCGGGCGTGACCAACAATATCGGCCTGGAAATCGGCACCTATGAGATGGCCGCCCATCTGGGAGACACGGTCACCTTCAGCCAGACCGGAGCCGTTCTCTATGATGCGGGGACGCGAGACCGGTTTGGCGCAAATCAGTCGATCAACGTGTACGGCGCGGAAGGTCGGAACCAGATGGGTAGCTATGATTTTCGGCTGACTGTGACGCCGGACCTTTCCGGACCGCAGGTCGATGTAACGTTCGACAACATCAATGCGGCGAGCCGTTCCCTGAACGGTGATTCAATCTCCTTTACCGACAGACTCTCTCCAACGACCAATCCGGGCTTTTTCACTTTCCAGGGCAATGGCGGTGGCTCAACCTCGTCCACGGGATGCCTCGCCGCTGATTGCCGCGCTGCGGCGGATCTCATCGGCAACCCCGCAAATCTCATCACCGGGGCGACGCATTCTCTCCAGATAGGAACAGGCACGGGCGCGCTACTTGGAACGGGCGTCGCCGGCCACTAGCCTTCGAAGCCAGCCAGACTTCGCGAAAGCTGGTCGGCGAACTTCGCGGAGGCGATCGGCAATGTCCGTCCGCGCAATTGCGCGAGGATGACCTGGATCGGCGCGATGTCCCTTTCGTCGATCGGGCGAAGCACTAGATCCGGAATACCGGCCGGGATGCCGATCGAGACCTGGAAGGAGACGATGTGCTCCTGCAGCGTGTAGATGCGCAGCAGTTCGAGCGAGCTCGATTCCAGCGCGATGTTCGGTGTCAGCCGCATCCGGGCGAACGCGGCATCCAGGCTGTGACGGACGGCGAGCGAGCGGTCGGGCATGCCGAGCGGATGGTTCAGGCAATCGCGCAGGCGGACCGGGCCCTGCGCGGCCAAAGGATGATTGCTTCGCATCAGCGCGCAAAGCGGCTGGTGGGCGCTGAACAGCACGTCCATGTCCGGCGAGGGCGGCGGCTCCAGCAGCAATGCCAAGTCGGCCTCGAAGCTCGTCAGCGCGCCGACGCCCTGGGCGTGGTCGCGCACTTGCACATAGAACGAGACGAGCGGGAATTGCGTCCGATAGGCATCGATCTCCTGCGGCAGCACATGATCGACAAAGGCCTGGCTGCAAGCGACGGTGACGTGACCGCGCCGCACGCCGGAAAGGTCGGCCATCTGCGAGCGGAAACGCTCGAAATCCGACACCTGCGTCTGGATGTGCCGGACCAGCAGTTCGCCAGCCGCGTTCAGCCGCATGCCCTGCGGCAGCCGCTCGAAGATGGGCCCGCCGAGCTCAAGCTCGAAATCCTGCACTTGCCGCGTCAACGCGGACGGCGTGATGTTGAGCTGCTCGGCAGCCTTGCGGATCGAGCCGGAGCGCGCCACGCCAAGAATGTATTCGAGCGTCCTGAGATGCTTCATCGAACCGAACCCTGTTGCAGTTTAGGCAACACCGCGCTCGAAAAGAAGCACTGGATTGCAGCACGAACGCCGTTAGCGTCTCCGTCACCTGATGCCGCCTGGACCGGAGTTGCAGCCGATGCGTGACCAGCACCTTGTCTCCCGTCGTACGCTTCTGCAGGGTATGGCCGCCGGAACGGCCGTGGCCACGACCGGCCTGGGGACATCGCGGCCGGCTTTCGCCAAGGATCTGGTCGTCGGCTTCATCTATGTCGGGCCGAAAGACGACTACGGCTACAACCAAGCCCATGCCGAGGGCGCCACGATCATCAAGAAGATCCCCGGCGTCACCGTACTGGAAGAGGAGAAGGTCCCCGAGACGCTCGACGTCCAGAAGACCATGGAATCGATGATCGAGCTCGATGGCGCGTCGCTCATCTTCCCGACCAGCTTCGGCTATTTCGACCCGCATATGCTGAAGGTCGCGGCGAAATATCCGGACGTGCAGTTCCGTCATTGCGGCGGCCTCTGGACCGAGGGCAAGCATCCGAAGAACACCGGTTCCTATTTCGGCTATATCGGCCGCGCGCAGTACCTCTCCGGCATCGTCGCCGCGCACACATCGAAGACGAAGAAGCTCGGCTTCATCGCCGCGAAGCCGATCCCGCAGGTTTTAATCAACGTGAATTCGTTCGCGCTCGGCGCGAAGTCGGTCGACCCGACCATCACGACCCAAGTCATCTTCACCGGCGACTGGTCCCTCCCCGTCAAGGAGGCGGAGGCCACCAACAGCCTCGCCGACCAGGGCGTCGACGTCATCACCTGCCATGTAGACGGCCCGAAGGTCATCATGGAGACCGCGGAGCGCCGTGGCATCTTCTGCACCGGTTATCACGCCGACCAGTCCAAGCTCGCGCCGAAGGGCTATCTCACCGGCGCGGAGTGGAACTGGTCGAAGGTCTACGAAGCATTCGTCACCGAGGCACAGGCCGGCAAGCCATTGCCGAACTTCGTTCGTGGCGGACTGTCCGACGGGTTCGTCAAGACGTCCGCATACGGTCCCGCCGTCTCGGAAGAGGCTCGCAAGCAGGCGGACTCGGTCAAGGCCGAGATGATCAAGAGCCCGGACTATGCGGTGTTCAAGGGACCGCTGAAGTCCAATATCGGCAAGGAGGTCATCCCGGCCGGCAAGTCCTATCCCGAGACGGCAATCGAGCTCGAGAGCACGGACTACCTCGTCGAAGGCATCATCGGCGCGATCGGCTGAGCCATGACGATCGCGATGTCGAGCGAGGCGGCATCAAAGGCGACCGCCCAACCGAAACAGCCCGCCGGCGACTGGGGCTATCCGTTCCGGCGGCTTCTCGAGCAATTGCTCGTTCCCGTCGCGGCACTTCTCATCGCCGCCACAGGCTTCGCGATCTTCCTCGTCTTCCTCGGCACCTCGCCGCTCGACTTCGCGAGCCTTGTCTGGCGCGGCGCTTTCGGTAGCTGGTTCTCGTTCCAGAACACCCTGCAGCGCGCCGCGCCGCTTCTCCTCACCGCTCTCTGCGTCGCCCTGCCTGCACAACTCGGCCTCGTGGTCATCGGGGGCGAAGGCGCGGTCGTGCTTGGGGGGCTGGCGGCGGCGGTGATCGGAGCTTCCCTGTCTGCTCTGTTCCCGCCGCTCGTCATCCTCGCAATGGCCGTGTCCGGAGCGCTCGTCGGCGCGTTCTGGATCGGCCTGACCGGCTGGCTCCGCGCCTATCGCGGCATCAACGAGACCATCGCCTCTCTCCTGCTCGCCTATATCGCGCTGGCCGTTTTCAACCATCTCGTCGAAGGCCCGCTGCGCGACCCCGCCAGTCTCAACAAGCCGTCGACCCTGCCGATCGGCGAGGCCAACATGCTCGGCTCTCTTCCGGGCATGAATATTCATCCGGGCCTCGTCCTTGGACTCGTCGCCTGTATTGGGTTCTGGATCGTCATCCAGCGCACGAGCTTCGGCTTCGCTTGGCGCGTCACTGGCGGAAACCTGCGCACCGCACTGCTGCAGGGCCTGCCCGCCAACCGCCTGATCGTCATCGCCTGCGCGCTCGGCGGAGCGTGCGCCGGTCTTGCCGGCATGATCGAGGTCGCGGCCGTGCACGGCTCCGCGAATGCCTCGCTCGCGGCAGGATACGGTTATGCCGGCATCCTCATCGCCTTTCTCGCGCGCCAGTCTCCGCTCGGCGCGATCCCGATGGCGATCCTGCTCGGCGGCATCTCGGCGGCCGGCGGACTCGTCCAGCGCCGCCTCGGACTTCCGGACGCGACCGTGCTGGTGCTGCAGGGCTTCATCTTCGTCTCGATCCTCGCCAGCGAGACGATCTATGGCCGCTTCCGCTGGTTCCAGCCGAGGGGGACCGCCTGATGGACAATGTCGGCATGGTCCTCGTCGCGCTGATCGCGGGCGCTCTCCGCGTCTCGACGCCGTTCCTGTTCGTCAGCCTCGGCGAGTGCCTCACTGAGAAATCGGGGCGCATCAATCTCGGCAATGAGGGCGCGCTCGTCCTCGGCGCCATGACCGGCTACGCAGCATCCTATGAAACCGGCAGCGCCTGGATCGGCGTTCTCGCCGCGCTCGTCGCGGGCGGCGGCCTCGGCCTCCTGCACGGTCTCGTCTGCAGCCTCGCCCGCGTCAACGACGTGGCCATGGGCATCGCCGTCATGCTGGCCGGCACGGGCATCGCCTTCTTCTTCGGCAAGCCGTACATACAGCCTTCGGCGCCGCAACTTCCCGTCATCCCGCTCGGCTTCTGGTCCGACGCGCCGCAGATCCGCAGCGCGCTCGACGTCAGCCCGCTCTTCTTCATCGGCCTTCTCGTAGCCTTCGTGATGACCTGGGCGTTCAAGAACACACGTACTGGCCTCGTCGTCCGCATCGTCGGGGATTCCTCCGATGCCGCGAAGGCGATGGGCCTGCCCATCGACCGGGTGCGCGTGATCGCGACGACGATCGGCAGCGCGCTCGCGGGCGTCGGCGGCTCGTTCCTGTCGCTGTCCTATCCGGGCAGCTGGAACGAGGGCCTCTCCTCCGGCCAAGGGCTCGTCGCGGTCGCGCTCGTCGTCTTCGCCCGCTGGAACCCGCTCGCCTGCGCGGCGGCGGCGCTCCTGTTCGGCGCGGCCGGCGCACTCGGCCCGTCACTCCAAACCGTCGGCATCACCCAAGGCTATTACCTGTTCTATGCCGCGCCCTACGCGCTGACCCTTCTGATCATGATCCTGACCGTCGCTCCCGGCCGCGTCCTGCGCGGCATGCCGGGGGAGCTGTCGCTGACCCGCTGAGGCCAATGATGACGGATACGCTCGACGACGAACGCATCGCCGCCGCCTTCGTGCCGAACGGACGGACCATCAAGTCCGATCCCTATCCCTGGCCGTTCGACGGCGATCTCCGCCCCGAGAACACGGCGCTGATCGTCATCGACATGCAGGTCGATTTCTGCGCCCCCGGCGGCTACGTCGACGTGATGGGCTACGACATCTCGAACACGCGTGCGCCCATCGAGCCTATACGCCGCCTGCTCTCGGTGATGCGGAGCAAGGGCTATCACATCATCCACACCCGCGAGGGCCATCGCCCGGACTTGGCCGACCTTCCCGCCAACAAGCGCTGGCGCTCGCAGCGCATCGGCGCCGGCATCGGCGACCAGGGCCCCTGCGGCCGCATCCTCGTGCGCGGCGAGCCGGGCTGGGAGATCATCCCCGAGCTTCAGCCGGAGCCTGGCGAGGTCATCATCGACAAGCCGGGCAAGGGTTCGTTCGTCGCGACCGATCTCGAACTCGTGCTGAAGACGCGCGGCATCCGCAATATCGTGCTGACCGGCGTCACGACCGATGTCTGCGTCCACACCACGATGCGCGACGCCAACGACATTGGCTACGAGTGCCTGCTGCTGTCGGACTGCACCGGCGCGACCAAGACCGAGAACCACCTCGCCGCGATCGACATGATCAAGATGCAGGGTGGCGTATTCGGCGCGGTCGCGACCTCGGATGACTTGATCGAGGCGCTGCCATGAGCGCCGCGCTCGACCCGGTCTTCCACGACAAGCCCGCCCACCGCGCGCTTGAGGTCGAGGCGATCGGCGTCACCAAGCGCTTCGGCCCGTTCGTCGCGCTCGACAATGTCTCGCTCAAGATCCGCCGCGGCACCGTCCATGCGCTGCTCGGCGAGAACGGAGCCGGGAAGTCCACCTTCGTCAAATGCCTGCTCGGTTATTACAAGTCCGACGAGGGCGATTTCGTCGTCGAGGGCCGCGAGGCGACCATCGCCCGGCCCGCCGACGCGGACGCGCTCGGCATGGGCATGGTCTACCAGCACTTCACGCTCGTCCCATCGATGACGGCCTCAGAGAACCTGGTGATGTCGCGCTCGAATGTCCCGGGCATCATCGACTGGAAGGCGGAGCGCAGGCAGCTCTTCAACTTCCTGAAGAACATGCCCTTCCTCGTCCCGATGGACGTTCCCGTCGGCGAACTCGCGGCGGGCGAGCGGCAGAAGACCGAGATCCTCAAGCAGCTCTATCTCAACCGTCGCCTGATCGTGCTCGACGAACCGACCTCGACCCTCACCCCGCAGGAAGCGGCCGAAGTGCTGGGGCTTGTCCGCTCGCTGGTCGAGATGGGCGACATCACCGTCGTGATCATCACCCACAAGCTGAAGGAGGTCGCGGCCTATGCCGACGACGTCACCGTGCTCCGCAAGGGCAAGTTCGCCGGTTCCGGCAGTGCCAAGGAACTGGGGCCTGAAGAACTGACGGCGATGATGATCGGCGAGCCGCACGCGCCAAAGCCGGTCGAGCGCCTGGGAGGCCCGGACGCAGAGGAGCGTCTCGCCATCCGCAATCTGAAAACGGAAGGCGAACTTGGCCGCTTCGGCCTTTCGATCGACAAGCTCGTCGTCCGCCCACGCGAAATCGTCGGAGTCGCGGGCGTGTCGGGCAATGGCCAGAAAGACCTCGTCGAAGTGCTCGGCGGTCAGCGTTCTCCTGCAAGCGGAGACGTCCTCGTCTCCGGCGCGCCCTATCACGGTGGCCGGGACGAGGCGCGCAGACTGGGCGTCCGCGTCCTCCCGGAGGAGCCCCTGAGGAATGCCAGCGTGCCGAAGATGAGCGTGGTGGCGAACATGAATCTGCGCCGCTTCGACCACGACGAGAAGGGTCCGCGCCGCTGGCTCGACCTCAAGGGCATGAACGAGCGCGCGCTCGGCATGATCCAGTCCTATGGCGTCCGCACACCCTCGCCCGAAGCGCCGATCGCCGCGCTGTCCGGTGGCAATGTCCAGCGCGCCACCCTCGCCCGCGAGTTCGACGGCGAGGTCGACCTCCTGGTCATCTCGAACCCTTGCTTCGGCCTGGACGTGAAGGCCGTCGCCGAAGTCCGCGCCCGCATTGTTGCCGCGCGAAATGCCGGGACGGCGGTCCTGCTCCTTTCCGAAGACCTCGACGAGGTGATGGAGCTTTCCGACCGCATCGTCGTCATGCATCACGGCGAGATCGTCCACGAAACGCCGGGACCAGGCGCCGACGCGCTCGATATCGGCCGTCACATGGTGGGGCACGGCTGATGGCCACGATCTCTTCCGCGCAGCCGTTTGCCTATTCCTTCCCGCCGGGAAAGACGGCTCTGATCATGATCGACATGCAGCGCGACTTCATGGAGCCCGGCGGCTTCGGCGAGACGCTCGGCAACGACGTGTCTCTGCTGCGCGCCATCATCCCAGGCGCGAAGCTGTTGCTCGACACCGCGCGCGCGCACGGCATCCCGATCGTCCACACCCGGGAATGCCACCGGCCGGACCTGTCCGACTGCCCGCCCGCCAAGCGCGAGCGCGGTGAACCCTCGCTCCGCATCGGCGACGACGGGCCGATGGGCCGGGTCCTGATCTCGGGCGAGCCGGGCGTCGAGATCATCGGCGAACTCGCGGCGCTGCCGGGGGAGACCGTGCTCGACAAACCGGGCAAGGGCGCGTTCTACGCAACCCCGCTCGGCGACATCCTGAAATCCTGGGGCACGACGCATCTGCTGTTCGGAGGCGTCACGACCGAAGTGTGCGTGCAGACGACCATGCGTGAAGCGAACGACCGCGGCTATTCGTGCCTCCTCGTCGAGGACGCGACCGAAAGCTATTTCCCGGAGTTCAAGGCGGCGACCATCGACATGATCCGCGCCCAGGGCGCGATCGTCGGCTGGACCGCGACGGCGGCCGAGGCCGCCAGCGCACTCACTCTCGCGGACGCAGCAGAATGATCGACCCGCTCCTCCTCGGCGATCTCATCGACGGCGGTTGGAAAAAGCTCGATTTCCAGCCCTTTCACCCCGGCGTCACCATCCACCCGCTCTACGGCTCGGGCGACGGCCCGGCGGCGGCGATCCTGCGCTACGAGGAAAACGCCCGCGTGCCCTATCATGAGCACACCGGCTTCGAGCACGTCCTGATCCTCGACGGCTCGCAATCCGACGAGCGCGGCCGCTACGACAAGGGCTCGCTGACGATCAACCCGCCCGGAACTTCGCACGACGTCTGGAGCGACGAGGGCTGCGTTGCCCTGCTGATCTGGGAGCGGCCGGTCAGGATCATCGCGAGCGGGCCGCTGTAAGCAGGCATTCCTGCTCGGCGATCCAGGCCCGCCCTGGGTCAGGGCATCACGGTTCCGCAATTCGGATCCAGCACCTGCCCGGTGAAGGCGTCGCCGTCGGATGACGCGAGAAAGACGACGGAGCGGCCGACGTCTCGCGGCTCGCCCCAGCGCTTCAGGGGTATCCGGTCACGGATTTCGTCGGTGTATTCGGGACCGGCGCGAAAGCGGCCGGTGGCCGTTGGACCGGGCGCGACGCAGTTCACGGCTATGTTCGGAGCCAGCGCGAGGGCGAGGGATCTGGACATCGCCATCATCCCGGCCTTGGCGGCGCTGTAATGCGGCAGGCCACGATCGCCGATGTAGGCCTGTTCGGACGATATGTTGATGATCCGCCCGCCGGCGCGCTTCATCAGATGCGGGATGGCTGCCTGGGCCAAAAAGAAAGGGCCCTTGAGATTGAGGTCCAGCATCTCGTCATAATCGGCCTCGGTGATGTCGAGCACCGGTTGGTGATGCGAGTAGCCGGCATTATTGACCAGGATATCGAGGCCACCCAGCAGGGCCACGGCCTCCGGCACAAGCCTTCGGCAGTCCGCGACGAGCGAAACGTTTCCTGCGACTGCGAACGCGCGGCGGCCGAGCACTTCGATCTCGCGCACGATTTCCTCGGCTTCCTCCGCTCGGTTGAAATCGGCGACGACGACGTCAGCCCCCTCCTCCGCGAGACACAGTGCGATTGCCCGGCCGATGCTGTCGCGACGAGCCGCGCCGGTGACGAGCGCCAGTTTCCCTTCCAACCTTCCCAAGTCAGGTCCCTCCGTCTCTGCAGATTTTGGTATCTCGCGATCAGGAGAGCATGACCGGCCGACTGACGAATTCGGACAGTTCCCGGGGGATGTACGTCCCCTGGGGTTTGTTCGAGACGAGCTCTCCGTCGAGGACCACCGTTACGCCACGCACGATGGTGGTGATTGGCCAGCCGGTGATCTCCATCCCCTCATAGGGGGTGTAGTCGCAGCCGTCGTGAAGGAGATCGTGCGTAATGGTCACGGTCCTGGCGGGGTCCCAGATCGCGATGTCCGCGTCTGCGCCGATCGCGATCGTGCCCTTGCGGGGATAAAGACCGTAGGCGCGTGCGTGGTTGGTCGAGGTCAGGGCGACGAACCGTTGGGGTGATATCCGCCCCTTCACCACGCCTTCCGAAAACAGGATCGGCAACCGGGTCGCTATTCCGGGGATGCCGTTGGGTATCCAGCGGAAGCTCGTTCGTCCGTTGGGCGCCAGCTTGCCCGCCGCGTCCTCATAGCGGAACGGGCAGTGATCGGACGAATAGACATCGAATGTCCCGTCCTCGATCCCCTGCCAGCAGGCATCCTGACTCTCCTGGTCGCGCGGCGGAGGCGAGCAGACATATTTCGCTCCCTCCATGTTCAGGCCATCGAGGTCGCTTTCCGTGAGCACCAGATATTGCGGGCAGGTTTCGCCAAAGATCTTCAGCCCTTTCTGGCGGCCGCGGCGGATCTCCTCGATCGCCTCTCGATTCGAGACGTGGACGATCATCACCGGCACGTCGACGATCTCCGCCAGCGAGATCGCGCGATGGGTCGCCTCGCGTTCGACGGCGATCGGCCGCGACGTGGCATGATGACGGGGCGCGGTGCGGCCTTCTCGCTCCAGACGCTCGGTCAGGAAGCGTATGGCGTCGTGGTTCTCCGCATGAACCATGACCAGCGCGCCGGTCGAGCGTCCGACATCCATGACCTGAAGCAATTCGAGGTCAGAGAGCCGCAGGTCCTCGTAGGTCATGAAAACCTTGAACGAGGTGTACCCGTCCTGCACCAGAGCCGGCAATTCCTGACCGAGCAATTGCTCGCTGGGGTCGCTGATGATGAGGTGGAACGAGACGTCGGTGTAGCAGCGCCCGTCCGCTTCGGCGTGATAGTGCTTCAGCGCTTCGCGAAGGGATTGCCCCTTCTGCTGTAGGCAGAACGGCAGCACCATCGTATTGCCGCCGAAGGCCGCGGACCGGGTGCCGGTCTCGAAATCGTCCGCCATCTTGATGCCGGGGCCGGACGGTTGCGAGAGATGGACATGACTGTCGATGCCGCCCGGCAGGATCCACTTTCCCGTCGCGTCGATCACCTCGGCCGCCGCTGTGCCGAGATCATCGGCCAGCGCGACGATCTTGCCGTTCCTGATGCCGACATCGCACCGCGTCGTATCCGCCTCGGTGACGACCGTGCCGCCGCGCAGGATGAGATCGAATTCCGCCATCAAGCCTCCTCCCGGCCCAATTCCCCCGCAAGGCTGAACGGACCGCCCCAATCCGACAGGTCCGCCGGGCGCCGGCCGGCGAGCGCCATGCACTTCCAGAACGTGACCGAAATCGAATCCAGGACGGGTATCCCGAGCTCTCGCTCCAGCCGGGGAGCAAGAGCCGCGCCGTTCAGGTTCGTGCAGACGATCGCCACTGCGTCGCATCCCTCGCGCGTAACATCGCGCACCATGTCAGCGATCTGATCCTCGCCGACCTCGGCGAATGAGAAGTTCTCGCTGAGGTCGAGGTGACGCTCGGCGGTACACGAAAAGCCCGCCTCATCCCAGTTCGCCATGATCTTCTGCTGAACATCCCTGGTGTAGGGCGTCACCAGGCCTATCCGCTTCAAACCATGGGCGTCGAACAATTCGCGAAACGCGAGCACCGCCGTGCACGCGGCAATGCCGGTGCGCTGGGTGATCATGTCACAGAGGGCCTCGTCGCGATCGAAACCCAGCCATGCCGCCGACGTTCCGTTCCAGGCGATGACGTCCACATTCGCGTCCGCGAGCAGATCGGCAGCCGCGAGAATTCCGCCGGCCTCGAACTGGTCGAGCGCTGCCGCGGACAATCCGATCTGCGTGACCCGAAAGCGGGAGAAATGCGCGGTCACCTCGGGTGCGGACGACGCCATCGCGAACGTGAGCGGTTCGAGCACCGTGTTGGACGATGGCGTGAGCATGCCAAGACGAACGGCTTTGGATGACGTCACGATGATCTCGCTAATCCGAGCCAGGAAGACAGCGCCCCAATCCCGCTTCAGAGAGAAGGGCCGGTGCTTGCATCGCAAAATACCGAGCCCCTACATGCCTCGTCAATTATTGCATACAAAATTACATTGATGCATTCATTTGCATCAGATTGGATTATACGCATTTGAGGTGTGCGCAAGAGCACGGGAATGCCGAGAATAAGTGGTGGGCTCCGCAATGGCAGTGCTAACGTGATTCCCGCCGCTGAAGATTCAGGCGCGCCTTCCATTTTTCTAGAGCGACCGGCTGATGAATACCCAACTTAATCGCAAAGAACTGGACAGCCTCGGCCCTTCTTCATCGTCTTCCCTTCACGACGACATTGTCAGCCGACTTCGGCAGATGATCATACGCTGTGAACTGGAGCCAGGCGCGCGTTTCACAGAACATGAACTGGTCGAAGTCTTTGGCGTCTCCCGTACTCCTTTGCGCGAAGCGCTGAAGATACTGGCATCCGAAGGGCTGGTAGAGATGCGGCCGCACCGCGGCAGCACCGTCGCCAGGATCTCTCCCAAGGAGATCGCACAGACCTTCGACGTCCTCGGCGCGCTGGAAGAACTCGCCGGTCCCCTCATCTGCGATCGAGTATCGAACGTAGATATTGCCCGTCTCGATCAGATCACGACCGAGATGAGCAGCAAGCGCGATGCCGCCGACCGGAACAGCTATTTCGAGCTGAACATCTCTTTCCACCAGTCGATGATCGGGCTCAGTGGAAACGCGGTCCTGCTGAACACCTACAACCAGCTCTTCGCCAAGCTGCAGAGGGCTCGTTACATGGTGAACGACGACCAGAACCGGTGGAGCGAATCCGCGAAGGAGCACGCCTGGATCATGGATGCGCTTCGCCAGCGGGACGGTGCCGAACTGTCCAGGCGGCTGAAGGAACATAACACCCGCACCGCCCAGGCCATTCTGGCGAAGCTTGACGCCTGAACGGCGGGATCAGGCCGTGCCGGTCTTTTCGAGCATGGTCGCTATCGATAGCAGCTTGAGATCCTGATAGCCGTCGGCCACCAGTTGCAAACGATCGGAAGACCCGTCGCGCCCTTCATCAGCGGCAATGTCAGGCACGGCGCTTCGGTACGGATGCGCCGGAGAACTTGCGGGATGCTGTAGACCTCGGTCATCAGTAACCCCGCCCCGTATCGACCACGTTCCGCAGCGGCTCGCCGTCCAGGTAACGGCGCATGTTGTCGAAGAACATGTCGAGGCTGAGCCTGACGTAGTCCGGTCCGTCATCGAGCGCGCAATGCGGACTGATGAAGAGGCGGGGCGTCTTCCAGAGCGGAGAATTCGCAGGAAGCGGCTCCTTGTCGAAGACGTCGAGGAAGGCGCCCCCGAGTTCCCCTTTCGAGCTTCTCGATAAGCGCGCCGTGGTCCATCACCTGCGATCGCCCAAGGCTGATGACACCGGCATGCGAAGGCAGGAGATCGAGCTCACGACGGCCGATCAACCCGTTCGTCTCCGCTGTGTTGGGCACCATCAACACCAGGAAATCGGCTTGCGGCAGGAGTTCCGGCAATTGATCCACCGGATAGCATTCCGGGAAATCGGGGCGAGCGCCACCCGAGCGGGCAACACCGATTACCCTCATGCCGAAGTGACTGGCATGACGCGCGACAGCGCTCGCCAACCGCCCTGCCCCCAGGATCAGCACCGTCCGCCGGCTCACCGAGGGCGTGAATATCTGCTCCCATTTCGTCTGCCGCTGCGCTTCCACGAACTGTGGAAGGGCGCTGTTCAGCATCAGGATCGCGCCCATCGCGTATTCACCCGCTTTCTGGGCGTGGATGCCGCTCGAATTGGTCAGCGTCACGCCCGGCGGAATGGCCGGGATGAGCTTGTCGACGCCGGCGAAGATCGATTGGACCCAGCGCAGGTGCGGCGCGCGCTCGGCGAGTCCCTTGTTGTTGAAATAGCCGCACAGGACCACCTCAGCCGCCTCAAGTCCGGCATCCGCTTCCTCGTCTGTCGCACCGAACGAGACCTCAAGCCGGTCGGCGATCTGTTGGTAGGCCGCACTCTCCCGCCGATACTTCTCGGCGTCGATCCGATAGATCGCGTTGGGGCCGTCATTTTCCTGAATATGGACGCGTATCTTTGCTGCCACGATGTCCTCGCGGGCTCCTTTGAAGTCTGATTGATGCCGTGCGGTCAGGCCACGTTGCGGACGATCACGCGGATGGGCGTCGGATTGTAGGCGTTGCAGGGATTGTGCATCTGCGGGCAGTTCGACAGCACAGCGAGCACGTCGGTTTCGGCCCGGAGATCGACATAGCCGCCGGGCGCCGAGATATCGGCCGCGATTCCGGCTCCGCCATCGGCCATGATCGGCACCTGCATGAAGAAATTCACATTGCCGACAATCGCGCTGCGATCGAGGCCATGCTTAGACAGCTCCTTCAGGAAGTTCGAATAGCAGCTCTCGGTCGTGTGTACGCCGTAGCGAAGGAAGTTGTTCGGGTTGCTGCAGCAGCCATAGACCGTGTCGTGCTGGCCCAAAGTGTCCTCGATTACGGTGAAGAGCTTCGCGCCGCTGTCGCTGTAGAGCACCGTTCCCTTGGCAACGTACGTGTTGCCCTGCACCTTGATCGTGTTCATCGAGCTGTAGCGGTCGCCGGGGTCGGCCGCGTTGAAGCACAGGAAGTCGACGGCCTGCTGGCCTTCCAGATCGATGATCCGCAAGATCTCGCCCGCCTTGATCACGCGGCTCCACGGCTCCTTGGCCGGAACGATGAAGTCGTAGATCACGCCGTCGAGATCGGCCGCGGCCTGCGCGTCGAGAACTCCGCTCATTGTACTCTCCTGTCTGATGAGGCGCGCTCAGGCGCTGACGTAGCGCTGCAGGAACTGCCGCGCGCGGTCCGTCTTTGGGTTTGTGAAGAATTCGGAGGGTTGCCCCTTCTCGACGACCCGGCCGCCGTCCATCAGCACGACCTCATTCGCGGTCTCGCGGGCGAAGCCCATCTCGTGGGTCACCACCAGCATCGTGCTGCCGCCTTCAGCCAAGGTCTTCATGACAGCGACGACCTCGCCCACAAGCTCGGGATCTAGCGCCGATGTCGGCTCGTCGAACAGCAGGAGTTCGGGCTTCATGGCGAGAGCGCGGGCGATGCCCACGCGCTGCTTCTGTCCGCCGGAAAGGCGGTTCGGAAAGACGTCCTTCTTGTCCGTCAGGCCGACGCGCTCCAGCAGCATTTCCGCCTCCGCGACCACTTCGTCGCGCGATCGGCGCTGCACATGGATGGGCGCCTCGATGAGGTTCTGCAGCACGGTCAGATGGGGCCACAGATTGAAATGCTGGAACACCATGCCGATGCGCGCCCGCGCCTGGGCAAGCTCCGAGGTCGACATCGGAATGACGCCGCCCTCGCGCATTCCGATCCTGCGACCCGAGAGGTAGATCGATCCCTGATCGGGCTTTTCAAGGAAGTTCACGCATCTCAGAAGCGTCGATTTTCCGGAGCCGCTCGGCCCGAGGAGACATACCGTCTTTCCCCGCTCGACGGTCAGTGAAACACCATCGAGAACGACGTTGGTCCCGAAGCTTTTCGTCAGCCCGCGGATGTCCAGAACGCATTCCGGATTGGTGCTGCCCACATGTTCAACCATCAGCGCCGCACCTCCGCGAGCCGCTCAACCACGAAAACTCCGGCCTCGACCAGCATGCAGAGCGCCCAATAGATCAGGACGGCGGCGATGAACGCCGCGAACGGAACGAAATATTGCGACTGGATGCTGCTCGCCGCATGCGTCAGCTCCGGGACGGCGATGATCGTCAGGAACGCCGTGTCCTTGATGATCTGGATGAGCTGATTGCCGATCATCGGGCTGGCGGCCAGAAAGATCTGCGGGAAGATGATCCGGGTGTAGAGCCGGGGTCCACGGAAACCGAAGGCGGTCGCCGCCTCGATGCTCTCCCGACCGAGCCCGATCCAGATGCTGCGCATGATCTCGGCCATGTAGGCCGTATTGTAAACGACGATCGCGAAGAGCCCGGCGGTCCAGTTGTCCAGGTTCAGTCCCAGACTCGGCAAGCCGTAATAGGCGAGATAGGCCAGCATCAGGAACGGAATGCAGCGCATCAGATCAACGATGCCCTGGCTGATCAGCCGCACGGGACGGCTGGAAGACATCAGAAGAATTGCGACGAGGCTGCCGATCAGGAGAGCGAGCGACGCACCCACGAGCGTCAGGATGATCGTGTTGAGCAGACCCTCGACCAAGCGATCCGCATGCTCCCAGACGACTCCGAAATCGCGGGTCATGCAGCGGCCCCGGCCTGGCCGTACAGTCGCTCGGTCAGCCGCTGGAGGCCGACGAAGACGACGATGAGAACGATGTAGATTCCCGTCGCAACGAGCATGGGAGGCAACGGATCATAAGTCTGGGCGCCGATACGTGTCGCCGCTCGCGTGATCTCTACAACGCCCACGACGGCGATCGCCGGGCTCGACTTGATCAAAAGCGTCATCTCGTTGACGAGGCCCGGCAGGCAGGCACGCCACAGCTGAGGGAAAATGATGCGCCGGAAACGTAGAGCCGGCGTCATGCCGAACGAGCGAGCGGCTTCCAGTTGATCGGGAGAAAAGTTGTTCAGTCCCGAGCGCCAGATCTCGCAATTGAACGCAGCCGTGTTCAATCCAAGCGTCAGCACGGACGCGGTCCACGGCCCGATATCGATGCCCATAGTCGGGATCGCGAAGAAGATCAGCAGGCACAAAGTCACGGCCGGCGTCGACCGCAGCAGGCTTACATAGACCATGACGATAGGGGACAGCACCGGCACCCTGCCCCACCGGATCAACCCGAGCAGCAGTCCCAACGGCACACCAAGGGCGATACCGGCGCCGGATAGCACCAGGGTCACACCGGCGCCTTGCAGAAGCGAGAGGAAGGCTGCTGTGGTCACGATCAAATGTCCGCCGACCGCCCCGATGGGCGGCCGGCCTTGGCTGGGATCAGGGCTGATAGGTCTCTGGAAGATCCGGGAACGCCTGGCCCAGCCACTTCTCCTGCAGCTTGAGGATGTTTCCGCTCTTCCGCTGCTCGGCCATGAAGCTGTTGATCAGCGCCAGGAGTTCGGTATTGCCCTTGGCAACCGCCCATGCCGGAACGGTCTGTCCCGAGACGGCCTGGCCAATTTCGAACGTGTCCGGCTTGTCCTTCGTGAGCGAGCGCAGGTTGATGATCGTGTTGACCACGAAGTCCACGCGCTTCAGCGCGAGATCCTGGTAGGCTTCCGGATAGGACGTGTACTGGACGACCTTGCCGAGCTTGCCGCCCGTCTTGGCGAGCATCGCCTCGAGCTCGGGCAGCTTTTCGAGCTGCGCGCTGCCGGCTTGGACGCCGACCGTCTTGCCCGCGAGATCCTTGATCTCCTTGATGCTGTCGTCGCCCTTGCGCTTGGCATAGTAGTGGGTCGAGTCGGCGATCGGCATGCTGAAGTCGAGCGACTTCACACGCTCCTTGGTGATCATCGCGGCGGTGACCGCAACGTCGTACTTGCCGGTGCTCACACCCGCGAGAAGTCCGGTCCACGGAATAACCTCCTGGCGGATCTCGAACGGCACGGTCTTGCGGAATTCGGCGAGAAGCTCGTTGTCGAAGCCGGTCGGCTTACCGTCCTCCATGAATTCAAACGGCTTATAATCGTCTTCCGTCGCGACGATCATGTAGCCGCGCGCCTTGATCTCAGCGAGCGTTGCGGAGTGAGCGACCGTGCTCGACAGCGACACACCGGCAACGGCGACAAACCCCACGGCAAGCAGCGCGCGACGCATTAACTGGTTGATTGCATTCATCATTTGACTCCCGTTGCAGACATTCCCCGCACGAAAACCGCCGTGGTCTGCAGCCTCTCGAGTGAATGCAATATCCGTGCCCGGTCGACAGAATGTCCCGACGGTATCAAATTTCGGCTGCCAGAAGCGCAGCGTTAGGCCTGCCGCTCAACCACCAGATCGATCTCGACCAAAGCATTGCGGCCGAGCTTCGCGACTCCGACGGTCGTCCGACCGGGCATTCTGGCATCGTCGTTGAAATAGCGGTGATAGACCGAGTTCATCCCCGCGAAGTCGCGATCGAATTCCGTCAGGAAGATGCGGACGAAAGCGGTGTTTGAGAGGCTGTAGCCCGCCGCCTCCACGATCAGATCGAGATTGCGGAATGCCAGTTCCGTCTGCTCCTCGATCGACGTCGGCAGCGGCGCATCGGGATTGTCGGGATCGATCGGCAATTGGCCGGTGACGTGAAGCAGGCCTCCGGCCTCGACGGCATGCGAATAGCGGACGGTCTTTGGAGATGGGGCCGCCCCCGCCACCTTGATGTAACGCGGCATTCTCAGATCTCCCGCACGGCCAAAGGTACCTCGCGCGCTATCAGCACGGCGCGATCGAGGCTGGCAGCCAAGGCCTCCGCAACGTGACGCGCATGCGCCGATGCTTCGGGCACCCCCGTCGCCTCCCCGACGATCGCCCGCGCCAAGGGACCCGCTGCCCAAAGGCCGGGACTTACCTCGCCGCCGCTGTCCAGGAGCCGTCCATCGGCATCGACGTCGAAACCGATGCGCAGCGCGTCCGGCCGGAGAAGGCCACTTTTCATTGCCGCCTGAACGAAGGGATTTCGGGTCCGGCGAAGATCGCTGTCGGGGCCCGTGCAGTTGATGATCGCATCCGCTTCGGTTCCACCCGGACTACCGCCCTTCGGCGTCCAGTCGATCCGGAAACGTGAGCCTGTGCGGCCGATCCGGTCAATGCGCCCGGCCGATAGCGTGAACCACTCGTCGGCCTTTCCTTCGGCCAGAAGACTGGCAACCTGCGGTGCCATCCGGAACCGGTGAACATCCCAATAGGCGCGCAGATGCCGGGCGATCTTGCCCCGCTCGGCGATCGGGAGCGTCCGCCAATAGGTCGCGAGATTGCGCCTCACCGCGTCCACGACGGGATGCCAGGCGCGTCCCTCGGACGCGGCGTCCCCAATACGAGTCCTGACGAGACGCAGAAGACCGATCGCGGTCAGGGGAGGCTCACGGTCCTCGAAGAGGTCGAAGGAACTGTCGAACTCTCCATGCTCTCGTGGAGTGAGAGCGCGACGCGAGATTGCGCGGATGCGGCCGCGATGGCCATTTACCCGCAGGGTGACGACTGCGTCGCACATGGTCAGGCCAGTGCCGATGATGACGACATCACCGTCTGCCGGGATAGCGCGGATGGCGTCCCAGTCCCACGGATTTCTGACAAGATGGGGCAGTTCCTCCGCACCCTCGGCAAGCGTCCATCGAAAGGCCGGAGCCCCATAGGTCGTGCAGACGACGACCTCGTCGTAGGTAGCGGACTCACCGCTGTCGAAGGTCACCCGCCATCGTTCGGCGGTGCGCTCCAGCGCCGTGGCCATGTTGCGCCGGTGAAGGATGATCGAGCCCGACGTATTGTTCTCTGAGCTTTTTCGGACGAGGTCCGCGACGTAGGCGCCAAAGGCGTGGCGGGTCGAATAATGGTCCTCCGGCCCCGTGAGCCCGTCGGGATCCGCGTTCCACTCACCCCTTGCCTTGAGCCATTGGGTGAAATGCAACGGCTCTTCCCTAAACACCGTCAGCCGGTCGCTCGGGACGTTGATGCGGTGCTCAGCGCTCGCCGAGCCATAGGCCAACCCGGCGCCGACCTTCTCGCGCGGTTCGATGATCTCGATGTCGAGCGGTACCGAAGAGGCATTGGCGAGATGGACCGCGAACACCGCCCCGGTGAAGCCACCGCCGACGATTCCGATGCGAACGTTCATGCCGGCGCGCCAACCTTGCTGGGAAGCGCATCGAGCGCAGCGGCAGCGGACACGAAGCATTCGAGTGGCGCCTTGGCGACGCCGATCCCGATCCAGCCGGCGACACCATCCTTATGGGCGATGCCGGTGTGGATGCGCACCCCTTCACCGAGTTGAACAACGCGCCGTGCATCAAGGGCAATACCTGCGGCGTCCAATCCTGCCAAAGCGGGCGTGATCAACGGATTCTTCGCGAGGAACAGCGAACGCATTCTCTCGCCTCCGGCGACGGCTTCCGACCAGGGCCGCTGCATGCTCTGGGCGATCTGCGGAGATGCGTGGGCGATGCAGCCGCCGAGGCCGTAGCTCTCCATGATCGCGCTATCGCCCAGGTCGCGATGGGCATCGTCGATCGTGAATGGCGGGAAAAAGCCGCCTTCCGGTAGATCCGCCGAGGCGTTGAACCAGCGGTCGCCGGTGCCGGAGAGTTGGATGCCGCAGACAAGGCCGTTGCGGCTGATCGCGGTCACGACGCTCGAGCCCTCGATGCCGCGCGCCTGATCGAGGCACAGTTTCGCCGACGCCATCGCATAGTTCAGGAAATGCTGCGGATGGTCACTCAACCATGTCCGGATCGGGCCGGGCAAATCCGGCAGTGCTGCCAGGAACGACAGCATGCCGCCGATATTGCGCTGATGGACGTCGTCGCCGAGCTCCACGCCCCGAGCAACTAGCGGGAGGATTTCGAGGCCGCCTTTCGGCATTGCCCTGGCGAGCGCCTCGGCGACCTCGGTCTCGACATAGCGCAGGCCCGCCGCGACTTCCTCGCTGTAATAGCCGAACCGCAGGACATACCGCCCTTTCTCGGCGAGGGTCGCGAACGTGTTCGACCCCGTCTTGCGATCCTCGATCCGGAACAGCCGTTGGCTCGGCCGGACGATTCCAGCCATCGGCGACACCGTTCCTAGCGAGTGGTTCGACCGTAGCTTCACCTCGCCCGACAGCACCATCCGGCGACCCTGGCCCATATCGCCGGCCCATCCCTCATGCACCGAAGCGGCCGCGAGCGCATTCAGCACGACGACCGGAGGAATTTCACCTTCCGCGAATGGCGGACCGGCATGGCCTAGTTCACCCTCGGCAAGGTCGAGCGCCTCACGCGCGGTTACCAGTTCGCGGACGACCGGAATCGTCGCTACGATCTTTTCGACTGCCCGCCGGTTCGCGGCGGTCACGTTGTCATTCACATTCATTTCAGGATGGCCGGCGCGCTATGAGGTCGATCTCGACAAGCGCATCTCGTGCCAGACCGGTGACGCCGACGCAGGTCCGCGCCGGACGCCGGTCGACCGGGAAGTACGAGGCATAGATCGTGTTCATTGTCGCGTAGTCGTGGGAGAAATCGGTCAGATAGACCCTTGCCTGGACAACATGCGACAGATCGAGGCCGACCCCGTTCAGCACAATGATGAGATTGTCCATCACCCGCCGGGTCTGCGCCTCGACGCCTTCGGGAAGCGGCCGGCTATCATCGTCGGGCCAGGTCGGCATCTGCCCGGTGATGAACACCCAGCCATCCGTCTCCACCGCGTGACTGAATGGCGCCACAGGGTTTGGCGCTCCGTGGACCATGAAGAATTCGGTCATTCCGTCCTCGACTCTCAAACGCTCGACGACTGACGGTAGAACGGCTGGACCGGTCCGTCTCCGATATATCCGTCGTAGAAAGCCTTTACGTGGGGGAAGACCGCGCGGCCGAGGTTGCGGCGCGATATTTCATCCGGAGTGCGCGGCTTCGCCAGGACATCGGCGATCTCGTTCAACACGGCATCGCGGTCGATGTTGGTGAAGCGTCCGTCGGCGTAGACGACCTCGCCATCGATGAAGACCGCGTCCACGGCATTGGTCTTGGCGCGCTGCATGACTGCGTCGAGCATCGGAATGTCCGGGTCCTGGAAGGGGTAGGTCGCGGTCTTCCAGTTCAGTAGTACGGCATCGAAGCCGCGACCGGCCTCGAGCTTGCCGATCGTCTCGCCGAATGCCGTGGTCTTGGCACCGGACTCGGTCGCCATTTTCAGCACCTGCGGGCACGACGGCACATCGTCGTCGTCCATGCCCGGCACGCGGTGGGCGCGCAGGACGAGACGAAGCTCCTGCAGCATGTCGCGGTCGTCGTTGATGCCAGCCTCGTCGAGGCCCATGCCGACCGTCATGCCCTTCTTCTCGAACGCATTCAGCGGCGCGATGCCGGAGCGCAGGCGGAAATTCGACGAGCAGTTGTGGCAGATGCAGGTACCGGTCTGTGCGGCGATATCGACGTCCTCCTGGGTCATCCACACACTGTGGCCGAGCGTCATGCGCGGACTGAGTACCCCGAGATCATGGAGATGCCGAACCGCCGTCTTGCCGGTCCTACGGCGCGCATATTCCTTCTGATAGGCGGTCTCCAGGAGATGCATGTGCATCGGCACATTGGCGGCCGTCGCCTTCTCGTGCAGGGCGACAAGGCTCTCATCGCTGCACCAGTGCAGGTTCGCCGGCGCGAGCTGGATGCGCGTCAGGCGCTGACCCTGGTTCTCCGCCGTCAGCTGGTCGAAAAGCTTCAGGAAATCGGAGAACGGCATGGCCTGCGCCTTGAGGTAGGCGCTCAGCTCCTCGCCGAGCGGCGATGGCAGTTTGGCGCAGAACGTCTCGTCGTCTTCGTAGACAAGCCGGTTCTGCTCGCGAACCGCATAGCAGTAGGACGCGCGCATGCCGATCGAGCGATAGGCGTCGAGAACTTTCGTCGCCGCACCATGGATCGCGTCGTAACCGCCGGGCATCCAGCCATGGATGTGCTGCACCGTCGTCACGCCAGAGGCGATCATCTCGAACGCCGAATACAACGTGTCGAGATAGAGGTCGATCCGGCGGGCCGGCATGCGTCCGGCGAACCAGAGCTCGAGCGCATAGTCCGGCGAACCGAGCTGCAGCGGCGTCATGCCGACATGGTGATGGCTGTTGACAAAGCCCGGCAGCATGACGTGGTCGGGATAGGTTTTCACGGTCGCGGTGGGCGCCAGTCTCTTCATCTCGTCGAGCAAGCCGGTCGCCACGATCGTGCCGTCGCGCGAGAGCACCGCGCCGTCGTCGATCCCGATCGGTGTGTGGCGGTCCTGGACACCGGTCACCAGCCAACGTGCTTGCACAATGAGTTCTGCCATTTTGGGTCCCTGCTCTCTCAGATGATTGATGTTGATGCGTGCATGTCGTTCCTCCCGCGGCCCGACCGGGCGGCGGCGATGACGACAGGATCGACGTCGATAATCGCGACGTCGCTCGCGGTCCCCTCGCCTGCCGCGAGCACGGTTCCGAACGGATTGATCGCCAACGTCAGGCCGTCATGGCGGACATTGCGCCCGAGCACGGTTTCGACGCCCGCTCGCGCGGCGGCGAGCGCATAGACGGCGTTCGCCCGGGCATGACCCTGTATCTCGGCGAGATAGAAGCCGTCGGGATCCTGAGGTGCCGGACCGCCGACGAGGACGACGACCAATTCAGCGCCCGACCGCACGGCCGCCTGCCAGCACTCCGGGAAACGCCGGTCGAAACAGATCAGCACCGCGACCTGCACGCCGCCGAGTTCGAAGCACGCGACATCGCCGACACCGGGCCGGAAATGGTCTGCCTCGCCGAAGCGTTCGCCGGGTCCGGGCGGCGGCAGGTTCAGCTTCGTCGCCACCTCCGCGATGCTGCCATCGCGCCGAGCGAGAAGCGCCGCGTTGAATGGCTTCGCATCTGCGTCCGCCAATGCCATGCCGAAGACGATGTCGACGCCGTTCCTGACCGCCTGTCCGGAGGCCCAGCGCGCGGTCGGGCCGTCGATGGGTTCGGCGAGATGCCCCCAATTGGCCGGATCGTCGCTCGCCACATACGGGCAGGCGAACAGCTCCGGCAGAACGACGAGTTCCGCTCCCAGCTCGGCCAGGCGAGCGATCGCCTGCTTCGCTTCAGCGAGAGCAGCCGACAGGTCATCACTAGCCGGCCCCGTCGAGGCTGCTGCAACACGTACATACGTGGACACAGCTACCTCGTTTCCTGCTCGGCAAAGGCGCGGTCCACCTCGTCGGCCAGAAGCTCGGCGAACATGTCGCGGTATTCGTGGTAGCGCGGATCACGCGTCGGGCGCGGCCTCGGAAGATCGATCGGCACGATCGTCTTCACGCGGCCGGGACGTGACGTGAACACCACGACACGATCAGCCAGCGAAACCGCCTCGTCGATCGAATGCGTGACAAGGATGATCGAGGCCTTGCTGTCACGCCAGATCTGCAGAAGGAAGTCCTGCATCTTGGCGCGCGTCTGTACGTCGAGCGCGGCGAAGGGCTCGTCCATCATCAGGACGCTTGGGCGCATCGCCAGCGCCCGGGCACAGGCCGCGCGCTGGCGCATGCCGCCCGAAAGCTCGTCCGGCTTCTTGTCGAGCATGTCGCCGAGACCGACGGAACGCAGGATGTCGGCTGCCATCTCCTTGCGCTTTTGCGGCAGCACGCCCTGGATAGACAGGCCGAATGCGACATTGTCCGCGATCGTCAGCCAGGGAAAAAGCGAGGCTTCCTGGAAGATCAGGCCACGCTCGGCGGACGGTTCGGTGACGACCCTGCCGTTCTGCTCGATGACGCCGCCAGTCGTCTCCTCGAGACCGGCGATCATGTAGAGAAGGGTCGATTTTCCACAGCCGGATGGCCCGAGGAAAACGACGAACTCGCCCGGGGCGACATCGAGATCGAAATCGCGGAGGGCGATTACCGGGCTGCGCCCTTCAGGCATCCAGGTCTTGGAGACATTGCGGAGCGAGAGTGCCGGACGGGCCATCACATCGCTCCCTGTCCAGGAGGCACCCACCACAGCATCTTCTGCTGGATCTTGCGCAGCGCCCAATCGAAGGTGAATCCGAGTACGCCGATGATGACCATCGTGAAGAAGACGAGCTTCGCGTTGAAGGTCGCGCGCGCCATGCCGGTTATCTGGCCGAGGCCGATCCCGACGCCGACGCTCTCGGCGATCAGCACGACCATCCAGGCCGCGAAGAGATTGAGCCGCAGCGTCATGAAGAGGCTCGGGAGAATGGCCGGGAGGATGACGCGCCAGAAGGTTTGACGCTCGTTCGCGCCCATGATGCGGGCGACGTGCAGATAATTTTTCGGAACGCTCGCGATCTGGGCGACAGTCGCCAGCACGATCATGAAGAAGACGGTGACGAAGACGAGGAAGATGGCCGGAACGTCACCGACGCCAAAGACGAAGATCGCCACCGGAAGCCATGCGACAGGCGAGATCGGCGCTAGCATCAGGATGAGCGGCTGGACCAGATTCCGGAACATCCTGACGTAGTGAATGAGCGCCCCGCAGAGCACGCCGAGTGCGAAGCCGATCGACAGCCCCGCGACCACGCGGAACGTCGTCCAGCCGATCGTCGTGAGAAGCCCCATGATGGCGCTTCCACCACCCTGGCTACCGATCATCCGGGCCTTGTGATCGAAGAAGGTGAGCGTGCGGGCGATGTCCGAGAAGAACATATGGGGCGGCGGCAGGAGCAACGGATTGATGGCTCCAATCGCCCAGAGGGCCTCCCACATCCCGGCGAAGAGGCCGAGGGACACCAGGCTCCAGCCGATGGACGCCAGCATGCGGCGCGTGCCCGGCGACAGGGTCGGAACTCTTGCAGCCGGTTTGTCGTCTTGAGAGCCGACAGGAATACTCATCGTCACGTCCGTCTCCAACTTTTAGGGACTGGTGGCCGCGCCGCCGACATGCGGCGCGGCTGGAGGCGAAGAACTCAGGACTTGAGCTTGAGGCTGTCGTAGAGATCCTTGTTGTCGGCGATCACCTGCTCGAGGAAGCTCCAGTCGAAGGCTGCCTTGTCGGGCATCTTCTTGACGTAGCCGAGTTCCTTCATCGACTGGCCACGGTCGATGATGAACTGCGTCTGATTGCGCTGGTCGACGACGATCGGCTGCTTGTTGGAAGCGTTGATCGCTGCCTCCATCGTGGTCTTGTAGTAGGTGCCGACCGTGTCCTTCAGGGCGGTGTCCTTGTCCTTCTCGGCCTGTGACTGGGCGACCATGAGCGCCTTGATGATTGCCTTCACCGCCTTCGGGTTTTCCTCAAGCAGCGGAGTGCGGGCCGCGAGCACGCAGTCGGAGTAGCCGGCGCCGTAGAGATCGATGCCGTCGCTGAGGACCTTGGCGCCCGGCACGCTGGTGACGCACTGCGTCGCATAGGGCTCGATGTGGCAGATCGCGTCGACCGCGCCGGCGATGAACGCCTGGGCGAGCTCCGGCGAGGTGTTCATGTACTTGATCTGCACGTCGTCGAAGGTGAGGCCAGCCTTCTTCAGATAGTCGTAGGGCAGCACTTCGAGCGTGTCGGCCTGGAAGGTGCCGAAGCTCTTGCCCTTCAGGTCGGCCGCGGACTTGATGCCGTCCTTGGCGACGATGATGCACCCCTGCACGCCGCCACCGGCGATGATCTTCACCGGCGCGCCCGCGTCGTAGAGCGTCATGAAGTTCGAGTACGGGATCATCGAGATATCGACGAGGCCCGCGCCGAACATGGTCGTGATCTCGGTGTTCGACGGAGTGACGACGAATTCGAGGTCGACGCCATCGGCCTTGGCCAGTCCCCGCTCCTTGGCGAGGAAGATGCCCATATTGCAGAAGCCCGAGCCGTGGGTCGCCTTGATCGTGGTCGCGGCAAGCGCGGACGTCGGCGTGAGGAGTGCCGCGAGCGACGGCGGCAGGGCTACGGTCGCCGCAGTGGCGACCACGGAGGACTTGAGAAAATCACGCCGCGAAAAATTGCGGTAAAAGCTGCCATCACGATCGCACATTATCCCCTCCAGCCTCTTCGAGACCGAGTGGACCCCGTTGGGGATGATCCTCACCGTTGAGCCAGCGAGATGACGACGGCGGCTGCCGCGTCGACCTTCCGGGATCCCGACGATGGGCACGCCAACCCGAAAGAGCAAAGCTCTGCGCTTGCCGTCTAGCAGCAACAAGCGTGCCAACCGCAAATCGGCGTGCTGCTTATTTTCACTGGGCGAAATCGGATGGAATGCAATTTTAACAGTCAGATTGCATTCAATTTGCGCGTTCTGTCGGCTGGCGAGGTTTTTGCGTTGGAGCCGGTCAGGGCTGAACGGGGTATGTCAGGCATGGACCAACCGGGACTGAATTCGCGAGCGCGGCGCACGGCAGGCGCGACCTCGATGTCGCGACGAATTCCATTCGCCCAGCAGGTCGCCGACCGGCTCCGGGATTTGATCGTCAAGGGTGACCTGCCGCCAGGAGGGCGCATCATCGAACGCGCGGTCTGCGAACAATTGTCGGTATCCCGGACGCCGCTGCGCGAGGCGCTCAAACTGCTGGAGGCCGAGGGACTTGTCGAGATCTCCCAGAACAAGGGCGCCCGCATCATGTCGTTCACCCCGACGGAGGCGAGCAATTTGTTCGAGGTCATCGCCGGGCTTGAAAGCATGGCTGCGGAACTCGCCGTGGCCCGGCTCTCAGAGAATGATCTCGCCGGTCTGGAAGACATGCATGAACGCATGTGCGGGCATTATGAAAAGCGGGAGAAGGATGCCTATTTTGCGCTCAACAGCGCAATCCACGACACGATCGTGAAGGCGTCCGCCAATCCGGTGCTGATCGCCACACACGGCAATCTCATGCTCCGCGCACGCCGTGGACGCTACATGGCCATCATCGATCCCTTCCGCTGGAAAGAGTCAGTCGGCGAGCATGCGGCGGTCATGGAGGCCTTCCGCGCGAAGGACCCGGAAAAGGCCCGCTCCGTCTGGAAGCGTCACCTGCTCAGGACGGGCGAGACCGTCTACGGCGTGCTGACGGGGCAGATCGCCGGCGACGCCGCCGACTAAGTGCAACTAGAAACCGGATATTGCGTTCATTTTTTAGATGGCATGCAATTTGATTGGGCAGCATCAGGAGCGATGCGTCCATGAAAATCCTTCTTCTGAATCCCAATACATCGACCGGCATGACGGATCGGATGGTCGCGACAGCCGCTCCCTCGCTGGCGCCCGACACCGAACTCGTCGGCATAACCGCGACGCGCGGCTTTCCGTATATCGCCGGTCGTGCCGAGGCCTTGATCGCGGGCGCCATCGCGTTGGAAATGGTGGCCGAGCACAAGCGAGGCGCAGACGCAATCATCATCGCCGCTTTCGGCGACCCTGGCTTGATCGCCATCCGGGAATTGTTCGACGTGCCGGTCACGGGCATGGCGGAAGCCGCGATGCTGACCGCCTGCATGGCGGGCGGGCGTTTCGCCATCCTGACTTTCTCGCCCACCCTGTTGCCGTGGTACGAGGACGCGGTGATCTCGACCGGGCTTTCGGGTCGCTGCGCCGGCGTCCGCGTTCCGACATCCGGCTTCAAGTCGGTGGACTCGGTCCGGGAGGAACTCGAGGAAGACTTCGTCGCGCTGGCGGACCGCACGATCCGCGAAGACGGCGCGGACGCCATCATCCTCGCGGGCGCGCCACTGTCCGGCCTTGCCTTTCGCATCGCCGATCGCGTTTCGGTGCCGCTGATCGATCCATTATCGGCAGCCATCGGACAGGCCCAGACGCTTGCCCGGATGAGACCGCGCGCAGCCACCGCAGGTCGCTTTGCACGTCCCGGTCCAAAGCGGACAGCGGGACTGATGCCGGCCCTTGCGGACTGGATCGAGCATCGCGCCGTCGACGCCGCAGCCAAAGTCGAGCCGTGACAAAGATGGCTTCGCGCCGCCGTATCGTCGTACTCAACCCGAACACCAACGCCTCAACCACCGCCGCGATGGTCGCCCTCGCACGCCAGGCCTGTGGCGCCAATTTTGAAGTCGACGGCCGGACGGCTCCATTCGGGTCAAGCTTCATCATTGATCAGCAGGAATTGGAGACGTCCGCGACAGCGGTGTCGGAAATGGCGGCGCAAATCGCGGCCGAACGACCCCGCGAAACCGGACTTATCGTGGCCGCGTTCGGCGACCCTGGGCTGGAGGACGCCCGCCGCTCGTTCGCGGGACCTGTGGTGGGCATAGGTGAGGCTGGCCTGCTTGCGGGTGCCTTCGGCGGTCGGCCGTTCTCCATTGTGACCTCGACTGCGGGATTGGGCAGTCGCATAGAGAAAATGGCCGATAACCTCGGCTTGGCGGACCAGCTTCGGTCCGTTCGCCAAACGCCAAGTCACCCGTCACAACTTATCGGAAAGCCCGAACGTCTTTTCGCCGAGCTTTTGCTTGCCGCCAGGCAAGCCGTGTCCCTGGACGGCGCCCAGACCATTGTGATCGGCGGAGGACCGCTTGCGAGATTTGCGAAAGACATTGAACTCGAGTTGGGAGTGCCCGCGATCGATCCCGTTTCCGCGGCGGTAAAAAAGTTGATCTACCAGTGGTCCGACGGGCAGGCCATGCAACCCTGTCCGAGAATGTGACGAGAACCACTGCTGGGCACCGGCTCGCTTGAGTCGACGCTCGGCGGGAGAATCAAAGATAAGCTATTGAAATTAATGGTGCCGCTTGAGGGATTCGAACCCCCGACCCCCTCATTACGAATGAGGTGCTCTACCAGCTGAGCTAAAGCGGCGCCGTCGTGCGCCGAAGCGCGCCTTCTCGGCGAGAGGGGTGCTAGACGATACGGCGCCGAATGGCAAGCCGCAGCGCCGGGCAATCCGGCCCGAATGAGAAGGCCGCCAGATAATGGCGGCCTTTTATTGATCAGGCGCTAACGTTGCGACCGGCGGCGCGAATCGTCACCTCGTCCTGGTCGTCCGGGCCGGGATCGTCCGGAGACGGAATGGGCGGCAGGACGACGTCGACGGGCCGCTTGCGCTCGCGCGCCAACCCGGGCCTTGGAGCAGGTTTCGGTTCCGGCGCAGCCGGTTTGGGTTCCACCGGCTCAGGTTCGAGAACGGCATCGACCACGACGGGCTGAGCAACCGGCTCCGGCTGGACGACGGGCGTGACCACCGGCTCGTGCTCGACGATCGGCGCCTCGCTCGCCACGACTTCCGCATCGATCAAGGCACTGTCCGGTGCGGCCAGACTTTCGACCGGAACCGTCCATTCGAAGGCGTCGAGCCTGCCGGTCGCGGGCGAGAAGGGCTGCCAGGAATCCGAAATGATGCCGTCGGCGACCCAGGCCGGATCGCGCTTGGCCGCGACGGCGCGCGCGAGCCATGCCCGCGCCCGGCCGCGGTCGCCAAATTCGGCGTTCTCGATCTCGGCCATCAGCAGGCAGGTCCGTCGCGTCGGCCCGCGCTCGACCAGTGGCGCGAGAGCCTTGCGTGCCACTGTAAATTCGCGCGCATCGAGCGCCGCGCGGGCAAGGGCCAGCGCGCCTTCCGGATCACGCCCGGCTTTCTCAGCCAGGATGCGGCCGCGCTTCAGGCGATCGGCCGCGGCGTCGCCGGAGCGGAGGTAGAGATAGACCTCGGCGATGTTTGGATGCGGCTGCGCCTTCCAGCCCTTTTCGAGGAGCTTCTTCGCCTTGGTGAGATCGCCCTGCTCGGCGAGGAGCCGTCCGGCGAGCGCGACTGCCGGAACGAGGCTTGGGGCGAGGTTCGCGGCCTCGACCGCGACCGCGCGCGCGTCCTGAGGCTTGTCCTCGGCGAGGGCGAGAGCCTTCGCGGTCAGCAAGACAGCCCGCTCGCGCTTGGCATGGGCGCGGGTGGTTACATGGTTCGAGACATTGCGCTGGACAGTCTTGAGCGCGCCGTCCCAATCGCCGGTGCGGCTCTGGAGGTCGAGCAAAGCGGGGCCCGCCCACGGCACGTCCGGGTTCGCCTCGAGCGCCCGGTCAGCAAGCTTCAGCGCCTCGCGGTCATCGCCCCGACGTTTCGCCTCGACGAACAGACCGCGATAGCCGAGCGGCCGGGTTTCCGGCTGTTCGAGCATCGCCTTGAACGCGGCTTCGGCTTCCGGGCGATCGCCGTTCAGCTGGGCCGCCTGGGCGCGGAGGAGGAGAGTGAGTGGCTCGTCGCCGATCAGGCGTCGGGCTTCGCCGGCCGAGCGGCGCGCGCTCTTGCCGTCGCCGATGCCGATCGCCATCAGGCCGTGCGCCACTGCATTGAGGCCGCGCTTGCGGCGGCGGCCGCGCAGGAAATCAGACACCGCGTCCGGCGAATTGAAGATGAAGCGGACAAGCGACCAGAATAGGACGACGAGCGTGGTCAGAACGACAACGCCGAGCAGCGCCACCGGGACGCTGGTCTCGATCTGCCAGCCCTGCCAGACCAGAACCAGCGAGCCGGGGCGGTCGATCAGCCAGCCGACCCCGAAGGCGGCAAGGGCGATGATCGCCAGGAAAGCGAGGATGCGGATCATGATTTACTGCGTCTCCCCGCCAGCGGCGGCCAGTGCCTTCTCGCGAAGAGTATCGAGCGCGCGTTCCGCCGCAAGTCGGGCGCGCAAGGCGTCGGCCTCTTGCTGCGTCGCCTGCTTGGTCCGGGCGTCGAGCGAATCCCATTCACTGAGCGCCTCGTCGTAGGCGCCGCGCTGCAGTCGGAGCGACATCCGGTTGCGGATCGTCCAGGCGTCGTCGCCCACCGGCTCGTCCGCCTTGGTGTCGCCAGCCGGCTTGACCTTGACGAGGCCGCGCGCGCCGGACACCAGCCTGTCGATCACGCCCGCGGAGGGGGCGGGCGTCGGCGAGGGAGCGGCATCGAGCGCCTTTTCGAGACGCGCGCCAAGAACCGGCAGCGCCGGCAGTCCGTGCTCGGCACCTGTCTCCAAGGGGGCGAGGTCTACGCCCTGAACCTGCGAACGGACGGAACCGAGCAGGCTCGCATAAGGAATGCCGCGCTCGACCGCAGCCTCCAGCGAGGCGACCGTGGCAACAGCGGAGGCACGCCTTGCTGAAGCAAGCGCCTCTGCAATCGCCGGATCCGGCTCTTTCGTCTGGGCGAGCGCCGCCGCGATCTGATCGACACGGGCCGACAATTGGTTGAACGCGTCCTGCGACGGCCCGGACTGTACCTGGCTCAGTTCACCGAGCTTGGTGTCGATCGCCGCGATCCGGGCATCGAGCGCATCGAGACGAGAGGTATCGGCCGGCGCGGGAGCCGAACCGTCCGACGGGGCGGGAGCTGCCGGGCGGTTGGACAGGTCGGTCACTGTTTTCGACAGGTCGTCGACCTTGGCGGCGAGGGCGGGATCGGCCACAGGTGCCGGAGCCTGATCGATCGACTGGAGCTTCGATTCGATCGCGGTGAGCCGCGACCCGATCGCAGGGTCATCACCGTCGTTGAGACCCAGAAGATCGGCGCTGAGAAGGACCACGAAGCCAAGGATCGCGAGCACCGCGCCGATAAGGCCGGCGGCGACGAGCGTCAGAAGCCCGCTTCGCGGCTCGACGTCTCCCGCGAGGTCGTTCGATGGCGTGAGGGGTTCGTCCGGGGACGGCGCACCGGCCTGTTCGACAGACGCGGAATCGTCGGCAATGTCCTGCGGAGGCTCCACAGGCGCCTCGACAGTCGGCTCCGATTGCGGAGGAGCGATTTCCGTGGCCTCGAGATCGAGGACCTGGGGCTTCGGCTTCCCCGACCGTTTCGGCTTCTCGGGGATCTTCTCCGGCTCGTCCGGCTCGGCCATACCAGTCCTCTCTTCCTCTAACCCGTTCTTTTCTACTGCCGCCCCGTCAGCTTGACGAGACGACCCTTCTCCCTGCCCGAGAGCGACGAGAAGCGCATCCTCGTTCGGACCATCGGCGATCCGGATGAATGCCGCGTTGACCGCCCGGAGCGGTTCCGCGACCTCGGCCGAGAGGCAGACATGGATCGGCGCAACGGCCTCGGTCTGAAGACCGGCCTTTTCCGCCAGAATCAGGAACGTCCCGGCCGAGCGCCTCGAATAGTGAAGCACGGCTCCGATCGAACCATTCTTCAACGCGGTTCTCGTCTCCTTGGATAACGAGTCGCTCGCCGTGGCACGATAGACCACGAGTGTTTCGACGCTGTGTCCCGACGGCGCGATCTCGGTCTCGATGTCGGCGGAGCGATCCTCGCCGGCGATATGAAGCAGCCTCAATGGCGTCTTCTCGTCGCCCAGAACCGAGACGAGACCCGCGACGTCAGGGCATTCGATCCTCGGAACCCCAAACCCCATGGCTCGCGCGGACGCGGTCGTCCGCGAACCGACCGTCCATATCGGCAGCGCCAGAAGCTTGGGAAGGTCGGCATGGTCGCGGATCGCCCGGACCGCATTGGAGCTGGTGAAAATCACGCCGTCCAATTGGCCGCCGACGAGCCTGGCCGGGGGGAAGAAGTCGAGCGTCAGGACCGGATCGACCGACGGCTCATGCCCGAGCGCGCGCAGCCTCGCCGCCGTCCGTTCGGCGGGATGCACTGGGCGGGTGACGAGGACCCGCATATTCAGACGGCCCCGACTGCGATGATGCCCGGAGGAACCTGCGCGAGCAGGTCCTCGCCGACCAGGCGGCCAATTTTCTCTGCATCCGATACCGGACCGCGCGCTTCGGCGCGCCAGATCGCCTTGCCTTCCGGCTCGACGACCAACCCCCGGAGATGAAGCACGTCGCCATCCATAACGGTGAGACCGGCGATCGGCGTACGGCACGAGCCGTCGAGGACGGCAAGCATTGCCCGCTCGGCCGCGAGCGCGGTCGATGTTGGACCGTGATCGATGGCGGCTACCGCCTCGGCGGTCCGGGTGTCATCCGTCCGGATTTCAATAGCCACGGCCCCCTGCCCGATCGCCGGGAGGAAAATACCGGGATCCAGCACTTCAGTGGCGTGATTCTGCAGTCCGAGCCGTGTCAGCCCCGCCAGAGCAAGCAAAGTCGCATGCATTTCCCCTGCCTCCACGCGGCGCAATCGCGTCTCGACATTGCCGCGCAAAAGGACGGTTTTGAGGTCGGGCCGAAGATGTTTGAGCAGAGCGGCGCGGCGAACCGAAGCAGTGCCGACCACCGCGCCATAGGGAAGCGAATCGAGCGTGCGGTAACCGGGCGCCACCAGCGCGTCACGAACGTCCGCGCGCGGCAGGCAGGCCGCGAGCCTGAGCCCTTGCGGCAGGAATGTCGGAACGTCCTTCGCCGAATGAACCGCGAGATCGATCCGGCGATCGAGCAGCGCTTCCTCGATTTCCTTGGTGAACAGGCCTTTACCGCCGACATCGGCGAGCGGCCGGTCACGGACCTGGTCGCCGGTCGTCTTGATGACGACGATCTCGATTTCGTCGAGCAGGACGTGGTGCGCGGCGGCGAGCGCCTGCTGCGTGGCGTGGGCCTGCCAGAGCGCGAGCGGACTGCCGCGCGTACCGATTCTAAGGAAAGCGGACGACATCTGATCTGGGAACATTGTGGTTTGAGGTTCGGCGAGATTATAGGGTGACACGCCATCTCGAAACCTCGCAGATGCACTAAGCGGACATCCAATGCGCGTTCTCGGCATCGAGACCACTTGCGACGAGACTGCCGCCTCCGTGGTGGAACGGGGCGAGGACGGCTCCGCGCGCATTCTTTCGAACGTCGTTCTGTCGCAGGTGAAGAAGCACGCGGCCTATGGCGGGGTCGTGCCTGAGATCGCCTCCCGAGCCCATATCGATGCGATCGACCGAGTCGTCGCGCAGGCCTTGACTGACGCCGAGACCGATATCTCGGACATCGACGGCGTCTCGGCAGCCGCGGGACCGGGGCTGATCGGCGGGGTGATCGTCGGACTGACCACCGCGAAGGCATTGGCATTCGCGGCCGGAAAGCCGTTCCTCGCGGTGAACCATCTCGAGGGTCATGCGCTCACGGCGCGACTGACCGACGGGGTCGAGTTTCCCTATCTGCTGCTCCTCGTTTCCGGCGGCCATTCGCAATTGCTCGCTGTCGAGGGCGTCGGGAAATATCGTCGCCTCGGCACGACCATCGACGACGCCATCGGCGAGGCGTTCGACAAGGTCGCCAAGCTGCTCGGGCTCGGCTATCCGGGAGGACCGCAGGTGGAGAAGGCCGCCGAGAGCGGCGATTCCAGCCGCTTCAACTTCCCGCGGCCGATGATCGGCCGCGCAGAACCAAATTTCTCACTGGCGGGTCTCAAGACGGCCGTTCGGATCGAAGCCGAGAAGATCGCCCCCTTGTCCGATCGCGACATCGCCGATCTCTGCGCCAGTTTCCAGGCGGCGGTGATCGACATGGTGCTCGACCGGGTCCGGGTCGCGCTGCAGATGTTCAAGGCGCAGTTCGGCCATCCGTCCGCGCTTGTCGTCGCAGGCGGCGTGGCGGCGAACGCCGCGCTGCGCGGCGGGCTTGAGCGCATGTCGGAGCATTTCCGCGTGAAACTGGTCGCGCCGCCGCTCGATCTCTGCGGTGACAATGGCGCGATGATCGCCTGGGCCGGCGCCGAGCGTCTGGCGCTGGGACTGACCGACCCGCTCGACACCGCGCCACGTGCTCGCTGGCCGCTCGACGAGAAGTCCGCTTTGCCGGGAGCCCGCGCATGACGACGTTCTCGACGATCGGCGTCCTCGGAGCGGGCGCTTGGGGAACCGCGCTCGCCAATGCGGCAGCGCGTGCCGGGCGCGAGGTCGTGCTCTGGGATATCGATGCGGGCCATATCGCGACACTCTCCGAGACGCGCACCAATGCCGCTTATCTGCCGGGTGTCGATCTCGAGCCTGCTGTCCGACCTATCGCCGCAATTGCGGACATCGTCGATGCGGACGCCGTCCTGATGGTCGTGCCGGCGCAGGCGATGAGCGCCGCCGCGGAGAATGCCGCGATCCATCTGCGTCCGGGCGCGCCGGTTATTTCCTGCGCCAAGGGGATCGAACGCGGCAGCCTGCAATTCATGTCGCAGATCCTGCGCGCCGTGCTGCCGGACAATCCGGCGGCCGTGCTGTCCGGTCCGAGCTTCGCGGCGGATGTCGCGCGCGGACTGCCGACGGCAGTGACGATCGCGGCCGACGACGAATGGCTGGCGGCGGACCTCGCCGCCAGCCTCGCCTCGCCGGGCCTGCGGCTCTACCACTCGGACGACGTGCTCGGCGTCGAGATCGGCGGCGCGGCGAAGAATGTTCTGGCCATCGGCGCCGGCATCGCGGCGGGGCGCGGGCTGGGAGCCAGTGCGGGCGCTGCCCTGATTGCTCGCGGCTTCGCGGAGCTGCGCCGTCTCGGCAGCGCGCTCGGCGCGAAGCCGGAGACGCTGATGGGGTTGTCCGGTCTCGGCGATCTCGTCCTGACTGCCACGACCACGCAGTCGCGCAATTTCTCATATGGCCAGGCGATCGGCCGGGGTGAGACACCGCCCGACAAGCTGGCCGAGGGCGCGTTCACCGCGCAGGCTCTGGTCGCTCTCGGCGAGAAGCACGATGTCGAACTGCCGATCGCGAAGGCTGTCCGCGATGTGCTGGAGCGGGCGATCTCGGTCGGCGAGGCGGTCGAGGAATTGTTGGCGCGTCCACTGAAGGCGGAGGTTTGATGCGTTACTGGCTGTTCAAGTCCGAGCCGGACGTTTTTTCGTTCGAGATGCTGAAGGCAAAGGGCAAGGCCGGACAGGAATGGGACGGGGTCCGCAATTATCTTGCCCGCAACAATATGCGGGCGATGGAGCTCGGCGACCTCGGCTTCTTCTACCATTCGAACGCGACCAAGGATGTCGTAGGGATCGTCGAGGTCTGCAAGCTGGCGCATCCGGATTCGACCGACGACAGCGGCCAGTGGGAATGCGTCGACATCCGCGCGGTGAAGCCGGTGCCGAAGCCGGTCACGCTCGCGACGGTGAAGGCGACGCCCTCGCTCGCCAAGATGGCGCTCGTCACCTCGATGCGGCTCTCGGTCCAGCCCGTGACCGAGGACGAATGGAAGATCGTTTGCGAAATGGGCGGCGTCACCCCTTGAAACCCGGGTTCGCCCACCCATCTTAGCCGGACCAATCAGACAGCGAGGCGTCGCCGCCGGTCGAAAGACCGATGATAAGGCGATGCGACCGGACGGACGGATGTACTCCTCCGGTCCACTCCGGCCGTGCCTAGGAACGGCCTACTGATTGGCAAGGATTTGCCCAGGCCCGTAGTTGGTCGTGAGTGTGTGCTCGAAGGAGCGCGCGCCCGATCGCCGGAGCCTGGGCATTTCATTTTCTGGCCCCAGCTTGTTCAGACCCCAGCTTGCAACGACCGGTGCTTTTCGCCAGTTTGGCGCCGCTGTTGGAGGTCTCCCGTGATCGCGTTCTTCGTCCAGATCAAATGCCAGCTCGGCAAGAGCTACGAGGTTGCGGGCGAACTGGCCGACGCCGAGATCGCGTCCGAGATCTATTCGACCGCGGGCGACTACGACCTCCTCGTGAAGTTCTACGTGCCGGCCGACACCGATGTCGGTCATTTCGTGAACGAGAAGGTCCAGAAGGTGCCCGGTATCCAGGACACGCGGACGATCATCACGTTCAAGGCGTTTTGAGGCTTCCTTCTCCTGCGAAGCGGGAGAGCGTCGAGTCGCGGTCACGCGACCGGGGTGAGGGCAAGCACGATGCTCGCGACTGCTCACATGCCCTCACCCGCTCGCTTCGCGAGTCGGTCTCTCCCGTAAACGGGAGAGGCATAAGTCCGGACACACGTCAGCGCTCCGTGGCTCGAAGTATCTTCGCGCTGGCCCGCTTCCTTCGCGGCCAAAATCCTCGTCGCGTCCTCATTGGAGGGATGCGCGGGACGTCGGGAGATCGACCTCTCCCGGGGCGGTCTGGCCTGATGAATTGAAGGGCCAAACCAGTTGTTTTGCTCACCTCGGGAAGACGCTCTCGCGACGTCCCGCGCGCGGTGTGCTTGGCTTGCTGCACATCGCCCCCGGAGGCTTAGCTTTCTAGCCTCCGCTGGCGGGTGCCCGCTCTCCCTGGGCGGTCGGTTTCCGCCGGAACGGGAGAGGCCGATGGACACCCTAGTGACGGGAGTCTAACCCGCCGGGACCACATGCCTTGGGCCTCCGGATCACGGTCGCGAACCTCGACCCGGCCACCGCACTCCCGATCCGCCACAACGACGCCTCGCGATGACGCCCTCCGTGACCGGAAGTGCGGGAAGACAACCACAGTATAGGAATAAAGTCAATATATTTCCTCCTCATCCTGAGCCGGGCACGCAGTGGCCGTGTCGGAGGATGGTCACGGGCTCGGAGTGTGCGGCCCTCCTTCTGAATGGGCGGAAGCCCTACCCGCCGTCGTTCAGCGCTGGCAGGCGCGACACCCGGTGCTATAGTCATCGCAAGAAAAAGCCCGAACGAGAGGCTGAACATGGCCGTGTCGCTCAATCCCGCAGCACCCCATCATCTGCCGGCCTTTATCACCGAGCCGGGCGGGACAGATGTCCTCATGGTCGTCGCCGCGACCCTCCTCTTGATTGCCGTGATGGCTGTCGGCGTTCTGTTCCTGCGACTGCACACATTGCCCGAGCGCATCGCTCACAAATCCAAGAAACTGCAGTTCGAGATCGTCGCGGTGCTCGGCCTCCTCGCTTTGTTCACACACATGCATATCTTCTGGGTAGCCGGCCTGCTGCTCGCGCTGATCGACCTCCCCGATTTCGGCGGGCCGCTCGGCAGGATGGCGGGATCGCTGGAGAAGATCGCCGGAGTTGCGCCGGGCAAGGGCGCCGACGACGTGCCCGACGATCCGGCCGCGCCGACTCCCGAAGAGCGCGAGCCGACCCTGACGCCGCAGCTTGCTAAGGCCGTAGCCGAGAGGTGAGCCATGCTTGAGCTTCTCCTCTGCTCGCTGCTGACGATCCTCCCAGACTATGTCTACCGCCGCTATGTACAGGGTAAGCGGATCGGCCGGGAGATCACTCTCTATTCGGTGTTCTTTGAGCTCAGATGGGGCATCACCGCCTGCCTGATACTGACGGTCGGGCTGATCACGGTGATCTTCTACAATCATCCCTCCACCACCAGCGCGACCCTGTTCTACCGGACGGTGCCCATCGTTCCCGAAGCGAACGGGCGCGTCGCCGAGGTCTACGTGGAATTGAGCGGCGACATCAAACAGGGCGACCCGATCTTCAGATTGGACAGCACGACCCAGGAAGCCGCGGCGGAGGCCGCACGCCGCAAGATCGCCGAAGTGGATGCTGCTTTGGTGGTGGCCCGATCCGACATCGCCGCAGCGGAAGGAAAGATCCAGGAGGCTATGAGCGCTCACCGGCAGGCATTGGACGAGCTCGAAACGAAGCAGGAGCTGAACCGGCGGAACGCCTCCATCGTCGCGGCGCGCGAGATCGAAAAACTCCAGAACACGGTGGATGGCCGGAAGGCCGCCATCTCCTCCGCGACGGCCGCAAAAGAATCCGCCGAGGCACGGATTTCCACTCTGTTACCAGCGGAGAAGGCCAGCGCCGAAGCCGCGCTGGCCCAGGCCGAGGTGGAACTGAAGAAGACCGTCGTCCGAGCCGGCGTGAACGGACGGGTCGAGCAATTCACCCTGCGTGTCGGCGACGTGGTCAATCCGTTCATGCGTCCCGCCGGCGTTCTGATCCCGGAGGGAGCGGGCCGAAGAGCGATAACGGCGGGCTTCGGGCAGATCGAGGCGCAGGTGATGAAGGTCGGCATGGTGGCCGAGGTCACCTGCATCTCAAAGCCGTGGACGGTCATCCCGATGGTCGTGACGCAGGTGCAGGACTTCATCGCCGCCGGTCAGTTCCGCGGCGGCGAGCAATTGGTCGATCCGCAGCAGGTGGTGCGGCCGGGAACAATCCTGGTGTTCCTCGAACCGCTCTATGAGGGCGGGCTTGAGGGCGTGACGCCCGGCAGCAGCTGCATCGCCAACGCCTATACCAGCAATCATGACCTGATCGCCTCCGAGGATACCGGCGCGTTTCGTGGACTGGTTCTTCACGCGGTGGACGCGGTGGGCATCGTCCATGCCATAATCCTTCGCCTGCAGGCGCTGATACTGCCGATTCAGACGCTGGTCTTCAGCGGCCACTGATCGGGCCGCCGGGGCTGGCGCGATTTCGAAGCCAGTCCGCGTGGCGATACCGAAAGCGTAGGCCCCGGCAAGGACGGGCATGTGGCGCTCACCGTAGGTCCATTTCATTCGCGGCCGGGCGAGAGCGGATTCAAGAGCTCCCTCGTCCCTGAGACCCGTCGAGCCACCACCCATGCTCGGCGATCTGGCGTTTCGTGAACGGCCCGGATCATCGCCGGATGAAGCCATGGAGGCTCCTGCTCATCCGTCATTTCGCGAGAGCACGGAGCACATCCCGGTCCTCTCGCATGACTTCTTCAGCCGCTTCGAGCTGCCTGGCGACTTCTTCATCATAGGCCGTGATGAGATAGCCGTCCTTCGTCTCCGTCAGGAACAGGCGGTCCCCCTTGGACGCGCGGAGATGTTCGAGAACGGCTTTCAGCAATAGACCGCCGCAGAATTGCCGAGCGTGGTGATCTTGAGAGTTTGCATCGCGAAACCTCCTTCACGCATATGACGAACAAGCCGTCGAGCTTGCTTACCCCCCGGCCAATCTCATAATTTGACTGATGAAGAAGACCCGGACGGACCGGGCTCGTGTGGAGGAAGTTGCATGTCCGAGATCCATCCGGTCACCAAGGACTGGGCGGAGCGCGCCTGGGTCGATGATGCCGAATACAAGGCGCTCTATGCGCGCTCGGTCTCGGATCCAGACGGCTTCTGGGGCGAGACGGGCAAGAGGCTCGACTGGATCAAGCCGTTCACCAAGGTGAAAAACACCTCGTTCGCGCCGGGCAATGTCTCGATCAAATGGTACGAGGACGGCACGCTGAACGTCGCCGCGAACTGCGTCGACCGCCACCTCGCCAAGCGCGGCGACCAGACCGCCATCATCTTCGAGGCAGACGATCCGAACGAACCGTCACGCCATATCACCTATCGCGAGCTTCACACCGAGGTCTGCCGCTTCGCAAACGTGCTGAAGGCGCAGGGCGTCAAGCGCGGCGACCGCGTCACGATCTACATGCCCATGATCCCGGAAGCGGGCTATGCGATGCTGGCCTGCGCGCGCATCGGCGCGGTGCATTCGGTGGTCTTCGGCGGCTTCTCGCCGGATTCGATCGCCGGGCGCATCACCGACTGCACGTCGGAATATGTCATCACCGCCGATGAGGGCGTGCGCGGCGGACGCAAGATCCCGCTGAAGGCGAATATCGATGCCGCGCTCGAGAAATGCTCTGGCGTGAAATCGGTCGTGGTCGTGAAGCGGACCGGCGCCGACGTGCCGATGAAGCCCGGCCGCGACGTCTGGTTCGACGAGACGGCCAAGGGCGTCTCGACGGACTGCCCGGTCGAGGAGATGGGCGCGGAAGATCCGCTGTTCATCCTCTACACGTCGGGCTCGACCGGGAAGCCGAAGGGCGTGCTGCACACGACGGGCGGCTATCTCGTCTATGCCAGCTACACCCACCAGATGTCGTTCGATTACCATGACGGTGACATCTACTGGTGCACGGCCGATGTCGGCTGGGTGACCGGCCATTCCTACGTGCTCTACGGCCCGTTGGCGAACGGCGCGACGACCCTGATGTTCGAGGGCGTGCCGAACTGGCCGAGCGTGTCGCGCTGCTGGGAAGTCGTCGACAAGCACAAGGTCAACATCTTCTATACCGCACCGACTGCGATCCGGGCGCTGATGGGCGCGGGCGACGAGCCGGTGAAGAAGACCTCGCGGGCAAGCCTGAAATTGCTCGCGACCGTCGGCGAGCCGATCAATCCGGAAGCCTGGGAATGGTACTACCGCGTTGTCGGCGACAGTCGTTGCCCGGTGATCGACACCTGGTGGCAGACCGAGACCGGCGGCCACATGATCACGCCGCTCCCCGGCGCGACGCCGCTGAAGCCGGGCTCGGCGACGCAACCGTTCTTCGGCGTGAAGCCGGAACTGGTCGATTCCGACGGCAAGGTTCTCGAGGGCGCGGCCTCCGGAAATCTCGTCATCACCGACAGCTGGCCCGGTCAGATGCGCACCGTCTACGGAGACCACAAGCGGTTCGAGGAAACCTATTTCTCGACCTACAAGGGCAAGTACTTCACCGGCGACGGCTGCCGCCGCGACGAGGACGGCTATTACTGGATCACCGGCCGCGTCGACGACGTGCTGAACGTCTCCGGCCACCGCCTCGGCACCGCCGAAGTCGAGAGCGCGCTGGTCGCCCACCCCAAGGTCTCGGAATCGGCCGTCGTCGGCTATCCGCACGCGATGAAGGGCCAGGGCATCTACGCCTATGTGACCCTGATGAGCGGTGAGGTCGCCTCGGAGGAACTCCGCAAGGAACTGATCCTGTGGGTGAGGAAGGAGATCGGCCCGATCGCCTCGCCCGACGTGATCCAGTTCGCTCCCGGCCTGCCGAAGACGCGATCGGGCAAGATCATGCGCCGCATCCTGAGGAAGATCGCCGAGGACGACTTCACCAATCTCGGCGACACCTCGACGCTCGCCGATCCCGCCGTGGTGACCGACCTCGTCGACAACCGCCAGAACAAGAAACAGGCGGCGGAATAAATGTGGGCGCGCCTCAAGAACTGGGCGCGTCTTCTCCGCCGCGATGCGACGGCGCTCTGGCTCGCGGCGCGCGATCCTCGCGTGCCGTTCTCGGTGAAGGCACTGGCGGCACTGGTCGCCGCCTATGCGCTGTCGCCGATCGACCTGATCCCCGACTTCATCCCGGTCCTCGGCTATCTCGACGAGGTTATCCTACTGCCGATCGCGATTGCCGGTCTGTCGCGGCTGATCGATCCCGCGATCATGGCCGAGCATCGCGCGACCGCCGAGACGCTCGCGACCCGGCCCGTCAGCTTCGCCGGGGCAGCCATGATCGCCGGCATCTGGACGCTGGTGGCCGTCGCACTAAGCGCTATGCTCTGGAAAGCATTTCAAAATTGATCACGCCGAGTTGACGCGCGCTGGAGGGTTCCGGCGTCCAAACGCCATAATCAGGCGTATCTCATGCGTCCCGCGCACATCGCGTCCGGAGTGATGCCCATGCACATCCACTTGATCGTCGGCGCCGTCCTGAGTGCACTTTCAATCGCAGGAGGGGCGAGCCTGTTCCAGGCTCGCGCGGAAGACCCCGACGATGACGGACGACCAGCGGTCGCCACCTTCGCGGGTGGCTGCTTCTGGTCAATCGAGAAAGCGTTCGACGGACAGCCGGGCGTCATTTCGGCGGTGTCGGGCTTCATGGGCGGGAAGACCGAGAACCCGACCTACAACGAGGTCGTGCGCGGCAAGACGGGCCATCTCGAAGCCGTGCAGGTGACATACGACCCGAAGAAGATCACGTACGACAAGCTGCTCGACATCTATTGGCACGACATCGACCCGACCAATGATTACGGGCAGTTCTGCGATTTCGGCGACCAGTACCGCACGGCGGTGTTCGTCGAGGGCGACGCGCAGAAGCGATTGGCGGAAACGTCGAAGATCGAAGTCGGCAAGGACCTGAACCAGACGGTGACGACCGAAATCCGCCCGGCGAGCCTCTTCACGCCCGCCGGCCCGGAACATCAGGATTTCGCCAAGACCAATCCCGGCCATTACCAAGCCTATCTGATCGGCTGCCAGCGCGAGGCGCGGCTTCGCGCGGTCTGGGGCGAGAAGGCCCATGCCGGGCTCTGATCAGCGGCAGGCCATCCAGCGCCCCATGTCGAGATGCAAATGATCGGCGTGCGCCCTGTTGTAATCGGGCGAGAGAACCACGCGGAACAAGCCGCAGGCGCCATCGCGTATCGCCCTGAGAAAGCGCCCCTGCTCGCCTGACTCCCAGCCGCGCCTGACGGTAATCGCCGGACCTCCCTGCAGCGTGATCCCCGCGACGTCGATGGCGTTGGCCGTCGCGTGCTGGCTGCGGCGGGCGTCCTCGCGATTGTAGACGTTGCGGCAGGAATAGGTGCCGTAGGTCTCGACCGAGGCGACGCGCTTGCCGAAGACGCGCTGCGCTTCCGGTTGCAGGACGTGCCGCTCCCACATCACGAGCGCGACCGCTGCCGGACAGCGCAGCACGACGGCCCCGCCATAGGACACGCCGGAGCGGGAAATGGATATGCCGTCGGGATAGCCGCAGCCGTTGTCGATCGGACGCGGCGAGAGGGCGAAAGAAAGATTGTCGGCGCGGGCGAGCGCGGCCACGCAGCGCTCGGGAAAGGCGCGCATCAATTGGAGCTGGAGCCCGGTGACGATGTTCGGCGGCGCGGAGGGGTTCAGCGGCGCGTGGCGGTCGATATAGACGAAGCCGACAACCACTATGAGGAACAATGCTGTCAGGAGGCGGAGGACGATCGAGCCCGGATTGGGAGACCGCCACCGTTTCGGAGGCGGTCTCTGTATTGTTGGCTTGGCCTGGTCGCTCATCGCGACCCATAACGCCGGAAGCGCGCGCCGCGATCCGTCACACCAAAGCCGCCTCGACCTGCGTCTCGAACAGACGGCGATAGTGGCCGCCTGGCATGGCGCGAAGCGTATCGTGCTTGCCCTGCTCGACGATCCTGCCTTGCTCGAAGACGAGGATTCGGTCGAGCGTGCGCACCGTCGACAGACGGTGGGCGATGACGATCGCGGTACGGCCGCGCATCAGCCGGTTCATCGCCTGCTGGATCAAGGCCTCCGATTCCGAGTCGAGGCTCGACGTTGCCTCGTCGAGGATCAGGATCGGCGCATTGGCGAGGAAAGCTCGCGCGAGGGCGACGCGCTGGCGCTCGCCGCCAGACAGCTTGACGCCGCGCTCGCCAACCAAAGTCTGGTAGCCCTTCGGCAGCCGCTCGATGAAGCCGTCGGCATTGGCGAGCCGTGCCGCCTCCTCGATCTCGGCCATGGATGCCCCCGGACGCGCATAGGCGATGTTCTCCGCCAGCGTGCGGTGGAACAGGACCGGCTCCTGCTGGACGATGGCGATCTGCGCGCGGAGCGAACTCTGGGTTGCCTGCGAGACGTCCTGCCCATCGATCAGCACCTGGCCGCCGGTGACGTCGTAGAGCCGCTGGATCAGCTTGACGAAGGTCGTCTTGCCCGAGCCGGAATGGCCGACCAGGCCGACGCGCTCACCCGCGCGGATCGTGACGTCGAGGTGCTCGTAGAGCGGGGTGGCGTGACCCGCATAGTGGAACGACACGTCCTCGAAGCGGATCAACCCGCCCGAGATGCGGATCGGCTTCGCGTCCGGCACGTCCTCGACGCCCAGCGCGGTGTCGTGCAGGCCGACCAGTTCCTCCATGTCGTTCACAGAACGCTGGAGATGGTTCACGTGCTGGCCGATCTCGCGGAGATAGCCGTTGACCACGAAATAGGTGGTCATGACGTAGACGACCTCGCCCGGCGTCGCGCGGCCCTGCCACCAGAGCCAGATCGCGAGCGCGATCACGCCGAGCCGGAGGGTCTGCAGAACCATGATCTGCCAGGTTGAGCTGCGGGTATGGCGTGTCCAGGTCCGCGCGGTACGGCGCGTCCATTTGGCGATGACGCCGCCAAGGCGCTGATCCTCGCGCGCTTCCGCGCCGAAGCTCTTCACCACGGCGTTGCAGCTCATGGCGTCGGCCAGAGTGCCGCCGATGCGGGTGTCCCAGGCATTCGACAGGCGGGACGCCGGAGCGATGTAGCGGGTCGCGAGCAGCACCGTCAGCGCGACATAGCCAATGCTGCCGACGGCCATGACGATCCCCATCACCGGCCAGTGGAAGCCAAGGAGGAGCATCGTCCCGACCAGCACGACGAGCGAGGGCCAGAGCGCGAGCAGAAGCGTGTCGTGCAGCGTGTCGAGTGCCCACATGCCGCGCGTGACCTGCCGCACCGTCGACCCGGCGAAGGTGTTGGCATGCCAGTCCGACGAGAAGCGCTGGACGCGGTGGAACGCATCCTGCGCGACCGCCGACATGATCTTCAGCGTGAACGGGATGATGCCGCTCCACGCGATGTGGCGGAACACTATCAGCACAATTCCGAGAACGGCCATGGCGCCGAACGCCCACAGGGCATCGACGAGCGCGGCCTCACGCGGGCGCGCGGTGTCCGACAGCGCGTCGATGAGACGGCCGGCGAAAAGCGGCAGCAGGATATCGGCAAGAGTCGCGAGCATGATCGTCGAGGCGATCAGCGCGAGCTGGCCCGGTTGATGCCGCCAATGGCGGAACGTAAAGCCGAGGACGGAACGGATTGCGTCCGTCCGCTGGCCTTTCTGACGAGCGGTCATGACATGCTTCCGGCACGCGAATGCCGGCCTGTGCTCAGGCGCGCGAATCCGTCGGGAATGCAGCGCCAAATGATCGAAAATGTCGAAAAAGACGACCGAAGCGGTCGGGTTCGGACCTAGCCGAGGACCGTGCCGGGGATGAGAACTGCGAACGATGATGCCATGCGCTCCCTCCCTTGTTGTTGGCACGAAGACGGCGGGGAGGTTATCCGCGCCGGCAGCCTTGGGCAATAGCAGGCCTACGCTAGAAGTCGCTCGCGATGCCCTTGATCTCCCAATCGCCGTAGCGGATGGGCTCCGGCCCTTTCGGGCCGCGATGTTCAACGGGCTTGTCCGCCGGCGCGGCGGCGGCGCGGCGCTGCTCGGCCTCGGCGAGCGCGCGCTTTGCTGCATCGCTGAGCGAGCGCTCGTTCGCGAGATTGTCTTTCCGGTCCGCCATTACCGTAGTGTCCCGTTCTTGCAGCAAGTTTCGCCGGGCCAACATATAGTCCCGACGCGGCGTCTGGAAACGCTGCCTGGAGGAATTGATGAACTACGCACGGACCGCCATCCTGCTTGCCGGCATGACGGCCCTCTTCATGGGTGTCGGCTACCTCATCGGTGGTGGCGGCGGCATGATGATTGCCTTCATGGTCGCGCTGGCCATGAACGCCTTCAGCTACTGGAATTCGGGCTCGATGGTGCTGCACATGTACGGCGCCAAGGAGGTCGATGCCCGCAGCGCCCCCGAATATTACGGCCTCGTCCAGGAACTGGCGCAGCGCGCCGGGCTGCCGATGCCGAAGGTCTACATCATCGAAAGCGCGCAGCCGAACGCGTTCGCCACCGGCCGCAACCCGGAACACGCGGCGGTCGCGGCCTCGACCGGACTGCTCAACGCGCTCAGCCGCGACGAGGTGGCGGGCGTGATGGCGCACGAACTCGCGCATGTGAAGAACTACGACACGCTGACCATGACGGTGACCGCGACGCTTGCTGGCGCGATCGGCATGCTGGCGAACTTCGCCTTCATGTTCTCGGGCAACCGCGACTCCAACAATGGCGGTATCGGCATCATCGGTTCGATCGCGATCATGATCCTCGCGCCGATCGCGGCGATGATCGTGCAGATGGCGATCTCGCGGTCGCGCGAATATGAAGCCGACCGAATGGGCGCCGAGATCTGCGGTCAACCGCTTTCGCTGGCCTCCGCGCTGGCGAAGATCTCGAACTATGCCCATCAGGTCCCGAACATGGAGGCGGAGCGCAATCCCGCGACCGCGCACATGTTCATCATCAACCCGTTGTCCGGCCAGCGGATGGACAATCTGTTCTCGACCCATCCCGACACCGGCAACCGCATTGCCGCGCTTCAGGATCTGGCCGCGCGCATGGGCGCGACCGGTCGCGGCGGCTTCGCGCAGGCGCCGCAGGCGGCACCCGCCAGTCCCTGGAATACGGGACGGCGCGGCCCCTGGGGCTGATTGATCGCGCAAAAGCGGGCATAAGGCCCCGATGAACGAAAACATGAACGCGCCGGGCTTCGCCGCCCGGCGCGCCGCCACGCAGCTGGTCCATGGCGTCCTGCAGCGTGGCCGCCCTCTCGACGAAGCTCTCGACGATCCGAAAAGCCCGTTCGCCGCGCTCGACCAGCGCGACCGCGCGTTGGCTCGCGCCATCGCGGGAACGACGCTCCGGCGGCTCGGCAATCTGCGCGCGGTCGTCGCGCGCTATCTCAGGAAGCCGCTCGATCCGCGCGGCAGCCTCGAAAGCATTCTCCTGACCGGCGCGGCGCAACTCCTTCTGATGGACGTTCCGGACCACGCCGCCGTCGGCGTCGCGGTCGACCAGGCCAATGCCGACCGGCAGGCGCGGCCGTTCGCGGGACTGGTGAACGCGGTGCTGCGGAACATCGCCCGTGAGCGGGAGGAGCTTTCGACCTTCATCGCCGACACGTCCCGGGACGTTCCCGAATGGCTTCAGGCTCGTCGCGTGAAGGCGTGGGGCGCCGAGGGCGCGAAGGCGATCGCGGAAGGCGAGCGCAACGAACCGCCGCTCGACATCACCGTGAAGACCGATCCTGCCGGCTGGGCCGAGAAATTCGGCGGCAGGGCGCTGCCGACCGGAACGGTCCGGCTCGTCCCGCACGGCCCGGTGATGGAGCTTCCCGGATTTTCCGACGGCGAATGGTGGGTACAGGACGCCGCCGCCGCTTTGCCGGCGCAACTGCTTCACGCAAAACCCGGCATGCGGATCGCCGATCTCTGCGCCGCGCCGGGCGGAAAGACCGCCCAGCTTGCGGCAGCCGGAGCCGACGTAACCGCCGTGGATCGCTCGGCGCCTCGCTTGCGGCGCCTGACCGAGAATCTCAAGCGGCTCGGACTGGAGGCACAGACCATCGCGGCGGACGCCGCCGCCCTCCATACGGCCCCGTTCGACGCCATCCTGCTCGACGCGCCCTGCTCGGCGACCGGCACGATCCGCCGCCATCCGGACGTCGCCTGGCTCAAATCGGAAAAGGACATCGCTTCGTTGGCCGACCTGCAGACACGCCTTCTGGACGGCGCGGTACGTCTGCTGAAACCCGGCGGCATATTGGTCTATTCGACCTGTTCGCTGGAGCCGGAAGAAGGCGAGAATCAGATCGAGGCCCTGCTGACCCGCAATCCGGATCTGGAGCGCGACGCGGTTCGTCCGGAGGAGGTGCCGGGGCTCGAAAGTGCGATCAACGACAAGGGCGAATTGCGTACTTTGCCCTCGCACCTACCCAATCCAGAACCCCGTCTCGCCGGGCTCGACGGATTCTTCGCCGCGCGGCTCGTGCGCCGCTAGATTCGTCTAACCTCCGCCGCAGATGTCATCTACTCTTCGCGAATCGGCCAGAGGGCTACGCGTGTCGGTTGAGGCGATAGCGGACCGAACCAGAAGCAATGCACGCCTCGCGGCGCTGCTCGCGGGAGGCGCATTCGCGCGGCTGAAGCCCCAGAGGCTGCTCCGCTTCAGCCCGCCCTTTTCCGAACCGGACCACCTTCTGCTATCGCCTCTGCCGGTTGCTCTGGGAGACGCCCGGCGCGGCGCCGAACTCTATGGCGGCCGTTTCGCATTTGCCGGCCATTCGGTCGAGACGAAGGGAAATCCGGTTTTCGGTATCGCGCCCCCCTCCGAAGAATGGGCGAAAGCGCTCCATTGCTTCGGCTGGCTCGCCGATCTTGCCGCCGCCGACACGGCACTGACACGCGCCTTCGCGCGCACTTCGCTCGACGAATGGATCTCGACCAAAAGGTTGGGAAAGGCGGGACGCGGACCTTCGATCACAGCGCGCAGGCTGATCTCCTGGCTGACACATGCGCCATTCCTGCTGAACGGGGCGGACGCCGGTTTCCGCAAGAACTTCTTTCGTTCCCTTGTCCGGCACGAGCAGCGGCTGAAGCGCGATCTCCGCAGCCTTTCTCCGGGAATGCCGCGACTGACCGCCGCCGTGGCACTGACCCAGGCCGGGCTTTGCCTTCCTGATGCGACGCGCGCGCTGCGAATGGGCAGCGACTTTCTTGCCTCGGATCTCAAGGCGCTGGTCCTGCTCGACGGCGGGCCAGCGACGCGCAATCCCGACGACCTGCTGGCGATGACCGTCGATCTCCTGATGCTGAAGGAGAATTTCGCGCGCCGCTCGATGGAACCGCCGAAGGGCATGATGCAGTTGCTCGACCGTATGCTGCCGATGCTGCGCTTCTTCCGGCATGCGGACGGCAATCTCGCACTCTTCAACGGCGCGGGGCCGACCGATCGCCTGTTGCTCGACAGCATCCTGACGATCGACGACACCCAGGGCCGGCCGGTGATGAATGCCGGCTATTCCGGCTATCAGCGCATCGAGGCAGGCCGTACCGTCCTCGTCGCCGACACCGGCCGTCCGCCGCCGCTCGGCCTGAGCGAAACCGCCCATGCCGGGACGCTGTCGTTCGAAATGTCTGTCGGCGCCGAGCGCCTCGTGGTCAATTGCGGCGCGCCCGGCCCCTCGCACGCGCCTTGGCGGGATGCAGCGCGGAAGACCGCGGCGCACTCCACCGTGACGCTCGACGACCGCTCGTCCTGCCGTTTCGTGCGCGGCCGTCTCGTCACCGCGCTTGTCGGACGCCTGGTCCGCGAGGGGCCGAACGAAGTCGACGTGAAGCGCGACGACGGACGCGGCGGGACGGTGCTCCGCGCGATCCATGACGGCTATGCCAAGCCGCTCGGCCTCGTCCACGAGCGGACGTTTCGCGTCCACGCCGACGGGAACCGGGTCGAGGGCATGGACGTCATCCGCCCCGTGCGTCAGCGCACGACCGCCGACACCGTGCTGCGCTTCCATCTGCATCCCGGTGTCCGTGCCGCGCGGCTCGGACGCGGCAACAGCGTCCTGCTGACGCTCCCCTCCGGCGATTGCTGGACGTTCGCCGTGGACCAGCAGGAGGCCCATGTCGAGGAGAGCGTGTTCTTCGCCGGCGACAGCGGCCCGCGCCGGGCCGAGCAGATCGTGGTTCGACTCGGTCGCAAGGCCGGGACACGCGTCGCCTGGAGCCTGACCCATACCGGCAATGGAGCCGGACCTGGGGCACCGGCTCTGTTCTAGCGTGCCCTGGCGTGCTATCGCGCCGCCCTGCCCTCACCGGACCTTGCCATGACCGACCGCCCGATCCGCCGCGCGCTTCTCTCCGTTTCCGACAAGACAGGTCTGGTCGACTTCGCGAGGGCGCTCAGTGAACGCGGCGTGGCCCTGATCTCGACCGGCGGCACCGCGAAGGCGCTGAAGGATGCAGGCCTCGCCGTTTCGGACGTCTCGGATGTGACCGGCTTCCCGGAGATGATGGACGGCCGCGTGAAGACGCTGCACCCGTCGGTGCATGGCGGCCTCCTGATGATCCGCGGCAATGAGGAGCACGAGAAGTCGGCCGCCGACCACGGCATCGCGCCGATCGATCTTCTCGTCGTCAATCTCTACCCGTTCGAGGAGACGCTGAAGAAGAACGCGCCGCATGACGACATGATCGAGAACATCGATGTCGGCGGCCCGGCGATGATCCGCGGTGCTGCGAAGAACCATGCCGATGTGACGGTCGTCGTCGATACTAAGGATTACGCGGCGGTGCTGGGCGCTATGGACGCGAACGGCGGCGCGACCACCCAGAAGTTCCGCGAGGCGCTGGCGGCGAAGGCGTTCGCGCGGGCTTCGGCCTATGACGCGGCGATCGCGAGCTATCTCTCCCGGCATATCGGCGAGAGCGCAATGTCGTTCGGCGCGATGTCGGCGAGCCTCGGCCAGACGCTGCGCTACGGCGAAAACCCGCACCAGACCGGAAGCCTCTGGCTGACGCAGGACCAGCGCCCCGGCGTCGCCACCGCCCGGCAGGTGCAGGGCAAAGAGCTCTCCTACAACAATATCAACGACACCGACGCCGCGTTCGAGCTCGTCGCCGAGTTCGATCCGGCCAACACGGCCGCATGCGCGATCATCAAGCACGCCAATCCCTGCGGCGTTGCGGAAGCGGGCGATGTCGCGGAGGCCTATCGACGTGCGCTCGCGGCGGACCCGGTCTCGGCCTTCGGCGGCATCGTCGCGGTCAACCGCACGCTCGATGCCGAAGCCGCCGCCGAGATGGTGAAAATCTTCACCGAGGTCATCATCGCGCCCGATGCGAGCGACGAGGCGATCCAGATCATCGGCGCGAAGAAGAACCTGCGCCTGCTGCTGACCGGCGGGCTGCCGGACACCCGCGCGGGCGGACTGATCGTGAAATCGGTCGCCGGCGGCCTCTTGATGCAGAGCCGGGACAATGTGGTTGTCGACGATCTGGAACTGAAGGTCGTCACCAAACGCACGCCGACCAGTGCGGAACTCGCCGATCTCCTGTTCGCGATGCGCGTCGTCAAGCACGTGAAGTCGAATGCCATCGTCTATGCCAAGGGGGGCGCGACGGTCGGCATCGGCGCTGGACAGATGAGCCGCGTCGACTCGGCGCGGATCGCTGTCACCAAGGCGGAAGAAATCGCCCGCGAGGCCGGCCGGACGGATTCACCGACCAAGGGAAGCGTGGTCGCTTCCGACGCGTTCTTTCCGTTCGCCGACGGGCTGCTGACGGCCATCCAGGCGGGTGCGACAGCCGCCATACAACCGGGCGGTTCAGTGCGCGATAATGAAGTGGTAAATGTGGCCGACGAACACGGAATCGCCATGATTCTCATGGGGGTGCGTCATTTTCGTCACTAGAAGTGAACAAGTGAATTTACGGGGGTGACAGGCTGGGACTGCCTGTCTACAAAGTTCGCCGGGCTTGGGGGCTTCCCATCTGGGGATGGGACGTGAAGAGGGGGTCGAATGCGAATCGTTCCGGTGCGTATGACGCGCGGCTTTGTATTCGCGCTGCTTCTCGGAGCCGCTCTGGCGCCGCTTTCGCCCGACACCGGTTCGGTGGTCGCTGAACCCCGTATTCCCCATCGCATCGACACCGCTCACGACCTGACCAAGACCGCTCCGGTCGATTCCGTCGTTGTCGTCGTCAAAGACTTCCGCTAATCACGATCTGCTGATCAGGCCCGCTTCGCGCCGGGCACTTTCACGGCGGTCAGCACCAAAGCTCCCACTGCAAAGAACAGCATAATGACGCTGACACCGGCGCGCTGGCTTGCCGCGAGCGCGGTGACCGTACCGACGAGAGCCGGACAGAGGAAGCTCGTCACCCTGCCTGCCAGGGCATAAAGCCCGAAGAACTGGGTGATGTTGTCCGGCGGGGACACGCGGACGAGAAGCGTGCGCGACGCCGCCTGCAACGGGCCCGCGACCATGCCGATCAGCACGCCACAGAACAGATAGAACCGCTCCGCCGCGGATGCGAACAATCCGTCACCGGCTACGGGCGGCGCAACCGGTATGCCGAAGAGCACGCTGCTTGATGTCGTCGAGAGGATGCCGAGACTGGCGACCATCAGAACCGCGAGCGAACAGAGCACCACGGGGCGCGGTCCGAAGCGGTCGTCGAGCCTGCCACCGGTGAACGCGCCGATTGCTCCAGTGATGGTCAGGAGAATGCCGAACGCGCCGATCTCGGTCGTCGCCCAGCCGAAAATGCCCGACGCATAGATGCCGCCGAAGGCGAACAGGCCGACCAGCCCATCGGCATAGATCATGTGGGCGATTAGATAGATCAGCGTGTTCCGGTGCTCCCGGACGGCGAGGATCGTGGCGCGAAGATTGGCTAGACCGGCATGGACCGCCGTCGAGATCGGCAGGCCTTTCGGCAGGTCCGGCGTGAACAGGAAGAGCGGCAGGACGAAGATCAGATACCAGAGGGCGGACAGCGGGCCGGAAGCGCGATCACCCTCGCCCGTCTGCGGGTCGAGGCCGAAGAGCGGCATCAGCCCGGCGAGTGTCCTGCCGGTCTCGGGGCTTCCGACGATCAGCGCCAGCATTAATACCAGACTGAGCAAGCCGCCGACATAGCCCATTGCCCAGCCGGTGCCGGACAGGCGGCCGAGTTCCTGCTGCGGCACGAGGCTCGGCATCATCGCATTGGTGAAAACGGTCGCGAATTCAGCGCCGATCGTCGTCAGCGCGAAGGCGAACATCGCGAGCGGCACCGCATAGGGCATGCCGGGTTCCGCCCACCAAAGCGTGAACGCACCAACGAAGAGCAGGACGGAGAAAATGAATATCCAGGGCTTGCGATGCCCAGCCGCGTCCGCCACCGCGCCGAGCACGGGCGACAGGACCGCAATGATCAGGCCCGCCACGGCCGTCGCCCAGCCCCAGAGCGCCTGCCCTTCGACCGCATTGGCGGCCACGCGCGAGGCGAAGAACGGCGCGAAGATGAAGGTGGTGATCAGGGTGAAGACAGGCTGGGCGGCGAAATCGAACAGGATCCAGCCAAGGATCCCCGCGCGCCCTGCTCTCATCAAACCCACTCCGACTCAGATCTGGACGAGCTTATTCGGAAGCTCGTTGCGGTCGCCAGCCGAGGGCGGGAAATGGCGGGCGAGGAGTTCGCCGGAATGCTTTACGGCCTGCACCAGACCGGAGGCGAGGTCGCGCGATTTCGCGGCCGTCACGATCTCGGCGGCGATCGCGTCCCATTCGGGCTGCTCGACCTTCGCGGCAATGCCGGTGTCGGCGACGATCTCGACGCGGTGTTCGGCGAGAGCGACGTAGATCAGGACGCCGGTTCGGGCTTCGGTGAGATGGATCCCGTGGGACAGGAATTGCTCATAGGCTGCGCGCTCGACCTCATCCTCGGCCAAGGCCGGCGGGATGACACGCAATCTGGCTTTCAGGGGATAGAGAGCAGCGGCCAGAAGGACGAAGACGAACCCCTGGATGGTCAGGATCAGGCCCATGCCCCAAGTCGTGAACAGATGGAGCGGCCAGGCGACGATCAGGGCAGCCAGCGCCGCCCATAGGACAGGCACCAGGCGATAATCGTCGGCCTGCCGCGCAACGACGACGAAGAGCTCGCCGGATGTGTTGGTCTCGGCCTGTTCGATGGCCTGCGAGATGCGGCCCGCTTCTTCCGCGTTGAGGCTCGGCGTCATCTGATCACCAGCTCCCCGAGGAGCCGCCTCCGCCGAACGAGCCGCCGCCACCGCTGAAACCACCACCGCCGCCACCGAAGCCTCCGCCACCAAAGCCGCCGGAGGACCAGCCGCCTCCAGACGACCAGCCTCCTGACGAGCCGCTGCCGCCGCCGATGATCCAGGGCAGCGAACCGCGACGGCGCCGCCTGCGGCGGCTGCCATACAGAAGCTGGAAGACGAAGAAGCAGATCAGCAGCGCCATGAAGATGTTGAAGCCGAAATCGGCATCGTCGGTGGCGCGCTCGCCCTCCTTCACCTCCTCGGCGCGGCGGGCATAGTCAGGATCGCCCTCCAGAACCTGGACGAGATCGTCCACGCCACGCGTGACGCCACCCGCGAAGTCGTTGGCGCGGAAGCGGGGCAGGATGGCGTTCTCAATGACGAGCTTAGTCATCGCATCGGTCAGAATGCCTTCGAGGCCGTAGCCGACTTCGATGCGGACCTTCCGCTCGTTCGGCGCGACGATCAGGATCGCGCCGCTGTTGTCCTTCTTCTGGCCGACGCCCCAGGCACGACCGAGACGATAGCCATAATCGGCGATGTCGTAGTCCTGCAGGGATTTGAGGGTCGCGACGACGAGCTGGATCGTCGTCTTCTTCTCGAGCTCGGCGAGCTTGGTGTCGAGCTCGGCCTCGGTCTGGATGTCGAGGATGCCGGCGTCGTCGACAACGCGACTGGTCAGGGCGGGAAAGGTCGGCTCGGCGGCCTGGAGAGGTGAGCCACCCAGAACGACAAAGGCGAGAATAATCGAGGCCGCCATCCTCCGGCTTGACCGGAGGATCCACCCGAAGCGCTGCTTGGGTCCTCCGGTCAAGCCGGAGGACGACGGCCGGATCATTAAAACTTCACCGTCGGCGCGGTCTGGTTCTGCTCACTTGTCGCGAACGTCGCCATCGGCTGCGCGCTGTAGACGAGCGCCCAGAGGCGGCCGGGGAAGGTGCGGACCTCGGTGTTGTAGGCCTGGACCGCCTGGATGTAGTCGCGGCGGGAGACGGCGATGCGGTTCTCGGTGCCTTCGAGCTGCGACTGCAAAGCGAGAAAGTTCTGGTTCGACTTGAGCTCGGGATAGTTCTCGCTGACGGCGAGCAGGCGACCGAGCGCCCCCGAGAGCTGGGCCTGCGCATCCTGGAAGCGCTGGAGGGCGGCCGGGTCGGTCAACTGATCGGTATTCACGGTGATCTGGGTCGCCTTCGCGCGCGCCTCGATGACGGCCGTCAGCGTCTCGCGCTCCTGGGCGGCGAAGCCCTTAACCGTCTCGACGAGGTTCGGGATCAATTCGGCGCGACGCTGGTACTGATTCTGAACCTCGCTCCACTGGGCCTTGGCCTGCTCTTCGAGCGTCGGGATGGTGTTGACGCCGCAGCCGGCGACCATGCCACCGAGGATGACCGCGGCGGCGAGCGCGCGCAGACGAGCGAATGACAAGGCCATCGTGAACCCTCCCGAGGTAATCCAACGCTTCCTCTACACCGGAAGCATGACGCTGAAAACGAGATCAGCCTTTGACCGGTTCCACCGGACGGCGAAACCCGGACCAGCGTCCCGAGGAAACCCAATAGGCCAGCCCGCCCGCGAGACCGGCAGCGGCGATGATCGAGGGCTCGTGCGGAACGGCTGGATTGTCGCCGCCCACATCCATGATGCGACTCACGGCAAATGCGACGGCGAGACCCGCGCCGCAGAAGAACAGAGCGCTGCGCTGCGCGGTGATCTCGGCGAGAGCCACGACGACGAGGCTCGGCAGCGCCGCCGCATACCCGATGATCGCGAAGAGGAATATCCAGTCGGTGACGACGACGATCGTAGTCGCCGCCAGGGCCGCCGCGTCGTCGGCCACCGGACCGTAGGCGCGAATCCACTCGATGGCCGCGATAAGCGACGCGGACATGAACACCGCCCCGAAATAGCCGACGGGGATCAGAAACAGGCGGAGAAGGATGGTCACTCGGCCGCGACCGCAGCCGCCGCCATGCGATCCTTTGCCCGGAGCCGTTCCGTGGCCGATTTCAGCTGGCCGCAAGCGGCGAGGATGTCGCGGCCACGCGGCGTGCGGACCGGCGAGGCATAGCCCGCGCGGAAGACGATCTCCGAGAAGGCCTCGATCCGCTCCCAGTCCGAGCATTCATAGCGCGTGCCGGGCCAGGGATTGAACGGGATCAGGTTGATCTTCGCCGGAATGCCCTTCAGCAGCGAGACGAGCTTGCGAGCCTCGGCGTCAGAGTCGTTGATGCCCTTCAGCATCACGTATTCAAAGGTGATGCGGCGGGCGTTGGAGACGCCGGGATAGGTCCGGCAGGCCTCAAGCAGTTCGGCGATCGGATATTTCTTGTTCAGTGGAACAAGCTCGTTGCGGAGCGGGTCGTTCGTCGCGTGCAGTGAAATCGCCAGCATCGGGCCGCTTTCGGCGCCGAGCTTCTCGATCATCGGCACAACGCCGGAGGTCGACACCGTGATCCGGCGGCGCGACAGGCTGAGTCCCTCGCCGTCCGACATCACCTCGATCGCCTGCTTCACGGCGTCGAAATTGTAGAGCGGCTCGCCCATGCCCATGAAGACGATGTTCGTCACCGCGCGCTCGGCATCCGGGATCAGGCCGTCCGTCGCGCGCGTCTGTCCCGGCCAGTCGCCGATGCGGTCGCGGGCAACGATGAGCTGCGCGACGATCTCGGCGGCGGTCAGGTTACGGACGAGCGTTTGCGTGCCGGTATGGCAGAAGGTGCAGGCGAGCGTGCAGCCGACCTGGCTGGAGACGCAGAGCGTGCCGCGGTCGGCCTCGGGAATGTAGACGGCCTCGACCTCATGCGGACGGCGGTCGTCCGGACGAGCCGGCAGGAGGATCAGCCATTTGCGAGTGCCGTCGACGGAAATCTGCTCCGAAACGACTTCCGGACGGGTCAGCGTGAAGACCTCTTCCAGCGCCGTGCGCAGCGCCTTCGACATGTTCGTCATCGCCGAGAAATCGCTGGCGCCGCGATGGTAGATCCAGTGCCAGATCTGGGTCGTGCGCATGCGTCGTTCGCGCTCGGGCACTCCGGCGAGACCGAGGGCTTCGGAAAGTTCCAAACGGCTCAGCCCGACAAGCGAGGGCTTCTCCGCAATTGCGGGCATGGGTTCTGCGACGGCAAGCATGGGCGTCATATAGCCCATCGCGGCCCAAAAAGCACGAGGCCGCCGCCCGGACAGGCAACGGCCCCGAAATGGCGCGTCAGAAATTAGTTGTTTCCGCCACCGGCTCCGCCGGAACCACCAGCGCCACCGCCGGCCCCGGCACCTGCTCCGCCACCGGCGCCTGCGCCCGCGCCCGTGCCGGTGCCTGTGCCTGGCGTACCGGTCGTCGAGCTGCGACCCTGCTCACCCGGCGCATCGCTGGATCCCTTCATCTCCGGAGAGGCGTTGCGGCAGTTCGTGCCGGCCGGGCAATCGGTTTCCGGTATATTGGCCCGCGGGTTCGCTGGATCGATGTTCTGATTATTCGTCTGGGCGAACGCTGCCGATCCGAGCAGCATAGCGGCAGCAAAAGTTGTCGCGAAAATCTTGTTTGTCATCGAGACTCTCCCTGGTCTTCCAACCCTCGGGAGAACCCGTCACACTAATCGAGGTTCCGAAAAGCCCCTAAAAATCTAGGACTTTACTCCTCGGTGGAAGGCTCAGCGGCACTCTGAGTTGATGCGGTCCATCGCGGCCGAGATTCCCCTGAGGGAATAGGTGTCGGTCGTGACATTGCCGCGTCCCGACGTGCCTTTCACGGTCATGTCCGAACCGCCGCGCATCGCCTCGACGATGCGGGAATCGTCCTGGCCGTTGGACCAGCCGCGCTGGTCCTGGGTCACAAGAGAGAACGTGTCGGAACCAACCGTGAGGTCCATTGTCGAACCGGCGCGAAGCGGAAAGCCGATCTGGACGCTGACTTCGTTACGGACGCGTTCGGCGGGGCGGTGCGAAATGAAGAAATAGGCCGGGTCGCGGTTCAGGCCTTCCGGCGCGCGGCTCTTGGGCTGCGAGATGACGAAGCAGACCTTGCCGTTGCCGGCGGTGGCCGAATAGGCGGCCCAGTCGGTGAACTGGCCGAGCAGTTGTTGCGCTCCCTGCGCGCCCGACACGTCGGGGGCGAGCGCCGTGAGGAACAGCGAAAGGAACAGGCGGCGAGCGATCATGGGTCGCAATATCCAATCAGGCCGGCCGGAGCCGGCAGGCGTGAAAAGCGGCGGAGGAATCAGTGCCCCGCGGCGCGAGCATGCGACCGCAATTACGAAGAAATGGTAAAAATTGGCGGAATTTGGAAACCGGTTGCTAACCTTTGGACGTGTCCCCAGGAGCTTCCGGCTACGCCGTTTCCCCTGTGCGAAGGCGCTCAAGCGACGCCCTCGCGGCGACCCGGTGGCTTTCCTTGATGTTCGAGCCGACGGCGACCAGGGCGGCCGACAGGACGCCGGCATCGTCGGCGAATCCGAGCAGCGGCAAGATGTCCGGAATGGCGTCCATCGGCAGGACGAAATAGGCGAGCGCGCCAATCAGCGTGAAGCGGACGCTGTTGGGCGTCTCGCGGTCGAAAGCGCAGTAATAGGCGGACAGCGCCTGCTCGGCGAAGGGCAAATTCGCGGCGAACTTCTGCAGCTTGGGCCAGAAGCCCTCGCGGACTTCCCGCTCCTGCTCGATCCGCGTCAGTTCGTCGTCCTTCCTCTTCCGAGCCATGCGCGCCTCCGTGTCTCCCTAAACGCCGACCCGGGATTTAGGTCCCGGCCAGGCGATCGATAATGCCAGCGAGCTTGATGTCCCGCTCGCTCAGGCCCTTCACATCGTGGCTCGTCAGCAGGATGTCGACCTTGTTGTAGACGTTCGACCATTCCGGATGATGGTCCATCTTCTCGGCCGCCAGCGCGACGCGGGTCATGAAGCCGAAGGCCTGCGAGAAGTTCTTGAACTGGAACGAACGCTCGATAGCATCCCGGCCGTCGACGGGCTTCCAGTCGGGCAGCTTGCTCAGCGCCTCGCGGCGCTCGTCACCAGCGAGAATCGCCATCCTCGTCCTCCTCCACGACTTCACCGAGCGGATAGCTCTCCTCGACGATATAGGGACCGCCGCCGGTCGAGGCGCGCGAGGAGAACAGGACGAAACGGCTCGCCTCGAAATGCAGGCGGGGCGCGCCGCCACGCGTCGCCAGCCAGTCGGCCGTCGCCCGCGGCGAGACGTCGCGCAGGCGCGCCAAGGTGACGTGCGGGGTATATTTCCGGCTTTCCGGGGCCAGACCGACGCGGCGCAGGAGACGTTCGTGCTCGGCCTGAAGCTCGATCAGCGCGGTCGTCGCCTGTGCCTTGACGATGATGGCGCGCGGACGCGAGCCGCCGAACGCATCGAGATCGCCGAGCGTGACGCTGATCGGATCACGCTGCACGCCGCCGAGGAGCTGGGCGGCATCGCGCGCCGTGCGGTCGTCGACGTCGCCGAGAAAGCGCAAGGTGATGTGATAGTTCTCGACATCGATCCAGCGCGCGCCGGGCAATCCGCCGCGCAGGAACGAGAGCCTCTCGCCGATGTCGGGCGGAACTTCGAGCGCTGTGAAAAGACGCGGCATCGGACAGGGCTCGGGTTAGGTGCCGGCTTGGATCCGGCGGAGGAAATCTTCGGCGACGGGCAGCATCTTCTCGACGATCACCCGCACGCCTTCCGGCGTCGGGTGCATTCCATCTCCGAGATTGAGGGAGGTCTGACCGGCGACGCCGTCGAGGAAGAACGGATAGAGCATGAGCCCGTATTTCTCGGCAAGCGCTGGATAGAGCGCATCGAACTTTTCGTAATAGGCGGCGCCCATATTGCGCGGCGCATACATCCCCGCGAGCAGGACCGGGATCTTGCGCTCCTTCAGCCGCGCGAGGATGCCGTCGAGTGCGGCGCGGGTCGTTTCCGGATCGAGGCCCCGCAGGGCGTCGTTGGCGCCCAGTTCGAGGATGACGCCCTGCGTGTCGTCCGGAATCGACCAATCGACGCGGGCGGCGCCGGCGGCAGCGGTGTCTCCGGAAACGCCGGCATTAGCGATCGAGACATCCCAACCCTTCGCCTTCAGGGCGGCTTCGAGCACCACCGGGAATGCGTCGTTCGGCGGCAATTGATAGCCCGCCGTCAGGCTGTCTCCGAGGGCCACGAGCTTGATCGTCTTCGCGGAAGCGGGCGCGGCAAAACCTGTCGCGAGCAGGATAACGCTCAAAAATGCCGCAACGGCGCGGGAACGGTACGACTGGCGCGGCACCTTCTGGACCTCCATATGCTTGGCTCTCGGAGCGGATGGCATGACGATCAGACTGACGGACATTGACCTTAGCCTCGGACGGGGCGCTGCCCGGGTCCACATTCTCAAGACCATATCCCTCCTGATCGAATCCGGCGAACAGGTGTCGCTGACCGGGCCTTCCGGCTCGGGGAAATCGTCGCTGCTGATGGTCATGGCAGGTCTGGAACGCCCGGACCGAGGGAAAGTATCCATTCTCGGGCAGGATATCACGACACTCGACGAGGACGCGCTGGCGCGCTTTCGCGGCCGGAATATCGGTGTCGTCTTCCAGAGCTTCCACCTGATTCCGACCATGACCGCGCTCGAGAACGTAGCGGTGCCGCTCGAACTCGCGGGGCGCCCCGACGCCTTCGACCGGGCACGGGCCGAACTGGCGGATGTCGGGCTCGCCGCCCGCGAAGGGCATTATCCGGCCGAGCTTTCCGGCGGCGAACAGCAGCGCGTGGCGCTCGCACGCGCACTGTCGACCGATCCGAAAGTCCTGTTCGCCGACGAGCCGACCGGCAATCTCGACGGAGCGACCGGCTCCTCCGTCTCCGACCTCATATTCCGCAAGGCGCGCGAGCGCGGCATGACGCTCGTCCTGGTGACCCACGATCCCGTGCTCGCGAAACGATGCGACCGGGTGATCGCAATGCGGTCCGGCGAAATCCAGCATGCGCAGGAGACCTTGTACGCGTGAGCGCCTTCGTCGATGCCCCGCGCGCGCCGGGGCTGCTGCTTTCGCTGAAGCTCGCACTCCGCGAGCTGCGCAATGGGCTTTCGGGCTTTCGCATCTTCGTGGCGTGCCTCGCACTCGGCGTCGCCTCGATCGCCGGCGTCGGTTCGATCGCTCAGGGACTGCAGGACGGGCTGGAGCGTGAGGGGCGCGCCATTCTGGGCGGTGACGCGGCGTTTTCGCTGGTCCACCGCGAGGCGAGCCCGGACGAGTACGGATTGCTTGCATCCCGGGGAACCGTGTCGACGGTCGCCACGCTGCGGGCGATGGCGCGGACCGCGGAAGGCACCGCGGCGTTGAGCGAATTGAAGGCGGTCGATGGCGCATACCCGCTTGCGGGCAAGCTCGTCACCGATCCGGGCGGAGACCTGAGCGGGCTTCTCGCCAGTCGAGACGGTGCGTTCGGCGCCGTCGCCGATCCCACGCTTCTCGGCCGCCTCGGCATTACCACAGGTGGACGGCTGCAGCTCGGCACGGCGACGATCGAGGTCCGCGCGGCGCTCGTCACCGAGCCGGACGCACTCTCCGACGGGATCGGTCTCGGGCCGCGCCTGATTGTTTCCCGCGAGGCGCTGATGGCAAGCGGACTGATCCAGCCCGGCAGCCTGGTGCGCTGGAGCTATCGCGTGGCGCTTCCGAACGGCGCTTCGAATGCGGACGTGATCAAGCTCACCGAGGATGCCAAGACTGCGTTCCCGGACGCTGGCTGGCGTATCCAGACGCGCGACAAGGCGAGCGACCGGCTCGAGCAGAATATCGGCCGCTTCACGCAGTTCCTCACGCTGGTCGGCCTGACCGCACTCCTCGTCGGTGGTGTCGGTGTGGCGAACTCGGTCGCGGCCTATGTCGAGAAGCGGCGGGAGTCGATCGCCGTCCTCAAAGCGCTTGGGGCACCCGGCAGCCGTATCTTCCAGATCTATCTCGCGCAGATCCTGATGATCGCCGGATTGGGCGTGGCAGCCGGCCTGCTGCTGGGCGCCGCGATGCCGTTCCTCGTCCAGTGGCTGGCCGGGGCGATCCTGCCGCTGCCGTTCGAGGCACAATTGCAGCCGCAACAGCTGGCGATGGCGGCGCTGTTCGGCATGCTGATCGCCTTCGTCTTCGCGCTATGGCCGCTCGCCCGCGCGCACGACATGCCGGTCACGGCGCTTTTCCGCGATCATTTGTCGGAAAAGCCGTCATGGCCGCGCATCGGCTATCTGGTCCTCATCGCACTGGCGCTCGGCGCGCTCGTCGCGGTCATGGTCGTGACGGCCGCGGACAAGAAGGTGGCGCTGATCTTCCTTGGGGCGGCGGTGGCAATCTTCGCCCTTTTGCGCGTCGTGGCGACCGGCATCATGGCGATCGCCCGGCGGCTGCCGCGCCCGCGCTCGGCGGAACTGCGTCTTGCGCTGGCGAACATCCATCGCCCCGGCGCTCTGACGCCGTCGGTCGTGCTGTCGCTCGGCCTCGGATTGGCGCTTCTCGTCGCGCTGACATTGATCGATTCCTCGATCCGCAATCAGCTGACGGCCAATCTGCCCGAGAGAGCGCCGACCTTCTTCTTCATCGATATCCCGAATTCGGAAGCGCAGGACTTCAACGCCTTCCTGCAGATGAACGCGCCTGGCGCCACGATCGAGCAGGTGCCGATGCTGCGAGGCCGGGTTACCGGGCTGAAGGGGCAATCAACCGAAAACTATCCGGCAGGCGACGCCGCCTGGGTGCTGCGCGGGGACCGGGGGCTGACCTTTTCGGCGACCCTGCCGAAGGACTCCGTGATTACCGGCGGAACCTGGTGGCCGGCCGACTACACGGGCGAGAACCTCGTCTCGTTCGAGAACAAGCTCGGCGCGGAACTCGACCTCAAGGTCGGCGACATGATCTCGGTCAACGTGCTCGGCAGGCAGATCAACGCCAAGATCGCCAACTTCCGCACGGTCGAGTGGGAAAACCTCGGCATCAATTTCGTGATGGTGTTCTCGCCGAACACATTCGCGGGAGCGCCCTATCAGTTCCTCGCGACTTTGACCCTGCCGGACGATACCGGCGCGGAGACCGAAACGAACCTCCTGAAGGCTTCCGCCGGCCGCTTCCCGTCGGTCAGCGCGGTGCGGGTGAAGGACGCTCTGGAGACGATCGGCGATCTTGTCGGCAAGCTTTCGCTGGCGATCCGGGTCGCCAGCGGCATCACCCTCGTCGCGAGCGTGCTCGTCCTCGCGGGTGCGCTCGCGGCCGGCCATCGCTACCGCGTTTACGATGCGATGATCTTGAAGACGCTAGGCGCGACCCGCAGGCGGATCGTCGGAGCCTTCGCGCTCGAATATCTCCTCATAGGGTTAGCGACCGCCGTTTTCGGCCTCATCGCCGGAACGATCTCCGCCTGGGTCGTCGTCGTGCAGGTGATGGACGTCCCCTTCAGCTTCGACGGTCCGGGCGCTGCCTCGGCGGCTCTTTTCGCTCTGGGGCTGACGATCGTCCTGGGCTTGATCGGGACGTGGCGGCTCGTCGGGCTGAAGCCCGCCTCGGTGCTGCGCGAGCTCTGAGCCGCACGCGGATGATGAACTCTCTGTAATACTGTAGACTTACGCTTGCCTGTGACGGCTCTCCCTCCCATATTCTCCGTCGAGGTCCCGCGCCGAGAATGCGGGATATTATGAGGGATTAAAGCAATGGCTGACTTCGACCGCTACGGTACGGCCCGGTATGGTGCCGGTACGGCCCGGGCCGAGGCCGGAGTGATTGACCAGGGCCTCCGGTCCTACATGCTGTCCGTCTACAACTACATGGCGATCGGCCTGGCCATCACCGGCCTTGTGGCGATCGGAGCGTTCAAGCTCGCCGTGACGCAGGATGCCGGTGGCGCGCTGGCGCTCACCGACCTCGGCCGCGCTCTCTACCAGAGCCCGCTGAAGTGGGTGGTCATGCTGGCTCCGCTGGGCGCCGTATTCTATCTGAGTGCGCGCCTGAATTCGATGTCGATGTCCGGTGCGCAGATCGCGTTCTGGGTGTTCTCGGCCCTGATGGGCCTCTCGCTCTCGACGATCTTCCTCGTCTACACGGGGACGTCGGTCGCGCGGGTGTTCTTCATCACGGCCGCGGCCTTCGGCGCGCTGAGCCTCTACGGCTACACCACGAAGCGTGACCTCGGACCGATGGGCACGTTCCTTGTGATGGGCCTGATCGGCCTCATCATCGCGTCGCTCGTCAACATTTTCCTGGCGAGCTCGATGATGCAGTTCGTCATCTCGTCGGTCGGCGTCCTGATCTTCTCGGGCCTGACGGCGTATGACACGCAGCGCATCAAGGAAATGTACTTCGTCGGCGACGACGGCACTGTGATGGGCAAGAAGGCGATTTCGGGCGCTCTGTCGCTCTACCTCGACTTCATCAACCTGTTCACCATGCTGCTGCAGTTCTTCGGCGACCGCCGTTGATCTGACGCAAAGAACAACGAAAGCCCCGGCATTGTCCGGGGCTTTTTGTATGGTGCCGCGCATGATCCGAGACGCCCGCCCCGACGACCTCCCCGCCATCACCGAAATCTACGCCGAGGCCGTCCGCACCGGCACGGCAAGCTTCGAACTCGAACCGCCGAGCCTCGACGAAATGAGGCGTCGCTTCGACATCATTGCCGGCGGGGGCTTTCCCTACATCGTCGCTGAAGAAGAAGGCGTCGTGGCCGGCTATGCCTATGCCGGCCCGTATCGGCCGCGCCCGGCCTACGGATACACGGTCGAAAACTCGATCTACCTGAACGCCCCGTTTCGCGGGCGCGGCCTCGGTCGCGCTTTGCTCGACGCGCTCATCGCCGACGCCGAGGCGAAGGGCTTCCGTCAGATGATCGCGGTGATCGGCGACAGCGATAACACGCCGTCGATCAAGGTCCACGCGGCAGCCGGGTTCGAGATGACCGGCACGTTCCGCTCGGTCGGCCGCAAGCACGGCCGCTGGCTCGATACGGTCCTGATGCAGCGCGCGCTCGGGTCGGGTGACGGCGAGCCGCCGGCACGCGAGCCGGGCACGTGATCAAAGGCCGCGCACGACGATCGATGCTGCGTCGGCGATGACCTTGCTCTGCGTGTCGCGAGAAAGCGCCGAGCCGGTGAAATAGACCGTGAGCAGGACGGGCTCGCGACCCGGCGGCCAGAGTACGGCGACGTCGTTCGACGTGGCCTTGTCGCCCGTCCCGGTCTTGTCGCCGACGATCCAGTCCTTCGGAACGCCCGCCCGGATGCGCGCGCCGCCGGTCGTGTTGGCGATCAGCCAGGCCTTGAGCTGCTCGCGCGATGAGGCGGATAGGGCGTCGCCGAGCACCAGTTTCCGGGTCGTATCGAGGATGGCGGCGGGTGAAGTTGTGTCGCGGGGATCGCCGGGCGTGGCCTCGTTGAGCGTCGGCTCATTGCGGTCGAGCCGGGTGACGTCGTCGCCGATCGAGCGGAGATAGGCCGTCAGCCCGGCCGGGCCGCCATAGGAAGCGAGAATCAGATTGGCCGCGGCATTGTCGCTGAGGGTGATCGCCGCGTCGCAGAGCTCGGACATCGTCATGCCGTCGCCGCCCAGCCGCTTCTCGACAGCCGGTGCATAAGGGACGAGATCGCTCTCTCGGACGACGATGCGGCGATCCAGCCTTTCCTCGCCGCGATCAACCCGCGCGAGCACGTAGCCGGCGGCCAGCAGCTTGAACGTGCTGCACATCGCAAAGCGCTCATCGGGGCGGTAGCCGAACCTGCGTATCGAGCCGAGATCGAGCACGGACACGCCGAGGCGTCCACCTGATCGCCTTTCGAGATCGGCGAGTTCGGCTTCCGGAGATGGAGCGGCTGCGAGAGCCCTGGAGACGAACGGCAGGCTGAGCGCGCCAGCCAGAGCCTGGCGGCGTGTCAAGAGGCGAGACATTGGAGGCCCCTTTAGTTCCGGACGAGCTTCAGACGCCTGTCCAGTACCGCCAGAACCCGAGCAAGATCATGACCGCGTTTGAGAATGAGCCCGGTCGCCGTGACGACGGAGTAGGCGCCCTGGCGGGTACGGAGTTTCGGGTCTTTCTCCACCCGATACAGCGGCACCTCGCCCATATGGCGGAAGATCGAGAAAACCGCCTTCTCCTTCAGCTGGTCGATCGCGTAGTCCCGCCATTCGCCGGCGGCGACCATACGGCCGTAGACGTTCAGGATCTCGCGGAGTTCGGACCGGTCGAAGGAGATGAATGAACCGTGGGAAGGCCGGACATCCGGAACGGGGGCTCCGGCGGTCCGGAATGGACGCGAGGGTTCGATCACTTCACCCATCAGCACCTCTTACTGTGTGACAATATGATTGCGCTGCCCGGCACCGGGCGCAAGAGCGAGGAATCGACAATTTGAGCGATCATGAAATCACCCCTCGATTTCACAGTTTCGCCCAGTTCCAGCCGTGCGAGCGCCTAACGCCGGAGAGAGGATTCCACTGTTGCCTCGGGGCCCGGTCGTCAAAGCCCCTTTCCAGCCCCCCAGCCCCACGGGGCGGAGACGACCGGGTCGACCGTAACGCTCGGATGTTATCCGATGCGGATCTTGAAAGGGCCGGTTCGCCGGCCCTTCTTTTTTGCAATATCTTAATTCAGCGACTGGCGACCTGGGCGGCGAGGATCGGCCCCGGCATGCCGCTCGTTCCCGCCTGAACCATGACCAGATAGCGGTCGGCATCCGCGGGCACGGCCTCGCCCCGCGTGATCAGGAAGCGCGCCGGCTTGCCGTTGACCGCACCCAGCCGCGTCATGCGACGCACGACATTGTTATAGGTGATCGTGCGGCCCGCATTGTCGCCCTTGGCGATCTCCACGGTCCGCTGCGAGGAATAGGCAATAATCCAGACTTCGGCCGCACGCGGCGGCGCGCTTAACTTGACCTCGATGCGCGCGGACTGCTCCCTGATGTCTATCGGCATATCCGGATGGTCTTCGGCCTCGAGCACGGCGGATTCGATCCCCGCCTTGTCGCTGCCCATCGTGGACGTCGTGCCGTTGACGATCATCTGCGGGGTGAAGACCTGCCTGTCGCCGCGCGCCAAACCATAGGCCCGCCAGCGCGCGCTGTTGCCCGGCAAAGCGAGCGTGTCCTTCCAGCCGAGATAATCCCAGTAGTCGAGCGAGTAGGTCAGGACCAGAACGTTTGGGTCCTGCACGAGCCGCTTGGCGAGATCGTCCGCCTTCGGCGAGGACGGGCAGCCCTGGCTCGTAAAGAGTTCAAGAACTGCCCTGGGTTGTGAACTGGCCGGCGCGATCAGGAAGAGCAGAAAGGTCGCGGCACAAGCAAGGATGCGTACCATTCCATCTTTCTGAACTGGCCCGCCGAAGCGGGCCAGTCACGAGCACGCGACCGTCAGGCCGCCAAGCCCCTGAGCACGTACTGAAGGATGCCGCCGTTTCGGAAGTATTCCAATTCTTCCAACGTATCGATGCGGCACACGAGCGGTACTTCGGTAACGTCGCCGTTCGCACATGTGATCTCGGCTGTCAGGATCTGACGCGGCTGGAGCCCCTCGGCGAGACCCTGAATCGTCACGATCTCCTTGCCGGTCAGGCCTAGCGATTTCCACGATACGCCTTCGCCGAAGACGAGCGGGACGACGCCCATGCCGACCAGGTTCGAGCGATGGATGCGCTCGAAGCTCTCGGCGATGACGGCGCGGATGCCGAGCAGCGCGGTGCCCTTCGCCGCCCAGTCGCGCGAAGAGCCGGTGCCGTATTCCTTGCCGGCGAAGACGACGAGCGGGACCCCTTCGTCCTTGTAGCGCATGGCCGCGTCGTACATCGGCATCTGCTCGCCCGATGGCTCGTGGATCGTCACGCCGCCCTCGATGCCCGGAATCATCTGGTTCTTGATGCGGATATTGGCGAAGGTGCCGCGCATCATGACCTGGTGATTGCCGCGACGCGTGCCGTACTGGTTGAAGTCGGCCGGGCGGACCTGATGGTCGCGCAGATAGAAACCGGCCGGGCTCGCTTCCTTGATGGAACCGGCGGGCGAGATGTGGTCCGTCGTGATCGAATCGAGGAAGAGGCCGAGGATACGCGCCTTCTCGATGTCGGTGATCGGCGAGGGCTCGCGCTCCATGCCGACGAAGTAAGGCGGGTTCTGGACGTAGGTCGACCGGTCGTCCCAGGCATAGGTCTCGCCGGCCGGCACCGCGATCTTCTGCCAGTTCTCGTCACCCTTGAAGACGTCGGCGTATTTCTCCTGGAACATCTTCTTGGTGACGTTCTCGCGAATGAAGGTCGCGATCTCCTGGTTCGACGGCCAGATGTCCTTGAGATAGACCGGCCGGCCATCGGATCCCGTGCCGAGCGGCTCGGTGGTCAGGTCGATCTGCAGCGAGCCGGCGATCGCATAGGCGACGACGAGCGGAGGCGAAGCGAGGTAGTTCGCCTTGACGTCCGGGTTCACGCGACCCTCGAAGTTGCGGTTGCCGGAAATGACGGCGCCCGCGACGAGGTCGTTCTTGTTGATCGCCTCGGAGATGTCTTCCTGCAGCGGACCGGAATTGCCGATGCAGGTCGTGCAGCCGAAGCCGACGAGATTGAAGCCGAGCGCGTCGAGGTCCTTCTGCAGATCGGCGGCCTTGAGATAGCCTTCGACCACCTGCGATCCCGGCGCGAGCGAGGTCTTCACCCACGGCTTCGAGGTCAAGCCCTTCTTCACCGCATTGCGGGCGAGCAGGCCCGCCGCGATCAGCACGCTCGGATTTGAGGTATTGGTGCACGAGGTGATGGCGGCGATGGTGACGTCGCCGTGGCCGAGATCGAAGGAGGAGTTCTCGACCGGAACGCGCTTCCTGGCTTCGCCCGGCTTCTTGAACTCGCCTTCCAGCGCGGTGAGGAAGCCGGACTTGGTGTCGGAAAGCAGAACACGATCCTGCGGGCGCTTCGGGCCTGCCAGCGACGGCAGGACCGTGCTGATGTCAAGTTCGAGCACGTCGGTGAACACCGGATCGGCAGTGCCGGCATGACGCCACATGCCCTGCGCCTTCGAGTATTCCTCGACCAGCGCGATGCGATCCGGCGTACGGCCGGTCTCGTCGAGATAGGCGATGGTCTCGGAATCGACCGGGAAGAAGCCGCAGGTGGCGCCGTATTCCGGCGCCATGTTGCCGATGGTCGCGCGGTCGGCGAGCGAGAGATGGTCGAGGCCGGGGCCGAAGAACTCGACGAACTTGCCGACGACGCCCTTCTTGCGGAGCATCTGCGTGACCGTGAGCACGAGGTCAGTCGCGGTGATGCCCTCGTTCATCTTGCCGGTCAGCTTGAAGCCGATGACTTCGGGGATGAGCATCGAAACCGGCTGGCCGAGCATTGCCGCCTCCGCCTCGATGCCGCCGACGCCCCAGGCCAGCACGCCGAGGCCGTTGACCATGGTCGTGTGGCTGTCGGTGCCGACGCATGTGTCGGGATAGGCGATCGTCTCGCCGCCTTCCGTCCTGGTCCAGACCGTCTGCGAGAGATATTCGAGGTTTACCTGGTGGCAGATACCGGTGCCCGGAGGGACGACGCGGAAATTGTCGAACGCGTTCTGGCCCCATTTCAGGAAGCGGTAGCGCTCCTGGTTCTGCTTGTACTCCTCCTCAACGTTCTTGCCGAAGGCCGCATTGTTGCCGAAGAAGTTGACGATGACCGAATGATCGATGACGAGATCGACCGGCACCAGCGGGTTGATGCGCTTCGGATCGCCGCCGAGATTGACCATCGCATCGCGCATGGCAGCGAGGTCGACGACGGCCGGGACGCCGGTGAAGTCCTGCATCAGGACGCGCGCGGGACGATAGGCGATCTCGCGCTCTTCCTTGCCGCGGTTCACCAGCCAGTCCTTGATCGAGACGATGTCGGACTTGGAGACGGAGCGGCCGTCTTCCATGCGCAGGAGGTTCTCAAGCAGCACCTTCATCGAGAAGGGCAGCGCCGAGATGCCGTCGAGACCATTTTTCTCAGCGGCGGCGAGGCTGTAATAGGTGTAGGTCTTGCCGCCAGCGGACAGAGTTGTGCGGCATTTGAAGCTGTCGAGGGATGACTTGGACACGAGTGCTGATCCTTTTACCAGACACTCGGCGGGAGCGTGTGCACTCCACGACGATGGTGCCAGAGGATGACACACACCAGGTCGCCCCTTGATCGGGATTCGTCGAGCCTGACCGGACTATAATGAGCCCTTTCGAATCCTTCCAGAGTGGGGACGCGTTGGCGACCGCAAAACAGGCAGAAAAATCGTCAACTGCATTCAGTTTGAGCGCGTCCGGCCTAGTCGTCGAGCGCGGCGAACGCATTATCCTGACTGGGATTTCGCTCAATCTGTCGGCAGGTGACGCGCTTGTGGTCACCGGCCCGAACGGCGCCGGCAAGTCGACACTGCTGCGGACTTTGGCGGGATTGCTTCCAGCGGCGAGTGGAACGATAGAACTCAAGGGCGGCAATCCCGAAGCCCAGCTTTCCGAGCAAGTGCACCTGCTTGGGCATTCGGAGGGAACCAAGGGGTCCTTGACCGTCCTCGAGAACCTCTCGTTCTGGACACAGGCGCTCGGCGGGACGGCCGCGACCATCGGCGATGCGCTCGAAGCTGTCGGGCTCGCACATACCGCGGACCTCCCCGCCTCGATCCTGTCAGCCGGCCAGCGGCGGCGCCTTGCGATGGCGCGGCTGGTCAGCGTCGGCCGGCCGATCTGGCTACTCGACGAACCGGCGACGGCTCTCGACACCGACGGCGTGGCGCGGCTCGGCGATCTCGTCCGCGATCACAGGAAGGCAGGCGGCATCGTCGTGGCGGCGACCCATGCCGATCTCGGCTGGCCGAAGCTGAAGCGCATGGTGCTGGGGCGCGCGGTATGAGGCGGACGGCGCCGCGTTTTCCTCTCCCCATCGGGGAGAAGTCGACTCGCCGCAGGCGAGCGGGTGAGGGTCGTTGCAACGACAGGCTCCCCTCACCCCGACCCTCTCCCCACCGGGGAGAGGGAGACAGGCGTCATCACTGATGGGCACGCTTATCGCCGTGATGCGGCGCGACTTCACCCTTGCGATCCGGGCCGGCGGCGGGTTCGGACTGCCGCTCGTCTTCTTCGTCAGCGTGATCGCGGTCGCGCCGTTCGCGATCGGCCCGGACCTGGTATTGCTATCGCGTATCGGCCCTGCGCTGCTCTGGATCGCGGCGCTGTTATCGACGCTGATCGGCCTCGACCGCCTGTTCGGACAGGATGCCGAGGACGGAAGCCTCGATCTTCTGCTGACCACGCCGTCGCCGCTCGCGCTGATCGTATTGGCAAAGGCCGCCGCGCACTGGATCGCGACCGGACTTCCGCTTGCGGTCGCGGCGCCCCTGCTGGGCCTGATGCTCAATCTGCCCCCTGAAACGCTCGGCACGGTCGCGCTGACGCTCCTCGTCGGCACACCGACCCTGACATTGCTTGGCGCCGTCGGTGCGGCGCTGACGGTGGGACTGAAGCGTGGCGGACTACTGCTGCCGGTCCTCGTCCTGCCGCTCACCGTCCCGGTGCTGATCTTCGGCGTCGGCGCGACCGCGGGCATTGCGGGCGGCGGCGGGTTCGGACCTTCGTTCACGCTGCTGCTGGCGGTGATGCTCGGCAGCCTCGTCCTTGGCCCGCTGGCCGCCGCGGCCGCATTGAAGGCATCGCAGGCGTGAACCGTGCCGCATTGCCTCCCGTGGACGGCGGGTCTACATCGCGCCCGATGATCGCTCTCGCGAACCCCGCCCGCTTTTCCGCGATCGCGGAAAAGATCCTGCCCTGGCTCGCCGGGGCAACGGCCGTGCTCTTTGCCATCGGTCTCTGGCAAGGCTTCTTCGTTGCGCCCGCCGACTACCAGCAGGGCGAGACGGTGCGGATCATGTTCATCCACGTCCCGTCGGCCTGGTTGTCGATGTTCGGCTGGACGATGATGTCGATCGCGAGCCTCGGCGTCCTCGTCTGGCGTCACCCGCTCGCCGACGTGGCGGCGCAGGCCGCGGCTCCTTTGGGCGCGGCGTTCACCCTGATCGCGCTCGTGACCGGCTCGCTCTGGGGTCGGCCGATGTGGGGTACGTGGTGGGTCTGGGACGCGCGGCTGACCTCGGTCCTCGTCCTCTTCCTGATGTATCTCGGCGTCATGGCGCTGCGCGCCGCGCTCGACGAGCCGAGCCGCGCGGCGAAGCTCGTGGCGATCCTTACGCTGGTCGGCTTCGTCAACATCCCGATCGTGAAGTTCTCGGTCGACTGGTGGAACACGCTGCATCAGGGCGCTTCGGTGTTCCGTGTCGACGGACCGACGATCCACCCGGCGATCCTCGTTCCGCTGCTGATCAACGCGCTCGCGTTCACGCTCTTGTTCCTGACGCTGCATCTTCTGCTGATGCGGACGGAACTGATGCGGCGGCGGTTGCGCGGCCTGCGCCTGCGCGCGGCGGAGAGCGGCGCGTGACCCCTCACACCGGCTATATTATTGCGGCCTATGCGTTCGCGGCCGTCACCGTGATCAGCCTGATCGTCTGGAGCCTGCTTGACCACCGGGCGCAGCGGCGGGCCCTTGCCGATCTCGAAGCGCGTCTCGGACCCGAAGCGGCCAAGCCGAACCGAGGCAAAAAGTGACCGATCCCGTGTCGCAGCCCGCAAGGAGATCGGCCCGCTGGGCCGTCGTGATCCCCCTCGTCCTGTTCGCGGCGCTCGTCGCGCTGTTCTATTTCCGCCTCTATTCCGGCGATCCGTCTACGATCCCCTCAGCCCTGATCGGCCGGCCGGCACCGGAGTTCACGCTGCCGCCGCTCGACGGGTTGAAGACGGCCGACGGCTCGCCGGTGCCTGGCCTGTCCAAGGCCGATCTCACCCAGGGCCATGTCACGATCGTCAATGTCTGGGCGTCGTGGTGCGCGCCGTGCCGCGACGAACACCCGCTGCTGTTGCGTCTGTCGCAGCTCGGCCGGGCCCGGCTCGTCGGCATCGCCTACAAGGACGAACCGGCGAACTCGCTGAAATTCCTCGGCGACCTCGGCAATCCCTTCGCGGCGATCGGCGTGGACGAGAAGGGTCGCGCGGCGATCGACTGGGGCGTCTATGGCGTTCCGGAGACCTTCATCGTCGGCAAGGACGGCACCATCGCCTACAAGCATATCGGCCCTCTGACCGAAGCGGCGATCACTGACATCATCCTGCCCGAGATCGACAAGGCCGAACGCGGCACCGCTTCGGCCGGCCTTTAGCGCACTCTCCCGGCTTGCGCCCGCGCGCCCACTATGGGCAGTGTGCGCGCCATGCAGGAAATCGCGCTGCCAGCCCCGATGACGATGATGGAGCACGCCTTTTACGCGCTCCTCGTCATGTCCATGCTGTCGACGCGCATGGTGCCGTTGCGCCTGATGGTCATCGCCGCGGCGGCGATCGGCATTTTCGGCCATCTGATCGGCACCGGAAACCAGGCCGCTGCCGCCTGGCTCGCAGCGCTGATCGCCGTCAATGTCGGCCAGATGGCGCTGGCGGCGTACAAGACGCGCTCGTTCCATTTCTCGGCCGAGGAGCAGCTCTTCCGCGATTACGTCGTGCCCGGGCTAAGCCCGGAGCAGGCACATCGGCTGACCCGTGCCGGTGCCTGGCTCGATGTGCCACCGGAGAAGGTGCTCGTCACGCAGGGCGATCTCGTCAGCCACATGTTCTTCGTGGCGAGCGGCGAGGTCGAGATCACGGTCGACGGCGTGGCGGTCGGGTTCTGCGATCGCGGCAGTCTCGTCGGCGAGATCAGCATCATGACCGAGACGCCGGCCACCGCGACAGCGACCGCGAAGACCAGCATCCGCGCGCTCGCCTTCGAGAAGAGCTCGCTGCTCCAGATCATGGAATCCGACCGCGATATCGAACAGGCGCTGAATCGCAGCGTCCGCTGGGGACTGAGGCAGAAGCTGGCCAGCGCCAACGAAGCGCTGGTCGCGGCGGAAAACCGTTCCTGATGGGGGCAATTAGATCGGGTCGTCATCCTCCGGCTTGACCGGAGATCCCATGCCATACGGCGAAGTCTCGATGGGTCCTCCGGTCGAGCCGGAGGACGACGGCTCAGGAGGCCGCGTCGACCTTTGCCGCGTCGTAGCGCTGGATCAGCGGGAACTGGCAGAGCGCGAACAGGAAGGTCAGCGGGAAGACGCCCCAGACCTTGAATGCCACCCAGAAGTCGGTCGAGAAATTTCGCCAGACGACCTCGTTCAGGACGGCGAGGAACAGGAAGAACAGGCCCCAGCGGAAGGTGAGCTTCATCCATCCCTCATCGGTCAGGTCGAACGCCGAATCGAAGACGATCTCCAGAAACGACTTTCTGAAGAACAGCCCACCGAGCAGCGTGCCGGCGAAGAGCAGGTTCACGATGGTCGGCTTCAGCTTGATGAAGTGCTCGTCCTGCAGGTAGAGCGTCAGCCCACCGAAGATCAGCACGACGACGCCGGTGACGAGCGGCATGATCGGCACGCGGCGGATCAGAAGCCATGACGCGACCAGCGAGACAACGGTTGCGACCATGAACAGGCCGGTCGCCCAGAACACGCCGGCTTTCGAATTCGAAACGAAGAAGATGCCGAGCGGGCCGAGCTCCAATGCAAGCTTCAGCAGCGGATTGAGTTTCTTCGAAGTATCGTCGGCTGTGGTCTTGATGGTCATTTTCTAATCCAGGCCCACGAGTGCGCGGGCAAAATCGCGAGCGTCGAAGGGTTCGAGATCGACGACCCCTTCGCCGACGCCGATGAAATGGATCGGCAGGCCGAACTTCTCGGCCACTGCGACGAGGATGCCGCCACGCGCCGTGCCGTCGAGCTTGGTCATCACGAGCCCGGTGACGCCCGCCGTCTTCTGGAACGCCTCGACCTGGCCGAGCGCGTTCTGGCCGACGGTCGCGTCGAGGACGAGCAGGACCGCGTGCGGTGCGTCCGCGTCGAGCTTCTTGATGACGCGGGCGATCTTCTCCAGCTCCTGCATCAGTTCGGAGCGGTTCTGCAGGCGGCCGGCGGTGTCGATCATCAGCACGTCGGCATTCGCGGCCTTGGCTTTTTCCAACGCCTCGAAGGCGAGGCCCGACGCGTCCGCGCCGATGTCCTTCTTGACGATCGGCACGCCGATGCGGCCGGCCCAGACCGCCAATTGCTCGACGGCCGCCGCGCGGAAGGTATCGCCGGCGGCGAGCCAGACGGACTTTCCTTCGGAGCGGAATTTCTGGGCGAGCTTGCCGATGGTCGTCGTCTTGCCAGAGCCGTTGACGCCGACCATGAGGATGACGAAGGGCTTCGGCGCATTGTCGACGACGAGCGGCTTCGCGACGTCGGCGAGCGCCTTTTCGACCTCGGTCGCGACCACTCCACGAACGCCTGCCGCATCGAGTCCGCGCTCGTGGCGCTGGCGGCCGACTTCCTGAGTGATGCGCTGGGCGGTGTCGACGCCGAGATCGGCCTGGATCAGCAGGTCTTCGAGCTCATCGAGGGTCGCGGCGTCGAACTTGGCTTTGGTAAACAGGTCGGCGATGCCGGAGCCGAGGCGACCGGACGTGCGCGCGAGGCCTTCGCGGAGACGGGTGAACCAGCTCGGCCCGTCGCGCGGCGCCTCGACCTCTGGCGCAAGCGCATCAGCGTCGTCCATGGCAGGCCGCATGATCAGCGGCTCGTCCGGCGTCTCCGGTTCGGGTTCAGGCTCTTCCGGCCCGGGTTCGGGTATGTCGGGATCCGGCGTCGGAAAATCCGGCTCGGGTATTTCCGGCTCATCGGGCCTGGGTGCCGGTATGTCGGGTTCAGGCCGAGGCACATCCGGCTCGGGCTGGAGCGCGGGCTTGCTGCCGAACAGACGACCGAACAGGCCGGGTTTCTTTTCTTCTGCCATTATGCTGCCAGCAGTCTCGCGCCGTCATGCCCGGCGATGGTGACCGGAACCACACTGCCCGTCTCGGCCGGGCGTGCAAGCTTCACCAGCGCGAAGCCCTCCGTGCGGCCGGTCGCAGGATTTTCGACCAGGATCGACCGGCGGCGGCCGATCTCTCCGGAAAGGTGGCGGTGCAGCGCGTCCTGTCCAGTCGCGCGCAGGCGGGCTGCCCGCTCCTTGGCGATCTCTCGCGGGATCTGCGGCATGCGCGCGGCCGGCGTTCCGGGTCGCGGCGAGAACGGGAAGACGTGGAGATGCGTCAACCCGCATTCGGCGACGAGCGTCTGGGTATTTCGGAACTGGGTTTCGGTTTCCGTCGGGAAGCCGGTGATGAAATCCGCGCCGAAGACGACATCGGGGCGGGTGTGTCTAATGTCATTACAAAAACGAATGGCATCGGCGCGCAGGTGCCGGCGCTTCATGCGCTTGAGGATGAGATCGTCGCCCGCTTGCAACGAGATATGCAGGTGCGGCATCAGCCGCTCTTCCTCGGCGATGGCGATCAGGAGGTCGTCGTCGGCCTCGACAGCGTCGATGGACGAGATGCGCAGGCGCGGCAGATCGGGGACCGCTTTCAGGATGGTGCGAACGAGCTTGCCGAGCGTCGGTCCACCCGGCAGATCGGGGCCGTAGCTGGTGAGGTCGACGCCGGTGAGGACGATCTCGCGGCAACCCTTGTCGACGAGGCGCCTGACCTGATCGACCACGGCGCCCATCGGCACCGAGCGCGAGGGACCGCGGCCGAATGGGATGATGCAGAAGGTGCAGCGGTGATCGCAGCCGTTCTGGACCTGCACGAAGGCGCGCGCGAGGCCCTCCATGCCGTCGATCAGATGCAGAGCGGTCTCGCGCACCGACATGATGTCGTCGACCTTGACCCGTTCGCTCGATTCCATCCCGAAGCTCGGGGTCCAGGTCTCGGTGCGGGTCTTGGCGCCGTTGCCGACGACCTGCGTGACCTCGCCCATCGCGGCGAACATTTCCGGTTCTACCTGCGCCGCGCAGCCGGTGACGACGATGTCGGATTGCGGGTTGAGGCGGCGGAGCTTGCGGATGGTCTGGCGGGCCTGGGCGGTCGCCTCGGCCGTCACCGCGCAGGTGTTGACGACGATCAGATTCTCGCGACCGGCGGCGATGGCGGCGAGGCGGATCGCCTCGCTCTCATTGGCGTTGAGGCGGCAACCGAACGTGACGACCTCGACGCTCACGCAGCGCTACCGGCGAAGATCGCGGGATCGAACCGCCCCTCGAATTCGGTCTCGACCGGTCCGGTCATCAGGATGTGGTCGTCCTCCTCGCGCCAGAGGATGTGCAGCGGACCACCGGGAAGCGTGACCGTAACGGAGCGATCGGTGCGGCGGGTGCGGGCAGCCGAAACGGCGGCGGCGCAGGCGGCGGTGCCGCAAGCGCGCGTCAGGCCCGCGCCGCGCTCCCACACCTTCAGCGTCAGCGCGTCGGGCGCGGTGACATGGGCGAGCGAGATATTGGCGCGCTCGGGGAAGATCGGATGGTTTTCGAGCAGCGGCCCGAAGCGGCCGAGATCGTAGACCTCGACATCGTCGACCCAGAAGATCGCATGCGGGTTGCCGACATTGGCGACCGAGGGCGAATGGAGGACCGGCGCGTCGATCGGGCCGATCTGGAGCTCGATCGCCCGGGTGTCGCGGAACTCCTCAGCCAGCGGAATCTCGTTCCAGCCGAAGCGCGGCACGCCCATATCGACGGTGATCGTCTGTGGCGCGGCGCCGGCGGTCGCGATCAGCGGGCCGGCGTCGGAATTGATGACGAGGCGGTTCTTTCCCGTCTCCTGCATGACCAGCCAGGCGATGCAGCGGGTGCCGTTGCCGCAGGCCGAGGAGAGCGAGCCGTCATTATTGTAGATGCGCGTCGCGATATCGGCGGTGCGCGCGGGCTCGATCGTCATCAACTGGTCGAAGCGGAGCCCGGATTCGTGGATGGCGCGGGCTTCCTCGCCCGTGGGAGCGGCCGCGCCGTCGCGCAGATCGACGACCAGAATCTCGTTGCCGAGTCCGTTCATCTTCACAAAAGCATGGTTCGCGAGCGCGCTCATCAGGAGGCTTATATGGCGAACCGGTGAAGGGAAGCTAGATTTCCAGCACCTGACCGGGGCGGAAGGCCTGGAATTGCGTTTCCGCGAGACCGTATTTGGCGCGCGCATCGGCAAGGGCCTTCTCCGGCGCGTCGACCGCCTCGGCGGTCAGGCGGAAGGTGCCCCAATGGTGGCCGATGGCCTGTTCGGCGCCGAGGCGCTGGAACGCCATCACCGCTTCCTCGGGATTCATGTGGTTGGTCTGCATGAACCAGCGCGGCTCGTAGGCGCCGATCGGCAGAAGCGCGAGGCGGAACGGACCATATGTCTTGCCGTGCGCGGTGAAGTTCGCATCCTCGGCATAGCCGGTGTCGCCGACATGATAGATGCGGCCCTTCGGCGTCTCGATGACGAAGCTCGCCCAGAGCGCCTTGCGACGGTCGCCGAGACCGCGGGCGGACCAGTGGGCGGTGGCGACGAGCGTGACCACGACGCCGGGCGCGAATTCGACGCGGTCGCCCCAATCATGGGCTTCGACCGAGATGTTCGGGATAGCAGCCTTCAGGATCGTGTCGTTGCCAAGCGGCGCGATGACCCGCGGATTGTCGCGCCTCACGAGCCGGGCGAGGGTCGCGGTGTCCATGTGATCGTAATGGTTATGGCTGACCAGGACCGCGTGGATCTTCGGCAGGTCGGCGAAGGCGATGCCCGGCGCGTTGACGCGCTTTGGTCCGGCGAAGGTGAAGGGCGAGGCGCGCTCGGAGAAGATCGGGTCGCACAGAATGTTCACGCCGCCGGTCTGGATCAAATAGCTGGCATGGCCGATCAGGGTGACGCGGACGCCGTCACGGACTTCGGCCGGCGGCTTGTCCTGCGGGAACGGGCTTGGCCAGGCTTTGGGCCAGTCCTCGCGCGGCGTGCCGAGCAGGAAACGAGCAAGTTCCGAGGCGGTCTTGTCGACGTTTGTGTTCGGATTGAAGAATCTCTGCCCGTCGAAATGATCGCTGACCGGGCCGGAATAGTAGGGATTGCGACCGGACTGCCCGCGAACCCAGCCGGTCCCGGCGGTGAGGGCCAGGATGGGGGAGGCGAGAAGGGTCAGCACCGCGCGACGATTCACGACGCTTCCGGCTGCTGCCGGTTCGCGGGCGGATAGTTCAGAAAGTACTTCACGGCCACGGCGACGATGTGCGGCTGGGACTTATGGGGACCATCATACTCAATATAGGTCACGTCATAACCGGCATTTTTCAGGCGCGTCGCATGCGCCCTGCCCGCCGTCTCGACCGGCGTCTGCTCATCCTTCGAGCCGTGCGCGATGAAGATGTGCGGCGCGCCCTCCTGATGCAGCGGCGTCATGAACCCGGCCGAGAAGGCGAGGATGTGGGTGACGAGATCGCCGTTGCAGAGGCCGTTCGACAGCGAATAGCTGCCGCCGTCGGAATGACCGGCGAAGGCGAAATGGGTCGGATCGAGCGCGAAGCGCGACGCCACTTCGTTCAGCGCGATATCGAGGCGCTCGCGGTCGGGGCCGTTGCCGGCGATGACGATGTCCCAGGTCGGCATGAAGGATTGCGGCACGAGCAGGAGGAACTTGTTGTTCTCCGCGTGGGTCTTCATGACCGGCATGATCTTCTCGGCGCTGCCGCCGCCGCCGTGGAACATGATCATCAGCGGGGTCGGCCCGGTCGCGTCGATCCCTTCCGGGACGACGAGGACGTAGTCGCGCGGCTCGAACAGGCCGAGATTGTGCTGCCCCGGCGGAAGCGGCGGCTTGGTCGGCGCCTGATGCTGGAAGGTGAGGCGGCCGGCGAGGGAAGGATCGAACATTGCGGGGTTTTGGCACCGCGAGGAGCAGGCGGCAAGCGTCTCCCGGTCCGTGTGCGCGAAGCGCATCCCGAGAACCGGGACCCAGCGCATACTCGCGAAGCTCCTTAGCTAAAGAGCGCCTGCGGCGCGCCTATACGCTGGGCCCCGGATCACGCGACACGGCTTTGCCGTGCGCGGTCGGGGGAACGCTCTCCAACACCCATTTCCTTGACTCCGCCACACTGCGCGCGTATTCGCCTCGCTGTTCTCACGCGTCCAACGCCTGAGCCACCGACCGGCCCATGAGGCTGGAGGTCAACGCCCGACAGCGCGATGCGCCCTCGGGCGCGTTTTGCGTTGGATGGTCAGATGCCGATTTCGGAGGCGAGCAATGAGCGTAGCCAATGCCGGATTGAGGATCGAGGACGCGGTCAACGAGACCTGCCCGTGGTCGGGGAAGCCGATCTCGGAAGACTCGCTGACCGTCTACAAGGGTGAGGTCGTCGGCTTCTGCAATACAGGATGCCGCGACAAGTTTGAGAGCGCCGTCTCGCATTTCGAGACGGCTCTCGCAGAGAGAAACAAAGGCTAGGTCGAGTGTTCGACACGCTTCAGGACCGCCTCGGCGGCATATTCGACAAGCTTCGCGGTCGCGGCGCCCTCTCTGAGAGCGACGTCGGCGAAGCCATGCGCGAAGTGCGGCGTGCGCTGCTGGAGGCGGACGTCGCGCTCGATGTCGTCCGCAGCTTCACCGACAGGGTGCGCGAACGCGCCGTCGGCGCCGAACTGCTGAAGACGGTCAAGCCGGGTCAGATGGTCATCAAGATCGTCCATGACGAACTTGTCGCGACCCTTGGCTCCGATGCGCAGCCGATCTCGCTCGCCGCCGCCGCGCCGGTGCCGATCCTGATGGTCGGCCTGCAGGGCTCGGGCAAGACGACCTCGACGGCGAAGATCGCCAAGCGCCTGCAGGACCGCGACAAGCGCAAGGTCCTGATGGCCTCGCTCGACACCCGCCGCCCGGCCGCGATGGAACAGCTCGCGGTGCTGGGCCAGCAGGTCGGCGTCGCGACGCTGCCGATCGTCGCCGGCCAGTCGGCGGTGCAGATCGCCGAACGCGCGATGCAGGCGGGCCGTCTCGGCGGCTACGATGTCGTGATGCTCGACACCGCCGGCCGCACCACGGTCGACGAGAGCCTGATGGCGGAAGCGGCCGAGGTGAAGCGGGTCGCCAAGCCGCACGAGGTCATTCTCGTCGCCGACGCGCTGACCGGCCAGGACGCGGTCAACACCGCCCGCGCCTTCGACGGCGCGCTCGGCATCACCGGCATCGTGCTGACCCGTGTCGACGGCGATGGCCGTGGCGGCGCGGCGCTGTCGATGCGCGCCGTCACCGGCAAGCCGATCAAGCTGATCGGCGTCGGTGAGAAGATGGACGCGCTGGAGGATTTCGATCCCGAGCGCATCGCCGGCCGCATCCTCGGCATGGGCGACATCGTCTCTCTGGTCGAGAAGGCCGCCGCCGAGATCGACGCCGAAAAGGCCGCCAAGGCCGCCGAGCGGATGCGCAAGGGTCAGTTCGACCTGAACGATTTGCGTGACCAGCTCCAGCAGATGCAGCGCATGGGCGGAATGTCCGGCGTGATGGGCCTGCTGCCCGGCATGGGCAAGATGAAGGCCCAGCTCGAGAACGCCAATCTCGACGACCGCATCCTCAAGCGCCAGACCGCGATCATCGGCTCGATGACCGCCGCCGAGCGCAAGAACCCCGACATCCTCAAGAACTCCCGCAAGAAGCGCATCGCGGCAGGCTCCGGGACGAAGGTCGAGGACATCAACCGGCTGCTCAAGATGCACCGGCAGATGGCCGACATGATGAAGATGATGGGCAAGGGCGGACGCGGCGGTCTCGCCGGCCTCGCCAGCAAGCTCGGAATGGGAATGCCGCCTGGCGGGATGCCGCCGGGCATGGATCCCAATGCGCTGAAGCAGCTCGCCAAGGGCGCGCCGCCTCAATTGCCGCCGGGTGGAATGCCCGGCCTGCCGCCGAATTTCCCGGGTGCGCCCGGCGGAGTTCCCGGCCTCGGACCCAAGCTGCCGGGCCTCGGCGGCTTCCCCGGTTTTGGAAAAAAGAAGTGATCCCGGCCCAAGCGGCCAACAATTCGAATGGAGTGAAGTGAATGTCCCTGAAGATCCGTCTCGCCCGTGGCGGCGCCAAGAAGCGTCCGTTCTACCGCATCGTCATCGCCGACTCGCGCTCCCCGCGCGACGGCCGGTTCATCGACAAGATCGGCACCTATAACCCGATGCTGGGCAAGGATGCCGAGCGCGTCGAGCTCGACGTCGAGAAGGCGCAGGAATGGATCAAGAAGGGCGCGACCCCGACCGACCGCGTGCTCCGCTTCCTCGCCGACAAGGGCGTTGCCACCCGTCCGGCCCGCAGCAACCCGACCAAGGCTCTGCCGGGCAAGAAGGCTCAGGAGCGTCTCGACGCCATCAAGGCTGCCGAGGAAGACAAGGCCGCTGCTGCCGCCGCCGCGAAGGCCGAGGCAGAAGCCGCCAAGAACGCTCCGGTCGAAGAGGCTCCGGCTGAAGAGCCGGCCGCCGCGGAAGCCGCTCCCGCCGAGCAGGAGTGATTTGTGCGTGTTCCGGAAGACGCGCAGCGTCTGTCCGGAACCCATAACCACGGCCTTGCTTCTCTTGCCGATACCGGGGTTATGGATCCCGGATCGGCGCTCCGCTTAGCGGAGCTTGTCCGGGATACGAGACCTCCATGCCTCCCGCCCGCATCCTGATTGGCGTGATCGGCGCGCCTCATGGCGTGCGGGGGGAGCTTCGCGTGAAGCCCTTCACCGACGACCCGCTCGCGATGAAGGACTACGGACCGCTGGAGACTGAGGACGGATCGCGGGTGTTCAAGATCGCGGCCGCCCGGCTCCAGGGCGACATGGTGATCGCGCGGTTCGAGGGCATCACTGACCGCGATGTCGCGGCCTCCCTCACCCATACCCGCCTCTTCGTTCCCCGCGACCGGCTGCCGGACACGGAGGAGGACGAATTCTACCAGTCCGACCTGATCGGGCTCCGGGTCGAGGATTCCTCGGGCACCGTGCTCGGCAAGATCATCGCGGTCGAGGATTTCGGCGCGGGCGACGTGCTTGAGATATCCCGGGACAACCTGCCCTCGGTCCACCTTCCCTTCACCCGCACCTTCGTGCCGACCGTAGACGTGAAGGCCGGCCGCGTCGTCGCCGAACCCCCGGCCGGCATCTTCGACGACGAAGGCGGCGAGGAACCGAAGCCGTGAGCTGGCGGGCGACGATCGTCACGCTGTTTCCGGAGATGTTTCCCGGCACGCTGGGCGTGAGCCTTGCGGGACGGGCGCTGGAAAGCGGCACCTGGACGCTCGACACCCTCAATCCCCGCGATTTTGCGACCGACAAGCACCGTTCGGTCGACGACACGCCCTTCGGTGGCGGACCTGGCATGGTGATGCGGCCGGACGTGCTGGCGGCCGCCATCGAGAGCGCGGGCGAGCGGCGACGCCTGCTGATGACGCCGCGCGGACGACCGGTGACGCAGGATCTGGTGCGCGAGCTCGCCGCCGGACCCGGCGTGGTCGTCGTCTGCGGCCGGTTCGAGGGTATCGATGACCGCCTTACCTCGGCATGCGGGCTTGAAGAGGTCTCGGTCGGCGATGTGGTGCTGTCGGGTGGAGAGCCCGCGGCACTACTTCTGCTCGATGCCTGCGTCAGGCTCCTGCCCGGCGTGATGGGGCACGATCAGTCCGGATCGGACGAGAGCTTCGAAGCCGATCTCCTGGAATATCCGCAGTTCACCAAGCCGGCAGAATGGCGCGGAATGGGTGTTCCCGAGGTGCTGACCTCCGGCGATCACAAGGCGGTCGCGCGCTGGCGAAAACTCGAGGCGATCAAGGCGACGAGGGCCCGCCGGCCCGACCTGCTGGCGAAATATGTCGCGAAGCTGTCATCGGGCGTCGACAAGCCGCCAAAGATCGAGTAATAGCCGCCCCTCAATCGCTATTCGCACGGTTTAAGGCGCCCCCGAGCGTTCGGGCGCGGTGCCGCGGAGATCAAGATTATGGCCGTTAACATCATCGAGCAGCTCGACCGCGAGCAGATGGACATCGTCGCGGCGGTCCGCACGATCCCGGACTTCGCTCCCGGCGATACCGTCCAGGTCAACGTCAAGGTTCGTGAAGGCGAGCGCACCCGCGTCCAGGCCTACGAAGGCGTCGTGATCTCCAAGTCCGGCGGCGGCCTCAACGAGACCTTCACGGTCCGCAAGATTTCCTACGGCGAGGGCGTCGAGCGCGTCTTCCCGTTCTATTCGCCGATCATCGACTCGGTGAAGGTGCTGCGCCGCGGCAAGGTCCGTCGCGCCAAGCTCTATTACCTGCGCGAACTGCGCGGCAAGAAGGCCCGTATCGCCGAGAAGACCACCGGCACGGCAAGCCAGTCCTCGACTGCTGCGGCGCGCTGAGGCTCCCGGACTTCGGAATTCGAAAAGCGCGGCTTCGGCCGCGTTTTTTTTGCCTTCTCCCAACGAGGGAGAAGGCCGACTCGCTGCGGTACCGCAGCGAGCGGGATGGGGGGACATCGCGGCCAGATTGTGCCGTGTTTCGGAACGCCTTCGGCGTCCCCCTCACTCGACTCGGCCGTCCCGGCCGAGTCCGCTCCCTCGTCGGGGAGAGAGAACCTATTGGATCGAATACCGGATCATGATCGCCTTCGAGGCCTCCTGCAGCCACCAGCCGAGGAACGACCAGAGCGGGTCGAGATCGAGCGTCGGAATCGGCGAGGAAGTCAGGAGATCGAGGATGAGGTCGTTGCCGGAGCCGGAAACTGTCTGGACCCTCAGCGCCATGCCGCGTACCGCCATCTCTTCGTAGGAGAGATGGGTCAGGGCAGCCGTTTCGATCGCCCGTCCAGGCATGGTGTCGGGCATGCGCAGCAAGATCACGGCAAAAACGATCGCCGCCGCCACTGAGGCAATGGACGCACGAGCGGGCATATGGCCCGTCCTCTCCCTAAGACCCGGTCTTTGCCGGTTTTGCGAAATCAGACCACAGCGGGAATCCGTCCGCAAGCAGGGGTTACGGAGCGGGCAAGAGCACCTATATGCGATCCTCATCCTGAGCCGGGCGGCATGCCCGTGTCGAAGGATGGTCACGGTCTGAATGTGCGGCCATGGTTCGACACGCGAGCGTCATCGCGGCTCACCATGAGGCGAGGGCTTTGTCCGGCCGCATTGGAAGTGTTATAAGGCGTCATGGTCCAGACGAACCGCGAGCACGATACCTGCGTGAGGCCGCCCGAAGGCGCGGTTCCGCACGCCCGCTCGACGCTGGATTTCGCCGGGTTGCACGATCACACCCGGATGCCAGCCCGCTTCTTCGGCCGGCTGATCGCCGCTCGCGCGGCGGACCTTCGTTCGCTCTGACGTTTTCGGGCCTGAGCCCGTGCATGCCGCGCCTGCGCGCGGATTCCATCAGCGAATTTGACGACCGGACGAGAACCGATGACTGCCCATTCGAACCCGCCGAAAACCCTGTATGACAAGATCTTCGACGACCACATCGTCGAACGCCAGGAGGACGGCACATGCCTCCTGTATATCGACCGCCACCTCGTCCATGAGGTGACGAGCCCGCAGGCCTTCGAGGGCCTGCGCATGACCGGCCGCAAGGTCCGCGCGCCGCACAAGACGCTCGCCGTCGTCGACCACAACGTCCCGACGTCCGACCGCAACCTGCCGAACCCGGACCCGGAGAGCACGATCCAGATCGCGGCTCTGGCGGAGAACACCCGCGAATTCGGCATCGAGTACTACAACGAGTTCGACAAGCGGCAGGGCATCGTCCACATCGTCGGCCCCGAGCAGGGCTTCACGCTGCCCGGCACGACGATCGTCTGCGGCGACAGTCACACCTCGACGCATGGCGCGTTCGGCGCGCTGGCGCACGGCATCGGCACGTCCGAGGTCGAGCACGTGCTGGCGACCCAGACACTCCTGCAGAAGAAGGCGAAGAACATGCGCGTGACGGTCGACGGCAAGCTGCCGGACGGCGTGACCGCGAAGGACATCATCCTCGCCATTATCGGCGAGATCGGCACCGCGGGCGGCACGGGTTCCGTGCTCGAATATGCCGGCGAGGCCGTCCGGGCGCTCTCGATGGAAGGCCGGATGACGATCTGCAACATGTCGATCGAGGGCGGCGCGCGCGCCGGCCTGATCGCGCCGGACGAGACGACCTTCGCCTATATGAAGGACCGCCCGCGAGCGCCGAAGGGTGCCGAATGGGATGCGGCTCGCCGCTACTGGGAGACCCTGGTCTCCGACGAGGGCGCCCATTTCGACCGCGAGGTCCGGCTCGACGGCGCCAAGCTGCCGCCGATCGTCTCCTGGGGCACGAGCCCCGAGGACGTGGCTTCGATCGCGGGCGTGGTTCCGAACCCCGATGACATCGAGGACGAGAACACGCGCGCTGCGAAGTGGCGGGCGCTGAAGTATATGGGCCTCAACCCGGGCACGAAGATCACCGACATCGCGCTCGACCGCATCTTCATCGGCTCGTGCACGAACGGCCGCATCGAGGACCTGCGCGCGGTCGCCAAGGTGGTCGAGGGCAAGACGGTCAACGCCAATCTCAGCGCGATGATCGTTCCAGGCTCCGGCCTGGTGAAGATGCAGGCGGAGGCGGAAGGTCTCGACAAGATCTTCAAGGCGGCGGGTTTCGACTGGCGCGAGCCGGGCTGCTCGATGTGCCTGGCGATGAACCCCGACAAGCTGCGTCCCGAGGAGCGCTGTGCCTCGACCTCAAACCGCAATTTCGAGGGGCGGCAGGGATATAAGGGTCGCACGCATCTCGTCTCGCCGCAGATGGCAGCGGCCGCGGCGATTGCCGGGCGCTTCGTCGACATCCGCGAATGGGGTCACTGACCGTCCAAACGGAAACGGCCGCCCAGATGGGCGGCCGCTTCGGACTGGGACGGTTTACGATCAGTCGCAGACGCGAACCGTACGGGTGACCCTGCGGCCGTCCACCCAACGGGTCGTGCGGCGGGTGCGGCAATCGTCACGATAGGCGCTGCGGCCCGAGTAGACGGTGACACCGGGACCACGACGATAATACCGGTCGCCATAGTAACGGTCGTCGTAATAACGATCCCGGTAATCCGGCCCGACACCTATCCCGAAGCTAACTTGTGCGGCGGCAGGGCCAGTAAACGCGGCGACACCGACAAGACCCGCAAAGGCGGCGGTTATGAGATATTTGGTCATGGTTCCCTCTCCGGTAAATCCATGATTGAACAACGTGCGTATACGTTTCTGGTTTCGTGATGAGCTCCAGATTGTAAATCGACTGACCGTGGAATGACTTCAAAAGAATGACCATGACGTCCACCAAGAGGGCCACCGAATGGGATGAGCGGCTGGCGCCATCACTGACGGATATCGAGGACCTCGCGAACCGCGCCTATGCGGAGTTGCCGGACGAATTCCGCCGACTGACGCTGGGCGTCGTGATCCGCGTCGAGGACTTCGCGACGCAGGACGTTCTCGACGAGTTGAAGATCGAGAGCGAGTTCGACCTGCTCGGCCTGTTCCAGGGCGTGGGGCTGGCGCATGACAGCGCCGCGCCGCAGACCGGGCGGATGCCGAACATGGTCTTCCTCTACCGCCGCCCGATCCTGGATTATTGGGCGGAGCACGAGGAGACACTCGGCCAGATCGTCACCCATGTGCTGGTGCACGAGATTGGTCATCATTTCGGATTGTCCGACGAGGACATGGAAGAGATTGAAGCGGCGGCTGGATGAAAAGGCCGCCGTCCTCCGGCTCGACCGGAGGACCCATGCGACCCGGATATGGATCCTCCGGTCAAGCCGGAGGATGACGGATATATAGAGACGGATGACGACGGAGAGAGCGAGATGGAACCCTTCAAGACCCTGACCGGTGTCGCGGCGCCCCTGCCGCTGATCAATATCGACACCGACATGATCATCCCGAAGGAATATCTGAAGACGATCAAACGGACCGGCCTCGGCAAGGGCCTGTTCGCCGAGATGCGCTTCGATCAGCAGGGCAATGAAAACCCGGATTTCGTGCTGAACAAGCCAGCCTATCGCAAAGCCGAGATCCTGGTGACGGGCGAGAACTTCGGCTGCGGTTCTTCCCGCGAGCATGCTCCGTGGGCGCTGCTCGACTTCGGCATCCGCTGCGTGATCTCCACGTCTTTCGCGGACATTTTCTACAATAATTGCTTCCAGAACGGCATTCTGCCGATCAGGGTCTCGCCCGAAGAGCTGGAGAAGCTCATGGACGACGCCGAGCGCGGCGCCAACGCGACTCTGACCGTCGATCTGGAAGCGCAGGAAATCCGCGGCCCGGACGGCGGCTCGATCAAGTTCGACCTCGATCCCTTCCGCAAGCACTGCCTGCTGAACGGCCTCGATTCGATCGGCCTGACCATGCAAAAGGGCGAGACGATCTCGAGCTACGAGACGAAGGTCGGCGCGGAGCGGCCCTGGGCGTAATCCCCTCTCCTGCGAAGCGGGAGAGGGGCGAGTTGCCGTCAGGCAACCGGGGTGAGGGCAAGCACGATGCTCGTTGTCGCCCTCACGCCCTCACCCGCTCGCTGCGCGAGTCGGCCTCTCCCATGAATGGGGGAGGCATTAGCCGAGTCTCTCCTCCAGCCGCGCCTTCACGGCCGGCCATTCGTCTCTGATGATCGACAGCACGACGGAGTCGCGGCGCGACCCGTCCGGCTGGATCATATGGGCGCGGAGCACGCCTTCCTGCACCGCGCCGAGTTTCTTCACCGCCGCCTGGCTGCGCAGATTCGCGTGGTGGATCTTGAACTGGACGCGGCGAGCGCCCCAGTCCTCGAAGGCGTGGGTCAGGAGGAGCAGCTTCGCCTCCGGATTAACCCGCGTTCCCCAGACCTCCGGGATGTACCAGGTGTAGCCGAGCTCAAGCCGCTTATGCGTGGCGTCGATCTCGAACAGGCGGGACATGCCGAGCACGCGGCAGGTCGCCTTCTCGATGACGACGAACGAGACGGCCTCGCCATCCGCCATTGCTTTCCGGGCGGTATCCAAATAGGTCGCGGTGTCGCCGCGCACCGAATAACCCCAGATGCGCTCATCGCTCGCGGCCTCGGTGAGGCCGGGGATGTGGCTGTCGTCCAGCGGTTCAAGGCGGATCGTCTGTCCCTCGAGCGGGACGGCGGCGGGCAGGTCTGACGCGGGCATGCGGCGTCGTACCACCGTCACGCGGCGGCGGACAGTGCTTGCCTCCGCGACCGGAATGCGCATGGTGCGCGCGACTTAACGTGACAGCGAGCTTGCAATGACCCGCCGCCTCATCTCCTCCGGTTCCGATTTCGAGAAGATCGCCGGCTATTCCCGCGCCGTCGTCCAGGGCGATTGGGTGTTCGTCGCCGGCACGACCGGTTACGACCCGGTGACCAAGGCGATGCCGGAGAGCGTTGAGGAACAGGTCCGCAATTGCTTCGCGACGATCGATAAGGCGCTGAGAGAGGCGGGGTCGAGCCTCGCCGACGCCGTCCGTACCCAATATTTCGTGACGAGCCGCGAGGATGCCGAGAAGGCGTTTCCGGTGATCGGCGAATTCCTCGGCGACATCCGCCCCGCCGCCGGCATCTATGTCGTCTCGGGTCTTTATCGTCCCGAGATGAAGATCGAGATCGAGCTGACCGCGCTGAAGCGCGCCTGATCCAGGTCAAACGGATTCCTTGAAAACCGCCCCCCGTTTCGCTACGGGGAACGCGAAATTCCTTCTTTTCCCAAGCACTTTCCGGGGACACGAACATATGGCCACGCACAAGCTTCTCCTTTTGCCGGGCGACGGCATCGGCGTCGAAGTCATGCAGGAAGTGAAGAAGCTCATCGCCTGGCTCGAAAAGCGCGGCGTTGCGAGCTTCGCCCTCGAAGAGGACCTCGTCGGCGGTGCGGCCTACGATGCGCACAAAGTGTCGATCACCGACGCCGCGATGGCGCGCGCGAACGCGGCAGACGCGATCATCTTCGGCGCCGTCGGCGGCCCGAAATGGGACAATGTCGTCTATGAACAGCGGCCCGAGGCCGGCCTGTTGCGCCTGCGCAAGGAACTCGATCTGTTCGCCAATCTGCGTCCGGCGATCGTTTATCCAGCGCTGGCCGACTCGTCCTCGCTCAAGCGTGAGATCGTCGAAGGTCTCGACATCCTGATCGTCCGCGAGCTGACGGGCGGCACCTATTTCGGCGAGCCCAAGGAAATCGTGACGCTGGAGAACGGCCAGCAGCGCGCGGTGGACACGCAGGTCTATACGACGAGCGAAATCGAACGCATCGCGAGCGTCGCCTTCGAACTGGCGCGCGTCCGTAAGAACCTCGTCCACTCGGCCGAGAAGCGCAACGTGATGAAGTCGGGACTCCTGTGGAATCAGGTCGTGACCCGCACCCACGCCGCGAAGTTCCCGGACGTGAAGCTCGAGCACATCTTGGCCGACAACTGCGCGATGCAGCTCGTCCGTAACCCGAAGCAGTTCGACGTTCTCGTCACCGACAATCTTTTCGGCGACATCCTGTCGGACGCAGCCTCGATGCTGACGGGTTCGCTCGGAATGCTGCCCTCCGCCTCACTCGGCGCCGAGGACCGGGCTACCGGCAAGCGCAAGGCGATGTACGAACCGGTCCACGGCTCGGCCCCGGACATCACCGGCAAGGGCCTCGCCAATCCGATCGCGCAGATCGGCTCGTTCGGGATGGCGCTGCGCTATTCGCTCGGTCTGGTCGAAGTTGCCGACGCGATTGAGCGTTCGATCGCCCGCGTCCTCCAGCAGGGTCACCGCACGGCCGACATCGCGGCGCTCGGCGAAAAGACGATCAGCACGACCGAAATGGGCGACGCGATCATCGCCGCGCTGGACCGCGAACTGGCCTGAGCCTTCGCCGATAAAACAAAAACCCGGACGGCCACGCCGATCCGGGTTTTTTTATTGTCTCGATGGTTTCGGACCGAAGTCCGGAACGGAGATTACTTGATGCGGTCGGGCGCGCGCAGAACGTACTGGCCGCGGCTGTCCGGCAGGTAGAACGGGTCCGGCAGCGGGAAGGTCTGGAAGCCTTCGACGCCCGAATAGTTCGGCGAGCCGTAGGTCGTGTTGAGCGGCGACACTGCCATATCGCGCAACGTCTGCGGACGGACCTTGTTGCCCGGATCGAGATAGGAGCGCGGCGTGATGGTCACGCGGACGCCCGGCAGGTTCGGATCTTCCTGAGCGAAGGCGGGTGCTGCGACCGTGGCGGCGGCCACGGCGGCGAGGATGAACAAACGCATTGGGGTGCCTCCGGCACGAAGCGGATTCTCTTGGCCTTCAATGTCCACCCGACAAGAAGGTTCCGCAAGAGCCAAACTGCAACAGAGTTCCTGAATTGCGTTTTCGGAAGATTCGCTTAAATGACCGTCACGGTCGCTCAGGGACCGTCGACGTTTCCACCGGCCTATGACGCCGGCCTGAGCTTTCTGGAGCAAACCATGGGTTATCGAGTCGCCGTCGTCGGCGCCACGGGTAATGTGGGCCGCGAAATGCTGAACATCCTCGACGAGCGGGAATTCCCGGTCGACGAGTTGATCCCCCTCGCCTCGCGCCGGTCGCAGGGCACCGAGGTGTCCTTCGGCGACAAGACGCTCAAATGCCAGACACTCGACACGTTCGACTTCTCCAAGACCGACATCTGCCTGATGTCGGCCGGCGGAGACGTCTCCAAGGAATGGTCGCCGAGGATCGCCGCGCAGGGCGCGGTCGTCATCGATAATTCGTCGGCCTTCCGTTACGACCAGGACGTTCCGCTGATCGTGCCTGAAGTGAACGCCGACGCGATTTCCGGCTACACCAAGAAGGGCATCATCGCCAATCCGAACTGCTCGACCGCGCAGCTCGTCGTCGCGCTGAAGCCGCTGCACGACGCGGCCAAGATCCTTCGCGTCGTCGTCTCGACCTACCAGTCGGTGTCGGGCGCCGGCAAGGAAGGCATGGACGAACTGTGGAACCAGACCAAGGGCATCTACGTGAACGACGCCGCCGAGGCGAAGAAGTTCTCGAAGCAGATCGCCTTCAACGTCATTCCGCACATCGACGTCTTCATGGACGACGGCTACACCAAGGAAGAGTGGAAGGTGATGGTCGAGACCAAGAAGATCCTCGATCCGAAGATCAAGCTGACCTGCACCGCCGTGCGCGTGCCGGTCTTCGTCGGCCATTCGGAAGCGGTGAACATCGAGTTCGAGCGTCCGATCTCCGCCGACGAAGCGCGTGACATCCTCCGCGAGGCGCCGGGAATTCTCGTCGTCGACAAGCGCGAGCCGGGCGGTTACGTGACGCCGATAGAGTGCGTCGGCGATTACGCGACCTTCGTGTCCCGCATCCGCGAGGACTTCACGGTCGAGAATGGCCTGTCGCTGTGGGTCGTCTCGGACAATCTCCGCAAGGGCGCGGCACTGAATGCGGTTCAGATCGCCGAAAGCCTGATCAATCGCGGCTTCCTGAAGAAGGCGGCTTAAGGGCCACTCGTATCCTCTCCCCGCTCACTGGGGGGAGGATTTGCCTGTTCCGGAGACACCATGGACGCGAGTGAGGCTTCGCGCCTCAAGGCGCATCTCGACGAGGCGATCAAGCAATTGTCAGCGGCGATAGCCGTCGCGAGCGAAGTCGGCTCAGCAGCCGAAGTCCTCTCGATCAAAAGGTCCTTGGGCGACCTCATAGCCCGTGTCGACGCCCTGCTTGTCGGCAAGATCTATTCCGAGCATCCGGATTTGGACGACCTGCGCGGAAAATAAGTGCGCCTCACTCCGCCGCCGCCAGCGCCGGACCGAAACTCCCGGTCTCTTCGTCCAGGATATTCAGGTTGCCGTTCGAGATATCGAGATGCGCGCCGTGGATCGACAGCATTCCCTCCGTCTCGCGCCGCTGGATTTCAGGGAAGGTGCGCAGGTTGCGGATCGACATCCGGATCGCTGCCTCCTCGACCGCCTGCTCGAGTGCCCTGCCGGTCAGGCCCGGATTGCGGGCGAGCGCGTCTTCCTTGGTTCCCTCGATCAGATCCATCCAGGGGCCGATGAACTCGCCGCGCGAGCCCTCGCTGGCGTTCAGATAGGCCTTCACGCCGCCACACTGCGAATGGCCCATGACGACGATGTGGGGCACCGACAGGCCGTGCAGAGCGAATTCGATCGCCGCCGACGTGCCGTGTTGCTTGCCGTCCGGCCGGAACGGCGGAATAACGTTCGCGACGTTGCGGACGACGAACAATTCGCCAAGGCCGGCCGAGAAGATCGTCTCGGGTGACACGCGGCTGTCGCAGCAGCCGACGATCAGCGCCGACGGCGCCTGGCCTAGGGCGGCGAGCTGGGCAAGACGTCCACGGGTCTCGGGCAGGGCCGAGGCGCGCCAGATTCGGTAGCCGTCGGCAAGCGTTCTTGGAAGCATCCGAAAAATCTCCTGCGCCGTCCTAGAACAAGGAATGCGGCGCGGTCCAGACCCGGCCGCGTGAATGCAAATCGAATTCAAATCATCCCTTGGCAGGGTTGAGACAGCGTGGTTAGGTCCGCGGCATCATGCAAGATACCCGTCCCCGCCGCAGCGCCCTCTACATGCCCGGTTCGAACAGCAGGGCACTCGAAAAGGGCAAGACCCTCCCGGTCGACACCCTGATCTTCGATCTCGAGGATTCCGTCGCCGACGAGGTGAAGGAAAAGGCGCGGGACCAGGTGGTGGAGACGATTCGCAAACGCGGTTTCGGCCATCGCGAAGTGGTGATGCGGGTGAATGCTGCGCGCACCGCCTTCTTCGAGGAGGACATGACGGCCGCCGTTGCCGCCCGCCCGGACGCGGTACTGCTCAGCAAGGTCGAATCAACCGCCGAGATCTACGCCGCCGAGCGCCATCTGCGCGGCCGGCCGGAGACGCAGGGCATCTCGCTCTGGGCCATGGTCGAGACCGCGCGCGGGCTGATCGACATCGACGAGATCGCAGCCTCGGTGAAGAAGCCGGAAGGCCACCGCCTGCGCGGGCTCGTTCTCGGCACCAACGACATCATCCGCGAGACGCGGGTGAAGCCCGGTCCGGACCGGCTCCCGGTCCTCGCCTGGGTCAGCCGCGCCGTGCTCGCGGCCCGCGCTTCGGGTCTGTTCATCCTCGACGGCGTCTACAACGAGTTCACCGATCTCGAGGGCTTCGAGGCGGAATGCGCCCAGGGGCGCGCGTTCGGCATCGACGGCAAGACGGTCATCCATCCCTGTCAGGTCGAGATCGCCAACCGTCTCTACGGGCCGAGCCCGGAAGAGATCGCCGACGCGAAGGCGGTGATCGCGGCGTTCGAGAAGCCAGAGAATCACGACAAGGGCGTGCTGGCGCTGAACGGCCGGATGATCGAGCGGATGCATATCGAAATGGCCAAACGGACCCTCGATATTGCAGGGCAGATACGCGCACAGAGCATGACGCCGGAACCTGCTCCAATATGAGGCGCTTTGCCTAGGCGCCGGCTGGGGGTCGGACCTGCGCTGCGTGACATTGCCACATTGATAGGCATGGGCTAACCAAGCTCCAGGACCCCCTCGTGGATCAAGCCAATGGCTGACGCCCGCTTTGCGAGACGGTTGCCGGAGCGGCCGCTCTCGCCGCACCTGCAAATCTACCGTTTCACCTGGACCATGGCGATGTCGATCGCCCACCGCGTCAGCGGTGCCGCGGCCTATTTCGCCGCGCCTCTTCTCGTTCTCTGGCTTCTTGCGGCAGCCCAGGGCCCGGAAGCCTATGCCACCCTCTCCGGCATCTACGGCTCCTGGTTCGGCATCATCGTCCTGATCGGCGTGAGCTGGGCCGTGATCCATCACTCGATCGGCGGCGTGCGCCACATGGTGTGGGACGCGACGATCGGGATGGACAGAAGGTCCCGCACGCTCTGGGCCCAGGGCACCCTCGCCGGCTCGGTCCTCCTGACCGCGCTCGTCTGGCTCGCCGTCCTGATCTGGAGCTGAGATGGTCGTCCGTTCCCGCTTCGCCCAAGTCCGCGGACACGGCTCCGCCCGTTCGGGCGCCGCCGAACACTGGCGGATGAAGCTGACCTCCTATGCGCTTCTGCCGCTGACCCTGTTCCTGATCGGCCTTGTCGTCGCATTGGCGGGCGAGGAGCATCCGACCATCGCCGCGACGCTCGGCCAGCCCTACGTGGCGCTGCCGCTGTTCTTCTTCGTGTTCGTCAACGCCGTCCATATGCGGCTGGGGATGAGCGAGATAATCGAGGACTACGTGCATTCCAAGCTCTGGAAGACGGCGGCCGTGGCCGGAAACATCTTCTTCTCCTATGCCACCGCCGCGGCGGCGGCCTTCGCCCTGCTGAAGCTGAGCATCGGAGTCTGACCGGATGATCGATCTCGGCGTGCGCGCGGCAGCCCCCGGTGGCCGCGCCTATGAAATCCAGGACCATACCTACGACGTCGTGGTCGTCGGCGCGGGCGGCGCGGGTCTTCGCGCGGTGCTCGGCTCCAGCCAGGCCGGCCTCCGCACCGCCTGCCTGACGAAGGTGTTTCCCACCCGCTCGCATACGGTCGCCGCACAGGGCGGGATGTCGGCCGCGCTCGGCAATATGTCGGCCGACGACTGGCGTTGGCACATGTTCGATACCGTGAAGGGTTCGGACTGGCTCGGCGACCAGGACGCGATCGAATATCTCTGCCGCAACGCCCCGACCGCCGTTTACGAGCTGGAGCACTGGGGCGTGCCGTTCTCGCGCACCGAGGCCGGCCTGATCTACCAGCGGCCGTTCGGCGGCATGACGACCGAGTTCGGCGAGGGCGGAGCCGCCCAGCGCACCTGTGCCGCCGCCGACCGCACCGGCCACGCGATCCTGCACACCCTCTACGGCCAGTGCGTGAAGGCGGCATCCGAATTCTTCATCGAGTATTTCGCGCTCGACCTCATCATGGATGACGAAGGCCGCTGCCGCGGCGTCATCGCGCTGAAGATGGACGACGGTTCGATCCACCGCTTCCGCGCCCAGATGGTGGTGCTGGCGACCGGCGGCTACGGCCGCGCCTATTTCTCCTGCACCTCGGCGCATACCTGTACGGGCGACGGCTCGGCCATGGTGCTGCGTGCCGGCCTGCCGCTGCAGGATATGGAGTTCGTGCAGTTCCATCCGTCGGGCATCTATGGCGCCGGCTGCCTCATCACGGAGGGCGCGCGCGGCGAAGGCGGCTACCTCACCAATTCCCAGGACGAGCGCTTCATGGAGCGCTATGCCCCGCACGCCAAGGACCTCGCCTCACGCGACGTCGTCTCACGCGCGATGACGATGGAAATCCGCGAGGGGCGCGGCACCGGCAAGCTGAAGGACCACATCCTTCTGCATCTCGAACATCTCGACCCGGACATCCTGCATGAGCGGCTGCCGGGCATTTCCGAGAGCGCCAAGATCTTCGCCGGCGTCGACGTGACCCGCGAGCCGATCCCGGTGCTGCCGACCGTCCACTACAATATGGGCGGCATCCCGACGAACTATCACGGCGAGGTGCTGACCAAGAAGCACGGCGACCCGGACTATGTGGTGCCCGGCCTGATGGCGCTCGGCGAGGGCGCCTGCGTCTCGGTGCATGGCGCGAACCGGCTCGGCTCGAACTCGCTGACCGACCTCATCGTCTTCGGACGCGCCGCCGGCCAGCGCTGCGCCGAGATCCTGAAGCCCGGCGCGCCGCAGCCCGTACTCCCGGACAGCCAGACGGAAAAGGCGCTCGATCGCCTCGACCGCTTCCGCTACGCCGACGGCGGCACCCGGACCGCCGACATCCGCCTCGCGATGCAGCGCACCATGCAGTCGAACTGCGCGGTGTTCCGCACCGGCGAGATTCTGGAAGAGGGCAAGGAGCTGATCAATAAGGTCTGGCAGTCGATGGACCACATCGGCGTCTCCGACCGCTCGCTGGTCTGGAACTCCGACCTGATCGAGACGCTAGAACTCGACAACTTGATCGCCCAGGCGGTCGTCACCGTGGAGAGCGCCGCGAACCGCAAGGAAAGCCGCGGCGCCCATGCCCGCGAGGATTTCCCGGAGCGTGACGACGAGAACTGGATGAAGCACACTCTGTCCTGGGCGGACACCGACGCGCGCACCGTCACCATCGATTATCGCCCGGTCCACTCCTACACGCTGACCGACGAGGTCCAGTACATCGCTCCGAAGAAGCGGGTGTATTGACCGTGCGCCGGGCCTAGATTTCCCTAGAGGAACCCGCTCAATGGCTGAATTCAGTCTGCCGAAGAACTCGAGGATCAAGCAGGGCCGGACCTGGCCGAAGCCGGAGGGCGCCGAGCGGGTGACCGAGTTCCGCGTCTATCGCTGGAACCCCGACGACGGCGAGAACCCCAGCGTCGACACCTATTACGTCGACCGGGAGCATTGCGGGCCGATGATCCTGGACGGCCTGATCTACATCAAGAACACGATCGACTCATCCCTGACCTTTCGCCGCTCCTGCCGCGAGGGCATCTGCGGTTCGTGTTCGATGAACATCAACGGCGCCAATACCCTGGCCTGCACCATGGGCATGGACGAGGCGGGCGGCGATTCGATCGCGGTCTATCCGCTGCCGCACATGGCGGTGATCAAGGATCTCGTCCCCGATCTCAGCACCTTCTACGCCCAGCACGCGCTGATCGAGCCGTATCTGAAGACCGAGACGCCGCCGCCGGAGCGCGAGTGGACGCAGTCGCCGGAAGATCGGGAAAAGCTCGACGGCCTCTACGAGTGCATCCTCTGCGCCTGCTGCACGACCTCGTGCCCGAGCTATTGGTGGAACGGCGACAAATATCTCGGCCCGGCGGCACTGTTGCAGGCCTATCGCTGGATGATCGACAGCCGTGACGAGGGCATGGGCGAACGTCTCGACACGCTGGAAGACCCGTTTCGGCTCTACCGCTGCCACACGATCATGAACTGCGCCAATGTCTGCCCGAAGGGCCTGAACCCGGCAAAGGCGATCGCGAAGATCAAGAACCTGATGCTCGAACGGCGGATGTAACTCACAAGTGATTGTACGTAGCGGACGCATTTCACCGCTTTTCGGCCGCTTTGCAGGTAACAGATGTTAACGGAACGTGACTTACGGGGCACGTTCAACGATAATTCGACATCTTCTAATCTGCCGAACGCATGATCACGACCCGACCCGCGATGATTCTGAGCTGCGCCGCGTGCATCGCCTTCGCGGTCGCGCCGCTGCGGGTGGACGTGTCGACGCGGGCGCTTGAACTCGCAGGCGCGTTTGCGGCAACGGCAAAGCCCGCGGCACCGGCGAAAGCCGCCGCCCAAGCCAAGCCCGCCACCGCAGCCAAGCCGGCGGCGAAAGCCGCGACCGCCAAACCCGTGGCCAAGGGCAAGAAAGTCGCCAAGGCAAAGTCCAAGAAGAGCAAGAAATTCGCCAAGGGCAGGAATCGCGGCAAGGGCAAGCCCGCCGCCGTCGCCGCCTTGCCCCTCGATCGTCTCGACGCGGCGCAGGTCGAGCCGAACATGGTCAAGGATGCCGGCGCGAAATCCGCGATCGAACTTCTGGCTTCGTACAAGCGGGCAGTGAACGAAGGCGATCTCGAAACGGCGGCCGTATTGCTCCGCGTCACCTCGGGCCACAGGCTCACGCACGAAATCGTCAGTCAGGCCAACGAGCTCCTCGGAGTGACCCTCGACGGCGACGACCGCGAAGTGCTGGTGCAGCTCTCCGGCTCGCCCCGAACCGCGGAGGTCGCAAACGCCGTTGCGCCGAAGGCGGAAGCCGCGGGCGCTACGACATTCAAGGGCCGGATCGGCGCCGTGCATGCGGCGGCAAACGCCGCACCCCGGACCTCGGCGCTCGATTGCCTGGCGGCCTACAAGCGCGCGGTCGAGACCGGCCGTTCCGACAGCGCGGGGATCGCACTCGCGGCGGCGATCCGCAAGCCGGTCGACGAGCCGACCGTCCATGAGGCGAACGAACTGCTCGGACTGGCCGCGAGCCAGGTCAACATCCCCGAGGTGACGTCGAGCGGCCGAAGCGCCGCCACGCCGGTCGAACCTGCCGTCGCGCCCGCCCCTGTCGCTCCCATTCCGGCTGCGCCGGTCACGGACCCGGTGCCAGAGACCGAGGCCGTTCCTTCCCTGGTGCCACTGCTGCCGTCCAGCTTCGAGCTGGCGCCTGCCCCCGCTCCTTTGATGTCGGCAATGACAGACCTGCTCAGTCCGGCGCCGATTTATGAGCCGGCGGTGCAGGAAGCGCAGGCCGCGATGGCGGCGGCGACATCCGTTTCGGATTCGGTGCCGATGCCGATTCCCGCACCGAAGCGGAAGCGTTGATTTCAAGGATGGTCAGAATCGAAAAGGCCGGGTCTCCCCGGCCTTTTTGTTCAGTGCAGGCTCGCGGCCTGTGTCCTGATCGGTTCCTGCGCGACCGGCGGGATCACTGCCGGCGGCTGGGCCGGCTCGGTGTCCGGTCCGTTGGTCATCGCCATGATCGCGTTGCGGAACGGACCTTCGACGGCGACACCGAAATTCATGTGGGTCTCGGAGAACGGACCGGCCTTGTCCGGATGGGTCGAGCGCCAGCCGACATAGATGCCGACCATAGCGCAGGACGAACCGGGCAGCATGATCGCGCTGCCGGAAGCGCCTTCGCCGGCACTGCAGTCGATGGCGATCTCGCGGGCGCTGGCCGATTCGATGCGGTGCGATGTGCGGATCACGCAGGCCTCGATCGCCTTGCGACCGTCATGGACCCAGCCGCGATGGCGATGGGCGAGCATGACGATATTGGTGCCGGCCGATTCCGCCTCGGCGGTGCCGAGCGCATAGGGACGGGCATTCGGCACGCCCTCAGTCAGCCGGACGACCGCCCAGTCATGGACCGGCGACACCGCGTATGGATCGCGCGAGCCGACGCGGAGCGAGTTCGCATCGATCGGGATCGCATGCTGGACGCCGTCGATGGCGATCGCGAACACACAGGAAGAGAGATTGCCACGCGACCTGCCGTCAGCGTCGAAGAAGGCATGTGCCGCAGTCGTGACAACATCGTGCCGGATCGTGAGCTGCGCGGTCGAATACACGCCCGAGCAGATAATCATGCCGGTCGCGGCATAGCGCGTCTCGTACATGCCTGGATCCTGCCCGGTCTTCTGGGCAAATTCAGGAAGTGTCAGACGCGCATCCGAAATCAGGGTCACCGCCTCGGCCTCGTCGGAAACCGCGAACAGACCAAGGCCGCAAAGGACCACCGCCAAGAAAATCAGCCCGTGCCGCACGTTCTCATCCCCCGCACTACGGCGAAGGATGAAGCAGACAGAATTTTCGTCAAGCAGGTAAAACGGCTCACCCGGGATTCGGTTCCCTGCGTTACAAAAAAGTTTCACTTCCGCCACGCAACTGTCGCAAACCAGACCGGTTATGTGGAAAAACCTTCTTTCCTAGGGCAAGTATTCGACAGGAGCCGCCGTAACTTGCGCCCCAGCCATGCAACAAACGCTTGACCAGAACTATGCCGAACTGGCGCGCTTGGGCGCGATCAGGCCGGACCCCGCGCAGATTGCTGTAGTGGGGAAGCTCGATGCCCTGCTGACCGAACTCGACGGGACGCCGAAAGGCCCGGGCTTATTCGACCGCCTCTTCGGCAAGAAGGCTCCCGCGCCGCGCGGCCTCTACATCTGGGGAGAGGTCGGACGCGGCAAGACGCTGCTGATGGACCAGTTCTTCGATCTCGCGCCGCACGACGCGAAAAGGCGGGCGCATTTCCACGCTTTCATGGTGGAGGTCCATGGCCGGCTGCACGAGGTGCGGCAGCGGCAGAACGGAAAGGGCGGCGACGCCATCCTCGAAGTCGCCGACGAGATCGCGGCGGAGGGCAAGCTGCTCTGCCTCGACGAATTCCAGGTGACCGACATCGCCGACGCCATGCTGCTGAGCCGTCTGTTCGGGCGGATGTTCGAGCGCGGCGCCGTTCTGGTCACCACATCGAACGAGCCGCCGGACGGCCTCTATCGCAATGGGCTGAACCGCCACCTCTTCCTGCCGTTCATCGATCTCCTGAAAGAGCGGGTCGACGTCGTGAAGCTCGACGCGCCCTCGGATTTCCGACTGGAAAAACTGGCCGCCGCGCCGACTTGGTACGTTCCGGCAGATGGCACGGCCAAGAAGGCGGTGGACGCTGCGTTCGAGCGGCTGGCCGGGGCCGCGAAGGGCGGGCCGCAGACGCTGCGCGTGCAGGGGCGTGACGTGGTCGTGCCGAACGCGCTGAACGGCGTCGCCCGCTACACTTTCGAAGGCCTTTGCGGCGCCCTTCTCGGACCGGCCGACCTTGGCGCGATCGCGCAGCGATACCATTCTATCGTGCTCGACGGGATCCCGCTGCTCGACACGGCAGCTCCGGACCAGGTTCGGCGCTTCATCATCCTGATAGACGAATTGTACGATAACAGGGTCAAATTGATCGCCTCGGCGGCCGCCGAACCCGATGCTCTACTGACGTCGGGAAAACAGGCCGTCGCATTCAAGCGGACGGCCTCCCGGCTGGTCGAAATGAGATCAAAAGAGTGGCTTTCCCTCCCCCACGGACGCGCCGTGACTTGAATTCATAATTCAAAACCGCGATAGCAATTACCCCTCAGAGGAAACTCCAAATGTCCCGCAATAAGATCGCATTGCTTGGCTCCGGACAGATCGGCGGCACGCTCGCCCTTCTCGCCGGATTGAAGGAACTCGGCGACATCGTGATGTTCGACATCGTCGAAGGCACGCCGCAGGGTAAGTCGCTCGATATCGCCGAATCCGCTCCGATCGAGGGCTTCGACGCGGTCTTCAAGGGCACGAATTCGTATTCGGACATCGAGGGCGCGGATGTCGTGATCGTCACCGCCGGCGTGCCGCGCAAGCCGGGCATGAGCCGCGACGATCTCGTCGGCACCAACATCAAGGTCATGGAGCAGGTCGGCGCGGGCATTAAGAAGTATGCGCCGAACGCATTCGTGATCTGCATAACCAACCCGCTCGACGCGATGGTCTGGGCGCTGCAGAAGTCGTCCGGACTTCCGGCGAACAAGGTCGTCGGCATGGCCGGCGTGCTCGACTCGGCCCGCTTCCGCTACTTCCTCGCCGAGGAACTCGGCGTCTCGGTGAAGGACGTCACCGCCTTCGTGCTCGGCGGCCACGGCGACGACATGGTTCCGCTGACCCGCTATTCGGCGGTCGCCGGTATCCCGCTGCCGGACCTCGTGCGGATGGGCTGGACGACCCAGGCGAAGATCGACGCCATCGTCGACCGCACGCGTAAAGGCGGCGGCGAGATCGTCGGCCTGCTGAAGACCGGCTCCGCGTTCTACGCCCCGGCGGCGTCCGCGATCGCGATGGCCGAAAGCTATCTGCGCGACAAGAAGCGGGTCCTGCCCTGCGCGGCCTTCCTGACCGGCCAGTACGGCGTCGACGGCCTCTATGTCGGCGTGCCGGTGGTCATCGGCTCGAACGGCGTCGAAAAGGTCGTCGAGATCGAGCTCAACGGTCACGAACGCAGCATGTTCGACAAGTCGATCGAAAGCGTGCGCGGACTGGTTGAGGCCTGCCAACAAATCGCACCGCATCTGGGAGCCTGACGCACGGCTGCCGTAAAGAGCGTTTATCTCCAAAAAGATCGGTGCCGGGTGTTGAAACCCGGTCCGATCTGACTGATTCTCAGTCGACAGTTTTCGTCTTCCGGAAACTGCCCCTTCCTCCAGAACGGCGGCCACAAGAACCGCCGTGGACGTCCAAAGGACGCGACGACCATGTCACGCCAAACGGCGAACCAGGCTTTCCTGAACACCGCCTTTCTCGACGGCGCCAATGCGGCCTATGTCGAAGACCTCTACGCCCGCTACATCGACAATCCGAATTCGGTAGACGCCGAATGGCGCGCCTTCTTCGCGGAACTGGGCGACAGACCGGCTGACGCGGCGAAGAATGCCGAAGGGCCTTCATGGTCCCGGCCGGATTGGCCTCAGCCCCTGAACGGCGAACTGGTCTCCGCGCTCGACGGCAATTGGGCGCCCGGTGAAATCCATATCGCCGAGAAAGCGGTTTCCGACCGCATCCAGTCGAAGGCGAAGGAAATCGGCCAGGCGATCTCGTCGGAAGAGGCGCATCAGGCGACACGCGATTCCGTCCGCGCGCTGATGCTGATCCGCGCCTACCGCATGCGCGGCCATCTGGCGGCCGATCTCGACCCGCTCAAGATCCAGCCATCACGGGCTCAGGAGGAGCTCGACCCGGCGTCCTACGGCTTCACCGAAGCCGATATGGACCGCAAGATCTTCCTCGACTACGTGCTCGGCCTCGAATACGCGACCATGCGCGAGATCGTGGCGATCCTCCGCCGCAACTATTGCTCGACGATCGGCGTCGAGTTCATGCACATCTCCGAGCCTGCCGAGAAGGCGTGGATCCAGGAGCGCATGGAAGGCCCGGAGAAGGGCGTCGCCTTCACCCGCGAGGGCAAGCGCGCGATCCTGAACAAGCTGGTCGAGGCCGAGGGCTTCGAGCGCTTCCTCGATGTCAAATATACCGGCACCAAGCGTTTCGGCCTGGACGGCGGCGAAAGCCTGATCCCGGCGCTGGAGCAGATCATCAAGCGCGGCGGCAATCTCGGCGTGCAGGAGATCGTGCTCGGCATGGCCCATCGCGGCCGTCTGAACGTGCTCACCCAGGTCATGAGCAAGCCGCACCGCGCGCTGTTCCACGAGTTCAAGGGCGGTTCCTCGACTCCCGACGACATCGAGGGCTCGGGCGACGTGAAGTATCATCTGGGTGCTTCGTCCGACCGCGAGTTCGACGGCAACAAGGTGCATCTGTCGCTGACCGCGAACCCGTCGCATCTCGAGATCGTCGACCCGGTCGTTCTGGGTAAGGTCCGCGCCAAGCAGGACCAGCACAAGGATACCGAGCGCACCAAGGTGCTGCCGCTCCTGATCCACGGCGACGCCGCGTTCGCCGGCCAGGGCGTGATCGCCGAATGCTTTGGCCTCTCCGGCCTGAAGGGTCACCGCACCGGCGGCTCGATCCACTTCATCATCAACAACCAGATCGGCTTCACCACGAGCCCGCGCGTCGCCCGCTCCTCGCCCTATCCGTCGGATGTGGCGAAGATGGTCGAGGCGCCGGTGCTGCACGTGAACGGCGACGATCCGGAGGCGGTGACGTTCGCCGCCAAGGTCGCGACCGAATTCCGGCAGAAGTTCAAGAAGCCGGTCGTGGTCGACATGTTCTGCTACCGCCGCTACGGCCACAACGAAGGCGACGAGCCGTCGTTCACCCAGCCGGCGATGTACAAGGTCATCCGCCAGCTCCCCTCGACGCTCGAACTCTACGCCAGGAAGCTCGAGCAGGAGGGCGTGGTCGCGCCGGGCGAGGTCGATCAGATGCGCGAGGCATGGCGCGCGCGCCTGGAGACCGAGTTCGAAGGCGGCGGCAACTACCTGCCGAACAAGGCCGACTGGCTCGACGGCCGCTGGGCCGGCCTGAAGCCCGCAGGCAAGGACACCGACGATGCCCGACGCGGCACGACCGGCGTCGAGAAGGAGACGCTGAAGGAGATCGGCCGGAAAATCACGAGCGTTCCGGCCGGCTTCCACCTGCACAAGACGATCGCGCGCTTCCTCGACAATCGCAGGACCGCGATCGAGACCGGAGAAGGCATCGACTGGGCGACCGGCGAGGCTTTGGCGTTCTCGTCGCTGCTGCTGGAGGGCCACCCCGTTCGCCTGTCCGGCCAGGACGTCGAGCGCGGCACCTTCTCGCAGCGCCATTCGGTTCTGACCGACCAGGAGACCGAGGCGCGCTATAAGCCCTTCAATCACCTGAGCGAAAACCAGGGTCATTACGAGGTCATCAATTCGATGCTCTCGGAAGAGGCGGTGCTCGGCTTCGAGTACGGCTATTCGCTGGCCGAGCCGAACGCGCTGACCCTTTGGGAAGCTCAGTTCGGCGACTTCGCCAACGGCGCCCAGGTCGTCATCGACCAGTTCATCTCGTCCGGCGAGAAGAAGTGGCTACGCATGTCCGGCCTCGTGATGCTCCTGCCGCATGGCTATGAGGGCCAGGGCCCGGAGCATTCGTCGGCCCGTCTGGAACGCTATCTGCAGATGTGCGCCGAAGACAATATGCAGGTCTGCAACATCACGACGCCGTCGAACTATTTCCATGTTCTGCGCCGTCAGCTGAACCGTGAATTCCGCAAGCCGCTCGTGCTGATGACGCCGAAAAGCCTGCTCCGCCACAAGCGGGCGGTCTCGACGCTCGACAAGTTCGAGGAAGGCACATTCTTCCATCGCTGGCTGCACGACGACGCTGACGAGCGCAAGGGCGGTGAGCTGTTCAAGGAGCCGGGGAAGGTGCGCCGCATCATCCTCTGCTCGGGCAAGGTCTATTACGACCTGTTCGAGGAACGCGAGAAGCGCGGCATCGACGACATCTGCATCATGCGTATCGAACAGCTTTACCCGTTCCCGGCGAAGTCGCTGGCGCAGGAGCTGTCTCGATTCAAGAACGCCGAGATCGTCTGGTGCCAGGAAGAGCCGCGCAATATGGGCGCCTGGTTCTTCGTCGATCAGTACATCAACTGGGCAGGCGGCCGAAAAGGCGACGTGCGACGTGCGCGCTATGTCGGACGTCCGCCAGCGGCGTCGACGGCCGTCGGCCAGATGTCGAAGCATCAGGCCCAGCTCAGGGCATTCCTGGACGAAGCGTTCGCGTGAACGCGAGAAGACGCCGGATGGCGCGATAGGGGAGTAAGATGGCGACCGAGATCCGCGTTCCGACCTTGGGTGAAAGCGTTACCCAGGCGACGATCGGCAAGTGGTTCAAGAAGCCCGGCGATACGGTGCGAGCCGACGAGCCGCTGGTGGAGTTGGAAACCGACAAGGTGACGGTCGAAGTCCCGGCCCCTGCCGCCGGCGTGTTGTCGGACATCGCGGTGAAGGAAGGCGACACGGTCGAGGTCGGCGCCCGGCTCGGCGCGATCGACGCCAACGGCGCCGCGGCGGCTCCCGCGGCAGCGAATGGCGGCGGTACCGGCAAGCCGAACGAAAAGACAGACACGGCGAAGCCGATCAACGCCGCTGAAGAAGAGCCCAAGCAGCGCGCGGTGCCGAAGGATATCCCGGCGACCCAGAAGGTCACCGAGCTCCCCGTTGCTCCCTCCGTTCGTCGTCTCGGCGCCGAAAGCGGTGTCGATCCGGCGAGCGTTTCAGGCAGTGGCAAGGACGGCCGCGTGACCAAGGGCGACATGCTCTCGGTCATCGAGGGTGGCGGCGCCCGCCCGGCGGCGGCAGCGGCTCCGGCCACGGTCCGCGCTCCTTCCGCGCCGGCCGATGCCGTGCGCGAGGAGCGGGTGAAGATGACCCGCCTGCGCCAGACCATCGCCCGGCGCCTCAAGGATGCCCAGAACACCGCCGCCATGCTGACGACGTTCAACGACGTCGACATGGGCGCGGTGATGGACCTGCGCACCGAATACAAGACGCAGTTCGAGAAGAAGCACGGCGTGAAGCTCGGCTTCATGGGCTTCTTCGTGAAGGCCTGTATCCAGGCCCTGAAGGAAATCCCGGCGGTCAATGCCGAGATCGACGGCGAGGACCTCGTCTACAAGAACTATTACAATATCGGCGTTGCGGTCGGCACCGATCGTGGCCTCGTGGTGCCCGTCGTCCGCGAGGCGCAGGACATGACGATCGCCGATATCGAGAAGACGATCGCCGGCCTCGGCAAGAAGGCACGCGAAGGCGCGCTTTCCATCGAGGACATGCAGGGCGGTACGTTCACGATCACCAATGGCGGCGTCTACGGCTCTCTGATGTCGACTCCGATCCTCAACGCGCCGCAGTCGGGCATTCTCGGCATGCACCGCATCGAGGAGCGTCCGGTGGCGAAGAATGGCCAGGTCGTCATCCGCCCGATGATGTATCTCGCCCTCTCCTACGACCACCGCATCGTCGACGGCCAGGGCGCGGTCACCTTCCTCGTCCGGGTCAAGGAGGCGCTGGAGGACCCGGCCCGCCTGATCCTCGACCTCTGAGAAGATGACGCCATGGCGTTCGGACCCGATATTCCGCCGATCCAGGCCCATCTCTGCGTGAAGGGCGGCAGCGAGGCGATCGCCTTCTACGAGAAGGCGTTCGGCGCCACGACGACCTTCAAGCACATGGCCGAGGACGGCAAACGCGTGATGCACGCCAACCTCGCCCTCTTCGGCGGCGAGGTCATGCTGCATGACGAGTTTCCGGAGTTTGGCGGCGACGTCCTGTCGCCGCTGACGCGCGGCGGCGCCAGCATGGCGATCAACATCAACATGAAGGCGCCTTCCGACACGGATGCCGCGATCGAGCGCGCGGTTACGGCCGGCGCCACCTTGGTCCTGCCGGCGCAGGACGTGTTCTGGGGTTCGCGTTACGGCAAGGTTCGCGATCCCTTCGGCCATGTCTGGGAGTTCAACGCCCCCCTCGCCCCGCAGGCCGCGTGATCGACATTTCTGAACTCGCCGCACTGCTCGGCGTCTTCGCGCTTGCAGTCGTCGCACCCGGCGTGGATTTCGCATTCATCGTCCGCGAAAGCACCGGCTTCGGACGCCGCGCGGGGGTGATGGCGGCCTGGGGGCTCGCAGCCTCGATCCTCGTCCATGTCACCTACACTGTGCTCGGCGTCGGCCTGCTCGTCTCGCAGTCGATCCTGGCCTTCAACATCATCAAATGGGCGGGCGCGGCCTATCTGATCTTCATCGGCGTGATGTCGCTGCGCGCGCCCACTCCGGCGGCGCCGATTGCCCATGCCGACCCCCCGAGCAACGGCCGCTCACTGCTGCGCTCGTTCGGCATGGGCTTCCTGACCAATCTGCTGAATCCGAAGGCCGCCTTGTTCTTCGTTCGCTGTTCACGGTGCTCGTTTCGCACGAGACGCCGATACCGGTTCAGTTCGGCTATGGCACGATCATGGCGGTGATGGTCGGCGCCTGGTTCTCTCTGGTCGCGGTCTTCTTCACGACCAAGGCGATCCGGGCCGCCTATTCCCGTGCCGGACGCTGGATCAACCGGACGACGGGCGCGGTCTTCATCGCATTCGGGGTAAGGCTTGCCTTGCAGAAGGCGGCGCCGTGAATCTTCCTTCCGAAATCCTGGTTCTGGCGCTCGGCGTCGTCCTGCTCCTCGTCCACATCACGCTGCAGAGCTCGATCGGAACGAAGGAACGCGGGCGGCAATGGAATGCGGGAGCGCGTGACGAGACGCAGCCGCTCATGAACCCGGTCGCGGGTCGCGCCGAGCGGGCGCTGAAGAACTATCTCGAGACGTTTCCGGCACTGGTCGCGCTGTCGCTGGCGCTTGCGGTCACGCAGAAGACCGGCGGCTGGGGCGCGGTCGGCGCCTGGCTGTGGTTCGCCGGGCGCGTCGTGTACATCCCGCTTTATCTGGCGGGCATTCCCTATGTCCGAACCTTGGTCTGGACCGTCGCGACGATCGGGCTGTTCGTGATGCTGATGGTGCTGCTGTTCGGGTGATTACGTGTTCCGGGGCGCCGCGAAGCGGAGCCCCGGAACCTATACGCCGCGGCAATTCCGTTGCCGTCATCCTCCGGCTTGACGGAGGATGACGGCTGTTAGCACCGGGGCTATGGATCCCGGGCTCGGCTTCGCCGCCCCGGGACACGCGCAGTTTCATCTCACCCGTCAGTGAATGACCATTTCGGTGAACGGATAGACGTAGGCCTGGAGCATTACGAGCCCGCCGACGAGGCAGGCCAGCACGATCGAGTGCCAGAACACGAAGCGCAGGATCGTGCCCTCGTGGCCGAACCAGTTGGTGGCGGTCGAGGCGACGACGATCGACTGGGCGTCGATCATCTTGCCCATGACGCCGCCCGAGGAGTTCGCCGCGCCCATCAGGATCGGCGACAGGCCGAGCTGCTGGGAGGTGATCTTCTGCAAGCCGCCGAACAGCACGTTCGACGCCGTGTCCGAACCGGTCAGTGCGACGCCGAGCCAGCCAAGCAGCGTGCCGAAGAACGGGTACAGCACGCCGGTCGAGGCGAAGGCGAGGCCGAGCGTGGCGTCGACGCCGGAATAGCGGGTCAGGGTGCCGATCGCGAGCATGGCCGCGATGGTGAGCAGCGACGCGCGCAGGATCCAGATCGTCTTGCCGTATTCCCTGACCAGCCGCACCGGCGAGAAGCCGGCGACGATGAGGCCGAAGATCAGCGCCGCGAGCAGCATGCCCGAGCCGGTGTAGGAGATGTAGGTGAAGGAGAACACCGCGCCTTCCGAGGACGGAGCGGGCACCACTGGTGGGACTTTCTGGACGAGATTGTGCAGGCCCTCGACCGGATAGTTCCAGGTGAAGATCCCGTTGACCCAGGTCTTGAACCAGCCCGAACCCCAGACCAGCAGGATGACGCAGACGATGATCCACGGCGTGACCGCGCTCCAGACCTCGGCCGAGGTCGGCTTGAGATCGGTGGGCTGAAGCTCGCGCGGGGCCATGGTCGAGGCCGAATCGTCCCTGGTGCGAAGCGCAGGCGACAGCCAGAGCTTTTTCGGCTGCCAGATGCGCATGAAGCCGATCAGGGCCGCCATCGAGATCAGCGAGGCGCCGATGTCGACGATCCAGGGATTGATGAAGTTCGAGATCACGAATTGCGGAATGGCGAAAGAAACGCCGCAGACCAGCACCGCCGGCCATACTTCCTTCATGCCCTTCCAGCCGGCGAACGCCCAGACAACCCAGAACGGGACGATGAGCGAGAAGAACGGCAGCTGGCGACCGACCATCGCGCCCAGAAGATAGGGATCGAGACCGGTGACGCTGGCGAGGCCGGCGATCGGGGTGCCGAGCGCGCCGTAGGCGACCGGCGCGGTGTTGGCGATGAGCGACAGGCCGGACGCCGCGAGCGGCGAGAAGCCGAGACCCATCAGGATCGCGCCGGTGACGGCGACCGGAGTACCGAAACCTGACGCGCCCTCGAAGAATGCGCCGAACGAGAATGCGATCAGGAGGAGCTGGAGGCGGCGGTCCGGCGTGACGCCGCCGATCGCACGCTCGAGAATTTTGAAGCGCCCGGTCGCGACGGTGAGCCGGTACATGAAGATGACGTTGAGGACGATCCAGCCGATCGGGAAGAAGCCGGTGACGACACCGAGGATGGTGGCGCGGAATGCCAAACTCGCCGGCATCGTGAAGACGAAAACAGAGACCGCGATTGCGGCGAGAAGCGCGATGATGGCCGCGAGATGCGCCTTGATCTTGCCCGAGGCGATCATCGCCAGAAGCAGCACGACCGGAATTGCCGCCGCGAGCGTCGACAGCGCCATGTTGTTGAACGGATTGTAGACTTGGCTCCACATTGGCGCTCCACCCCCCTATGAATTATGAATTCATTTTGTGGTAAGAGGAGCGCCCCTAGGCCTGCAGTGCAACGTAGACCAAAGTCGAAATCCCCATCTGGTTGTCCCGATTTCCGAACCGAACCCTCCACGTTGATGACACCCGAGGCCACCCCATATAGGGTTGCCGTCCGCTCCTCCCCGAAGCGCCCCACGAGAATCAAATGTCCTACGATCTCATCGTCATCGGCACCGGCCCCGGCGGCTATGTGTGTGCGATTCGTGCTGCCCAGCTTGGCCTCAAGACGGCCGTCGTCGAGAAGCGGGCGACTTTCGGCGGAACCTGCCTAAACATCGGCTGCATTCCGTCGAAGGCGCTGCTGCATGCCTCGCACCTGTTCGACGAGGCGGGCCACAAATTCGCGGAGATGGGCATCGGCGTTCCGGCGCCGAAGCTCGACCTCTCCACGATGCAGGCGTTCAAGCAGAAGGGCGTCGACGGCAATGTGAAGGGCGTCGAATTCCTGCTGAAGAAGAACAAGGTCGACAGCTTCTTCGGCAGCGGCTCGATCCCCTCGGCGGGCAAGGTCCTGGTGAAGGCCGAGGACGGCAGCGAGCAGGTGCTGGAAACGAAAAACATCGTCATCGCGACCGGCTCGGACGTGACAAGACTCCGCGGCGTCGAGATCGACGAGAAGCGGGTCGTTTCCTCGACCGGCGCTCTGGAACTCGACAAGCTGCCGGGCAGACTGCTGGTGATCGGCGGCGGCGTGATCGGCCTCGAACTCGGCTCGGTCTGGCGCCGCCTCGGCTCCGAGGTGACGGTGGTCGAGTTCCTCGATCGCATCCTGCCCGGCATGGATTCCGAGCTCGGTCGCAGCTTCGAGCGCATCCTTTCCAAGCAGGGAATGGTGTTCAAGCTCGGCTCGAAGGTGACCGGCGTCGACACGTCCGGTGATGTGCTGAAGGTCAGCGTCGCGCCGTCTGCCGGCGGCGATGCGGAGATCCTGGAAGCCGATGTCGTGCTGGTCGCGATCGGCCGCGTTCCATACACCGAGGGTCTCGGGCTCGAAGCCGCGGGCGTTCAGCTCGACCAGCGCGGTCGCATCGCGGTCGACGGCCATTACAAGTCGAGCGTGGACGGCATCTACGCCATCGGCGACGTGATCGACGGGCCGATGCTCGCACACAAGGCCGAGGACGAGGGCGTGGCGATCGCCGAGCTTCTCGCCGGCAAGGCCGGACATGTGAATTACGCCGTCATTCCGAACGTCGTCTATACCGACCCCGAGGTCGCTTCCGTCGGCCGGACGGAAGAAGAGCTGAAGGAGAACGGGATCGATTACGCGATCGGCAAATTCCCGTTCACGGCGAACGGCCGCGCCAAGGCGAACGGCACGACGGACGGTTTCGTGAAGATCCTCGCCGATTCAAAGACGGACGAGGTTCTCGGCGTGCACATCATCGGCCCCGATGCCGGGACGCTGATTGCGGAAGCTGCGATTGCGATGGAATTCGGCGCGTCGTCCGAGGATATCGCCCGGACCTGCCACGCTCACCCGACGCTGTCAGAAGCAGTCAAGGAAGCGGCGTTCGCGGTGGAGAAGCGCGCCATTCATATGTGACGCCACACGGCGTCACATCATTCAGCGTGCTTCGACCTGCGCGAACGTCGAGGGTGGGCCGTCCGTCTCGATGAGGGTGAACGGCAGCGACATGAAGACGAGCGCGGCGAAATAGCAGCCGAGCAGGATCAGATTACGTTTAAGAGACACGATAGCCTCCGGTTTCGAGTTGCGGCGGTTAATAGGTGTGCCCTGTTTCCGCCCGATGTCTTGCAATGTGTCGCCGAAGAAACGATTCCGGTTCACGCCTGAAGATCAGGCGCGTGGATGAGCTGCGGCGTGCACCGCGATCAGCCTGGCGGAATCCACTTCGGTATAGATCTGCGTGGTAGAAAGACTTGCGTGGCCTAAAAGTTCCTGGATGGAACGAAGGTCACCGCCGCGCGCCAGGAGATGCGTCGCGAAGGAATGCCGCAAAGCGTGCGGGGTGGCGCTCTCCGGCAGGCCGAGCGCGCCTCGCATTTCCTGCATCGCGCGCTGGACGATGCGGGGTGACAGCGGCCCGCCTTTGGTACCGCGGAACAGCGGTTCATCCGCCATCAGCGTCCAGGGACACAGCGCGATATAGACTTCCACCGCTTTTGCTACGGCCGGGATCACCGGCACGCCGCGCATCTTGTTGCCCTTGCCGGTGACGGTGAGTCTCGCGGTCGCGCCGATCGGCGCTTCGGCGCGGGTGAGCGACAGCGCTTCAGCGATGCGGAGGCCACAGCCGTAGAGCAGTGCCAGCACGGCGGCATCTCGGGCGAGCACCCATGGCTCACGTTCTTCGCCGGCGCGGGTCTCGGCGTCGACGATTTTTCGGGCGGAGGATGCGGCGAGAGGCTTCGGCAGGCTGCGCGCTATCTTCGGGGCGCGGATGGCGGTGAGCGCAGAGGCCGAGCCCTTGCCCGAGCGTTCCAGGAAGCGCGAGAAGCTGCGCGCGGCGGCCAATGCCCGCATGATCGAGCGGCTTTGCAACCCCTCGGAGCGGCGGCGCGCTAGGAAGGCACGGACATCGCGCGGGCCGAGAGACTTGAGATCGTCGAGCGAAGCCGGACCGCCGAGATGGGTCTGGAGGAAGGTCAGGAAGAAGCGGACATCCCGCCCATATGCCTCGACCGATTTCGGCGAGAGGCGGCGCTCCGCGGCGAGATGCGTGGTCCAGGCGGAAAAGGCGGATTGGACGTCCGCTTTTACAGGCAGGGCGATGGAGGCGGCTTCGGGCATTTCATGAGAATGCCCGAGCGGGATTTAAGGACTGGTGAGCGGCGTCAGGACGGCGCCAATTCGAGTCCCCTCAATCGTTCCACGAGCTCGGTCCACCGATAGGGTTTCGCGATAAACGCGGTATCGCCGAGCTGCATATTGGCTTTTTCGAGCGCCGGCAGCGGGAAGCCCGACGACAGCATCACCTTCATTTCCGGACGCAACCGTCGCGCCTCGTGAAACAGATCAATGCCGCTCATGCCTCGTGGCATCACGACGTCGGTGAACAGCAGGTCGATGGGCCTGTCCCGCTTGAGGATCTCCAGCGCAATGATAGCGTCGGCGGCGGTGAGAACGTCATAGCCCAGGCTTTCGAACAGCTCGACCGCGACGATCATCACCTGCTCGTCGTCGTCGACCACTAGAACCGTCCTGCCGCCACGGCTGCGCGCGAGCGTGTCCTCAGCCGGCTCGCCGGCGGGAAGGTAGATCGTGACGGTGGTGCCTTCACCCTGGCGCGTGTGGATGTCGATGTGGCCCTCCGACTGGCTGGCAAAGCCATAGACCTGGCTCAAGCCGAGGCCCGTCCCCTCACCAATCTTTTTCGTCGTGAAGAAGGGCTCGCAAGCGCGTGCCAGAACGTCGGCGGACATGCCTTCACCGGTGTCACTGACCGACACGCGCACATAGTGCCCGGGCTCGATCGACGACATCAGCAGGCGGCGAGGCTCGACCACCTCTTCGACGACCGTCGCTATTTCGATCGACCCCGTTCCGCCGCAGGCATCACGCGCATTGACCACCAGATTGAGCAGCGCGGCTTCGAACTGCGCGACATCGAGCATCGCCGTGCGCATCCCCACGGACAGGGTGACACCGACCGACATCGTATCCCCGATCGCGCGGCGCAGGATCGGCTCGAAGGTGTCGATCAGCTGGTTTGGATTGTGCTTTTCGAGACGCAGGGACTGTTTGCGAGCGAAGGCGAGAAGCTGGTTCGTCAACTTCGCGCCGCGTTCGGCGGCGAGGAGCGCGTTCTCCACGATCCGGACCTCGCGAGGTTCGGAGACCTTCCGCTTGAGCAGATCGAGGCTGGACACAATGACGGTAAGAAGATTGTTGAAGTCGTGCGCGACGCCGCCGGTCAATTGGCCAATCGCTTCCAGCTTCTGGGCCTGGAACAGCGCCTCCCGCGCCTGAGCCAGCGCTTCGGCCGATTTGTGCTGCTCGGTGACGTCGCGAGTGATCTTCGCGAAGCCGACCAATTCGCCTGCATCGTCGCGGATGGCATCGATGACAACACTTGCCCGAAAGCGGGTGCCATCCTTGCGAACACGCCAGCCCTCGCTCTCGAACTTGCCCTCTCGGGCGGCCGTGTCCAGCGCTCTGTTCGGTAAGTCGGTCGCGATGTCCTCGGGCGTATAGAAACGGGAAAAGTGCTGGCCGATGATCTCGTCCACGCCGTAGCCCTTGATGCGCTCGGCGCCGGGGTTCCAATTCGTGACCTGGCCTTGCGGATCGAGCATGTAGATCGCGTAATCGGTCACCCCCTGGACGAGGATGCGGAAGCGGCGTTCGCTCTCCAAGAGTGCTTCGCGCGCTGCTTGACGCTCGGTGTTGTCACGCGTGATCTTAGCAAAGCCGATCAGCCGCCCCTTCGGATCGCGAATCGGATCGATCACGACATGGGCCCAGAAACGGGTGCCGTCCTTGCGGACCCGCCAGGCTTCGGTCTCGAACCTGCCCTCCCGCTCGGCCGTCGCGAGGGCACGTTCCGGCTCTCCGCGCTCTCGATCCTCGGACGTGTAGAACAACGAGAAATGGCTGCCGATGACCTCGGACGCCACATATCCCTTGAAACGCTCAGCCCCGCTGTTCCAGCTGCTGATTATCCCAGCGGGATCGAGCATGTAGATGGCGTAATCAGTAACCGCGTCGACCAGAAGCTTATAGCGCATCTCGGCTCCGAGCGAGGCGAGATGGTCTCCGGCAGCCTTCATTGTGGCGGTATCGCTTTCAGGACCGCGGGGCAAATACGACACTGTGACACCGTGGGAGGACACTGTGACACCGTGGGAGGGGCGAATGAAAGTAAAGTCGCCCGCTCCCGTTTGGTTCCAACAATTTCGTGAGTGGTCACGCGATCGTCTGACCGGTCTTCTTCCAGTCGGATACGAACTGTTCGAGGCCCTTGTCGGTCAGCGGGTGCTTGACCAGGCTCTTGATGACCGCGGCCGGGCAGGTACAGACGTCGGCGCCGATCAGGGCGGCTTCCTTGACGTGGTTCGGCGAGCGGATCGAGGCGGCGAGGATTTCGGTCTCGATGGTCGGGTAGTTGTCGTAGATCTGGCGGATCTCGGCGATAAGGTCCATGCCGTCGAGGTTGATGTCGTCGAGGCGGCCGATGAAGGGCGAGATGAAGCTCGCGCCAGCCTTGGCGGCGAGCAGAGCCTGGTTCGCCGAGAAGCAGAGCGTGACGTTGACCATCGTGCCTTCAGAACGGAAGGTGCGGCAGGCCTTGAGGCCGTCGAGGGTCAGCGGCACCTTGATGACGATGTTCGAGGCGATCTTCGCGAGCTCACGGCCTTCCTTGAGCATGCCGTCGAGATCGGTGGCCGCGACTTCGGCCGAGACCGGCCCGGAGGTCACGTCACAGATCTCCTTCAGGATGTCGCTATAGGGACGATTGGCTTTAAGCACGAGCGACGGATTGGTGGTGACGCCATCGATCAGGCCGGCTTCGGCCAGTTCACGGATCTCAGCAACATCGGCGGTGTCAGCGAAGAATTTCATGGGTAAGGTCTCGCGGGTTCCGGGAAACGACAATGATCATTGATCATATAGGCCTTGGCGTGGGCGATTATGACAAGGCCAAAGAGTTTTATTCAGCCGCGCTCGCGCCGCTAGGCCTGTCGCTGCTGACGGAAGTCGTCCAGCAGGACGGGATCAACAAGGCCGCGGGCTTCGGGCGCGACGACGAGCAGGCGTTCTGGATCGGCTCCGAGGGAAAGACCACGCCTCCCATGCATTTCGCCTTCATCGCCGAGAGCCGCGCCGGGGTCGACGGCTTCTATCACGCGGCCATGGCAAGCGGCGGCCGCGACAACGGCGCGCCCGGACTGCGCGAACAGTACCACCCGAACTATTACGCCGCCTTCGTGTTCGATCCCGACGGCCACAATATCGAAGCGGTCTGCCACAAACCCGAATGAAGGACAGGGTCGAAGTCCTGCTGCCGGTCGCGCTCGACCGCAGCTTCACCTATTCGCTGCCCGAAGGGTCCGAGATCGAGCCTGGCGACATCGTCGAGGTGCCGCTCGGCCGCCGCGCCATGGCAGGCGTCGCCTGGGGCCCGGGCGATCCCGAGGTGCCGGCCGCGAAGCTGAAGCCTGTTTCCGGCGTATTCGACCTGCCGCGACTTGCGCCTGAACTGCTCAAATTCGTCGACTGGGTGTCGCGCTATACCCTCTCCCCGGCCGGCATGGTGCTGCGGATTGCGATGCGCGGCGCACGGCATGTCGGCGACGAGCCCGCGAAACGCGCCGTACGTACGACCGGTGAAGAGCCGCGCCGGATGACGGAGGCCAGACGGCGGGTGCTTGACGCGGCGGCCGATGGGATGGCGCGAAGCAAGGCCGATCTGGCGCGCGAGGCGGGCGTATCCTCGGGCGTGGTCGACGGACTGATCGGCGAAGGCGCGCTGACGGTCGTCGAACTCCCGCCGGAACCGATCGGGTCCGGCCTCGTCCCGAATTATGCGGCGCCGAAACTGAACGAGGACCAGGCACTGACAGCCCAAGCGCTGGCGGCAAGCGTGCGGGAGAAGGCCGCCGAGACGCATCTGCTTGAAGGCGTGACCGGAGCCGGCAAGACCGAGGTCTATCTGGAAGCCGCGGCCGAGGCGCTGAGGATGGGGCGGCAGGTGCTGATCCTGCTGCCGGAGATCGCGCTGACCCGCGCCGTCCTCGACCGCGTCGCCAAGAGATTCGGGGAGCCGCCGGGCGAATGGCACTCGACGGTCGCCCCGCGCCGCAGGGCCCGGACCTGGGCCGGAACAGCGAGCGGCGAGACGCAGATCGTCGTCGGCGCCCGCTCGGCCCTGTTCCTGCCGTTCCGTGATCTCGGCCTCATCATCGTCGACGAGGAGCACGACACCGCGTTCAAGCAGGACGATACGCCAATCTATCATGCCCGCGACATGGCGGTGGTGCGCGGACGGCTGTCGAACGCACCGGTCGTCCTCGTCTCGGCGACGCCCTCCATCGAGAGTCGCGTCAATGCGGAGACCGGACGCTACAAACACCACCTCCTGCCGGAGCGCTATGGCGGCCGGACACTGCCGGAGATCGGGTTGATCGATCTCAGGATGAATCCTCCACAGCGCGGCCGATGGATCGCGCCGCCACTGGAGAAAGCCGTCCGCGAGACCTTGGAGCGCGGCGAGCAGGCGCTGCTCTTCCTGAATCGTCGCGGCTTCGCGCCGCTGACGCTCTGCCGAAGCTGCGGCCACCGATTCGCCTGCCCGAACTGCACCGCCTGGCTGGTCGAGCACCGGTTCCGGAATCAGCTCGTCTGCCATCATTGCGGCCACCACGAGCCGGTGCCGCCAGCCTGTCCGAAATGCGGGGCCGATTCGGAGAAGCTTGCGGCGGTCGGGCCGGGCGTGGAGCGCATCCGCGACGAGGCGGCCGCCCTGTTTCCGGATGCGCGGCTGGCGGTCCTTTCGAGCGACATCACGGTCGGCGCGGAGCGGATGCGCGCTGAACTGACGGCGATCGCCGAGCACGCGGTCGATCTCGTTGTTGGCACCCAACTCGTCACCAAGGGCCATAACTTTCCGGACCTGACGCTCGTCGGTGTGGTCGACGGCGATCTCGGACTCGGCACTGCCGATCCGCGCGCGGCCGAGCGCACGTTCCAGCTTCTGGAGCAGGTAACCGGGCGCGCCGGGCGAGGCGACCGGCCGGGGCGCGGCTTCGTGCAGACGCACGATCCCGGCCATCCGGTGATGCAGGCGCTCAAGGCACACGACAGCGAGTCGTTCTACGCCGCCGAGATCAATGCGCGCTCGGACGCGGCGCTGCCGCCATTCGGTCGGATGGCGAGCCTGCTCGTCACCGCTCCAGCGCGCGCGGAGGCCGAGAGCTATGCCCGGTCGCTCGCCCGCGTTTTCCCGGGAACGCCCGACATCCGCCTGCTCGGCCCAGCCGAGGCGCCGATCGCCGTTATCCGCGGGCGCCATCGTATCCGGCTGATCGTAAAGGCTCCCCGCGCGACCGATCTTTCGGGCTTCATCAGGGGATGGCTCGCCTCGGCACTACCCCTGCGTGGAGCACTGACGCTGCATATCGACGTCGACCCGGTGAGCTTCCTTTGAGGGCCGGGATAAGACGGTAACCCGCCCTCTCTGAAATCGGGCGAAAATATGGGGCGATTCCGTCGCATGTCATCGTGTTGCCCCGCCCCGACCGCTGTGTTAGTCAACCCGCGGTTTACAGAGGGATCGCCTCCGTGGACCGGCCTCCTGGCCTAAGAAAATCCAATAAATTCCAATGGCTTGCGTATTGCCTGAAACGGCGGTCCCGGGCCTTGGGATGGAAGACGAGAGACCGTTTCGGTGCCAGCAGACGACGCGACCCCGACAGGCATGGCCGGCCGCTACGCGACCGCGCTGTATGAGCTGGCCTCCGAGGCCAAGGCCGTCGATACCGTAGACGCCGATCTCGGCCGTTTTGAAGCCCTCCTTAAGGACAGTGCCGATCTGCAGCGCCTGGTGAAGAGCCCCGTCTTTTCATCGGAAGAGCAGCTGAAGGCGATCTCCGCCGTTCTCGACGCCGCCAAGATCGGTGGCATCGCCGGCAACCTGATCCGCCTCGCCGCGCAGAACCGCCGCCTGTTCGCGATCCAGGGCATCATCCGCAGCTTCCGCGCCATCGTGGCCAAGGCTCGCGGCGAACTCACAGCCGAAGTGACGGTGGCCGAGCCGCTGTCCGACGCGCGCATGAAGGACGTCAAGGACGCCCTCAAGGAGATCACGTCGAAGGACGTGAAGGTCGACGTCAAGGTCGATTCCAAGATTATCGGTGGCATCATCGTGCAGCTCGGCAGCCGCATGGTCGACGCCTCGGTTCGAACCAAACTTTCCGCCATCCAACACGCCATGAAAGAGGTGCGCTGATGGACATCCGCGCCGCTGAGATCTCCGCGATCCTCAAGGACCAGATCAAGAATTTCGGACAGGAAGCCGAAGTCTCCGAAGTCGGACAGGTTCTGTCCGTCGGTGACGGCATCGCCCGCATCTATGGCCTCGACCAGGTCCAGGCCGGCGAGATGGTCGAGTTCCCCGGCGGCGTCCGGGGCATGGCCCTCAACCTCGAAACCGACAATGTCGGCGTCGTCATCTTCGGCTCGGACCGCGAAATCAAGGAAGGCGACACCGTCAAGCGCACGGGCGCCATCGTCGACGTTCCGGTCGGCAAGGGCCTCCTCGGCCGCGTCGTCGACGCTCTCGGCAACCCGATCGACGGCAAGGGCCCGATCGAATACACCGAGCGCCGCCGCGTCGACGTCAAGGCGCCGGGCATCATTCCGCGCAAGTCGGTCCATGAGCCGATGCAGACGGGCCTCAAGGCGATCGACGCCCTGATCCCGGTCGGCCGCGGCCAGCGCGAGCTCGTCATCGGCGATCGCCAGACCGGCAAGACCGCCGTCATCCTCGACGCCATTCTCAACCAGAAGCCCATCAACCAGGGCACGGACGAGAAGGCCAAGCTCTACTGCGTCTACGTCGCGATCGGCCAGAAGCGGTCGACCGTGGCGCAGTTCGTGAAGGTGCTCGAAGAGAACGGCGCGCTCGATTATTCGATCGTCATCGCAGCGACCGCCTCCGACCCGGCTCCGATGCAGTTCCTGGCGCCCTTCGCCGGCTGCGCCATGGGCGAATTCTTCCGCGACAACGGCATGCATGCCCTGATCGCATATGACGACCTCTCCAAGCAGGCCGTCGCCTATCGTCAGATGTCGCTCCTGCTGCGCCGCCCGCCGGGCCGCGAAGCCTATCCGGGCGACGTGTTCTACCTTCACTCGCGTCTCCTCGAGCGCGCCGCGAAGCTGAACGACGAGAACGGCGCCGGTTCGCTGACCGCTCTCCCGGTCATCGAAACGCAGGCGAACGACGTGTCGGCCTACATCCCGACCAACGTGATCTCGATCACCGACGGCCAGATCTTCCTCGAGACGGACCTGTTCTACCAGGGCATCCGCCCGGCGGTGAACGTCGGTCTCTCGGTGTCGCGCGTCGGCTCCTCCGCCCAGATCAAGGCGATGAAGCAGGTCGCCGGCAAGATCAAAGGCGAGCTCGCGCAGTACCGCGAAATGGCGGCCTTCGCGCAGTTCGGCTCTGACCTCGACGCCACGACCCAGAAGCTCCTGAACCGCGGTTCGCGCCTCACCGAACTCCTGAAGCAGCAGCAGTTCTCGCCGCTGAAGGTCGAGGAGCAGGTCGTGTCGATCTATGCCGGCACCAACGGTTATCTCGACAACCTGCCGGTCTCGAAGGTCCTGCCGTTCGAAGCGGGTCTCCTGAGCTACCTGCACGCCAACCACCAGGACCTGCTCGACGCGATCCGCACCTCGAAGGAAATCTCCAGCGACAACGGCGCCAAGCTGAAGTCGGCGGTCGATGCCTTCGCCAAGACCTTCGCCTGACGAGCTGAGACCCGATGGCTTCGCTTAAAGACCTCCGCAACCGCATCGCCTCCGTCAAGGCGACGCAGAAGATCACCAAGGCGATGCAGATGGTCGCCGCGGCGAAGCTGCGTCGCGCCCAGATGGCGGCCGAGGCTGCGCGTCCTTATGCGGAGCGCATGGACCGCGTTCTGGCCAATCTTGCGGCCGGCCTTGCCAATTCGCCGGACGCCCCGCTGCTGCTCCGCGGCACCGGCCGCGACCAGAAGCACCTGCTGATCGTCGCGACCGCCGAGCGTGGCCTGGCAGGCGCGTTCAACTCGTCGATCTCGCGTCTCGCACGCGAACACGCCAACCGCCTGATCGCGGAAGGCAAGGACGTCACGATCCTTCCGGTCGGCCGCAAGGGCGCTGAAATCCTGCGCCGTACCTTCGCGAGTCGTCTGGAATCGGCCGTCGATCTTCGCGAAGTGAAGCAGATCGGCTTCTCGAACGCGCAATCGATCGCCGAAAGCGTGATCGCCCGCTTCGAGGCCGGCGAGTTCGACGTCGCGACCCTGTTCTTCTCGCGTTTCCGCTCGGTGATCTCGCAGGTCCCGACGGCGCAGCAGATCATCCCGGCGCAGATCCCGGTCGAAGCGACGGAAGGCCCAGCCGTTCCGTACGAGTTCGAGCCGGACGAGAACGAGATCCTCGCCGATCTTCTGCCGCGGAACGTTGCTATCCAGATCTTCCGCGCTCTCCTCGAGAACGCGGCGTCCGAGCAGGGCGCGCGCATGAGCGCGATGGACAACGCCACGCGCAATGCCGGCGACATGATCAAGAAGCTGACGATGAACTACAACCGTACTCGTCAGGCGCAGATCACCAAGGAACTCATCGAAATCATCTCGGGCGCCGAGGCGCTCTGAGCGAACGAGGAGGATCGGCCATGGCTTACAAGACCTCTGCAACGACCAAGGGCGGCCGCAACGGCCGTGCGATCCTCGCCGATGGCGGGCTCGCGCTCGCCATGGCCCTGCCGAAGGATCTCGGCGGCAGCGGCGAGGGCCATAACCCCGAACAGCTGTTCGCTCTGGGTTACTCGGCCTGCTTCGGCCAGGCGCTTCTCGTTCTCGGCAAGAAGCACGGCGTCGACACGCAGGATGCCCGCGTGACGGCCGACGTCACTCTTCACGTCGATGGCGGCTTCTCGCTCGCCGTCGAGCTCACGGTGTCCATCCCCGGCGTCGACAAGGACAAGGTCCAGGCGCTGATCGAGGACGCCCACACCGTTTGCCCCTATTCCAAGGCGACGATGGGGAACATCCCCGTCAAGCTGATCGCCGCCTGACCGGACCGGATTCAAGGAGACTACCTATGGCCATCGCAACGGGACGCATCGCCCAGGTCATCGGCGCCGTCGTCGACGTTCAGTTCGACGAACATCTGCCGCAGATCCTGAACGCGCTGGAGACGCGGAACCAGGGCAACCGCCTGGTTCTGGAGGTCGCCCAGCACCTCGGCGAGAACACTGTCCGCACGATCGCGATGGACTCGACCGAAGGTCTGGTCCGTGGCCAGCCGGTCACCGACACGGGCGCCGCGATCACGGTGCCGGTCGGCGAGGCCACGCTCGGCCGCATCATGAACGTCATCGGCGAGCCGGTCGACGAAGCCGGCCCGATCAAGGGTGAAGGCACGCGCGGCATTCACCAGCCCGCCCCGTCCTACGCCGAGCAGGCCACCGAGTCGGAGATTCTGGTCACCGGCATCAAGGTCGTCGACCTGCTGGCTCCCTATTCCAAGGGCGGCAAGGTCGGATTGTTCGGTGGCGCCGGCGTCGGCAAGACCGTTCTGATCATGGAGTTGATCAACAACATCGCGAAGGCCCACGGCGGCTATTCGGTGTTCGCCGGCGTCGGCGAGCGCACCCGCGAAGGCAACGACCTCTATCACGAGATGATCGAGTCGAACGTCAACAAGGACCCGAAGGAGAACGGCGGTTCGACTGCCGGCTCCAAGTGCGCCCTCGTCTACGGCCAGATGAACGAGCCCCCGGGCGCCCGCGCCCGCGTCGCGCTGACCGGCCTGACCGTCGCCGAGAACTTCCGCGACCAGGGTCAGGACGTGCTGTTCTTCGTCGACAACATCTTCCGCTTCACCCAAGCGGGTTCGGAAGTGTCGGCGCTTCTCGGCCGTATTCCTTCGGCGGTGGGTTACCAGCCGACGCTCGCGACCGACATGGGCGCGCTGCAGGAACGCATCACCACCACGACCAAGGGCTCGATCACCTCGGTGCAGGCGATCTACGTCCCGGCCGACGACCTGACCGACCCGGCCCCGGCCGCCTCGTTCGCCCATCTTGACGCGACGACCGTTCTGTCGCGCTCGATCGCCGAAAAGGGCATCTATCCGGCGGTCGACCCGCTCGACTCGACCTCGCGCATGCTCTCGCCGGCGATCCTCGGCGAGGAGCACTACAATGTCGCCCGTCAGGTCCAGCAGATCCTGCAGCGTTACAAGGCTCTCCAGGACATCATCGCCATTCTCGGCATGGACGAGTTGTCGGAAGACGACAAGGTCACGGTCGCCCGCGCCCGCAAGATCGAGCGCTTCCTGTCGCAGCCGTTCCACGTCGCCGAGATCTTCACCGGTTCGCCGGGCAAGCTCGTGGCGCTCGAAGACACGATCAAGAGCTTCAAGGGTCTGGTCGAAGGCAAGTACGATCACCTGCCGGAAGCCGCCTTCTACATGGTCGGCTCGATCGACGAAGCCATCGAGAAGGCCCAGAAGCTCGCCGCCGAAGCGGCCTGATCTGAAAGGTTACGGTAGCCGGTGAACACGAAGGTCATCCTTCTCGTACTCGGCCTCCTCGCCGGAGGCCTCACCGGCTACGTCACCCGTCCGGAGTCCGCGGAGATCAATCTCCCCGGCCTGAACATCCAGATCACGGGCGAGGGCCGGGCGGAGAGCGGCGGCAAGCTGACCTCCGACCAGTGGCAGCACATCGGAATCTTCGCCGCGATCGGTGCAATCATCGGGCTCGGTCTGGGCTTCGTCGTCGGCGGTGGCCGGCGCATCTAAGGAACTAAGAGCATGGCCAGCTTCCCCTTCGAACTCGTCTCTCCGGAACGCCTCGTCGTTTCCGAGGAAGCAGACGAAGTGACGGTGCCGGGCATCGAGGGCGAGTTCACCGTGCTCGCCGGCCACGCGCCGTTCATCACCGTCCTGCGTCCGGGTATCGTGACCGCTCGCAGCGGCTCGAACGCGCGTCGTTATTATGTCCGTGGCGGCTTCGCCGAGGTGAATCCGACCGGCCTGACGATCCTCGCCGACCTCGCGCTGCCGGTCGAGGAGCTGAACGACGCCCGCTTTGCGACCGAGATCGCCGCAGCCGAGCACGCAATCTCGCTCGCGCATGACGACGAGAGCCGCGCGAAGGCACAGCAGCAGCTCGCCTGGATCAAGGACCTGCAGGCGCTCGTGGTGCCTCACCACGTCCACGCCTCACACTGACGATTTTACCTCTCCCAGCGGGAGAGGTCGGCACAAAGCGGCAGCTTTGGCCGGGTGAGGGGTACGCCCTCTCGACAGGTCTTACCCCTCACCCCGCTCGAACCTGCCGGTTTGAGTCGCCCTCTCCCCGAGGGAGAGGGAAGCGAGGCCTAATATGCCCTTCTCAGCAGATGCTTGGAGCGCCAACGCGGCGCTCTACGAGACGATCCGCACCATGCCCTTCAACGAGGCGCTGGCGGCCGGCACGCTGACCGAGGACCGGTTCAAGCACTACATCATCCAGGACGCCCATTATCTGATCGCGTTCGGCCGTGCCCTCGCGGTCGCGGCGGCCAAGGCAGACGATACCGACGGGATCGTGCAGTTTGCCGAAGGAGCCAAGGTCGCGATCATTGTCGAGCGGGCCCTGCACGCCGACTATTTCAAGCAGTTCGGGGTGACGCCGGCCGATTTCGAGAAGACTCCGCTCTCGCCCGTCTGCCATCATTATTCGAACTTCCTAGTCGCGACGGCGTGGTCGGAGAGCTATCCGCTCGTTCTGGCGGCGCTCCTGCCCTGCTTCTGGATATACGCCAGGGTCGGCACCGACATCCTCGGCCGCGCCGCTTCGCCCAATCCCTATCAGGCCTGGATCGACACCTATGCCGGCGAGGACTTCCACGAAGCGGTGAACGCCGTCATCGCCACGACCGACCGCGTCGCCGCCAAGGCGGCACCGGAAACGGTCGCGGCGATGCACGCCGCGTTCAAGCGGGCGACGCAGCTCGAATGGATGTTCTGGGATTCCGCATGGCGGCTCGGCGACTGGCCGGTCTGACCGCCCCCGCGGATTCCCGGGAACGTGATCAGACGACGGGCGTCTTGTTCTTGTCGAACACGCTCATGTCTGCGGATCCAGGTTCAGGTGCGCATGCACCAGTTCCGGCGGTGTCAGCGCGAGCCACTGATTGAGCGATAGATCCGTGTAATAGCTGCTCTTGAACGTCTCGATGAAGCGCACGGTCGTATCGCCGAAGGGATGGCCAGGTACGCCTTGGTGCTAGCCGAGCGGCGCCGAATAGACGGCGAAAGCCTCCGCGACCTTCTCATAGACCGGCCGCCGGAACGGCACGACGAGGGCCGGCAGCATGGCCAGCGGGAAGAAGCCCCAGGCGTCGAACTCGGGGTCCTCGTCGCAGCCCTCGACATCCATCCGGATTTCGTCGAGCGAACCCTCCAGACGGAAGGCGACCCAGCGCTGTTTCTGCCCCCGGAACGGCGCGAGCTTGTGCGTCGTCGGACCGTCGTAGGGTGGAAAATCGTAGGTCCACCAGTGCTCGGTAACGCCGAGGACCGAGGCGGTCCTCACGCCAGTCTCTTCCCAGAGTTCGCGGCGGGCGGCTGCGATGATGTCCTCCCCCTCGTCGATGCCGCCCTGCGGCATCTGCCAGGCGGTTGCGGGATCGATCAGTTCCGGGCCCGAGGAGGCGAAGCGATGGCCCGCGAAGACGAGGCCGTCGCGGTTGAACAGGGCAACGCCGACATTCGGGCGGTAGGGTTTATCGCTCACTTCGCAACCAGAGGCGCGAGTTCCGCGATCACTTCCTCATAGGCCGCGCGCTTGAACGGCACGATGATACCGGTGAGGTTTTCGATCTTCTCCCAGCGCCACTCGATGAACTCGGCCTTGTGGTGGCCGCCGCCGGGCTTCTCGACGTCGATTTCCTTGTCCTTGCCGGTGAAGCGGAGCGCGAACCATTTCTGCTTTTGGCCGCGATAGCGCCCCTTCCAGGCCTTGCCGACGATGTCCGGGGGCAGGTCATAGGTCACCCAATCCCTGGTCTCTCCGATCTTCTCGACCGATTTGACGTTCGTCTCCTCGTAGAGCTCGCGAAGCGCCGCCTCGTAGACGTCCTCACCGTCATCGATACCGCCCTGCGGCATCTGCCAGGCAAAGGTCTCGCCGATTTCCTGGCCGCCCGGCGCGCGGCGACCGACAAAGGCGAGACCATCGCGGTTGACGAGCATGACGCCCACGCAGGGGCGGTAAGGCAGGCTTTCGGGATCGCCCATGGCACTCAGGAAGGGTTGGACAGTTTCACGACGGCGCTGACCGGGACGAGCGAAATGCCCTTGGCGTTGAGCCCGGCCGCCCAGCGCTCGACGCTCGTGAGCGTCACCGGCAAGGCGCTGGCGACGCCGATGACCGAGCCTTCATTGCGAGCGCGGTCCTCAAGACGAGCCAGAGCGGCATCGATCATCGCCGCTTCGGGTGTCTCGTCAATGACCATCTCGGCGCGTGCGACCGAGGCACCCGAATCGGTCGCGAGCTTGGACACGACGCTGCGCGGCGAGACGCCCGTATCGAGGAAAGCGAGGCCCCGGCGCGCCGTCTCGGTCAGGATCGGCATCAGGGCTTCCTCGTTGCCGATGAACTTGGCGCCCATCAGATTAGTGACGCCGAAATAACCGCCGAAGCGGCTCATGACCCATTTCAGACGGTCGATATTGGCGTCGGTCGGCAGCGCGGTCAGCAGGGTCTGGGGACCGGGATCGTTGTTCGGGTAGTCGAACGGCTCCATCGGTATCTGCAGCATGATCTCGTGGCCGTGGGCGCGCGCCTTGTTGATCCAGGTCTGCAAATCCGCGCCATAGGGCGTAAAGCCGAGAGTGATCTGGCCCGGCAGCTTCTCGATCACCGCCTCGGTGGTCTTGTCGGCGATGCCGAGCCCACCGATCAGGAGCGCGACCTTGGGGCGGCGGTCCTCGGCTTCGGCGACCGAGGTCGAGGAATAGACGTCGAGCGGCCGGCGACCATCCTCGCCGATCTTCGGCAAGGCACCCTGCTTGACGGTCTCCGACAGCGCCGGATCGACGCCCGAAAACGGACCTTTCGGACTTCCGTTCGGCGACGGCACCTTGATGATGAGAGGTCCGCTCTTTCCTGCCTGTTCACCAGGCTCCGCCTTCGCGGGTCCGCTTGCATTGGCACCGGATGCGGATTGCGTCTGCGGCGCGGCCTGTGTGCCGTCGGTTGGCGTCGTGGGGCGAGTGCGCTGCCGTTCGATCTTCGCGATCGCCGATGGCTCGCCTCCCAGAGGATCGTCGACGATGGCGACCCACGCCACGGGGACCAGAAGGACAATGCCGATCAGCCCGGCGAGATAGGGCATCACATCAGGAAGACGGCGCTTCGGCCGCTTCGACGTTCCGAGAGGGACGTTCAGGTCGTCGTCCGCCGCCACGGCTGGCACCCGAGCAAAAAGAAAGCGGCTGCGAATCTAATCGCAGCCGCTGATTCTCGTAAGCTGACCTGTGAAAAAGGTCAGTTGGCAACCTTCTTCGGAGCCTTGGAGCCCGCATCGGACTTCTTGGCCATCTGGGCGCACTCGGCGCTGAGTTCGCCGGGCTTCGGCGGGAAGGTCGCATCGGTCGCCGTGCCGCGCAGGAGCTCAAGCGCCTTCTGCAGCTGGACGTCGTCCTTCGGATCCGGCGGAACATAGGCCGATGATCCGCCGCCCTTATCCTTGTCCTTGTCGTCGTTCGAGATCTCGTCCTGCGAGACCGGATCGGCCTGGCGCGGCTTCTCGCCGGTGCCGAGCAGGTGCCCGCGCAGACCGGCTTCGCCCTGCGTGCGGTCCTTGCCCTTCAGCTCGTCCGGGATCACCGGCTCGACCATGATGTCCGGCTCGATGCCCTTGGCCTGGATCGAGCGGCCGCACGGCGTGTAGTAGCGGGCGGTGGTCAGCGACAGGGCGCCGTTATTGCCCATGGTGATGAGCGTCTGCACCGAACCCTTGCCGAACGAACGCGTGCCGAGGATCGTCGCGCGCTTGTGGTCCTGCAGGGCGCCGGAGACGATCTCCGACGCGGAAGCGGAACCGCCATTGATCAGCACGATGATCGGCTTGCCATTCGTCAAGTCGCCGGAACGTGCGCTGTAGCGCTGCACGTCTTCCGGCTGGCGGCCGCGGGTGGAGACCACCTCGCCGCGCTCGAGCACGGTGTCGACGACCTGAATCGACTGGTCGAGCAGACCACCCGGATTGTTACGCAGGTCGATGACGTAGCCCTTCAGATCCTTGTCCTGGATCTTCGAGTGAATGTCCTCGATCGCCTTCTGCATGCCTTCGGCCGTCTGCTCGCTGAACGAGGCGAGGCGGATATAGCCGACATCGGTGCCTTCGGTGCGGTGCTTGACGACCTGAATGCGGATCAGGTCGCGCACGAGCTTGACCTCGAGCGGCTCCGAATCCTTGCGCATGATCTTGAGCACGATCGGCGTGTTCACCGGTCCGCGCATCTTCTCGACCGCCTGTTGCAACGTCAGGCCCTCGATCGGATCACCGTCGATATGGGTGATGATGTCGTTGGCGAGGATGCCGGCGCGGGCCGCTGGCGTGTCGTCGATCGGGCTGACGACCTTCACCAGATTGTTTTCCATCGAGACTTCGATGCCGAGGCCGCCGAACTCGCCGCGAATGTCGACCTGGCGGTCGCGATAGCGCTTGGCGTCCATGTAGCTCGAATGCGGATCGAGGCCCGCGAGCATGCCGTTGATGGCGGTCTCGATCAGCTTCGAGTCGTCCGGCTTCTCGACATAGTCGGCGCGGATGCGCTCGAACACGTCACCGAAGAGATTGAGGCTGCGATACGTGTCCGCGTTCGCCGCTGCCCAGGCCTTGGTGAAAAGACCCGGCTCCTGGACGACGCTCATCGCGGTGGCGCCGAGAAGGGCGCCGGCAAAAACAAGGGAAACCTTACGCATCATCCACGGACCTTCTCGGCAGTGCTGCTGGCCCACCAGGGGCTAGGATCGATCGACTGGCCGTCCTTGCGAAATTCCACATACAGCACGGGCTGTGCGGAATTCGCAGTGACGAGCGAAGCTACTTTACTATTTTCGCCCATTTGGGCGACGGGTTCGCCGGTCAGAACGAACTGCCCCAGAGAGACATCGATCTTGTCCATTCCCGCCAAGAGGACATGGTATCCACCGCCAGCGTTCAGGATCAAGAGTTGTCCGTAAGATCGGAACGGCCCCGCATAGACCACCCAGCCGTCGCAGGGCGCTGTTACTTGAGCCGCCGCTCGCGTCAAAATTGAGACGCCCTTGCGCTGTCCGCCAAATTCATCGTCTTCGCCGAACCCGAAAATGCGTTCGCCGGAGGCCGGAAGCGGCAACATGCCCCTCGCGGAAGAGAAGGCGATCGCCGGCGACATGCGGCCCGGATCGTTGAGGGCGGCGAAGTCGGAACGGCCGGGATTGACCGGTGGCTGGGCCGCTGCCGCGGCGGCTGCGGCGTCGCGGGCGGTCGCGACATCCCGCTCCATCCGGGCGATCAAATCTTCGAGAGATTTCACCTCGCGGGAAAGCTGCTGGCTGCGATCCTGCTCTTCGACGAGGGCTTTCTCCCGCTCCTCCTGCCGCCGCTGGCGGGCATCGACGAGCAGCTTTAGGCGCGCCTGCGAAGCGTCGAGATCGGCTCGATCGGCGGTGAGTCTGTTCCTCTCGACCGAGATGTCATTGCGGACGCGATTCAGCTCCGCCAGGTCCTGCGCCAATTCCTCGGTCTGCTCGCGAATCTCCGGCAGGACCGTGCCGAGCAGCATCGCCGAGCGGACGGAGGTGAGCGCATCCTCCGGCTGAACGAGAAGAGCTGGCGGCGGCTGGCGACCCATCCGCTGGAGCGCGGCGAGGAGTTCGGCGACGACGGCACGGCTGCCATCGAGCTTCTTGCGGACATCGGCCTCGTCCTCGCCGAGATCGGTGAGGCGCTGCTCCGTCGCGCTCATCTTGGTCTCGGTGTCGCGGATCTTTCCCGCCGTGCGAACGAGATCGGCGTTGAGCTCGGCGCGTTCGCGCGACAAGACCTCGATCTCGGCGTGGATCGCGGTCTCGGACTTTTTGGAGCGCTCAAGCTCTCCCTTGCGATCCTGGAGCTCTTTCTGCCTGATCTCGGGGTCGGATTGCTGGTCCTGTGCCTGGGCAAGCACAGGGGCCGAGCAAAGGCCGGCCACGAACAGTCCGCGTAGAAGAAGTGAGCCTGAATACCGCCGCATCGGCTCAGTGAAGTCCCGCAAGCATTGACGATCCATTAACCACTTGCCGGCGCTCCAGTCACTCCCGGTGATAGGGATGTCCCGAGAGAATGGTCGTAGTGCGATAGAGCTGCTCGGCCAAAAGCACGCGCACGAGCTGGTGCGGCATGGTCAGTCCGCCGAAGGACAGCACCATTGCAGCCCTCGCTCGGACTGTCTCGTCAAGTCCGTCAGCACCGCCGATGGCGAATTGAAGAGCCGATGCCCCCTCGTCGCGCCAACGGCCGATGCGGGCCGAAAATTCCGTGCTGGAGGGGGATTTGCCGCGCTCGTCGAGAACGATCAGGGGCGAGGACGAATCAAGGAGCGCGAGAATGGCCTGCGCTTCGTCGCGCTTGCGATCTTCCGGCCGGCGCGACCGGCTCTCCGGAATTTCGCGTATGTCGAAGGGTCCGAGCGAAATGGCGCGCCCGGCCTGTTCCGCACGTTCGAGATATCGGGCCGCGAGTTCACGCTCAGGCCCGTCCTTCATGCGCCCGACGGCGGCGACAACAATCCTCATGCCGCCGTCATGATACGCTCAGACGACCAGCCGCTCTTCCGGACGGTCGGCGGACCACATCTTCTCGAGATTGTAGAAGGCGCGGACTTCCGGGCGGAAGATGTGGAGGATCACGTCTCCCGCATCGATCAGCACCCAGTCGGCCGTGTTCATGCCTTCGACCCGAGGCTTGCCGGCACCGGCATCCTTCAGACCTTGCACGACGCGATCGGCAATCGAGGCTACGTGGCGGTTGGAGCGTCCCTGGGTGACCACCATCTGGTCCGCCAGGGAAGATTTTCCCTTCAGATCGATCGCGACGGTCTCTTCGGCTTTCGCCTCGTCGAGAAGGCCGTGGATCAGGGAAATCAGGCCGTCTCCCGAAAAGGGGCCGGCGCTTGTCGGAAGCACAGTCAAGGCTGGCTCCGGGGTCTGGTGCATCTGCAGTGGTATCGCCCTCGATGAGTGCGGATCATGTCCGCACCGTCATGATAATGGGCCCAGATGACGTATTCTTCAAGCTGGCTCGGGTGAAGCGCCCTGGCGGACGGCCGTCGAGGACAGGTCGGAGCGGGGGCCGTGCAGGAAAACCCATGATGGCGGCTTGAGGTCGGCGAGCATCGCCGCGTCGCTTTCCTCGATCCGGTATGGTCTTAGCCATTGCGCCGCGTTCGAGCGCACGGCCGAATGCGTCGTGCCCGGCCGGTCGATCACGGCGATCGGCATCTGCCGGGCGATTCCCCGCCAATCGCGCCATCGTGAAAAGTCGCGCAGATTGTCGCCGCCCATGATCCAGACGAAGCGGACGCCCGGGCAGCGGGCCTTGAGTGCCTTCAGACTGTCGATCGTGAAATGCGTGCCGAGCGTGGCCTCGATGCCGGTCGGGACAATGCGGGGATCGCGCATCACGCGACCAACGATGGCAATGCGCTCGGCGAGTGGACGGAGACCGTTCGTCTCCTTCAGCGGATTGCCGGGCGTGACCAGCAGCCAGACGCGATCGAGGCCAAGCCGTTTGAGAGCACGCTCGGCGACCATGCGATGCGCGGCATGGGCCGGGTTGAACGAACCGCCGTAGAGACCGATCCGCATGCCCGGCACCGAGGCCGGGAGCCGCTCCGTCACGGCCGGGTCTGGCCCGACCCGCGGACGCGGTATTTGAAGCTCGTCAGTTGCTCCAGCCCGACCGGACCGCGCGCATGCATGCGGCCGGTTGCGATGCCGATCTCGGCGCCGAAGCCGAATTCTCCGCCGTCGGCGAATTGGGTCGATGCATTGTGCAGGACGATGGCGGAATCGACTTCCCGCAGGAACCGCTCGGCGGCATCGGTGTCGCCGGTCAGGATCGCATCGGTGTGATGTGAGCCGTGGGTCTCGATGTGCTCGATCGCGGCATTGAGGCCGTCGACGACGCCGACCGCGATGATCGAGTCGAGGAACTCGGTCGCCCAGTCCTCCTCGGTCACCGTCGTCACGCGCGGATCGACCGCCCGCGTCGCCTGATCGCCGCGAACTGCGCAGCCGGCATCGAGCAGCATGGTCACGAGCGGCGCGAGATGTGTCCCAGCGAGGGCCCTATCGACGAGCAGCGTCTCGACCGCACCGCAGACGCCGGTGCGGCGGAGCTTGGCGTTCAGGACGATGGTTTTTGCCATGTCGAGATCGCAAGGAGCGTGGACGTAGATGTGGCAGTTGCCGTCAAGGTGCGAGAATACCGGCACCTTCGCTTCCGACTGGACACGGGCGACGAGGCTCTTGCCGCCGCGCGGCACCATGACGTCGAGATTGCCGTCGAGGCCCGACAGCATCTCGCCGACGGCGGCACGGTCGCGGGTCGGCACCATCTGGACGGAGGCCTCGGGCAGGCCCGTCTCGCGCAGCGCCTCGACGATTGCGGCATGGATCGCCGACGAGGAGCGGAAGCTGTCCGATCCGCCGCGCAGGATCACCGCATTGCCCGACTTCAGCGTTAGCGCGGCGGCGTCAGCGGTGACATTCGGGCGGCTTTCATAGACGACGCCGATGACGCCGATGGGCCAGGAGACGCGCTCGAATTCGAGGCCGTTCGGACGGGTCCAGCCCGCCAGCACTCGGCCCACCGGATCTTCCAGCGCGGCCACGGTCTCAATGCCCTCGGCCATGCCTTCGATGCGCTTGTCGTTGAGGATCAGCCGGTCGATCAGCGCGCCGGTCGAGCCCGCCTTGCGCGCCTCTGCGACGTCGATCTCGTTTGCGGCGAGGATATCCGGTGCATGACGGCGGATCGAGGCGGCCATGGCCTTGAGCGCGCGATCCTTCTCCGGTCGGCCGGCAAGCGCCAGCACCCGCGCGGCGGCACTGGCCGAGCGCCCGATTTCGCTCATAACCGAAGAAATATTCGAAGCCGACGCGACCTCTTGGGCCTTTAGTGCGTTCAGCCCCTGGGTGGCAACATTCATGACCATACTCGAAAACTCTAATCGCGCGTCTTCTATACGGCAGAAAACGCGGAGCGACACACTGAATACAGCCGCCGGAACGCAGCTGCGTATTGGCACGTCCGGCTGGCATTATGGCAGTTGGCGCGGCCCCTTCTACCCAAAGGAAGTGAAGATAAAGGAGCTCCTCAGCTTCTACGCAAGCCGCTTCGATACCGCCGAGATCAACAACTCCTTTTATCGGCTGCCGACGGTCAAGGCGATCGACGAATGGCGCGAGACCGTTCCCGAGGGCTTCGTCTTCGCCTGGAAGGCATCACGGTTCATCACCCATTTCCGCCGGCTGAAGGACTGCGAAGACAGCATCGAGATGGTGTTCGGCAGAATGTCCGGCCTCGGACCGGCTTTCGGACCAGTGCTCTTCCAATTGCCTCCGCAGATGAAGGTCGATCGCGAGCGACTCGCGAGCTTCCTGACGCAACTGCCGAAGGAACACCGCTACACGTTCGAGTTCCGCGACGAGAGCTGGTACGAGCCGGCGATCTTCAACCTGCTGCGCGACCACAATATCGCGCTTTGCATCAGCGACCATGCTGCCGCCCCGGCACCACCGGAGGCTACCGCGGATTTCGTGTATGTACGAGGTCACGGGACAGACGGGCGCTATGCCGGCAGCTACGCGGACGACGCCTTGTCGGACACGGCGGCGGCGATTGCAGGCTGGCGCAAGGAGGGTCGCGACGTCTTCGTCTACTTCGACAATGACCAGAAAAGCGCCGCGCCGAAAGACGCGGAGCGGCTGGTCGCTATGACGAGCGATTAACGCCCGTCAATTGCATTTCGCGGATCGCGTGCGCGGGCGGCGCATCGCAGAATCTGGACCCAGCGTTCACTTGCGGCAAAGCCGTGCTCTACCCGACGTTACCGCCCGGCGATCACCAGATCGTCGCGATGGACCATGACGCTGCGGAAGGGCGCACCGAGCACTTCCTCGATGGCCGCGCTGTTCTTGCCGGCGATGCGAAGCGCGTCGGCGGCATCGTAGGCGACGAGCCCGCGGCCGATCTCAGTGCCGTCCGAATCCCGAATGACCACCGCATCGCCGCGCTGGAAGCCACCTTCGACACGCGTCACGCCCGCCGGGAGCAGGCTCTTGCCGCTGCGGAGTGCCTTCACCGCGCCGTCGTCGAGGACCAGAGCGCCCTTCGGTTCGAGTGAACCGCCGATCCAGGTCTTGCGGGCGGCGGAGGGAGTGCCCGAGGCCAGGAACCAGGTCGAACGACCGCCCTGCTCGATCGAGCGGATCGGATGCATGATCTTGCCCGAGGCGATGACCATATGGGTGCCGCCCGAGGTCGCGATCTTGCCGGCCTCGATCTTGGTCCGCATACCGCCGCGCGACAGCGCCGAGGCGGCGCCTCCGGCCATGGCTTCGATCTCCGCCGAAATGCGCGGGACGACCGGGATATGTTTGGCGCTCGGGTCCTGCGCCGGAGGGGCCGTATAGAGTCCGTCGATATCCGACAGCAGGATCAGGAGATCGGCGCTCGCCATGGTCGCGACCCGCGCGGCGAGGCGGTCGTTGTCGCCGTAACGAATCTCGGTCGTGGCGACGGTATCGTTCTCGTTGATGACCGGGACGGCCTTGAAGTCGATCAGCCGGGCGATGGTCGCGCGGGCGTTGAGATAGCGCTCGCGCTCTTCCGTATCGCCGAGCGTCAGCAGAATCTGGCCGGCGGTCAGGCCATGGGTGCCGAGCACTTCCGACCACGCGCGCGCCAATGCGATCTGGCCGACGGCCGCGGCGGCCTGGCTTTCTTCGAGGCGGAGCACCCGCTTCGGCAGATCGAGGATGGTGCGGCCGAGCGCGATCGAGCCAGACGAGACGACCAGCACATCCGCACCGCGATGGCGGATCGCCGCGATATCCTCGGCGAGACTCTCCAGCCAGGCGCGCTTCAAGGCGCCCTGTTCGTGGTCGACGAGCAGGGCCGAGCCGATCTTCACGACGACGCGGCGGAACTGGATGAGCTGGGGAACGGTCACGGGGCGGCCGAAAAGCGAGAGTGGACAGGCGCTAACACAAAACTGCGTCAGCCGTCACGGTCGCCATTCGGTGCGCGCGACCGGCGCCTTTTCCGCGTCCTCGATGGCGCGATCAATGTCGATGATGCCCAGCAGTGCCCGAAGCGCTTCAGGCACGCCCTCGCCGGAATGGGCGGACATGATCAGCGGCGTCTTCTTCGCCGCGCGTTTCAGGCGGGCGAGTTGCTGCTTGCGCGTCTCGGGATCGAGCGCGTCGGCCTTGGTCAGGACGACGACCTCCTCCTTCTCCGCGAGCCCGCCGCCATAGGCTTCCAGCTCGGCGCGAACGGTCTTGTAGGCCTCGCCCGCATGCTCCTGCGTGCCGTCGACGAGATGAAGGAGAACGCGGCAGCGCTCGACATGGCCGAGGAAGCGGTCGCCAAGGCCGATACCCTCATGCGCGCCCTCGATCAGGCCCGGAATGTCAGCGAGCACGAATTCTCGGCCGTCCTGACGGACGACGCCGAGACCGGGATGGAGCGTCGTGAACGGGTAGTCGGCGATCTTCGGCTTCGCCGCGGTCACCGTGGACAGGAAGGTCGACTTGCCGGCATTGGGCAGGCCAACGAGTCCCGCGTCGGCGATGAGCTTCAGCTTCAGGATCAGCCAGCGCTCCTCGCCCTCGAGACCCGGATTCGCGCGGCGCGGCGCCTGATTTGTCGAGGTCTTGAAATAGGCGTTGCCGAAGCCGCCATTGCCTCCTTTTGCCAGAAGAACGCGCTGGCCGACATGGGTCATGTCGGCGATGAGCGTCTCCTCGTCCTCCTCGAAGATCTGCGTGCCCGCCGGCATCTTGAGGACGACATCGTCGCCGCCCGCGCCGGTGCGGTTAGCGCCCATGCCGTGACCGCCCGTCTTCGCCTTGAAGTGCTGCTGGTAGCGGTAGTCGATGAGCGTATTCAGCCCATCGACGCACTCCGCCCATACGTCGCCGCCGCGGCCGCCGTCGCCGCCGTTCGGCCCGCCGAACTCGATGAACTTCTCGCGGCGGAAGGAAACCGCTCCGGCGCCACCGTCGCCGGAGCGGATGTAGACCTTCGCCTGGTCAAGGAACTTCATAAAGTCGCTTCTCCCATCTGGGACTGCATCTGCGGGACGATACGCCGTCCGCTACGATTGCGGCCCCAGGACACCAGGCTCTCCCAGATCCACCGCTCCAGACGGAAGCGGTCGACCGGAAAGGCGCCCTTGAAACCGAGCGAGCTGGCAAGGCCGCAGCCCGACCATTGAAATCCGCATTTCTCGATCACGCGTCGCGACGCCGTGTTGGTCACACGGCACGACACGGTGATGCGATCAACACCGATCTGCTCGAAGGCATAATCCACGAGCGCGCGGGCGATCTCCGTCGCATAGCCTTTTCCGCGGAACGGCGCACCGAGCCAATAGCCCAAATCCAGTACGCCGCCCTCACCCTCGCTCAAGCCGCCCGCGCCGACCAGCGTCTGAACGCCATCGATCTCCGCGAATGCCAGGAAATGCTGTTTGTCGTCGGCGCGGATGCCGGCAATCCAGTCCTTGGCATTGGCGAGCGTATAGGGGTGCGGAATCATCGCCGTGTTCTCGGCGATCCATCGATCGTTTGCGAGACGGGCGACGCCTTCGGCATCGCTCGCGCGCGGACGGCGCAGGACCAATCTGCCCGTCCTGAGGATACAGTCTTCGTGCTGTAATGCTTCGCGTTCTTCGCAGATCATGACGCAGCTCCAGATGCGACGAAGGGGAGACTTTGCCAGCCTCCCCTTCGGAACTTTGGAGCCCATTCGGCTCCACCGGGTCGACTGACACCGGCGGAACCGTCGCTTGATCCGCCGTTTACTCTGCTGCCTCGGCCATGGCCGGGGCGACCGTCACATACGTGCGGCCGTTGGCTTTCGAGACGAAGGCCACCTGGCCATCGACGAGGGCAAAAAGGGTGTGATCCGTGCCCATGCCAACGTTCGCGCCGGGATGCCACTTGGTCCCGCGCTGACGCACGATGATGTTGCCGGCAACGACCGCCTGGCCGCCGAACTTCTTCACGCCGAGGCGACGGCCGGCCGAGTCGCGACCATTGCGCGACGAACCGCCTGCTTTCTTATGTGCCATCGGTCTTTACTCCGTCTCGGTCTCGGCCGCCTTGGCGGCCTTCTTCGCCGCCGGCTTCTTGGCCGGGGCTGCGTCTGCATCTGTCGCCTCGACAACCTTCTTGGCCGCCTTCGGCTTCGCGCTGGCTTCCTGGCCCTTCGCCAGGATGTCCGTGATGCGGATCACGGTGTGGTCCTGACGGTGACCACGCTTGCGCTTCGAATTCTGCCGGCGACGCTTCTTGAACGCGATGACCTTGTCGCCGCGGCTGTGCTCGACGATCTCGATCACGACGCGGGCGCCATCCACGAACGGAGCGCCAAAGCTCGGCGTATCACCGCCAAGCGCCAGAACCTCGCCGAGCTCCACCGTGGAGCCGACATCGCCAGCCAGACGGCCGACGGTAATCTTGTCATTCGCGGCGACGCGGTACTGCTTGCCGCCGGTTTTGATGACTGCGAACATCGATTTCTCCCGTGTTCGGATCGGCCTCGAAGGACCGTCTTCTTTGCAGCCTAAGGGTGATACGAAGAGGACCGGGACGAATCCCACCTCTGCGAGGGGCTCTCCTTATATCCATGACGGTCCTGCGTCAACCAATTCACGGTTCACGCTTGTGCGGCGCGAAAGGTCCGTATACACGGTCGCTTCCCATCGCATGACGGCTCGCGGAGAGGTGCCAGAGAGGTCGATTGGGACGGTCTCGAAAACCGTTGTGCCCGCAAGGGTACCGTGGGTTCGAATCCCACCCTCTCCGCCATTTCCCCGCCGATTGCCACCTTTACTATCCAGAAGCTGCAGCGGCTGCGCGGGTGATTACCCGAAACGGGTGCCGGTAAGCTCCTCGGAGACCTGCCAGAGGCGCGCGGTAGCAGCCCGGTCCGATGCTTGCGGCGGGACCTTCGACAAGGCCGGATGCCCGCGTGTTTCACTCATCCTGTCCGGGCCGTAATACGCGCCAGGTTTCGCCTGAGGTGACGTGGCTGCGAAGAGCGTGGGGAGGGCGCCCTGCGACGCGGGCTGGAACAGGAACCAGAGCAGGGACCGCGTGATGCCGGTGATGCTCCAGCGGCCCGGCGCGTTGTGCAGGAGATCGGTGCGGGAAACGCCTGGATGCGCGGCGATGCTCTCAACGCCCCACAGGTTGGCTTCGCTGCGCCGCTGCAACTCGAACGCAAACATCAGGCAGGCGAGCTTCGACTGGCTATAGACCTGCATCGGATTGTAACTCTTGCCCGCATTCAGATCGTCAAAGTCGATCGCGCCGTTACGGGCGGCGACGCTCGATAGCGTGACCACCCGCGCATTCCTCCCCTTGAGCAAAAGCGGCATGAGCTGGCCCGTGAGCGCGAAATGGCCGAGATAGTTGGTGCCGAGCTGCAACTCGAAACCATCCGCGGTCTCCTGCCGCTTCGGCGGCACCATCACGCCCGCGTTGTTGATGAGGAGATCAAGGTTGTCTTCCTGATTCCGTAGCCTTTCGCCGAAATCCGCGATGGACTGGAGGCTGGCAAGATCGACCTGCTCGAACCGGACGATCGCAGAAGGCTCTTCGTGACGGATTTTCGTGACCGCAGCCGCGCCCTTCTCGGGATTGCGGCCCGCGATGATGACCTCACCGCCCACCCGCGCCAGAGCGAGGGCGCTCTCGTACCCGAGCCCCCCGGTGCCGGTGATGACGGCTGAGCGTCCTGTCTGCGAGGGAATATCCGACGCCGTCCACTTTGCCATGATCCTGCCTTCTCAAAAAACTGCACTTGGTGTAAAATAATATCGCACTGAGTGTAATTTTCAACAGGCCATTTTCCATGACAAGGAGCAGCGACCAGAACGCGCCCCGCGAAGGCTTGCGGGAACACAAGCGCCGCGAAACCCTGCGGCGCATCACTGATGCCGGAATGTGCCTCTTCATCGAGAAGGGCTATGAGGCGACGACGCTCGACGAGATCGCGGCCAAGGCGGGCATCTCACGGAGGACGTTCTTCTATTATTTCAAATCGAAGGACGACATTCTGCTGTCCCTGCAAAACGGCATGGGCGACATGCTCGTCGCCGCGCTGCGGGAAGAGCCGCAGGACAAGCGACCTCTTCACGCTATCCGCGATGCGATACTGAAGGTTTGCGCGCCCATCCCTGCCGACGACATGATCGCTATCGACCGCTTGATGCGTTCCAGCGAAGCGGTTCAGGCTCGAAAGCAAGCGTCCTACATCCAGCACGAGAAGGCGCTGTTTGCGGCTCTGCGGGAACGATGGCCGAAGCCTGAGCGCGAAACTGGACTCAGACTCGTTGCCATGATGGCCATTGGCGCGATGCGTCTCGCGTCCGATGCCTTGAGCAGGGAAGACGGCAAACGTCCATTTGACGAGCTACTGCATGAAGCGTTCGACGCGCTGGAGGGCGAAATCTGATCCCTGGTGTCCGCAAGCGTCACCTCATCGGCCAAGCTCAGGGTCGGGTGATCGCCCTAAAGACCCCGCCCGCCCGGTCCGCCAGCACCACCGGCAACCCGAGCAGCAGGACGCCGACGCCGAGAAGCGCGCCCGTGCCGGTATAGACCACGCTCGAATAGAGCAGGTAGGCGCAGGTCAGACTGAAGATCAGCGGAGCGGCCGGGTAGAACGGAACGCGGAAGACCTCACCCGACCGGGCGCCCGGCGTCCGCAGGATCAGGGCGGCCAGCCCTACCAGCAGCAGAAAAAACCAGAATACCGGCGCGGTATATTCAACGATCGTCTGGAAGCCCGTCCTCGTTGCCGCGCCAAGGAGCACGAGGGCGAGAGCGATCGCGCTCTGGGCGATGATGGCGTTCACCGGCGCGTTCCTCTCGGTCTGCCAGGTGCCCAGCGGACCGATGAGCGGCAGATCGCGACCGAGGGAATAATAGAGCCTCGCGCCGGTGAAGATCGTTCCGTTGAGCGTGCTCAGCGCGGCGACACAGATCGCGAGCGCGAGAAAGGCGGAGCCGCCGTCGCCCAATACTCGCGCCATCGCATCGGCCGCGACGGCATCGCTCTGCCTGAGCCCTTCCAGACCGAGGACGTTCAGGTAGGCCAGATTGATCAGCACGTAGAGAACCGTGATCACGGCGATACCGAAGAGCAGCACACGCGGAAGGTTGCGCCTCGGATTTTTCAATTCCGCGGATAGATAGGCCGTCTCGTTCCAGCCGCCATAGGTCAGCAGGATCAGGACCATGGCGAGCCCGACGGCGCCGCTCGGCGCTGTGGAAGCAGCGGGCTGCTGCGGAGGCGCCCCATCATGCAGAATGCCGGCAAGGGCGATGGTCGAGACTCCCAGGATGGTCAACGCGCTGAAGAACAGCTGGACGCCCCGGCCCTTTGGCGTCCCGAACAGATTGATCAGGGTGAAAATCAGGATCGCCAGGCTGGCATAAATCGCCGAACCCCAATCGCCGAGGGAAAGGATGCGCTGAGCGTAGTCGCCGAACACGAATGCAACCGCGGCGATCGCGCCGGTCTGGATGACGGTTAGCCTCGCCCAGGCGAACATCAGCGAGGTCGTGCGGCCGAAGGCCTTGTCGAGAAAATGATATTCCCCGCCGGTGTTCGGGTGGGCGGAGCCCAGTTCGGCATAGACCAGCGCTCCAACCAGGGTAATCGCGCCGCCGAGCAGCCACACGGCGAGGAACGTCGCCTCGCTGCCGACATTGGCAGCGACGATCTGCGGCGTCTTGAAGATGCCGATCCCGACGACGATGCCGACCAGCATGGAAATCCCGTCGACGACGGAGAGGATGGGACGGGGGCTTTTGTCGACGGACGGGCTGGCGTGATCGGTCACGGCTCGTTCCTTCCAGAGAGGTGAATGGAATCAGCCGCGTGAGGCGGACCATGGACTGCCCGTCGATGAATCGCCCTTCATCGTGTCGCCGCTCACCGTCCCGGTGTATCGGACGCCGTTGGCGGTGAAGGAGATCTTCGTGCCGTCGAGCTTCGCATCGGCGATGGTCGCCGAACCCAGGGTGCCGGAGAACGACTGATAGCGCTGGCTGAGGCGCAACTCCTGCTCACCCAGCCGCCAGGCTCCATCGACCTTGGCCGGAACGATCCAGAGCAGGGCGCGGCACCAGCGCTCGCAACCGTCGCCGACCACCGAGGTCTCGTCAGCCGGCCAGTCGCCCATATCGAACGTATTGGAAACGATCCGCGTGCCGGGCGCGAGCTCGAGGATGCGCGGACGGAGCTTCTCGTTGATCGAGGGAAGCAGAAACAGGGTGATCACCTCGGCCGTCGAAAGATCGGTTTCGAAGAGATCGGCCTGTTCGAAAGTCGCGCGCTCGGCGACCTCGGCGTCGGCCGCGTTCCGCCGCGCCAGCGCCACCATGTCGGGATTGTATTCGATGCCTCTGGCGGTCAGCCCGCGCTTCGCGGCCGTTATCACGGTCCGGCCATCGCCAGACCCCAGATCGATCAGGCGGTCCTTAGGGGTGACTTTCGCCATGTCGAGCATGCGATCGACGAGAGCCTGAGGCGTCGGCACCCAGACCACATCCTTGCCGGCTTGGCCGGATTCCGGCTGGTATTGGGCCGGTACGAGCTGCGCGCTCGCCGGAAGCGGCAGGGCAACGGATACCGCAAGGAGCACGCCGATCGCCCAATTGCCTAAACGAACAGGCAACGCGCCGCGTTCGTGGAAAAGCATCATGGCCTCCATCAGCAGTCGCCCAGGCGGTGCCGCGGCAACGGTGATTCCGTCCCGGCAGCCCCGTCCAAGGGTCGGTAGGTAGGACGTCATGGTGGGGCGGAGATGTCGCAGAAGTTTCCCACCCCGCGAGCGGCATGTGTCAATCTGTAAACTTCAAGCGATCCGACAGCCTTTGATACATCCACGCTCGTGCGGTGATCCGCGGATCGTCTAGAGCGTCCGTGTGCCGTTGCGACACGGCCGGACGGAGCGCTGCATTTTCTCGGGTCATGAGCGGTGGCCAGCCAATGGAGCGGCACCCGAACCCGGACGTTTCCGAAACGACCAAAGAGTATCGAGTTGAGAGGTTAGGTCGATGACGTCGGCTATCGACGACATGAAGCGCGACGGCGTGGCCTTCGCCATGACGCGCGAAGGTTACGAACTGCCGGTGCTGGACATTGCGCATTCACGGTTTGCGATCCGGGAAGATGCGGAGACGATCGCCGCACTCAATCGCGAGATCGAAAGGAGCGAGCGCCAGCGCCGCCGCGTGCCGAAATTCATCTGGCGGCTCCTGTTGAAATCGGCGGCGAAGAAATCCCGATTGGCGCGCGCCCTGTTCGACCCCAAGGGCTCGTTCCTCGACGGGATGAGCACCTATGTGATGAAGCTCGGCGGCGACCATCTCGTGCCGCCCCACGACACGCCGATGGACCGCAGATTCGCGTCCTCGCCGCATGCGACCTTCCTGCGGATGCGGACCCAGCAGACCGCGCGCCTGATCGCGGATGGCCTGCGGGCGGAGCTCTCCGAGAACGACAAGCGCCCGCTGCATATCGTCAACATCGCGGGCGGGCCGGCGATGGACAGCATCAACGCCCTGATGCTGCTGGCGGTCTCGTCTCCGGAACTGCTGAACCGGCCGCTCACGATCCACGTCCTCGACATGGCCGAGCCCGGCCCGTATTTCGGGCGCAACGCCCTCCATGCGTTGCAGGATCGCGGCCGCAAGCTCGCCGGGCTCGATATCTCCTTCGAACACCTGGCCTATGACTGGAACGACACGGCGGTCCTTCGCAATCTGCTCGGCAGCCTGACTGGCGTCGTGGCGGCCTGCTCCGAGGGCGGCCTGTTCGAATATGGGAACGACGAGGCAATCGTCGCCAATCTGAGCGCGCTGAAGGCCGCGAACGTAAAATTCGTCGCCGGTTCCGTGACCCGGGCCGACGAGGCGCGCCAGCGGCTGGCCGAGGGCAGCCGGGTCAAGCTGATCCTCCGGGGCATCGAAGTGTTCCGGCCCTTGGCCGAGCGCGCCGGTATCGGCATCGCCGAGGTCCGCAGCACGGTCTGGAGCGATCAGGTCCTGCTCCGACCATTCTGACGATCAGCGGGCATATCTCCTCGCACCGGCAACGCAGAGCACGACGAAAATCGTTACCGCGAGCATCAATGCGCTGACGGGCTCGTGCAGCAGCCAACCCGCCAGCGTCAGGCCGATGAATGGCTGGAGCAGTTGCAGTTGCCCGACCGCCGCGATGCCGCCCTGGGCGAGGCCGCGATACCAGAACACGAAGCCGATCAGCATGCTGAAGGTCGAGACATAGCCGAGGCCGAGCCATGCCGGCTGGCCGACGCCCGCAAAGCTCGCCGGCATGGTGGCGATCGCGAGCGCCGCCGTGAAGGGCAGCGACAGGATCAGCGCCCACGAGATGACCTGCCAGCCGCCGAGCGTGCGTGTGAGCTTCGCTCCCTCGGCATAGCCGAGACCGCAGACGACGATTGCCCCGAGCATCATCAGATCACCCGTCAGCGAAGCCGTACCGTTTTGCACCAAGGCGAAGCCGACGACGGCGAGACTGCCGAGACCGGAAAACAGCCAGAAGACCGGCCGGGGCCGCTCGCCACCGCGCAGCACCGCGAAGATCGCGGTCGACAGTGGCAGGAGGCCGATGAAGACGATCGAATGGGCGGAGGTGATGTGCCGAAGCGCCAATGCTGTCAGCAGCGGAAATCCGACGACCACGCCAAGCGCGACGATCAGCAGAGAAACGAGATCGCCGCGACCCGGACGCCTTTCCCGGAAGGCCAGTATGAGCAGCGCGCCGAGCAGCCCGGCAATGGCGGCACGCGCCATGGTCAGGAATATCGGATCGAAATCCATTACTGCCACTCGCGTCGCCGGCAGTGAGCCGCTGAAGATGACGACGCCGAGAAAGCCGTTGATCCAGCCCGAATTCGCTTCACCCATTCCGATCTCCCATGGCCATTCATGCGGCGATCGAGCGTGGATTTCCCAGATACGGTGGAGTACAGTTTAGCATAACTGTAATGGGCTCCGGAGCGGTACAGATGGAAGAGCGGGTCATCGGCAACGGCACGCTTGCCGACGGCCTGGTGGCGACGATCCGGGGCCGGATCGCCGCGCGAACGCTCGTGCCCGGCGCGAAACTCCCATCCATACGTGCGTTCGCGAAGACGATGCGGGTCTCCAACTCGACAGTCGTCGAGGCCTATGACCGGCTCGCGGCCGAAGGCGCGATCCGCTCGCGGCCCGGCTCCGGTTTCTATGTCGCGGCACCGCTGGCGCCTCTGTCTCTCGCCGAGATCGGGCCGACGCTCGACCGGGCGGTCGATCCGTTCTGGATCGCGCGCCAATCGCTGGAAGCCGGCGACGATGTGCTGAAGCCCGGCTGCGGCTGGCTGCCTCCGTCATGGATGCCGGAGGACGCCCTGCGAAAGGCGCTGCGGGCGCTCTCGCGCGCCGATGATTCCACACTCGCCGATTACGGTTCCCCGCTCGGCCTGACGCCGCTCCGTCAATTGCTGGCGCGCCGCATGGCGGAACGCGGGATCGAGGCATCGCCCGAACAAATCCTGCTCGTCGATTCCGGCACCCATGCGATCGACCTCGTCTGCCGCTATCTGCTGCAGCCCGGCTACACCGTGCTCGTCGACGACCCCTGCTATTTCAACTTCCACTCCATGCTGCGCGCTCATCAGGCCAGGGTCGTCGGCGTGCCGTATACGCCGAGCGGACCGGATATCGGCCTGTTCGCCCGAGCACTGAGCGAACACCGCCCGCGGCTCTACATCACCAATTCCGCGCTGCAGAACCCGACGGGCGCGACGCTCTCGCCGGTCACGGCGCACAAGGTGCTCAAGCTGGCCGACGAGGCCGGGTTGACCATCGTCGAAGACGACATCTTCGCCGATTTCGAACAGACGCCGGCGCCGAGGCTCGCGGCGTTCGACGGGCTGGACCGCGTCGTCCATATCGGCAGTTTCTCCAAGACGCTCTCGGCGTCGCTCCGCTGCGGCTTCATCGCCGCGCCGCGCGGCTGGATCGAGGGTCTCACGGATCTGCGGATCGCAACCTCGTTCGGCAGCAGCCGGATGTCGGCCGAGCTTGTCCTGTCGATCCTCAAGGACGGCAGCTATCGCAGACACATGGAGGGGCTGCGCGTGCGCCTCTCCAGGGCACGCGACGCCACGATCGCCCGGTTGGCGCCACTCGGCCTGACACCGTGGATCGAGCCGGAAGCCGGCATGCTCCTATGGTGCCGCCTCCCTGAGGGGTTAGACGCCGCCGAGATCGCGAAACGGGCACTCGCCCGGAACGTCGTGCTCGCACCTGGCAATGCCTTCAGCCTATCACGAAGCGCGAATGGCTTCTTGCGTTTCAATGTTTCGCAGTCCTTGGATGAGCGGATGTTCGAGGTGCTCGAGGCCGCGATGCGGGAATCACGATGAACGGGATCTGCGTCGAACTGCGATCCTACGCGGATCAGGTGAATCTGCACCGGCACGATTATCATCAGATCGTGCTGCCGTGCCGGGGTGCCCTCGACCTTGAGGTCGAGCATCGCAACGGACAGGTCTCGCAGGGCGTCGGCGTGTTCATCGCCGCCGGCGAAACGCATGCGTTCAGCGCACGCGGCAAGAACCGCTTCATCGTCGCCGACCTTCCGGTCGAGGACGCATTCGTGCCGACAGGAATGGCCGATACATTCGTCGGGACACCGTTCTTCACGATCGGCGCCGATACTCAGGGCCTGATCGACTTTCTGGAGGCCCGGCTCGCGCGCGAGGACCTGACGACCGAAGCGATTTCGGCGTGGAACGGCCTCTTCATCTCGAGCCTGTCCCATCGCCGCGACGGTCGGATCCACACCGCTTTGTCGTTCATGCGAGCGCACAGCTCGAGGTCGATTGGCATAGCGGAGATCGCATCTGCCTGCGGCGTCAGTCCTTCGCGCCTTCATGCTCTCTTCAAGCAAACCTTGGGAGAAAGCCCCCATGCGGCTCTGTCGCGACTGCGGCTCGACCAGGCGAGGCAGCTCCTCGCGGCAACGGACCTATCCATTGCCGAGATCGCCGCTCGAACCGGACACACGGACCAAAGCGCCCTGACCCGCCGCATGCGCCTCTCCGACGGCATCACTCCTGGGCAATACCGGCGAAACGCCCGCCTTGCCGTCACGGCGAGAGGTTCTGCATAAACTTCGCGAGGAAACGCCAATCCGGAGCGCGCCGGCGGGGCTAGAGACGGCGCGGAGGATGGAATGTCGGAACTCAGCGAAACAGCGGCGCGTCCCGGCCAGGCGCGGGCGACCGGTATCGGCCTCGTCGCGATCATGCTGTGGGCGGCGCTTGCCCTGCTCACCGTCCACGCGAACGGCATTCCGAGCTTCGAGCTATTGTCGCTGACCTTCGGCGTGGCCTTTCTCGCAGGCCTCGCGGCACTCGCCATGGGTGGGCGCGAACGTCTGGCCGAGCTTCGCCAGCCGGCGGCCCCCTGGCTGACCGCTTTCGTCGGCATCTTCCTCTACCACGCGCTCTATTTCTTCGCGCTCTCGGCCGCTCCCGCCGCGCAGGCGAGCCTGATCGCCTATCTCTGGCCTCTGTTGATCGTGCTGCTGTCGACGCTCGCCGCCGGGCAGCGATTGCGGCTCCCCCATCTGATCGGCGCAGTGCTCGGCCTTGCCGGCACGTTCAGCCTGTTCCTCGGCAAGAACACCGAAGCCGCCTCGGCGGGGGCGGCCATGGGCTATCTCGCCGCGTTCGGCTGCGCCTTCGTCTGGTCGGGCTATTCGGTCGCGAACCGGAAATATGGCGCGACGCCTAGCGGCATGCTCGTCGGTGTCTGCGGCGCGATCGCCGTCGCGGGCGCGATCTGTCATCTGGTCTTCGAAACGACAATCGCGCCGAACGGCGGGCAATGGCTGGCGATCGTCGCGCTCGGGCTCGGCCCGACGGGCCTCGCCTTCTTCGCCTGGGATCATGCGACCAAGCACGGCAACCTGCCGCTTCTCGGCGCGCTCTCCTACCTAGCCCCGCTCGTCTCGACCCTGCTCCTGATCTTGACCGGGCAGGCCGAATCGAGCCTCGCGATCATCGTCGCGGCGCTGTTGATCATCGGCGGCGCGGCCATCGCCGCGAAGGCGGCCTAACCCGGCTCGTTGAGGCAGCCCGCGACCAGCGCGAAGCGCACGAGATCGGCCAGGCTCTTCGCCTGCATCTTCGACATCACATGCGCGCGGTGGATCTCGACCGTGCGGGCGCTGATGCCGAGTTCATAGGCGACGATCTTGTTCGGATTGCCGCGCACGAGACTCATCAGGACCTGCCTCTCGCGGCTCGACAAGGTGTTCAGCCGCTCCTCGATCGCCGCCTTGACGGGATTCATCTCTTCGCTGGGCTGGGATATCGCCGCCCGCACGGACGAGAGCAGACGTTCATTGTCGAAAGGCTTCTCGATGAAGTCGGCCGCGCCGGATTTCATCGCCTCGACTGCCAGCGGGACGTCGCCATGGCCGGTTATGACGATGACGCTGAGCTCAGGGCGCCGCGCCTTGATCGCGTCCAGAAGTTCGATGCCGGACATCAGCGGCATGCGGACATCAGCGATCAGGCATTTGCAGATATCGGCAGCCCGGGATTCCAGAAAATGCGGGCCAGCTTCGAAGGCTTCCGCCTTCATGCCCGCCATGCCGAGCAGGAAACTCAGCGACTGGCGCGCTCCCGCATCATCGTCAACGACACACACGACCGAGTCATCGGCCATCGGCAGCCTCCTCCTGAGTCAGGGGCAGTGTAAACCTGAAAATCGTGCCGCCGCCTGGGTTTTCGTCAACTTCGATCCGACCGCCGTTTGCTTCGATGATCGTCCGGCAGACGGACAGGCCGACGCCGAGCCCTTCGCGTTTCGTGGTCACGAAGGGCTGGAACAGCTGGTCCGCGACCTCGGGCGCGATGCCGCTGCCGGTATCGGCCACGCTGACTGTGGAATAACCGCCTTCCGTTTTCGCAACCATGACGAGGAGTTCGCGGCGCGGGCAGCCGTCCATGGCCTCGACCGCATTGCGGATGAGATTGAGGATGACCTGCTGGATCTGAACGCGATCGGCGAAGACATGAATGTTCTCGCGCTGGAAGACGAAGGACGTCCGGATGCCGCGCTCCTTGGCGCCGACAAGCGCGAGTGCGCCCGCTTCCTCGACGATGCGCCCGATACTGAAGACCTCCCGATCCGTCTCGCCGCGCGCCACGAAATTGCGCATGCGCCGGATGATCTCGCCGGCCCGCAATGCCTGATCGCTCGCATGCTGCAACGGCGAGCGCAGTAGCTCCGCGGTCTCGTCATTCCTGTCCTTCAGGTAGAGCAGCGTTCCGGCGTGGTAGTTCGCGATTGCCGAGAGCGGTTGGTTGAGCTCGTGCGCGAGCGTGGAGACCATCTCGCCCATCGCGCTCAGCCGGGAGATGTGGATCAGTTCGGATTGCAGTTCCTGGAGCCTCGTTTCGGTCTGCTGCCGCTCGGTCAGGTCGCGGACGAAGCCGGTGAAGAAGCGCTGGTCCATCGAGCGCATCTCGCCGACCGACAATTCCATCGGAAATGTGGAGCCATCCTTGCGCAGGCCGACGACGACCCGGCCGGTTCCGATGATGCGCGCCTCGCCGGTCGCGAGATAGCGCGAGAGATAGGTATCGTGCGCTTCCCGATAGGGAGTGGGCATCAGGATGGAGATGCTTCTGCCAACAGCCTCGTCGGCGAACCAGCCGAACAGCCGCTCGGCGGCGGAGCTGAAGGACTGGATCATGCCCTGCTCGTCGATAACGACCATCGCATCCGGCACGGTGTCGAGGATCGACTTCAGATGCGCCTCGCGTCCGCGCAGCGCCCGCGTCGTGGTCTTCCACCGCCACTGGCTTCGCCGGACGCGCTCGCCAATGATGCCGATGCCGATCCCGTTGAGTGCGAACAGGGCGGCATAGAGAAGATCGGTCTGCGCCAGTCCGGCCTGCCATTTCGCATGCATGCCGATGGAGGTAGCGAGCGCAGTCGCGGTCAAAGCCGGCCCGAGGCCACCGATCGCGGCTCCGACGACGATGGACGGGAAGAACAGGAGATAGCCGGCGGCCGTGCCGGTGAAGGGCTCGAGCAGACCGCGTATCAGCACGCCCGTCGCTAGGGTGGCACAAGCCACGACATAGCCGATGGCCTTTTTCGTCTCCGAACGGGCGGCCTGATCTGTCATCAAGAACTACGACTCGTTACCCGCAACCGATGGGAGCGTCATGCTCCGTTGAACGTTAAGCGAAATCCCGTACGCGACACTCCTTATTTCGCGATTTCCCCGCTCCGCATACTGATTTGGAGACGGAGGGAGACCGCAAATGCTCACGGCCTGCTCGACAATCGGAGTTGCCCACGAAGAGCGCATCGATGCGTGTCATTCGGCGCCACGATCGGAGCAGCTGAGCGGCACCGGCACGGTTCCGGCCGTGGTGATGAGCTACGCGGCCGACGAACGGGTCTTCGGGCAGGGCATGCCCCGCAGGTTCGTCTACAAGGTCAAATCCGGTGTCGTACGCACCTTCACCCTTCTCGGCGACGGCCGCCGGCAGATCGATGCCTTTCATTTTCCGGACGACGTGTTCGGCCTCGAACTCAATGACGATCATTCGCTGTCCGCCGAAGCGGTCGCCGCGACCCAGCTTCTCGTTTTCCAGCGCTCGCTGATCGATCGTGCAGCCGAGAACAATTGCGCCATGGCCCAGGAGCTTCTGTCGCTCACCGGCCGCACGCTCGAGCGCACACGTGCCCAGGTCGTCCTCAGCCGCAGGAGCGCCATCGAGCGGCTCGCGAACTTCCTGCTCAATCTCGGCTCCCGCGTCGGAACCGAAACCTCTGTCGATCTGCCGATGTCGCGCTACGACATCGCCGATTATCTCGGACTCACCATCGAAACCGTATCGCGCATGCTCAGCGAGCTCGAGCGCATCGACGCGATCGTCCTCACAACCACCCGCCACATCGTTTTCCGCGACAGGGTGAAACTAACAGTGCTTTCTAATCCGCCTATGGGATGACACGCATCCTCGTCATTCAGGGACATCCGGATGGCAAAGAGCCTCATCTTTGCCAATCGCTGGCTGACGTCTATTGCGATGAGGCACAACAGAACGGCCATCTCGTCCGCCGCATCGATCTCGCGGCGGTGACTTTCCCTCTTCTCCGCTCCCACAGCGAGTGGCGTCAGCCGCCATCGAAAGAGATCGCGCTGGCGCAGGAGAGCGTCGCCTGGGCCGACCACATCGTCCTGATCTTTCCGCTCTGGCTGGGCTGCATGCCGGCGCTGCTCAAGGGCTTTCTCGAACAATTGCTTCGCCCCGGCTTCGCCCTGACCGAAAGCAGAACGGGGCCGAAGCCATTGCTGACGGGCAAAACCGCCAGCGTGATCGTCACGATGTGCATGCCATCCTCGCTCTACCCTCTCCAGTTCCGTCCCCATGAGCTGAAGGTACTGGAGCGTAACGTTCTGCGGCTCGTCGGCATCCGGCCGCTCCGGCGCATGATCATCGGCCGAGCTGACAAGCTATCGCTTGAGGATCGGGATCGCTGGCTCGACAAACTGCGCCTTCGGGCGGCCGTGGCAGGCTGACCATTCCCGGAATGCAAAAATGAAAAGGCCGGTCCGTTCTGGACCGGCCTTTGGTTACGCCTGGGGTTGGGGGATCAGGCGGCCTGGACGTTGGAGAGGAAGGAGTTGACCTCGCCGCCGAGATTGGCGGAGTGGCGGGCGAGTTCCTGCGCCGCCGCCAGCACCTGGGCGGAGGCGGCGCCGGTGGTGCCGGCCGCTTCCTTCACCTGCTCGATGTTCATCGTCACCTGCTGGGTGCCCTGCGCCGCCTGCTGGACGTTGCGGGCGATCTCGTTGGTCGCCGCCCCCTGCTCCTCGACCGCGGCGGCCACCGTGTAGGTGATCTTGTTGATCGTATCGATCGTGCCGCCGATGCCGCGGATCGCCGCCACCGCTTCCTCGGTCGCGGTCTGGATCTCGGCGATCTGGTTGGAGATGTCGCTCGTCGCCTTCGAGGTCTGGCTGGCCAGTTCCTTCACCTCGGAAGCGACCACCGCGAAGCCGCGGCCGGCCTCGCCGGCGCGCGCCGCCTCGATCGTGGCGTTGAGCGCCAGGAGATTGGTCTGCGCCGCGATGTCGGCGATCAGCGAGACGACGTCGCCGATCTTGTGCGCGCTCTGCGCCAGCGACTGGACGATCTGATCGGCCTTCTTCGCCTCGTCGACCGCGGCTTCGGCGATCCGCGCGCTCTCGCCGACCTGGCGGCTGATCTCGCCGACCGAGGAGGCGAGCTCCTCGGTCGAGGCCGCCACCGTCTGCACATTGGCCGAGGTCTGCTCCGCCGCCGAGGCCACCACCACCGCCTGCTGGTTGGTCTCCTCCGCCGTCGCCGACATCGAGCCCGACGTCGCCTCCATCTCCGACGCCGCCGCCGACAGCGACCGCACCAGTTCCGACGACGAGGCCTGGAAGGTCCGGGTCAGCTCGTCGAGGCGCTGGGCGCGCTTCATCTTCGCCTGGTTCTCGATCTCGGCGAGTTCGCCCAGACGCCGCGCCTCA
>NZ_JBHSJF010000008.1:89389-340391 GCF_042652085.1 Flaviflagellibacter deserti | reverse complement strand
ACGAGGCCTGGAAGGTCCGGGTCAGCTCGTCGAGGCGCTGGGCGCGCTTCATCTTCGCCTGGTTCTCGATCTCGGCGAGTTCGCCCAGACGCCGCGCCTCGATCGCATTGTCCTTGAACACCTGCAGCGCCCGGGCCAGAGCGCCGACCTCGTCGCCGCGCTCGGTGCCGGTCACATCGACCGCCAGATCGCCCGAGGCCAGACGGCTCATCGATCCCGTCATCTCCCCGATCGGCTTCACGACACCCTTCAACGCAATCAGCACCAGCAATCCAACGCCAAGAAGAAGGCCGGCGATACCCGACGCGATCAATATGGTCGACGCAGTCGAGGCGAGCGCCGCAGCGTCCTCACGCGCGGTCTCCATGTCCTTCGCCATGATGTCGACGCGCTTGCCGATGGCATCGGCCGCCTTGGCGCGGGCGATGCGCCCTTCGCCGGTGGACACTTTCTCAGCGGAAGCGATATCGCCCTTCATGCTGAAGTCGATGCTCTTGTCGGCGGCGTCGAAATATTTCTCGACGAGATTCTTAAGGTCCCTGTTCGCTGCGATCCGCTCGGGCGTCGAGGCCAGCTCGATCAGCCGGTCGGCGTTTTTCAGGGCCTCCTCCTTCGCCTCTTCGTAGCGCTCCTTATAGGTCTCGATCTCCCTCGGATCGTCCGCGAGCATCATGTTCTTTTCCTGGATCGTCGCGTCGTTGACGGAGGCTTCCATCTGCTGCGCCGCCGACCGGCGGGCCGCCGTATCGTTGACGATCGACTGGGTGTTGTCCGCGAGCTGGTCCAGCTCGATGCTGGCGAGACAGATGAGACCGATGACCACCGCGACGACGATCCCTGTCGGGACGAGGAGTTTCGTCAGCACTTTCAAATTCTTGAACGACATGGTCGGCCCCCAAGCAAGTTGGGCGGCCGCCACTGGCCAGCCCATGGGAGCAGATTGGTCAACCTATGGTTAACACGAGGTTACTACTAAGGTCCTGGTCGCAATGATCGGGAGGTAAAACCAAAGCCTGATCACAACATCGGTGGTTAATGGCCGTCCGCGCAACGGGGCCATCGCCGTACACCAAAGCATTCGTAGAAATGCCGCAGCGATGACACGTGAATTCATCGCCTCAATTATCAACAAAAAAGCCCGTGCCGAACGACCGGCACGGGCTGTTCACGCGCTATAAGCTCGTGATCACGACAGATACGGCAACACTTCCAGCGCTCCGCGATACATCATGTCCAGCGCGACGTAGAGGATGACCGCGAGACCGACATAAGCGATCCAGCGGTGCTTCTGCAGGATGTTCGCGACCAAAGTCGCCGCGAAGCCCATCAGCGCGATCGACAGAGCAAGGCCGAACACCAGGATGATCGGATGCTCGCGCGCCGCGCCGGCGACGGCCAGGACGTTGTCGAGCGACATCGAGACGTCGGCCACGATGATCTGCGTCACGGCCTGGCGGAAAGTCTTCGTCGGAGCGGCGGTTGCACTGACAGACGCCGCGATCGTTCCGTCGGCATTCACCTGGACATTGCCGAGATCGTCGACAGCGGCCACTTCGTGGTGGTGAGGCGTCCGGAGCTCGCGCCACATCTTCCAGCTGACCCACAGCAGCAATAGGCCACCCGCAAGAAGCAGGCCGACGACCTGGAGAAGCTGCGTGGTCATCAGCGCGAAGATGATGCGTAGCGCGGTTGCGGCGCCAATACCGACAAGGATGACCTTGCCGCGCTGTTCAAGCGGCAGGCCCGCTGCCGCGAGACCGATGACGATCGCGTTGTCGCCCGCCAGCACCAGGTCGATCATGATGACCTGCAGCAGAGCGGACATGCCCTCCGCCGAGAACACCTCGGCGAAAGCGTGTGCGGAGAACATTTCCATCAAACCCAGACTCCCTTCACCTCAAAAATGGTGACGAGACGGGTCCGCCGATCGGGCCGGCCGGCACGAGCCTCACGCAGCACTTCCCGAGGAATCGGGGGAGGCTGCGCGAGCGGCGGACTATCGTCCGTCGATGCTCCAGTCCGACATCGCAGCTCGGTTGAGCTGCCAGCGGGGCCCGGTCTGGCGTTAAGTCCTCACTGCCCGGAGGCAGCGAGGGTGTGCGTAAGATCCAATACGTACTGGTGGTCACCCAGCACGCCGGCCGCGAAGCCGAGGAAAACGCAGGTGCTTGCCACGTCCCATACGGTGACCCGGCCTGACATCTGCCTGTCGCCGTGAAGCCATGCGTAGAGGGCGATGCCCGCGCCGGCCATCAGGGACACGATCGCAAAGGTCGGAACGACGAGTCCGGCCGGCAGAAGCACGGCGAGCATGAGAAAGACCGCCAATGCACTGGCGATCATCACTGCTGCGAGCGTTTCCCAATTGGCGGGCTTGTCGCCCGTCTGCGGCCATTGGCCGTCATGGTAAGCCATTGAACATCCTTGACGTAGAGCGACCGCCCCACCTCCGTGGACCTCACGGAAAAAGGACGTTCGACGCGCCATGCGTTCGATGGTGTGATTTTACGGTGGGGTCTGCCCGGGCGATATTCGCAACAATTCTGCGGAATATTTTCAGCAGTGCTGGTACCGCAGTATTATTACGGTTACGGTTCCAGGCGGCCCAGCCGGATTGCCTGCCGGACCAGGACCGCCACGCTTTCCGCCTGCATCTTTTCCATGATCGCGGCGCGATAGCTTTCGACCGTACGGGCGCTGATCTCCAGCTTCGCGCCGATCGCCTGGCTCGTATAGCCGGCCGCCACGAGGTCAAAGATCTCGGTCTGCCGCGGTGTCAGGCGCGCGAAGCGCGCGGCGAGGCCTTCATGCGCGGTCTGGGTCAACTTGGACTCCGAGGCGCGGGTCAGGCTGCGGTTGATCGCGCCGACGAGTTCCGCGTCATCGACCGGCTTCTCGATGAAATCCTCCGCCCCGGCCTTGATACCCTCGACGGCCATCGGCACGTCGGCGTGACCCGAGATCAGGATGACCGGCAGGCCGAAGCCGCGCCGCGCCTGCTCGCGCACGAACTGAATGCCGTCCGTACCCGGCATGCGCACGTCGCAGACGACGCAGCCCGGTCGGATCGGATCATATCCGGCGAGGAAGCGATCAGCGGAATCGAAGGTCTCCACGGTGAAGCCGAACACGCTCAGCATCTCGCCGAGCGCCTTGCGCACCGTTTCCTGGTCGTCGATGACGAAGATTGTTGGTGTGGTCATGGGTCCGTTCGCGGAGGAGTAAGCGGAACTGTGAAGCGGAACTCGGTACTGCCAGCTTCATGAGAATGAAGCCAGACCCGGCCGCCATGCACCTCGGTGATCGAGACGCAGATCGGCAGGCCGAGGCCAAGCCCGTGAGTTTTCGAACTGACGAGCGGATCGAATAGCCGCTCGGCCTCGTCATCGGTCATTCCCGGGCCGTTGTCGTGCACGGAAAATTCGATGCGAGCGGGGTCGCCGATCAGGCGCGCGCTGACGCGCACCTTGCCCTTGCGACCCCGCTCGCCCGAAATCGAATCGACGGCGTTGCGTACCAAGTTGAGCAGAACCTGCTGCAATTGCACACGGTCTCCCATCACCGGCGGCAGGTCGGCGGGAGCCTCGAAGGAGAGGCTGACATGCTTTTGCGTGGCATCGGCGCGGATCAGTGTCAGCGCATCCTCGACCATGGGCCGGACCTGCACCGTGTTGAATTGCAGGCGGCCGCGGCGGAGGAAGTCGCGCATCCGGCGGACGATTTCGCCGGCATGGTCGATCTGCGCCACGACCTTCGAAATGTTGTCTCGGACGCGCCCGAGATCCGGTTCGTCGCGGCTGACCAGATGACTGGCTGACCGGGCGAAGGCGCGCGCCGCGGTCATAGGCTGGTTGATCTCGTGCGCCAGCGCCGTGGTCATGCCGCTGACGAGATGGAAGCGCGCGGCCTGTGCGGCCTCGACCTCCAGGTCGCGAAGCCGAGCCTCGGCCCTGCGGGCGCGAACATTGGCGTTGTGGCGTTCGGAAACCACCGCGCCGACCGTGAGACCGGTCGTCGTCAGCACGCCCATCAGGAGTTGGAATTCGGTGAAGGCCGAAGCGGGAATGCCGGCGCCGTGAAGCAGGCCGACCAGTGCGAACTGCGTGAACGCCAGCGCCGCCGATGCGCCGTCCAGCCCGAAACGGATGGCAGTGACCACGACCGGCAGGAAGAGAATGTAGAAGAACCGCGCCCCCTGGTCGAAGCCTATGACGTGAACGACCGCAAGGCTGCCGCCGAGAAGCAATGCATGCAATGCGATTTCCGGACGCGGCGTGGCCGGATGGAACGGGACGTCGCCAAGGTGGATCAGCCGCATGGTCAAAGGCGCGAGAACGGCTATGCCGATCAGATCGCCGAGAACGAGCGGTATCGTCGCGACGTTGACGTCTGCCCAGTCGAGCTTGGCGTCCATAACGAGTAGCGTCGGCAGCAGCAGCGCGATGAAGACGACGGCCGTCATGCCGGCGAAGAGGACGATGGCAAGGTCGCGAAGACGCGAGATCGCCGGATCGAATGTCAGGTTGCGGCGGCAAAGGTCGGCAACACCGCCGTATGCGAGCGCAATGATCGCTGCAATCCCGAACACCACCGGCCAGGCGAGTCTCGTCTGCAGGACGAGGACTTCGGAGACGATGACGCCGACGAACAGGACCGAGGCGTAGAAGGCGCCGCGCGCCATGATCAGGCCGAAGACGACGCCGAGCCCGGGGTTCCAGGGGGTAACCGGCAGCCCCTTATATTCGTGGATGAAGCTGATCCATTCGAGCGCGACATAGGCCGTGAGGCTTCCAACCCACAGCGCCACCTTTCTCGAACCGTTCTGCAACGCCGGCAACGTCACTCCCTGACTTTGCCACACGCATAGCAGGTGTTTCCCGGAAAGCAGAAGCGTTTCCGGATAACCCGTTAATCGCGCTGGCTGACGGAGGCGGAGCGCTCGGACTTCTTCTTTTTGTTGTCGCCAAAGCGCTGGAGCCTGATTCCCACCTGATTGTCGGAGCCGTCGAAGACGGGGGTCAGCGTGTCCTTGAAGCTCGGAATGGTCTTTTCGGCGGCGATGCCGCTGAGCGCATAGGGCTCCTGCGGGATACCGATCATGTTCCGGTCGAAGTCCTGATTGGAATTCATGTCCTGATAGCCGTTGAAGCCGTAGGAGCCTTCGGGCAGGCCCTCGAAGATGAATGTCTGGCTTTCGGCGAGCGCGTCGGCCTCGCCGGTCAGCGGGCAGCCCTTCCGGGAGAGTTCGGTGTTGCAGACACCCACCTTGACCTGGCCCTTGCCCGGCTCGATTCCGCTGATGGTGACGACGACGTCCGCGGCGTGCGCGGATGAGAAGAGCGAAACGGCAAGGATTGCGGCGAGCGGCAACTTCATGTTGGCCTCCGGACTACGAAACCGTCCCATCAAACAGGATGTCGCTTGCCCGAGGCTGTCGCCGAAACAGCGGGCGGACCGTTCCGCCCGCGTCGAAAATCAATTGCTGATCAGCATGTAGCCCATATAGCGCTTGCTATCGATCGGATCGAAACCGAGCCGGCCGCGAAGCTTCTTGCGGAGCTTGGAGATGTGGCTCTCGACCACGCTCTCCTCGACCTCGTCGTTGCAGAAGCCATAGACGAAGTTGAAGATTTTTTCCTTGGTCAGCCGCTTGTTCTGGTTCTTGACCATGTATTCGAGGATACGGCGTTCGCGGCGCGGCAGGACGAAGACCTCGCCATTCACCTCCGGGTCACGACCGTCGAAATAGACACGCATGTCGCCGATCATGCTGCACTCGTCCGAGACCGGCGTGGCGCGGCGCTGGATCGCTCCTGCCCGGGCGATGATCTCCCGGACATGGACCGGCTGACGGACCACGTCATCCACGCCGACAGCAAACAGGCCGAGCGTCATTTCCAGGTTCGGCATGTCGTTGAGCGCGATCAATGGCGCATCGCATCTGTCGCGGATCAACCGCGGGAAGCTCTGGCGGTCTTCGCAATTGCCGAGGAGAAAACCCTCGACCGCGCCGATGTCCGTATCGGGAGCGGCTCCCATCCAGTCCTTGAACTCCGGAGCGCGGAAGCCGATGGAAGAAATACCTTCGCGCTCAAAACCGGATGTGTATCCAGCAGTAACGATCTCACGATCATCTATGATGATAAACATTCCCAGTTCCCCAATGTTTGGGGTCCCGCGAAGGACCCCCAGCCCATGGAGAGACTATTGTGGCGAACTGAGCACGGTCAACGATAGATCGTGTATTCGTTGCCCATAAGTGGAAGCTTGTTTATCTATCAGAAAATCTTGGAAGACCAATTTATTGGATAGGAGTCTAGCTTATACGACACAAATTTATTTAAAATGCCGATCTTTCTGAGATCGCATTCACAAAAGCTTCATAATTCTCGGGCGTACACCCGAAACATCTAAAGCCAGATTAGCGAAATCGATAAAAATCGAGATGTAGCGCAACCTATGATCAGCTCGCCTTCTGACCGCAGAAAGCCGAGGAATTCGCCGTCCAGGAGCCGAAGCCGCTTTTGACCATGTTGCTGATGACCAGGCAGACATAGCGCTTCTGCGCCGGGTTGTTGTTCGGACCGGCGTGATAGCGGGCGACCGCCATGGTCCAGGTGTCCTGACGCGCATGCAGCTCGGTCAGGAAGCGGGCGGCGTACTGGACGTTCTTGTGCGGATCGAACATCTCGTCGACCGAGGCGAACCGCTCACCGTGATAGTGGTGATTGATCTGCATGCAGCCGAGATCGATCAGCTTCACGCCGCGCGCCTTTTCGGCCTTGAACCGGGCCATCGCCTCTTCCTTGCTCGCGGCAATGAAAGGCTTGCCGGCGATGTTCATCGCGAAGGGCTGGAGCCCTTTCTTGCCGCCGCTCTCGGTCATGCCGACTGCGTAAAGCACGCCGAGCGGCATATTGTACTGCTTCGCGGCCGCGTGCATTTCGCGCTCGCAGATCGACATCTCCTCGGCGCGAACGGGCGCCGCGAAATTAGAGATAAAGATCGCCGCGAGGACGGTTCGCGCCAGCTTCGTCATTGGACTGGTCCTTGTGCGGAACGGATTGACGGGCCTGCTGCTCGCGGCCGTCACCCGATTGGCTGTTTTGCGATGCCGATCCCTGGGACGGGGAGCCGTTCGACGAACTGCCCTGCGAGCCCGATTGGCCGGTTTGCGACTGGGCGGAGTCAGGAGCGCCCGCGGCCTGGATGGTCACGACATCCGGCGTGTACCCGGACGCCCGGAGCACCCGGATCAGCATCTCCTTGTCCTTTTCGAGGAGTTGCGCGGTCTCGGCGCGCGACGTCTCGAGATGCAGTTCAAGCGACTGGTTGACGAGGCGCATCTTCAGCACGACCGTGCCGAGATCGTCCGGCTCCAGCTTGATGTGAAGCACCCGAAGCGGGCCCGAGGACTCGGAACGCAGGGGCGTCTCGGACACCGGATCCGGGTGGCGGCCGAACTGCGCTTCGTCGAGCGCGGTCGCCTCGTCGGCAACCACGGTCGCGATCTGCTGGATCGGTGACAACCGCTGGACAGGCTCGAAATGAGTTTCCCGGACGACGACCGTCATCTTCGGCGCGGCCTTGGCCTCCGACTCGGACGCGATGTCGAGCTCCGACTCGTCATGCTTCAGCATCGAGTTGAGGACCGCGAAAGGATTCTTCGCATTGTCGGCTTCGGTCGGCATCTGCGCACCCGCCTGCGCGGACTTCGCCACGCCCGGTTCGGATTTGTGGGACGACGGCAGGGCCATCGAGACGGCGCGGCCGAGATCATGCGCAGCGGTCGATCTTTCATCCGCGGGTTCGCCGGATCCCGCCGCCTTCGTCGCGGATCGCGGATCGGTCATGGACTGGGTCAGCGCCTCCGGCCAGACGATCGGAGCTTCCGGCGCGGTCTGGCCGGCGATCTCAGCCGACGCGGCCACGTCGGCGCCGACCTCGCCCACATGGTGAGCACCATGGCGGGTCTTCTTGTCGTCTGTACGTACGTCCGGCTTTTTCTGGACGAAAGCGCCGTCCCGGTCGACCGGTCGGGCCTTCGCTCCATCGGACTTCTCGCCCGTCTCAGGCTTCACCGGACCGTCCTTCACGGACATCTGGCGGAGCAGATTCTTGAATGCCGTGTTCTTTCCCTGTGCGGTCGCCGCGTCGTCGGGGATCGGCTGGCCCTTGCCCGGCGCTCCCTTGCTCGGCAGTGCGATTTCGATCCTGTTCATCGGGCCGGGGCCTCCTTCAAGAGTTTCTGCGAGGCTTCGACGCCCGCCTCGGCACGGCGCATGACGTCCAGCACCCAGGCGTTTGAGCGCGCCGGATCGATCGAGACCTGGTTCACGCTTTCGAGCGGCTCGGGCTCCGGCGTTTCCTCGCGAATGGCGGCGGCGACCGAGAGCGCCGCGTCGAGCAGGTCGTTGTCGCGACGGCCGATCTGCCGGCGGTTGATGCCGTCGAGATCGCGCTGATAATCCTCGAAATTCTCGGTCGTGATACCCGAGGACGCCTCATAGAGCTTCGCCCGCATCGAATCCGAAGAGCCGAGCGGTGCGACTTCCAGCGCGTCCCTGGCCGCGATCCGTGCGGTCTCGAGCTTGCCGTGTATCACCGCCGAACGCGCGACTTGCAGGAACAGCGAGCGCTGGCTCTCGGTGTCCGTCTCCTTCAGCATGGCTTCGAGCCGCTGGAAGCGGGCATCGCCGTCGACGATGCTGAGACGCGTAATCGCGGTCGCGAAACGCTGGCGGAAATCGGTCGCGTAGATCGAATTGCCGAAGCGTCGCAGATATTGCTGCGAGAGGAATTCAAAGCGGTCGAGATCGCCGATCTGCGCCACGATGAAGACCTGGCGGCGAAGCGCGGCTTCCTCGACCAATGTGCCCGGCATCAAAAGACGTGCTTCGTCGAGGAGATACGCCGCGCGTTTCAGATCGTCACGGGCGATCAGGCCGGCCTGGATCAGGGCGACATGGCCGCCGAGGCTAACCGGAAGCGCGCGGACGTCGAGCGGCATCAGAAGGTCGCGGGCCTCGTCCTGCCGGTCCTCGACATAGGCGACGGCGCCCTTGGCGAGATTGGCGTCGACCGCAATCGGCGGATCGAGCGTCAGAAGCTGTTTCAGCACGTTCGGATTGCCGCCGGAGAGCGTGTAGCTCACCGCCGCGCGAGCGTTGCGGCCGTCTTCCCAGACCTTGGGATCGGCGGCCAGGAAACGGGTCCCCATCGCGTCCAGCAGCGTCCGCTGCGCGGTCACCGCGGCGGCATTACCATTGGCGACCTGCGACTGCAGCGTCTGCAACGTGCGCGCCATCTCGTAGGGCGCGACGGTCTGGATCGACTCCGGTTCCTGTGTCCGGCCGGCGCTGCAAAGGCCGAGGAGCATCAGGAGGATTGCCGGGAAGCGCAGCCAGATCATGCCGACGGCTCCCGAATCAGGATTTCGATGCGCCGGTTCTGCGGCGCTTCCGGATCCTCGGGCTTCTTCAGCTGCTGGTCGGCATAGCCCTCGATCTTCTCAAACCGGTTCTCCGGAACGCCACCGCGGATCAGCATGTAATAGGCCATGTGGGCGCGAGCGGTCGAAAGCCGCCAGTTGTCGTAATCCTTCGAGCGGAACGGCCGGCCGTCGGTATGGCCGCGCACCACGATCTTGCCCTGGCGCTCCCCGAGCAGCTTGCCGATCGCGTCTACGGTGCGGATCAGTTCCGGCTGCGGCTCGGCCGAGCCGATGGCGAACATGCCGAAATCGGCGTCATCCATCAGGGTGACGAGAAGGCCTTCCGCGCTCTGCGTTACCTGCACGCCCGGTGCGGGTTTGATGCTCTCGATCGCCGCCTCGATCTTCTGCTTGAGTTCCTGCGCTTCCGGCCCCTGCCCGGCCTGCTGGTCCGCGGTCGGGCCGCCGGTCTCCGGCATTTCGTCGGCCTGCGGCTCGACGGGACCATCGACGCGTTTGGCGGCGAGTTGCTGCTCCGGCTTCTGCTCGGCGGCATGCTGGCCGGCCTTCATTGGCGGCTCGCTGTCACCCGGCGCGACGGGGATGTCGGTCGCAGTGCCACGGCGAAGCACTTCGTCGCCTTTCAACAGGGGTTGGGTCTCGTCAGGCGTCTCGCCGGGCTTCGCCGCGTCAGCCGCGAGATGCACCTCCGGCATCGCCGCGAGCGCGAGATTCTTGGCGTTTGGATCCGGCTTATCCGGCTTCGGACCCTCGACGGCGGCGGCATGCATTTCGGGCGCGGCTTCGGCGAGATTGACGCCGACCGTGTCCGCGCCGCCGGCTTCCGGACCGTCCTGCGGCAGCGGGGCACGCGACATCCGCCAATAGACGGGATCAAACGGATCGCGTTGCGCGTCGCCGCCATTCAGGCCGGGCTCGCCCGACTGGCCGAGCGTCTCGAACGCGCCGACATTGTCCGCCGACTGGTCGGGCTCGGAACCGGCGACAAGCGCCGCGAGCACCGCGTAGGGATCCTCGAACAAAGCGGCTTCGGCATAGCGCGGCTTCCGCTCGTGCTTCTCGTCCAAAGTCTTGCTGTAGCCCTTCAGGCTCTCGTCGACGCTTTCCTTGGACGACCGCTGATCGGTCGCTTCGGGCTTGCCGTCCTTCTCGGTATCGAGCGGATCGCGCAGACCCTTCTTGTCGACCGTCGCCTCGGCGAGTTTCACCGGGTTGAAATAGCTCGCGACCGCCGTGCGCGTCTCTTCGTCGGTGACGTTGATCAGCCACATGACCAGGAAGAAGGCCATCATCGCGGTCATGAAGTCCGCGAACGCAATCTTCCACACACCGCCCTTCGGCGGTTCGATGCTAAGATCGGTCGAGCGTCGGACGATGAGGATTTCGGGTGTATCGGCGCTCATGATCTCACTCGCCGCTCCGGTCTAGCCGGGCGACCCATTCCTGGATTCGTGTTTCGAGGATCGTCTCGCCGGCGATCACGCGGATATCGGCACTTGCGTTCGGCTCGAAGGCGACCGATCCGGCGTCCGTCCCGAGTGCGGTCGACAGGCTGTCGAGCAGGTCCTGGGGACCAGAAATCGCAAGGACCGGATGCGCCGGATCGGCGAGGATCCTGACGACGCAATCGGTCAGTTCGGCCAAGGCCTTCTCGCGCGAACGCTCCGCCAGAAACGGCTTCAGCACCTTGGCCGCCGTGTCGGCAATGCGGGTTTCGAGGCCGTCGATCGCCGCGACGAGAGTCGATGACAGAATCGTCGCCTGTTCTTCGACCCAGGCCTTTCGCTCCGCCTCGAGCTTTTCCGTGAACGCCACGGCCTGCTCCGAAAGCACGCGCTGCAACCTTTCGTCGGCCTCCGCCAGCGTGTCCTCGCGGATGCGGGCGCAAGCCTCGTCGATCTTCTTCGCCGTTTCTTCGGCCTGCGAGAAACCGAGCGGCTCGACCGGAATATCCGGCTCCACTTCCGGCGGGAGATTCTCGTTCAGCGGTTCCTCGACGTCGAAGTCGGCGAGGACGTGAGCGACGGAGCGCAGCATCACGCCGGCTCTCCTTCCTTCATCCACTGACGAAGGATCGTCGCGGCCTGCTCCTCATCCATCTGGACGAGCTGTTCGAGGACCTTCATCGGCGAATTGTTCATCCGCTGGGTCATGTCTTCGAGGAGATGCGCCATGGTCTGCCCAGCGCCCGTGAGCTGCGGCGTCTGACCGCCCTCAAGCGCAGGCGTACCGTCGGCATTCAGCGCCTCGACCGACTTGTCCTCGATGCGCGGCAGGAGCGCCGCCATGGCCGGACGCAGGCCGAACCAGATCAGAAGCATCGCGACGACGAGAATCGCGAGCGCGTTGACCACCGTGCCGAGCTGGCGAAGCAGCGCATCGGTCAGCGTGAGCGGCGGCACCGGCTCCATATTGCGGAAGTTCTGGGCGAAATCGACGGCGGAGACCTGGATGTGGTCGCCGCGCTTGTCGTCGAGGCCTGCGGCGGAGGCGGCAAGATCGCGCATCTCGTTGACGCGGGCGGTGATCGCCTCGGGCGTCGGGTTCTCGCCGAGCGATTCCGCGATACGGGCACGGTTGACGATGAGCGCGACCGACAGGCGGTTGATCGAGTAGCCGTCGCTGACGGTCTCCTTCACCTTTGACGAAATCTCGTAGTTGGTCAGGTCCTCGCGGCGCGAATTCTCTTCACTCGACTTGTCTCCACCATCGGCCGTCACGTCCTCTTCGGGCAGGTTCTGCTCGACGGTGGTCGGCGATTGCTGGCTGGTATTCTGCGAGGCGCCGTTTTCGCGGATGACGCGGACAGATCGCTCGACGCGCGATTCTGGATCGAAGGTCGTCTCGGCAACCTTGCTGCGATCGGTGTTGAGCGTGGTCGCCACGCTGATCTGGAAATTGTCCGGGCCGAGATAGGGCGTCAGGGCGCGGCGGATATTGTCCTGGATGCCGGTCGAAACCGTGCGCTCCAGCCGGTTGGATTTCGAGCCCGGGATGCTGGAGGCGTCCTCGCCCGAGGCGAGCACGGTGCCGTCGGTGTCGAGGACCGTCACGCGGTCGACGCCGAGCGCCGGGACCGCGCCCGCAACCAGCTGGCGGATCGCCTCGGCCATATGGGTGTCGCCGGACGTATCGGTGCGCAGGATGACGGAGGCGGACGGCGGCTGCTGGTCGCGGCGGAACGAGCCGCGGTCCGGCAGCACGATGTGGACGCGCGCGGCCTTCACGCCCTTCATCGTCTGGATCGTGCGGGCGAGCTCGCCCTCCATCGCGCGGACGCGGGTCACCTCCTGCATGAACGAGGTCAGGCCGAGCGATCCGAGTTCGTTGAAGAGTTCGTAACCGGCGCTGGCGCTGTGCGGCAGACCCTTTTCGGCAAGCAGCATGCGCGCCTGCGAGGCCTGGTTGTGCGCGACATAGACCGTCGCGTTATCGGCGCTGACGTCGAACGAAATCCCGGCGTCTTTCAGCGCCGCGCCGACGCGGGAGGCGTCGTCCTTCTCGAGTCCGCTATACAGGACGCCGAGCTGAGGCTGGCTGAGATAATAAGCGGCTCCGCCGACCAATCCGAGCACCGTCACCGCGATCATCGCCAGCGCGGCGAGTCTGCGGGGGCCAAGCCCGAGAAGATTGATCCAGAGCCTTTCAGCGTGCTCGCGAGCGGTCATAAACGGCCTCGTTTGGTCCGGATGGGATTCCGGCTGGATGAGGCGTCACTTTCGTTGGGCAAGCTTGCGCGAGCATTGAGCCAAAGAAAAAAGCCACGCCCCCGTGGGGGCGTGGCCGGTAAAGCGGCGGGGATAGGGGGAGCCGCTTAGCCGCGGAACAGCGAGAGGATGTTCTGGCTGTTCGAGTTCGCGATCGACAGCGCCTGGATACCGAGCTGCTGCTGAACCTGCAGAGCCTGGAGGCGGGTCGATTCCGCGTTCATGTCGGCGTCGACAAGCTGACCGATACCGCGGGTAACGGCGTCCGTCAGAGCCTTGACGAAGTCCTTCTGCGTATCGACGCGGTTCTTCACCGCACCGAGGTTCGCAGCAGCATCCGTCAGCTGGCCGAGGGCGGCGTCGACGATCTCGATATAGGCCGTCAGCTTCGCCTGGTCGGCAGCCGAGTCGGTCAGTTCAGAGATGTCGAGGTCTTCGATCGAAAGCGTGATGGCAGTATACGTCGGCGCAGCAGTACCGACCGGAGCGTTCTCAACCGTGACGCTATACTCAGCGTCGAAGAGGCCTTCGCCGCCAACCTTGACAACGCCTGCGGCAGCGCCTGTGGCGTCCGCGGCCGGAGCCGTGCCAACGGCGGTCGCCGTCGTGCTGCCGTCGTAGAGCTTGATCTCGGCAACGCTGACGTCGATCGTCTCGATCGTGATCGAGTCGCCGACACGCGTGAACGAGGCCACGATCTGCTTGGTGTCGTTGTAGCCGGTGGCGCTGGAGTCGACCGAGAGCCAGTTCTCGCTGTTGAACACAGCGGAGCTCGCGATGCTCTCCATCTGGCCGAGGCGGGCGTCGATGTCGGCCTGGATCTGGCCGCGGTTGACACCCGGGGTCTTGGCGCTGGTGAGGAGCTTCTTGATCTCGGAGAGCTGGTCGACGGTGCCGTCGAGAGCCGTGTACTGCACGTCCACCGTCGCGGCGCCGAGGCCGAGAGCGTCCTGAACGGCCGAGAGAGCCTTGTTGTCGGAACGCATGGTGGTCGCGATCGACCAGTAAGCAGCACCCTCGGAAGCCGTCGCGATGCGCAGGCCCGTCGAGATGCGGTTCTGGGTCGTGTCCATCGACCGGTTGGTCGAGTTCAGGGTCTGGAGAGCGGTCATCGCCGCTGCATTGGTCAGAAGGCTGGCCATTTTCGTATGTCCCTTGTGTAAGTGTTGATCGGGGACATACCGGGCTTTCACCGGTATAGCAGGAGCGGCTTCATGCCCTTGGATGCGTCGTTTGGTTTGCGATCCAACCTGCTATGCGACCCACTATTCCGGCTGAAGCTTGCGCGAAGCTTAATCCGACGCCGCAAGTCGTAGACATCTCGAAAATAACTTCGGACAGCCCTGCACAAGATTGGTGTCGAGAATGCCCGCGTACGCCTTGTGCGTGCATGGACGTTCGGAGACAGGTATGAATCGCAAGCAGAGACGGGCCGCCGCAAAGCAGGAGCAGCCGCTACAAGGAGCGCGCAACGCGCCGAACGTGTTGTTCGTCCACGCCACGTCGCTGCAGAACGCCGGCAAGCATGAGGAAGCCGAGCAGCTATACCGCTCGATCCTTGCCGCCTACCCAGATCATCCAGGTTGTTTGAACCATCTCGGCGTTCTCACACGAGCGCAGGGGAATCTTGAGGAGGCCGCGGCCCTTCTCCGTCGCGCCGTTGCGGTCAAGCCGGACTACGCGCAGGCCTTCGTCAATCTCGGCGGCGTGCTGCGCATGCTCGGGCATCTCGACGAGGCGATGTCGGCCTGCCGCAAGGCGATCACGCTGAAGCCCGATCTCGCCGATGCCTTCACCAATCTCGGCAATCTGCTGATGGATGCAAAGCGGCCCGGGGAGGCCGTTCTGGCTTTCCAGCGCACCGTCGAACTCGAACCGAACAATGCCCGCGGCTTCGCCCGGCTCGGCGTCGCACTCGCCGAGGACATGCGCATTGGTGAAGCCTCGCTCGCCTACGAACGTGCGCTCGAGATCGAACCGAACTCCAAGCATCTGCACTTCCATCTCGGAAATGCGTTGGCCAGCCTCGGTCGCGACGCACCGGCGCTGGAGGCGTTCAAGCGCGCGGTCGCCCTCGATCCCTCCTATGCGCCCGCGTATCACAATATGGTCGCTATCCTTCAGCGCTGGGGCATGCTCGCCGAAGCGATGATGATCACGCGCAAGCTGATCGACTTGAGGCCGGACCACGCGCTCCACCGCTTCAATTACTGCCACCAGCGGCACCATATCTGCTCCTGGGACGGGCTGGCGGAGGACGAGGCCGATCTCCTCACTGCTGAGGAGGACTTCGTTCCGTTCATCGTGCTGACGATGGACTCCACGCCCGCGCAGCAGCTGCATTACGCAAATCGCTGGGCCAACGCTCTCGGCGCCGAGGGCGCCGCGCGCCTCTGGACGCCGGCGACGGCCCGCGCGCGTGATAACGACCGTATCCGCATCGGCTATCTCTCGAACGATTACCAGAAGCACGCGACCGCGTTCCTGATCGCCGAACTTCTGGAACGGCACGACCGCGATCGCTTCGAGGTCATCGGCTATTCGTACAGCCCGGACGACGGTAGCGATATTCGCCGCCGCCTCACCTCGGCCTTCGACCGGTTCGTCGACATCCGCGAGACGCCCGACGCCGTTGCCGCCCGACAGATCCACGCCGACGGCGTCGACATCCTCATCGATCTCAAGGGCTACACGCTCGGCGGTCGCAACCAGATCCTGATGTGGCGCCCGGCTCCGGTCCAGGTGAACTATCTCGGCTATCCGGGAACGATGGGCGGCAACTTCGTCGACTACATCGTCGCCGATCCGTTCATCGCGCCGTTCGACCATCAGCCGTTCTACGCGGAGCGGATCGTTCACCTTCCGAACTCGTACCAGCCGAACGACACGCGGCGCGAAATCGCGACGCCGCCATCACGCGAGGAGTGCGGCCTGCCGCCATCTGGCTTCGTGTTCTGCTCGTTCAATAACACCTACAAGATCACGCCGCCGGTTTTCGACATCTGGATGCGGCTCCTGAAAGCCGTGCCGGGCTCGGTCCTCTGGCTTCTCGAAGCCAACAGACTCGTGAAAGACAATCTGATGCAGGAAGCGGCGAAGCGGGGCGTCGATCCCTATCGCCTGGTCTTCGCGCCCAAGCTTCAGATTGCCGAACATCTCGGCCGTCACGCACATGCCGACCTCTTCCTCGACACGCTGCCGGTCAACGCCCATACCACCGCGAGCGATGCGCTCTGGGCCGGCTTGCCTGTACTGACCTGCGCCGGCGACACCTTCATCGGCCGCGTCGCCGGCAGCCTGCTGCACGCAATAGGGCTACCGGAACTCGTAACCCATTCGCTCGAGGAGTACGAAACCCTGGCGCTTCGCCTGGCGACCGATCCGGACCTTCTCTCAGGCCTCCGTGAACGCCTGGTGGCGAACCGTCTCAGCGCGCCCCTCTTCGACATCGGACGCTATTCGCGCGATCTCGAAGCCGCCTACCTCCGGATGTGGGAGATCCATCAGGCTGGCGGCGCGCCGGCGGCATTTGCCGTCGAGGACGGAGCCGGACAACCGAGCCTCCTGAGCGCCTGACATATTGGGCTCCGGGGCGAACCGCCCTGGAGCCGCAAGCGCACCGCAAGGTTGGGGCCAGTCTCGAAGACTACCCTCCATCGCAGCGTGGGCATCAAGGCCCCTCATTCCACAATCGAAGGCATTCCGAATGTCGATGACCGAAAACGCCAGCATCTCGAAGGCGCTGATCTTCATGACAGCGCGCAATTGCGAGAAGTATGTGCCCGACTCCCTCGCGAGCCTGGCGCGGCAGACGTTGAGGGACGTCCACGTCCTGTTCATCGATGATTGCTCGGAAGACAAGACCGGAGCCGTAGCGCAGCAATTGCTGGGCGACCTCTTTCCGGCGCGGCACACGTTCATCCGCAACGAGACGCGCCTGGGCAAGGCCCGCAACGCCTGGGAGCATCTGCGCCCGCTGACGGGAATTGCCGAATTTGTCGCGGTGCTGGACGGTGACGACCAGCTCGTCGAAACGACCATCCTCGACCAGATGTCGACCGCATACCGGAACGGCAAGGACGTCGTCTGGACGAACTACATCACCGACAAGGGACTGATTGGCAGCAACGGACCGCTCAATCCCGATCTGCCGCTGCGCCCGCAGGGCTGGAAGACCAGCCACTTCTTCAGCTTTCGCGCATCGCTGTTCGACACCGTGCCCGAGCACTGCTTCAAGGATCGCGACGGCGAATGGCTGCAGGCGGCCTGCGATATCGCGCTCGCAATGCCGATGATCGACCAGACCCGCGAGTACGAATACATCCCGGTCAACGCCTATCGCTACACGTCCGCCAATCCGAACTCGCATCACAACCTCGATGCGACGTCGAGCGGGCTGAACTCGACCGTTCAGGCCAAGAACTTCCGCGAGCTGTTCACCAGGGCGCCTCTGCCCCTGCTGAAGCAGGTTCAGGCTGAAGCCGCTGCTCCAGCTCCTTCCCAGGCTCCGGCTGCCGCTCCGACGCCTTTGCCGGGTCCGGCCCAGACCCTGCCTCCGGCCGATCGGATCGCCATTGCGTCGGCGCTCAACCATGTCGGTACGTGGCAGGACCTGGCCGGCGGCATGCTGATGGTCGAATGCCCGCATCTGATGAACGCACTGGCGTTCGGCGGTCAGAGTCAGATGACGCCGATCCAGGCATGGGCCCTGCGCGGCCTTCTCCAGAACCGAGGCGCCGACGCCCGTATCCTGCATATCGGCGCGACCCGCTCCGCCCTCGTCCTGGCGGCGCTCTCCTCGCTCACCGACGGCCGCATCACCAGCCTGTGCGCGTCCGCGCCGGAGGCCGAGGAACTTCGCGTGCGTATCGCGGCATCCGGCCTTGCCGACAGGGTCGAGATCGTCGAGACCAATGTGGTGCAGGCGATCTTCGACGAGTTCTCGGGTCCGTTCCCGGACATCCGCGTCATCGAGGAAGGCACGAAATTCGACTTCGTGATGATCGATCTGCCGCCGACCCTTCCGCAGGCCAGCGCGCTGGTCTCGCTCTCGGTGGTCGCCAATTACCTGTCACCGGAAGGCTTCGCGCTCTGCCTGCTCGCCCGCGACCGCGCGACCGAGGCGCTCGCGGAAGAACGCTGGCGGCCGATCAGCAACGGATTGAGCTTCTGCCCGAACGCGCTGGGCGGTTCCGGTCTGATGATCGCCGGCGGACGCTAGTCCGCGCAAACCAATCACTCGCAGGAGGGCTTGCCAGATGACCGAAGCCGTACCCACGATCCGGTTCGACCGTGCTTACCCGGCCCCCGGCGTGGGCGATTTCGGCACGCCGCACGATGCCGGTCATCGGCCCGGCCCGCTGGCGACGATTTCCCGGTTCGGCGCGGACGTTCGGTTGGAGCATGCCCGGATTTCGCTCGGCACCAGGCATTTCGATGTTTTTCACACCGATCCTCAGGACCACATCTTCAAGATCGTGAAGAACTCGAGAAGCTTCTACGAAGCGGGCTTTCTCTACGCGATCGCCAAGCACCTGAAGCCCGGCGATCTCGTGGTCGATGCGGGCGCCAATATCGGCAATCACACCCTGTTCTTCGCCGGCGCGCTCGGATGCCGCGTCACCTGCTTTGAACCCGGCCCTCTCACCGTTCAATTGCTGCAGCATAACGTAGCCGCGAACAATCTCGCCTCCCGGGTCGAGATATGGCCGTTCGCGCTTGCGGAAACATCGGCCCAGTTCGCGTCGAAGGACGCCGCCGCCGTGCAGCAACTGGGTCTCGGCGCCCTGACGCTGCGGCCGGACGCAGGCGGCGAGATGCGGGGCATCCCGCTCGACAGCGTCCCGTTCGATCAGCGGATCAAACTGCTCAAGATCGACGTCGAGGGCATGGAACTCGAGCTTCTGCGCGGCGCAAGGGAAACACTTCTGCGCGACCGCCCCGTGATCTGCGTCGAATGCGACGACCTGAATCGCTTCGATCAGCTTTTCGACTATCTGTGCGGGCTCGGATTCCTCGCGATCGACAGCCACAACTACACGGCCACCCACGTCTTCGTCCCCGTCGACAATCCTTCGGTGATCGAGGCCTCGCTCTCGCGGCAGATGGCCTCGCGCTATATCTCGCACGCGCGCCAGATCCACGCGCTCGAAGGCCGCCTGGCCAATGTCGAGAACCTGCTGCGCCGCATCCAGTTCGTCAGCCGGCCGGAAGGCTCGCCGCAATAACGACCCGGCGACGAAGAGAAAGATCGTCAGATGACTGAAGCCAGAGGATCCACATTGTTCCGATTCGATCGCCCTAGTGGTTTCATCGAGACGAGCGGGTTCGACGGTGACGTCGCCGCGCTGGTCGCCGCGGACCTGAACGCGAAAATTCGCGACGATCGCGGACCGCACACGCCTCCGCCTCCACGCGAAGCTTCACCCCGCCCCACCGAAACACCGGGCAAGGGCTTCGACAGCGCCGCCTACTGGTCGCAGCGCTACCGCACGGGAGGCAATTCCGGCGCCGGTTCCTACGGCAGGCTCGCCGCCTTCAAGGCGGAAGTCATCAACGCGTTCGTCAAGGAACGCGGCATCAATTCCGTGATCGAATTCGGATGCGGTGACGGCGCGCAGCTCAAGCGCGCGGAATACCCGATCTATCTCGGCTTCGACGTGGCGGACAAAAGCATCGAGATGTGCCGTGCGGCGATGGCCGGCGACACGACAAAGGCCTTCCGGAACGCGCAGGACTACAAGCACGAGCGCGCCGATCTCACGATGTCGCTCGACGTCATCTATCACCTCATCGAGGATGAGGTGTTCCACGAATATATGCGCCGGCTGTTCTACTCGGCCGAGCGCTACGTCATCGTCTATTCGTCGAACCGCAACGCTTCCTGGCCTGCCGCACATGTGAAGCACCGCAAGTTCACCGATTGGGTCGAAAAGCACCACGCGGACTTCAAGCTGGTTCAGCACATCCCGAACCGCTATCCGCCAGCCGGCGATCCAGAGAACGAGAGCTTCGCGGATTTCTACATCTTCGAAAGGCTGCCCTCGCAGAGGCACACGCTGCCCGGACACCTCGTCGTCTCGGTCACGTCCTGGGTGAAGCGTTTCCCGACGCTAGAGCTGACGCTGCGTCGTATCCTGCAGCAGAGCATGACGCCCGACGAAACCGTCCTCTGGGTGTCGCCGCAGGACGTCGAACATCTGCCGAAAGGCGTGATCGAGCTGCAGCGCAGCGGCCTGTCCATCCAGGTGACCAAGGACATCCGCTCCTACAAGAAGATCATTCCGGCGCTGAAGCGATATCCCGACAGCTTCATCATCACGCTCGACGACGACCAGATCTATCCGCGCGACGTGATCGAGCCGCTGGTGAGTAATTATCGTTCGCCGACGGAAATCCTCTGCCGCCGCGCGAACCAGATGAAGTTCGACGACAAGGGCAAGCTGCTGCCCTACCTGAAATGGCGGTTCGACTATCCGGACGAGGGCGACGGCTTCGACCTGTTCCCGACCGGCTGCAACGGCGTGCTCTACCCGCCGAAATCGCTGTCGCCGGAGGTGCTTAACGAAGAGCAGTTCATGAGCCTCGCACCGCATGCGGACGATATCTGGCTGTTCTGGATGGGCCGCCTCGCCGGCAGCACGATCCGCCGCGTCGGCCGTCCCTGGCACAATGTCGTCTGGCCGGGAACGGAAGAATCCTCGCTGATGCATCACAACTGGAACGGCGGCAACGATCAGCAGATCGCCGCGATGACGGAGCGCTACGGCTCCCCGTTCTGAACGGAAGCCCTCCTTCCTGATGCTTCGATCAGAGGCGTCAGGGCGAGCGGCGATCGACTTGGCCCCATAACGCCGGCCACTACACCTCGCATCTGCCGGGGTGACTTCTCCGCCACCTCCCCTGGCCTTCACGGTTAGTTCAGCGCCATCCGTCGCCAGGACGGGCCTAGACATCGCGGATGCCTCGGCATTCGACATCGTCACAGTCGCTCACCGCCAAACGAAAAAGGGAGGCTCGATGGGCCTCCCTTGTCGAACCGCAGTCCGGGTCGTCAGAAGAACGAGCGCACCAGCCCGCCGACCAGCATGTTCCAGCCGTCGATCAGGACGAAGAACAGCACCTTGAACGGCAGCGAGAGCACGGTCGGCGGCAGCATCATCATGCCCATAGACATGGTGAGCGTCGCGACGATCATGTCGATGACGAGGAACGGCAGCGCGATCAGGAAGCCGATCTCGAAGCCGCGCCTGAGTTCCGAAATCATGAAGGCCGGGATCAGGACGCGCAGCGAGACCTCGCCGTTCTCGCTCTTGAGCTGCATGTGCTCGACCGCGAGGTCGTCGAGGAGCTTCAGGTCCTTGTCGCGGACATGCGCCTGCATGAACTCCTTGAACGGGTCGGTGATCTTCGTGAACGCCTCTTCCTCGGAGATTTCGTTGCGGGTCAGCGGCTGCACGCCATCCTTCCAGGCGCGATCGAAGGTCGGCGCCATGACGTAGAAGGTCATGAATAGCGCCAGGCTGATCATGATCAGGTTCGCCGGCGTACTCTGCAGGCCAATGCCCGAGCGCAGGAACGACAGCGCGACGACGATGCGGGTGAAGCTTGTCACCATGACGAGCAGGCCCGGCGCGAGCGACAGCACGGTCAGCATCGCGACGAGCTGGATGATGCGGCCAGCGGCGCTGCCTTCGCCGGCGGGGATAAGCGAGTTCAGGTCCGGCACCTGCGCCATCGCGGCGGTGGTGCCGGCGGCCAGGATCAACCCGGCAAGGAGGAGACGCTTCACTGGACGACGAAGCTCTCGATGATGAGATCACGAACCTCGCCGCCGGAGCGGATCTGGACGCGGTCCTTCAGGTCCTCGCGCAGATGCGCGAAATGGCTCGCGCCCTCGATCTGCGTCAGCTTCAGCGTCTTCATGTAGCCGAGCAGGTCCTGGCTGATCTGGGCCGACAATTCCTCGGAATTCGGCATCTCGTCCTCGAATACGATCGAGGCTTCGAGACGCGCCCAGACGTCGTCCGGCTCGCCGATATTGGTGACGATCGGCTTCAGCTTCTTCAGGCGCGATTTAAGCGGATCGCCGGAATCCGCGACGATGGCCTTCGGCGGCGCCTTCTCGTCGCTCTCCTGAACTGCATGGACGAGATGGACGCCGAAGCCGACACCGGCGCCGATCGACAGCATGGTGAGGAGCACGGCGGGGCCCATCCAGGCGCCGCGTTCCTCGGAGCTCTCGCTCTTTGCGCGGCGAAAAAGTCCGGTCTTGAGTGGCTGTTTCATCCCGGACGATCCTCAGAACGGCGCGATACGGTCGTAGAGCTGATGCACGACGCCGGGCTGCTGCACCTCGGTGATGCGGCCGCGACCGCCATAGGAGATGCGGGCCTCGGCGATCTTCTCGTAAGGGATCGTGTTGCGGCCGGAGATGTCGCGTGGGCGGACGATGCCCTGGATGTTGACGATGCGCATCTCGAAGTTGACGCGCATTTCCTGCGAACCGCTGATGACGAGATTTCCGTTCGTCATGACCTGCGTGACGACGGCGGCGAGCTTGACCTCGATCTCCTCGGAGCGATCGATATTGCCCTCGCCCTTGGTGCCCGTGCGCGAGCTGATATCCGCGCTGAAATCGCCGGACGAACCGCCGCCGATGCCGAAACCGCCGCCGATACCGGCGCTGGATTCGCGCGAGCGCTCGGACGAATTGTCGATCTCCGCCTTGTCGTCCATGCGGATGATAACCGTCAGGACATCGCCGACCTTGGCTGCGCGGCTATCCCGGAACAGGTCCTCGCCGCCATGCACGTAGGTCGAATTCGCTTCCTGGTAGGTCGCGGGGATGGGCGTCAATGCCGAGGACGGCAGTGCCGCGCCGACCGGACTCATCCTCGGCTCCTTGTTGAGATCATCGAGCGAGCTGCAGCCCGACAGCGCAAGTCCAATGGCGAGAAGCGACAAATGCCTCACAGCTGTTCTCCCTTCGTGGGCATGCCGGAGGCACCCGCGAGCATGTTGGCGAGCTGCGCCGCGCGTATCGGCTCCATCTCGTTGAGGATCGCGCTGGAATTGCGCGCATTGAGTTTGGCGAGCACGGCGGCGGCGGTTTCGTCGTCCATCGCCGCGAGCTGGCCGGCGGCGGCATCAGGACGCATTCGCGAATAGATCGCGACCATGTCCTCGCGCGCCTGCTTGAGGAATTCCTCGCGCTTGGTGAGCCATTCCTCGTATTCGGCGCGCTTCTTCTCGAGCGCGGCTACCTGTTCGGCGACCTGCTTCTCGAGCGTTTCGAGCGTTGCCGTCTGCCAGGCCACGCGGGCGTCTGCGGCGGCATCGCGGATATTGACGCAGTACTGGCGGGCCTCCTCGGTCAAGGCGCGCATCTCGACGCCGGAATGGCTCGTCGACAGCTTCTCGACAGGCGAGACGTCAAGCGCGCCGAGCGGCTTTGACTTGTCGTCCTTCTTCGGCGCGGTCTTGTCGGCCGGAACGAGTTTCTCCGGACGCGAGAGCGGCATCGGCACCGTCTGCGCCTTGGCGGCCTGCATGTTCGTGCTGGCCATCATCATGAAGAGAACGAGCTCGCCCGCGGAGAACAGGCGCAGCACCTTTCGGGAGCGCTTGGGCATGGATCCGTGTCCCGTGCTGGTGGAAATATCCGTCATGACCGCCATCGTGGCGCGACGAACTTGCGCGGGGCTGGAACGCCCCGCGCCCGGCGTCACTGGATGACGAGATCCGCCTGCAACGCTCCGGCCGTCTTCATGGCCTGGACGATGGCGATGATGCCGGCAGGCTTGAGGCCGATCTGGTTCAGACCGCGAACGAGCGTCTGCAGATCGGTGCCGCCGACGATGGCGAGCTTGCCGCCGCTTTCGGTGGCGTCGACCATGGTGCGCGGCAGCACAACCGTCTCTCCGTCGGAGAACGGCGCAGGCTGCGATGCGACCGGGGTTTCGGTCACCCGGATCGTCAGATTGCCGTGGGTCACGGCGACCGTCGAAATCCTGACATCGGCGCCCATCACGACAGTGCCCGTGCGCTCGTCGACGACGACGCGGGCCGGCGTGTCCGGACGGACCGCCAGGCCTTCGATCTCGGCGATGAAGCGGGCGACGCTCATGCCGCGCGGCTTGGTCAGGCCGACCGAGCGGAAATCGCGCTCCAGCGCGACCGGCGCGCCATAGCGCTGCTGGGCGAAGCCGTTGATCGCGTCGGTGATGCGGACGGCCGTGCGGAAGTCCGGATTGCGGAGCTTCAGCGTCAGCCGCGATATCTCGTCGAGCTTGGTCGGCAGTTCCTGCTCGATCACCGCGCCGTTCGGAATGCGGCCGGCGGTCGGCGTTCCCTTGACCACGCTCTCGGCCTGGCCGGACGCGTTATAGCCAGTAACCGCGACCGGTCCCTGTGCCACCGCATAGACCTCGCCATTGGCGCCCGCGAGCGGGGTGATGACGAGCGTACCGCCCTGCAGCGACACCGCATCGCCAAGCGAGGCGACGCTGACGTCGATGCGCGAACCAGTCCCCGCGAAGGCTGGCAATTCGGCGGTGACGATGACGGCCGCGACATTGCGTGTTCGGAGATTGGCTTCACGGACATTGACGCCCAGGCGCTCGAGCATCGACTGCAGCGATTGTTCGGAGAACGCGGCGTTGCGCAACGTATCGCCGGTGCCTTGCAGGCCGACCACGAGGCCGTAGCCGATGAGCTGGTTCTCGCGGACGCCTTCGAGCGAGGCGATGTCCTTGATGCGGACCTGGCCGGGCGTGACGATGTGGCTGAGCGGATCCGGTCGGACCGGGATCTCCGGTTCGGCGCTCGCCAACACCTGCGGCGGCGGAGCGGGCTCCGGCTCGGACATGGGTTCGGGCACGACCTCCACGACCGGCGGCTCCGGCGGAGGGACCGGCAGCGGTGGATCGGCGGCAAGCTTGATTTGTTCGTCAACGACCGCAGGTGCTGCCGCCGGGGCCGGAGGCACCAGTGGTGCGGGCTGAGTTTCGGCCTGCGCCTGCGCGGTCACGGGGGCGGTGCCCTCGGGCAGCGCTCCGGTTTCCAATGCTGCCTGCTGCTTTGTTTCAGGCGGAAGCGGGAGCGGCTCCGGAGGCGGCGCCTTCGGTTGCGGCGACAACTGGACCGAACGCAAAAGCTCCTCCGGCGAAATCCCGTTCCTGGGCGTCGGCTGAGCCTGTGGCTGCTCCGCCGGACGAGGTTCGTTCACCGGCATCACGCGCGGGCCGATATCGCGAGGCCGGATATCCGGTTCGAGCTGCGGCGGCTCCGGCGGCATGATCGCCTGCTGCGGCGGCGGACGGCGAGCGCCCGCCGGAATCGGGAACGCCGCGGTTATCTTCCCTGCGGCCTGGATGCGCACAGGCTCTTGCGCCTGCGCAGAGGTCAGGGTGGCAATCGAAAGAACAAGGCCGGCGAACAGAAAACGCATCAGCTCTTGCCCACGATAATGCTGCCGTCCTTCTGGACGACGCCGGTGATGACCGTGCCGGATTCAGTGTTGCGCACGCGGATGATCTCTCCGACGCTGCCGGTCTGAAGCGGCTCGGCATAGGTAATGATCGTCAGGCTGCCCTCGATGAAGATGAGCCGCACAGGCACGCCGCGGCGCACAAGTTTCGGTTCCTCGATGGCGTTGAACGTCACCGGCTGGCCAGGCAGAAGCGTACGGCGGGCGATCTTGCCGACCATGATCTCGCGCGAGGCGACGACAGCTTCGAGATTGCGGCGCGACAGCCGGAATCTGCGGTCGGTCAGCACCTCGTCGGTGATCGGATCGCCGGGATAGATCGTGATGCCCGGCACGGGCACCGTCGTCACGGCTTGCGCCTTCGCCTCGTACGTACACGCCAGGACGGCGACACATACCGCGGCTGCGGCCGGCAGGAACCTCATGGCTTATGCCTTTCGCTAGATCAGCGGATTCCGGTCGAAATCGTGCCCGCCATCGAGTCGGCGGCCTGGATCACCTTCGAATTCATCTCGTAGGCGCGCTGCGCCGAGATCAGCTCGGTGATCTCGGTCACCGGATCGACGTTCGATGCCTCGAGATATTTGTGGCGGATCTTGCCGAAGCCCGGATCAGTCGGCACGCCGACCACCGGTGCGCCGGAGGCGAGCGTCTCGCGATAGAGATTGCCGCCGAGCGGTTCGAGACCGACATCGTTGGCGAAGTTCGCGATAGTCAGCTGACCGAGCGCCTGCGGCGCGACCTGGCCGTCGACACGGGCAAACACCTCGCCGGATTCGTTGACGGTGATGCCGATGGCATCGTCCGGGACTAGGATCGCCGGCTGGACGGTGTAGCCGTCGAGCGTGACGATCTGGCCGTCCTGGTTCTTGTTGAGGGCGCCCGAGCGCGTATAGAGCGTCTCGCCGTTCGGACCGTCGATCTGGAACCAGCCACGGCCGTCGATCGCCATGTCGAACTCGTTGCCGGTCATGGTCAGACCGCCCTGCATATGCAGGTTGCGGATCGCCGCGGCACGGACGCCGAGGCCGAGGCGCACGCCTTCCGGAATGACCTCCTGCCCGCCCTGGTTCGGCACGCCCTGCATGCGCTGGGTCTGGTAGAGAAGGTCGGTGAATTCGGCGCGCGAGCGCTTGAACGCCGTCGTGTTGATGTTCGCGATATTGTTGGCGATCACTTCGACGTTGAGCTGCTGGGCGTTCATGCCCGTGGCGGCAATGGCAAGAGCTTTCATCGTTCTACCTCAGATCGCCATACGGCTGATTTCCTGGTAGGCGGAGACGACCTTGTCCCGCACTGCCAGCGCGGTCTGCAGCGTCTTCTCGGCGGACATCACCGCCTCGACGACCTGCTGGACCGACATTTTTCCTTCGATGCCCTGGATCGACGCGGCTTCGCCGGCCTTCAGAGTGTTCACGGCCTTGGACGAGACCTGCGAGAGGACGTCCATGAAGTCGACGGTCGGCGTGCCGCCCCCGCCGGAAATCGCAACCGGAGCGGATGCGCGGACGGAGGACGTGCCGGCCGCGGGTGCGAGCTTGTCGAGCGACAGGTCGATCGATGAGACGGCATTCATCATCACGAGTTCCTCAGAAGATCGATGTTCATCGAGATCATCGAGCGGGCCTGGGTGATGGCCTGCAGGTTGGCGGTGTAGGACCGGTTGGCCTGCCGCATGTCCGACATCTCGATCAGCGGATTGACGTTCGGCACCTTGACATAGCCGTTGGCGTCCGCGGCCGGATTGCCCGGCTCGTGGCGGACGTCGAACGGTGCCTTGTCGACACCGACGCCCTTGATCTTGACGAGCGACGCGCCCATCGCGCGGTCCATCTCGCCCTCGAAGGTCACGGTCTTGCGGCGATAGGGATCGGCGCCTGGCGCGCGGCCGGTCGACTGCGCGTTCGCCAGGTTTTCCGAAACGATGCGCATGCGTGTGGACTGCGCCTGCATGCCCGAGCCGGCGATCTTCAGTGCGGCGGTGAGTTGGTCGATCATTGCCTTAGCCCTTCACGGCCGAGGACAGCATCCGGCCGAAAGCGGCGACGATGCTGCGGTTGAGGTTGAAGCTTCCGTTGATCTCGCCGGCCTTCATCATCTCCTGCTCGAGGCTGACGGAATTGCCGGAATGAGTGATTTCCCAGGCGCCGCTCTTGCGGACCTTGGCGGCCTTCAGATCGAGATCCGGAACTTCCAGATGGTTCGAATTCGTCGAGGCGAGTTCGAGCGACGTCTTGTCGAGCACGTCGTTGAACGGCTGGACATCGACGGCGCGATATTTCGGCGTGTCGGCATTGGCGACGTTCTGCGAGATCGCGGTCTGTCGGAGAGACAGCCAGCTCGCTTGCTGCGACGCCAAGGAAAACAGGTGCACAGGCCCCATGAACAGAGCTCCCTCTGGGCTTTCATGGAGATCGTGACGCTGTAAACTTGCCCGAGGCTGGCGTGCCGTTCGGGGTGTCTTATTTTACTGGAGAGGCTTGATCCTGGCGTCTGCGATGGCCGCGACGAGACGGGCGGTGTTCTCTCCGGGATCGTTCGAAGAGCCGTCGAAGGCGATGTAGTGGATGTCGACGCTCGCATGCAGCGCTCCGAGCGCCAGCGTGAAGAATACGGTCACGCCCTGGTGGCGGAATTCCATGTCGAGGCAAACCGTCGTCGGCCCGCCCCAGGTGATGTCCACCTTGGAGCGCCAGCCGTACCGCAGGGTATCGGGCTTGAAGTAGAGCTCGACCGAGGAGGAGACGATGTCCTCCAGGTTTCCGTGCTTTTCGAGGTGTATGTACACAACGAGATTGACGACGTCGATCAGGCGCAGTTCGGCGGCGACGTCCTTGACACCGTCGGCGAGCGCCTTCTCCCTTGCGAGAGAGCGATGGTCGTTACGTATCTTCGTCATCAGCGATTATTAACAACTACCGGCAACTTTGAATTATGTTCGCGCTGTTGGATGAAGTATATCACTTCAGCAACTGCTTTATAGAAGTCGACAGGGATCATTCTGTCGACGTCTACTTTATCGTACATGGCGCGGGTCAGCAATTTATCCTCGATCACAGGAATGTTATTTTCTTCTGCGATCTCCCTGATCTTCAGCGCGATCAGATCCTGACCTTTGGCGATAACGAGCGGTGCACCGCCTTCTTCGTACACGTAGCGAAGCGCGATGGCGTAATGCGTCGGGTTGGCGAGGACGAGCGTCGCCTTCGGGACGTTGCCCATCATCCGGTTGCGGATGCGGTCGCGGGCGAGTGAGCGCATGCGGGATTTGACCAGCGGATCGCCCTCGGTCTGCTTGTGCTCGTCCTTCACCTCCTGCTTCGTCATTCGCAGGTTGCGACGCCATTGCATGCGCGCCCAGACTAGGTCGGCCGCAACCAGCAGAATCGTCGCGATGCAGACGGCCGAAAGCAGCCGGATCGCGACGAAGACGGTGTTGTCGACAATCGTGCCGGGATCGGAAAACATCGCGTTCACGACCCGGAACTGTTCGGATTTGAGGATGATCCAGACGACGATCGCCAGGCCGAGAAACTTGAACAGGGCCTTGGCGAATTCGATCGCGCCCTGCATGCCGAACGTGCGCTCCCAGCCCTTGCGGATCGATAGCCGGTTGAGTTCCGGCTGGATGCGGTCGAAGACGAGATTCGGAGCGTTCTGAACCATCGAGCCGGCAAGGCCGGCGACGGTGAACACGACGATGATCGGCACGAGGAAGCGACCGATTTCGAGGCCGACCGCGTGAAGCAACTGTACGGCATCCCGTCCCTGGTCAAGTCGCACTCCTCCCGGATTATCGAGGAAGCCCCGAAGCATGAGGACGAGGCGAGCGGTTCCATTTCCGATCACCCAGACCAGCACGATCAGCATCGCTCCCAATGAGAACAGTATCGGAAGCTCGCGCGACGACGGGATATTGCCCTTGTCGATCGCATCCTGCGTTTTCTTCGGCGTGGCTTCTTCTGTTTTGCTCTCCTGGTCCGTGTCGTCGCTCATGTCCGACCTCAGCGAACGTAGGTGTCGTCATCCTGACCGGAATTCAGCTCGATCTCGCCGCGGCCCGCCATGTCGAGAGCAAGGTCGGTGATCATGCGGCGAGCCTCCACGACATCGCGCTGCGAGATCGGCTCGCCCGAATCGAGCTCGTGCTCGACGATGCGGCGCGCGCGGGTCGCGAGCGAGGACAGGATGATGTCGCGGAAGTCCATGTCGGTGCCCTTGAGGGCCAACACCACGCGCTCGGTCGGGATCTGGTCGAAGATCGACTGACGCGCACGCGGCGTGAGGTTGATGATGTCGTCGAAAGTGAAGAGAAGGCCTTTCAGCATCTCCGCCGATTCCGGCTTCACCTTCTGGATGCCCTCGAGCGCGTCTTCCATGTCGTTGCGCTCCATCTTGTTGAGGATGTCGGCCATGCGGGCATGCGTGTCCGCGCCCATATTGCGGGCGAAGTTCAGCATGAAGTCCTCGTGCAGCGTCTTCTCGACGATGCCGGCGGTGTCCTCGACGATGGGCTTCAGATTGAGCATCCGGCGCATCAGCTCGTGCCGCGTCGGCGGCGGCAGATGGCCCATGGTGCGGGCGGCGAAAGCAGGCCGGACCTTCGACAGTATCAGCGCCGCGGTCTGCGGATGTTCCTTCAGCAGGTAGTTCGCGAAGATGTTTTCGGAGACGCCGGAGATGCGATCCCAGATCGATCGGTTCGCATAGCCCAGCACGTCCGACATGATGTCGGAGACCTCGTCGGCCGGCAGGATGCCGGTCAGAAGCTTCTCGACGTCGCTCGCGCTGCCGAGCAGGTTGCCACCCGAGAACTTTGAGGCGAACTCCTCGACCAGCTGCTCGATCTGCTTCGCGGTGATCGAGCCGAGATCGGCAATCGAACGCGTGACCTGCTTGATCTCGGTCGTATCGAAATGCGCCAGCAGACGACCGGACAGCGGCTGACCCATCGCCAGAAGCAATGCCGCCGCCTTCTCGGGTCCCTGCAGCGTGCGTTCCGCCACCTGATTCTTTGCCGCCGCCGTGGCTGCCATGGCTAACTACCCCGGACCCGTTCAGGCGTTGGCGGTCGAGCCGCCGCCGATGATCTCGGTCAGCGAAATGCCGAAGCGCGAAGTGTCGTCCTCGACGACCACGACCTCGCCGCGTGCGACGGTGCGGCCGTTGACGACGACGTCGACCGGCTCACCCACACGGTGATCGAGCGGGATCGCCGCACCGCGGCGGAGCTTCATCAGATTCGCGACCGGCATGACCGCCGAGCCGAGCACGACCTGGATCGTCACCGGGATGCGCATGACCGCATCGAGATTGCCGATCGAGCCGAGGCTCTCCTCCAGAGTCGGACCCGGGTTCGCCTCCGGAGCGGCGGTCGAGGCGGTCGCGGACGCGCTCACCTTCGCGGTCGCCTCGACGGCAACAGCCTCGAGCACGTCGGTCGGGGTGTCCGATTCCACTTCAGCCATGATCTCGTCGATCGAGCGCTGGGCCTTCGAGCTTCTCGCCATGGTCCCTGTTCCTTTTCAGTCGGGTGCGCGCATTAAGGGCTGCGACCCTTGCGTGTGTCTGGATTGGTTGAGCTCAGCCCCGCGCGATGGCGCGAAGCTCGGTTTTCTTGGCGGCGCCTGCCTCGGCATTGGCGCGCTCGAGTTCGTCGAGCACGGACCGGGCGGCGTCGATCTGGGCGACCAGGCGCTGCAGCGTGGTCAGACCCTGCATGTTGATGTCGCGGATCGCGCTGCCGACCGTGATCAGGGCCGCGCCGGTCTCATCGAGAGCATGGGCGTAGCCGGCCTGGTCGGCCTTCAGCTGCTTGAGTTCGCGGCGCATGATGATCAGACCCGCGATGGTCGCGACGAGCGCGACCAGAAGGGCGCCTTCAACGAGATAGGATGTCATCGATAAACTCCTGGTCCTCATCGATGTAATCGTCGACCTTGACGGTGTAGGAGCCGTCGCTCTGTCCGAGCTGGCACCAGAACAGCGGCTGGCCGCGGCATTCGAGCTTCACGCGGCTGCGCGGCGTGGCCTGCAGTTCCAGCACCTGGCCGACTTTGAATTCGGTCACGTCGCGGAGATCGATCAGACGCTCTTCGAGGATCGCGCGGACCTGCATCTCGGTACGCTGGATCTCGCTCTGGATCTGGCGTGCCCAGCGCGGATCGCGTGGCGAGGCATCGCCCGACATTGCGTGCGAGAGCGTCTCGCGAACCGGGCTGAGCGCCGATTGCGGGATGATGATGAACATCTCGCCGCCGCGGTTCAGTGCCTGCAGCAGGAACTTGGCGACGACCGAAAGGTTGTTGCGGCGGCCGATGATCGCGAAGTCCATGCGCGTCTCGATGCGCTCAAACTTGAACGCGCTTTCGGACTGCGAGCCGAACGACACCTGCAGAACCTTGGCGATGCGTTCGAAGATCGCCTGAGCGATGTTGATTTCGATGTTCGAGAACGGCCGTTCCTCGTCGATCGGCGGCTCGGCGCCGTCGGCACCGAACAGGACCTCGACCATGCTGAAGATGAAGTCGCGGTCGAAGCCGACGAGGATACGCGAATCCCATTCCGGCGCGTGGAACACCGCCGCGATCGCGTTCGCCTCATAGTCTTCCAGGACGTCGCCGATACGGGCGCTTTCGATGTTCGAGAGCGAGAAGTAGGCGGGCGAAGCGGACATCTGGCGCAGGCTGTCGGCGCAATGCGTGGCCATACGGTCGAAAGCCACGTGCAGCATCGGCAGGCGGTCGACGGAAATGCCGCCGGCGTCGAGAAGCTTGTCGGAGATCGTCCGGCTGTCGGTATGCGTCGCGACCATCACGCGGCACCCCGCACGCGTTCAGCTGCCGGCTTGGCCGACGAGGAGGACGTGGCCATCGAGATGACCTCGTTCTCGACCTCGTCGATCGTCGGACGCTCGGACGATGGAATGGTCTTGCGGCCGTATTCCAGCGCGATCTGCGGAACGGCGCCGTTCATGAACGCAAGCAGCGACTGCTTGATGATGACGTAGGGGGCGAGCTGGCGCTCGCGGACTGATTTGATCTTCTGAGCCATCGGATTGACGATGCCGTAGGAGATGAAGATGCCGGCGAAGGTACCGACGAGAGCGGCGCCGATCAGGCCGCCGAGAATCTGCGGCGACTGGTCGATCGCTCCCATCGCCTTGATGACGCCGAGGACCGCCGCGACGATGCCGAGCGCCGGGAACGCCTCGGCGATCGAGTAGAGCGCGAGGTAGGGCTTGAGCCGCTCGCGGGCGATGGTCTGGATTTCCTCGTCCATCAGCGCCTCGACCTCATGGGTGCGGGCGTTGCCGACGATGATCAGGCGGAAATAGTCGCAGATGAACGCGCGCATTTCCGGGTTGTTGGCGACCTTCGGCACGCGCTGGAAGATCTCGGAGGATTCCGGATCCTCGATATGCTTCTCGACGTCGTTGCGGCCCTTGCTGCGCAGTTCGCGCATCAGCGCGTAGAGCACTTCGAGCACGCTCAGATAGTCGGCGCGCTTGGGGATCGCGCCGGTGATGGCCTCGACCAGCGCCTTGCCGGTATCCTTCACCGTCTTCAGCGAATTGCCGACGAGATAGATGCCGATCGCGGCACCACAGATGATGACGAGTTCCCAGGGCTGCCAGAGAACGCTGATATGTCCGCCGAGCGCGGCGTAACCGCCGAGCATCGAGCCGAACGTAATCACAAAACCGATCAAACTGCCCAAGGTCCCGGCTCCCTTTTGCCCCGATGGAACGAGAGCAGGCTAGAAACCGAGGCTTGCGTGAGGCTTGGCCGGTTCGAAACAGCCCCGTGCAAGGTTCAGGGATCACTCTTCCCGCGTGAAGCAGGAGAGCAAGAAATGCTGTCGACGCCAGTCAGCTTTCAGATGATCACGCGGGACATGAACGCCACGCTGAACAGGACGGCCAACCAGCCCGACGTGAAGCGCGCGACCGAATATTACCGCGAGAACATCACCAAGGTGTCGAGCCTCGACGAGTTCTTCGCCGATCCCCAGCTCTACAATTACGCAATGAAGGCCTATGGCCTCGACGACATGATCTACGCCAAGGCGTTCATGCGGAAGGTTCTGGAGAGCGATCTCGCCGACCCGAACAGCTTCGCGAACAAGTTGGTCGACACCCGCTACCAGGAGTTCGCCAAGGCGTACGGGTTCGCGAAACCCGTTCCCCAGAGCGATGCGTCGTTCATCGATATCGAGACCAGATATGCCGAAGTATCGAAGGAAGAATTCGACTTCGGCGACGCCCTGATCCGGCTCGAAACAGCAGCCTACGAGCAGGGTATGGACCGGGTGACTTCGGTCGACGACTTCCTGAAGAACGACCATCTCGTCGATTACGCGCTGACCGCGTTCAAGCTGGATGCCCCGGGCCGCACCATCGTGGCCGAAAAGAACTTCCTTCGGCAGATCCTGACCAGCGATCCAAGTGACGAGGACAGCTTCGCCGCCCGTCAGACCAACCCGAATTGGGCCGAATTCGCAAAGGCGTTCAACTTCGGCGCCGAGGGCAACGTCACCGTCCAGCAGTCGGCGACCGTCGACAAGACGGTGCAGAACTATCTGCGCCAGACCGTCGAGGTGAACGCCGGCCGGGACAATGAAGGCGTCCGACTCGCGCTCTATTTCGAACGCAAGGCGCCGACGATCGTGAGCGCCTATTCGATCCTCGCCGACAAAGCGTTGATGCAGGTTGTCCAAACCACGCTCGGCCTATCCGAACAGGCCGGCTCGGCCGACATCGACGTGCAGGCGAATTACATCGCCAGCAGGATCGACATCGAAAATCTCGCCGAGCCAGATGAACTCAAGAAGTTCCTCACTCGCTTCACCGCGATGTGGGAAGTCGCCCATCCATCCGCTCCGCAATCCGTTCCAAATCTTTTGTCCGGCCAGCCAGGCCAGCTCATGAGCGTCGACACGCTGATGAGCCTTCAGGGCCTCAGGCTCGGAGGAAACTGATCCATGCAAAGCGCACTTTACGTCTCGCTCTCCGCGCAGGTCGCGCTCGAGAACCGGCTGACCACTCTGGCCGGCAACGTCGCCAATGCCGGCACCGCCGGCTATCGCGCCGACGAGATCAAATTCGACACCTTCCTGTCGCGCGCGGCCAACGATCCGGTGAACTTCGCGTCGACCGGCAAGACCTACATCTCCCGCGACAAGGGCGCCCTGAAGCAGACCGGCAACGACCTTGACGTCGCGGTCGACGGCGAGGGCTGGCTCGCGGTGCAGACCCCGGCGGGCCTCGCCTATACCCGCGACGGCCGCATGCAGGTTTCGGCCGACGGCGTGCTGCAGAGCGTGACCGGCAATGCGATCCTGGATCCCGGAGGCGCCGCGATCATCGTCGATCCCGACGCGGGTCGCATCTCGATCGCCCGCGACGGCATGATCAGCCAGGGCGGCAATGTGGTCGGAGCGATCGGCCTCTTCCATATCGGCGACAACGCCAATCTTGCCCGCCGCGACAATTCCGGCGTCGTGCCCGATCGTCCGGCCACGGCGGTGATCGACTTCGTCGGCGAAGGCATCAAGCAAGGCTATGTCGAGGAATCGAACGTCAATCCGATCATGGAGATGACGCGACTGATCGAGGTGACGCGCTCGTTCGAGCAGGTCACGCAGTCGATCGAGAATTCGGAGAAGTCGCTTCAGGACGCGATCCAGAAGCTCGGCCAGGTCTCGTAACCCGACCCTTCGATGAACAACCTCCACAAGCTCGCGAACACCGTCGGCCTCGCCGCGCAGGAAGTTCCACGCGTTCGTTTCGGCGGCACCGTTTCGCAGGTCTCGCCCGAGGCCTATCGCATCACCGGCCTATCACAGCACGTGAAGCTCGGTGATCGCATCGAACTCGATGCCGCGCACGGCTCGCAGACCGGCGAGGTGCTCCGCATCGACGGCATGGGCGTCACGGTGAAGCCGTTCGGCACCCGCATCGAAGCGGGCCTCGGCGCCTTCGCCTATCGCGCCGGCGCGGTCGCGCTCTGTCCGCATCCGAGCTGGAAGGGCCGTGTCATCGACTCGATGGCGAAACCCATCGACGGCCTCGGCGATCTCGTTCCGGGCGACATCCCGGTGCCGATCGACGGCCGCCCGCCGAACCCGCTGAAGCGCGCCCGCGTGAAGCAGCCGCTCAAGACCGGCGTCCGATCGTTCGACCTCTTCACCCCGATTTGCGCCGGCCAGCGCATCGGCATCTTCGCGGGCTCGGGCGTCGGCAAGTCGACGACGCTTTCGATGATCGCCCGCTCGCAGGATTTCGACACCGTCGTCATCGCTCTTGTCGGCGAGCGCGGCCGCGAGGTCCGCGAATTTCTCGACGACGCGCTCGGCGACAACCGTGCCCGCTCCGTCACCGTGGTCTCCACCGGCGACGAAAGCCCGATGATGCGCCGCATGGCGCCGAAGACCGCAATGGCGATCGCCGAATATTTCCGCGACCGCGGCGAGTCGGTCCTGCTGATCGTCGATTCCGTCACCCGCTTCGCCCATGCCGCGCGCGACGTCGCGCTGGCGGCCGGCGAACCGGCCGTCGCGCGTGGCTATGCGCCGAGCGTCTTCACCAGCCTGCCCGAACTTCTCGAACGCGCCGGCCCCGGCGAGGAAGAAGGCGGCGGCACGATCACCGGCATCTTCGCCGTCCTCGTCGACGGCGACGACCACAACGACCCCGTCGCCGATAATATCCGCGGCACGCTCGACGGCCATATCGTGCTCGACCGCACGATCGCCGATCAGGGCCGCTATCCGGCGGTGAACGTCCTGTCCTCGATCTCGCGTCTCGCCCAGCACGTCTGGAGCGACGAGGAACGCGCTTTGATCCTGCGTCTCCGCAACCTGATCTCGCGCTTCGAGGACACGCGCGACCTGCGCCTGATGGGCGGCTACCAGCCCGGCCATGACGGAGAGCTCGACCAGGCCGTCACCATCGTGCCGAAGATCTACGACGCGCTCCGCCAGAGCCCGTCGGATCCGACGAGCCGCGACGCCTTCCGCGAACTCGCGGAAATGCTGCAGGGACCACCGCAGGCAGCCTGATCGGGGCAACAAAAAAGGCCGCGCTATGCGCGGCCTTCTTGCCAATTCGGCGACGCTCTTACTGGCGCAGCGCCTCACGTGAGAAATAGTTGATCTGCTCGACCAGGACGTCCTGCACGATATCCGCGTTCAGCCGCACATTGACCTTCTCGCGAACCGACTTCGTCAGCTCCTTGAGGTCGTAGCGCTCGATGTGGTCGAGATCGATGTTGTCGTCGCCATAAAGCGCCCGGAACGTCTCGTCGGTGACGAGGAGGCCCGGCGGCACTATCGCCTCCTTCAGGCGCGCGCTGTCGGCGGTGTAGACGAGCTGCACGACGGTATAGCCGTTCAGCTTGCCTTCGCGGATCATCGGCACGTTGATCGGCTGCGTCTTCTCGTACTGGAGACCCTCCCATTCGGAAGTCTCCATCATCTCCTTGCCGCCACCAATCAGCCAATAGGCCGTCAGATAACCGGACAGGAGCGTCACGGCGCAGACCCAGATTCCGGTGATGACGATCCGGCTCATTGCGACGCACCATGATGCCCGGCCGGCGCCGAATAGGTGCCGTCGGACTCAGCCGCGCGGATCGCCTCGGTCAGAATGGAAGAGATCTCGCGCGTCGCATCGAGATGCGTCTTCAGCATGGTGCGGTTGCGCTCCAGCCGGTCGCGCAAATCCTCGAGGCGGTTGCGGACCTCTTCGCCGATATTCGTCGGATCGATCGAGCGCACGGCGCGGGTCAGTTCGAGCAGGCCGTGGCTCTTGCGATAGTTGAAATCATCGAACGACGCCGTCTTGCCGGTGCGAAGCGCGTCGGTCTCCTGATCGACGACCTCTTCCAGCCGGCCGATCGCCTTGAACAGCGCAAGCACCTCGATCGGGGTCGCCTCTTCCGTACCCTCCCAGTCGACATCGGGAGCAGTCAGCACCGGCATCGCATCCGAGCCGGAGGCCGCATCATTGGAAACTGCCAAGGTGAGGCGCGGTTCGTTCATGTCATGTTACTCCGAAGCTCGAACGGGAAATCAGAAACGGGAAATGTTGGCGTGCATCGCGGCCAGCTGTGCCGGCTGGGAAACGGGCGGCTGGCGATCCGGCATCTGCGCGTCCTTGTTCAGCAGCCGATCGGCGATGCCGATGCCGCCGGAGCGCGCCATCTGCTTGCCGAGCTGCTCGGCCAGCATGGATTTCCAGATGTCGCCGGCGGTGCCCTCGCCGTAAACCTGCTCGGCGTTCTGCGGCAGCATCGAGCCGATGAAGCTCTGCAGAACCATCGCCTCGAAATCCTGCATCGCCTTGGTACGGCGATCGGCGCCGGACGGACCGGCGTCGGCGACGCGCGTGGTCGTGGCGGTGTCGTTGCGCATCTTCAGCCGGGCGCGGTTGACGTCGAACGGCATGGACGGCTCGTAGCTGTAGGGAACCTGCTTGGCCGAGGCGAGGTGCGTCTTCGCCTGATCGAGAGCCTTCTCGATCTTCGGCTTCGCTCCTTCGACCTTTTCCATCACATCGGCGAACTGCGTGTTCGCGGTCTCGCCGAGCTTCTGCAGCTTGGCGGTCGCGACCCTCAGCTTTTCGGGGTTCGCGGCTTGCGAGACCTCGAGGATGATGTCCGACGGGGGTTTGATCGCCATCAGCGAACTCCGGGAACCTGATATCCGGAGAGCGTAGAGGCTCTAGCTTACGGCAGGCTGGTGTCGGGCTTCCGGGCGAGGAATTGTTCGATCAACCCTTCGAGCTCGCGCTTGCCCTGGACCGCGTCGACTTCTCTCGAGACCTTGTCGATCATGGTCTCCGCGAATTTCGCGTGACGCGCCTGCACCAGTACGCGCTGGGTCTGGAACGCCTTGATCGGCTGCAATGCCTGTTGTCGTTCATTGACGCGTTTGAGCCGCCCGGCCATGTCATCAACGAACAGGCCGTGCAGCGCGTCGTCGTCGTTCAGCGCGGTGATGAGCACCTGGCGCTTGTTGTTGAGCTCGGCTTCCTCGGCGTGCAGGTGCGCCAGCCTGATCTCCTCGATGCGTTTCAGCTGATGACGGAGGTCAGCGATCCGGCGGATCGAGCGGAGGCGTTTCGCGTCGGCCGTCATTCGTTGGCCAGCCAGTCCGCGAAACCCATCACGAAGAGCTGCTGGAATTCGCCCGCCGTGAAGTAGAACAGCAGCAGCCCGCCCATCAGCACGAACGGCATCGAGACGAAATAGACCGGGATGGTCGGCGTCATCTTGTTCAGGAGGCCGAGCGCGAAATTGACGATCAGGCCATATATGATGAACGGGCTCGCGAGGCGGAGCGCCAGCATGAAAGCGGTGCCGAGCGTGTCGGTGATCTGGATCAGGCCCGATTGCGGATCGAAGCCGCCATTGATCGGCAGCGCCGAATAGGAATTCATCGTCGCCCGCAGCACCATCAGATGCTGGTCGGTCATGAAGAACAGCAATGTGGCTGTCATCATGACGAGCGTCGTCATCGTCGGCACGCCTTCAAAATCCTCGATCGGCGTGCCCGGCATGGAATAGCCGATCGTCGTGGCCATTGCATGAGCGAGCGTCTGCAGAGCGAGGAAGAAGATGCGGCCGAGAAAGCCGATCATCACGCCGATCAGGGTCTCGGTGCCGATGACCTGGACGAGCGTCAGCGGCTCGTCGTTCGGGATCGAGGCCTTCACCGAATCCACCATCAGCGGCGCCACGGCGAGGGTGATCGCGACCGCCAGGAAAAGCCGGATCTGCATCGGAACACGCGGGCTTGAAACACCCGCCATCAGCATCAGGCAGCCGCCGATGCGGCAGAAGATGACGAAGACGGCCAGGATCGTGTCCGAGCCGATCCCGATCATGAAATCGTACCCAACGCCTCGACCTCGACGCCGCGCGCGATCTCGACGTGCGAGAGCACCGGCATTGCCGGGAACAGACGTTCGATGATCAGGCGCACATACGGGCGAGCTTCCGGCGCCGTGACCACTGTAAACGTGTGGCCCTGGGCGATCCGCGCACGCACCGCTTCCGTCGCCTCGTTGCCGAACTGCTCGATCAGGCGCGGATCGATGTCGAACTCGACGACTTCGCCCTTGTTGTCGCGCTTCAGGCCCTGGTGGAAGGCGAGGTCCCAGCGATTGCCGAGACGCAGCACCTTCAGCACGCCGCCCTCGGCGAGGTCGCCGCAGATCTGCTGGGCGATGCGCATGCGCACGTGCTCGACGATCTGCTCGGAGCGGCGGACATGCGGGGCGATCTCGGCGACCGCTTCGAGGATGAGATGCAGGTTGCGGATCGAGACGCGCTCGGCGAGCAGGAGCTTCAACACCGCCTGGAGGCCGGAATAAGAAATCTGCGACGGGCAGATATCCTCGACCAAGCGCTTGTATTCGGGGTCGAGCCGGTCGATCAGCGTACGCATGTCCTTATAGGACAGGAGCTGCGGGAGGTTGTTGCGGATCACCTCGCTGAGGTGGGTCAGCATCACCGACATGTTGTCGATGGGCGTGAAGCCGTCGCGGGTGATCTCGTTCACATAGTTCTGCGAGATCCACATCGCCTTCATCCCGAAGGCGGGCTCGCGTGTATCGTCGCCGGGCACGTCGGGGGCGCCGGCATCGCCGGTGATGACCATGACCTCGCCGATGCGCAATTCCTGCGCCGCGATGACGGTGCCGTGGATCTTGATGCGGTATTCCTTTTGGGGCACCGCGACGCTGTCGGCCAGTTTGATATCCGGCACGACGAAGCCGTATTGCTGCGCGAACTTGCGACGCATCTTGCTGACGCGGTGCGCCAGTTCGCCATGCGCGTTCATCATCTGCGTCGAGAGCTGTTTGCCGAGGCAGAGTTCGATCTCGTTGGTCTTCAGCGATTCCTTGACCGAGTCCTTGGTGTCGACCTTGGTCGCGAGTTCCTTCTCGATCTTCTCGGCTTCCGCGAACGCCAGCCGCTCTGCCCGCTTGCGCGGGATCGAATGCGCGATGAAGCCCATCAGACCGGCTGGAATGGCGAACGGCAGGAACGGCAGGCCCGGCACGAGCGACAGCGCCAGCAGCAGGAACGCCGCGACGGACAGTGCCTTCGGATAACCGCCGAGCTGACCCATGACGGCCTGCTCGGCCGAGCCGCGCGTGCCGCCCTTCGACACGAGGAGACCCGCGGCGAGCGAAACGACGAGCGCCGGGATCTGGGTGACGAGACCGTCGCCGACGGCGAGCTTCACGAACACGTCGGCCGCGTCGCCGAGTTCCATGCCATGGCGCGTCGCGCCGATGACGATGCCGCCGAAGATGTTGACGGCGGTGATGATCAGACCAGCGATCGCGTCGCCGCGGACGAATTTCGATGCGCCGTCCATCGAACCGAAGAACGCGCTCTCCTCCTCCAGCTCGCGGCGCCGTTCCTGGGCCTGCTTGTCGCTGATCAGGCCGGCGGACAGATCGGCGTCGATCGCCATCTGCTTGCCGGGGATCGCGTCGAGGGTGAAGCGCGCCCCGACTTCGGCGATACGCGTCGCGCCCTTGGTGATGACGACGAAATTGACGGTGATGAGGATGCCGAAGATGACGAGACCGATGACGAAGTCGCCGCTCATCACGAATTTCGCGAAGCCCTGGATGATGTGACCTGCCGCGCCATCGCCGGCATGGCCGCCGGCCAGGATCTGGCGCGTCGTCGCGACGTTCAGCGCCAGTCGCAAGAGCGTCGCGATCAGCAGGATCGTCGGGAATGACGAGAATTCGAGCGGCCGCTGAATCCATAGCGCGACCATCAGGATCAGCACAGAAAGCGCGATCGAAATCGCCAGTCCCGCATCGATCATGATCGGGGGGATCGGCAGGAACAGGATCGTCAGGATGATGACGATGCCGACGGCAAAGCCGATATCGCGTGCGCCGCCTCCGGTCGCGGGGCTTTGCGTCGCGCTAATCGTTGCGTCGGCCATGATCGCGTTCTCTGTCCCTTAGAAGCCGGTTTCGATCCGGCCGTAGACCATCTGGGTGAATGTCAGCATCTGCGCGCCGATGAACGGCCCGGTGGCGATGATGACGAGCAGGATCGCGACGATCTTCGGGATGAAGGTCAGCGTCATTTCCTGCACCTGGGTCAGCGCCTGGAGCAGCGCGATGCTGATGCCGACGAACATCGCGACCAGGACCGCGGGGCCCGAGCCGACGATGACCGTCCAGATCGCATCGCGGACGATGTCGAGTGCATCAACCTCGTTCATCAGGTGATGACGACGCCGGGTCCGAGGATGATCGACTTGCCGTTGTCGAGCTCGGCCACCGCACCGTTGTTGACGATGCGAACCGCCTTCACCTCGCCGGTGATCGTGCCGTCTTCCGACGTCAGCGTGCGGCCGATGATGCCGTCGGCCTGCGATAGCGCGATCGATGACAGCATGCTGTCGAGCTTCGCGTTCGTCTGCATCGCCTGCTCGACCTGCGAGAACGTGGCGAACTGGGCGACATATTGCGACGCGTCGGTCGGCGCGGTCGGATCCTGGTTCTTCATCTCCGCCATCAGGAGCTTGAGGAACGAGTCGTAGTCCATAGACGCACCGGTTTCGGTCGAAGTGGACTGGCTTTGCGTTTGCGCCGTTGAGGCGCTGTTGGTCGAGACCTGCATGATCGTCGTCTCCTAGTCAGGCGGCCGCCGTCGGCGCCGCTGCGTGGGTTTCTGCGCGGGGAAAGCTGCGCTCGCCTGCGAGCACCCGTTCTTCGACGGGAAACATCGCGCGGATCGTCTTCAGCGCGTCGAACAGGCGGTCGTTGCCGATCTGCGTTTCGACGGTGCCGAGACCCGCGATGATGTCCTCGTTGTCCAGGGTGCGGTTGAGCGAGGCGAGCAGTCCCTCGACGATCCGGCCCGCATTCTCCGAGTTCGGCTTGTCGATCAGCATCAGCTGGATCGCGAAGTAGAGCTGGCGAAGCGGCGTCGTCGTTTCCTCGGGCTGCATCACATGCGCCTCGAGCAGGAAACTGACGTCGTTCAGGAGTTCGATCGACACCTTGCGGTCGACGCGGAGGACCGCGCCGTTGACGTAGAGGCGTTCGCCGGCGCGCAGGCCGAGATGCATGGAGCGGTTCATGCCAGACCTGCCCGGATGATTCCGTTGATCTCGATGAGCCCGTCGAAGTTCTCCGATTCGTGGCGGCGGATCTGTTCGGCTTCCTTGATGATCCAGAGGCCGATCGAGATCAGGTCGGCGCGGAGCGCTTCCGGAAGGTCGTTCTCAGGCTGCGCCAGGTCCTCGATCAGGTAGCTCCACAACCGGCGCAGATAGAGAACGGCGTCGATCGCCTCGCGCGACTTGGAACCCTTGGTCTTGGCCAGTTCGAGAAGCTCGACGGCACGGTCCATGGCCATCGCCTCGTGCTGGCGGGAGAGGCTTACTGCGTCTCCGACGATGTCGGCATACGAAAACTGATGCATGAAACACCACTCGGTTAAGGTCGGGACGAGCCGGTCATCCGGCTCGCGGGTTCGCGTCAGAGGTAATTCAGAAGGCTCAGCTGCTGCGCACGCGCGGTCAGCGCGTAGGCCATGTCGAGCTGCGTCTCGAGTGCGGTCACCCGAGTCTGCGCCTCGTAGGGGTCGACCAGTTCGAGATCGTTGATGTGCGTGTTCAGGATCTTCATCTGAACATCCATCCGGTCATTGGCGTTCTTGACCCGCTCCTGCGCAGTGCCGAGACGGGCCATGACGACCGTCGTGCTGGAGATCGCCTCGCCGACGATTTCCGCCGCCTTGTCGATGACAGTCTGATAGGCGCCCTCGGACAGGTTCGACGAGGCGAATTCGGTCACCATCGTGTAGGCCATGGCAATCTTGCGAAACGCCGCCTCGTTGGCATTGGCCGAGGTGTCGACCAGTTCTGAGGTCGAGATACGGCTGCGGACGTTCTGGTCTGATGCCGAGGACCAGCCAGTGGTCGGGTCGGTCCAGGCGGCCGGATCGAACATCGCCGCGAAGGCGCCGTTGAGGAACGCATCCATTGCCGCCGGGGTGATGTTGATCACCGCCGGATCGTTCTGCGCCATGCCGAACGCGGTGAGGAAGGCGTCGTCGACCGCGGCCTTCGGGCCGGTGCCCGGAACGACCGGCGTCGCGTAGTAATCGGTCACAGGGCGAACGTCGGTGTCGATGCCGGCGAAGAGATATTCGCCGTCGATCGATGTGTTCAGCGAGGCGATCAGCGCCTGGAGATTGTTCTTGGCGTCGTCCTGGATAACGTCCGCGCCGGTGTCGCCGGTGCGAACGCCGATCAGCGAGGCGGAGAAGTCCTGCGCCATTTTCAGCATGCCTTCGAGCGCCGCCTGGCTGCCGTCGAGGCGAGACATCACGAGGCCGTTCGTATCCTTGATGCTATCGAGCCGCGCGAAGTCCTGGCGGAGCGAGACCGTGCGACCCGTCTTGTTGCCGAGTTCGAGGCCGACATCGGCCCAGCGGCCGGAGCCGAGCTCCTTGCTGTTCTTCGCAAGCTCGGCCTGCATCTTCATGATCGAGAGCCTTGTCGCGCTCGAAACGGCCTGGGTGGAGATGAATGTGGTCTTCATGGCTGTCACCTGGTTCAGGCTGCGTCGAGAAGGGCTTGCAGCATCTCGTCCACCGCGGCGATCAATTTGGCCGAGGCGGCGTAGGTCCGTTCGATTTGAAGCTGCTGCGCGAGCTCGTCGTCGAGGTTGACGCCCGTCGCGTTCGACAGCGCCTCGGAGGCGCGTTCGAGCTTGGTCGTCTGGAACGTGGATTCGTTGTCGACCTGCTGGCGGTTGAATTCGAGCCAGCTGACCGAGGATGCCGCGTAGTCCGCGAGCGTATTCGACGGATCGGCGCCGGAGGCCGGATCGAAGCCGCGCGACTGACCGAGTTCGCCAACGATGTCGTTGAGGCGGTCGGCGAAGCCGGCGACGGCTTCGGTATTGTAATTGTAGGTGATGCCGTCGCGGATCGCGTCGAGGTCGCCGCCCTGCTCCGGATCGATCGCCGGATTGACGAAGATCGTGCCTGCAAGGCCGGGTTCGATGACGCCGGTCGTGAGCGTGCCGCCGGTCGGCCAGTCGAATATGCCAGGCACATCCGGGCCCACGCCAAGTGGATCGCTTTCCGCGAACACCTCAATCAAGCCGCGCGCGACCTCGTCGAGTTGGCTCTGATAGGTGACTGTCGTCTCGTCGCGAAGCGTCGCAAGGCCGTAAAGTCGGCCGGTCTGGCTCGCCATGGTCGATGAACCGCCGACGACCGGAACGCCGTCGACATAAACCGCATTGCCGACCGTCGTCGCACCATAGACGTTGGTCGGCTGGAAGCTGACCTCGCGCGGCGACTTCTCGAACAGGGTGACGCCACCATCGGTATAGAGCGCGATGTCGTTGTTCTCGCGTACCACGACCGAAATCCCGATCTCTTCCGAGAGCTGCGCCAGGATATGGTCGCGGGTGTCGAGATTGTCGGTGACGTCGGCGCCCAACACCGTACCTTTGACGACGGCGGTGTTGGCGGCCTCGAACTGGGCGAGCAGACCGTTGATCCGGTCCACGGAAGCCGCCATGTCCGCATCGGCGAGCGCTCGCGTCGCCTGAACGGTCGTGGTGGCATCGTTCAGCGCGACGGCCATCTCGCGAGCCGCCCCGAGCACCGCCTGCGCCAGGATCGAATTGTCCGGAGCGGCGGCATACTGCTGCAGCTTGTTGGTCAGGCTGCCAAGCTTCGCCGCGACGCTCTGGTCGAGTTCGGGATCGCCGACCGTTTCGGAAAGCTTGGTCAACCCGTCTAGGAGAGCCTGCTGCCCGGCGGCGGCAGACGTCGATTTCAGCATGGTCTTGTACAGGGCCGCATCGGTCGCGCGCTGGATCGAGACGACCTGTACGGTGCCGCCCTCGCCGGTGATGACCACCGCCGATTTGCGCGAATAATAACTCTCGCTCCCGTTCGCGATGTTGCGCGAGGAGGTCGCCGTCTGCACGCCCGTCGCCTGGAGCGAGGATTTTGCGACGTTGAGTGCGAGAGAGAGAGACATGACCTGTTACCCGGTTTTGGAAGGCCCGATCAGCGCTTCAGGTTGACGAGAACGTCGAGAAGATCGGAGCCGGTCTGGAAGACCTTGGAGTTGGCGGTGTAGCCGCGCTGCGCCTCGATCATCGCGGTCAGCTCGGCCGCCATGTCGACGTTCGACTGTTCGAGCGCGCCCGACTTGATGACGCCGAAGCCGGCCGAGTTCGGGAAGCCGATGGACGGATCGCCCGATTCCAGCGAGATCGCATAGGCGTTGCCGGCGACCGGGGTGAGGTTGTCCGGGCTCGGCACGTCGGCCATCGCGAGCTGGTAGGTCGCGAGACGCGTGCCGTCCTCGAACACAGCGAAGACCACGCCGTCATTGCTGATCTCGATGGCCTCGACCGACTGCGGCTTGTTGCCGTTGACGTCCGGATCCGGAACGAAGTCAGCGCTGGCGAGCTGGGTCATCTCGGTGAAGTCCATGGTCATCACCTGACCGTTCGGAACGGTAAGGCTGACCGGCACCGGGAGAATGCCGGTGAACTGTCCGTCCGTGCCCGAGAAGGTGATCGCACCCTCGTACAGGGCGGCGGAACCGGCCGCGCCGTAGGGGAAGCCGCCGGCGGTCGCCGTCGCGCGGTCGTAGACCGAGACTTCCCAGGTGTTCGCCGCCGTCTTCGTGAAGTAGACGTCGAGCAGCACCTCGTTGCCGAGATTGTCGTAGACGCTCAACGAGGTCTTGTTGGTGTACTGCGAGGCGGCGGTGTTTTCGCCCGCCGTGTCCGCCGTTGCCGGATCGACGATCGCGGCGTTCGAATTCAGGTTGGCGGCGCCGAGCGCGCCTTCCGTCGTCGGCGTCGCGGTCATGCCCGCGGCGTAGATGTTCACCGGAACGAGACCGGCGAGGCTGTTGGCCACCGGGGTCGGCGGGCCGTTCGCCAGGTCGTAGCCCATCAGCTGATAGCCGCCGGCATTGAGCAGCGAGCCATCCGGCTGCGGGCGGAACGAACCGGCGCGGGTCAGATAAGGCGTGCCGGCCGCGTTCTGGACGATGAAGAAGCCCGAGCCGCCGATCGCAAGGTCGTAGCCGTTGCTCGTCGGCATGATCTGGCCGGATTCGCTGATCGCGTAGCGGGTCTGGGTCGACACGCCGCTCGGCATGTAATTGCCGACCTTGCTGTTGCCGATCACCAGGGTCGAGAACTCGGTCGACGCCCTTTTATAGCCGGGGGTGTTGGTGTTCGCGATGTTGTCGGCCGTCGTCGCGAGCTTGTTGCCCTGCGCATTCATGCCCGAAACACCCGTCCGCAGTACGCCGTAAAGACTCATTGCCGCTTCTCCTGAAGCCACCTGTGTTGGCTACAAGAAACCCGGCCACCCTTGCGTGAAGCTGATCAGCGGGAACCGTATCCCGGTCCGTGAGTGCGCAGCGCGTCACGAGAACCGGGATCCAGCGTTCATTGGCGGCGACGCCGCACTGTCTCTCCAAAGAGCGCCTGCGGCGCGCTCATGCGCTGGGCCCCGGATCGGCGCGCGATATGCACATTTGTCCGGGGAACAGTAAAAGTTCAGGCGCAGCAGGACTGCGCCTTCGGCGCCTCTTCGTATTCATCGTGCCTGCGCATCCAGTCCATGACCTCTTCCTCGTTCCGGCCCTTCGGAGCGCGATCGAGCACCATGTACGTACCGATCAATTCCTCCGGCCCGCGCGCATAGCTGGAATAGGTGTGGAACACTTGTCCTTTCTCGTCGCGGTAGAAGGAACTCAGGCCCGGCAGCTCCGGAGCGGCGTCCTTCACCGGGATCCTCGTGAAATTGTATGAGACCTGATCGCCTTTCATCTCGTCGTCGCTGAACGAGACGTGGAAATCGTGGTTGAAGTCGGAGCCGACCGACGACACCCACGGGAAGTGCCAGTCCATACGCTTCTTGTAGGCTTCGATTTTCGGCAACGGCGCGCGCGAGACCGCGACCAAAGTCACGTCGTGATGGTTCAGATGCGGCAACGTGCCGTCGAGATGGTCGGCCAGGAACGAGCAGCCGGGGCAGCCCGCCTCCCAATCCGGTCCGTACATGAAGTGGTAGACGACGAGCTGGCTACGCCCGTCGAACAGCTCGGCCAGGCTTTTCCGGCCGGCCGGCGTTTCGAACGAATAGTTCTTGTCGACCTTGACCCATGGCAACGCCAGCCGCTCGGCATTGATCGCATCACGCAGATGCGTCGCTTCCTTCTCGCGGGCGAGGAGCGCCCTACGTGCCGTGAGCCAGTCTTCGCGGGAAACGATCTGATGGTTCATCACGGTCCTCCCTGTCGAATTGTCTTCCTCAGCGCTTTGTCGAAACGAGCGCGAACATCGCGCCCTGGGGATCGCGACCCTGGATGATCCAGGCGCCGCCGGGCACTTCGTGCGGACCCATCAGGACCTCACCGCCGCCCGCCTTGACCCGGTCGATCGCGGCGTCGATCGCATCGACATTGAAGTAGAAAAGCCAGCCCGGCATCGGGATTTCCGGCATCTTGGTCATCATGCCGCCCACGGCCCGGGCGTCGTCGCCGGTTTTGCCGTCGGTCGCAAACAGCTGGTAGGTGCCCATCGGGCCCATATCCATCGCCGTGCTTTTCGTCCAGCCGAACATCTTCTGGAAAAAGCCGAACGACTTCTCCCAATCGGTGGAATGCAGCTCGTTCCAGCCGGTATGGCCGATCGCCATCTGGCCGTTCGGGTCCGGATCCTTGTCAGGCATGCCATCGATCTTGAGCAGGCAGATCGTGCCGCCGCCGGGATCGCCGGCGATCGCGAACCGGCCGACACCAGGAATGTCGGTCGGCTCGTAATAGATCATGCCACCGAGGTCCTTCACCTTCGCGGCGGTCGCATCGACATCATCGACCTTTACCGAGCCGAGCCAGCCGGGCTTGGCCTCGCCACCGCCGCAGGTGTCGGACTGGGCCATCATCCCGCCCACGTCCTGACCGTTTGTCGAGATGAGCGTATAGGGAACGTCTGGCATGCCCATTCCGGGCGGCGGACTCTTGAACGTCCAGCCGACGACATCGCCATAAAACTTCTGCGCTGCCGCGGTATCGGTCGTCATCAGCTCGTGCCAGATGAAGGTGCCGTCTTTGATCGCCATCACGCCCTCTCCTGTGATTAAGGCGCCGCTTCGATGCGGTGCTGCTTGACTAAATAGGTTGATACCAACATATTTATGGTATGTCAAAACACACCCGTCCGGCCGAGGCATCCGGACACGCGGGCACGGTTCCGTTCGAAACAACGCTCCTCGTAAGAGATTGTTGCCTGTGCCTGCACGTCCAGCGGGCGGCGCGGGCGCTGGGCAGGCGGTTCGACGTCGCGCTCAAGCCGGTCGGACTCACCAACGGCCAGTTCTCGCTGCTGATGTCCTTGAACCGCCCTCATCCGCCCTCCATGGCGCCGGTCGCGGAGTTGCTCGCAATGGACCGCACCACGCTGACGGCGGCGCTCAAGCCGCTGGAGCGCCGAGGGCTTCTTACGATTTCGGTCGATCCCAAGGACAAGCGCGGCCGGCTTCTCAGGCTGACCGAGGCCGGCCAAGCGCTGCTCGCGCGCGCGGTGCCGATCTGGCAAGCGACCCATGCGGCCGTTGAATCGGAGCTTCCGGGTGGTGACCCTGAATTGCTTCGCGATGATCTCCGCGCGCTGTCCTAGCCGCGCCATTTCCCTCAGCTATCCAACCGCAGTCAGACCAGGAGAAACGCATGCCGATGAAGATTTTCGTGAACCTGCCGGTGAAGGACCTCTCGAAGTCGATGGACTTCTTCAAGGCGCTGGGCTGGTCGTTCAACCTCCAGTTCACCGACGAGACCGCAGCGTGCCTCGTCATCTCGGACGATATCTACGCGATGCTCCTCACCCACGAGAAGTTCAAGCAGTTCACGCCGAAGGAGATCTGCGACACGTCGAAAGCAACCGAGGTGCTGACCGCGCTATCGTTCGACAGCCGGGAGCAGGTCGACGAGATCGTGAAGAAGGCCGTCGCGGCCGGCGGCTCGCTTTATGCGGAGCCCAAGGATTACGGCTTCATGTACCAGCACTCGTTCCAGGATCTCGACGGTCATTCCTGGGAGGTCTTCTACATGGACGAGAGCGCGATCCCGGCGGGCTGAACCAGCCTCGCAATAGCAAGCGCGCGGCTTCGGCCACGCGCTTGCTATTTTCCCGACAGGCCGAGGATCAGGCTCGAAAGCTCGGGCTCGACGAGAAGCGCGGCCTCCTCGATCTCGAACCAGCGCTTCTCCCGCTCGTCCTGCTCCCGATAATTGTTGAGGTCCTTCTCGACCTTCATCAGATACACGGTGACCTGACAGAGATCGAAATGCGTCTCGCGCCTCTTCCAGTAGAGGTAGGTACCGAGCGCATCCTTCTCGATCCTGCCCTCGATGCCGGCCTCTTCCAGCGCTTCCTGCGCGGCCGCCTCGTGATCCTTGAGCCCCTTCATCGGCCAGCCCTTCGGGATGGTCCACCGCCGGGTCGTCCGCGTCGTGACGAGGAGCACGCGAATGCGCCCGCCCTCCTTCTGGATGGGCAGCGCACCGATCTGGTGCAGCGGTTCGGGGGTAGGCTCAGGCATCAATTGGCGGGTCACCTCAAAAACATGGCACGCAGACGAATCGCCGAGAGCGGTTCAACTCAATTTGTCTACTATAATATACGACCCGGCAGCGATCACAGCCGCCGCCGGTAGTGTCAGCACCCAAGCCACAACAATATGGCGCGCCACGCCCCAGCGGACCGCAGTCATTCGCCTGGCGGCGCCCACACCGATGATAGCGCCGGTAATCGTATGGGTTGTCGATACGGGAATACCGAGTCCCGTAGCCATGAACAAAGTGATCGCGCCGCCGGTTTCGGCGCAGAACCCCTGCATCGGCGTCAGCCGGGTGATCTTCGATCCCATCGTATGAACGATGCGCCAGCCGCCGCAGAGCGTGCCGAGCGCCATCGCCGCCTGGCAAGTCAGGACGACCCACAGTGGCACATGGAACTCCGAGCCGAGTTGCCCCTGCGAATAGAGCAGCACGGCGATGATGCCCATCGTCTTCTGGGCGTCGTTGCCACCGTGCCCCAGCGAATAGAGCGAGGCCGAGACGAATTGCAGGACGCGGAACGTACTGTCGACCGCATATGGGGTTTGCCGGACGAATATCCAGGAAACGATCAGGACCAGCGCCAGTGCAAGCACGAAGCCCGTCATCGGCGACAGCACGATGGCGAAGCTCGTCTTCAGGAGCCCGGCGGCGACGACGGCCCCACCACCCGCTTTCGCCACGCCCGCGCCGACCAATCCTCCGATCAGCGCATGCGAGCTCGACGAGGGAATGCCGAGCAGCCAGGTCACGACATTCCAGACGATCGCACCGACCAACGCCGCGAAGATCACCGCCGGATCGACGATGCCGGGATCGATGATGCCGGTGCCGAGCGTCTGCGCGACATGCAGGCCGAAGAACAGGAAGGCAATGAAGTTGAAGAACGCCGCCCAGAACACCGCGTATCGGGGCCGCAGCACCCGGGTGGAGACGATCGTCGCGATCGAGTTCGCGGCGTCGTGCAGGCCGTTCAGGAAGTCGAAGAGAAGCGCGACGCCGATCAGCGCGAAAAGCACCGGCGTGGCGAGAATGATATCGCCCATCCGCTAGACGTTCTCGATGACGATGGCGCTGATCTCGTTGGCCACGTCCTCGAACCGGTCCATTACCCGTTCGAGATTGCCGTAGATCTCGGAACCTATGACGTAGGGCATCGCATTGCCGTCGCGATGGGCGAGGAAGAGCGCCTTCAGCCCCTCCTCATGCAGATCGTCGGCGCGGCCCTCGATGATCGTCACCTGCTCAGCGAGGTGGTTCAATTGGGCGGCATTGGCGCCGACATGGTTCAGCAACGGAACGGCCTTGGCCGTCAACCGGGCTGCTTCGGCGATCGTATCGCCCATCGCTGCCATCATCGGGTCGAACTCGGTGACCTCGAAGAGCTGCGTCGCCTTCACGGTCTTCTTCATCTGGTCGATCGCGTCATCCATCGACTGGATCAGACTCTGGATATCGCTGCGGTCGAATGGAGTGATGAAGCTCCGGCGAACGGCAATCATCACCTCCCGGGTGATCTCGTCGGCCTCGTCCTCGCGCTCGATGATGATCCGCGAATAGTGCGGCACCTTTTCGCCGCCGAGCAGCATGCCCTGCAGGGCCTCGGCGCCCGAAACAAGGATCAGCGAATGCTGTGTGAACAGCTCGAAGAAGCGATCCTCCTTCGGCATCAGCTTTCGGAACCAGCCCAGCATGTACGGAAATCCAGATCGGCCAACAGGGAGGCGCTGGCTATAAGTTGGCTGTCATAAAACTGCAATAAACATGTTTCTAGACGTTGATTTTCCAACGATTTTTGTACTTACGTTTTGGGCACCCTGCACGAATGCGGAATCGCTTCCGCTCTCCTCCTGCCGGCGTCCATGGCGCGCGCGGCAGTTCTCCATTATGTGTTCTCGATCTTTCGGAGTGCGGGTGGGCACAAGTGGACCAAGTCACGACCGACATCTGGTCTGGCCTGATCTGGGGTATCGACGTCGTCGATGGGCGGGTCTCGCACATCAGCGGCGTCGCCTCGATTGAAATTCCGCCGGGCGGCTTCCGCTGGCTCCATGTCTCGCTCGCCGACGAGCGCGCCCGCCGCCTGATCGCCGCGATGCCGCTGCCTGACACCGCTCGCGACATCCTGCTCTCCCGCGACGACGACCAGCGCGCATGGGCCGACCAGGGTGCCATCGCCTGCGTCATCCACGATTTCACCCGCGAGTTCGAAGATCCCGAGACCGCCCACACCGGCGCGATCCATTTCGCGCTGACCCCGTCCCTGATGATCACCGCGCGCACCCACCCGGTCCGCTGCGCCGACGTCATCAAGGCCCGCATCGATGCCGGCGACGCGCCGAAATCTGCCTCTTCCGCCCTCAATCTCATGGCATCGGCGGTATTCGAGATCGTCTCCGGCGTCATCCGAGACCTCGTCCGGCAGCATCAGGCGATCGAGGACGCGCTGCTTGAGGAGGACCGCGAGCCCGCCGCGCGCACGCTGCCGCTGATGCGCCGCCGCGCCGTCCAGGCCGGCCGCCACCTGCATGGCCTGCACAGCGTCTTCACCCGTCTGGACGAGGACGAGGACCTGCCCGAACCGTTGCAGCCGATCATCGGCCGTCTCGTCCAGCGCGCCGCCTCGCTCGAAGCCGACGTGATGCAGGTGAAGGGTCAGACACAGCTATTGCGCGACGAACTGGATCTCCGCGCCAACCAGCGCACCAATCAGAACCTCTACGTCCTGTCGATCATGACGACCTTGCTGCTGCCGGCGACGCTCGTCACCGGCATTTTCGGCATGAACACCGGCGGCCTGCCGTTCGCGAATTCCATCGAAGGCACGATGGCCGCGTGCTTTGTCGCGATCGGGGCCTCGGCGCTGACCTATATGTTCCTTCGCATGCTGGGCTTCTTCAGGGGGCCGGACAAATAGGCATCATAGATCGAGCGTCCAGGTCTGCTCGGTCAGGAGCGTGCCGAAACGCGACCGTGTCTCCTCCGCCACCAGGCGGAAGCCCTTTGCCTCATAGATCCGTCGGGCCGAGGTCAAGAGGCTTACCGTCCAGAGCGTCAACGTCCGGTATCCAAGCTGCCGTGCCTCCTCCATGCAGGTCGCGACCAGTCGCGAACCGACGCCGAGCCCGCGCGCCCACGGCTCGACATATAGAAGACGAAGCTTCGCCACCCCCGGTTCGTCGCCGCGCATTAGGAAGATGGAACCGACGATCTCGCCTCGGCATTCGGCGATCCAGGCACGATCCGCCGAAGGGTCGAACCCGCCGATGATCCCGGCGACCAGCGTCTCGTAACTTCCGTCCCATCCCTGCTCTCCAGCGTAAAGAAGGGTCTGGCGATGGATGATCCAGCCGAAATCGCCCGGCTCCGGAGGGTGCAGCGCGACCTCGCCTTTCGTCGGCGGCTCCGCGCCGAGCAGACCGCGCACTGTCCTCATCGAAGCCGTCAGCCGCTCGCGTCCCGCATCGTCGAGCGGCGCGAGCAATGCCTCGATCTGCGACACCGTTCTCCGTTCGAGCGATGCGAATGCGCTCCTTCCGGCACGGGTCAGCGAAAGCAGCTGGTGCTTGGCATGCCGCGGGCTCGTCTCGGTCTCGACCAACCCCGCCGCGCGCAAACGGCCAAGCAGCCGGCTGAGGTGCGCCTTGTCCACGCCGAGCTCGCGCGAAAGATCGGCCGCCGTCCGAGCATCCTGCCGGGCAAGCTCATAGAGAACGCGCGCCTCGGCCAGGGTGTATTCGCTCTCCACGAGATGCTCGTCGAGCAAACCGACCAGCTTGGTATAGAATCGGTTGAATTGCCGGACTTCCTCGACCGCTTCCATCATTCCACTCCGAAAAGCGGGCGGAGGATATGGTCTATGTTGCCGGAGTCAACATAGGAAGAGGCTCGCAATTCGGGTGAGGACCACTTTATACGTCTCTAACGACCGCTGGACCCCCGCCGCATGGCTCTCTTCGAGAGCACCATCATCCTTCTTCTGATCGCCGTCGCGCTGCTCCAGGTCGCGCGCTGGATGAACGTTCCCTACGCGACCATGCTCGCGGTCACGGGCGCGGCGGTCGCGGCCGTTCCCGGCACGCCGCAGGTCACGATCGAGCCGCATCTCGCGCTCGCCCTCTTCATCGCGCCCGCACTCCTCAGTGCTGCCTTCGATCAGTCGCCGCGCGATCTCGTCCGCAACTGGCGTCCCTTGTTCTCGCTGGCCTTCATCGCCGTGCTGCTGACCACGGCCGTCGTTGCGGTCATCGGCTGGAGCCTTGCCGGCCTGCCAATCGCCGCGGCCATCGCGCTCGGCGCCATCGTCTCGCCGCCCGATGCGGCAGCGGCCGCCGCGATCTTCGGCAAGCTAGATCTGCCGCACCGCGTCCTCACGATCCTGCGCGGCGAGAGCCTGCTGAACGACGCCTCGGCGCTGCTGATCTTCAATGCCGCCCTCGCCTTTGCCGCCGCGACGCCGGAAAGCCCGGTCAGCCTGGTTCCGACGCTGCTGATCTCGGTGCCCGGCGGCGTCATCTTCGGCGTGCTCGTCGCCCGCATCTACCTGCGTCTCGCACCATTCACGGCAGGGACGCTCGGCGCGACGATCCTTCAATTCAGCACGACCTTCGCCGTCTGGCTTATCGCCGAACGGCTGCACCTGTCAGCTATTCTCGCCGTCGTCGCATACGCGATGACGCTAGCCCATACCGCACCCCGGCTGGCACGGACGCGCGACCGCATCCTCGCCTATTCGGTCTGGGATGCGGCGGTCTTCATCCTCAACGTCCTGGCCTTCATGCTGATGGGCCTGCAGGCGCGCACCATCTTCGAGCGCCTGCCGCATTCGGAATTCTGGAACGCCGTCGGCTTTGCGCTACTCATTCTGGCCGTCATCATTATCGTCCGCCTCGTCTGGGTGCTCACCATCCGCTGGCTCGTCGCCCGGATCGACGACGGCGCCCAGGACTTCGCGGTCTCCTCCAAGCGCGAAAGCGTGCTCATCGGCTGGTGCGGCATGCGCGGCCTCGTCACACTCGCCACCGCCTTCGCGCTGCCCGACAATTTCCCCGGGCGCGACTTGATCGTGCTGACTGCCTTCACCGTCGTCATCGGGACCCTTGTCATCCAGGGCCTGACGGTCGACTTCCTGATCCGCAAACTGGGGCTCGCGGGCGACGACACTTCGGTCGATGTCTCGCGAGGCCGCGTCCTCATGCTCGATGCGGCGCTGCGGGCTCTCGACGGGAAGGCCGGCCCTTCCGCCGAAGCGGTCCGCCACGAATATCAGGCCAAGCGCAAGATCGCCCAGGATCCGGACGACCCGCAGGGCGTCACCGAACAGGACCAGCTTCGGCTTCGCGCCATCGCCGCCCAGCGCAAAGTGCTCCTCGACATACGCCAGAAGGGCGAGATTTCCGACGAGGCGTTCTATCGTCTCGAAGAGGAGCTCGATTGGGCCGAGCTGGACGCTTCCGCCCAGGATCGGCTCAAGATCGTCGAGGGCTGAGCGTGCGTTTTCGTCTTGCGATTTTCGACATCGACGGCACTCTCGTCGACAGTTTCGGCTGGTTCTGCTCGGTCCTGAACGAGGTCGCCGAACGCCACGACTTCCGCAAGATCGAGACCGCGGCCGACATCGAGCGGATGCGCGGCCTCGACACGCGAGGTATCCTCCGCGACCTCGAAGTGCCGATCTGGAAAGTGCCGGCGATTGCGCGCGACATGCGGGCGATGAAGCTGAATGCCGGGCTCGGCCTCTTCGACGGCGCGGCCGCCATGCTGGAGGTGCTGCACCGGCGTGACACTACGCTTGCGATCGTCAGTTCCGACAATGAGGACAGCATCCGCCGAGCGCTCGGCGAGACGGCACGATTCATCAGCCACTATCGCTGCGGCGCATCCCTGTTCGGTAAAGCAGGCAAACTTCGCGAGGTGATCCGCGCAACGGAGATTCCCGCCAGCGAGGCAATCTATATCGGCGACGAGACCCGCGATGCCGCGGCGGCCCGGAAGGCCGGTCTCCGCTTCGCCGCCGTCAACTGGGGTTACGCCTCGCCGGCCGTCCTCGCCGCCTGCGCACCGGATGCGGTGCTCGACCGCATCTCCGACATCGAAACCCTATTCGGCTAGATGGCTAAGCGAGAAATGGGGTGCCCTCCCTCCCCGGCACGGGGAGGGCCGAGTCGCGCGCCAGCGCGAACCGGGGTGGGGTCACAATCCTCGAAGTGCACTCACGCTTGGATGGGCTGAGACCCCACCCGGCTCGCTGCGCGAGTCCGCCCTCCCCATGCTGGGGAGGAGCCCCCTCAGAGCTCGTCGAAACTGTCGCGTGGCCCCTTGGCCGGCTCCGCAGGCAATTCGGCGCCGATCATGGCGCGGTAGATGCCGGTGATGGGACTGCGATAGTGCTCGGAATCGTCCCAGGCCTGCAGCGCGCGGTTGCCCATGCTCAGCATTTCCGGCGTCGGATGCGAGATCGCCTCAAGCGCCGCCCTCGCATAGCCGGTGAAGCGCTCGTGCGTCGCGCCGTCGACCTCGTTCCATGGAGAAGCGGTTTGCCCGCTCTGCTTGGCGTGCTCGCTCCAGATCGCTTCAGCAATCGTGTCGATCAGCATTGTTCGCTTCCCCCTCATTACTCTGCGGCTTCGCGCAGTGGACTAGACGTACCAGTTTGCGCCTTTGCGACGCTCGCGGCGAGGACCCGCATGACATGCATGGCCTCGCGGCTTGCGCCGTCGTGGATCTGATGACGGCAGGACGTGCCGTCGGCGACGATGATCGTATCCTGTTCCGCTGCGCGCACCGCAGGCAAGAGCGATAATTCTCCCATCGCCTTAGACACTTGGATGGTGTCCGTCCCGTAGCCGAACGCGCCGGCCATGCCGCAGCAGCTCGATTCGACCACCGAGACTTCGAGGCCTGGCACGAGGCGTAGCGTCTTCTCGACCGCTCCCATCGCCGCGAAACTCTTCTGATGGCAATGACCATGCAGCAACGCCTTGCCGCCGACAGGCGCAAGCGGGAGATCGAGCCGCCCCGCGGCCGCTTCCTTGGCGATGAATTCCTCAATCATCATTGCGCTCTTTGCGAGTCTGGCCGCGCGCGGATCGCCGATCATCGCGGGAACCTCGTCGCGGAAGGAGAACAGACAGCTCGGCTCAAGGCCCAGCATCGGCACTTCGGCGTCGATATAGGGAGACAGCGCATCGAGCGCACGTTCGGCCTCGCGTTTCGCTTCGTCGACACGGCCCACCGACAGGAAGGTGCGGCCGCAGCAGAGGGGGCGGTCATCGCCGTCGTTCGGCACCGCGATATGGACGCGATAGCCACCGGCAACCAGGACCTCGATCGCCGCATCGACCGTCTCGCGCTCGAAATAGCGGTTGAAGGTGTCGACGAAGAGGACGACCGGCGAGCCTTCTTTCGGCCCGAACGCCGGGACGTCGTCCGAGAACACGTCGCCGCGCCATTTCGGCAAAGTCCGCGCGGCGCTGAACCCGGTCACTCCCTCGGCGAGCTTGGCCGCTCCCGGCAGCTTGTCGCGCAGATTGAGCAGCCACGGCACCTTGGCGGCATAGGGCGCATAGCGCGGCAGCCAGCCGACCAGCCGGTCGCGCAGCGAATGGCCGTACTTCTTCGCCCGCGCCGCCAGCACTTCGATCTTCATTCGCGCCATGTCGACGCCGGTCGGGCATTCGCGGCGACAGCCCTTGCAGGAAACGCAGAGCTTCAGCGTCTCCATCATCTCGTCGGAGGTCAGCGCATCCGGACCGAGCTGGCCTGAGATCGCGAGGCGCAGCGTGTTGGCGCGGCCGCGGGTGACGTCCTTCTCCTCGCGGGTGACGCGGTAGGACGGGCACATCGTGCCGCCGGCCAGTTTCCGGCAGGCGCCGTTGTTGTTGCACATCTCGACCGCGCCCTGCAGGCCGCGGCCCTTCCCGGTGAAGGCCGACCAGTCGAGTTTCGCGTCGACCTCGATTGGCTGGTAATGCGGTCCGTAGCGGAACAGGTTCTTGTCGTCGAATTTCGGCGCGCGGACGATCTTGCCGGGATTGTAGGTGCCCTTCGGATCGAAGATGTCCTTCACCTCCTCGAAGGCACGGACGAGGCGGGTTCCGAACATCTGTTCGTGGAATTCCGAGCGGACGATGCCGTCGCCGTGCTCGCCGGAATGCGAGCCCTTGTATTCGCGCACCATCGCGAACGCCTCCTCAGCGATCGCGCGCATCTTCCTGACATCGAGGTCCTGCCGAAGATTCAGCACCGGCCGGACATGGAGGCAGCCGACGGAGGCGTGCGCGTACCAGGTGCCGCGCGTGCCGTGCTTCTCAAACACCTGCGTCAGCCGCGCCGTGTAGTCGGCGAGGTGCTCCAACGGCACCGCACAGTCCTCGACGAAGGAGATCGGCTTACCTTGGTCCTTCATCGACATCATGATGTTGAGGCCAGAGGTCCGCACATCGGCGATCGCCGCCTGCAGGCCGGGCTCGTGGATGTCGACCACGCCGCCCCATTTGGCGCCGCTCTTGTCCCAGCCGAAGCCGAGCTCGCCCATCAGGTCGTGCAGCATCGCCATGCGGCGGACGTTCTCGTCCGGCTCCTCGGCGAATTCGACGAGCAGGATCGCGTCCGGATCGCCCTGTACGAACTGGTCGAGCGTCGGCCGGAACATCGGGATTTCGCGAGCGAGCTTCAGCAATGTGGAATCGACCAGCTCGACCGCGATCGGACCAAGCTTCACCAGATGCTGCGAGGCATCCATCGCCTCGTAGAAGCTGCCGAAATGGCAGGCGCCGATCGCCTTCTTGCCGAGAAGCGGCCAGAGCTTGATCTCGACCTGGGTGGAAAAGCCGAGCGTGCCCTCCGAGCCGACGAGGATGTGAGCGAGGTTCAGATCGTTCGTCGCGCGCGGCACGAGCGCATCGAGATTGTAGCCGCCGACGCGCCGCTGCACCTTCGGGAAACGCGCCTCGATCTCGTCCGCCTCGCGATCGCCGATGGCGAACAGCCGGCGTGCCAGCGGCTTCAGCGGCGAATCATTTGAGACATCGGAGAGATCGGCGGAGACGGGTCCGAAATGCGCCTTGTCGCCACTGGCCAGCACCGCATCGACCGAAAACACATTGTCCCGCATCGTGCCGTAGCGGAGCGAACGCCCGCCGCAGCTGTTGTTGCCGGTCATCCCGCCGATCGTGCAACGCGATGCCGTCGACACGTCGACCGGGAACCAGACGCCGTGCGGCTTGAGCTGCCGGTTCAGTTCGTCGAGCACGATGCCCGGTTCGACCAACGCCCGTCCGCCGGCGACATCGAGTTCGAGGATTCTGTTCAGATGCCTTGAGCAGTCGACGATCAGCCCGGTATTGATGGTCTGGCCGCACTGCGACGTACCGCCGCCCCGAGCGGTGACCGGCACGCCTTCCTGGCGCGCGAGCGCGATCGCGCGCTCGGCCTCGTCGACCGTTTTCGGCACGACGACGGCCGCCGGCATCTGCTGGTAGACAGAGGCGTCGGTGGCATAACGGCCGCGATTGAAGGCGTCGAACCACACATCGCCAGTAACCTCTGACCTCAGTCTGTCCTCGAAAGAACTACGCGCTGAACCCGCCATCCGACCTCAAAATCCCGCCCGGTGCCTTGACTGGATTTTGCATTCATAATTCAGTTCTGCAACAAGGAAAGCAGATTTGGGGCATGTCGCCCCGGCAGCCCGGAGTTCATTGATGCGCACTAACGCCGCCCGAGTCGCGGGCCGACACTTCCTTCAGATTCCAGGTCCGACCCCCGTTCCGGACCGGATTCTCCGCGCCATGGACATGCCGGTCCTCGACCATCGCGGTCCGGAATTCCAGCGTCTCGGCCGCCGCGTTCTCGAGAACATCAAGGGCGTGTTCAAGACCAAGAACCGCGTGTTCATCTATCCGGCGTCGGGTACCGGCGCCTGGGAAGCCGCGCTCGCCAATGTGCTCTCGCCGGGCGACAAGGTGCTGATGTTCGAGACGGGGCATTTTGCCACGCTCTGGAAGAACATGGCGATCAAGCTCGGCCTCGAGCCGGAATTCATCGCGTCCGACTGGCGCACGGGTGCCGAGCCGGAGGCCATCGGCGCGCGTCTGCGCGAGGACAAGAACCACGAGATCAAGGCGGTCTGCGTCGTCCATAACGAGACCTCGACCGGTTGCGTCTCGCCGATCGCCGCCGTCCGCAAGGCCATCGACGATGCCGGCCACCCGGCCCTCTTCCTCGTCGACACCATCTCCTCGCTTGCCTCGATCGACTTCCATCACGACGAGTGGGGCGTCGACGTCACGGTCTCGGGCTCGCAGAAGGGCCTGATGCTGCCGCCGGGCCTCTCGTTCAACGCCGTCAGCGACAAAGCGCTCGCCGCGTCGAAGAACGCGAAGACGCCGAAGCTGTTCTGGTCGTGGGAGGAGATGATCCCGCACAACGACAAGGGCTTCTTCCCCTATACGCCGGGCACGAACCTCCTTTACGGCCTCGACGCCGCGATCGACATGCTCAACGAGGAAGGGCTCGATAACGTCTTCGCCCGCCACGACCGCCATGCCGAGGCGACCCGCCGTGCCGTCCGCGCCTGGGGCCTCGAAATCCTCTGCCGGGTTCCGGAGCACTATTCGTCGTCGCTGACGGCGGTCATGGTGCCCGAGGGCTTCAACGCCGACGACTTCCGCGCCAAGACGCTCGAAGCCTTTGATATGTCTCTCGGAACCGGCCTCACCAAGCTCACCGGCAAGGTGTTCCGCATCGGCCATCTTGGGGACACCAACGACCTGACGATCCTCGGCGCGCTCACGGGTGTTGAAATGGGCCTGGAATTGAGCGGTATTCCACATCGTAAGGGCGGCGTGCAGGCGGCGATGGACTTCCTCGTCGGCCAGGCACGTAATGAAGCGAGAATCGCGGCGGAGTAGCGCTCCGCTCAAGGAGAGCACCGTGTCGGAACAAGGCCTGATTTCGCGCAGAAGTCTTCACGGCGAACTCGTCGACCTGCTTCACGACATGGTGCTCGAAGGCGAGCTCCGCCCCGGCGACAAGATCAACGAACAGGCGCTCTGCGCCCGGTTCGGCGTGTCCCGCACCCCGCTCCGCGAAGCGCTGAAAGTCCTCGCCTCGGGCGGTCTCGTCATCCTGTCGCCGAACAGGGGCGCGAGCGTCGCGCGCATCTCGCCGGAAGAGGTCAACGAGCTGTTCCCGATCATGGGAGCGCTTGAGGCGCTCGCAGGCGAACTCGCCTGCGCCCGCATCACCGACGCGTCCGTCGCCCAGATCCGCAAGCTCCACGAGGCGATGCTGCGCCATTACGAGCGCAAGGAAGCCTCCAAATACCTCAAGCTCAACCGCGACATCCACGAGGCGATCTTCGCCGCCGCCGGCAATAACGAACTGACCCAGCTCTATCACACGCTGATGGTCCGCACTCACGCCGTGCGCTTCACCGCCAAGAAGTCGGAAGCGCGCTGGGACGAGGCCGTCGCCGACCATGTCGAGATGATGGACGCCCTCGAAAAGCGCGACGGCGCCAAGCTGTCAGGCCTGTTGAAGGTGCATCTCCGTCACAAGGCGGCGATGGTCCATGAATCGCTCGAGACCTCGGACAAGGCAGCCGAATAGTCTTGACCGCGCCGAGGCCCGCATCTCCCGGCGACACGCTGGACCGTGTCGAGACGCCGGCGCTCGTCGTCGATCTCGATGCGCTGGAAGCGAACATTGCCGCCATGGCTTCGCGCGCCAAGGCGGGCGGCATGGCGCTCCGCCCACACGCCAAGACGCACAAATCGGCCGAGATCGCGAAGCTTCAACTCGCAGCCGGCGCGATCGGCATCTGCGCCCAGAAGGTCTCCGAGGCCGAAGCCCTGTTGGGCTCCGGTGTGAAGGACGTCCTCATCTCCAACCACATCCTTGGGGAAGCGAAGCTCGACCGCCTCTGCGGGATCGCGAAGCACGTTCGCGTCACCACGCTGACTTCCGACGCCGCGCATGTCGCCATGCTCTCCCAAGCCGCGGCGAGGAACGGCGCCGAGATCGAGATCCTGATCGAGATCGACGCCGGCGACGCCCGCATGGGCCTGCAGAACCTCAACCAGGTCGGCCCGCTGGCGCAGGCAATCGACAAGGCACCGGGGCTCAGGTTCCGCGGGCTACAGGCGTATACCGGCCCGTTCCAGCACATCCGCGACCCCGAAGAGCGCGCCGACGCGGCGCTCGCTTCCGCCGAGATCGCGCTGGAGGCGCGCGATGCTATCCTCGCGCTCGGGCTCTCCTGCGAGACGATCACCGGGGGCGGTACCGGCTCGTTCGACTACGATCTCTCGGAGCAGGCCTTCACCGAGATCCAGCCCGGCTCCTACGTCTTCATGGACATGGATTACGGCCGCAACGAAGACGGCCCAAGCGAAGTTTTCCGGCAGAGCCTGTTCGTGCTGGCCTCGGTCATCCGTGTCCCCGAAAAGCGGGTCGTCTACGTCGATGCCGGCGTCAAATCGCTCAATCTCGACAGCGGCATGCCCGGCGTCCACGAGCGGACGGACCTCGCTTTTACGAAGGCCAGCGACGAACAGGGCCGCGTTGAAATCGCGACCAAGGGGCAGGCTCCGAAGCTCGGCGAACGGCTCCTCCTCGTCCCCTCCCACTGCGATCCGACCGTCAACCAGTTCGACTGGATGGTCGCAGTCCGCAACGGCCGCGTCGAGCATGTCTGGCCTGTGGATGCGCGCGGCTGCGTGATCTGACGTAATAGGTCTGTCGCAAGTCGCGACATATTGATTTTGCTCAAAAGAGGTTCAGTTCGCGTCTTGTCACCTTCGACGAAAAATGAATAATGAATGCAAATTGCCGATAGCAGCCATGCGGCAATAGCAGGGTTCAAGGGAGGTTTAGTATGCCGAAGCAAGCCGCGGCTCTCGCCGGCGTCGCCATGATGTGCCTTGCCGGCGCCGCCAATGCCGCATGGGAGCCGACGCAGCCGGTCGAAATCGTGGTTCCGGCCGGTGCCGGCGGCGCGACCGACCAGATGGCCCGCATGCTCCAGTCGGTCATTCAGAAACACAATCTGATGAAGCAGCCGACGGCAGTCCTCCTCAAGGGCGGCGCCTCGGGCGGCGAAGGCCTCATGGACATGAAGGCCAGCCCTGGCAACGCCAACAAGTTCATCATCGCGCAGTCGTCGATCTACACCCTGCCCTTCTCCACCAATCTGCCGTTCAACTGGAAGGACATGACCCCCGTCGCAATCATCGCGATGGACGAATTCGTCCTCTGGGTGAATTCGGAAGCGCCCTACAAGACGGCGAAGGACTTCATGACCGCCGCAAAAGCGGCCGGCGAGCAGGGCTTCCGCATGGGCGGCACGGGCTCCAAGCGCGAAGACCACATCATCTCGGCCGCGGTCGAGAAGGTCGGCGGCACCAAATTCGCCTACATTCCATACAAGTCGGGCGGCGAGGCCGCGACCCAGCTCGTCGGCAAGCACACCGAGGCGAACGTCAACAACCCGTCCGAGAACGTCGCCGTCTGGCGCGCCGGCCAGGTCCGTGCGCTCTGCATCTTCGACAAGGAGAAGAGCACCTACACGACCAAGGTCACGGCCGATCAGTCCTGGGCCGACATCCCGACCTGCCGCAGCGAAGGCATCGACTTCGACTACACCATGCTGCGCGGCATCTTCCTGCCGTCGGGTGTCACGCCGGACCAGGTCGCCTACTACCAGGACCTGTTCAAGAAGATCACTGACACGCCGGAGTTCAAGGCCTATGCGGAATCGCAGGCCCTGAAGGCCGTGTTCATCTCGGGCGACGACATGACCAAGTTCCTCACTGAAGATGAGGCGCTGCACAAGAAGTTGATGGGCGACGCCGGCTTCCTGGCCAAGTAACCCATTTTTTGCCCCCCACTCCGCCCCGGTGCGCCCATCGCCGGGGCGGCTTTTTGTTCGTGAGGCTGCAATGAGCATACAAGACGAAGAAACCGAGGATCGCTCGGTCGTCTCCTACCGATCCGTCGACCTCGTCGTCTCCGTATTGCTGTTCCTGGCCTCGATCATTCTCGGCTGGACCAATTGGCAGATCGGAGCCGGCTGGGCGCCGGACGGACCGGAGGCGGGCTATTTCCCGTTCTATCTCTGCGTGCTGCTCGGCATCGCCAGCCTGATCGGCATCGTGAAGGGCGTGATCTCGCGCTCGGATGCGAGCTTCGTCGGGCGCGACCAGTTCAAGCGCGTGCTGCAGGTCGCGATCCCGTCGCTCGCCTTCGTCGCCGGCATCCAGTGGCTCGGCATCTACGTCTCGAGCTTCCTGCTCATCGCCGGCTTCATGCGCTTCCTCGGCAAGAGCTCGATCCTGGCGTCTCTCGTGACGCCCGTGATCTTCGTCGTCTTCATGTTCTACGTGTTCGAAAAGCAGTTCACCGTGCTGCTGCCGAAAGGCCCGATCGAACGCGCACTGCTTTACTGAGGAAGAGTCAGCGTCATGGAAGCACTCAGCTCGCTCATTCACGGCTTCGACGTTCTCCTCACCTGGCAGAACATGGCATTGATGCTGTTCGGCATCGTGCTCGGCATCTTCGTCGGCGTGCTGCCTGGCCTCGGCGGTCCGAACGGCGTCGCAATCCTCCTGCCGCTGACCTTCAGCATGGATCCGACCTCGGCCATCGTGCTGTTGTCGTGCATCTATTGGGGCGCGCTGTTCGGTGGCGCGATCACCGCGATCCTGTTCAACATTCCAGGTGAGGCGTGGTCGGTCGCGACCACGTTCGACGGTTATCCGATGGCCCAGAAGGGCCAGGCGGCCGAAGCGCTGACGGCCGCATTCACGGCATCGTTCGTCGGCTCGTTTCTCGCCGTCGTCCTCATCACCTTCCTGGCGCCGCTCGTCGCGGGTTTCGCCATCAGGTTCGGACCTCCGGAATTCTTCGCGGTCTATCTTCTGACCTTCTGCTCCTTCGTCGGCCTCGGCCGTGAGGACAAGCACAAGATCGTCATCTCGCTGGTCATCGGCTTCCTTCTGACCGCCGTCGGCATGGACACGGTGTCCGGCCAGCTCCGCATGACCTTCGGCTCGGTCGAGCTTCTGCGCGGCTTTGACTTCCTCGTCGCGGTCATCGGCCTGTTCGGTGTCGGCGAGATCCTGCTGACGATGGAGGAGAGCTTCGCGTTCCGGGGCAAGAAGGCCGTGATCAGCCCGACTGTCGTCTTCCGCACCTGGGCGACGCTGCCGAAATACTGGCTGACGCTGCTCCGCTCGTCCGCCATCGGCTGCTGGCTCGGCATCACGCCGGGCGGCGCGATCGCCGCGTCCTTCATGGGCTACAACATCGCCAAGCGCGTCGCGAAGGATAAGGAAAGCTTCGGCCAGGGCCGCATCGACGGCGTGCTCGCGCCCGAGACCGCCGCCCACGCCGCCGGCACGTCCGCTCTGCTGCCGATGCTCGCGCTCGGCATTCCGGGCTCGGGCACCGCGGCCGTCCTCCTTGGTGGCCTGATGGTGTGGGGTCTCCAGCCGGGCCCGCTCCTGTTCGTCGAGCAGAAGGACTTCGTCTGGGGCCTGATCGCCTCGATGTATCTCGGCAATATCGTCGGCCTCATCGTCGTGCTCGCAACCGTGCCGCTGTTCGCCTCGGTGCTGCGCGTCCCGTTCCCGACCATCGCGCCGATGATCCTGGTCTCATGCGCCGTCGGTGCCTTCGCGGTCCAGAATGCCGTCTTCGACATCTGGCTCATGCTGGCGTTCGGCGTTGTTGGTTACGTCTTCAAGAAGCTCGGCTACCCGCTGGCTCCCCTAACGCTGGCTTTGGTCCTCGGTGACAAGGCCGAAGACGCATTCCGGCAGGCGATGATCGGGGCGCGCGGCAGCATGACTGTGTTCTTCTCGAACGGACTCGTCGGCACGATCACGATCATAGCCCTCCTGGTCCTGTTCATGCCGCTGATCGGCCAGGCCGTCGCTTGGGTCCGTGGCACCCGCGCGCCGAAAATCGAGCCGGAAGCTCCGCCGGTCTCGGCACCCGCTTCCGAAGCGTGATGTTACGGCGGCGCGGGCCATGGGCTTGCGCCGCCGCTCCTCTTGCGGCTGAATAACAAAGAGCCTGACAGCTCCCCGGTCGCGCCAATGTCGCCGACGACCGAACCCGGCAAGGACGCCCGGCACCCCTCGATGGGGGCGCGGCGTCCTTTTTTGTTTTCAGCCCAGGGAAATTGGTGATGAACCTCGATGCTTACCGCATCGCCGACGAGCCGTATTACCGGCCGGTCGGCAACGAGATCGAGCTGTTTGCGGCAGCCTATAGCGATCGTCTGCCGGTCATGCTCAAGGGCCCGACCGGATGCGGAAAGACCCGCTTCGTCGAGCACATGGCGTGGAAGCTCGGCCGCGCGCTGATCACCGTCGCCTGCCACGAGGATATGACGGCATCTGATCTCGCCGGCCGCTTCCTTCTCGCTCCGGAAGGCACCGTCTGGCACGACGGGCCGCTGACCATGGCCGTCCGCCAAGGCGCGATCTGCTATCTCGACGAGATCGTCGAGGCTCGTCAGGACACGACCGTCGTCATCCACCCTCTGACAGATGCCCGCCGCATCCTGCCGCTCGACAAGAAGAACGAGCTCGTCCCTGCGCATCCCGATTTCGCGCTGACCATCTCCTACAATCCCGGCTACCAGAGCGCCGTGAAGGACCTGAAGGAATCGACCAAGCAGCGTTTCGTCGCGATCGAATTCTCCTATCCCGACGCCGCGACCGAAGCGGCGATCGTCGTCAGGGAAGCGGGCGTCGACGAGAAGACGGCGAGCCTCCTCGTCGCCATCGGCGAGCGATCCCGAAACCTTCGCGGCCACGGCCTCGAGGAAGGCGCCTCGACGCGCATGCTGATTCACGCCGGCCGCCTCGTCGCGGCCGGCGTGGACATCAGGTCCGCCACCCAGTCGAGCATCGTCCTGCCGATCACCGACGACCTCGAAATGCGCGACGCCCTGACCGGAGCCGTCGCGGCCTGCCTGCCGTGATGCTGGCCCGCGCCGAGGAAGAACCGCTCAAATCGCTGGAGCGCTATGCCGCCCAGCGCGGCCTATCGCCCGTCCTTCGCCAGACCATCGCGGTCCTCGCACCCCGTTCGACTCCTGCCGAGCTCGACGACTGGGCCGAAGCCGGGCTGGCGCTCATCGCCGTGAACGCGGGCGCGGAAGTGATGGGCACATACTGGCGCATGAGTGCACAATCGTTCTCATCCCAGGGCACATCGGAGATGAGTGCAGCAGGCTATCTTCTCGCCAAGATCTGCCGCGAATCCGGCTCCAAAGCCGCAATCGCCGTCACTGCCCAAATTCCGATCGCCGCCCGTGCCCAGGGTTTGATCACCTGGCTGGAAGCCCTTCTATCTCTTGCGGTCCAGGCGCCGAAAAGCGTCGTCCTCGCGGCCGAGAACACGCCGCGCATCCTCGCCGGAACGGCCATCGCCAGCTTCGGAGAGTTCGTCGCCGCCGGTCTCCGAGCAAGCGGCGGCCAGGCCTCTCGCCAGGCAGCCTTCTTTTCCCTCGAAGATCCGAGAGCTGGGCAGCTTCTCGCCCGGTCTTCCGGAGCGATCACCTTCTCTGACGTCGAGCGCGCCAGCCGCGCATTCGCCACCGCCCTCTGGACTCCTCCGCAGGATGTCCGCGCGGTCCCGACGGGTGGCGATCCGCCCTTCCGCCGCACCGCCCTCTCGGGCCCGATGACCCGCGTCCCGGAAATCTATGCCGGCGTCCCGCGCGAGACCGCACCGCTCCTCTATCGCGCCACGCTGGCCCATGCCGGAGCACATCGTCGATATGGTAAGGGTCGCTTCCCGATCGGTCAGCTCAAGCCACTCCAGATCGCCCTCGTCTCGCTGGTCGAAGATGCGCGCGTCGAGACTTTGGCGATGCGCGAACTGCCGGGGCTGCGTCATGTGTGGGGCCAGTTTCACATCGCACGTTCAGCCGGAGCCGCGACCGCACCATCGCTGATGGCTCGCCTCGCCCGCGCGCTGTTCGACGAGACTTTCGAGGATCCTGACGGCTGGATCCAGAAGGGGTTGCGCCTCTTCCGCGAAGCCGCCGACCGCATCCACGATCCCGCGATCAGCCGCGATATCGGCAACCGACTCGGCAACGATCTCGGGCAGATGCGCATCCAATTCAACGCCAAGGACTATGTCGTCGAGCCGATCTATCGCGACAACAATCTCGGCCTCTGGGATTTCGGCGACTGGCAGTCCCAGCAGGGAGAAAGCGTTGAGATGGAAGTCGACGCCGCGCACGTCACCGAAGCTGAACAGACGGATGGCGACCAGCGGAACGAGCCCGACCCGGAGACAGAACCGACCGTACGAGCCCACTCTGTCGTTGCTCCCCAATCCGATCCGATCGTCGCGACCTATCCCGAATGGGATCGTATCGCCTCCATCGAGCGTCCGGACTGGACCTCCGTGCGCGAGATCACGCCTGTCCTCGGCGACCCGTCGCTGGTCGACCGCCAGATCGACCGCGAAGGGGCGCTGCGCTCCCGGATCTCCCGCCTCGTCCGCGCGTCGAAGCTAGGCCGCCCCAGCCGTCTTCGCCGTCAGAACGATGGCCCGGAACTCGACGCCGAGGCCGCGATCGACGCCGGCATCTCGCTGCGCGGCGGCCTTCTTCCCGACGACCGTGTCTTCCGGCGAACCGAGCAGGTGCAGCGCGATCTCGGCGTCATGGTCCTGATCGACGTGTCGCGCTCAACCGCCGACCGCCTCCCGAACAGCACCGTCTCCGTGCTCGATGTCGAGCGCCTCGCGCTCGGTCTTCTCGCCGACGCGCTGAGCCGCCTCGGCGACCCGTTCGCGATGCAGGCCTTCACCTCCTCCGGCCGCGATGATGTCCGCGTCACGCGGATGAAGGGTTTCGGCGAGAACTACGATCCGACGGTAAAGGCGCGTCTCGCCGGCCTGACACCCGGCCTGTCGACGCGTCTCGGCGCCGCGATCCGCCATGCCGGCATGGAACTCGCGCCGCTCCGCACGCACCGGAAGCTGCTCCTCGTCTTGACCGATGGCGAGCCATCCGACATCGACGTTCCCGACCCGCTCGACCTCGTCGCCGACGCGCGGCACGCGATCAAGGGGTTGAAACTGAAGGGAATCGACGTGTTCGGCGTCACGCTGCAGGGCGCCGGCGAGGATTCGGGCGACGCAGTATTCGGCCGCGCCCGCCACATGCCGGTGAGCCGGGTCGCGGACCTGCCGCGCCGGCTCTCCGATCTCTATTTCAGGCTGGCGAGGCGGTAATCCGGCTCCCCCACTACACACTCCCTCATTGCCGGGCTTGACCCGGCAATCCAGCAGCAGCGCCTTTGCTTGCCCCTGGATGCCCGGGTCGAGCCCGGGCATGAGGGTCGCGTGTGTCAGCGATGTACCGTCGACTGGTTCGGAATACCCTCGATGGCGCATTCATCCGTGCCGACCGTCGTGCGGGTGAACGATTCCACCATCTCGCGCGCGCCCTCCGGATCCTTGATCCACTTCGAGTAGAAATCGTACGGGCAGGCCATCTCGCCGCGGTCGCCATCGCCGGAATTGATCATCCCGGTGTAGCCACGATGGAGCAGTTTGAAGAGGTGGTTTTCCGACTGCATGTTGCGGCGAGCATCGCGGATGAGGCTCTTCGACAGCGCGGCATACTGCACGCCCATCTCCTCCTCGCCGCATTCGCCGAGCGTGCGGCCGTCGAAGCCGATGATCGCCGAGTGGCCGAAATACGAATAGACGCCGTCGAAGCCGGTCGCATTCGATACCGCTACGTAGGAATTGTTCGCGAACGCCATGGCCTTGGCCATGATGATCTGCTGCTCCTTGGCCGGGTACATGTAACCCTGGCAGCGGACGATCAGCTCGGCACCCTTCATCGCGCAGTCGCGCCAGATTTCCGGGTAATTGCCGTCGTCGCAGATGATGAGGCTGACCTTGAGCCCCTTCGGGCCTTCCGAGACGTAGGTGCAATTGCCCGGATACCAGCCCTCGATCGGCACCCACGGCATGATCTTGCGGTACTTCTGAACGATCTCGCCCTTGTCGTTCATCAGGATCAGCGTGTTGTAGGGCGCCTTATTCGGGTGCTCTTCGTGCTGCTCACCGGTCAGCGAGAACACGCCCCAGCACTTCGCCTCGCGGCATGCTTCCGCGAAGATCTCGGTCTCCTCGCCGGGGATCGTCGAGGCCGTCGCGTACATCTCGGCGGAATCGTACATGATCCCGTGGGTCGAATATTCCGGGAAGATGCAGAGGTCCATGCCCGGCAGGCCGCGCTTCATGCCGACCATCATCTTGGCGATGGCCTTGGCATTCGCGATGACCTCCGCCTTCGTGTGAAGACTCGGCATCTTGTAGTTCACGACCGCCACGCCGACGGTGTCGTTGCTGGAAGAAATGTCGCCATGCAGCATTGAGTGTCTCCGGACGCAAAGCTCCGCTGGCCTGAGCCGTGGAGCGCGATTTCAGGGATTTGCCGACAGCCCTGTCGGCAGGCGGAGGCATAAAAAAACCCGCGCGGTCCTGTCGGAACCGTTCGGGCTTCATCGCCTGGGGCCGGGCCAGCATCATCGGTGGCACGGCGGCGCCGCGGGAGACATGCTCAATCCGCAGGCATGCCTATAGTCTAAGCACCTTTGACCGGACCGTTCAAGAGTTCGTAGGCGTTGATGATCGCCACCGCGATTTCCTCGACCGATACTCTCTTGGACATTGCCTGTCGGCGCATCGTCTCGTAAGCGGCGTCCTCGGTCAGGCCCTGACTCGACATCAAGATGGTCTTCGCCTTCTGCGTCTTCTGCATCCCGCCGATCTTGCGCTCGAGCTTGCGGATCTTCCGTTCCGCCTCGCTGCGCTCGAGCCATAGGCTGCGCGCGAGAAGAAGGTTGGTCAGCAGTCCAAAGGGCCGGATCGGCCGCTGAACGATGGCAAGTGCGCCGCTCTCGATGACAATTTGCAGCGTCGCGGGATCCTCGTAGCCGACGACCGCAATCAACGTCGGCCCGCGCTCGTCCTGTTCCTTGAGCAGCTTTTGCAGCGTCTCACGGTTCTCGTGGTCGATCGCCAGGATGACGACATCCGCGGCGGCCGGAAATGCGGCGGGTATCGGCCACAGCGCCTCGACCGTGCAGCCGATGCGCTTCAGATGTTCGATAAGATCGACGCCTTCCGCATCGTGCGGATGGATGACGGTGACCTTCAGCCCGCGCAGGTCTTTGAGTATCTGGATCGCCATCGCGCGGCCTACTGCGCGACCGACAGGCCGTCGGCCGACCAGTCGTCGAGCGCCTGGATCATGCCGAACGGATCCGGCCTGACGCGTACACCGGGGTTCCAAACCGTCTGAAACCGCCCTTGCGCGTCGACTTTGGCCACGCGCGGCCAGAGATGGGTGTGATTGTTCTCGCCGCTGATCCGGACTCGTCCCTGCGGGGCCTCGAACTCCCTTTCGCGCAATTCCGGCAGCAATGCCTGCGGTTCGTCGGAGCCAGCGCGCCCCAATGCATCGGCCGCCGCATGGACCTGGAAGTACGCGGCCTCGGCAGCCGCAGGCACCGGAGCGTCGTCGCCATATCTTTCCTTGAAAGCCTGAACGAAGCGGCGGGCCGCCGCGGTGTTCAGGGTCTCGAAGAACGGGGCGGCGGTGATGTGCCCCTCCGATATTTCGGCGCTCATTTCGACGAGTTCCGCCTCGCTCGTCGTGAGGCTCGCGATTGGCATGACCGCCGAGTCGAAGCCGGCCTTGCGATAGGCCTCGTAGAAGCGCGCTGTGGATCGACCCACGACCGTGGAGAAGACGACGTCCGGCTTATTCCTCGCCATTGTCTTGATCGCGCGGTCGAAGTGCTCGCCGTCTGCATCGAGCGGCACATAGAGCTCGTCGACGACCGACCCGCCAGACTGAACGAGCAGATCGCTCATGATGCGGTTCGAGGAATAAGGATAGACGTAGTTGGAGCCGACGAGCAGGAAGCGATTGCCGTAGGTCGCAAGCAGATATTTCGCGAGCTGCAGCGAGTTCTGGTTCGGCGCCGCGCCGGTGTAGATGCAGGAGGCGGAATACTCGAAGCCCTCGTAGAGAGTCGGGTAGAACAGCAGTCCGCCGCGCTCCTCGACGACGGGCAGCACCGTCTTGCGGGTGCTCGACATGTAGCAGCCGAAGATCAGCCGCACGCCGTCCCGCGTCAGCAGCTCGGTTGCATATTGACGAAACTGTTTCGGATCCGACGCCGGATCGTAGACCACCGCCTCGACGGGCCGGCCGAGCACGCCACCGCCCGTGTTGATCTCGTCGATCGCAAGCAAGGTCGAGCGCAATTGCGCGATCTCGACGCCCGATGTGACGCCGGTCTGGGAAAACAGCACGCCCACGCGCCAGGATGTTCCGTCAGTCATGGAAAGATGAGGCGCTCGGCGGGGTCATCGACCAACTGTCGGGCATCCGAAGGCGACTGATCAACCCGGAAAGAGGTCGCGGGCAGACCGCTCGGCATTTACCGTGTTTCAGAGTTGTTTCACGGATAAATCGGTACATATACTGCACAATTTTTGGGGGGTTCGCTGTCTGCGAAATGTTCAAATGAGCTTTTCGAGAGCATTCGCGGCGACGTTTCTGTCGAATTTGCGTAGTGAATGCAATCTTTCTTGACGCCGCCGATGGCCCGGCCTGTAATCGTCACCGCGGGTCGCCCCGAAACGTAACGGGGCACGGCAATGACTCGTGCGCTTTCGGGCGACATGCGTACCCATGCAGAGGCGAACAATGAAAAAACATCTCCTTCCCGTAATCCTGGGATTGGCTGGCGCAGCGATGACGGCCGGCGTAGCGAGCGCTGCGACGCTCGACAGCGTCAAGGCTAAAGGTTTCGTGCAGTGCGGCGTGAACACCGGGCTTCCAGGCTTCGCCGCTCCGGATGACAAGGGCAATTGGACCGGCCTTGACGTCGACTACTGCAAGGCAGTCGCCGCAGTCGTATTCGGCGATTCCACAAAGGTGAAGTTCACCCCGCTCTCGGCGAAGGACCGCTTCACCGCGCTCCAGTCGGGCGAGATCGACATGCTCTCGCGTAACACCACCTGGACGATGTCGCGCGACACCCAGATGGGACTGACCTTCGCGGGCGTGAACTATTATGACGGCCAGGGCTTCATCGTGAAGAAGGCCCTTGGGGTCGACTCCGCCCTCAAGCTCGACGGCGCCTCGATCTGCGTGCAGTCCGGCACCACGACGGAACTCAACCTCGCCGACTACTTCGCGGGGAACAACATCAAGTTCACTCCGGTCGTCTTCGAGAAGGTCGACGAAGTGAACGCCGCTTACGAAGCCGGTCGCTGCGACGCGATGACGACCGACGCGTCTGGCCTCTACGCCTATCGTCTCACCTTCCAGCAGCCCGACGCCCATATCGTCCTACCGGAGATCATCTCGAAGGAGCCGCTCGGCCCGGTGGTCCGTGCCGGCGACGTGCAGTGGCTCAACATCGTCAAGTGGACGCATGACGCGCTGCTCGAGGCCGAGGAGTACGGCATCACCTCGAAGAACGTCGACGAGCTCAAGAAGTCGTCGACCAATCCGAACGTGAAGCGCATCCTCGCCGCCGACGACAGCAAGTTCGGCGAGGCGATGGGCGTCCCGAACACCTGGGCCTATACGCTCATCAAGCAGATGGGCAATTACGGCGAAATCTTCGACCGTAACGTCGGCGCCGGTTCGCCGCTCAAGATCGAGCGTGGCCTCAACGCGCTCTGGAGCAAGGGCGGCCTGCAATACTCCCCGCCGATTCGCTGATCGCACAAAGGAGGCCAGGCGACTCCCGCCTGGCCTCACCTAGTTTTTAGAGACATCGCGATATGACGGCTGACACGGGCATCGTTACCCATACGCCATCGGAGACCGCCAGACTGGCCGGTCCAACACAGCCATCCGCCCTGAACGACCCGAAAGTCCGCGCGATCGGCTACCAGCTGGTCCTTGCCATTTTCGTCATTGCGTTCGGCTGGTGGATCACCGGAAACGTCATCGAAAACCTGCGCCGGGCGAACATCGCCTCCGGCTTCGACTTCCTGTCTGGCCGGGCTGGTTTCGAGATCCTGTTCTCGCTGATCCCGTTCAGCGCCAATGAGAGCTATGGCCGCGCCTTCTTCGTCGGCCTTCTCAACACGGCGTATGTGTCGGTGATCGGCATCATCCTGGCGACCATCATCGGCTTCACGGTCGGCATCGCCCGCCTGTCGCCGAACTTCCTCCTGCGCTCGATCGCGACCATCTACGTCGAGTTCTTCCGCAACATCCCGCCGCTGCTCCAGCTGCTGTTCTGGTACAAGGCGGTCCTGGCTCTGCTGCCGAGCCCGCGCGCGGGTTTCGTCCTGCCGGGCGACATCTTCCTCAACAATCGCGGCCTCATCCTGCCCAAGCCAGTAGCCGAAGCCGGAGCCGGCATAGTCTTCGCGGCCGCCGTGCTGGCGATCATTGCTGCGATCTTCGTAAGCCGCTGGGCGACGCAGCGGCGTGTCCTGACAGGTGCAACCTTCCCGACGGTAAAGGTCGTTCTCGCCCTTCTCTTCGGCCTGCCATGTCTCGCCTTCGTGATCATGGGCGGGCCGTTCACGATGGATGTGCCCGTCCTTCAGGGCTTCAATTTTCGCGGCGGCATGGTTGTTGCTCCGGAATTCATGGCGCTGCTGCTCGGCCTCTCCGTCTATACCGGCGCCTTTATCGCCGAGATCGTCCGCGGCGGCATCCTGGCTGTCAGCAAGGGCCAGACCGAAGCCGCCGGTTCACTCGGCCTGACCCGCACACAGATGCTCAGGCTCGTGATCGTTCCGCAGGCGATGCGCGTGATCATTCCGCCGCTGACCAACCAATATCTCAACCTGACCAAGAACTCCTCGCTCGCGGTTGCGATAGGTTATCCGGATCTCGTCGCGGTGTTCGCCGGAACTGTCCTCAATCAGACCGGCCAGGCGATTGAGGTCATCGCCATCACCATGCTCGTCTACCTGACGATGAGCCTGCTGACCTCAGCGCTGATGAACTGGTTCAATCTCCGCATGGCTTTGGTGGAGCGGTAATCCATGGCTCAACCCCTCGCTTACGTCAGCCAGGCCGAGATCCCGCCCTCGCCACCGCCGAACCAGGCGGTCGGCGCTGCGGCCTGGATCCGTAACAACCTGTTCTCGACGCCGATGAATTCGCTCATCACCATCACGGCGATGATCTTCGTTGCCTGGGCGGTGCCGCCGCTCGTCAATTGGCTGTTCTTCGACGCCGTCTGGGAAGGCACGAATCGTGACGCCTGCCTCGTTCCGGGCGGGGGTCATGGCGCCGCCTGCTGGGCATTCGTCAAGGCGAAGCTCGGCCAGTTCATCTATGGGCGCTATCCCCTCGACGAACGGTGGCGTGTCGACCTCGTCTTCTTCCTGTTCGCCGCGGGACTGATCCCGCTCGCGATCCCGAAGGTGCCCTACAAGCGTGCGAACGCCCTCTTCCTGCTCGGGATATTCCCGATCCTTACGCTTGTCCTGCTGACAGGCGGCGATCTCGATTTCTCGCGCACGACGAACTCGATCTTGGCCGCCTTCCTCGCCGGCGCGCTCTTGCTGTCGATCGCCACTCGTTCGCCCGCCGGGCTGACGGGTTTGTCGAGTCTTGCCCTGAAGATTCTCCTTGTCGGCGTCGCCCTGTTCATCCTCGGCATCATCGCGTCGTTCATCATCCCGACGCCTGCCATACGCATGGACCTCGGCAGCGGCCCGCGCGAATTCCCGCTTGGCTCGCTCGCTCTGGCATTGGCCTCGATAGCCGCCGTCGTGCTCGGTGTCATTTCGACGATGAGGAACGCCAGCGCCGGCGGATGGGGCATGATCGGTACCGTGCTGACCATCCCGGCGGCGATGCTGATCGCCTATGCGATCGTCACCATCGATTTCGGCCTTGCTCATGTCGAGACCCCGCTCTGGGGCGGCCTGATGCTGACCATGGTGATCGCTGTCGTCGGCATCGTCGCGTCGCTGCCGCTCGGCATCCTTCTCGCGCTCGGCCGAAAGTCGGACCTGCCCGTGGTGAAGACGCTCTCAATCGCTTTCATCGAATTCTGGCGCGGCGTGCCGCTAATCACCGTGTTGTTCATGGCGAGCGTGATGCTGCCGCTGTTCCTGCCGGCCGGCGTCAACTTCGACAAGCTGATGCGCGCGCTGATCGGTGTCGCATTGTTCTCGGCCGCGTACATGGCCGAGGTCATTCGCGGCGGCCTGCAGGCGATCCCGAAGGGCCAGTATGAGGGTGCCGCGGCGATGGGCCTGACCTATTGGCCGGCCATGCGGCTGATCATTCTGCCGCAGGCGCTGCGCATCGTGATTCCGGGCATCGTCAACTCGTTCATCAGCCTGTTCAAGGACACCAGTCTGGTCCTGATCATCGGCCTGTTCGACCTGCTCGGCATCATCCAGCAGAACTTCTCGGACCCGAACTGGGCGACCCCGGTCACGCCGGCGACGGGCTTTGCCTTCGCCGCCGCGATCTACTGGGTCTTCTGTTTTTCGATGTCCCGCTATTCGGTTTTCATGGAGCGCCGGCTGAACACCGGCCACCGCTGACGGTCACGGAGCCAAGAGTATGAACGCAATGCCTGCCGCAGCAGCACAGATCGAACCCCGCCGGGCCGGCCTCGCCGTCGAACTGGTCGGCGTCGGCAAATGGTATGGCGAGTTCCACGTGCTGCGTGACATCAACCTCGAAGTGACGCGCGGCGAACGCATCGTCATCTGCGGGCCGTCGGGTTCCGGCAAATCGACGATGATCCGCTGCATCAACCGGCTCGAAGAACATCAGGTCGGCAACATCTTCGTCGACGGCATCGAGCTGACTCGCGACCTGAAGATGATCGAAGAGGTGCGCCGCGAGGTCGGAATGGTGTTCCAGCACTTTAACCTCTTCCCGCACCTGACCATCCTCGAGAACTGCACGCTCGCTCCGATCTGGGTGAAGAAAATACCCAAGAAGGAGGCCGAGGACATCGCGATGGAGTATCTCCGCAAGGTCCGCATTCCCGAGCAGGCGAACAAATATCCGGGCCAGCTCTCCGGCGGTCAGCAGCAGCGCGTCGCGATCGCCCGCTCGCTCTGCATGAACCCGAAGATCATGCTGTTCGACGAGCCAACGTCGGCTCTCGATCCGGAAATGGTCAAGGAAGTGCTGGATGTCATGATCAGCCTGGCCGAGTCCGGGATGACCATGCTCTGCGTGACCCACGAGATGGGCTTCGCGCGTCAGGTCGCGCATCGCGTCATCTTCATGGACCGCGGCCAGATCGTCGAGCAGAACGAGCCGAAGGAATTCTTCTCGAACCCGCAGCACGAGCGGACCAAGCTGTTCCTCAGCCAGATCCTTCACTGATCTCCACGGGGGGTGGGGACCAAGAGGCGGTCGCCTGTTCGTCAGGCGGCCGCCTTTTTCCATCCGGCGGCGAGAATGCCCGCGCCGATCATCAGCGAACCGCCGGTCCGGTTGACCGCGCGCTGGACGGAGGGCTTGCGGATGGCGTGGCGCGCCTTCGAGGCAAGCAGGGCATAGAGCGCCGCATTCAGCGTAGCGAGGACGAGGAACGTCGTCTCGAAGATCGCCATCTGCACGACGATCGGCTTCGTCAGGTTTAGGAACTGAGGCAGGAACGCCACGAAGAACAGGATGCTCTTCGGGTTCAGCGCTGTGACGACGTAAGTATGCAGGAAGATGCGGAGCGGCTTCTCGGCCGGCGTTTCCGGCACGCCTCCCGCAGACGAGTCGGCGACCGGAGTGCGCCACAGCCTGATCCCGAGAAAGACGAGATAGGCGCCACCGATCCATTTGAGGACGGTGAAGATCGTCGCCGAGGTCGCGAGCAATGCGCCGAGACCCAGCATCGAGGCGGTCATCGCGGTGAAGTCGCCCAAAGCCACGCCGGCCACGCTCGCGGCGGCGACCTTGCGGCCATGGCCGAGCGCATAGGAGATCACCAGCAGGATCGTCGGACCCGGGATGACGAGAAGCACCGAGGCTGCCGCGACGAATGCCAGCCAGTGCTCGATCGACATCTACTTCTCCGCGTCAGGCGACTTGAACATCAGGTCTTCGAGGCCGCCGGCGAAATCAGCCCAGCGCGCCATCACGAACAAAGCATCGCTCATCCGGTTCAGATAGGCCAGCACATCGCCGGGCGCCGCCGGATCCTGCAGGACGCTGACGGCCCGCTCGGCGCGCCGGGCAACGGCGCGGGCCATGTGCAGTCGCGCGCTGGCTTCGGAATCGCCGGGATAGATGAAGTCGTGCAGAGGCGGCAGGCGCTCGGACAGCTCGTCGATATATTTCTCGAGCGCGAAGGTCTCGGCGGGATCGAGAGACAGATTGGAGCGGGTGCCTTCCGAGCTCAGGATGGCGCTGATCGTATAGAGCGCCTTCTGCATCGCCCGCAGCTTCGGCCGCATTTCCGGGTTCGCCAGAACCGCCAGTCCGATGCTCGACGACAATTCGTCGAGATCTCCGACGGCGGCGACCAGCGGATCGTCCTTCCCCGCCCTCCGGCCGGAGAACAGCGACGTCTGTCCGGCGTCGCCACCCTTCGTATAAATCTTCATTTCACGCTCTTACGCACACTGGGGCCGAGGCGGCGTTCCGGACTGTATCGCAGCCCGGAACCGTCCGCCTCGCCTTTCGAAGTGACACCGACGACAGGATTCGCGGCATCGGACCCATCGTCGCGGCGTCAGAAGCTGACCCTCACGCCGGCAATCGCGGTGCGGCCAGTCCCACCGAACGTGTAGACCTCCTCGTATTCCTCATCGAGCAAGTTCTCGACCCGGGCATAGACCTCCGTGTGCTCGTCGATTTTGTAGCCACCACGCAGATTCACGAGGACGAAGTCGTCGAGTTCTACGACCGGACGCCAGAACGGCAGGTCGTCCTGCGTGCCGTTGTAGACGACACCCAAATTGACGTTCGCGCGACCATCGAGGAAGGCGTAGTTCGCATCGAAGCTCGCCGAGTTGGACGGGCGGCGGATCAGTTCCACGCCCTGGGCGTCCTCGCCCTGAAGCCAGGTGTACGACGCGCGCAGCGTGAGATTGTCGATCGGCGTTGCCGACAGGCCGAACTCTACGCCGTGAATCTTTGATTCACCCGGCAGATTGACGACGGTGAGGCCCTGAAGCTGGATCAGATCGTCGATCCGCTGGTCGAAATAGGTCACGTTGACGACAAGGTCGTTGCCGAACACCGGCTGGTCGAAGCCGACATCCCAGCCCTTCGCGCCCTCCGGCTTCAGATTCGGATTGGGGATGAAGGTCGGCGTCTGGCCGTAGAGTTCGAACAGGGTCGGGTTCTTGACGCCGGTTCCGTAGGAAGCGCGGAGCTTTGTCCCCGTTTGTTCGACGATATAGGCGCTGGTGATGCGGAAGGTGGTCGCATCCTCAAAGCCGTCGTTGAAGTCGTGACGGACGCTGCCGGTGACGAAGAACTGGTCCCATGCGCCGAGCTTGTATTCACCGACGAGGCCGGTCTGCTCCAGCGACTTGTCGAAGCTCGAAAAGCTGCTCTCGGTCGTCGCCTCGTCCTTCTCGTGATCGGCGGCGAAGGTGAAGGTGTGCGAAAGCTCGCCCGTCTCGGCAAAGACGTTGCTCTGGTAGTCGAACTTGGTCTTCAAGCCGTCGAACTTCGTCGGCGGGAAGCTGTCGTACAGATAGTCGTAGCTATGACCGGTACGGAGCGCGCCGACGATCTGCTGCCAGCGTCCTTCGAACAGATCGAGCTTCGCCTGCGCCCGGCCGTAGAATTCATCGCCGTCGACATCGTTCTTGAAGTCGTAGGCGCCGCTGCCGAACGCCTCGTCGTCGCCTTCGGAGTAATAATCGACGGCGCGGCCGACCACGTCGAACCGGAGATTGTCGGTCGCCTGAAAGCCGAACTTCCCGAAAACGGTCCCGTTATCGTAACCATCCTTCTCGGTATTGCCCCGCCATTCGGAAGCGGCCGAGAAGCCGTCGGTGCGCAGGCCGACGCCGCCGATCAGATAATCGACCCGGTCGGTGCTGCCGCTGATCGAGCCGCCGCCCTCGACCGTGCCCCGGCTGCCGGCTTCGACGAAGACCGAACCGCGCGGTGGACCGTCGCCCCGACGGGTGATGATGTTGATAACGCCGCCGATCGCATCCGAACCATAGAGTGCGCTTTGCGGGCCACGCAGGACTTCGATGCGATCGATGTCCTGGGCCAAAAGATGGGCGAAGTTGAACTCGCTGCCGCCAGCCGGATCGTTGACCTCCATGCCGTCGATCAGGACGAGGGTCTGATTGCCTTCCGAGCCGCGTATGCGGACCTGTGTCAGTCCGCCAGCCGGTCCGACCCGATTCACCGCGACGCCCGGCATGCTTCTGAGCGCGTCCGACACAAGGCGGATCTGCTTCTGCTCCAACTCCTCGCGCGTGATCACAGTAACCGCACTACCCACCTCTTTGGCAGGCGTGTCCGTTCGGTTCGCCGTGACGACGATCGGCTCGAGCTCGATCGGCTTCGCGGGTTCGGGAATCGTTTGTGCGGAAACGGCAGAAACGGTCGCAAGACAGGCGACGGATGCAAGCAGGACAACGCGGGACATCAAGACCTCGGGCGGCGGCGCCAAATGGTGCATCACCGCGAGCGAAGCCTGGGCCGCCGCTCGAACGAGCGGAAGCGGTCAGACAACCATCGGCACACCCCGTCCGACGCTCTCGCGCATGACCATGCTGACGGCAGGTCTCCTGGCTCGCGGGTTGAAAGATCGCGCCGCCTTCCCGGGCGAGCCCAGTGGCATGTGGCGAGACCCAGCCGCTTACAGTTGCGGGGGCAGCCGCGGCTTCGGGCGAACCCACACCGCATTCCCTATTGATCCCCGAAGGGAACCGTCAGGCCCAAGAATTCACAATTTCGCCACAGATGCAAACGCCGCGTTAATCGGCCCGCCGGACTTGATCCTCGGACTTATTGAGGCCAAACCCTTGCGGCACAGGCGAAGAAACGCCATTTTGCGGCCTCGCGTCGCAGCATATGCGGAAATCTTTATGTCTTTACGTGAACAGCGCCGAGCCCTTCTGGACGAACTGGCCCGCACCCGCGTGATCATTCTCGATGGCGCGATGGGCACGATGATCCAGCGACACAAGCTGACCGAGAAGGATTTCCGCGGCACACGCTTCGTCGATCATGAGATCGATCTGCAGGGTAATAACGACCTGCTGACGATCACCCGGCCGGACGTCATCAAGGGCATCCACCGCCAGTATCTCGAAGCCGGCGCCGATATCATCGAGACCAACACCTTCAACTCGACCACAATCTCGCAGGCCGAATACAAGCTCGAACACCTCGCCTACGAGCTGAACTTCGAAGGCGCGCGCCTGGCCCGCGAGGCCGCAGACGAGGTGGCGGAAGAGACCGGCTCTCCGCGCTTCGTTGCCGGCGCGATCGGCCCGACCAGCCGCACTGCCTCGATCTCGCCCGACGTCAACAATCCCGGATATCGCAACGTCACGTTCGACGAGCTGCGCGAAGCCTATCGAGAGGCTGCGCGAGGCCTCATCGAAGGCGGCTCGGACATCCTCATCGTCGAAACGATCTTCGACACGCTGAACGCCAAGGCCGGCTTGTTCGGCGTGCAGGAATTGTTCGACGAGCTCGGTGTCGAATTGCCGATTATGATCTCCGGCACGATCACCGACCTCTCCGGGCGCACACTTTCCGGCCAGACGACGGAAGCATTCTGGAATTCCGTGAAGCATGTGAAGCCGTTTTCGATCGGCCTGAACTGCGCCTTCGGAGCGGACCAGATGCGGCCTTACGTGGCAGAGCTGTCCCGCGTCGCCGACACGCTGGTCTCGGCCTATCCGAACGCCGGCCTACCGAACGAATTCGGCCAGTACGACGAGGAGCCGGAGACGACCGGCGGCCATCTGCACAATTGGGGCAAGGACGGCCTCGTCAATATCGTCGGCGGCTGCTGCGGCACGACGCCCGGCCATATCCGCGCCATCGCCGAGCGCGTCCATGGCCTGTCGCCGCGCGAAATCCCGGTGCGTGACAAAAAGCTTCGCCTGTCCGGACTGGAAGCATTCGAGGCCCAGGCGTGAGCGAGCAGACCGCGAGTTTCATCAATATCGGCGAGCGGACCAACGTCACCGGCTCGGCGAGGTTCAAGAAGCTGATCCTGAACGGCGATTTCGACGCCGCGCTGCAGGTCGCCCGCCAGCAGGTGGAGAGCGGCGCGCAGGTCATCGACATCAACATGGACGAGGCGATGCTGGATTCGGAGGCGGCGATGGTCCGCTTCCTGAACCTGCTCGCCGCCGAGCCGGACATCAGCCGCGTGCCGGTGATGATCGACTCATCCAAATGGTCGGTCATCGAGGCCGGCCTGAAATGCGTCCAGGGCAAGTCGATCGTCAATTCGATCAGCCTCAAGGAAGGCGAGGAGATATTCCTCGAACATGCCCGCAAGATCCTGCGCTATGGCGCGGCGGTCGTGGTCATGGCCTTCGACGAGCAGGGGCAGGCAGACATCGCCAACCGCAAGGTCGAGATCTGCGAACGCTCCTACAAGCTGCTGACCGACGTCGTCGGCTTTCCGCCGGAAGACATCATCTTCGATCCCAATATCTTCGCGATCGCGACCGGCATCGAGGAGCACAACAATTACGCGATCGAGTTCATCGAGGGCACGCGGCGCATCCGCCAGCTTCTGCCCTACGCCCATGTCTCGGGCGGCGTCTCGAACGTCTCGTTCTCGTTCCGGGGCAACGAACCGCTCCGCGCCGCGATTCACAGCGTGTTCCTCTATCACGCGATCCGCGCCGGCATGGACATGGGCATCGTCAACGCCGGTGCCCTGACGCCTTACGACGATATCCCGGCCAATCTGCGCGAACTGGTCGAGGACGTCGTCCTGAACCGCCGTCCTGACGCGACCGACCGCCTGCTCGAAGCCGCCGACCAGTTCAAGGCGGGCGCGGCGAAGGATACGGTCGATCTCTCCTGGCGCGAAAAGCCGGTTCGCGAGCGCATCAGCCATGCACTGGTCCACGGCATCACCGAATTCATCGATGAGGACACCGAGGAAGCTCGGAAGCTTTCGCCCCGGCCACTCGACGTCATTGAAGGTCCGCTGATGGACGGCATGAACGTCGTCGGCGACCTGTTCGGCGCGGGCAAGATGTTCCTGCCGCAGGTGGTGAAGTCGGCGCGCGTGATGAAGAAGGCGGTCGGCTATCTGCTGCCGTTCATCGAGGAGGAGAAGCTGAACTCCGGCGAGGAGCAGCAGGCCAAGGGCAAAATCCTGATGGCCACCGTGAAGGGCGACGTGCACGACATCGGCAAGAACATCGTCGGCGTCGTTCTGCAGTGCAACAATTACGACGTCGTCGATCTTGGGGTCATGGTGCCCGCGGCGAAGATTCTCGAAACCGCCAAGACCGAGAAGTGCGACGTGATCGGCCTCTCGGGCCTGATCACCCCCTCGCTCGACGAGATGGTCTATGTCGCCTCGGAGATGCAGCGGCTCGGCATGGACCTGCCGCTCCTGATCGGCGGAGCCACGACAAGCCGGGTTCATACGGCCGTGAAGATCGATCCCTCGTACAAGAACGCCGTCGTCTATGTGCCGGATGCGAGCCGCGCCGTGGGCGTCGTTGGCAATCTCTTGAGCGAAACCGCGCGCGAAGGCTATGCTGCTGACGTGAAGCGCGAATATCGCGAGATGCGCGAGAAGCACGGCCGCTCCAAGCGCACTGGTCCGCGCCAGACACTCGCCGGCGCGCGGGCCAACAAGGCGAAGCTCGATTGGGCCAGCTATCAACCGCCCAAGCCGTCATTTCTCGGCGTTCGCGCCTTCGACGATTACGATCTCGCGGAACTCGCCGAGAGGATCGACTGGACGCCGTTCTTCCAGTCGTGGGAACTCGCCGGCAAGTTCCCGGCGATCCTCGACGATGCAGTGGTCGGCGAGGCCGCGCGACCGCTCTACGCCGACGCTCAGGCCATGCTGAAGAAGCTGATCGCCGAGAAGCGGCTGAAGGCACGCGGCGCGATCGGCTTCTGGCCGGCCAACGCGATCGGCGACGATATCGCGATTTATTCCGACGAAGCCCGCAAGGAGCAGGTCGCGGTCAACCACACGCTCCGCCAGCAGATGCTGCGCGACAATGGCCGGCCGAATTTCGCGCTGTCGGACTACATTGCGCCGAAAGAGACCGGCGTGGCCGACTATCTGGGCGGCTTCGCCGTCAATGCCGGCATCGGCGTCGATGAGATCGTCGCGGAGTTCAAGGCGCAGAAGGATGACTATAACGCCATCCTCGTATCGGCGCTGGCCGACCGTCTTGCGGAGGCCTTCGCCGAACGGCTGCATGAGCGCGTCCGTACCGAATTCTGGGGTTATGCTCAGGACGAGCATTTGTCGAACGACGACCTGATCGCCGAGAAATATCGCGGCATCCGCCCGGCGCCGGGCTATCCGGCTTGCCCCGATCACACAGAGAAGACAACCCTGTTCCGCCTGCTCGATGCCGAGAGCAACGCTGGCCTCGAACTCACCGAGAGCATGGCGATGTATCCGGGCGCAGCGGTTTCGGGCTTCTACTTCAGCCATCCGGACGCCGCCTATTTCGGCGTCGGCCGCATCGAGCGCGACCAGGTCGAGGACTATGCTGTCCGAAAGGGCATGGAGGTTCGCGAGGTCGAGCGCTGGCTCGCGCCGAACCTCAATTACGATCCTTCCGAAGTCGCGAGCGAGAACGCCGCCTAGATCTCGTAGACGAAATCGTCCATCGGATTGCGGCCCATCCGCTCCATGTCCGCGAGCGTCCTGCGGTCGAGAACTTGCGCCAGGGCCTCGCGGGCCTCAAGCATTAGCAGCCGGACCTTGCAGTTCTCCTCGGTGGCGCAGTCCTGGCAGCGGGCATAGAAATTCCGGCTCGCGCAGGGCACAGCCGCGAGCGGGCCGTCAAGCTTGCGGATGATATCGCCCACGATGATGCGGTCGGCCGGGATGGCGAGCATGTAGCCCCCGCCGCGCCCCGGCTTGCTCCTCAGGAAGCCCGCCTGCCGAAGCTCGTTCAGGATCGCATCGAGAAACTTCTTGGGGATGCCATGCTGGGTCGCAATATCGGCGATCAGCGCCGAACGGCCGGGAGGCAGCGCCGCAAGGTGCGCCATCGCCTTCAATCCGTACTTCGCCTTCGCCGTTAGCATAGTGAGAGCTAACCGAACACCGCACTCAACCGCAAGGCGGTGACGCGATCATGCTGCGGACAGCGCCCCCGCCGTCTTGGAAAACTGCATGCGGCGCTGAAGAATCGGCGTGATCATCCGGACGTCTGCCGGGCGGGCGTAGTGATAGCCCTGCCCGAGCACGCATCCGAGGCGCAGCAATTCGGTTGCCTGTGCCGCGGTCTCGATACCTTCCGCAACGATGCGGATGCCGAGCTTTTCCGCGATGCCGATCACGCCTTCGACGATGGCGAGACCCGCATCGCCCGGCGTCAGCCGATCGACGAAGCTCTTGTCGATCTTGATGATGTCGACCGGGAAGTCGAGCAGGTGCGTGAGCGAGGCATAGCCCGTTCCGAAGTCGTCCAGCGCAACTCGAATGCCCGACGCCCGGAGCGCCTCGACCGACTTCGCAACCATCCGGTCGTTACCCTCGCCCATGTAAACGGACTCGGTGACTTCGAGGATCACATGATGCAGCGGCACCTTGTGCTTCTCGAAAGCCGCCAGAATACGGTGATCGATGTCACCACGCTGGAAATCGGCGGAGGTGACGTTGATGCCGACATGCTGGAACGGCAGGCCCATATCCAGCCAGGCGCGAACGTCGGCGGCGATATGCGCGAGCATTCGATCCGTAAGGTGACATGCGACCTGGGCATCGCTCATCGCCTGGAAGAAATCCTTGGCCGGGATCAGCCTTCCCTCCGCCTCGCGCAGGCGACAGAGCGCTTCGACACCGACGACTTCCTCGTTATCCAGGCGGACGATCGGCTGATAATGCGCTTCGACTCGGGCATCCTCGAGCGCGGTCGAGACACGGCGGATCGCATTGAACCGCTGGGTGATCGTGGTGCCGAGACTGGATTCGTAGGCAGCGTAGCCACCTCGGATGTTTTCCTTGGCATGGTAGAGCGCGACGTCGGCGTTCTGCCGAAGCGTCTCGGCGTCACCGCCGTCACGATCGTAGACTGCGCTGCCGATGGTGACGGATGGGATGATGGTCTGGCCGCCGGTCTGGAAAGGGACGCCCATGACCGCGAGAATATCGGCGGCGCATCGTCCTACGGCAAGGGACGCGCAATCGCCGATCACGACGACCGCGATCTCGTCGCCGCCGATGCGATAGGCACGACCAGGTTGCGCGACGCTCGCGATGCGCGCTGCGACCTCCTGGATCAGAACATCGCCTGTCGCATGGCCGGAAGTATCGTTGACCGCCTTCAGATGATCGATGTCGATCAGAATCAGACCGAACTGATCCGGCACCGCCCAGCGCGTCTGGCACATGGCCGCCGCGAAACTTGCGCGGTTGCCGAGGCCGGTGAGCGGATCGAAGAAGGCGAGCTTGCGATTGCGCGCTTCCACGGCCTCACGCTCCATCGCGATGGCGCAAAGGTGCACGCAGCGGTTGACGATCTGCTGTTCCAGCGCGCTCGGACCACGCCGCGTGCGATAGTAGAAAGCGAAGGTTCCGAGCACATTGCCATCGCGCGCCATGATGGGACTCGACCAGCAAGCGCGATAGCCGAGCGGCAGCACCAGTTCGCGATACCCTTCCCAGAGGGGATCGGTCTCTATGTCGGTCACGGTCACCGGTTCGCACCGGAAAGCGGCCGTTCCGCACGAACCGGCATTCGGGCCGATGGCGAAGCCATCGATCGCTTTCGAATAACTCACCGGAAGGCTCGGCGCGGCGAGCACCCGCAGCAGCCCGCCGGCATCGATCGTCAGAACGGAGCAGGCCAGTTCCGGAACGAGCTTCTCGATCTCGCGGCAGAGCAAATCCGCCGTCGCCTTGAGGTCTTCCCCCCGGGCGATCATCTCGAGAATTGCGTTCTGCAGGCTTAAGAGCATCCCATCCGACTCTGTCGGTCCCCGCCACAGACCTACCAGTGCCGGTTAAACATGCCGTCGATTATTCTCCGAGAGATTTATGTAAATTGTATGCAATAATCGTGAGGCTGGCCGTTTGGCGCGCGGCTTGCTAGGACATGGGCGCCGCTAGGGTTCCGGTCGCGATCCATGATCGCGGCGGCTGGTCCGAGAGCAGCAACCCGTCGCATAAACGGCGGGCACACGGCGGGACAAAAGCCCGGGAGATCGACCAGCGGAGAATGCCGCGGGGGTTGGTTTCCCGTCCGGCGTTCTCCTCGAACAGGAGGAGAAGCTCTTGAGATCGCCCGTCAATTCACCCGGAATCCTGCATTATTCGACTGAACTCGAAGGCGGAAAGCACTGGTCCTTGACCATGCGCGCCAACACGGCGTTACGCCTGACCGACCTCGAAGGCGGCGCCTCGGTCGGCATGCTGTTCTACAATCCGCAGGACATGCTGGAGCGCTACAACGCGCCCGATACGCTCAAATGCCAGCACACCTTTAAATTAACACGCGGCAATTGCCTCTACTCCGATATGGGGCGGATTTTCTGCTCGGTGACGCATGACGACGTCGGGTGGCACGACACGGTTTCCGGTACCTCGACCAAGGCGATCGTCGAACGGCAATGGGGCGCCCGCGACTACCAGAACGACCGAAACGGCTGGAAACAGAACGGTCGTGACGCCTTCCTGGTGGAGGCCGCGAAATACGGTCTCGGAAAACGCGATCTTGCGATGAACGTGAACTGGTTTGCCCGGGTGGCGGTCGATGACGAAGGCGTCCTGGCTTACGTGCCGAGCAACTCAAAGGCCGGGGACAGCGTCGAACTCCGGTTCGAGATGGACACTCTGATCCTTCTCCATACCTGTCCGCACCCGCTCGATCCTTCGGCCGAATATCCCGTGAAACCCATAGGGTTGGAGATCAAGGAGGTGCATGCGGCGGCGCACGATGACGAATGCCGGCTATCGCGGCCGGAGAACGGGCGCGGCTTCGAGAACAACCGGCTCTATCACATCGGTTGCGGCTGCGGAGGTGCACGATGAGAACTCTCATGAGCACCCTCGAGAACAAGGACGCCGTCTACACGAAGACCGTGCCCGCCGGCGATTACTGGATGGAGATCGTCAGGGAGGGCCAGACCTTCCGCATCGTCGACCTGGAAGGCAATCAGGCCGCCGATACCCTGTTCTTCTCCGCGGCCGATCCGGCCGAACGCTACAGCGCGATGGACACGATCCGCGAGCAGGGCAATGTCTTCCTCGGCCTCGGCACGAAGCTGATGTCCAACGACGGCAATGTCATGCTGACGATCACCGCCGACACCGTCGGGCGGCACGATACGCTGGGCGGCGCCTGCGCGACAGAGTCGAACACCGTCCGCTACGATCTCGAAAAGCGCACCATGCATGCCTGCCGGGATTCGTGGATGCTCGCGGTCGCCGAGCGTCCGGAATTCGGGCTGACCAAGCGCGACATCACCCACAACATCAATTTCTTCATGAACGTGCCGGTGACGGCCGACGGCGGACTGACCTTCGCCGACGGGCTCTCCGCGCCAGGGAAATATGTCGAGATGCGCGCCGAGATGGACGTCATCGTCCTGATCTCGAACTGCCCGCAGCTCAACAATCCCTGCAACGCCTACAACCCGACCCCGATCGAGGTCGTGATCTGGGACGCGGCGTGAGGGCGAGATGTTCAAGAAGGTCCTGATCGCAAATCGCGGCGCCATCGCGTGCCGCGTCATCCGCACACTCGACCGCATGGGAATCGCGTCCGTCGCCGTCTATTCGGAGGCGGACCGCCATTCGCTGCATGTGAAGATGGCGACCGAAGCCGTCTGCGTCGGCCCGCCTCCGGCGTCGCAGAGCTATCTGGATGCTACCCGCATCCTTGAGGTGGCGAAGGAGACCGGGGCGGAGGCGATCCATCCCGGCTACGGCTTCCTGTCGGAGAACCCGGATTTCGCCGAGGCCTGCACCAGGGCCGGCATCGCCTTCGTCGGTCCGCGCCCGGAGCACATGCGTGCCTTCGGCCTGAAGCACCAGGCGCGTGAAATCGCCGAGGAAGCGGGCGTTCCGCTTGCGCCCGGCGGCGGCCTGATCCCAACCGCCGAGGCCGCGCGGGCGGAGGCCGAGCGGATCGGCTATCCGGTGATGATCAAGAGCACGGCGGGCGGAGGCGGCATCGGCCTGCAGCTCTGTCGTTCGGCCGAGGAAATCGTGCCGATGTTCGAGCGCGTCCAGCGGCTCGCGACCAACAATTTCAAGGATGCCGGCATCTTCCTCGAGAAGTTCATCGCCCGTGGCCGCCACATCGAGGTGCAGATCTTCGGCGACGGCAAGGGCAAGGTCCTGGCCCTCGGCGAACGCGACTGCTCGGCCCAGCGCCGGAACCAGAAAGTGGTCGAGGAGACGCCCGCGCCGAACATCTCGGACGAGACGCGCGCCGACCTGCTGGCGACCGCCGAGCGCCTCGGCGCGGCGGTGAACTACGAAAACGCCGGCACGGTCGAGTTTCTGTACGACGTCGATGGCGACCAGTTCTATTTCCTCGAAGTGAACACCCGCCTTCAGGTCGAGCACGGCGTCACCGAGCAGGTGACGGGCGTCGATCTCGTCGAATGGATGTTGCGGCAGGCGGCGGGCGAGGTGTTGCCGCTCGAACGACCCAAGCCCGAGGGCCACTCGATCCAGGTCCGACTTTATGCGGAGGATCCGGGTCGTGATTTCCGCCCGAGTGCTGGGCTCCTGACGCATGTCCAATTTCCGGAGGATGCCCGGATCGAAACCTGGGTCGAAAGCGGTTCGGAGGTACCGCCGTTCTACGATCCGATGATCGCCAAGCTGATCGTGACGGGCAGCGACCGCACCGACGCGCTGGCAAAGCTTCAGACGGCCCTGCGCGGCACCGAACTCGCGGGCATCGAGACCAATCGCGACTATCTCCTCTGGCTCGCGGCACGGCCGGAGCTGGCGGCGGGCGAGATTACGACGCGGACGCTGGAGCGTCTCGATTATCGCCCCGCGACAATCGAGGTCGTGTCGCCCGGCACACAGACCACGGTGCAGGCATGGCCCGGTCGGCTTGGCTATTGGGACGTCGGCGTGCCGCCGTCCGGACCAATGGACCATTTGTCGTTCCGGCTGGCCAACCGGGCACTCGGCAACGATCCGGACGCGGCTGCGCTCGAAATCACTCTGTCCGGCCCGACGCTGAGATTCGATGCGCCGACCATGATCTGCCTGACCGGTGCCGCGATGCCGGCGACGCTCGACGGGCGGGCCATTCCGTTCTGGCAACCGATCGCGGTCAAGGCCGGGCAAGTGCTGAAAATCGCCGGGGTATCGGGCGCCGGCGCGCGCGCCTATCTTGCCGTTTCCGGTGGCTTTCAGGTGCCCGACTACCTGGGTTCGAAAGCCACCTTCACGCTCGGCAAGTTCGGCGGTCATGGCGGCCGAGCCCTCTTGCCGGGAGATGTCCTCCATCTCGATCCGGATGCGGATCCAACCGGACTGCCGGTGCCACCGAGCCTCATCCCGGAGATGGACCGGTCGTGGCAGATCGGCGTGCTCTACGGGCCGCACGGCGCGCCGGACTTCTTCACCGACGAGGACATCGCCGCCTTCTTTGCCGCCGATTGGGAGGTCCACTACAACTCCAACCGCACCGGCATTCGCCTGATCGGCCCGAAACCGAAATGGGCGCGGACCGACGGCGGCGAAGCGGGTCTCCACCCGTCGAACATCCATGACAACGCCTATGCGATCGGCGCGGTCGATTTTACCGGCGACATGCCGGTGATCCTGGGTCCGGACGGCCCGAGCCTCGGCGGCTTCGTCTGCCCGGTGACGATCGTCCAGGCCGAAATCTGGAAGACGGGCCAGCTCCGCCCCGGCGACCGGGTGAAGTTCATCCGGCTCGATCCGCGCGTCGCCGACCAGGCCGAGGCCGATCAGTCGGCGAGCATCAAGGCCCTTTCCTCCGTCCAGGCACCGCCCGTCAGCAATGCCGGACCGAACGACGCCGTGCTTGGCGAGATCCCCGCCTCCGACGACCGACCGCGCGTCGTCTATCGGCGGCAGGGCGACCGCTATCTCCTGGTCGAATACGGCCCGCTGGTCCTCGACATCGAACTGCGGTTTCGCATCCACGCGCTGATGCTGGCGGTCCAGGATCGGAAGCTTGGCGGACTGGTTGACCTCACGCCGGGTATCCGCTCGCTGCAGATTCATTACGACCCCGGGCATCTTCCGCTCGGCCGCCTGCTGGCCTTGCTGCGAGAGATCGAGGCAGAGCTTCCCTCGATTGACGAGATGGAGGTGGAGACCCGGATCGTCCATCTGCCGCTGTCGTGGGACGACGAGCAGACGCAGCTCGCGATCCAGAAATACATGCAGTCGGTGCGTCCCGACGCACCGTGGTGCCCGTCGAACATCGAGTTCATCCGCCGGATCAACGGGCTCGATTCCATCGACGAGGTAAAGCGGATCGTCTTCGAGGCAAGCTATCTCGTTCTCGGCCTCGGCGATGTCTATCTCGGCGCGCCGGTTGCCACGCCGCTCGATCCGCGCCATCGGCTGGTGACGACGAAGTACAATCCAGCCCGCACATGGACGCCGGAAAACGCTGTCGGCATCGGTGGCGCGTATCTGTGCATCTACGGCATGGAGGGACCGGGCGGATACCAGTTCGTCGGTCGCACCTGCCAGATGTGGAACGCCTTCCGCTCGACCGAAACCTTCGAGGCCGGCAAGCCCTGGCTACTGCGCTTCTTCGATCAGATACGCTTCCACGAGGTCAGCCACGACGAGCTGATGCGTTTCCGCGACGACTTTCCGCACGGAAAGGCGAAGGTCCGCATCGAGACGGAGCGCTTCCGCCTCGCCGATTATCGCCGGTTTCTGGCCGAAAACGCCGAAAGCATCACTGCTTTCACCGCGCAACGGCAGCAGGCGTTCGGGGAAGAGCGGGCGCGCTGGGAGGCGTCCGGCCAGATCGGCTACGGCGCTGACTTCGCGGAGACCATCGAGGTCAGCGAAGACGACATCCCGGCCGGCGGCATGGCTGTTGCGAGCCCGATTCCCGGCTCGGTCTGGAAACTGAATGTAAGGGAGGGCGCGCGCGTCAAAGCGGGCGACCCGTTGATCGTGGTGGAGTCGATGAAGATGGAATTCGAGGTCGCCGCTCCCGAGGACGGCGTGGTGACGGAACTTCGGTGCGTCGAGGGACGTGCCGTCGGCCTCGGCCAGACGCTCGCAGTGCTCATGCCGGAGGCGAACTGATGCGCGCGCTAGACCTCACCTCGCTCGCCTCCGCCTATGCCGAAGGCCTGACACCCACGGCGCTCGTGACCGAAATCCATGCGGCGATCCGGGAAACCGGCGAGCGCCCGGTCTGGATCAATCTCGTGCCTGAAAAAGAGGCACTTGCCCGCGCGGCCGACCTGGAGCGCCGCAAGGCTGCGGGAGAGGCGCTGCCGCTCTACGGTGTGCCCTTCGCCGCCAAGGACAATATCGACGTCGCCGGCGTCCCGACCACCGCAGCGTGCCCGGATTTCGAGTTCACGCCCGAACGCTCCGCGGCGGTCATCGAGCGCCTCGAAACGGCCGGCGCCATTGTCATCGGCAAGACCAATCTCGACCAGTTCGCGACCGGCCTGAACGGCACGCGCTCGCCTTATGGGCAGCCGGCATCGGTATTCGACAGCCGCTATGTCTCCGGCGGATCGAGTTCCGGATCGGCGGTCGCGGTGGCGTCCGGACTGGTGACGTTCGCGCTCGGCACCGACACCGCCGGCTCGGGTCGAGTGCCGGCGATGTTCAACAATCTTGTCGGCCTGAAGCCTAGCCGGGGGCTGATCTCAACCCGCGGCGTGCTTCCGGCCTGTCGCAGTCTCGACTGCGTTTCGATCTTTGCCGGCACCGTCGGCGATGCGCTGAAGATCACCGAGATCGCCTCCGGCTATGACGCCGAAGACGCCTATTCTCGCGCCGCGCCGAAGGGCAGCTTCGCGCCCGGCAACTGGCCGGAAGGCTTCCGCTTCGGTGTGCCGGAGAAGCCAGAATTCTGCGGAGACGATGAAGCGGCCGAACTGTTCGATGCGGCCATCGCGCGGCTGGAGCGGCTTGGCGGAATAAAGGTCACGTTCGACTATACGCCGTTCCGTGACGCGGCTCTGCTGCTTTACGCCGGCCCCTGGGTCGCCGAGCGGCTGGCCGCCATCAAGGGCTTCGCCGAGACCAGACCGGACAGCATCCACCCCGTCGTCCGCGAAATCGTGCTTGGCGGGGCGCGCTATTCGGCGGTCGACGCATTCGAGGGCCAGTACAGGCTCGCGGCATTCATCCAGCAGGTAAAGCCGGTCTGGGAAGAGATCGACGTCATGCTGCTGCCGACCGCGCCGACGATCTACACGATCGCCGACATGCTGGCGGACCCGGTGCGGCTGAATTCGAATCTCGGCACCTACACCAATTTCGTGAACCTGATGGACCTGTCGGCGATCGCGGTGCCGGGCGGCTTCCGCACTGACGGCCTGCCTTTCGGCGTGACCCTGGTCGGTCACGCCTTCGAGGACGGCAAGATCGCCGGATTTGCCGACCGCCTCCATCGCGCGCTGGGAACCGCCACCCTCGGCGGTACCGGCCGGCCGCTCCCGGGTAAACCGCTGGAGGCCAAGGGCGGCGGCCGCATCGACGTCGCGGTCGTCGGCGCGCACCTGAAGGGACTGCCGCTGCACCGGCAGTTGACCGACCGCGATGCGCGTTTCGTCCGGACGGCAAAGACCGCCACCGGCTACAGCTTCTATGCGCTGGCCGGCACGGTGCCGCCCAAACCCGGCCTTGTGTTCGACGGCTCGGGCGCCGGCGGCATCGAGGTCGAGATCTGGTCGGTTCCGGTGTCGGAATTCGGCAGCTTTGTCGCCGAAATCCCGGCCCCGCTCGGCATCGGCACGCTTGCGCTGGATGATGGGACTTCGGTGAAGGGCTTCGTCTGCGAGGCGCATGCGGTGGATGGCGCCGAAAACATTACGAAATTCGGTGGCTGGAAGGCCTATCTGGCGTCGCGTTGATCTTGGGGCGTCGTCATCCTCCGGCTTGACCGGAGGATCCACACAACGCGGCATGGCCCTAATGGGTCCTCCGGTCGAGCCGGAGGACGACGGCGCTTCAATGCACCATCCCCGCCTGCGTCTCCAAAGTCCGTCGCTTCCACTTCTCGACGATCGGCTTCCGCTCCGCCTTGTCGTCGAGCGGCAGGTCGTAGATCACCGTCGCGCCGTAGGCTCCCGGCGCCTGCGGGTCGCGCCGCGTCTTGTCGAAGGACAGCACCCGAGTGGCCAGCTTGAAGCCCTCGTGCAGGTCGTGGGTGATCATGAACACGGTCATGCCCTCCTCCTGCCAGAGCTTCAGCAGGAGGTCGTGCATCTGCGACTTGGTGCCGGGATCGAGCGCACCGAACGGCTCGTCCAGCAGCAGGATCTTCGGCCGACGGACGAGCGTCTGGGCGATAGCGAGGCGCTGCTGCATTCCGCCGGACAGTTCGGACGGGTATTTGTCCATCGCGTGCTCCAAGCCGACCGAGGCGATGCATGAACGGGCGTCGCCGATCGCGCGGCGACGCTCGGCCCCAAAGAAGCGGCCGAAGAATCTCGAGCGCTCGAACTCAAGCGGCAGCATCACATTGTCCAGCACCGTGAGGTGCGGGTAGACGGAATAGCGCTGGAAGACGATGCCGCGGTCCGGCCCCGGCTCGTCGGGGAGCGGCTTGCCGTCGAGCAGCATCGCGCCGCGCGTCGGTTTCTCCATCCCGAGCAGCATGCGCAGGAACGTGGTCTTGCCGCAGCCGGACGGCCCGACGACGGCGCAGAACTCGCCAGTCGGGATTTCCATGTTCAGGCGCTCCAGCACGATCTGGTCGCCATATTCCTTCCAGACATTGTCGATGAGCAGGCTCATGCCATGCCTCGCGAGATCCAGGGAAATATGCGCCGGCTGAGCCGGCGGAGCCCCCAGTCCATCAGGAAGGCGATCAAAGTGATCCAGGCGACATAGGGCAGGATGACGTCCATCGCGAGATAGCGGCGGACGAGGAAGATGCGGTAGCCGAGCCCCTCCGTCGCGGCGATGCCTTCCGCCGCGATCAGGAACAGCCATGCCGGCCCGAGCGAGAGCCGGACGCTGTCAATCAGTCGGGGCAGCATCTGCGGCAGAATGATGCGAACCACGATCTGCCAGGTCGATGCGCCGAGCGCCTGCGCCTTGATGAGGAGTTCGTTCGGCATCTCCATCACTCGCATCGACATGTCACGGATGAGGAACGGCGCGATGCCGATGACGATCAGAACCACCTTCGATAGGTCGTCCAGACCAAAGACAATGAAAAGGATCGGCAGGATCGCCATCGGCGGGACGAGCGAGATGACGCCAATCAGCGGGGCGAGCCAGGCCCGCACGTAAGGGACGAGGCCCACGGCAATGCCGGTCACAAGGGCCATCAGGGTTGCGATGCCGAGACCCCAGGCGAGCCGCGTCAGGCTGGCCGCAGTGTCGGCCCAGAGCAGGTAGCGGCCGCTACGCTGGTCGGGCTCGAATGCCATCCGATGGATGGCGTCGCCGATGCTGGAGAGCGCGGGCAGGAGCTTATCGTCGGGGTTTTCCGCAAGACGGAGCGAGGAGAAGGTTACGTAGAGCACCGCCAGCGCAAGAAAGGGCAGCACGCCTAGAACGAGCGCGCTGCCCCTTGCCGGGTGCCGGTTGATGATCCGGCGACCCATGTCAGAGCTTGCCGTCGGCCGCGAGCTTCATGAACTCGGAATCGAAGCGGAGCTTTACATTGTCCTTGTTGCCGAGCGTCTCGCCGCCCGGAAAGGCGATGCCGACGACGTCCTTGGACTTGGCGCCTTCGCCGAGCAGGCCGTGATCGAAGGAGAAGCTGCGGACGAGGTCCATCGTCTTCACGAGGGCCGGATCGGTCGCGAACGCGACGCCGTCCTTCGGCGTGTAGAACATCTTCGTCGTCTTGAGCTGCGCCTTGTAGCCGTCGAGGTCGGTGCCCGAGGCATCGGCCATCGCCTTCAGCGCCTTCTCGCCTTCGGGCGTGCCGGAAGTCATCAGGCCCATGATCTCGTACCACGCGCCGGTCAGCGCCTTGCCGAGGTCCGGATTGTCCTTGAGCGTCGCGGAGTTGACGATCATCAGATCGATGATCTCGCCCGGCACCTTCGAGCTGTCGAAGACTTCCGTCGCGCCCTTCACCGCCTTCACCTCGGAAAGCTGCGGGTTCCAGGTCACGACCGAGGTCACGTCCGAGCTGCCGGTGAACACCGAGACGATGTCGGCGTCGGACGTGTTCACGACCGTGACGTCCTTCTCGGAGAGCGTCACCGAGTCGAGCGCACGGGCGAGCAGGTAGTGTGAGACCGACAGTTCGACGAGATTGATCTTCTCGCCCTTCAGGTCCGCGACCGTCTTGCCCTTCTTCATGACGATGCCGTCATTGCCGTTGGAGAAGTCGCCCGAGATCAGCGCGGTCGAATCGACGCCGCCCGCCGCCGGAATGGTCAGCGCGTCCATGTTGGTCATGACACAACCGTCGAATCCGCCGGCCGTGTACTGGTTGATCGATTCCACGTAGTCGTTGATCTGCGTGATCTCGACAGTGATGCCGTATTTGTCGGCCCACTTCTTCATGATGCCGCTGTCCGCCGCATACCCCCACGGCATCCAGCCCGCATAGATCGACCAGGCGATCTTGAAATCCTTCTTCGGTGCGGCCTCGGCCGAAGCGAAGGGCATCAGCGCCAACGCAGCAACGGCCAAGGCAAATCCGCACCAGGTCTTGTTCGCAGTTCGCATGTCGAACTCCCCGTCCAATCAAAGTGCGCCGCGATGGCGATTGGTTGGGGCTGTCACACGGCCGGTTCCTCAGTCGAGACCCCGCCCGTGAGACAGACTCGACTGTCCCTCGCGGCTTCGGATCTCCCGGGCTTTTATCCCGCCGTGGCTCCGCCTCTCGGGCGGGAGTGCGATCTCTCGGACCAGCGCTCGAAGCGAGCCGGAACCCTAGACGCATTATGCTGAAATCTTATGCAGGGGACGTGCCAAGTCCCTGACGGCCAAAGGGCGCGACGCCGCAGCACGCATCCGTGTATGGCCATCCCGGACATTCCGTTCTAAGGCTCGACCGAGGAGCGGTGCGTGCAGATTATCGAGCAGCTTCAACAGTTTAGAACACTTCCAGTCTTGATTGAAAAGGCTGGGCGGACGATCTCTTACAGCGAGCTGGCCGGGAAGGTCATGGCCATGAGGTCGAGGCTTGGCGCCGAACGCCGGCTGATCCTTCTCGAATTCGGCCAGGACATTCCCTCGATAACGGCCTATCTCGCAGCGCTTTCGGGCGGCCATCCGGCGATCCTCGTCCAGCCCGGATGCAGCCGCTCCGACGAATTGGTCGACGCATTCCGGCCGCAGATCGTGATGCGGAACGGCGAACCGACCCGCATCGCGGCACGCGGGCCGGACCTTCATCCCGACCTCGCTTTACTGATGACGACGTCCGGCACGAGCGGCACCGGGCGGCTGGTCCGACTCTCGCGCCGCAACATCGAGGCGAATGCCAGGTCGATCGTCGCGGCACTCGGCCTGACATCCGGCGATCGCGGAGCGCTGACGCTGCCGCTCCACTATTCCTACGGTCTGTCGATCCTGAATTCGCACCTGTTTGTCGGCGGAAGCGTCAAGCTCGTCGCCACGCCGGTGCTGGATCCCGGATTCGTCGATGCCATCGACGGATGCACAAACCTGTCCGGCGTTCCCTACAGCTACGATCTCTATGAACGTATCGGCCTTCGAGAGCGGACTCCGGACAGCCTGCGTATGATGACCTCGGCGGGCGGACGCCTTCCGCCGGACCTGGTCCGCACCTATGCGGATTTTATGGAGCGGCGCGGCGGCCGCTTCTTCGCAATGTACGGCCAGACCGAGGCGACCGCGCGCATCGCGATCCTGCCGCCCGACCGGGCGAAGGCGTTTCCAGAGGAAATCGGCGAAGCAGTGCCGGGCGGGAATCTTTCCCTGGACGATGGCGAACTCGTCTATCGCGGCCCGAACGTAATGATGGGCTATGCCGAAACCGCGTCCGACCTCGCACGCGGAGACGAGGTTGAGTTCCTCAGAACCGGCGATCTCGCAGAGCGTGCGACGGGCGGTTCGTTCCGCATCACGGGCCGCAAAAGTCGCTTCTCGAAGATTGCCGGCCTTCGCCTCGGCCACGAGGACGCTGAGCGGAAACTGGCCGCCGAAGGTGTCGAAGCGGTGGTCGTCGGCGACGATACGATCATGGTCGCGGTCGTCTCCGACGAGGATCGGGAACGCGATGCGCGCGATGCACTGATGTTCGCGACCGGCCTGCCGCGCGGGCATGCGGAAAGCGTGACGATCGCCGACATCCCGCGCTTTTCCTCGGGAAAGATCGATGTCCCGGTGTTGCGCGAACGTGCGTTCGAGCGTCTCGGTCGTGGCCGCCGCATGCCCACGGGCGTTCTCGCGGCATTCGAGGAGGTGTTCTATCCGCGCCCCGTAAGGCCGGCGGACAGCTTCGTCTCTCTCGGCGGCGACTCGTTGGCCTTCGTCCAGTTGTCGATGACGCTAGAGGAATTGCTCGGTCGCCTGCCCGAAGGATGGGAACAGCGGCCGATCTCGGCGTTGACCGTCGACAAGGAAGCGCCGAATACCGCTGCGCTCGATACCCATCTCGCATTGCGCGGTCCGGCGGCGCTTTTCGTCGTCCTGCACCACGCGTCCCAAGGGCCATATGTCGGCGGGGCGGCGATGATGCTGCTTCTCGCGGGCTACAGCCTCGCCCGCTTTCAAGGCGTGAACCTCTTTGCCGGGCGCATCCGACCGATGCTCGCCACGCTGCTCCGGAACGCCATTCCCTATTTCGCGGTGCTCGCGCTGTTCGCCAGCATCGAGGGCAATGTGCCGTGGCAGAAATGGCTGCTGGTCGGCAATCTCGGTATCGGTGGCTACACGCCGGCAGGCACGTTCCACGTCATCTACTGGTTCGTGGAAGCCTATGCGCAAATCGTCGTGGGTTTCGCGATCCTGTTCATGATACCCGCAGTCCGGCGCTGGGCGGCACGGGACCCTCTGGCCTTCGGCCTGGTTTTGCTGGGAGCCGCGCTCACCTCACGCTGGACTATCCGGACGGTCTGGGCCGGCGATTCGCTGCGCGTCTTCGCGACGCCCGCGGTGATCTACATCTTCGCCTTCGGCTGGTGCATCTATTTCGCCAAGACGGTCCGACAGAAGATCGCTCTCAGCCTGCTCGGCCTCATGGTCTTCCCGATCGCCGATCCGCCGCGCTACGATTTCCTGCAGATCAAGCTCGCCTGCGTGCTCGGGACGGGGGCACTGCTGCTTTGGGTGCCGCGCATCCGGATGCCGTGGCGGGCCACCTCGGCGCTGATCGCGATCGGCGCGGCGAGCTACCACATCTACCTGTTCCACAACATCGCGCCGCATTTTCTGACTGACGAACTCGACGTTCCGCGCGGCCTGCAGACCGTAATTAATTTCGGATCGGGAGTGGCTCTCGGCGTCGCCGCCTACCGGCTGCAAATCAGCCTCGCGCGCATCTCGGCGAAACGGCGGCGGGAGGCGGCCGAACCCGAATCTCTGGGTCCGGCCGTGCCCTGATCAATCCATCGTCGGCATGGAGAACTGGGCGCCTTCCTTGACTCCGGACGGCCAGCGCGCGGTGACGGTCTTCATCTTCGTATAGAATTTGAAGGCGTCCGGGCCATGCTGGTTGAGATCGCCGAAGCCGGAACGCTTCCAGCCGCCGAATGTGTAATAGGCAAGCGGCACCGGCAGCGGCACGTTCACGCCGACCATGCCGACATTGACCTTGGACGCGAAATCGCGTGCCGCGTCGCCGTCGCGAGTGAAAATCGCGACACCGTTGCCGTATTCGTTCTCCGACGGCAGGCGAAGCGCCTCGTCGTAGTCGTGGGCGCGGACGACGGAGAGCACAGGCCCGAAGATCTCGGCCTTATAGATGTCCATGTCCGGCGTCACCTCGTCGAACAGACAGCCGCCGAGATAGAAGCCGTCCTCGTAGCCCTGCATCTTGAAGTTACGGCCGTCGACGAGAAGCTTCGCGCCCTCCTCGACGCCGCGATCGACATAGCCGCGGACTTTTTCCATGTGCGCGCGGGTGACGAGCGGCCCCATGTCGGCCTGGGCGTCGGTCGACGGACCGATCTTCAGGCTTTCGACGCGCGGAACGAGCTTGTCGAGGAACTTCTCCGCCGCGACCGGGCCGACCGGCACCGCGACCGAGATCGCCATGCAGCGTTCGCCAGCCGAGCCGTAGGCCGCGCCCATGATCGCGTCGACCGCCTGGTTCATGTCGGCGTCGGGCATCACGATCATATGGTTCTTGGCACCGCCGAAGGCGTGGACACGCTTTCCATGCGCCGCGCCGCGTCCATAGACGTATTGCGCGATATCGGACGAGCCGACGAAGCCGATGCCGGAAACGTCCGGATCGTCGAGCAGCGCATCGACCGCTTCCTTGCCGCCGTTGACGACATTGAGGATGCCGGCAGGGAGGCCCGCTTCCATCATCAGTTCGGCAAGGCGAAGCGGCACTCCGGGATCGCGCTCGGACGGCTTCAGGATGAAGGCGTTGCCGCAGGCGATGGCAGGCCCGAACTTCCACATCGGGATCATGGCCGGGAAGTTGAACGGCGTGATGCCGGCGACGATGCCGAGCGGCTGGCGCATCGAATAGACGTCGATGCCGGGACCAGCGCCCTCGGTGAACTCTCCCTTCAGAAGATGCGGCGCACCACAGGCGAACTCGATCACTTCGAGGCCGCGCTGGATGTCGCCCTTGGCGTCGGCCAAGACCTTGCCGTGCTCGCGGGCGAGGAGATCGGTCAGGCTGTCGATCTCGCGATTGGCGATATCGAGAAAGCGCATCAGCACGCGCGAACGGCGCTGCGGATTGGTCGCGGCCCAGGCAGGCTGCGCCGCCTTGGCGTTCTCGATCGCCTCGCGAACATCGGCCTGATTGGCGAGGGCGACCTTGGCCGCGACCTCGCCGGTCATCGGCCAGTAGACGTCACCGAACGCGCCGGAGCGTCCGGGAACGTGCCGGCCGCCAATGAAATGACCATAGGTTTTCATGAACTTGGGTCCTGTCAGGCGAGGCGGTCCAGCGCCGCGCCGAGCTTCTCGATGATCTCGTCGATATGCGGGGTCTCTGCAATCAACGGCGGCGACATCGCGATGATGTCTCCCGAAACGCGGATAAGAAGCCCGTTCTTGAAGCAATCGACCATCAGGTCATAACCCCGTTTGCCGACGCCGTCAGCCCGCGGAGCGAGCTCGATCGCGGCCATCATGCCGATATTACGGATGTCTATGACGTTCGGCTTGCCCTTCAGACTGTGCACCGCCTCTTCGAGATGCGGGGCAAGCTTTGCACCACGCGTCAGGAGGCCCTCGCGCTCGTAGATGTCGAGCGTCGCCATCCCGGCCGCGCAGGCCACGGGATGGCCGGAATAGGTGTAGCCGTGGAACAGCTCCATTGCGCTCTCGGGCCCGACCATCAACGCGTCGTGGACCGCCCGGCTCGCGAACACCGCGCCCATCGGCACGACGCCATTGGTGATGCCCTTGGCGGCGGTGAAGAGATCGGGCGTGACGCCGAAATAGGTCGAAGCAAACGGCGCGCCGAGGCGGCCGAAGCCGGTGATGACTTCGTCGAAGATCAGCAGGATGCCGTGTTTCGAGGTGATCTCGCGAAGCTTCTCGAGATAGCCCTTCGGCGGCGGAAGCACCCCGGCAGAACCCGCGACCGGCTCGACGATGACCGCCGCGATCGTATCCGCTCCGTGCAGCGCAACGATAGCTTCCAGCGCCTCCGCCTTGTCCACGCCGTGCTCCGGCTGACCGCGGCTGAAGGCATTCTTCGCAAGATCGAAAGTGTGCGGCAGGTGGTCGACGGCGGGCAGAAGCTGTCCCGCGAACTGTCGACGGTTGTTGACGAGACCGCCAACGGCGATGCCGCCGAAACCGACACCATTATAACCCTTCTCGCGGCCGATGAACTTGGTGCGGCCGGCATCCCCTTTCGCCTTATGATAGGCCAGCGCGATCTTCAGCGCCGTGTCGACCGCCTCCGAACCGGAATTCGTGAAGAATATCCGGTCGAGGCCCTGAGGCGCGAGACGAGCGACCCTCGCGGCGAAATCGAACGCGCCCGGCTGGCCCATCTGGAACGGCGGGGCGTAGTCGAGTGTCAGCAGCTGACGATGAACGGCGTCGGCGATTTCCTTGCGGCTATGGCCGGCGTTCACGCACCAGAGGCCGGCGGAGGAATCGATCAGCTTGCGACCATCGTCCGTCGTGTAATGCATACCCTCGGCCGCGGCGAGAATACGCGGCGCGGCCTTGAACTGGCGGTTCGCGGTGAAGGGCATCCAGTAGTTCGAAAGATCGAGCTCGTTCTTGGTCGCAGCTGAAATTGTCATGGGCTCTGTCTCATAGGGGACGCGGAGCATGCTGCCTTTCCGGCGACCGGACAAGGCAAAGGACGTTTTCTTTTCGGCTTATTCGGTGTCCGCCACGCGACGCTTGACGCCCCAGCCTGCCAAAATCTCGTTGGTATTGTCGATCACGAAATGCCGCGCGCTGGCGCGATCGTAGCCGTCGCCGAGAAGCGCGTCATAGTCGGTGAAAGTGTGACGGATATAGGCCGTCATCGACAGCCAGAGCGCGGTTTCTGGGTTCGACGCGCGAAGGCCGGGACTCGACATGGCGTGGTCGACGACCGCGTCGAACTCATGCGGGGGAATATCCGGCGCGAGGTGCCGCAAAGCGGCTTCGAGCTCCTCGCGCCGGGTCATGATTACGCCACTTCGAGTGTCGGGTAGTCGGTGTAGCCCTTCTCACCGCCGCCGTAGAAGGTCGCGCGGTCAGGCTCGGCGAACGGTGCATTCCGGCGGATACGCTCGACGAGGTCCGGATTCGAGATGAAATAGCGGCCGAAGGCCACGAGATCGACCTCGCCGTTCGCGACACGCTCACGGGCGAATTCGCCGTTGTAGCCGTTATTGGCGATGTACGTACCGCCGAACAGATTGCGAAGCTTGGCGAAATCGAAATCCGGGACGATATCGCGCGGCCCCTGCGTGGCGCCTTCGACCATGTGGATGAAGGCGATCTTGCGCCTGGACAGCTCCGAGACCGCAAGATCGAACAACGGCTGCGGATTCGATTCCGAAATGTCGTTCGACGGCGTGACCGGCGACAGACGGATACCGACACGGCCGGCGCCGATTGCCACGACCGTGGCGTCGACGACCTCTGTCATGAAGCGCACACGGTTCTCGATCGGACCGCCATATTCGTCAGTGCGCTTGTTGGCGCCGTCCTTCAGGAACTGGTCGATCAGATAGCCGTTGGCCCCATGGATCTCGACACCGTCGAAGCCGGCAGACACTGCATTCTTCGCTGCCCTACCGAAATCCTCGACGACCGCCTTGATGTCGTCGAGCGTGAGAGCACGGGGCTCACCGACCGGGCCGAAATCGCCGTTCGGCAGGAAGGTCTTGGAATTGGCGCGGATCGCGGAAGGAGCAACGGGTTGGGCGCCGCCGATCAGATCCGGATGCGAGATGCGGCCGACATGCCAGATCTGGGCGACGATCCTGCCGCCCGCCTCATGCACGGCGTCGGTCACCTTCTTCCAGCCGTCGAGCTGAGCGGGCGAATAGATGCCGGGTGTCGAGACATAGCCTTGTCCGTCCGGGCGGATCTGCGTGCCTTCGGTGACGATAAGGCCTGCACCGGCGCGCTGGCGATAATAGGTTGGAGCGAGATCGCTCGGCACTTCGCGGGCCGCGGCGCGGCTGCGGGTCAGCGGCGCCATTACGATACGATTCTTCACGGAGATGTCGCCGACCTGGGCCGGCTGGAAAAGCGGATCGTCAGACATGGAATTTCCTCAGGAGTGGGTGCTAGACATGAGGGCCGGCTCCGCTCGCGGCAATCCCCTGCGACAGAATAGTTCGATTAAACTCGAAATACCTGAAGATCGCGACTCGCATGGCTCTCTCGTTGAATCCTCTGTTCGCCCGTGCCGCTCTCGCCGTGACCCGGTTCGCGGCCCGCACGCCTCTTCTCGCCGCGATCACCCCGAGCGGCGGTGCGATTTCCGTGCCTGGGATCGCCTATGGACCGGACGGCCGACACAAGCTCGACGTCTATTCACCCCAGAACGCGGACAAGGCTCCCGTTGTCGTCTTCTTCTACGGTGGCTCCTGGCAGACCGGCGCCCGCCAGTTCTACCGGGCGCTCGGCCACGCGATGGCGGCACGCGGGATCGTCAGCGTCATCGCCGATTATCGGCTCTACCCCAAAGTCCGCTTTCCCGCCTTCGTCGAGGATTGCGCCTCGGCCTTCGCGTGGGCAAAGGCCAACATCGCCGCTTACGGAGGCGATCCGGAGAAGCTGTTCCTGATGGGCCATTCCGCCGGCGCCTATAACGCAGCGATGATCGCGCTCGATCCGAAATGGCTGAAACCGTCCAAGCTGGACCCGGTGCGCGACATACGCGGACTGATCGGGCTTTCCGGCCCGTATGATTTCGGCCGGCTCACCGAGGATGTGCTGATCACGATCTTCGGGGGCGACGACCGGTCGGACACGCATCCGATCAATTTCGTCACGAGCGCCGCGCCGCCCTCCTTACTGATCACGGGTGGACAGGACATCCGCGTCGATCCCGGCAATACGGCACGGTTCGCAAGACGAGTCCGCGACGAGGGCGGGTTCGCCGAGGAGATCGTCTATCCGAAGCTCGGCCATCTCGGGCCCGCGCTGGCGTTCGTGGGCCCGCTGCAAAAGCGCATCCCGATCGCCGATCAAGTGGCGCGCTTCGTAAGAGAGCGATCCGGATAGTCGGCATCCTCCGGCTTGACCGGAGGATGCATTGTCAGCGCCCTATGGGTCCTCCGGTCAAGCCGGAGGACGACGTCACTACAGCAGCTCCGCGTAAGGCGGATGCGGGATCGACTGGTGCGCGGCCCGGAGGGCCTTCGACCAGCGGTCGCGCAGATCGCGGAAATAGGCGTCGTCATCGCCGATCCGGTGCGAGACGGCCGCCTCCAGTTCATCGCGCCGAACCACGAGCACATCGATCGGCAGGCCGACACTCAAGTTCGACTGGAGCGTCGAATCCATCGAGATGAGCCCGATCTTCAGCGCGTCGCGCACCTCGACATCGTGCGAGATCGCGCGGTCGAGGATCGGCTTGCCGTATTTCGGCTCGCCGATCTGCAGATAGGGCGTATCCGGCGTCGCCTCGATCGAATTGCCCTCGGAATAGATGTGATAGAGCCGCATCGGCGCATCGCCGATCTGACCGCCGAGCAGCACCTTCATGTCGAAGGTCAGCCCGTGCTGCTCGAGCGCCTGGCCATCCATCTCGTAGACGCGCCGCATCGCCCGGCCGACGAGGTGAGCCGCCTGGAACATGCTCTGCACGTTCATCAGGTTCTCGATCTGGCCTGTCTCCTGATTGAGGATGCCTTCCTGGAGTAAGGCCAGAACCGACTGGCTGATAGAGAGATTGCCGCTGGTCGCGACACCGATGACGCGTTCGCCCGGCGTCTCGAACACATGCAGCTTGCGGAACGTCGCGATGTTGTCGATGCCCGCGTTGGTCCGCGTGTCGGCGATCATGACGAGGCCGCCCGAGACCAGAATTCCCACGCAATAGGTCATTGCCGGCGCCCCCAAGCCCCTGTTGTTCATGTTTTATCAGGCTTGCGCCTGTCGGGCGTCGTCGATCCTCAGACGAACGTCCATGCTCTCCGTCGAACCGCCATAGAATGAGCCGCGGATCGGCGCCGCGTCGAGATAATCGAGGCCGACGGCGACGCGCACATAGCCCTCTGTGGCGCAGATCGCATTCGCCGGGTCGAAGCTGACCCAGCCGAGATCCTTGATATAGGCCTCGGCCCAGGCATGGCTCGCATCCTGCTGCGCATCGCCCGGCTTGTAGAGATAGCCGGACACGTAACGCGCCGGAATGCCGACAGCCCGCGCGGCTCCGATGAAGATATGAGCCAGGTCCTGACAGACCCCATGACCGGCTGCGAACGCCTCTGCCCCGGTCGTCGTGACGACAGTGGCGCCGGTGTCGAAGGTCACGAGATCGTGGATCGCGTGCATCAGGGCATGCATGCGATTCAGCGGATTTTCGGAGCCGGCCGCGGTCGCCTGCGCGAAATCGACGATCGCCGGGTCCGCCGCGCTCAGATTGGTCGGGCGAAGAAACAGTGCGGGCGGAAAGCGCTCGACGGTGCCGCGAACCACACCGGCCTGGTCATCGGTCTCGACGGCGCCTTCGACCCGGACATGGATCTCGGTCAGCGGCCCGTCGATCGTCAGGCTATGCGTGATGTTGCCGAACCAATCGTCACGGCGGGTCATCCGCGCTTCGGTCTGGAGGTGGATCTGCCAATCGGCAACGAACTGTCCGTGGTGATTGCGCGGCGTGAGGCGCAGCAGCTGGATCGCCGACTTTATGGGCGCGCCGTAACGGTAGACGGTGTCGTGGGCGATCCGGATGCGCATTGGAATCACAGAAGATATTGGTCGGCGACGGCGTTACCGAGCCTGTTGTTGTCTTCTATGAAAGCCTTGATGAACTCGTGCAAGCCGCCCTGGAAGATGTCTTCGATGCGGCCGTTACCGAGACGTGAATAAACCTGGCGGGCCAGACGCTGCGAGGGGCCCGCGCGGCCATAATCGTTCGAGATGTTGTCGAGGTGGCGCGTCAGCTCCGCATAGCAGGCCGCCAGCGAGCGCGGCATCTGCTCCTTCAGGATCAGGAAATCGGCGACCAGCCAGGGCTTCAGGTTCTGGTGATAGACCCATTGATAGCTGACCAGCGCCGAGACCGAGCGCAGGATCGCGGCCCATTGGTAATAGTCGATGCCGCCGCCAACCTCGGCCTCCCGGGGCAGGAGCACGTGGTACTTCACGTCGAGCACACGGGCGGTGTTGTCGGCCCGCTCGATGTAGACGCCGATACGGGAGAACCAGAACGCGTCGTTGCGGAGCATGGTCCGCGCGGCCGAGCCATCGAAGCGGAGCGAGGCCTCCTTCACCCAGTTCAGGAAGGTCGGCAGTTCCTCGAGCCGGAAGTCCTTCGGCTTGAACTTCCGCATGTCGAGCCAGGCGCCGTTGATCGCCTCCCACATCTCGGAGGTCAGCGAGCCGCGGATCGAACGCGCATTGTGGCGGGCGGTTTCGAGGCAGGCGCGGATGCTGGATGGGTTCGCATCGGAAACCGCAAGGAATTCGATGACGTTCTCCGGCGTCACCTCGCTGTAGACCGCCTTGAACTGATCATAGGCGCTCGCGGTGAGCAGCGCGGATTCCCATTCATTGGTGTGGTCGTGGCCGTACGAGACCGGCATCGACGACAGCCGGTAGGCAACGTCGAGGATGCGTGCGGTGTTCTCCGCGCGCTCAACATAGCGGGCAAGCCAGTAGAGGCTTTCGGCGTCGCGGCTCAGCACAAGAAGACCTCGAAATTCATTCGCTGAGCACCCAGGTGTCCTTTGTTCCGCCGCCCTGGCTGGAATTGACCACCAGCGAGCCGGGTTTGAGCGCGACGCGGGTCAGGCCGCCCGGCACAATGCGTATTCCCTGTGTACCGGTGAGAACAAAGGGGCGCAGATCGACATGGCGCGGTTCGAGTCCGCCATTCGCCAGGACCGGGCAGGTGGACAGCGACAGCGTCGGCTGGGCGATGTAGTTCGCGGGTTTGGCGAGAATGCGCTTCCTGAAGTCCTCGCGCGCCTCCCTGGTCGCGTGGGGTCCGACCAGCATGCCGTAGCCGCCGGAGCCGTGGACTTCCTTCACCACGAGTTCGTCCAGCCGGTCGATGACATAGGCGAGGCCCTCGTCCTCGCGGCAGCGCCAGGTTGGGACGTTCTTCAGGATCGGCTCCTCGCCGAGGTAGAACTTCACGACGTCGGGTATGTACGAATAGATCGCCTTGTCGTCAGCGACGCCGGTGCCGGGAGCGTTGCAGATCGCGACATTGCCGGCGCGCATCGACCCGATCAAACCGGGAGCGCCGAGCGCCGAATCCGGTCGGAACATCAGCGGATCGAGGAAGTCGTCGTCGATGCGGCTATAGATGACGTCGACGCGCTGCGGCCCCTGCGTCGTGCGCATGTAGACGATGTCGTCACGGACCATGAGGTCGCGACCCTCGACGAGGCGCACGCCAAGCCGGTCAGCCAGGAAGGAGTGCTCGTAATAGGCGCTGTTGTACTGGCCGGGCGTCAGCACGACGACGGTCGGATCGGCCTTGGTGCCGTTCGGCGCCATCGACTTCAGCGTGTTGAGCAGTTCGTTGGCGTAATTGTCGATCGGCAGGATGCGCTGCTGCGCCACCAGATCGGGGAACAGCCGCATCATGATCTCGCGGCCTTCCAGCATGTAGGACACGCCGGACGGAGTACGGAGATTATCCTCCAGAACATAGAAGTCTTGGTCGTCGGTACGGACGATATCGATGCCTGCGACCTGCACGTGGACTCCACCTGGCAGGTCGATGCCGCTCATCTGCGGCCTGTAGTAGGGATTTTGGTAGACGAGGTCCTCGGGAACGATCCCGGCACGCAGGATCTCCTGCTGGCCGTAAATGTCCTTGAGGAACATGTTCAGCGCCCGGACGCGCTGTTCGAGACCACGAGAAAGCTTCGCCCATTCGACCGCAGCGATGATGCGGGGCACGATGTCGAACGGGATCAGCCGCTCCTCACCCTCATTGTCGCCATAGACCGCGAAGGTGATGCCTACCTTGCGGAACAACAATTCCGCCTCTTCCCTGCGCCCTTCGAGGAGAGCGGGAGGCGCGTCCTTCAGCCAGTTCTTGAAGATTTTGTAAGCGTCCCGACAGCCGCCGTTGGCGCTGCTGGACATCTCGTCGAAATGTGGGCTGCTCATGGAGTCCGCCCATCCGGCGCAAGGCCGCCAGCAATCTCGGGGAAGGGAAACTTGATGATGTCGACGCTCACCGGCATCCGGCCGTACAGGAACATTGGCTTCAGCTTAGAAGGCTCTTATTTGAGCACAAGCAGATTGAGGCGGCAGGAACGGCCCAACCGCGCAGCATTTGCCTACAATCTGAGCAATTCTGTTACTGCTCGGCGGGTTCCGCAGGGGTGAAGAGCAGCTTGTCGATGCGACGTCCGTCCATATCGACGACCTCGACCGTCCAGTTCTGGACCCGCAGCCGGTCACCGGTCGATGGAATACGCCCGAGGACCGATAGAACGAGACCCGCCGCCGTGTGAAAGTCCTCGTCCTCGCCGACCTTGATGCCGAGCGATTGCTCTAGATCATCCACCGAGGTCGCGCCATCGACGAGGAACGACCCGTCCTCGCGGGGGAATATCTCGCGGAACTCGTCAGGCGTCGCGGTTGCCAGATCTCCGGCGATCGCCTCAAGCACGTCGGTCGGCGTGACGAGGCCTTCGAGCGAACCGAACTCATCGACCACAAGAGCGATATGCGCCGGGTAGGTCTTAAACATGTTCAGCAGACGAAGGACCGAAATTCCTTCCGGCACATAGACCGGCTGCAGCATCACCGCTTCGATGTTCATCGGCTCGCCGCGCATCATCTGAGCGAGAAGATCCTTCTTGCGGACGATGCCGAGCGGCTCATCGACATTGCCGCCGCGCGCCACGATGATCCGCGATGCGGAGCCGGTCATCAGCTCCTTGCGGATATCCTCCTCGCTGTCATCGAGGTCGATCCAGGCGATGTCAGGGCGAGGGACCATGATCGCGGCCACCGGCCGATCTGCGAGGCGGAGCACCCCCTCGAGCATCTTGTGCTCGACAGGGTCGATGACGCCCGAGGCCGTGCCCTCAGCGATGACGGTGCGGACTTCTTCTTCCGTCACGTGGTCCTTGTCGCTCTCGCGGATGCGCAGCACCGCGAGGACAAGACTGCCGGAAACGCTGAGCAGGGAGACGAACGGCTTCGCGACCGACGACAGGACGAGCAGCGGGCCCGAGACCATCATGGCGATGCGCTCCGGCGCCGAGAGCGCTATGCGCTTCGGCACGAGCTCGCCGAGGATCAGCGACAAATAGGTGATCGCGATAACCACGACCGCCACGGCGATCGGATTGCCGTAGGGGGCGATCGCCGGGATCGTCCCCAGCCATTCGCCGAGCCGCTCGGCGATGGTCGCGCCGCCGAAGGCGCCGGTCAGGATGCCGATCAGGGTGATGCCGATCTGCACCGCAGACAGGAACCGGCTCGGATCCTCAGCCAGCTTGATGGCCCGCTGCGCCTTCTGATTGCCGTCCCTCGCCAGCGCCTGCAGACGTGCGTGACGGGCAGAAACGACCGCCAGTTCCGACATCGCGAAGAAGCCATTCAGGATGATGAGGAACAGGATGATCGCAATTTCAAAGACGGGCATTGGGTCCTGTTTTCGGGGTGATCGAAGGCAGTATCGCATTCCTTCTAGCGAAAAGGCCGCCAATTCGCGAGCCGCGATGATGCGAGACCTTCGACTGCCTTATCGGGCGGACCGTGCCGGAGCCTGACGATCTATATGATCGCGCAGGATTTTCAGGTTGCGGCTATTCGCGCGCCAGAACACGTCGAACACGTCGCCGAATAGGGGGATCGCGCCGAACACCATGTCGGCGACGATATTGCCGCCCATGCGCAGGAGCTTGTGCTTCGGCACACCCATTCGGTGCGCTTCATAGATCATGTAAGCGGCGATGGCCTGTGCGAGCACGTCGCCCACGCCGGGAACGAGACCGATGGCAGCGTCGGCGCCGAGGCGGATGCGGGTGCCGGGGATAGCAATCGCGCCGTCCATGATCCAGGCCAGCCGCTCCAGGCGGGCGACGCGATCGGAATGGCTGATCGGGCGGGAGGTGAACGAACGATATTTGCGGCCAGCGGTCGCGGTTGTCATCGGCATGAATCCCTTCGGCGCGTATGTGGGGATCACGGGCTACGCCGCAATCCCTTCGCTACGTAACGCGCTGCCGCCCAGAAGGATTCAGACCGAATATGTAATGCCGCCGTCGATACGGATGCTTTGGCCGGTGATATTGCCGCCGCGATCCGACGCGAGCGACGCGATCACCTTGTCCGATATCCCGCCTCCGATCAGGCCGGCTGCAGCGTCTGCGCTTCCGAGCGCTTGCGGCCGATCATCAGCGAGATAACAGCAGCGACGAGACCGGTCATGCCGGCGATGAAGAAGGCCGCGAAATAATCGCCCTGTACGCTCCGCATATAGCCGCCGAAGAAGGCCGCGCTCGCACCACCGAGCTGATGGCCGGCGACGATCCAGCCGAACACGACCGGGCCGATGCGGTTTCCGAACGCCTCATTGGTCAGCCGAAGCGTCGGCGGGACGGTCGCGATCCAGTCGAGGCCATAGAACACCGCGAAGAAGGTCAGGCTGTAGAACGAGAAGTCCGAGAACGGCAGATACATCAGCGAAAGGCCGCGCAGGCCGTAATAGAAGAACAGGAGCACGCGCGGATTGTAGCGGTCGGTCAGCCAGCCCGAGAGCGTGGTTCCGATCAGATCGAAGATTCCCATCAGCGCGAGCAGGCCGGCAGCCCGGACCTCCGGGATTCCCTGGTCGATGCAGAGCGAGATCAGATGCGTGCCGACGAGGCCGTTGGTGGTGAAGCCGCAGACGAAGAAGGTGGCGAACAGGAGCCAGAACACCTTGGTCTTCGACGCTAGAACGAGGCTGCCGATGGCCAGTTGCAGCGGTCCCTCGCCATTGTGTGCAGGCGCGGGCTCGTCTTCGGTCGCGCCATAACGGCGTAGACCGATTGAGGACGGCCGCTCGGGGACAAGCAGGAGGACGAGCGGGATCAGGACCAGCGGACCGACCGCGACGGCCAGAACCACCGCCTGCCAGCCGAACGCCTCCGAGAGAGCGGCGAGCGCCGGGACGAAGATCAGGGTGCCGGTGGCGGTCGAGGCCGTCAGCACGCCCATCGCAAGGCCGCGATTGGTGGCGAACCAGCGGTTGGAGACCGTCGCGGCGAGGACCACCGCGATACAGCCCGAGCCGAGGCCCGAGAACACGCCCCAGGTCGCGACCAGATGCCAGGGCTCGGTCATGAAATAGCTCGACCCGGTCGCGACCGACATCAGCGCCAGCGCGCCGACGAGGGTCCGCCTCATGCCGACCTTGTCCATCAGCGCGGCGGCGAACGGACCGACGAGGCCATAGAGGAAAATGCCGATCGCGGCCGACAGCGAGACCGTCGCCTTGCTCCAGCCGAAGGCCTGCTCAAGCGGCGTCAGAAGAACGCCCGGCGCTCCGCGCGTGCCCGCCGAAACGAGGAGGCAAAGGAAGATGACGCCGACGACAATGAAGGCGTAGTTCTGGCCAAGGGCGCGGAGGCGAGCTATATGCATGTTACCGACCGGTACGTGGAGCCCAACAACTACGTACCGGTCGGTAACATTGTCAAGTCACGGTTTGTGGTCATGCCCATCAACTCGCCTGATGCGCCGCCTCCGAGAGCCAAGGATCGGATCCGCGAAACCGCGCGCGATCTGTTCTACCGCCTGGGAATTCGCGCGGTCGGCGTCGAGGAGATCGTCTCCCGCGCGGGCGTTACCAAGCCGAGCCTCTACCGCAGCTTCCAGTCAAAAGATGACCTCGCGGTGGCCTACCTGCAGGACTACGACGCGCGATTCTGGGCGAAGTTCAACGAGGCGGTGGATGCCCATCCGGGCGATCCGCGCAAGCAGATCGTCGAATTCCTGACGCGGCTGGGCGAGCGTGCCCGCCTTCCGGCCTATCGCGGTTGCGGGCTGACGAACGCCGCCGTCGAATATCCCGAGGCCGAGCACCCGGCCCGCAAGGTCGCCGAGGCAAACAAGACGGCGCTCCGCGCGAAACTTCGCCAGATGGCGACCGAGATGGGCGCCCGGGATGCCGCAAGGCTCGGCGACGGGCTGATGCTCCTGATCGAGGGCAGCTACGCGACGAGCCAGCTCTTCCATGGCGAAGGGCCCGCCAGCGCCGCGGCGGAATGCGCCGATCACCTGATCGCGGCGAGCACCGCCCGCTGACATGGAAGGGCCCGCCGAAGCGGGCCTTTGAATATCCTTACGCCGCCTGCTTCGAGCGATATCGCTCGGCCGCGTGCTGACGCGACAGGTTCGGCTGGAGCGCCAGACGGGCGCCCTCATAGGCATCCCAATCCTTCATGTCGGGCAGCGGCGGCACGGTGATCGGTTCGCCCTGGTCGAGGCCGGAGAGCGCCGCATCGACCATCTCGTCGACGCCCATGACCATTTCCGCCGGGAATTCCTCGACATCGATGCCCGCGCGTTCCCAGATCTCGGTGCGGGTCGCGCCCGGCAGCACGGCCTGAACACGCACGCCCTTGTCGGCGAGTTCGCGCTGCATCGACTTCGTGAGATTCAATACGTAGGCCTTGGTACCGCTGTAGACGCCGTTGAAAAGTTCAGGAGCGAGAGCGAGCACGGAAGCAATATTGATGATCGTGCCGTTGCCTCGCGAGGCGAAGCCGGCGGCAGCCGCCGAAGCGAGGCGCGTCGGGGCCGTCACGTTCAACTGGATCATGGTGTCGAGCTTTTCGACATCGGCCTCCAGGATCGTGCCCTGTACGCCCATGCCAGCGTTGTTGACCAGGCCCGTGACATCCGGATCGTTGCGGAGAACCGCCTCGACACGCGCCGTATCGGCCTTCGACGTCAGGTCCGCCTTCACGACCTCGACCTTGCGGCCGGTCTCGGCTGTGATACGGGCGGCGAGCTCCTTCAGCCGCTCTTCGTTGCGGGCGACCAGAACCAAATCATATCCCCGCTTGGCGAGGCGATCCGCATAGACCGCACCGATGCCGGCCGATGCGCCGGTGACAACAACTTTCCCCTTGGATGAACCGCTCATGACACTCTCCATCAATCAGCTGCCTCAGCAGCACTGAAGATAGATTATGGTCATAATCTATTGACGCCAAGGGGCGGCGCGAAATTATTTTTGCGTGCTGAGCGAGTCCTTCACCGCGTCGAGGATTTCGTCGGAAAGAGGCGTTCCCATCGTCGCCCGCGACAGCGCGACCGCGCCAATCAGGGTGGACAGAGTGGCGAGCGGCGCGGGATCCTCCACCGCTTCCAGCCGCTCGATCATGCGCCCCATGCCGCGCATGAAGGCGTCGCGGAGCCCCTGATCGCTGTCGCGCCCGAGATCGCCGGCCAGGCACGACAGAACGCATCCCATCGCCGGATTGTCGCGATGCTCCGGCGCGAGGTAGGCATCGAGAAAGACCTGCCGTGCCTCGAGCGTCCCCGCGGCTGCCGCGATCCGCTCGCGCAGTTCGCCGACGATCTTGGTCGATGCGCGCTCGAAGGCGAGGGCCGCCAGCGCATCCTTGGATTTGAACTGCTTGTAGAACCCGCCATGGGTCAGCCCGACCGCCGCCATCAGTTCCGGAACGCTGACGCCCTCGATTCCTTTTTCGCGAAACAGGCGGGAGGCGGCGTCGATGATTTCTTCCCGGTGCCTTTCGGCGTCTTCACGCGATGCGCGCGGCATGATGCAAACCTCGATAGATGTTTGCCATCATATATAAGAGAACGCCCCACTAAATCCTAGCCGGCTGCGGACAGAGACGCCCGCAGCCTCGGCGTGGCGAAATCGAGGAAGGCCCTTAGCTTCAGCGGAAGCAGACCCTGGCCGAGATAGACGATATGGACCGGCCAGGGCTCCGGCTCGAAATCCTCAAGCACCAGTTCAAGCCTGCGCTCTCGCCGAGCGGCTACGACCTGATAGGACAAAACACGCATCAGGCCGAGCCCAGCCTCGCAGGCGTCGATGGCCGCCTCTATTTCGCTGACCTTCAGGCGCGAGCGCATCGGTACGCTGATCTCACCCTTCGGTGTACGGAAACGATAGGCGCGGACTGAGGCGACCCCCTCGACGGTTGCGATGCAATCCTGCCCTTCGAGATCTTCCGGCTTTCGCGGCCTGCCTATGACATCGAGGAGGGAGGGGGCCGCGCACATGACCCGGCGAACCGCGCCAAGCCTGGTCGCCAGGAGGCCGCTGTCCGGTAAGTCGCCAATGCGCACGGCCAGATCGACATGGGTTTCGATGAGGTTCATCACCCGGTCGGCCAGGATGAGGCGCAGATTGATCTCCGGGTAGATCTTCAGAAAATCGACGACCACCGGCAGGACATGAAGGCGCCCGAACACGACCGGCGCGGTGATCGTAAGCTCGCCCTTCGGCTCGGTGTATTCGCCCGCGGCGGCGCGTTCCGCTTCTGACACCTGCTCCAGAATTCTCTTGCACGCCTCGATATAAGATTGCCCGGCTTCGGTAAGCGAAACGCGACGGCTGGAGCGGACGAGAAGCTTCGTGCCGAGATGGGCTTCGAGTTCGGCGACCTTCCGGCTCACGGTCGCAAGCGGCGTGCGGAGCCTGCGGGCGCGCCGGCGGACAGGCTCCCTTCATCGACTACCGCAAGCAGGACGGTCATCGCATCGAGTCGGTCCAATTTCCCTCTCGATTTTTGGAAGGGTGATTTCACAATCTGCCGGATATCGGCGATTTCCGGAAGGTCTTATTTGACTTCCACCTGACTGAACCCACCGAGACAGCATCATGGCCCGCCCACCACTGCCCCCGTTCAATGCCGAAACTGCTGCCCAAAAGGCCCGAGCCGCCGAGGACGCCTGGAACTCGCGCGATCCCGCCCGCGTCGCCCAAGCCTATACGATCGACAGCCGTTGGCGTAACCGCGCCGAGTTCATCAACGGCCGCGACCAGATCGAAGCCTTCCTGACTCGCAAATGGGCGAAGGAAATCGAGTACCGCCTGATCAAGGAAGTCTGGGCCTGGCAGGGTAACCGCATTGCCGTGCGTTTCGCCTATGAATGGCGCGACGACAGCGGCCAATGGTTCCGTAGCTATGGCAACGAGAACTGGGAATTCGACGAGGAAGGCCTGATGCGTGAGCGCCATGCCTCGATCAACGACCTTCCGATCAAGGACGAGGACCGCAAGTTCCATTGGCCGCTCGGCCGCCGCCCCGACGATCACCCGTCGCTGAGCGAACTCGGACTCTGACCATGACCGCGCACGTCTATCCAAGCGACGTCGCCTTCACCCCCTCGGTGAAGGACATCCAGGACCGCAAGGGCTCGCGGACAGGCTATGCGGCGATGGAAGCGAGCCATGGTTGGCAGACGGAGATCACCCCTGATCTCGCGGCATTCATCGACGCCCAGATCAGCGTTTTCCTCGGCACGGTGAACGCCGACGGCCAGCCCTATATCCAGCATCGCGGGGGGCCGCCCGGCTTCCTCCGCGTGCTGGACGATCACACGATCGCCTTCGCCGATTTCAGAGGGAACCGGCAGTACATCACGCAGGGCAATCTCGCCGACAATCCGAAGGCCTTCCTGTTCCTGATCGACTATGCGAACCGCCGTCGGGTGAAGCTCTGGGGCGAGGCGCGCGTGGTGGAGGGCGACGACGATCTCGTCGCCCATCTGATGCCGGCGAACTACCGCGCTAGGCCGGAGCAGGCGCTGCTGTTCACGGTGAACGCCTGGGACGGCAATTGCCCGCAACACATTCCCCAGCGCTTCGAGGCCACCGACGTCGCGGCGGCGCTCGCTGTGCGGGACGAGAAGATCAAGGAGCTGGAAGCCGAGATCGAGCGGCTGCGTGCGATCTCGGCTTAGCGTTAACATCTTAGGATAGGTTGTCCGAAGCCGCGATCCAGCCTTAGTTTTGCGCCGGGTTGGAGGCTTTGCGATGTCGATCAGGGTGCCCGTCGTTCCAGCGGCGTATTTCGGTATGGTGCTCGGTCTTTCGGGGCTGGGCGTGGCCTGGCGCTGGGCACAGAAGGTGTGGAGCGTGCCAGCCTCAATCGGTGAAGCGATCTGCTTCCTCGCAATCGCCGTCTGGGTTGCCCTGATCGCGCTCTACATCGCCAAGTGGCTTGTTGCCCGTGACGAGGCGCTGGCCGAAATCGCGCATCCGGTGCAGTGCTGCTTCGTTGGCCTAATCGGCGTCGCGACCATGCTCGCGGGCGGATGCATACTCCCCTACTCATTCGGGTTGGCAGTCGCGCTTTTCGCGCTGGGCTCCATCTTTGCGCTCGCTTTCGCCGTCTGGCGCACGGGCGGCCTTTGGCACGGAGAGCGTGACCACACCACGACGACCGCGGTCCTTTATCTCCCGACTGTCGCCGGCAGTTTCGTGACCGCGACGGTCGTCTCCGCGCTGGGCCATCCAGACTGGGGCCAGCTGTTCTTTGGCGCGGGCCTGTTTTCCTGGCTGGCGATCGAATCGGTACTTCTCAACCGCATGCTGACGGCACCGGAAATGGCGGCGGCCCTTCGGCCGACCCTCGGAATTCAACTCGCGCCAGCTCCGGTCGGAGCCGTCGCCTATCTCAGCGCGACGCAGGGGGCACCCGATGCGCTGGCCCATGCCCTTATCGGCTACGGCCTGCTTCAATCGCTGGTCCTGCTCCGACTGATGCCGTGGATCCGCGAGGGCGGGTTCGCGCCGTCGTTCTGGGCCTTTACCTTCGGAATCACCGCTCTCGCGACCGCGCCGTTGCGATTGCTCGACAGAGGAGACAGCGGCGCGATCGAGGCTATCGCGCCCGTGGTTTTCGTCGCGGCCAACGTTGTCGTCGGTCTGGTGGCGGTCGGCACTGTGATACTGGCGGCGCGTGGGAGGCTGTTCGCAAAAACCGTTGCCTATCCGGCCGTGGCGACCGAGCCATCGAAAGCCACTTGATAGGCATAGTGGTGCGGGCGGTCGGACTCGAACCGACATATCCGTGAGGACGGGGGATTTTGAGTCCCCTGCGTCTACCAATTCCGCCACGCCCGCAGCGGTGGATGGCCAATTGCCATATTCACCCTCCGCGCGTCTAGAGCCGCCGCCCGCCTCCTTGCCCTTTCGTCGCATCGGTATCCGCACCGATGGACGCTAGGCTGCCAAGCATCTACACGAGAGCGCACTTCGCTGGGGGTCTGATGCTTCGCCCGCTTTACGACTGGACGATGAGGCTGGCGGCCGGCCGCCGAGCCATTCCCGCCCTCGGCGCCATCTCCTTCGCGGAGAGTTCGTTCTTCCCGATCCCGCCGGACGTCATCCTGGTCCCGGTCGTGCTGGCCAATCGCGACAAGGCCTGGACCATCGCGCTGTGGTGCACGATCACATCCGTGCTCGGCGGAATGGTCGGCTATGCGATCGGCGCGCTGCTGTTCGACTCGGTCGGGCAATGGCTGATCCAGTTCTACGGCTATCAGGACAAGCTCGACACGTTCCGACACGCCTATGCCGAATGGGGCGCCTGGATCATCCTGATCAAGGGCCTGACGCCGATCCCCTACAAGCTGGTGACGATCGCCTCCGGTTTCGCCGGCTACGATTTCCTATGGTTCGTCATCCTGTCGGTGATCACGCGCGGCGCCCGCTTCTTCCTGATCGCAGGCCTCCTGCGCGTCTATGGCGAGCCGATCCGCAACTTCATCGAGAAGCGGCTCGAACTCGTCACGCTCGTCTTCCTGGTCGTCCTTGTGCTCGGCTTCGTCGTCATCAAATACGTGGTCTGATGCTCGATCTGACCACCCAGAGGTCCGCCGCGCTTGTCGCGCTCGGCGGCGTGGCCGCCCTCGGAACTGCCTATGTGTTCCAATACGGCTACGGCTATGTGCCCTGCGCGCTCTGCCTCTGGCAGCGCTGGCCGTACTATATCGGCATCCCGCTTGCGCTGATCCTGGCGGTCACCGGCAAGAGTCTGCCGCCTTCGGCCCTGAAGGCTGGCGTCGCCGTCCTGGCGCTCCTGTTCGTCGTCAACGCCGGCATTGGCGTCTATCACTCTGGCATCGAGTGGAAGTTCTGGCCCGGCCCGGCGACATGCAGCCCCGGCGCGGCGGGGCCGGCAAGCGGCAATCTTCTTGACGATCTCAAGGCGACGCGGATCGTGCCGTGCGACGCGGCTTCGTGGCGGTTTCTCGGCCTGTCATTCGCGGGATGGAATGTCGTCGTGAGCGCGGTGCTGGCTGGGATCGCGTTCGTTGGATTAAAGCGCCGCTAGGCGTTCCCCGGACCGCGTGCAGCGAAGCTGCATCGCGTGATCCGGGGTCCAGCGCACAAGCGCGCCGCAGGCGCTCAATAGCTGAAGAGCTTCGCGAGTAAACGCTGGGTCCCGGATCTGCACGCGCTTCGCGCGGTTGGCCGGGATACAGGATCAAGGCTCCAGTTCGGTATCCCAGTAGAGATAGTCGAGCCAGCTGTCGTGCAGGTAATTCGGCGGGAACAGGCGGCCGTTCTGGTGCAGGTCGTGAACCGTCGGCGCGAACGGTGCCCGGTTCAGGTGCAGGCCGCAATACTGCAGCAAGAGTCCGCCCTTCCTGAGATTGCAGGGCGAACAGGCGGTGATGACGTTTTCCCACGTCGTCTGGCCGCCCCGCGAGCGCGGGATCAGATGGTCGAAGGTCAGGTCGTCGCGCGAACCACAATATTGGCAGGTGAAACGGTCGCGCAGGAAGACGTTGAACCGGGTGAAAGCCGGATTGCGCGACGGCTTGATATAGCTCTTGAGGCAGACGACCGACGGCAGCGGCATGTCGAAGCTCGGGCTCGAGACTACGCGATCGTAGGAAGAAAGAACGTTCACCCGATCGAGGAAGATGGCCTTGATGGCATCCTGCCATGACCACAACGACAGCGGGTAATAGGACAAGGGCCGGTAATCCGCGTTCAGCACAAGCGCGGGACAGGAATCGGGAGACACGTGAACCGTCACGCCAAACTCCGCTTACGACGTCGGCCCTTATCCGACGCGTGCGGACAGTCTAACGGTTCTGTGTCACGCTTGTGAAGGTCCTAACGGACGCACTCAACCAAAGCATTGCTTCAGGAACTGCGCGCCCTTCGCCAGCCCCGTGCGGTCGATGCCATGGGCCATGCCGTGCGCGACGTGCCAGGAGCGAGGAACACCTGATTCCGCAAGCACTTCCACGGTGTGGACCAGCGCATCGACGGGGATCACCTGATCGGCCGTGCCATGGGCCAGAAAGACCGGTGGTTTGGTTTTGATCTCGGCTTTCAGATGCTCGCCGCCGGCGATCGTTCCGGAATATCCGACGATGCCTGCGAGTGATTCGGCGCGCCGCAGACCGACGTGAAGCGACATCATCGTGCCCTGGCTGAAACCGACCAATCCGACCTTGCTGGCTGGGAGGCCGTGCCTCTCCATTTCCGAGGTGATGAAGGCGTCGAGGCCGGGACCGGCCGTATTGACGCCCTGCCAGCGGTTCTCGTCGCTGCGGACGCTGAGGTCAAACCATTCGCGTCCACCCGGATGGAGCGGCATCTCGTCCTGCGCATGCGGCGAGACGAATGCTGTATCCGGAAGCACGCTCGCCCATTCGTTACCGATCGCAATCAGGTCGTCGCCGTTCGCCCCGTAGCCATGAAGGAAGATGACAAGCGACTTGGTCGTGCCGCTCTGCGCGGGCAATCGGGGTCCGTCGAGGGCCATGTCTACTCCAGATAGTCGGCGCAGCGAGGCCCCTGCTCGGCACCCCACGGCATGATCGGAACGCTCGATGTCGAGTTCTTCGGCGAGCCTTCGATCAATTTGTCCGTATAGGCAAGGTAGACCAACACATTCCGCTTTGCGTCACAGCCGCGCACGATCTGCACCTTCTTGAAGAAGAAAGAGCGGCGCTCGCGGAAGGCTTCGGCGCCCTGCTCGAACTTGCCCTTGATCTTGATCGGTCCGTACTGACGGCAAGCGATCGAGACATCCGACGCTTCTTCGGCGAGACCCGCCCACCCCTTCCAGCCGCCGATCTCCGGCAGGGTGAAATGGCAGGTCACGCCGTCGACAAGCGGGTCGTCGATCGCGTAGACGGCCAGCTTCGCGTCGGGCGACAGGAAGCGCCAAACGGTGCTTTTCTTGAAGATGAGATCGGGATCGTCCTGCGCCGCGGCGGGAAGCGCGAACAGAGCCAGACAAACCGCGAGAAGCAGAAGTTTCATTCAGATCCCCTACACGGGCGCGCCATCGCGGCCGCCCTTCAGAACACGATAATAGGCCCAAAGCAGCCGCGCCGCCGCCGAACGATGCGGCCGCCACGCCTCCGCCAGCGCGAGAACGGCCTTTTCCTTCGGCCGTTCATCCAGTTCGAGCGCGACTCTGGCCGCTTCCTGGAGTGCAAGATCACCCGCCGGGAAGATGTCCGTATGACCGAGCGCGAACAGCAGATAGACCTCGGCCGTCCAGCGCCCCACGCCCTTGATCGCGGTCAACGCGGTAACGGCATCCTCGGCGTCCATGTCGACGAGCGAGGTCAGGTCGAAGCCGTCCTGTACGTACTGCGCCGATGCGCGAATCGTCCTGATCTTCTGGATCGAAAGGCCAGCCACCCGAAGCGCCTCGTCGCTCGCGGCAAGCACTGTCTCTGGAGTAATCGTGCCGAGCGCCGTCTCCAGTCGGTCGTGGATCGCCCGTGCGGCCGAGGTCGAGATCTGCTGGCCCATGATGACCCAGACCAGGCCGGCGAAGCCGTGCTCCATCCAGCGAAGAGGCACATGGCCGGCTGCGTCGGCGACCTTCCCCATGTGGGAGTCGACGCGAACGAGTGCCCCGATATGGGCGGCAAGATCGTCTTCGTTTGCGATTGTACGGGAGAGAGCGGTAAGCACAGGCGTCAGATGCGATCGATCCCGCTCCAGCGCAACCCGATAACGCCGGCATGACCCAGCCTGTCTTTCGCTTCGCGCCAAGCCCGAACGGCCCGCTCCATCTCGGTCACGCACTGTCGGCGCTGCTCAACCGCGACATGGCCGAGGAGATGGGAGGCCGATTTCTGCTGCGTATAGAGGATATCGACACCGAGCGCTCCCGCCCCGAATTCGAAGCCTCGATCCTCGATGATCTTTCGTGGCTTGGCTTGCGCTGGGAACGGCCCGTTCGCCGTCAGTCCGAGCATTTCCGCGAATACGTCGAGGCGCTGGAAACGCTGAAGGCGCGAGGGCTGGTCTATCCGTGTACCTGCACGCGTGGGGAGATACGAGCGGCGATTGACGGGAAGTCTGGATGGCCCAACGACCCCGATGGCACGCCGATCTATCCCGGCACCTGCCGGCCGCCGCCCGGCGCCATGTTTGTCGATCGCGAGCCCGCATGGCGCCTAAATATGACGAAAGCGATCGAGGAAACAGGACCTCTCGCCTGGACCGAGATCCGCGCTGACGGATCGACGGAGACCATAATGGCCGACCCCGCCGCCTGGGGAGATGTCGTGCTGGCTCGCCGCGACACGCCGACTAGCTACCATCTCTCGGTCACCCTCGACGACGCACTGCAGGGCGTGACTCATGTCGTAAGGGGGCAGGATCTGTACGCCGCCACTGCGGTTCATCGCGTCCTGCAGACCCTCCTCCGCCTGCCGGAGCCGATATATCACCATCATCGCCTGATCCTGGGCGCCGACGGCAGGAAACTGTCGAAGAGTGCCGGCTCCGAAGCCCTCCATGTGCTCCGGTCGGACGCCGCCAGGGTCGCCGACATCCGACGCCTCGTCGGCCTCTAGCCGACGCCGAGCACCCAGAGCCAGATCGCGACCGTGAACACCGAAAACGCTGTCGAGAATGCGATAGCATTTGAGGCAAAGCCTTCGGCGATCTTGTAGCGAGAGGCAATCATGTAGCCGTTGATGCCCGAGGGCAGGGCCGCGAACAGTACGGCGACCCCAGTAAAAACCGGCTCCAGCGCGAATACCCAGGTGCCGATGACGAACACCAGAGCCGGGTGGACCATCAGTTTGAGGAAGGCTGAGATCGACGCCGCTTCCGGATCGGAGCGGAAACCGTAGCGGGCCAGCGCAATGCCCATCGAGACGAGGGCCACAGGAGAAGCCGACGTCGCAAGAGCGTCGAGGATTGGCTTGATCGAGGCTGGGGCCTTCACACCCGTCAGCTGCGCCGCGACGCCGGCCGCGAGAGCAAGCAGGATCGGGTGGGTGAGAAGCGTCTTGAAAAAGCGCCTTAGCCCGCCGCCGCTGCGTTCAGGGTCGGCCGCCTCGATCAGGATCGCCGCGACGCCCATCATGATCGGCAGATGGATGGCAAGGAGCAGAAACAGCGGCACCGCGCCGGCATCACCATAGGCGCGCAGGATCAGTGGGATACCGAGAAACACCGTGTTGGACTGGGCCGAGCAGAAGCCGTGGATCACGCCTTCGCGCTGTTCACGATGAAGCACACGGCTGGAAATGAGCATTGCGCCCGCCCATACGACCGCGGCCGCCGCGAAATAGGTGACCCAATACCCCCAAGGGCTCGAATTCAGCGGCGCGGTGCTTTCTGACAACATGCGGAAAATGAGGGCGGGCACCGCAAGGGCGAAGACGTAGTCCGCGAGACCGTCGCCAGCACGTTCGGACATCAGGCCTATCTTGGCCGCGAGAAAGCCAAGCCCGATCAGAGCGAAAATCGGCAGGACGATGGCGATGATGTCGGACATGAAGCGTTCCGGGCATAAAGCGGGCGCCCGTTGCGGGTCAACCAAGTGAATTTCAAAATTTGCCGGACAGACGGTGAACATGCCCGCTGTATCAGGCGAAATACGGATTTCGTAGCGAACCTTCCGGGGGAATGGGCGTTGGTGGAACGAGGCGTGAAATCGGCGCGCAGCCGCCCGCGCATCACCCCTATCAACGGAGGCAATGCATGTTGAAGCGACTTCTTCTGACGAGTGCCGCGCTCTCGGCGCTGGCCACCGCTGCTGTAGCCCAGGCTCAGTCCCCGGCCCCCGCCGACACCAGCACTCCCCCGGCGGTCACGAGTCCCGCCGCTCCAGCCGACAACTCCCCCGCCGGCGTGGCCGCGGACGCCCAGACCCAGGAGGATCCGAACCTCTTCACCTCGATGCAGGGCGCCGATGTCCTCGGCGAGAACGATGCATCGATCGGCAGCCTGGCCGACGTGCTCCTGAGCCCGGATGGCACCGCGCGTCAGCTCGTGATCGCCCATGGCGGCATTGTCGGCATCGGCCAGACCTATCGTCTCTACGACGTGTCGGAGCTTCCGGCACTCGATGACGGCAAGGTGAAGATCACCCAGCTTTCGACGGCCTCGCTGGAAGGCCTGCCGGAATACGAATATCCGTCGGCAACCGAGACAGGCCGCGCGTCCACCACGGGCGCCGCGAGCACGTCGGCGCCGGCTGAACCGGCCACGCCCGCTCCGGCGCCGTCCGCCGCAGCTGCGTCTGACGCATGGCCAGCAAGCTCAATCGTGGGCGCCAATCTGACGAACACCGACAGCGCGGCCGAGATTCAGGATCTCCGCTTCGAGGGCAACAAGATCTCGAAGGTCCTCATCGACAAGGGCGCCACGAGCTCCGAAGTCGCCGAAGTGGCATTCGCCGACCTCGATCTTGGCGGCTCGCCAGGCGATCCGCAGATCGGCCTGAAATCGGCGGCCGGCGGCCTCAACCTCAAGGCCCCGGATGCGGCGGCACCCACCGCGGCGAAGTAACAGGCAGAACAAAAATGAAAAAGCCGGGCGAAAGCCCGGCTTTTTTGGTCTGAAGAACAACGGATCAGGCGGTAGCGCGAGCCCGCTTTCTGGCACGGGTCCCGAAGAACAGCGCCTGGCTGACGATCGCCTTCACCGTCTGAGTCTGGAAAGGCTTGGAGATCAGGAACACCGGCTCAGGGCGCTCGCCGGTCAACAGACGCTCCGGGTAGGCGGTGATGAAGATCACCGGCACGTCGAAGAGCGTGAGGATGTCGTTGACGGCATCGAGACCGGACGAGCCGTCGGCGAGCTGGATATCTGCCAGGACGAGACCGGGTTTCGTCTTGTTGGCAAGCGCGACAGCTTCGGTCTGCGTGCGGGCAACGCCGCAAACCCGATGACCGAGGCTTTCGACCAGAGCTTCCAGATCCATCGCGATAATCGGCTCGTCCTCGATGATGAGGACGTCGGTCGCAACCAGATCGGCCAGTTCGCGCCCGGCTTCATCGATCGCGAGCGTGACTTCCGTCTCGGAGATACCGAGAATGCGCGCGGTATCCTCGACGGAGAAACCTTCGACGGAGACGAGCAGGAAGACCTGACGCGACAACGGCGCGAGAGCCTCGAGTGTGCGGTTGGCGGTCGCAAGATGCCCGCCGGAGCTCTCGTCCTCGAGATTGACCCGGATCGACGACCAGATGAGGGAGAAGACCTGGTAAAGCGCGATGCGGGGTTCGATATCGCGAGGGAACAGCGACGGGTCTTGAACCAAGGTTTCCAAAGCGGCCGTCACATAAGTATCGCCGCTGTGCTGACTGCCCGTGAGGGCGCGCGCGTAACGGCGCAGAAACGGCAACTGAGCCGCTACGATGGGTGTGATCTGCATACGTACAAAACCCCCTATTCGCCGCGTGACCGCGACGGTATCACCCCCCAGAACGTTCCGGCGAGCCAAAAAGTTTCACTCAGTTCGGAACTACTTTCGTAAACTCGCGTTCTCACATGATGTTTTTACGCGCTCGTGCTGGGATCACGGCGCGAAAGGGTTGGTAGTTATGCAGCATCGGCCGGGGGCAGGAAGCGGCAATAAAGCGAAAGTCGAGGGGAATGTGCAGAACATTCAGGAGCCAAAGCCGGGTGCGGAGCTCGACTCCGAGCTCCAGGCCCATATCGGTCGCCACCTCAAAGCCGCTTACGAAGACATTCTCGATCAGAGCGTTCCGGACCGTTTCATCGATCTGCTGAAGGCTCTCGAAGCAAAGGAGAGCGGCCAGTCCGGCTCGAAAGGCGGCGCTTGATGAGCGGCAGCCCGTCGGTTCGTGACGAACTTCTAGCGCAGATTCCAAGTCTCCGCGCTTTCGCAGTTTCGCTGTGCGGCCAAATGGACAAGGCGGACGATCTTGTTCAGGAAGCGCTGGTCAAAGCCTGGTCGAGCCTTGGCAGTTTCACCGAGGGCACGAACATGCGTGCCTGGCTCTTCACCATCCTGCGCAACGTTTATTATTCCGAGCATCGCAAGCGCCGCCGCGAGGTGCAGGACGTCGACGGCGTCTTCTCTGGACGTCTGGTCGTCCACCCATCGCAGATCGGCCACATGGATCTTCAGGATTTCCGGGAAGCGCTTGCAAATCTCCCCCCGGATCAACGCGAGGCCTTGATCCTGGTCGGCGCCTCGGGTTTCTCTTATGAGGAAGCTGCGAGTATCTGTGGCGTTGCGGTTGGCACGATCAAGAGCCGCGTCAATCGCGCACGCAGCGCACTTACCCGTGCACTTTCCGTTCAAGGGACAGGCGAATTCGGCCCCGAACCCACGCTTCAGGCCGCGATGATCACCACCGCCGGCTCCGGCAGTTGAGGGGCAGGACCAGACGAGAGGACCTGTGACCCGCAGTCTCAGAAGCCGCCTCGCAATCCTGCTTATCCTGGCGAACCTGCCCGCGGCCGCCCTCGCCGTCGGAGCGGCCTGGAGGAGCCACGGCGCCACCACCGAAGCTCGCGTTCATTCAGTCGTCCAGAGAGCGGAACTGATCGCCACGCGAGCGGGACTGACGCTCGGCATCGCGGAAGGGGTGGCCGATACGCTGGCGACCAATGTCGAGGTTGCAAGCGCCGGTCCCAACTGCTCGACGCTGCTTGGAGCGGCGCTGTCGATGCGCCCGGACTATGACGGCATCATCGTTTCGGACGCCACCGGGCAGACCATTTGCTCCGCCGGCGATGCCGATATCACATCCTCGATCCGCACGTCGCTGACCCGCGCCATCGCCAGTACCGGCGTTACGGGCGACACCGTCTTCCTGCCTGAACAGATCCAGCCCAGCGATAAGGTGGTCCTCATATCGCGGCCGTTCCAGGTCTCCGACGGTTCGCGGCGCGCGGTGGGCTTGCTGCTCCGCCGCCATGCCTTCGACGCGATATTCAGTCCGCAAGGCGAGGTGCATGAGGCTACGCTTGCCTTGATCCGAAGCGGCGGGCAGATCGTTTCCGAGTTCACCCGTGGCAGTCTCGACTGGAAGCCAACGATCCCACTTCCCGTAGGTAATCAGAATGACCCCCCGGAAAGCCTCATTTTTGCAAATGCCGAGGGCATGAAATTTCACTATGCCGTGGCACCGGTGCGCGGAACGCTCTCAACCGTCGTTCTGGCGACCCCGCTCGCGACGCTCGACGAAACGGACTGGCCGCGTTTCGTGACCGCCGTCGGGGCACCCCTGCTGATGCTGATTTTCGGCATCCTCGCGATCTATTCCGGCGTCGAGCGCCTCGTCCTGCGCTGGATCACGAGGCTTCGTGCGGTCAGCGCCGCCTATACGATCGGCAATTATGCACCGCGCCTCGAACATCTCGACCGCGCGCCGTCTGAACTCGCCGACCTCGGCGCGAGTTTCAACACGATGGCCGAGCGCATCCAAGAACGCTCGCATGCGCTCGAAGTGGCGTTGTCGGGGAAAAACGCGCTGCTGAAAGAACTTCATCACAGGGTGAAGAACAATTTCCAGATGATCGCGAGCCTGCTCGCCATGCAGCGGCGCGAACTGCCCACGAGGCTCCGCACGCTGCTCCGGGTTCCGGAAGATCGTGTCCTGGCGATGGCGTCGGCCTATAAGGCATCCTACGCGACGGGCGAAATCGGACGCGTCGGTATGGCCGAGCTTCTTCGCGACATCGCCGGCCAGCTCCGCCAGAGCTTCGGCCTCGGCGCACCGGTGATCCAACTCACCGCGGAAGGCGAACTGGTCCGACTCGATCTCGACCGCGCGGTCCCACTCGGCCTTCTGTTTTCCGAGATCATCAGTTCGGCGCTCGACCGCGCCGACGCGGCCACGGGACCGATCGACGTCCGCATTCTTCACACCGGGCCGGGCCGCGTGAAGCTGGAGATGATCAGCCCCAACCTCGCAGAAGCCGTTCCGGTCATGGGCCTCGCGGCACGCCTGACCAAGGCGTACAAGGCGCAGCTTTCCGCTGATTTTGACACGCCGAACGACGACACCGTTTGCATCGCGTTCGCCATCGAGGCCGCGAGCCAGGACCATCCAGGCCGAGTCGAGCTCGGCGCCTGACTTTAGGCGCTCCTTGGCGTCAACATCGATATCTTCGCCTTCTCGATCCGGAAGTGCAGCGGCGTGGGCTCTCGCCAGAGCTCGCCGTCGACGGCAAGCCAGACCCGGGGGCGCGACATCCTGATGTCGATCTCCTTCGCGACGATCGACTCGATCGAGTCGCCTTCTCGCCACCGGCCCGAAATGAGTTCGAGTCCCGCCTTTGCCCGTCCGGCAAGATGGGTCTGCCGCATCAGGTGCAGCTCCAGCAGGCCTTCATCGAGATGCGGGCGTCTCCAGTCATTGCCGATCCGGTTCGATGTTACGAGCGCGGCGTAGGCGTGCGCTTGCATCTCCTTGCCGTCTAACGTGATGTCCATCGAGATGCGGCCCGTCTGCGTCACCGATCTCCAGACAGAGAGCATCACGCTGATCAGGCGGCCGAGCGGGATGCTCAGCCGCGTCCGTTCACGGTTGCGCGCCACCCTGCTGAAATAGCCGATACCAGCAAGCGTGTGGAAAGGCCGGCCGTTGATCGTGGCGAGATCGATCTTGCGGACTTCGCCATGAGCCAGGGCCTCCGCCATGATCTCAAGATCGTCTGCGGGAAAGCCGAGATCGCGACCGAGCAGGTTCATCGTACCGAGAGGCAGAAGGCCCAAGGTCTTGCCGCTGTCCGCGAGCTTGCCCAGAGCATTGGAGAACGTGCCGTCACCGCCGCCAACGATCACGGTCTCGTGCCTCGACTCGCGCGCTCGTTCGAGTTCCTGATCGAGTTCTTTGGGTTCGATCAGCGCGACCTCAGCATCTTGGCCAGCGGTCGCAAAAGCCCTTTCGACGATACCGGCCGGATCGGTAATGCCGCCCGAATAAAGTGCGCCCGCGCGCGAATTCAGCAGGATCAGCACACTCATTAAAAGGCCTTCTGTGAACAGGAACCTTCGGCATAACGCACGACTTACTGATTTGGCCGACTCAAATGTAACGTCGCTGTGATCTTTCCGCGCGAGACAATTTTCATGAGCAATTCCGACTTCGTTCTGGTGGCAGATATCGGCGGCACCAACAGCCGCTTCGGGATTGTCCGGGCGGGCAGTATGACGCCCGAAGCGGTGTCGACGCTCGACAACGACAATTTCAACGGCCTCGGCGAGGCGATCCCGGGCTATCTCGAACATGTCGGCGTCAAGCCGAACCGCGCGGTTCTCGCGATCGCCGGTCCGATCAAGGACGGCACGGTCCATCTCACCAATCGACGGGGCTGGTCGTTCAAGCCCGAGGAGTTGGCGCGTGATCTCGGGATGTCGCGCGTCGAGGTCGTCAACGACTTCGCCGGAATCGCATGGGCCCTACCCCATCTGCGGGCCGACGAACTCGAGCCCCTCGGCGAAGGCGAGGCGCGATCCGACGCCACCAAGGTCGTGCTCGGCCCCGGAACCGGACTCGGCGTTGCTGCGCTGCTCTACGACAACGGGCGCTGGGTCATCGTTCCTAGCGAAGCGGGCCATGTCGAGCTTGCAGCCACCACAGCGCGAGAAGAGGCGATCTTCGCCGCCGTGCGTGCGGATTTCGGACGCGTCTCCGCGGAATCTGTGCTTTCTGGGCCAGGCCTCGCGCGGCTCGATCAGGCGATCTCGCTGATCGACGGCGTCCCGACCGAAACCCGCAAGGGTCAGGATGTCTCGATCGCCGCCCGCGAGGGCGACGTCACGGCAAAGGAGGCGGTCGACATCTTCTTCACCGCACTTGCCCGTTTCGCCGGCGATATGGCGCTCTCCTTCCTCGCACAGGGTGGCGTCTACATTTATGGAGGCGTGGCACAGAAGAACGCCGACCTGATGGATGTTGTGAAATTTCGAGACGCCTTCTCCAACAAGGCGCCGCATCAGAAGCTCGTATCGAACATCTCGACGAAGCTGATCACCTCACCGCAGCCCGCGCTGACCGGATGCGCCGCGATCGCCGCCGAAAAGGCTTAGAGAATCCCGGGGTGGCAAACCCCCGCCAGCATTGTTAAATGTCGCCTATCACATGGCTGAGCACGCGCCCCATCACGCCCATTCGCACGAGCCCGCCCCGGCGCGCGCTGTCGCCCGGGCCGAGCATCTCTGCGCCGAGCGAGGCGTTAAACTGACGCCTATGCGCGCGCAGGTGCTGTCATTGCTCGCCGCGAGCCAGCAGCCGCTCGGCGCCTATGATCTCATCGAGAAGATCGGCTCCGAGGGCGACCGCCCGGCTCCCATCACAGTCTACCGTGCTCTCGACTTCCTGCTCGGTCAGGGTCTCGCCCATCGTATCGAGAGCAAGAACGCCTTTGTCGCCTGCGATCATGCGCATAGCCACGCCGATGTCGTAGTTTTCCTGCTATGTGAGCGTTGCGGTGCGGCCGTCGAGGCCTCCGGGGCCGATGTCGGCGCCAACATCGCGGCGCTCGCGGCGGATGCCGGCTTCGTCCCGCGCGGCCAGTTCGTCGAGGTCGCCGGCGAATGTGCCGCCTGTCGGGCGACGCAAACATGATTGTCTGCTATAGGCTTTTCGAAACTCTGGGCGGTGTACCGTCCGACAAGACTTCTATGAGGACGTGATGGACTTGGGTCTGAGAGATCGTCGCCGCCGCTCGGTGGCGGTTCGGGTCGGCAATGTGACGGTCGGCGGCGGTGCCCCGGTCGTCGTCCAGTCGATGACCAACACCGACACCGCCGACATCGCCGGCACGGTCAAGCAGGTCGCAGATCTCGCCCGCGCTGGCTCCGAGATCGTCCGCATTACCGTCGACCGTGACGAGGCCGCTGCCGCCGTCCCGCATATCCGCGAGAAGCTCGACCGGATGGGCGTGGACGTCCCGCTCGTCGGAGACTTCCACTACATCGGCCACAAGCTGCTTGCCGACCATCCAGGCTGCGCCGAGGCGCTGTCGAAGTACCGGATCAATCCGGGCAATGTCGGTTTCAAGGACAAGAAGGACAAGCAGTTCTCGCAGATCATCGAAATGGCGCTGAAGCACGACAAGCCTGTGCGCATCGGCGGCAATTGGGGATCGCTCGACGGTGAGATGCTCACCGCGATGATGGACGAGAACAATCTGAGCCCGAACCCGCTGGACGCCCGCGCGGTCACCCGCGAGGCGCTGATCCGCTCGGTTCTGTTCTCCGCCGCCCGCGCCGAGGAACTCGGCATGGGCGCCGACAAGATCATCATCTCGACCAAGATCTCGAACGTCCAGGACGTGATCGCGGTCTATGAAGACCTCGCCGCCCGCACACCCTACGCGCTCCACGTCGGCCTGACCGAGGCCGGCATGGGCTCCAAGGGCATCGTCGCCTCGGCGGCCGCTCTCGGCGTCATCCTGCAGCAAGGCATCGGCGACACGATCCGCATCTCGCTGACCCCGGAGCCGGGCGGAGACCGCACCCGCGAGGTGAAGGTCGGCCAGGAAATTCTGCAGACGATGGGCTTCCGGACGTTCGTGCCGCTCGTCGCGGCCTGCCCGGGCTGCGGCCGCACCACGTCGACGACGTTCCAGGAGCTCGCCCAGGAGATCCAGGGCTACATCCACACCCGCATGCCGGAGTGGAAGAAAAGCTATCCCGGCGCCGAGACGCTGAACGTCGCGGTGATGGGCTGCATCGTCAACGGACCGGGCGAGTCCAAGCATGCCGATATCGGCATCTCGCTGCCCGGCACCGGCGAAAGCCCGACGGCTCCCGTCTTCGTCGACGGCCAGAAGGTCACCACCCTGCGCGGCCCGACGCTCGCGGCCGATTTCACGCAGATGGTCGAGGACTACGTCCAGCGCCGCTTCGGCGTCGCCCCGAACCAGGCCGCCGAGTAAGCACTTCCGACTTCGCCCGACGGGCATCGCTGGTTATGGTGTCCCGCATGTGTGCGGGGCGTTGTTGATGTCACTCGATTTCGGACTGGAGCGGGAAGAGGCGCGGACGGAGCCCTCGCCCTATAGCCCCTTGCCGCCCGCCGAGCCGGAGCCCGCGCCAGACATGCGAAAGCGCCGGCGTCGCCAGATCGTCCGCATCATCGCGGCGATCATCGCCCTGCCCTTTGTCCTGACGGTCGTCTACACCGTCGTCCCGCCGGTCTCGACGCTGATGCTTGGCCGCTGGCTGACCCTGCAGCCCGTCGAGCGCGACTGGGTGTCGTTCGAGCGCATCAACCCGTCCCTCGCGCGCGCCGTCATCTCGTCCGAGGACGCCCGGTTCTGCAGCCATTGGGGCGTCGACTGGGACGCGCTTTGGCTCGTCATCGAGGAAGCGGGAGAAGACGGCCCGTCGCGCGGCGCCTCGACGATCACGATGCAGGTGGCGAAGAACCTGTTTCTCTGGCCGGGAGGCGGCTACCTCCGCAAGCCGTTCGAGATCGTGCTCGCGACATGGATCGACCTCGTCTGGTCGAAGCGCCGGACGATGGAGGTCTATCTCAACATCGTCGAATGGGGCCCGAACGGCGTCTTCGGCGCCGAGGCGATCGCCCGCAAGGCGTTCCGGAAGCCCGCCGCGAACCTCAACGCGGGCGAGTCCGCCATCCTCGCAGCCGCGCTGCCGAACCCGATCGTGCGCAATTCAGCGAAGCCGACGCGCCTGCAGATGCGCCGCGCCGCGGGCATTTCCTCACGCGGGGCTGATACCTCCTGCCTCTCGCGCTGATAGCCTCTGGCGTTTCTCGGCAACCGGTGCTATCAGCACCGCCAATCTTTTCGCCGACGCGACTGGAAACGGTCGCGTCGCAGCTTTTTGAGGTATCCGCAAATGGCCGTTCCGAAACGAAAGACCTCGCCGTCCAAGCGCGGCATGCGCCGCTCCGCAGACGCGATCAAGGCTCCGACCTATATCGAGGACAAGGACTCGGGCGAGCTGCGCCGTCCGCACCACCTCGACCTCAAGACCGGCATGTATCGCGGTCGCCAGGTTCTGACGCCGAAGGCCGAAGCCTGACCCAGGCCAACGGTTTGAATCAAAAAGCCGGCCCTCGTGGCCGGCTTTTTTGTTGCCCGTGACCGAGCTTCAGGCGACCCAGCTCAGGCCCGGCTCGCGGTGGCCGGCGCGGATGATGTCCGACGCCGCGCCGTAGGCGGAAAAACCCTCTGAACCCGCGATGCGGCGGCGAGCCCGCGTCTGCGGCATGTCGAGCCGCGTGGCGATGAGCTGCGCGATCAGCGGAGCGCTGGTCAACGTCGCCGTCCCAGCATGTTCGGACGGCGCGGCATCGAGCACGACAAGCGCCGTGCCGCCGCCGCTCCACGAATTGTCCTGATACGCATCGTTCGACACTGGCACCGACGTCCCATTTCGGGACGCTCCTGCTCCCGACAACCCGATTCACGCAAGTTCAATGCCAGAATAGGCGGGAAAGGTCCGGTTTGGTAAGTTTTCGTTAACGGTCTTGCGCTACGCTCGGTGCGCGGGGCAAGCTCGGCCCGGAATCTGGTTGGGAACCCGTCGCTTGGCCGAACTCGCCGCCCCGGAACTTCTCAGCGAGATCGAGGCCGCGGTCTACGAATGGACCGTATCTTCCGACACCCTGACCTGGTTCCCGAAACCTCCGCCCGCCCTCTCGGGACGCGATCTCTCGAGCGGCCAGGCCTGGGCCGCCTCCACCGACCCCGATGCCATGACGTCCCGTCACACCGCGATCTTCGGTTCGACCGCTCGCGACGAGGGCGAGGGCGTTGCGTATGAACTGGAATATCCGGTCCGCATCGACGGCCGGGACGGTCCACGGCATGTCTGGATCGAGGATGTCGGCCATTGGTATGCTGGCGCCGACGGCTTGCCTGCGCGCGCCCGCGGCATGATCCGTGTCGTAACGGGACGGCACGAGGCGGAGCAGCGCCTCGCGATCCAGACCCGGTTCGACCCGCTCACGGGTACGCTGAACCGGCTGAAACTGCTCGACGTGCTGGAAAGCATGCTGGCCGACGGCAAGCGCTATCGGACCTCCTGTTCCTTCCTCCTTCTCGCCGTCGAGAACATCGGCGCGCTGAACGAGGCGTACGGAGACACGACTCCGGACGAGATCATCGCGGGCGTCGCCAAGCGCCTCCGGTCCAGGATGCGCACCGGCGACGCGCTCGGCCGCTTCTCGACCACGATCTTCGGCCTCGCGCTTGCCAATTGCGGGCTGACGGAACTCGGCGTCGCCGCCCGCCGCTTCATGGATGCGGTCCACGAGGAGCCCATCGAAACCTCCGCCGGTCCGGTCGGCGTCCGCGTCACCGGAGCCGGCATCGTCGGTCCTCGCCACGCCCAGAGCCAGGTCGAAATGGTCGCCCGGGTCTCGGAAACGCTCGCCGAGGCCCGTCGCAAGAGGCGCGGCGCATTCATGCCTTTCGCGCCCAGTCAGGCTCGAGACGACCGCCGCCGTCGCTACGTCCAACTCGCGGACGAGTTGATGGCCGCGCTGAACACAAACAAGGTGTCTCTGGTTTTTCAACCGGTGGTTCGCGCCAGGGACGGCGCCGTCATCTGGCATGAAGCCCTTGCCCGCCTCGAAGTAGCCGGAGACCAGGCCTCTCTCAGCGCTCATATCGAGGCGGCGGAGAAGCTCGGCCTCGTCCATCTTCTCGACCGTCGCGTTCTCGACCTCGTCGTCGCCGCGCTCGAGGCCAACCCCCACGCCGTCATCGCGGTAAATGTCTCCGCGGACACCGCCGTCGATCCGGAATGGCGCGATCGCGTTCTTCACCTGCTCAAGGTGAAGCCGGCAATTGCGGGCCGGCTTCACGTCGAGATCACGGAGACCGCGGCGCTCGGCGATTTCGAAGAGACGACCGAGTTCGTCAAGACGCTACGCGAGGCCGGCGTCCAGGTCGCGATAGACGATTTCGGCGCCGGTCAGACCTCGTTCCGTACCCTGCGTGGCCTGGGCGTCGATCTGGTCAAGATCGACGGCGCGTTCGTCAGGGGCCTAGCCAATTCGACGGAAGACCGCGCCTTCGTCCGCGCGATCGTCGAACTGGCGCGCGAAATCGGTTTCGAAACGGTCGCCGAGAGCGTCGAGACTGAGGAGATCGCCAAGGTCCTCACGGAGCTCGGCGCCAGCTACCTGCAGGGCGACTTCTACGGATCCCCGGGTCCGCTGCTCGCCACAGGTTGAGAACGATCACTGCTGCTTGACGAAGAGGCGGATTATGAGAACAAATATAGAACATGATCCGCAGATCAAACGCCGCATTGCGCGAAGTCTCACAACCCGATGAGGAGCCTCGCTCTCTCACCGCCGAGACGCGTCCACGACTTCCGCTGGCTTTCGGCGTTTCGGCTCTCGATTCACATCTGGCAGACGGCGGACTGGCTCGCGGCGCGCTGCACGAGATTGCAGACAATGGCGACAACGTCGTTGATGGCGCCGCTGCCACGTTGTTCGCCGAGGGAATCGTGGCGAGGGCCGGAGGCGCAGTTTTGTGGTGCGTCGGCAAGCCGGACCTCTTCGCGCCGGCCACGGGGCAGGCGGGGCTCGCCACGTCGCGCCTGAGCTATGTCGAGGCCGGCAGCCACAAGGAATTGGTCAGCCGCGCGGAAGCCGCCCTTTCGTCCGGCGCGTTCGGTTCGGTCGTTATTGAAACGGCGGCGCTGACCACGACGGCGTTGCGACGGTTGCAGCGGTCGGCGGAAAGCACAGGCGCCCTCGGCATCATCATCCGTCGCGGGCCCCCAGGGAAAGCAACCGCGCTTCTCGCAACCCAATGGCGGATAGGCTCGCTGCAGGTGACTTCGACGCGCTCGCGCTGGAACGTCGAACTCGTCCACGCGACCAATGGCGCAACGACGAACGTCGTCATCGAGGCCTGCGACGAGCAGGGCCGCGTCGCGATCCCGACGCTCGTGTCCGACGGGCATGCCGGATCGAATATCGCGCGGCGCTTCGCCGCTACCCAGGCGGCGCGGGCAACGCCCGTCCGCGCTCCGTTATCGATGGTCAGGGGTGACTGACCGCCTGCCCGTTCATGTCCTGCAAACGGGGCGTTCTCCTCAGCCTCGATCCGTGCCTGACGACGCTTTCCGATGAACGTCATCGCCAGCGAGAACACCATCATCGCGATGATCGCCAATGCCGCCGGCCTATGAATGATGTAGAGGAGATTGCCGCCCGAAAGCTGGTTCGAGCGCAGCAGCTCCGTCTTGAGCATCCGCCCCAGTAGGCCGATGACGACCGCGGCTCGTCTGACGCCGGAATCCGAAGCGGGATCAGGGGTCCAGGTGGCGCATCGCCTCAAGATCGTTCGGCTCATCGACGTCGAGGAGCACGCCCGGATCGTCGGTATCGACGACCGCTAGGTTCGTGCCCAAAGCTTTCAGGATGGCCCGGGCTCCAATGTCGCCGCTTAGCGATGCGACCTCGTCGAACAGGGAACGGCGAAGAAGCACAGGGTGCCCCCATTGCCCTTGGAAAGCCGGGACGGCGGCCGGGCGCGACCCGATGGTCGACAGCAGATCGGCGGCCATCGAGTGAGGCACTCGCGGCATATCTCCCAGGAACACGAAAACCGCGTCGGCCGATGCCGGCAAAGCCTTGATGCCGGCCCTCAGGCTGGCGGACAGGCCGTGCCCATGGTCCGCGGCGTGGATGGCTGAGATACGGCCTCCATGACGCTTGGCGGCGCGCTCCACCTCTTTACGATTCGCTCCCGTGACGAGAACGATCGTTAGCGCGGGAGAGGCCAGCGCCGCATCGATGGCTCCGTCGAGGAGCACGCCTTGCTGCCAAGGCGCGAGCAACTTGCGTCCACCGAAGCGTGTCGCAGCCCCACCCGCGAGGACGAGGGCGTGGACGTCCCTCGCAGTGGTCATAGGCTCAGGCCGACACCGCCGGCACCGTGTCGATCCGATTGGCAGGCTCGGAACGGACAGTCCGCTGGTGCTGCGCGGCATGCGCTGTGGCGATGATCTCCGCATAGATCGCCGTCGCGATCTCCCACGGGGCACGACCGCCGAGCGACAGGCCGATCGGGGCTTTCAGGCGGGCGATATTGTCGTCCGACAATCCCGCCATGCGCAGACGCTCCAGTTTCCCCGGCAGGCGGCGCGAGCTTCCGAGCAGTCCGACATAACCGGCGGCGGAGGGAAGCGCCGCCATCAGCGATGCGTGATCGTGGATTTCGTCGTGGAGCGCAATGACGACGGCGGTCCAGGGATCGAGGCCGATCGTGGCCAGCGCCTCGGAAGGCGACGAGCGATGATAGGCTATGCCCGCCACCGGCGGCGGCGAGAGCGGACCGTTCGGCCGAACGAGCATGACTTCCGCGCCAGCCTGGGTCGCCAGCGCGCACAGAGCCAGCGACATCGGATCGGCGCCGAGAACGACGACGCGCTGGCGCGGGTCGAACCGGCGGACGACGACATCGTCGTCTCCCGTCGCCGGCCGCTGGCCCTGCTCGGTCAGGCACATGCGCTCGCGCCCATTGGTCAGCCACAGCGCGGGCTGCCGGGCTTCGGTGAGAGTGATGAGCCGGGCCGCCGCCGGGTCGTCGGGCAATACGCGCTCGATCAGGACCTCGATCCGTCCGCCGCATGGCAGGCGGATATCGATCGGGCCGCCCTGGCCGTAGACCAGCCAGCGCGGCTGGCCGTCGGCGATGACGGCGCGGCCGTGAAGCACGATATCGGCCTCGACGCAGCCGCCGGACAGATAGCCGGACGCGCCGTCCGAGGTGACGAGCATCTGGGCGCCGACGCCACGAGGAGCGCCGCCCTGGGCCGCGAACAAAGTGACGAGCGCCACCGCGCGATTGCGATCCAGCTCGGCCCGGAGCGCCGGGCGGATGTCGTCGACCAGACCGAACAGGGGCCAGTCATCCTGCGGACTTCCGATGACGGGACCGGTTTCTTCCATCATGGCCTTACTCCCGGCGTCTCGACCGCAAGGCCGGACGCGCGCGTATTAAGATAAGCTTCGAGATCGATGAATTCCTGCGAACCGAATTCGTAAGGCTCGGCCCTGACGCCGACCATGCAATTACGCATGCGGCGCTGGAGCGAGCCGACCGACTGCCATTCCAGGCGATAGATCGGATAGCCCGTCGGATGGGCCTGCGTGATCGGGCTGCCGCCGAGGCGCTTGTCCCAATTGTCGTCATGACAGGACGCGCAGGAGAGATCGAGCTGGCCGATCCTCGCCTCGAACAGGCGTTTGCCATTTTCCCGCGACGGCGTCAGCCGCTCGTCGACGGGCGGCGCGACGGGCATTCCGCGCGATTGAGTGCCGACATAGGTGGTGAGCGCGAGAAGTTCCTCGCTTCCGCGCGGAAACGGTTCGGCCGTTTGCTTGTCCCGGCGGCAAAGCTTGATGCGGCCCGCGAGATCGATCGCCTTGCCGGACGTCTCGTCAAACGCCGGATGACGGGCGGCGGCGCCTCGCATGCTGACCTCGGCATCGCCGTGGCAGGAGGCGCAACTTTTCATCGCGGGACCGACCGGCTCCCGCCACAGACGTTCGCCGTCGAGCACCGAGAACATCCCCGGATTGCTCGTATCGTCCGCCTGCATCGCCTGTGTCTCCCTCGACATGAATCCGCTTCCTGACTTCTTTTCTTCTCCCGCGATCTCCGCCATCGCACCGCCACCAAAAATGATCGCGAAAACCGCGAGGCCAGGCTTTCGCCACACCATCAGTTCACCGCGATTTCGGCCGTCGCCGTCTGCGTCTGGCCGTCGTCACCAGTCCAGGCGAAGGTGATCGTGCCGCTCTCGGTCGCGACCGTCGAGAAGGCGATGAACGGATTGGCCGATACGGCAGGGAACAGATCTGCGGAGAAAATCTCCGCGCCGCCATAGGTGCAGACGAAGCGGTTGATGATGTCGCGCGGGATCATCTGGCCGTTCGGGCCTTGCCGGTAGCCGGTCTCCATCTTGTGCGCGATCATCGCCCTGATCTCGATGATGTCGCCCTTGCGCGCCGTCTTCGGCGCATTGATGAGCGCGCGGGCGGTCATGACAAGTCCTCAATGCAGGCGGCGAGCGTGACGATGACGCTTGCCCGGCTCGACCAGAAACTGCCGTCCGTCAGCTCGGCGATCGCGACGACCGTCTGCGACGTGGCGAGGCGGATGCGCGACGAGACGCGGGCCCGGCCGGAGCGCGGACCAAGGTGGAAGATGGCGATGTCGGCCTGCGGATTCTTCTCGTTGAACAGCGCGATGCGACGGACATGATCCTCGGCCGTCATCGGGCTCTCGACATCGATCGTGACGCCCACCGCGTTGCCGTTTTCGAGCAACGGCGGAATGTCGAGCTTCACCCGGCCGTCGTTCAGAGCCTTGCCGCCGGTGAAACCCCGGATCGCGTCATCCAGCGTCGGGCGGGCAAGGACCGCTCGGGGCAACGTGAGCACGACGAGCCCGGCACCCGCACCGAAGATGAGGTCGCGCCTTGCGAGACGGATGCTGGTCGGACCGGACATCATTAATCCTTCAACGTCACGAGATAGGCGACGATATCCTCGATTTCAGCGGGGTCGAGGATGGTTTTGCCGCGCCATGCCGGCGCCGTGCCCGGATTGTCGGTGGTCTTGAGATAGGACGGCATCAGGCTGGCCGGGTTGAGCGCCTTCGCATCGACGACACGAAGGCGGATCTGTGCCTCCGAAAGTCGCGACCCCACGCCGGTCAGATCTGGCGCGAGATTTCCCTGTAGATGCGGTTCGGGGAACGGACCCATATGGCAGAGAACGCAAAGCGAGCGGTGGCGATCCATGATCAGCCGCAAGCCGTTGGCCGGATCGCCAGGCCGGCCGGTGAGCGAGACCGGGATCGTGTCGCCGCTGACGGCATACGGCACCGGACCATTCTGCGCCGCGGCAGGCGTGACGCCCAGCATAGCGGCGAGGACAAGGGTCTTCACGCGAAAACCTCGCCCGTGATCGTGCGGAACCAGCTGTCCGCGTAGACCGCCTCGGCGGCCCGCACGGATGCGGGAGCGCTGAGCGGGCTCGTGCCGCCCGCCCCTTCGACCTCCGCCAGCAGACCGTCCTTCGGCCGATACACGCCTGCAATGGAAATACCGTAGTCCGGCGCGACGAGACTATAGCAGGTGTTGATCAGCTTCGGCTCGGCCGGCTTCCGGTCACGCAGGAGCGAGATCACGGCCGCGGCGCAGACCTTCGCCTGGGCGTTGGCGGTGAAGGCCGATTTGGGCATCGCGCCACCAATGGCGGCATCGCCAATGACATGAATTCCCGGCTGGAGCTTCGATTCGAACGTCACCGGATCGATCGGGCACCAGCCGGTCTGGTCGGCGACGCCGGCCATCGCGGCGATGGCTCCGGCACGCTGCGGCGGGATGACGTTCGCGACATCGGCCTCGTGGTTGCCGAACTCCGTGATGAGCGTCTTCGTCGACGGGTCGACCTCGGTGACGCGCCCGCCCATGGACAGCGACACCCATTCGATTAAACCGGGATAGAGCTCCTGCCATGCAGCCTGGAACAGGCGCTGCTTCGAGAACTGGTCCTTGGCGTCGAGGATGATCAGCTTCGACTTCGGCTTCGAGAGCTTGAGGTAGTGCGCGATCAGGCTGGCGCGCTCGTAGGGTCCCGGCGGACAGCGGAACGGGTTCGGCGGCGATGAGATGACCACTGTGCCGCCGTCCGCCATCTCCGCGAGCTGGCGGCGCAGGAGCACGGTCTGGCCACCGGCCTTCCAGGCATGCGGCATCGCCTCGACAGCGGTTTCGGAATAGCCGGGGATGGCGTCGAACCGGAGATCGACGCCCGGCGCCACGACGAGGCGCGCATACTCGATCTCGGCTCCGTCGGCGAGACGAACCCTGCGGGCAGCATGGTCGACGCCGGTTGCGGCCTGATGCACGACCTCGATGCCGTCGCGGCGCACGCCGTCATAGGTGAACTGCTGCGCCTCGATCTCGCGCAGGCCGGCGATCACCTCATTGCTGAACGGACAGGCCGTATAGAGCGTCTGCGGCTCGACCAGGGTCACCGCGAGATTGTGATCCTCCTGTTTCAGCGCGCGGGCGCAGCTCGCGCCGGCGAAACCGCCGCCGATGACGACCACGCGGCTCTGCGCCTGTCCGATGGCTGGCGGAGCGCCGAGCGCGGCGACCGCGCCGGAGGCGGCGACGCCCTGAAGGACCGTCCTACGGCTTGGCTGACGCATGGTCTTTACTCGCGAGCCAGTTGGCGATGGCGCGCGTCTCCCCGTCCGAGAAACCCTTGGCGATGCGGTCCATCACCGTCGCAGGACGGCTGCCGGACCGGAACGCCTGCATGTCGGCGACGATCGATTCCGGCGTCCGGCCCGAAAGGGTCGGAACGGGCAGGTCACGACCGGCCGGCGCATGGCATCCTGCACATGCTGTTGCACCGGCCGGCGCTTCGGCGGCTACAGGCATCGCTGCAACGACGCCGAGCACCGCGAGCAGGAGAAGCTCGCGGCGCATCGATCTGCCGCCTGGACTCGCCACGATCCCGCTCAGGCCAGATCGTGGTTCTTCAGCGGCAGGGTGCGGATACGCTTGCCCGTCGCCGCGAAGAGCGCATTGAGAACCGCCGGAGCCGCGACCGCGATCGTCGGCTCGCCAACGCCGCCCCAGAAACCGCCCGACGGCAGGATGATCGTCTCGACCGCCGGCATCTCGGCCATGCGGAGCACGTCGTAGGTGTCGAAATTCTCCTGCTCGATCCGGCCGTTCTTGACCGTGCATTCGCCATAGAGGCTGGCGGAAAGGCCGTAGACGAACGAGCCCTCGACCTGCCGTTCAATCTGCGCCGGATTGACCATGTGGCCCGGATCGGTGGCCGCGACGATGCGGTGGATCTTGAGACGCCCGTCGGTCACCGACACTTCGGCGGCGGCGGCGACATAGCTGCCGAAGCCCATGATCTGGGCGAGGCCGCGATGAACGCCCTGCGGCGGGGCCTTGTCCCAGCCGACGCCCTCGGCGACCGCGTTCAGCACCGCGAGGTGCTTCGGGTGCTTCGCCATCAGCTTGCGCCGGAATTCCAGCGGATCGACGCCGGCCGCATGGGCCAGTTCGTCCATGAAGGATTCCACGTAGATCGCATTCTGGTTGAGGTTGACGCCGCGCCAGAAGCCCGGCGGGATCGGCGGATTGCGCATCGCATGGTCGATCACGAGGTTCGGGATCGTGTAGCCGAGATGGCCTTCCGGACTGCTCGCGGTGAGGCCCTGGAAGACGACCGGATCCATGCCGCCCTGCATGCCTTCCGGCCGCACCGTCGCAAGGATCGACTGGCCGGAAATCCGCATATGCAGCGCCGTCAGATTGCCCTGCGCGTCGAGCGCGCCGGTCATCTTGCACTGCGTCGTCGGATGGTAGGCGCCGTGGAGCATGTCTTCCTCACGCGTCCAGAGCAGCTTCACATGCGTGCCGGGAACCTCCTTGGCGAGGAGCACGGCCTGCCGGACATAGTCCTGGAAATTGCCGCGCCGACCGAAGCCGCCGCCAAGATGCACTTTGTGGACGTCGCACTTCTGCACCGGCAGGCCGGCGGCTTCGGCCGCAACTGCGAGGCTCGATTCACCGTTCTGCGTCGGCACCCAGACTTCGCAGCGATCGGGCGTATAGAGCGCCGTGGCGTTCATCGGCTCCATCGTGGCGTGGTTCTGGTACGGAAAGGCGTAGGTCGCGGTGACCACCTTGCCGCCACCGGAGAATTGCGCCTGCACGTCGCCCACCTTGGTCGACACGAAGGCGTCGTTGGCATCGAGACCGGCCTTGAGCATTTCGGCGATAGAAGCGGTCGAGACATCCTTGTTCGGACCCTCGTCCCAGGTCACCGGGAGGGCATCGAGCGCGGTCTTCGCCCGCCACCAGGTATCGGCAATGACCGCGACCGTGGTGTCGTCGATCTTCACGATTTTCTTCACGCCGGGCATGCCGGAGACGGCAGCCGCATCGAAACTCGCGACCTTGCCGCCGAAATGCGGGCAGGCCCGAACGGCAGCGTTCAGCATCCCGGGGAATTTCAGGTCGGCGCCATAGACCTGCTTACCCGTCAACTTGTCGGCCGTATCGAGGCGGGGCAGCGGCTTGCCCGCGATCGTCCAGTTCTTCGGATCCTTCAGCGCGATATTACCGGGAGGCGTCTGCTTCGCGGCAGCTTCGGCGACCTTGCCGTAGGTCGTGGTGCGCTTGCTCGGATTGTGAGTGATCACACCCTTTGAGACCGAGCACTCCGAGCGCGGAACCTTCCACTCGGCAGCGGCGGCGGCGACCAGCATTTCACGCGCGGCGGCTCCGCCCTGGCGCACGTAGTCGTGCGACTCCCGGATACCGCGGCTGCCGCCTGTCGAATAATTGCCCCAGACACGGTTGCGGGCGAGATTCTGGCCGGGCGACGGATATTCCGTCGTGACCTTCGACCAGTCGCATTCCAGTTCCTCGGCGACGAGCTGGGCGAGACCGGTCAACGTGCCCTGCCCCATTTCCGAGCGGGCGATGCGGATGACCACCGTCTCATCCGGCTTGATGACCACCCAGGCATTCACTTCCGGAATGGTCGCGCCCTGGGCCAGGGCCTCAGGCGTGAACGGGATGTGGAAGCCGAGCGAGAAGCCGCCGACTGCGGCGGCGGAGCCGACAATGAAATTGCGGCGCGAAACCTTGGTTGCGATCGTCATGTCCGCCTCCCTCAACCGGCTTGGGTGGAGCCGCCCTTGGCGGCCTCTTTGATCGCGGCGCGGACACGATTGTACGTCCCGCAGCGGCAGATATTGGTGATCTCGGCGCTGATATCCTCGTCGTTCGGATTCGGATTCTGCTGAAGCAGACCGGCCGCCGCCATGATCATGCCGGGCTGACAATAGCCGCACTGCGGCACGTCGAGCGCGAGCCAGGCCTTCTGCACCGGATGGGAGCCGTCCGGCGACAGGCCCTCGATGGTGACGATCTTCTGCTCCGGAGCGATTGCGTTGATGGGCATCGCGCAAGAGCGCGTCGCGATTCCGTCGATGTGAACCGTGCAAGCGCCGCACTGAGCGATGCCGCAGCCGAACTTGGTGCCGGTCAACCCGGCCTGCTCGCGGATCACCCAGAGTAGCGGCGTTTCGGGATCGACATCGAAGTCGCGTGCCTCGCCATTAATCGTCAGTCGAGCCATGTTGATCTCCTCCTGAGTTCGGCTGTCACTGGGCTGCTGGTGTTTGCGAGGAAAGACCGCGCAGATAGGCGACGATCGCGCCGCGCTGCGTCTGGTCGCGCAGGCTGATCGTCATCGTGGTGTTGGGAACGAGCTTGCGGGGATCATCGAGATAGGCGTTCAGCGTCTCGTCGCTCCACACGATGCCTGCATTCTTCAGAGCATCGGAGTAGCGGGCGCCTTCAACGGTGCCAGCTTTCCGGCCGAACACGCCCGACAGGTTTGGGCCGACCCGGGTCTGGCCGGGCTGGACGCTGTGGCATGTCCCGCAGCGCTGCTGGAAAAGACGCTGGCCGTCAGCCGAGGCGTCCTGCGCCTGCGCCGAGCCGATACTGAAACTTGAGACGACTAGAGCTGAAGCGAAAAGCCTGAGGCTCATTTGGACACTCCGATAACCGGCGCGGAGTGTGCACTTGGAAGGCCTCTAAACTTTGCCACCTGGATCGCGAAGTGTCAGCGAATGTCGCGGAAAGAAGCTTCGGCCAAACTTTGATACAAATAACGGTCGGATCATTCGGCCGGCGAATTACCCCAGGCAAGCGGCTGGTTAGGAACGGGTTCCGCCTTTGAAGCCTTGCGGGCTTTATCGACGGGCTGCGTCTGCGGCAGCGTGATGGTCGCGCGGAGTCCGGTGCCGGTATTGGCGAGAACGATATCGCCGCCATGGTGCCGGACGATATCGCGTGCGATCGACAGGCCGAGCCCGATACCACCAGTCTCGCGGTTGCGGGAATCCTCCAACCGGAAGAACGGGGCGAAGACGCGCTCGACCGTATCGACCGGAATTCCCGGGCCGTCATCCTCGATCATGATGTTGATCGCGGCCGCGTTCGCCCGGAGACTGACGCGCGCACGCTCGCCATAGCGGACAGCGTTCTCGATCAGATTGCGCACGGCGCGCTTCAGCGAGTCCGCGCGGCAGCGATAGCCGATCTTCGGCGCCTCGGTGAACGTCACGTCGTGGCCGATTTCGGCGATGTCGTCGCAGAGGCTGCCGACGAGCGCCGTCAGATCGACGTTTCGCGTTTCTTCCTCGACCGCCTCGTCGCGGGAGAAGGCGAGCGTCGCCTCCGTCATCTGCCGAAGCTCGTCGAGCGTGCTCAGCATCTTCTCGCGCGTCTCGTCGTCGGAGACGAACTCGGCGCGCAGGCGCAGCGATGTCAGCGGCGTGCGCAGATCATGACCTATGGCGGCGAGCATGCGCGTGCGGTCCTCGACGAAGCGCTGCAGACGCGCTTGCATCAGGTTGAACGCTTCCGTCGTCTGGCGGATGTCGTCCGGCCCGCGCTCGGGCAAAGGTGGCACGCTTTCGCCGCGCCCAAGCGCTTCGGCGGCAACCGCGAGGCGGCGCATCGGGCCGGTCATGCCGCGCGCGATCAAAGCGGCGCAGATGGAAAGGATGATCGCGGTTACGGTCAGCGAGATCAGGGACCGCGACGTCCACATCCCGTTGATGATCTTCTTGGAAAAGGCGGTGTTCAGCCAAGTTCCGTCAGCGAGCTGGACGGTGAGACCCATGCCCATGCCTTGGGGCTGGTTCAGATAGAGAAACTTCGCCGAACGGGAGAGCGGCCACGCATGAGCTGGCAGGTCGCCCCATGCAGGAAGCTGTTCGGTCGCAACGCTGGTGGGACCGGCCGTTTCCGGCGCATGAGGTGGTACGGGCTCGCTCACGCCATTGGCGATCTTCTGCACAGTTGGCAGGGGTTCGGCGAGACGAGCCTTGGCGTCCCGGCGCCAGGACGCCGCATCCTCGGGAAAGTCATGCGAGATCCAAAATCGCGAATAGGTCGTGCCGCTGGCGAGAAGGACATCCGCGTGCACATCGGATGGCGTCGATTCCAGGACCTTGGCCACAGAGGCGCAGCGGCTAAGAAATTCGGCCTTCGCCGATCTGAACAGAGCCTCGTCGCGCTCGGTGCTGAACAGCAGCAGGCTGATGCCCTGCGACAAAGCGAGCGCGAACAGCATCACCGCGATGAAGCGGGCGGCGAGGCTCTTGTTCCAGAGGCTGATCATGCGGACGAAATCTCCGCGGAGAAGCTGTAGCCGCCACCCCAATGCGTCTTGATCAGCGCTGGAGTCTTCGGATCGGCCTCGATCTTCTTGCGAAGTCGGCTGACCTGATTGTCGATACTGCGATCGAACGGATCGGCGGTGCGGCCCACCGTCAGATCGAGAAGCTGGTCGCGGCTGAGGACTAGGCCGCCGTGATCGAGGAATACGCTGAGAAGTCGGAATTCGGCCGTGCTCAGCGGCACGATCATGCCGTCCTGGTCGGTCAGTTCGCGCCGGCCGACATTGAGCGACCAGCGGTCGAACGCAACCTCCTTGGCTTTGATCTGGCCGCGCTGCGGCGGCAGGCTCTGCACGCGGCGAAGCACGGCCTTGATGCGAGCGAGAAGTTCCCGGGGATTGAACGGCTTGGAAAGATAGTCGTCCGCTCCGAGCTCGAGCCCGACGATGCGGTCAGTCTCCTCCGCCATCGCGGTCAGCATGATGACCGGAAGGCTGGTCGATTCACGGATATACCGGCACAGGGAGAGCCCGTCCTCTCCGGGCATCATGACGTCGAGCACGACGAGATCGATGCCGTTGCGCTCGATCAGCTTACGGCACGCGGCCGCGCTGTCGGCGAGGCTGGTCCGATAGCCATGCTTGCTGAGGTATTTGCCGACTAGGTCGCGGATGTCGCGATGGTCGTCGACAATGGCGATGTGTGGCACCGCATCCATGAGAGAGCTCCTGAAAGGTTCTCTACCCCCGTCTCTCCGAGTGTACAGGGGAAAATTGTATCAAAACGTCCCCCGTTCGTGCAGCGCGACAACCAACGACAAAGTGGGCTTCCGGCGGGAAGTCTCTGCGACATTGGCCGCCTAGATTAGCGGCGTTCGGGCGGTCACGGTTCCCGCCGCCCGGGCTGTCCCCCGTCGACGCCGCCGGCCCAGCCGGCGGCGTTTTCTTCGAGTCCCGGCAAATGGATCGCGCCGCGGGCGAACTTGTAACGAAATATCGCTCATTGGGCGGTGGTCAACAAAGGATATCAAACCGCCTGCTCGCCGGCGAATTTCTGCGACATCCCTGCATTAGCCTCGGCATCAGTTCGGAAAGCGTGAAATCAGAAGCTCTGTTGCTTCGCCCAGCGACGCCTTGCGTCGGCTTCTCACAAGGAGATCGGCCATGACGAAAATTCAGTACGTCTATGTTGCGACCGTACTCGCGAGCTTTCTGGTCGCGTTCGGCCTCGCCTATATTCAGACCGCCTGAACCGCGCAGATCACAAGACAGATTTGATTTTGGGAAGATTGGTGGAGCCGAGCGGGATCGAACCGCTGACCTCGTCATTGCGAACGACGCGCTCTCCCAACTGAGCTACGGCCCCACGAAGGGCGTCATTTACGGTGCGGCGTCGAAGAGTGTCAAGGCGAAGGACACGGGCTTGAAGCGCGGATGAACGGCCGGTACAACTCGGCCTCCTTCCGGGGCGGGATCTTCTCCATGAGCGCGATCGTCTGGCTACTGCTTACGATCATCAACATCTACTTCTGGATCGTCATCGCATCAGCCGTTCTGAGCTGGTTGATCGCGTTCAACGTCGTCAATCCCCGTAACCAGATCGTCGGCACGATCTGGGACACGCTGGTCAGGCTCACCGAGCCGGCCCTGGCGCCGATCCGTCGTATCCTGCCCAATCTCGGCGGCATCGACCTTTCGCCGGTCGTGCTCCTGCTTCTGCTCGGCTTCCTCAGCCGACTGATCATCGAGCTCTACGCCAGCCTGGCGGTCTCTCCGACTCTATGACGGGCGAAGCGTGGTCGGTCACGCCGACCGGGCTGCGAGTCGCGGTCAGGCTGACGCCGAAGGGCGGACGTGATGCCTTCGACGGCATCGACGCTTTGGCGGACGGAACGATTGCCGTGAAAGCGCGAGTCCGCGCCGCGCCCGAAAATGGCGAGGCCAATGCCGCGATCCTGGCCCTGCTCGCGGAAATCGCCGGCATTCCGAGATCGAGAGCCGTGCTCGTGTCGGGACATACCGCCCGTCTCAAAACCATCGACCTTGCCGGCGACGGCGCGGCTCTCGCCGCGAAATTCACTCAGGCGCTCGCCGCGCTCTAGACATTTGAGGAGTTCGCGCATGAGCGCCAAAGTGATCGACGGAAAGGCCATCGCCGAAACCCTTCGCGCCCGGATCGCCATCGAAGCCGCCAAGCTGATCAAGGATCATGGGGTGACCCCCGGCCTGACCGTCGTCATCGTCGGAGACGATCCGGCAAGCCAGGTCTACGTCCGGTCCAAGGTCAAGCAAACCGCCGAGGCCGGCCTGAACAGCACCGAGCACAAACTTCCGGCGGATACGTCGGAGGCCGATCTCCTTGCGTTGATCGCCAAGCTCAATGCCGACCCCTCGGTGCACGGCATCCTCGTTCAGCTGCCGCTGCCGAAGCAGATCGATGCAGAGCGCGTGATCCAGGCGATCGATCCCGCCAAAGACGTCGACGGCTTTCACCCGATCAATGTCGGTCGGCTGAATGCGGGACTGGACTCGCTGGTCCCCTGCACCCCGCAAGGTTGCGTGCTCCTCGCCAAGACGATCCATCCGGATCTCACCGGCATGAACGCCGTCGTGCTCGGTCGCTCGAACATCGTCGGCAAGCCAGTGGCGGCTCTCCTCATCCAGGAAAGTGCGACCGTCACCATCGCACATTCAAAAACGCGCGATCTGAAGCAGGTCTGCCGCGCCGCCGACCTCCTGGTGGTGGCAGTCGGCCGTCCGGAGATGGTGAAGGGCGACTGGATCAAGCCGGGCGCGACCGTGATCGATGTTGGCATCAATCGGGTGCCGGGCGCCGAAGGCAAGACCAGGCTCGTCGGCGATGTCGATTATGCGGAAGCAGCGGAAGTCGCCGGTGCGATCACGCCGGTACCTGGCGGCGTCGGACCCATGACGATCGCATGCCTCCTGGCGAATACGCTGAAAGCGGCGGCTCTTGCCGCCGGCCACGAGCCGCCGAAATTCTAAAGAATAACGCTCGGGGCGCCCAGGCGCCCCGAGTTCGAAAATCAAACCGCGACGGCCTTGCCGACCTTGCTCGCGCGGGTAATCGCTTCCGAAATCAGCTGCTTGGCCTCGTCTGCCTGACCCCAGCCCACCAAGCGCGACCACTTCGTCGATTCCAGATCCTTGTAGTGCTGGAAGAAATGGGCGATCTGCTCGAGCGTGATCTCCGGCATGTCGGAGACGGTGTGGATCTTCTCGTAGCGACGGGTCAGCTGCGAGGACGGCACCGCTATGATCTTCTCGTCGCCGCCGCTTTCGTCTTCCATCTTCAGGACACCGACAGGACGGCAGTTCATCACGCCGCCCGGCACAATCGCGCGGGTGTTGGCGACGAGAACGTCGATCGGATCGCCATCATCGCTGAGCGTGTGAGGAACGAAGCCGTAGTTCCCCGGGTAACGCATGGATGTGTAGAGGAAGCGATCAACGAACAGCGCACCCGACGCCTTGTCGAGCTCATATTTGATCGGCTCGCCGCCAATCGGAATTTCGATCACGACATTGACGTCGTCTGGCGGGTTGAAACCGATCGGGATGGCGTCAAGACGCATGGCTTTTCCTTATGTTACACACTCGCACTAGACCGAGAGGCGCCTGGCTGCAAGGCGCGCGCCACGAAGCCTCGCTGCGGCGGAAAGCCTCAACAGACGGGCTTCGGTTCCGTCAGACCCAGGTAAAGGCGATCTTCTCCAGCGTCACGCCGCCGAAATTCTCGGTGCCGCGCGCAACCGTTGTGCCGCCCATCGCGCGATAGAAGTCGCATGCGATGTCATTGTCCGACAGTGCCCAGACTGCCATACCAACGACACCGTTCGCGGCGATCTCGCGCCGGCAAGCGACAAAAAGCTGCTTCCCGAAACCGAGACCGTGGAACGCCGGACGCACATAGAGCTCATAGATTTCGCCGGCAACCGGCAGGGCGCTCGACCGGTTCCGCCCATAGCTGGCGTAACCGACGATCTCCTCTCCACCGGCGACCAGGACGAGGATGCGACTGCCCTTCCCGATCGCCGATTCCCACCATTTCGCGCCACGGCGGCTGACCATGCGCTCAAGCTGGCTGCCGGGAATGATCCCCCGATAGGCGTAAAGCCATGCCTCGTCATGAACCTCCGCGATCGCACCACCGTCTCCGGTGCGGGCAGGGCGGACATCGATCGCGAGCGTGCTCATGGCCAAAGCGTAAGCCCGCTTCGACGCGCTTGCCAAGACCTTGACAAGCCTCGCCTTGCCGCATGCCACACAGGCGCGTATTGATCCCGGCTACCCGCGATTGTCACACATTGCGGAACACGGCCATCGCCCCATTTACTGAGCGGTAGCGCACCGTCAGCGAACGGCCCGTCGGAGACTTTTCATGCTTGCCAGCGACCTCACCCCGCCTTCGGCGAACGGTCTGGTAAAGGACACCTCCACCAAGGATTTCATGGTCGACGTGATCCAGGAATCGCGCAATCAGCCGGTCCTGGTGGACTTCTGGGCGCCGTGGTGCGGCCCCTGCAAGCAGCTCGGCCCGGTCATCGAGCGCGTCGTCACCGAGGCCGGCGGCAAGGTGAAGCTGGTCAAGATGAACACGGATGAGCATCCGTCGATCGCGGGCCAGCTCGGGATCAAGAGCATCCCAGCGGTCATCGCCTTCATCGACGGCCAGCCCGTGGACGGCTTCGTCGGCGCGCAGCCCGATTCCAAGATCCGCGAATTCATCGACCGCCTCACCAAGCCGATGGAAGCGGCCGATGCCGCGGCCCTGCTCGACGAGGCCGAGAAGCTGCTCGCGGCCGGCGACCTGCCCGGCGCGGCCGAGCTCTTCGGCGGGCTGCTGGCCCACAAGCCCGACGAACTGCGCGCCATGGCCGGCATGATCAAGGTCCAGCTCGCGGCCGGGGACGTCGAGAATGCGAGGAATCTCCTCGCCTCCGTTCCGGCGGACAAGGCCGCTGACCCGGCGTTCGCCGCCGTTCGCGCCCAGATCGAACTCGCGGAGAGCGCGCCCGATCAGGGCGAACTCGCGGCGCTTGAGGCAGCCGTCGCCCGCGACCCGGCCGATCACCAGAGCCGGCACGACCTCGCGGTCGCGCTCGCCGCGGACGGCCGCAAGGAAGAGGCCGTCGACCACCTTCTCTCGATCGTCCGCAAGGACCGCGAATGGAACGAGGACGGCGCGCGCAAGCAGCTCGTCCAGCTGTTCGAGGCCTGGGGGCCGATGGATTCGGCGACGATAGCCGGCCGCCGCAAACTGTCGTCAGTCCTGTTCTCATAGAGGCTCAAGACCATGCCCATCAACATGGTCTATCGCTCGCCGTCCGATCTGCCGGACGCGCTGCCGCTGTTTCCGCTGCCGGCCGTCCTGTTGCTGCCGCGCGGTGAGATGCCGCTCAACATCTTCGAGCCGCGCTACCTGGCGATGTTCGACGATGCACTCGCTGGCAGCAGGCTGATCGGCATGATCCAGCCGGAATTCGACGCCGATGAGGATGCAGCCCATCCGACGCTCGTCGATGTCGGCTGCGCCGGCCGCATCACCGGCTATCAGGAGACCGGCGACGGCCGTTATCTCGTGACGCTCACCGGCGTCTGCCGCTTCCGCATTTCACGGGAATTGCCGGTCAAGACGCCGTATCGGCAGTGCCAGCCATCGTTCAATGAGTTCACGCAGGATCTCATCCCCGGCTCAGGGGAGGACGCGGTCGATCGCGATGCCCTGATGAAAACGCTGAGGGCCTACCTTGAGGCCAACCAGCTTGAAGCGGATTGGTCCGGCATTCGTGGCGCCTCGAACGAGGCCCTCGTGAACGCGCTGTCGATGATGAGCCCTTACGGCGCCCGCGAGAAACAGGCTCTTCTTGAAGCGCCCGATCTCCGCAACCGCGCCGAAATCCTCGTTGCGGTCACCGAGATGGAGCTCGCCAAGACCCGAAGCGACACCGAATCCTCATTGCAGTGAGAGCGCGATGCCGACTGTAAATCCGCCCGCCCAGATTGATCCGAAGCTGCTCGAAATCCTGGTCTGCCCGCTGACCAAGGCCTCGCTGGAATACGACGCGGAGAAGCAGGAACTCATCTCCCGGCCGGCCAAGCTCGCCTATCCGATCCGCGACGGCATCCCGATCATGCTGCCGGAAGAGGCCCGTTCAATCGAGGGCTAACGCCTGCGTGCTTCCTCGGCGATACTGGCGAGAAGACGGGACGCCAGGGTCTCGCCGATCAGGGTCGACCTTCGGCCCTCCAGAACCGCATCACCGAGCCGCTGGACGGCCGAGCTCAATCGGGAGAGCGTCCACCGCGACAGCGCGCCCTCCACGGCCGCACGACGGCGGAAGTGGAGATTGGCCCAGCTTCGGTCCAAAACCTGCGCGGCGCCCATCCCACCTTCGACCTGCGCTCTCAAGCGGTGAAGCTGCAACGCATGCCGGAGCGTCGCCGCAACGACCGCCGATGGCGGAATGCCGGACGCATCCAGCACCGCCAGTCCGCGCTCCACGCCCCGAGCATTTCCAGAGAAGGCCGCATCCACCGCGTCGTCCATGGCCAGAACCGAGGCATCGGCCACCGCCATGTCGACGTCTCCGAGCGTGATCCGCCCTCCGCCGTGAGCGTAGAGGACAAGCTTCTCGATCTCCTGGCGTGTTGCCAGCCGGTCGGCACCGAGCACGCCAACGAGCGCCTTCTTCGCGTCGGGATCGATCGAAAGGCCTGCTTTGGAGATCTCCTGATCGATCAGTCTCGCGATCGCGCCTTCATTGTCGGCAAAGCAGGGCAGGGCCGCAGCCTTGTCACTTTTCTCGCAAAGAGCTCTCAGCGGAGCTCCTTTCCTGAGATCGCCCGCCTCGATGACGATCCGGGCTTCGGGAACGGGCCCGGCCAGAAGCCTCTCCACCGCAGCATTGATCGGCCGGCCCCCGACGCGCACCCAGATCGCGCGGCGTCCGCCGAACATCGGGATCGTGTGCGCCTCGTCGAGCAGTCTTTCAGGATCGGAGGCGATGTCATCGCCTTCCATCTTCACGAGCGCGAACGCGTCGTCGGGATCATCCACCGCCGCACGGGCCAGAGCGCCGGCTCGCTCGTTCACAAGGCCAAGGTCGGGCCCATACACAAGAATGCAGAACGTCTTGGGGTCCGGTCGCGCGAGAAAGGCGTCGACCCCGGCCGCCTTGACCGCAACCATGTCGGATCAGCTTGCGCCGGCGGTGGCCAGCCGGCTCGCGATATTGGCCCGGATCTGCTCCACGACGGGGCGAACCGAACGGTCTTCCGCGTCGCGCTTGGCGCGCTCGCTCGCATAACGCTGTCTCGTCCGGGTATAGGTGGCGCGCCCGATCGCATTGCCCTGCGCCACAGCCCGGCCCGTCGCGATCTCGGTGAGCGTATAGACAGCGTCGATGCCGACGGTCTCAAGCTCGGGCCGGTCGGTGACCGGATCAACGACCGCCGTCTGCGCTCCAACCACGTTGGCGATCACGTCGAGCCGATAGACCGGCGGCGTCAACGGCGAACCGCCGCCCGTCATGGCGAAGACCAGATCGTTGCGGAGACGCTGGCCGACGCGTTCGTCACCATAGGTCTGGACCGGCAGAATATCGACCGACGCCATCGCGGACGACACCGTGCCGCCTGCCACCGCCGTCGCCGGACTCTGGGCGGCATACATCGGCTGAAAGCAACCGCCCAGGCCTAGCGCCAGCAGAACGGCAAGTACCGGGCGTCCAAAACCGCGATCACGCAACGACATTGACGATCCTCTGCGGCACGACAACGATCTTGCGTATCGGCTTATCACCAATTGCCCGGATCACGGAATCGAGTTTACGCACCTCGGCCTCGATTTCCTCCGTGCTTGCGCTCAGGGCAACAGTCAGCTCGTCGCGCTTCTTGCCGTTGACCTGCACCGGATAGGTGACGCTGTCGGAGACTAGAAGCGCCGGCTCGACCTCGGGCCAGGCGGCCTCCGCGACCAAACCCTGGCCGCCGATCTCCGCCCAGCATTCCTCGGCCAGATGCGGCATCATCGGAGCGACGAGCTGGATGATGATCCCCGCGGCCTCGCGGATCGCCCAGGCGAGATCCGGCGTCGGCGTCTTGGTCCGCGCATTTTGCAGGACCGCACCGAGCGTGTTCGAGAAGTCGTAGATGTGCGCGACACATCGGTTGAAACGCAGTCGGTCGACGTCCTCGGAGACGGCATTCAGCGCCTTATGGGCCGCCTGACGCAGGGCATGTGCCTCCGGTCCGAACTCCGCGGGCTTCGCGGTTCCGACCGGTGTGCCAAACGCCGAGGCATCCTGGATGATACGCCACAGCCGCTGCACGAAACGGCCTGCGCCCTCGACACCGGCCTCGGTCCAGATCACGTCGCGCTCCGGCGGCGAGTCGGACAACATGAACCAGCGTGCCGTGTCGGCGCCGTAGGTCTGGATGATGTCGGTCGGGTCTACCGTGTTCTTCTTGGACTTCGACATCTTCTCGATCGGGCCGATCTCGACCTCGCGACCGTCAGGCAGGAACGCTTTGCGCGCCCCTCCGTCCTCGGTGACCCGGATTTCGGCCGGCGACAGCCACTGGCCCGCGGCATCCTTATAGGTCTCGTGGACGACCATGCCCTGCGTGAACAGGCCCGCGAACGGCTCGTCGACGCTGGTATGGCCGGTCACCTTCATCGCGCGGGTGAAGAAGCGCGAATAGAGCAGATGCAGGATCGCGTGCTCGATGCCGCCGATATACTGATCGACCGGCAGCCAGTGATCGACCGCGCTCCTCACCGTCGGCGCATCCGCCTTCGGATCGGTGAAACGGGCGAAATACCAAGAGGAATCGACGAACGTGTCCATCGTGTCCGTCTCGCGCCGCGCAGGCTTGCCACAGACGGGACATGGGACGTTCTTCCACGTCGGATGATGGTCGAGCGGATTGCCCGGACGGTCGAAGGTGATGTCGTCCGGCAGGGTAACGGGAAGCTGGTCGTTCGGTACTGGAACCGCGCCATGCTCCTCGCAATGGATGATCGGGATCGGGCAACCCCAATAGCGCTGGCGAGAGATACCCCAGTCGCGCAGGCGATAGTTGACCTGACGCTTACCCTGCGGCGCGTTGCCGAGCGACTGGCTCTCCAACTGGCGAGCCACGGCGTCCTTGGCTTCCGGGACGGTGAGCCCATTCAGGAAGTCCGAATGGACGAGACGCCCATCCTCGGCCGGATCGGCCTCGAACATCGGCACCTGGTCGGCGTCCTCGGGCCCGCTTGCGACCACGCGCTTGATCGGCAGGTGGTATTTGGTGGCGAACTCGAAATCGCGCTGGTCATGCGCCGGGCAGCCGAAGATCGCGCCCGTGCCATACTCCATCAGCACGAAATTCGCCGCGTAGACCGGAAGAGTCTGCTCGGGATCGAGCGGATGGGCGACGCGCAGGCCCGTGTCGTAGCCTTGCTTCTCCGCGGTCTCGATCGCCGCGGCGCTCGTCCCGGTGCGTCGGCAGTCCTCGGCAAAAGCTGCAAGTTTGGGATCATCTTCCGACAAAGCGCGGGTAAGCGGATGGTCGGCCGCCATGGCCACGAATGCGGCACCGAACAACGTGTCCGGCCGCGTCGTATAGACCTCGATTTCCGACACACCGTGCACCGACCTGCCGGCCAGTGCGAAGCGAACATGCAGGCCCTCTGATCGGCCGATCCAGTTCTTCTGCATCAGCCGGACCTTGTCCGGCCAACGATCGAGCGTATCGAGCGCCGACAGCAGCTCGTTCGAGAAGTCGGAGATCTTGAAGAACCACTGGGTCAGTTCGCGCAGCTCGACGAGCGCACCGGACCGCCAGCCGCGGCCGTCGACCACTTGCTCGTTGGCAAGGACGGTCTGGTCCACTGGGTCCCAGTTCACCTTCGACTGCTTGCGGTCGACGAGGCCGGCCTTGAGGAAATCGAGAAACAGGCGCTGCTGATGGCGGTAATAGGACGGATCGCAGGTCGCGACCTCACGGTTCCAGTCGAGCGACAGACCCATGCTCTTCAGCTGGTCGCGCATGGTGGCGATATTCGAATAGGTCCATTCGCGCGGATGAACCTTGTTCTGCATAGCCGCATTCTCGGCCGGCAGGCCGAAGGCATCCCAGCCCATCGGGTGCAGAACGTTGAAGCCCTTGGCGCGCTTCACGCGGGCGACGACGTCGCCCATCGCGTAGTTGCGGACATGACCCATATGGATGCGCCCCGACGGATAGGGGAACATCTCCAGCACATAATATTTCGGACGCGGATCGTCGTTCTTGGTCGCGAAGGTGCCCCGGTCGGCCCAGGCCTTCTGCCATTTCGGTTCGGCGTCGCGGGCGTCATAGCGCTCCGTCGTCATCTGCGCTCAATACCTTCGGGAAAGAGATGCGGGCATAGCCGCGAAAATCGGGTGGAAAGTGACGATTTAGGTGACCGGGGTCAATGCTGGAACCCCTTCGCAAAGCTCGCGGAAGATGCTTTAGCGAAGCCATGACGAATGACAATGGACAGAACGGCGCGGCCGAACGCCTGAACGACGTGCGGAACGCTATCGCAAGAGCTGCGAAATCGGCGCGTCGTGAGGCTACGGATGTAATCCTGGTGGCTGTCTCCAAGACGTTCGATGCCGAGCACATCGAACCGGTACTGCAAGCCGGTCAGACCGTTTTTGGAGAAAACCGGGTTCAGGAGGCCGCCGAAAAGTGGCCGGCGCTTCGAGCGAAATATCCGGATACCAAGGTGCATCTCATCGGCCCCCTGCAGTCCAATAAGGCCAGGGAAGCCGTCACGCTTTTCGACGTCATACATTCGGTCGACCGGCGGAAGATCGCCGAGACACTGATGGCAGAGATGGAGAAGCAGAAGCGTTTCCTGCCCGTCTTCCTTCAGATCAACACCGGCGAGGAACCGCAGAAAGCGGGCGTAGCGCCTTTGGAGGCCGATGCCTTCATCGCATTCTGTCGCGATCTGGGGCTGACCGTAGAAGGCCTGATGTGCATTCCGCCGGCCGAAGAGAACCCCGCCCCGCATTTTGCATTGCTAGAGAAAATCGCCCGTCGGAACGGCCTCAAGGGCCTATCCATGGGCATGAGCGGCGACTTCGAAACGGCGATCGCACATGGCGCGACATATGTCCGGGTTGGCAGCGCCATCTTCGGAGCGCGGTGAGGCGCTCATTCGACCACGACCCGGGTTTCTGGCCCGATCCAGGGAAGCAGTTTTTCAAGATCCGTCCGCCGCAGCGCGACGCATCCCTCGGTTGGCCTAAATCCCGGCCGGGCGACGTGCAGGAAGATCGCGCTGCCGCGCCCTTTGATGCACGGCCGTTCGTTCCACCCCAATTCCAACACGAGATCGTACATATCGTCGGCGCGTCGCATTTTTTCGTGCGAGGCTTGGTAAGGTGATCGGATGTGGCGATTGTAGTTTCGGTCGGCCGGCGCATCGCACCACAGGTCGTGCTCCGAGATCGGCCGCATCGGCAGGGAAGTCCGTGGCCGCTTCACCTTGTCCGCGCGCCACCACAGGCGGCGGACCGGCATGCTGCCGATGGGCGTTGCACCGTCCCCTTCCCGCTTGCTCCAGGACCGGCCCGCACGGCCCAACACGCAAGGAAATCGCAGCGATCCCGCAAAAAGATACGCCCGCCGGGCATCCATTCCCACACGACGTACGTATATTTCCGGAAGGACGTGCGGCATCTGTGTGACTATTCCCGTGATTCTCTAACGGAATTCTATCGGCAGCTTGCGCCGTTGCGGACCCGTGTCTAGGTGGAAGAACGTTACAACGTACGTTCGGCAATGCAGGAGGCATAGTATGGCGACGGCACGCAAGATCCTCTTGGTGGAGGATGATGCGGACATCCGTCAGACCTTGGCTGAACAGATCGCCATGCATGACGAGTTCCAGCCCATCACCGTGGATATGGCGGCTGATGCCATCAGAGCGGTCAAGGATAACCAGATTGACCTTGTGCTGATGGATGTCGGTCTGCCGGACATGGACGGCCGTGAGGCGGTCCGGGTACTCCGCGAGCAGGGTTATCGCGGTCCCGTCATCGTATTGACCGGACACGATTCCGAGGCCGATACGATCATGGGCCTCGATGCGGGCGCCAACGACTATGTGACGAAGCCCTTTCGGTTTGCGGTTCTCCTAGCCCGCATCCGCGCCCAGCTCCGCAGTCATGAGGCGAGCGAGGATGCCGTTTTCTCCATCGGCACCTTCACCTTCCGGCCGTCGACCAAGCTTCTGACCAACGAACGGGGCTCGAAGGTTCGCCTCACCGAGAAGGAAACCTCGATCCTTCGTTACCTCTATCGAGCGGGCGGCAAAGTCATCGGCCGCGAGGAGCTTCTGCAGGAAGTCTGGGGATATAATGCGGAAGTGACAACGCACACGCTGGAAACGCATATTTATCGTCTGAGGCAAAAAATCGAGAAGAACCCTTCCAATGCGGCGCTCCTCGTGACAGAGGCCGGTGGCTACAAACTGGTGCCCTAAGACCATCGGGGCCGGGGGGCCTGATTGAGTATCGAGGCGAATATTCGTGCGCTAGAGCGCGCTCCGATGATTGCGGAGATCGGCGGCGAGGCGTTGCGGTTGCTGGCCTTCTCCGTGGAAACGGTTTCGGTGCGCCCGGGCGAGGTGTTGTTCGAACGAGGTGCCCCGGCAGAAGGCGCCTATGTCGTCGTCAACGGCAAGATCGCGCTGAAGGCCGGCGATACCGACCGCGAGCGCACGGTAGGTGCAGGAACGCTGATCGGCGAGATGGCGCTGATCGTCCCGACGGAGCGGCCATGCGATGCCGTCGCGCTCGAACCCACCCGTTTGATCGCAATTCCTCGACCGCTTTTTCGCCGTGTGCTGACGGAATTCCCTGAGATCGCCGAGACGATCCGCCAGAAGCTGGTCACCCGCGTCCGCGCCGAACAGGCGGCGCTCGACCGCGTGCGGGCCACGCTCAACTCGCTCGACCAGCGCGATTGACCTTCAGAGATCGAAGTTCGCGATCAGCGGTACGTGATCAGACGGCCGTTCCCAGGATCTTGCGCCCTTGAGGATGGAGGTCTCCCCCACCGTCGCGTCGAGGTCGCCTGTGACCCAGACATGGTCCAGTCGACGGCCGCGATCCGAAAGCTCCCAATTCGGCGAGCGATAGCTCCACCAGGTGTAGACCCGTTCCGGCTCCGGCTTGTTCTTGCGAACGGCATCGACCCAGCCGCCCCGCTCCTGGATCGCGAGCAGCCGGTCCGTTTCAGCCGGCGTATGACTGACGACGCCCAGCATCTGCTTGTGACTCCAGACGTCATCCGGCAGCGGCGCCACGTTGAGATCCCCGACGAGGATCGTCTGGGCGCCAGGCTTCGCCGCCGTCCAGCTTCTCATCTCGTCGAGATAGGCGAGCTTATGCGCGAATTTCGGATTGAGATCCGGATCAGGTATATCGCCGCCGGCCGGGACGTAGAAATTATGCAATGTGATGCCTTTGGCCGGCCCCTCGCCGAACACCACCGCGATATGCCGCGCATCTTCCTTGCCGCCGAACCGGTAGCGATCGATCTCGGCGAATGGCTGGCGCGAAAGGATGGCGACGCCGTGATAGCCTTTCTGGCAGGTCATCGCCGCGTTCGTGTAGCCGCGCGCGTTAAAGGCCGAGAGCGGGAACTGGCCCTCCAGGCACTTCGTCTCCTGCAGACAGATCACGTCTGGCCGCTCCTCGTCGAGGAGTCGTGAAACCAGATCGATGCGCAGGCGGACGGAATTGATGTTCCAGGAGGCAATTTTCAGCGGCATGTCACTGCAAGGTTTGAGGCGAGGCGGCGAGGAATAGACCCTGTTCGCGCGGCCTACAAACGCAAAGCGCCCGATCCTGGGGGAAGATCGGGCGCCGACGCTTTAGTTCGCGTGCCGCCGGGAGGGTAGGCCGGCGGGTGCAGGAGCGTCCTGTGGAGACGGGGGCACCACTGGGGATCGGGCGTCCTGCTTGCTGGTAAGGTGGGTGGTATCGCTAGGTGATTCAACGAATTGCGAATCACGACCGCGTGATCAGTTGCGATAGCGCGTGTAATCCACTTTGAAGAGCTTCTCGTCCGGCTTGGTCTTCGGATCAAGCTCCGACACGGCGATCGTCGTATCGAGCCCCTGGGCATCGGTGATCGTCCACTGTTTCAGCTCGTAGTTCTTTTGGTCCTCGGTGGCGAAGACGATGAGGACGCGCGCTTTTCCGCCGAAGGTCGTCTCTTCCTCGATCTGGACGCTGATCACGCCCTTGTCCTCGTTGACGCCGACAACCTTGGAGTCGCGCGAGAGATCGAGATTCGGATCCAGAAGGAATTTCAGAGGTGTCTGCGAGAGTGGATAAATGTCCTGGGTCGCGAGACTGCGATCGCGGACCACGACCGAACTGCCGTCAGCGATGATGTCGGTGTTGCTCGGGCGCTGATAATAGAAGCGCGCCTTGCCTGGCTTCGACAGAAAGAACTTGCCGTTCGAGCGACTGCCGTCCGGCCCGACCTGCGTGAAGCTGCCGACCAGGGTGCGGATCGAATTGAAGTAGTCGTTGACCTTGCGGATGGTCGCCTGCTGTCCGCTGGACTCTGGTGCCGTCGCATCGACAGCTGCCAGCTTGGTTCCGGCAGCAGCCTCAGATGGCATGAGATCGACTGGCGGCGGCGGTTCGACCGGCGCGGCCGCGACTTCGTGGGATCGCGTAGCCTCCGCCGGCACCGGTGCTGGCTGGGCGACGACAGGCTTCGCCTCGACAGGGGCGGGGGGCGCTGGCGCCGCTACAGTTGGGACATTCGCAGGCGCCACCGGCGTCTTCTGGCCCAACAGCGAGGAAATCGAATCGGCCGGCGCGACCGGTTCAGCCGCCGCGACCGGAATCGCGGCAGGAGTCGGAGCGGCGACCGGCGCCTGAAGCGCGGCCGGGGCATGCACTGTCAGCCGCGCCGGCCTTGGCTGCGGCATCGGCACGCTCGTCTGCGCCGCTACGGGCATAGCCACGCTCGCGAGAAGAACAACTGCACAGGAAAGGCGAAGGGCACCGCCGAACATCATCAAGGAAATCCCCCTGCCCGTCCGCATAGAGCAGGTCTGTGGCGACAAAACGGTGCCGCCTCCGGCCTCAGTAATTCTGCGCCCGTTCGTCCGATTCGAGGAGGATCTCCCGCTTGCCGGCGTGGTTGGCCGGACCGACGATGCCCTCTCTCTCCATTCTTTCGACGAGCGATGCCGCACGATTATAGCCGATCTGCAGCCGCCGCTGGATGTAGCTCGTCGAGCACTTTTTGTCCCGAAGAACGATCTGCACGGCCTGGTCGAACAGCTCACCGCCCGGTTCGCCGAAAGAACCCTTGTCGAAGACCGACTCGTCTCCGCCCTCGGCTTCTTCATCGTCCGTGGTGACGGCCTCGAGATAGTCGGGTGCTCCCTGCGCTTTCAGATGCTGGACGACCTTTTCGACTTCGGCGTCGGAGCAGAATGGGCCGTGGACGCGGCTAATCCTGCCGCCGCCCGCCATATGCAGCATGTCGCCCTGGCCAAGCAGCTGTTCCGCGCCCTGCTCCCCCAGGATGGTGCGACTGTCGATCTTCGATGTCACCTGGAAGGAGATGCGGGTCGGGAAATTCGCCTTGATCGTACCGGTGATCACGTCGACCGACGGACGCTGCGTCGCCATCACGATATGGATACCGGCGGCGCGGGCCATTTGGGCGAGACGCTGGATCGCGCCCTCGATCTCCTTGCCGGCGACCATCATCAGGTCGGCCATCTCGTCGACGATGACGACGATATAGGGCAGACGCTGGAGGTCCATCTCCTCGCGCTCGTAGATCGCCTCGCCGGTCTGCTTGTCGAAGCCCGTCTGGACGGTACGATGGATGACCTCGCCCTTTGCCTTGGCCTCCTCGACGCGGGCATTGAAGCCGTCGACGTTGCGGACGCCGACCTTCGACATCTTCTTGTAACGCTCCTCCATCTCGCGCACGGCCCATTTGAGCGCGACGACCGCTTTCTTGGGATCCGTCACGACAGGCGCGAGAAGATGCGGAATACCGTCGTAGACACTGAGTTCCAGCATCTTCGGGTCGATCATGATCAACCGGCAATCCTCCGGCTTCAGCCGGTAGAGCAGCGACAGGATCATGGTGTTGATCGCGACGGATTTGCCCGAGCCGGTAGTGCCCGCGATCAGGAGGTGGGGCATGCGCGCGAGCTCTGCGATGACCGGCTCGCCGCCGATCGTCTTGCCGAGGCAGAGCGGCAGCTTCATCTTCGAGTTCTCGAAGTCGGCGGAGGCCATCAGTTCGCGCAGATAGACCGTCTCGCGCTTGGCGTTCGGCAGTTCGATACCGATGACGTTGCGGCCGGGGATGACGGCGACGCGCGCCGACACCGCGCTCATTGAGCGTGCGATATCGTCCGCGAGGCCAACCACGCGCGAGGACTTGATGCCAGGGGCGGGTTCGAGCTCGTAGAGCGTGACGACCGGACCGGGGCGGACATCGATGATCTCGCCTTTGACGCCGAAGTCCTCCAGAACGCCCTCCAGCAGGCGGGCGTTCTGCTCCAGCGCCTCCTTGCTGACCATCGCGGAGCCGGGCTTCTTCTGCGGAGCGGCGAGAAGCGCGAGCGGCGGCATCTCGTAGGCTTCTGACCTGAACAACGAGGTCTGCGCCTCCGCGGCGAGGCGGCGGCCGGGCTTGGGAGGCCTTGCCGGTTCGGCGATGCGGCGAATCGGTTCGACGGGGCCATCGAGTTCCGCCTCGGAACGGCGATGAGTCACGAAGGGCGGATCCTCGTCGTCTTCCTCGTCGAGACGGCGCAGGACCTCGCGCAGACCGGCGCGCCCGGCTTCCTTCTCGCCCTGGAAGAAAGATCCGCCCCGCAGCTTGCGGGCCAGACCAGCCCGCATCGTGAACCAATAATGGGTCACGAGTCCGAGCGGCAGGAAACTGCTGCCCTCATCTTCCTCGAAATCGAAATCGTCCTCTTCTTCCACGACCGGGGCGGCCGTCGGCTTTTTCCTGGCGACCGGGCGAACGGGCGCGGTCTCACGGAAGCCGATGCCGGAAGCGAGCAGCATGCCGCCCATCGCCATAACACCGAGCACAGAGGTAAGGAGCGGGTCGAGCCATGATAGGCTGATCGGAAGAAAGAGCGAGGCAAAGCCGAATACCGCATCGCCGGCGATGCCGCCCAGGCCGGCAGGAAGCGGCCAGTACAAAGGGCGGGAGAATGATGCGGCAAATCCCGCCGCGAGCAATGTGGCGACGAGCCAGGCGCTCAGGCGGAGCTTTTCGCGATCGAGGCGACGATGGGTGATCAACCGCCATCCCCACGCGGCCACAGGAAAGAGAAAGCCGATCGCGCCAAGACCAACCGTCTGCATGAAGACGTCGGACATGAAGGCGCCGGGGCGACCGAGAAGGTTGCGGACATCGCCTTCGGCGGCATTGTTGATCGAGGGATCAAGCGCGGACCATGTCGCGAGCGAAAGAGTCGCCGCCACCGCGAATGTGAGCAGCGCGAGGCCGCCGAGTTCCAGCGCGCGTCGGCCCAGCGCATCGCGGACCTCATCGGGGACCGCGCGCCTGCTTCGAACACCGCCGCGATAAACGAGAGCTCGCAACCCAAACACCTCCCGCCGGAACGCATAACGATCCGCCGAACGGACGGACCCTTGTCGTCTATCGGTATCGAAAGCGGGTAAAGGGCCGATTAACCACGGACCTGACGGGTCGCCGGAACGAAAAGGCCCGGGCGACGAGCGCCCGGGCCAGTTTGGGAGGAGTACGCTACAGAACTTAGATGTTGTAGGCGCGCTCGCCATGCGAGTTGATGTCGAGACCCTCGCGCTCGCTCTCGGCGGAAACGCGGAGACCCATCACCAGGTCGACGATCTTGTAGAGGACGAAGCTGCCGATGCCCGACCACAGGATCGTAACGCCGACGCCCTTGAGCTGAGCCATGACCTGCGTCGCGAAGACGTAGGCGCCGGCTGTGCCCGCGCCGTTGTCGAGCGTGTAGTCGACAACGCCCGCGCCACCCAGAGCCGGGTTGACGAGGATGCCTGTGCCGATGGCGCCGATGATGCCGCCGACGCAGTGCACGCCGAAGACGTCGAGCGAGTCGTCGTAGCCGAGAGCATTCTTCACTGCCGAGCAGAAGAAGAAGCAGACGACGCCGGCAACCAGGCCGAGAACGATCGAGCCCATCGGGCCGGCGAAGCCGGCGGCCGGGGTGATCGCGACGAGACCGGCAACCGCGCCAGAAGCCGCGCCGAGCAGGCTCGGCTTGCCCTTGGCGATCCATTCAATGAACAACCAGCCGAGCATCGCACCCGCGGTCGCAACGAACGTGTTCACCGAAGCAAGAGCCGCGTAGGCGTTGGCTTCGAGGTTCGAACCGGCGTTGAAGCCGAACCAACCGACCCACAGGAGCGAGGCACCGACCATGGTCAGCGTCAGCGAGTGCGGGGCGAGTACCTCTCGGCCGTAGCCGATACGCGGTCCGAGCAGAAGCGCGCCGATCAGGCCGGCGATACCGGCGTTGATGTGAACGACGGTGCCACCCGCGAAGTCGATCGCGCCGAAGCTCCAGATCAGGCCCGCGCCGGCGACCGTCGCGTCAGCCGGGTTGGTCGAGGCGAACTCCGGTCCCGGCCACCACCAAACCATGTGGGCCATCGGGAAGTAGACGAACGTAACCCAGAGGACGACGAACACCAGCAGTGAGGAGAACTTGATGCGCTCCGCGATAGCACCGACGATCAGTGCCGGGGTGATGCAGGCGAAGGTCATCTGGAACAGCACGAAGACGAGTTCCGGAATGACCACGCCGCGCGAGAAGGTCTCGACAACCGTGGTCACGTCGACGCCGGCGAGGAAGGCCTTCGAGAAGCCGCCGACATAGGAATTGAGAGCGCCGCCATCGGTGAAGGCGAGGCTGTAGCCGTAGGTGACCCAGATGATGGCGACGACGCCGACGATCACGAGAACCTGCGACAGGACCGAGAGCATGTTCTTCGAGCGAACGAGACCGCCATAGAACAACGCGAGGCCCGGGACGGTCATGAGCAGCACGATGACGCTCGAGATGAGCATCCAGGTCGTGTCGCCCTTGTTCGGGACCGGAGGCGTGGGAGCCGCCGCGGCGGGCGCCGCGGCTTCCTGCGCAAATGCTGGCGCTACCGCCAGCAGTCCGAGCAGCGCCACGGGCGCCGCCAGACGAGCAATTTTAGAAAGGTTCATGGACGGAACTCCAAAGAAGGATTGTTCGGTGGAAAGGGCGTCAGAGCGCATCGTCGTCCGACTCACCCGTACGGATGCGGACCGCATGCTCGATCGGCGTCACGAAGATCTTGCCGTCACCGATCTGGCCGGTCTTGGCCGTGGTGGTGATCGTCTCGACGACTTGATCGACCATGCTCGCGGGCACGGCGACTTCGATCTTGAGCTTGGGCAGGAAGCTCACCGCGTACTCCGCACCACGATAGATTTCGGTGTGTCCTTTCTGGCGTCCGTAGCCTTTGACCTCGGTCACGGTCAGGCCGTGAACCCCCACCGCGGTCAAGGCATCGCGTACCTCGTCCAGCTTGAACGGCTTTATGATTGCCATCACGAGTTTCATGAATGGGCTCCCCGTCTTGTCATACCGTCGCGGAGGAGCCCGCGACGGGTGCGCAGCCGACAAAGGAATTGGGAAACTCCGGACTCGTCGGCCCGAATTAGTATTCAAGCCGCGTGCCAGTTGGTGGAAAGGCGGTTAACGCGTCTTCACCAATTATGTTTGCACTGTGACAAACCGAGGCTAACCGCCCCGTGGGCGGGCATTTGCATGCATTGTGTGCACGAATCAGGGTGGCTTGCTGCCTAATTTCTAAGCAGATGCCGGATTTTCACGGCGAATCCGGATCAAGCCTTCCTGAACGACGGATGCGACCAGCGTTCCATCCAGGCCGAAAATAAGTCCCCGGGTGAACCCGCGTCCCGCACCTGCAGACGGACTGTCCTGACTGAAAAGCAGCCATTCATCGGCTTTGACCGGCCGGTGAAACCACAAGGCGTGGTCGAGGCTGGCGGCCATGATGTCAGGCGAGAAAATAGTTTTTCCATGCGCCACCAGCGACGTGTCCAGCAGTGTCATATCCGATGCGTAGGCGAGAACGATCCGATGCAGCATCGGATCGTCCGGCAGAACTCCTCTTGCCCGGAACCAAATCGACTGCTTCGGCGGACGGGGCGGATTTCCTTGATATCGGGTGAGATCTACCGGTCTGAGCTCTATTGGTCGCTCGCGCTCAAAATACGCGCGCACCGCCGGTGGCATCTGGGGCAGAAGCTTCTGCTTGATCTCGGCCTCGCTCGGCAGCTGCTCGGGCAGAGGAACGTCCGGCATATCGAGCTGGTGCTCGTAGCCTTCTTCATCGCGATGGAATGACGCCGTGAGGGCGAAGATCGCCTGCCCCCGCTGGATCGCCTTGACCCGCCGTGTGGTGAAGCTCGACCCATCCCGGATGCGGTCAACTTCGAACAGAATGGGGATCGTCGGGTCGCCGGCCAGCAGGAAATAGGCATGCAGCGAGTGAGGCAGATGGCCGTTCGCTGTTCTGCCCGCCGCGACGAGCGACTGCGCAACCACTTGTCCGCCGAAGACTCGCCCCCAGCTCCCCTCGAGACTCGTGCCGCGATAAAGATTCTCCTCGATCCGTTCGAGATCAAGAATGCCCAGAAGATTTGCGAGCGCGTTCGACATGTGGTCTCTCGGAGGCGGGGCGCCACGAGACCTCCCCGCGCGGGCGGCGTCAAGCGAGGAATAATAATGGCTGCAAAAGGCAAAGCGCGCCGGTTCGACGTCGTCATCGGCGGCGGAGGCTATGCCGGACTTGCTCTCGCAGGGGCTCTCTCGCAAGCGGGCCTCGACGTCGCCGTAGCCGACCCCGCCTTCGGGTCCGTGGGACAATTCCGCGACCCCCGCGCCTCGACGATCGTTGCCGGCGCGCGCCGCCTGTTCGAGACCATAGGGGCTTGGGATGCAATTTCGGGCGAAGCAGAGCCCGTACACGGAATGCGTATCACCGACAGCCGGTTGGCCGATATCATGCGGCCGGTGCTGCTCCGCTTTGACAACGAGGCAGCGCCTGGAGAGCCTTTTGCCCATGTGGCACCGAACGGGACAATTCGCATCGGCCTTTTGGACGCCGCGAAAGTCGCTGGCTCAACACTTGTGCCTACCGGAATAGCCGGATTCGAGCAGTCCGCTGGAAAGATAGCGATCTCGCTGTCAGATGGTTCGAAGATCGCAGCAACGCTTCTGGTCGCCGCCGATGGAGTCACGTCGAACATCCGAGGCCTTGCCCGGATCCCGTTCCGAGGCTGGAACTATGACCATGCCGCCATCGTCAGCAATGTCCGGCTGGAGCAGCCGCATGATGGGATTGCCATCCAGCATTTCGTCGACCGGGGAACGCTCGCTTTCCTGCCCTTGCCCAACCAACACGCCTCTATCGTCTGGGCCGAGCCGCGCCTGCAGGCGGAGCGTCTGGCCGCTCTGTCGGGCGACGAATTCCAAGCAGCGCTCCAACAGCGCGCCGGCTATGATTTCGGCGAGATCACGCCAATTGGCCCTCGCGCCGTCAGGCCTTTGAAGCTCGGCCTTGCCCAGCACTTTCACGGCCACCGAATCGCGCTGATTGGCGATGCTGCCCACGCAATGCATCCCATTGCCGGGCAGGGAATGAATTTCGGTCTTCGCGATGTTGCGGCCCTGGCCGAAGCCGTCGTCGATGCGGCCAGGCTTGGCCTCGACATCGGTTCGGAACCAATTTTGCAAGGTTACGATTCGTGGCGACGACTCGACACGGTCGCGATGCTCGCCGCGACCGACGGCCTGATCAATCTCTTCGGCTCGTCCGCACCCGCGGCCCGAATGGTCCGAGACACCGGAATGGGCCTCGTCGATCGTGCGCCTCGATTCAAATCTGCGGTAATCAAATCCGCCGCCGCCCTGACCGGAAATGCTCCCCGGCTCCTTCGAGGCGAGGCTCTTTAGATCGCAACGCGCCGACACAACCGAAGATAGTGAAGTTATCATCTGTGGTTGCTGCATACGAAGCCCGCTGGCAGCCGTTTCGGGCATCGCTGGACCTCGGAGACCCAGAAACGAAAATGCCCGCCAGCGACTCTCCTAGAGTCTTTGACGGGCATCGATATTTTTCGATCGCGTTTTTCTGAAGTTTCTCGATCTTTTCCGGCCGGCCGTACCTCAGTTGCGAAGTTTTCGGCAAACTTCGTCGAGTTGTTCAAGGTTTCGGTACCGTATCGAAATCTGGCCGCCCGGATTTTTATGGTCGATCGAAACCACGAGCCCAAGTGCATCGCCAAGCGCCTTTTCCAACGCAACGGTATCGGCGTCCTTGGCAGCCTTGGCCTTGGCTGGCCTCTTCTCGACCGCAGCCTCCTGGCCGATCGCTTCGGCATCGCGAACGCTCAGACCTTGGTCAATGATCTTCTTCGCTGCGGCTGAAGGATCATCAAGCGAGAGAAGCGCGCGGGCATGACCCGCCGTCAGCTGACCTTCAAGGACCGATTGCCGAACGTCGTCCGGAAGCTTCAGGAGCCGCATCGTATTCGCGATGTGGCTGCGGCTCTTGCCGATGATCTTGGCGAGGTCAGCCTGGGTGTAGTTGTAGGTCGCGACCAGGTTTTCGTAGCCCGCCGCCTCTTCAATCGCATTGAGGTCCGCGCGCTGGACGTTCTCTATGATCGCCAGCTCGAGAGCCTCGCGATCAGAAACTTCGAGAACCACGATCGGAACGTCGTGCAGGCCGGCCATCTGAGCCGCCCGCCAGCGACGTTCGCCGGCGATAATCTCGAAACGATCCGTCTCCTTCGCCACCGAGCGGACCAGAACCGGTTGGACGATGCCCTTCTCCCGGACTGAGTTCGCCAGATCCTCGAGATCCGCCTCGGCGAAGTTCTTGCGCGGATTGCGTGCGTTCGGCCGCAGAAACTCGATCGGAACCCGGCGCTGGCCGGCTTTCGGCTTGTCGAAATTCTGCTCTTCGTCGCCGATATCACCGATCAGCGCCGCAAGGCCACGGCCTAACCGCGGCCGGGAGGCCTCTTCCGCCATCTCTCTCTCCTAGAATTTGTCAGGCGGCTTTCAGCGCGCGCTCGCGCTGGATGATCTCGGACGCCAGCTTCAGATAGGCTTGGCTGCCTGAGCAATTGAGATCGTACAGAAGCACCGGCTTGCCATGCGACGGCGCCTCCGACACGCGAACGTTCCGCGGAATGATCGTGTCGAACACCTTGTCGCCCATGAACTGGCGGACATCGGCGACGACCTGGCCGGAGAGATTGTTGCGGGCATCGAACATGGTCAAGACGACGCCCTGGATGGTCAGAGCCGGATTCAACGTCGCGCGGACCTGGTCCACGGTGCGCAACAGCTGCGAAAGGCCTTCAAGGGCAAAGAATTCGCACTGCAACGGAACCAGGATGGCCTGGGCCGCGGCAAGCGAGTTGATCGTCAGGATATTGAATGAAGGCGGGCAATCGACGAGCACATAGGAGTATGGGTCATCGCCATCCTGCTGGAGTTGGGAGAGCGCATCGCGGAGACGATAGGCGCGCTGTTTGTCGGACGCGATCTCGACCTCGACGCCGAGCAGATCCATGGTAGACGGCGCGATATCGAGGCCCGGGACGGCCGTCGGCAGGATAACCTGACGGAAACGCGCCTCGCCGACGAGAACGTCATAGGTGGAGCGCTTGCGTGCCTTGCGGTCGATGCCGAGACCCGTGGAGGCATTGCCCTGCGGATCAAGATCTACGATCAGGACTTTCTCGCCGATCGCCGCCAAGGCCGTGCCGAGGTTGATGGCCGTCGTCGTCTTGCCCACCCCGCCCTTCTGGTTGGCGACAGCAAGAATGCGGGCTTTGGAAAGGTCGGCCATGGCGATTTCCTATCTCTGGTCCTCGCGCGGCACGGCCTTTGAGACGACGACGATACGTCCGTCGGGATCTGTCAGGCTCTGCGCAAGCTCAGCCTCAATGTGCCAATCTTTGGCGGTCTGGGTCAATTCTGCGACAGCGTCCCGACCCTTTGAAAACAGGCCTATGGCACCGGTTTTCAACAGAGGAAACGCGAGCTCGACGAGACGCGGCAGCGGCGCTAACGCGCGGGCGGTAATCACCTCCGCCGGCTCGACCCAATTGCCAAGAACCGCCTCGATCCGACCATTGTGGATTGTCGCTGGAAGGACGGCATGACGAACCGCCTCGCGCAGGAAGGCGCACTTTCGCTGGTCGCTCTCGATTAAATGGACTCTGGCGCCAAGCCTATCCACCAACGCGGCAGCAATAACCAAGGCAGGAAACCCGCCTCCCGAGCCAAGATCCACCCAAATCTTCGCTGCAGGCGCCATCTGCAGAAGCTGAAGGCTGTCGGCGACATGCCGGGTCCAGATCGCCGGCACAGTCGAGGGAGAGATCAGATTGACGGTCTTCTGCCATTTCAGCAGGAGGCCGACAAAAATCTCTAGGCGATCCCATGTTTCACGTGAAACATTGGGAAAAGCGCCCCGAATTTCCTCCAAGCTCATCCGCGTGCCGCACGCTTTGCATGAGCCATGATCAGAGTCAGCGCGGCCGGCGTAACGCCCTCTATTCGAGACGCCTGGCCTATCGTTGCCGGGCGGATGCGAACCAGCTTCTGCCGGACCTCATTGGAGAGCCCAGGCATCGAGTCGTAATCCACGGCATCCGGGATCGAGCGCCCCTCGTCCCGCTCGAACGCCTCGATGTCGGCGCGCTGACGATCGAGATAGACATTGTAGGCAGCGTCTATCTTGATCTGCTCGGCAATAACCGGGCTGACGCGATCCATTTCGGGCCAAATGCGGATGAGATTGGCGAACTCGACATCCGGTCGGCTGAGGAGATCGAAGGCCGTCCGGCGCTGTCCATCCTGATTGAGCGCCAGTCCAGCCCTCTGAGCCTGCGCCGGGGTTGCAGTCAGGGACGCCGTCAATGCGCGGGCGTCGGCGAGCGCCGCCGCTTTTTTGCTCCAGGCTTCCTCTCGCCCGCTGCCGACCGCCCCGATCTCGATCCCCCGCTTCGTAAGCCGCTGATCAGCGTTGTCCGCCCGGAGCGTTAGCCGATATTCAGCGCGCGATGTGAACATGCGGTACGGCTCGGAGACGCCCTTGGTCACGAGATCGTCGATCATCACACCGAGATAGGCTTCGGATCGCGAGAAGATCACCGCTTCCCCACCGCTAGCGAGGCGCGCGGCATTGATGCCGGCGACCAAGCCCTGCCCCGCGGCTTCCTCGTATCCGGTTGTACCGTTGATCTGACCCGCGAAGAACAGGCCCGCGACCCGCTTGGTTTCCAGACTCGGCTTTAACTCCCGCGGATCGACGTAGTCATACTCGATGGCATACCCAGGCCGGAGCATCCGGACCCGTTCGAGACCGGGGATGGTGGCCAGAAAGGCGAGTTGTACCTCCTCCGGCATCGAGGTCGAAATACCATTGGGGTAGACCGTCGGATCGTCGAGGCCCTCGGGTTCAAGGAAGATCTGATGCCCGTCGCGATCGCCGAAGCGAATGACCTTGTCCTCGATCGACGGGCAATAGCGCGGCCCGAGACCACCGATTTGGCCGTTGAAGATCGGCGCGGCGTCGACATTGGAGGTGATGACTTTATGGCCGGCCTGGGTCGTGCGGGTGATGTGACACGACACCTGCGGCGTGGAGATCATCGACGTCATCGCGGAGAAAGGTTCGGGTACATCGTCGCCGCGTTGTTCCTCAAGAGCGGCATAGTCGATCGTTGTCCCATCAAGCCGCGGCGGGGTCCCGGTCTTCAGACGGCCGAGCGAGAAGCCTGCATCACGAAGTGTTTTTGAGAGCGCGATAGAGGGTGCTTCGCCCATACGGCCGGCAGGCGTGGTCTTCGGTCCGATATGAATCAGGCCGGAGAGGAATGTGCCCGTCGTGAGAACCACTGTGCCCGTCGTGAACTTTCGCCCGTCCGCGAGAGTCAGCCCGCGAATCCGGCGGTCGCGTATGTCGAAATCAGCGACCTCGCCTTCCACGGTGTCCAGAAGCGGCTGCTCGGCCAGGATCGCCTGGACGGCGGCGGCGTAAAGACGGCGGTCCGCCTGAGCGCGAGGCCCACGAACGGCCGGGCCCTTTCGACGATTGAGAACGCGGAACTGAATGCCGCCCGCATCGGCCGCGCGGCCCATGACGCCATCGAGCGCGTCAATCTCGCGGACGAGGTGCCCCTTGCCGAGACCGCCGATCGCGGGGTTGCAGGACATCGCGCCGATCGTGTTTCGGCTCAGCGTGACGAGCGCTGTCCTTGCGCCCATACGGGCAGCCGCCGATGCAGCCTCGGTGCCGGCGTGTCCGCCGCCGACAACGATCACATCGTATGAACTGACACCATGTTTCACGTGAAACATCTCATTTACCGACGCAGAATTCGCTGAAAATCCCGCCGAGCACGTCCTCGACATCGACCCGCCCCGAGATACGCCCTAGCTCGCGTGCCGACAAGCGCAGCTCCTCCGCACGCAACTCCGGTTCTTTCGCCAGCAGCGCACGGCGGAGCGCGTCGACCGCCGAACCCAAACATAGTCGATGCCGCTCGCGGGTCACGAGCGCGGATTCCGACGGCGCAAACGCGGTCTTCGCCCATTCGCCGAGATCGGACAACAACCGATCGATCCCAGCGCCTGTCTTTGCCGAGACTGGGTAAACGCCATCTTCGCTGTCCAAACTTCCAGACAGATCGATCTTATTCACGACCGACCACATCCGATCACTTGAGGTCGGCGAAATCCCGCTCTCGCCAGCATCGCTAAACCAGAGCACGAGATCGGCGTTTTCGCTCCGCTTCCGAGCTCGCGCCAAGGCCTCCTGCTCTATCGGATCGTTCGTCTCTCGGATGCCGGCCGTGTCGATCATCGTCACGGGATAGCCTCCGAGATCCAGGTGGACTTCAAGCATGTCCCGGGTCGTCCCGGCGTAGGCCGACACGATCGCGACATCGCGGCCGGCGACACGGTTAAGAAAACTTGACTTACCGACGTTCGGCGGACCCGAAAGGACCACGACCGCGCCCTCTCTCAAGCGCTCTCCCGATCGACCCTTGGTCAGGAGCGCCTCAATGTCGTCGATCAGACGAACGATGATCGGCTCCGCCCGGCGCCACAGGCCATCGCCGACATCGCCTTCATCGGAGAAATCGATTTCGGCCTCGACGAAGCTCATCGCCCGGATCAGATCCGCCCTCCACGCATCCGCGACCAGGCCGATCCCGGCCGAAAGTCCGCGCAGTGCCTGTCGCCGCTGAGCCGCGGTATCGGCAGCGATCAAATCGGCCAAGGCTTCGGCTTCGACGAGATCGAGTTTACCGGACTCGAACGCTCGTCGGGAAAACTCCCCGGGCTCTGCGATCCGGCAGCCCTCGATCTTCCCGAGCGCCTGAAGAAGTCCGGAAACGCTCGCCCGCCCACCGTGAATGTGGAACTCCGCGACGTCCTCACCCGTGAAAGAACCTGGCGCCGGAAACCAGAGGACGAGGCCCTGATCCAAATCCTCGCTGCTCGCTGGATCCCGGAGCACAACAAAAGTCGCGCGGCGAGGCACTGGCAGCTTTCCTGCCAGGGTAATCAGAACATCCGACGACCGCGGACCGGACACGCGCACCACTGCTATTCCAGCCAGGCCAGTACCGCTTGCCAGCGCATAGATCGTTGAAGAGCTCTCCGGCATCTCAGGTTCCAAAACGAATTTGGCTCCGCATACAATCATGCGGAGCCAAATTCACCGTCTATCGAGGGTCGGCCGGCGTTGGATCAGGTGTTCATCGAGTCGAAGAAGTCCGAATTGGTCTTCGTCTGACGCATCTTGTCCATCAGGAACTCGATCGCATCGACCGTACCCATCGGATTCAGGATGCGGCGCAGCACATACATCTTCTTGAGGATGTCCTGCGGGACGAGGAGTTCTTCCTTACGCGTGCCCGACCGAGTGATGTCCATCGCCGGGAAGACGCGCTTGTCGGAGACCTTGCGGTCGAGGATGAGCTCGGAGTTACCCGTGCCCTTGAACTCCTCGAAGATCACTTCGTCCATACGCGAGCCGGTGTCGATCAACGCGGTCGCGATGATGGTGAGCGAACCGCCCTCTTCGATATTTCGCGCTGCGCCGAAGAAGCGCTTCGGACGCTGCAGTGCATTGGCGTCGACGCCGCCGGTGAGCACCTTGCCTGACGACGGAACGACCGTGTTATATGCGCGACCTAGGCGCGTGATCGAATCGAGCAGGATGACCACGTCGCGGCCGTGCTCGACGAGACGCTTGGCCTTCTCGATCACCATTTCGGCAACCTGTACGTGGCGGACGGCGGGCTCGTCGAAGGTCGAGGATACGACCTCGCCATCCACCGTGCGCTGCATGTCCGTCACCTCTTCCGGACGCTCGTCGATCAAGAGAACGATGAGATAGCACTCGGGATGATTGGTGGTGATCGACCGGGCGATGTTCTGCAGCAGCATCGTCTTACCGGTGCGCGGCGGCGCGACAATCAGACCGCGCTGGCCTTTGCCGATCGGGGCAACGATGTCGATGATACGGCCGGACTGGTCCTTGATGGTCGGATCTTCGAGCTCCATGCGGAGCCGTTCGTCGGGATAGAGCGGAGTGAGATTGTCGAAGTGAACCTTGTGCCGGGCCTTGTCCGGATCCTCGAAGTTGAGGGTGTTCACCTTCAGGAGCGCGAAGTAGCGCTCGCCTTCCTTGGGGCTCCGGATATGCCCTTCGACCGTATCGCCGGTGCGCAGCGAGAAGCGGCGGATCTGCGAGGGTGAAACATAGATGTCGTCGGGGCCCGGAAGGTAATTCGCATCAGGTGAGCGAAGGAAACCGAATCCGTCCTGAAGAACCTCGACAACACCGCCGCCGATGATCTCGACGTCGCGGGCAGCGTGCTGCTTCAGGATTGCAAACAGCAGTTCCTGCTTGCGAAGGGTGGAGGCATTTTCGACCTCGAGCTCTTCAGCGAGCGCGAGCAATTCCTGGGGAGATTTAGTCTTGAGGTCCTGAAGTCTGATTTCCCGCATGGGGAACCTTCACTAAGTCGGTCGCCGGCATAGGTTCGGGCGACATAGGGGGAAGAGAGAGGTGCAGCCGTCGGGCAAGGCCAGGCACTTGGCCCAACTCGCTCGGTGACGGGACGTTCCAACAACGGCGCGGAGATGACCGCCTGCGGAGGAGATGTATCAGCAATACGGATTCGCGGCGCGCCCCGCAAGGGGTACGACGAAAACTTAGAAGGGCTTCAACACGGCCAGGATGACGATCGCGACCATGAACAGGGCAGGCACCTCGTTGATCGCGCGATAGAATTTGCTCGACCGCGTGTTCTTGTCGGCGGCGAATGTCCGCACCGTCTTGGCGCAAAATCCATGATAGCCGGAGAGCAGCAGGACGAAGAGAAGCTTGGCGTGAAGCCAGCCCTGGCTCCACGCATCGGCGTAATAGGCGACCGCGAGACCGAATATCCAGGTCGCGATCATCGCCGGCGTCGCGATGCCCTTCAGCAGCCGGCGCTCCATGATCTTGAACGTCTCGGAGGTGTCCGAACCGGGCTTCGCATCAGCGTGATAGACGAACAGCCGCGGCAGATAGAGCATCGCAGCCATCCAGGAGATCACAGCAATGATGTGAATGGCCTTGAGCCAGAGATAGGTCATCGGGTCCGTCCGTTTCCGCGCACGCGTTCGACAAGGCGTTCGACATGGGCGATCGGCGTTTCCGGCCTGATGCCATGCCCGAGATTGAAGATATGCGGCCGATCGCCGGCCGAGGCGACGATGCGATCCACCGAACGGTCGAGCGCCTCACCGCCCGCGATCAGGACCAGGGGATCGAGATTACCCTGGATCGGCGTTCCCTTGGGAAGCGACTGATCCATCAGCGCCATGTCCTCGCTCGTATCCAGTCCGATGGCGACGCCCAGGATGGAGGCAAGCTTGCCGCCCTTCGGACCGGCGCCGCGAGGAAACGCGATCACCGGCACATCCGGATGACGTTTGCGAACGCCCTCGATGACCCGAACCACCGGCCGGACGCACCAGCGGTCGAATTCATCCGGCGGCAGCTCGCCCGCCCAACTATCGAAGATCTGTACCACCTCGGCGCCGGCCTCGATCTGCCCTGAGAGATGTTCGATCGACGCATCGACCAGCCGGTCGATCAACGAGGCGAAGCCTTCCGGATCACGCAGTGCGAACAGACGGGTTTCCGCATGATCCTTCGAACCCTTGCCGGCGACGACATAGGTCGCAACGGTCCATGGCGCACCGACAAAACCGATCAGGGTCGTTTCATCCGGAAGCTGCGACCGGATCATCCCGATTGCCTCATAGACCTTCCCGGTCTTTGCGGCGTCGAGTGTCCGATGGAGCTTGCCGATTTCATCCGCCGAGGAAATCGTCTCGACGCGCGGGCCCTCGCCTTCGAGGAATTCGACCTTGAGGCCCAGGGCGTGGGGAATGATCAGGATGTCCGAGAACAGGATCGCCGCATCGAAGCCGAACCGGCGGATCGGCTGAAGCGTGACCTCCGCTGCGAAATCGGGGCGATAGCAGAGGTCGAGGAACGATCCGGCCCTGGCGCGAAGCTCCCGATATTCCGGGAGATAGCGACCGGCCTGGCGCATCAGCCATATCGGAGGCCTGTCGAGCTTCTCACCGCCAAGCACCTTCAGGATGGGCTTCTCACTGATCGAAGGCAGGATCGTTAATCCTTCTTTAACTAGTTCTCTGTTTTAAGATTCTGTTATTGCTTAATGGGTCATTAACGGGGTTCTGGAAGCTCCACAAGGAAACCACCGCGAGCTTCGATATTGGTCTCGTCGGACTCCAGAGCGTGCGGACCCGATTCGTCCCCAGACATCACAGGAGCTCGGTTAGACCGCTCCAGCGCGCGACGCCTGTTGATCGTTTTGCGACATACCCCCAATGTGTTGGCCGGGTTGGCGATCTCGCCGATCTTTGCACAGTCTTCCACACGGCCTGTGGGTTCCGTCTGACGCCATGAGCGACCTAGCCCACCCACTCTGGATCGAGCCTTGGCCGCTCGTCCTCGCATCCGGCAGCGCCTCGCGTGCCGAGATGCTTCGTAACGCCGGCATCCCGATCGAGGTTTCGCCCGCCGATCTCGATGAGCGGACGATCGAGGCGCCGCTGATCGAAGCGAAGGCGTCTCCGGGAGACGTTGCGCTTGCTCTTGCCATGGCGAAGGCGGAAGCGATCAGTCTCCGTTTTCCCAACCGGCTGGTTCTGGGAGCCGATCAGGTTCTCGCGGCAGGGCATGAATATTTTGTGAAGCCGTCCGGCCTCGCCGCGGCCCGCACACAATTGTTACGGCTCCGAGACCGCGAGCACGGGCTCTTCTCGGCGGGGGCGCTCGCGGTCAACGGCAGGACCGAGGAAACGGTCGTCAGCGAGGCGCGGCTGACCATGCGGCCGTTTTCGGAAGAGTTCCTCGACCGCTACCTCGCGGTCGCTGGGAACAAGGTCACGACCACGGTCGGCGGCTACATGCTGGAACAGGAAGGCATCCATCTCTTCGATTCCATCAAGGGCGACTTCCATGTCATTCTCGGCCTGCCCTTGTTGCCGCTGCTCGCCGTTCTGAGGCGTCGCGGTCTTTTGCTCGAGTAGAGATGTCCCAGAAAGCCTGCGTGATCGGCTGGCCGATCCGCCATTCCCGCTCCCCGCTGATCCATGGCTACTGGCTCCGCCAGCACGGCATTGCCGGTTCCTATGAGAAGGTCGCGGTCGAGCCCGAGACGCTCGACCAATTCGTTCGGTCGATCGCGGCTGGCGAGTATCTCGGCTGCAATGTCACCGTACCCCACAAGGAGGCCGTGATGGGACTTCTCGACGAGGTCGACGAGACGGCCCGGGCAATCGGCGCGGTCAATACGATCTGGCGAGACGCGGGCCGGCTTAAGGGGACGAACACCGATGTCATCGGTTTCATGGCCAATCTCGATGATCGCGCTCCGGGCTGGGATGCCGGCAATGTCAACACTTTGATTCTCGGTGCTGGCGGAGCGGCGCGCGCCGTGATCCATGGATTGCAGACCCGCGGCGTCTCGAAAATCCGGCTGGCGAACCGCACTCCACAGCGGGCGCAGCAACTCGCCAGAGAATTCGGAAATCCGGTCGAGGCCGTGGCCTGGCGCGAGATCGATCGTTTGCTCCCCGAAACAAATCTCCTGATCAATACGACCAGCCTTGGAATGGCGGGTTCCGAACCGCTTCCGGATTGCCGGGGAATATGCGGCCGGCTTCCGAAAACCGCCGTAGTGTCCGATATCGTCTACGTGCCGCTGCAAACCGAACTCCTTGTCGAGGCCAGGAAGGCCGGACTCCGAACGGTCGACGGGCTCGGAATGCTACTCCATCAGGCCGTGCCCGGATTCGAGAAGTGGTTCGGCGTTCGGCCGACGGTCACGCCCGAGCTTCGGCGCCTGATCGAAGCCGACATCGAAGCGCCGAGCCACGCGTGATCATCCTCGGTCTCACCGGCTCCATCGGCATGGGCAAATCGACCGTCGCCGGCCTGTTCGCCGCCGAAGGAGTGCCGGTGTTCGAAGCGGATCCTGTCGTCCATGCCCTCTATCAAGGTGCAGCGGTCCCGCTGATCGAGGAAGTGTTTCCCGGCACCACGAAGGATGGCGTGGTCGATCGCCAAGCCTTGTCCAAAGCGGTTTTGGGCGATCCTGCTGCGATCAAGAGGCTCGAGGCGATCGTCCATCCTCTCGTCCGCCAGGCGGAACAGGTTTTCATCGCCGCTGCCCGGAAAGCCAACGCCCCCATCGTCGTCCTCGATATTCCGCTTCTGTTCGAAACGGGAGGCGCGGACCGGTGCAACGTGATCGTCGTCGTTTCGGCTCCGGAAGAAGTCCAGCGTGAGCGAGTGCTGGCGCGTCCGGGAATGACACCGGAAAAACTCTCGGCGATTCTCGCTCGGCAAATGCCCGATTCGGAGAAGCGACAGCAGGCCAATGTCGTCATCGATACGTCCGGAGACATCGCCCACACGGCCAAAGCTGTGAAGGACGTGATCCGCCGTTTCGGCGGTTCGGCCGCGCGTGGTACGAACTCCTAGCGATGCGCGAGATCATTTTCGATACTGAAACGACGGGACTTGATCCCAACAAGGGTGATCGGGTGGTCGAGATCGGCTGCGTCGAGATCCTCAATTACATCCCGACCGGGCAGACCTTCCACGTCTACATCAATCCCGAACGGGATATGCCCGACGAGGCCTTCCGCGTTCACGGCCTGTCGACCGAGTTCCTGTCCGAGCACAAATGCTTCCATGAGATCGTCGAGGATTTCATCGCCTTCGTCGGCGATGACGCGAAGCTCGTCGCGCACAATGCAAGCTTCGATTTTGCGTTCCTGAACGCAGAACTGATCCGTTGCGGAAAGCCGATTCTGTTGCCGGAGCGGATGGTCGATACTCTGGCGCTGGCCCGCCGGCGCCACGGTTTCGCATCGAACAGGCTCGACGACCTCTGCGCGCGCTACGGCATCGATAATTCCAAGCGCACCAAGCACGGCGCCCTGCTCGACGCGGAACTCCTCGCGGAAGTCTATGCGGAGCTTATGGGCGGCCGGCAGGCGACTCTCGGACTGAGTCTGCAGTCCGGTGGTAGGGCGATCGTTCGCCGCCAGACGGTGAAGCCGCGTCCCGTGCCGCTCGAACCGCGGTTGACGCCGGACGAGCTTGCGGCCCATCGAGCCTTCGTCGCAACCCTCGGCCAAACCCCGATCTGGGCGGTCTATAACGCGCCAACGGCCGAAGCGGCCGAATGATTCAGGCGGTGCCTTCGGTCGCCTGCGTCATGCGCTGACGATAGAGCGCCGCGAAATCGATCGGATCGATCATCAGGGGCGGGAAGCCGCCATTGCGGACAGCGTCGGCGATGATCTGGCGGGCGAACGGGAACAGCAGGCGCGGGCACTCGATCAGGGCGACCGCCTGGCGGCTTCCGGCGTCGATGTTCTGGATCCGGAACAGACCCGCATAGACGATGTCGAATCGGAACACGGTCTCGGAGCCGGTTCCGGCCTTGCCCTCGATCTGCAGCTCGACCTCGATATCGGTCTCGCTAACGCCGCGGGCATTGACGTTGACGCCGATCTCGATGTTCGGCGAGCCGCCCTGCTGGACGAGCGAGCGCGGAGCCTGAGGGTTCTCGAACGAGAGATCCTTCACATACTGCGCAAGCACGCCGAGCGCGGGACCAGTGCCGGGGGCTTCAGGAGTAACATCCGCGGTCGTCATCAACTCAACCCTCTTCGGCCCAAGCGGCCGGGCGGTGGGCTAGCACGGCGGGTCACGCGGCCGCAAGGCATGGGGTAGTATGCTCCCCACAGCCTGAGATAAATTGTCATCCGGATGAACCCGCTGGCGCGTCAGCGCGGATAGGCCCATATAGTTCTTTCGCCGGGCAGCAGTGCGCGGCCTCGCCAAAGGTGAAAATGAGCGACGTGTTCGATATCTACACGGTCATCTTTCTAGTTCTCGCCGTCTTTATCCTCGTTCGGCTTCGTTCCGTTCTCGGAACCCGGACCGGAAACGAACGGCCGCGCGATTACGCCCGGGATACCGCGCCTCAGACCGCTAATGAGAACGTGATTCCCATGCCCCCGCGGCCCGATGCTGCGGCCGAGCCGGTCGATCCCGCACTTCGCTGGAAGGGATTCGCCGAGGACGGAACTCCCGTTGCGAAGGGCCTCGACGACATCGTCGCCGCCGATCCGACGTTCGAGCCTGCCTCTTTCGTCCAGGGCGCGCGCGCTGCCTACGAGATGATCGTGCAGGCATTCGCCGCCGGCGACACCCGGACTCTGAAGGGTCTTCTGGCGAAGGACGTGTTCGACAGCTTCGCCGCGACGATCGCCGATCGCGAACGGCGGGGCGAAACGGTCGAATCGCGCTTCGTATCGATCGACAAGGCTGATATCCGCGACGCCGAAATGCGCGGCGGAAGCGCCCAGATCGAGGTCCGCTTCGCGTCCCAGCTCGTCACGGCGACGCGGGACAAGGACGGCAATGTCATTGACGGCAACGCCGACGCGGTGACCGAGGTCATCGACATCTGGACCTTCGCGCGCGACGCGCACTCCCGCGACCCGAACTGGAAGCTCGTCTCGACCGAGGCAGCCTGAAGGTGGCCGCCGCTCGCGCGGCGGGCGCCGCCCTGGCGATCTTGATCGCTTCGGTCACAGCCGCCGGCGCGCAACCTTCTGGGGTTTCGCTCGCGCCGGTCAGCTTCGCGGCTCTGCCCGGCTGGGCGGCGGACGACCAGTCCGCCGCTTTTGCAACCTTCGTGTCTTCCTGCAGGAAACCGAAGCCCGGTCCGGTCCTGCCTGCCGGGCGATCGCTCAAGGCGGCTTGTTTGGCCGCTCTGCACGAAAATATCCGAAATCCGGCGGCAACCCGTACGTTCTTCGAGCGCCATTTCGAGCCGTTTGTCGTCAACGGAGCGGATAACGGCTTCTATACGGGCTATTTCGAACCGGAGTTCACCGGTTCGCCGCGCCGGAACGCCGTACATTCCGAGCCGCTGCTGGCTCTGCCCCGCAAAATGCGAAATCCGGCTCCGGATCGTGCCGCCATCGAGGGCGGCGCGTTTTCCGGCCAAAAGCTCGAACTGGTCTGGCTCGATCCCGTCGATGCCTTCTTCGTCCATATCCAGGGTTCGGCCCGCATCAGGCTTGATGACGGCAAGGTCATCCGGGTGCGCTTCGCCGGCAGGAACGGCCTTCCCTTCACGCCGATCGGGCGCGTCCTGGTTCAACGCGGAGAGCTGACGCTTGAGCAGGCCGATATGGCCGGCATCCGCGCCTGGCTTGCTGCCCACCCGGATCAGGCCCGCGCGCTGATGCGGGAGAACAAATCCTACATCTTCTTCAGGCCGGATACGGGACGCGCGGCGGAGGCCGGGCCGATCGGCGGATCGGGTCTCGCTTTGACGGCCGGGCGAAGCATCGCGATCGACGACCAGATCTGGCCGTACGGGATTCCGGTCTGGATCGACGCGCCTTTGCCGTCGGGCGATTTTCGTCGGCTGACCGTCGCGCAGGATACGGGCGCCGCGATCAAGGGAGCCGCCCGGGCCGACATCTTCCTCGGCGCGGGCGTCGAGGCGGGCGCGGAAGCGGGCCAACTCAAGCATTCGGGGACGTTCGTCGTTCTGTTGCCGCGAAGGGCCGGGCGATGAAGCGCGAAGGCTGGCGCTCGCGGCGTCGAAGAGACCTGACGGCGGACGAACGCACGCTCTGGGCCAAGGTCGCCGAAACGATCCAGCCTTTGCCCGGACGACGGGTGCCACCTCCTCCGACCGATCCGACACCTGAAACGTCGGCAACGGCGCAGCCAGACAAGCAGACGCCGGTTCGGGCGGCGGCCGCCCCACCGGTCAAACCGAAAGCCCATCCCCCGCTCGCTCCGATCGAGCCTAAGATCGCTAGAAGCCTCCGGCGCGGCGGCGAGGTCGATGCACGCATCGATCTTCATGGCCTGCGGCAGGATCAGGCGCATGGCCGCCTGCGCGCCTTTCTGGTCCGCGCACAGTCGAACGGGGCGCGGGTCGTCCTGGTCATCACCGGCAAGGGTACGACCGGAGGCGGCGGTCTCTTCGACGAACGCGGCGTGCTGAAGCGGCAGGTGCCGATCTGGCTGTCGGAGCCCGCTATGCGCGCGATCGTACTCGGCTTCTCCGAGGCATCCGCCGCGCATGGCGGCTCGGGCGCGCTCTATGTGAGGCTGCGCCGCGAGCGCTGAGTGTCAGAGCACGAAGCGCGACAGGTCCGCGTTCTTGGCCAGATCGCCGATATGCTCGCGGACATAATCTCCATCGATCCTGAAAGCCTCGCCCGAGCGGTCGGCCGCCGTGAACGAGATCTCGTCGAGAACGCGCTCCAGAACCGTTGCAAGGCGGCGCGCGCCGATATTCTCGACCGTCGAATTCACTTCGGCCGCGATATCGGCAATGGCATCGATACCGTCGTCGGTGATCTCGAGCGTGACACCTTCGGTCGCCATCAGCGCGACGGACTGCTTGATCAGGCTAACCTCGGTTTCGGTGAGAATCCGGCGGAAATCGGCGCGTGTCAGCGGTTCGAGTTCGACGCGGATCGGCAAACGGCCCTGAAGCTCCGGCAGAAGGTCGGAGGGCTTCGCGACATGGAACGCGCCGGAGGCTATGAACAGGATGTGATCGGTCTTCACCGATCCATACTTGGTGGCAACCGTCGTGCCTTCGATCAGAGGGAGAAGATCGCGCTGAACGCCTTCACGTGAAACATCGCCGCCGCCGCGGCCTTCGCGGACGGTGATCTTGTCGATTTCGTCGAGGAAGACGATGCCGTTCTGCTCGACCGAGCGGATCGCCTCCAGCACGACCTGTTCCTGGTCGAGCAGTTTGTCGCTCTCCTCGGCGAGAAGGACCGTGTGACTTTCCTTGACGGTCATCCTGCGCGTCTTCTTCTGGCCGGCACCGAGTTTGCCGAACAGGTCGCCGATCGACATGACCCCGATCTGGCCGCCGGGCATTCCGGGAATGTCGAACTGCGGCATGCCTCCGCTACCTGCGGAGGTCTCGATCTCGATCTCCTTGTCGTCGAGTTCATTTGCGCGGAGCTTCTTTCGGAAGCTGTCGCGGGTGCTAGGTCCCGCGCCCGGACCAACGAGCGCGTCGAGCACGCGTTCCTCCGCCGCGTGATGGGCTTTGGCCTGAACGTCCTTCCGCTTGGATTCGCGGACCAGTGTAATACCCACTTCAAGCAGGTCGCGGACAATCTGCTCGACATCGCGGCCCACATAGCCGACCTCGGTGAACTTGGTCGCCTCGATCTTGAGGAAGGGTGCGCCGGCGAGCTTGGCAAGGCGGCGCGAGATCTCCGTCTTGCCGACGCCGGTCGGCCCGATCATCAAAATGTTCTTGGGCAGAACCTCGTCGCGCAGCTCTTCGCTGAGCTGGAGCCGGCGCCAGCGATTGCGTAACGCGATGGCGACCGCCCGTTTGGCCTTGCCTTGGCCGACGATGAACCGGTCCAGTTCGGATACGATCTCGCGGGGAGAGAAATCACTCATTCACTAAAGCCCTGACTGCCAATCCGGATCGCCTCGACCGGATGAAGAAGCATGATGACGTTGAGGGTGAGGTTGTCCCGAATGACGTAGCCGGTGCCGAGTTCGAAGACGACCGCGAGTCCGATCACGAACCATATGGGAAGCCGCCAGGCGAGCAGGAAGCCCAGGAGAATGCAGTGGTGAAGCGGAAACCGGCTGGCGCGGGCCGGATCCGCCGGGGACCGAGATCATGAAGCGGCAAGTCCGCTGGATGGAAGATGCCGGGTGAGGCTCGCGGGCATCGCGGAGAGGAGGATGCGGCGGAGCCATTGCCAGCCGGCGCTCAGCAACAGCACGAAGGCGCCAAGAGCGAGAAGCGTGAGCGGCGTGGCGGTATCGCTGACGCCGCTCTGCCGGATCAGTTCGGTGAAGGCGAAGCCCGCATAGGCCAGGCCGGACACGAGGATCGCGCGCCGGTTCACCAGAACGGCGACCAACCCCAAGACGAGGAAGAGACCGAGGATGGCCCAGGCCATTGCCGGAGTTGGTTGAATACCTTCGGACAGGCCAGAGACCAGCGAATGAACGATCAGCGGCGCGGCGAGAAGATGCAGCCAGAAGGCGATATCGGTGCGCCGGGTCAGGCGGTCCGGATCGCTGACGTCGAAGCGCATCGCCAAGGCGAAGACGATGATGCCGCAAACGAAGAGCGCGGGACGAACCAATGTCTCGAAGAGCGCGGGGATGAGCGTTCCCATGGCTCCGATGCAAGCGGCGATAAAGGCCGCGGCGCCCGCCGCCGGTGTGATCGGCACGCGGAAGCGGAGGTAATGGAGACAAGCCGCAGCAGCTCCCGCTACGCCGCCGGCGGCGAGCGCGAGCGGGTGAACGTAAGCCAGATTAAAGACCGAGGCGCGCGCTGCGAGCTCAAGTGGAAAGAACGCAAGGAACACCGCCGAGAACACCGAATATGCGAAGATGACCAGCAGGACGATGCTCGGCAGAGCCATCCGTCGTTTCCGGGTGAAGAACTCCGCGAGTCCCCAGGACGCGACTGCTGTGATCGTCCATTTTCCGCTGAAGCCGAACGCCATTCCAAAATAGCCGAGCGCAGTCAGGAAGAGTGCGAGGCCGATCGTGACGAAGATGTCGCCAAAGCCGGAAACGAAACGGAGCCGCTCCTCGTCGCGCGGTCCAAGCGCACTGGCTGACGCGAGCTCGCCCTCGATCTCGCAAAGTATCGTGACCTGGTCGGCCGTGACAACACCGCGTTCGATGGCCGTCGTCAGAGCGGTCTCGGAAATCATGCTGCATCCAGCGTTTCGAGGACCAGCTGGTCGTTGGTGTAGACGCAAATCTCGGCCGCGATCTTCATGCTGCGGCGGACGATCTCCTCCGCGGAGAAGTCCGTATCGGCCAGCGCGCGAGCGGCAGCGAGGGCGTAATTGCCGCCCGAACCGATGGCCGCGATGCCATGTTCAGGCTCCAGCACATCGCCGGTGCCGGTCAGGACGAGGCTCGTATCGGCATCGGCGACCAGCATCATCGCTTCCAGCCGGCGTAGATAACGATCCGTCCGCCAGTCCTTGGCGAGTTCGACGGAGGCGCGGAGAAGCTGCCCGGGATATTGTTCCAGCTTGGCTTCCAGCCGCTCGAACAGCGTGAAGGCGTCGGCCGTGGCGCCAGCGAAGCCGCCGATCACCTTTCCGCCCGCTAGGCGGCGGACCTTTTTTGCGGTGTGCTTCATGACTGTCTGGCCCATCGTCACCTGGCCGTCGCCGCCGATCGCGACCTTGCCACGCTTGCGGACATGCAGGATCGTCGTGCCGTGCCAGAGCGTATTGTCGCTCAAGGGAATCTCCACTGGTTTGGGGCCATACTTAAGCGGTCAGGGATCGCGGTCAAAGAGCACCGCTGGCATACCACGGAAACGCCTGCTAAAGAGCCGCCAGCATGACGGGCCGGTGACGGGACCTTCACGCTTTTATGGTGGTATCTCACCGCCATTCCAGACGCAGAGATTAAAGATGACCCGCCGCGCGACCATCGCCCGCAAGACGAGCGAAACCGACGTGACCGTGACCGTGAACCTCGACGGCGAGGGCAAGGGGACGATTTCGACCGGGGTGGGCTTCCTCGACCATATGCTGGACCTTCTCGCCCGCCATTCCCTGATCGACCTCGACGTGAAGGCCAAGGGCGACACCCATATCGATTTTCACCACACGACCGAGGACATCGGCATCGCGCTTGGCCAGGCCGTGCGGCAGGCACTGGGCGACATGAGAGGCATCGCCCGCTACGCCGATGTCGCAATGCCGATGGACGAAACGCTGACGCGCGTCGCGATCGATGTTTCGGGCCGGTCGTTCCTCGTCTGGCGTACGGAGTTTCCGGCGGCGAAGGTCGGCGAGTTCGATACCGAGCTGGTGCGCGAATTCTTCCAGGGCTTCGCCACGCATGCGGCTGTGACTCTGCATGTCGAGACGTTCTATGGTGCCAATGCGCACCACGTCGCGGAGTCCTGCTTCAAGGGCCTGGCGCGCGTATTGCGGACAGCGCTCACCGTGGACCCGCGCACGGTGAACATCATTCCCTCGACCAAGGGCAGCCTCGGCGGCTGAGAGACATCATGCGTTTGTGGACCGTTCACGAACCGGGAACCTCGGCCAGCGCGGACGAGCGGGCGGATGGCATCCTGTTCGTGAAGGATGGCTCCTCCTGGTGGGGCCTGTTCTTTCCGCTGCCCTGGCTGCTCATCCAGCGGCTCTGGGTCGGCACGCTGATCTATGTCTTGCTCTCAGTTGCCGCTGCGGCGATCGGTATGCTTCTGCCGCTGAGCGACAGCTCGGGCGTTCTGCTCGGGCTGATCGGGAATCTCTACGTCGCATTCGAAGGCAACGACATGCGGCGACGCAAGCTCGCGCGGCTCGGCTATGTCCAGGTCGGCAGCGTCGTCGCCGACAGCCGCGTCGAGGCGGAGATCGATTATTTCTCCTCGCTACCGGCAGAAGCGAGGTCGCGCTCGACGAGCGTCGCCTATGCTGGGCCGAAGCGCCGGGCCGAAGCGAACGACGTTCTTGGGCTCTTCCCCGAACCAGGGGGCGGGCGGTGACCATCGCTCTCGTCGACTATGGCGCCGGCAATCTCCGCTCGGCCGCGAAGGCGTTCGAGGCCGCGGGCGCCAGGAATGTCGAGGTGACATCGGATCCGGACCGTGTCGCCAAGGCCGACCGCATTGTCTTACCAGGCGACGGCGCGTTTCCCGATTGCCGCCGCGGCCTTGCGGCCGTGAATGGTCTCGACCAGGCGCTGACCGAGGCGGTGAAGAGGCGCGGCCGGCCGTTCTTCGGTATCTGCATCGGCATGCAGCTTCTGGCGACGAGAGGGCTGGAGCATGAAGGCGCCGACGGCCTCGACTGGATTCCCGGTACCGTCGAACGCATTGAGCCCAAGAACGCCTTGCTAAAGGTTCCCCATATGGGCTGGAACACGTTGACGACGGCGCGGAGCCATCCCCTGCTTGAGGGCATCAAGACCGGCTCGGATGGATTGCATGCCTTCTTCCTGCATGCCTTCCATTTCCTGCCAGAGAACCGCGACGACGTGCTGGCGACGGCAGATTACGGCGGTCCTGTCACGGCCATTGTCGCGCGCGACAATGTGGCAGGAACGCAGTTTCATCCGGAGAAGAGCCAGACGCTCGGTCTGACCCTGATCCGCAATTTCATCAAGTGGACGCCGTGATCCTTTATCCCGCCATCGATCTCAAACAGGGGCAGGTCGTCCGGCTGAAGCAGGGCGACATGGACCAGGCGACCGTCTACGGGGCCGACCCAGCGGCGGTGGCGCGCGGCTTCCAGGATTCCGGCTTCGAATGGGTGCACGTCGTCGATCTCGATGGCGCGTTCGCGGGCGCTACGGTGAACCTGCAGGCGGTCGAGGGCGTGCTCGACAGCGTGTCGATTCCGGTCCAGCTCGGCGGCGGCATACGCGAAATGGCGGCGGTCGAAGGCTGGCTCGGGCGCGGCGTTTCCCGGATCATTCTCGGGACGGCGGCGGTGCGTGACCCGGATTTCGTCAAGGCGGCAGCGAAGGCCTTTCCGGGCAAGATCGCCGTCGGCATCGACGCGAAGGGCGGCTACGTCGCGGTGCAGGGCTGGGCCGAAGTGTCCGAATTGACCTCGCTCGAACTCGCGAAACGCTTCGAGGACGCTGGCATTGCCGCCATCATCTATACCGATATCGGCCGCGACGGCCTGCTGAAGGGGCTGGATTTCGACGGCACGCGCGCTCTGGCTGAGGCGGTCTCGATCCCGGTTATCGCTAGCGGTGGCCTGGCCTCGATCGAAGACGTGAAGACGCTGTTGAAACCGGAAAACCGCGCCATTGCGGGCGCCATCACCGGCAGGGCGCTCTACGACGGTCGCCTCGATCAGGTCGAGGCGGTCGCCCTCACCCGGGGAGCAAAGGTTTGATGTCGCTCAAGGTCCGCGTTATCCCCTGCCTCGATGTGAAGGATGGTCGCGTCGTGAAGGGCGTCCGCTTCGTCGACCTGCGCGATGCCGGCGACCCGGTGGAGGCTGCGAAGGCCTATGACGCGGCGGGTGCCGACGAGCTCTGCTTTCTCGACATCACCGCGAGCCATGAAGAGCGGGCGATCATTCTCGATGTCGTCTCGCGGACGGCTGAGAACTGCTTCATGCCGGTCACTGTCGGGGGCGGTGTCCGCACCGTCGACGACATCCGCAATCTGATGCTCGCCGGCGCCGACAAGGTGTCGATCAATTCGGCCGCGGTCGCGGATCGCTCGATCGTCGGTCGCGCGGCGGACAAGTTCGGCGCGCAGGCGATCGTCGTCGCGGTGGATGCAAAGAAGCTCTCCACCGAGGGAGAGGAGCCGCGCTGGGAAATCTTCACCCATGGCGGTCGTCGGCCGACCGGTCTGGACGCTATCGAGTACGCTCGTGAAGTTGCCGCACTAGGTGCCGGTGAGATTCTGCTCACCTCGATGGACCGCGACGGCACGCAGGACGGCTACGACCTTGGTCTTACGAAGGCGATTTCCGAGGCCGTTCCGGTCCCTGTCGTGGCATCGGGAGGCGTTGGCGCTCTTGAGCATTTCGTCGCAGGTGTGCGCGAAGGCGGCGCCAGCGCGGTGCTTGCCGCAAGTGTCTTCCACTTCGGCGCGTTTTCCATTCAGGATGTCAAGAACCATATGGCGAAGGCGGGTGTTCCGGTTCGCCTCGATCCATCCTGGCGTGGGGCGCAGGCATGACCGGCTTTACCCTGACCGATCTTGACGCGCTGGTCGCCAAGCGCGCGGAGGCCGATCCGTCGCAATCCTACACCCGGCAGCTGCTTGACTCCGGTGTGGAGAAATGTGCGAAAAAGCTGGGAGAAGAGGGTGTTGAGGCTGCCCTCGCGGCCGTCACGAACAATCGTGAGGGCCTGACGAAAGAGGCCGCCGACGTGCTCTTTCATCTGCTCGTTCTGCTTCGCTCGTGTCAGGTCCCGCTCGAGGACGTGATGGCCGAGCTGAAATCGCGAACCGCCCAATCCGGACTTCAGGAAAAAGCGGCACGACGTGAGTAAGGGGTCGTCGTCGATGGATGCACTCGCGGGTAAGCCGCAATCGCCCTACCGCGTCTTTTCGCGCGAGGAATGGGCCGAACTCCGCGCCGACACGCCTATGACGCTCAATGCGGACGAGATCGAGCGGCTCCGCTCGCTCGACGATCCGCTCGATCTCATGGAAGTCGAGCAGATATATCTGCCGATCTCGCGCCTTCTGACCCTCTACGTTGAGGCCACGCAGGGCCTGTTCAGGGCGACGCGGGCCTTTCTGAACACCAATGGTGCGAAGAAGGTGCCGTACATCATCGGCATCGGCGGTTCGGTCGCCGTGGGCAAGTCGACCACCGCCCGCCTCCTTCAGGCGCTGTTGCGGCGCTGGCCGAACACGCCGAAGGTCGATCTGGTGACGACCGACGGCTTTCTGTTCCCGAACGAGGTTCTGGCGGCCGAAGGCCTGATGCAGCGCAAGGGCTTTCCCGAGAGCTACGACCTGCCGGCGCTGCTGAAATTCATGTCGGACATCAAGGCTGGCAAGGAGCGCGTGGCCGCCCCCGTCTACTCGCATCTCGTTTACGACGTTGTCCCCGGCGCCGAAATCGCGGTCGAGAACCCGGACATTCTCATCCTTGAAGGCCTGAACGTGCTACAGGCCGGGACCAAGGATGTTCGCGCGGTTCCGTTCGTCTCGGACTTCTTCGACTTCTCGATCTTCATCGACGCCGAGGAGAACACGATCCACGATTGGTACGTGGATAGGTTCATGCACCTCCGTGAGACCGCGTTCCGCGACCCGAACTCGTATTTCCAGCGCTATGCCTCGGTGCCGCCTTCGGAGGCAATGGCCCTGGCTGAGGATCTTTGGGGTCGGATCAACCTGCCGAACCTGCGCGAGAACATCCTTCCGACCCGCGCGCGTGCCAGCCTGATTATGCGCAAGGGCGAGGATCACCGCGTCGAGGAAGTGGCGCTCAGGAAGCTCTGAGTGGCCGTCCGACGCAACTTGCGCGGACTCGCATGCAGCGCCAGATTGCGGCGGCGGGGAATGTTCCCGTCTTTGCCTGGGGAGCCAAGCCATGAGTGAGAAGACCATGGTGTGGGGCGGCCGCGTGTTCACCGCTCTTTTCGCGCTGTTCATTCTGGGTGCGTCGGTCACACCGAAGCTGTTCGGCATGTCGATTGCCGAGGAGACGATGGCGCAACTCGGCTGGCCGCCGGGCTACGCCTTCATGATCGGGATGCTCGAACTCGCCTTCGTAGGCCTCTACCTGATTCCGAGAACCAGCGTCCTGGGCGCGGTCCTGATGATGGGACTGCTGGGCGGCGCGATGGCGACCCAGATCCGCGCCGGAAGCCCGCTCTTCAGCCATGTGCTTTTCAGCATCTATCTCGGGCTGTTCATGTGGGGCGGTCTGTGGCTGCGTGACCCGGCCGTGCGGGCGTTGTTCCCCGTCCGCCGGGCCTAGGCCGGCTGCAGGAAGCCGTTCTCCGCCGCGAGATTGGCGAGTTTCACCTGCGGGCGCGCGCCGATGTGCGACAGCACTTCTGCCGCCGCCAGCGCGCCAAGGCGGAGCGATTCCGCCGCTTCGAGGCCGCGGGCGAAACCGGCCAGGACGCCGGCGGCGTAGAGATCGCCCGCGCCGGTGGCGTCGACCAGCTTGTCGATCGGCTGCGCCGGAACCGCGACGGTCTCCTCGCGCGTGACGAACAGGCCGCCCTTTTCGCTGCGGGTGACGACCGCCGAGCGAGCGTCATTGCGAAGCGCGGAGATGGCGCTGTCGAAGTCGGCTGTCTCATAGAGCGCCTTGGCTTCATGCTCGTTGGCGAAGACGAGGTCGACCTTCCCGGAGCGGATGAGGTCGAGGAATTCCTCGCGGTAGCGCCCGACGCAGAACGAGTCGGAGAGCGTCAGCGCGACCAGGCGGCCGGCCTCATGCGCGATGTCGGAGGTGCGGCGGAAGGCTTCCTTCGCCTCCGGCGGATCCCAGAGATAGCCTTCGAGATAGATCGTGCCCGAGGAGCGGACGAGATCGGCGTCGACATCGGACGGCTTCAGGTGTTGGCTCGCGCCGAGGAAGGTGTTCATCGTCCGCTCGCCGTCCGGCGTGATGAGGATCGTGCTGCTCGCCGTGATCGGCCCATCGGTCGCGGCGGCAGTCTCGAAATGGACGCCCGCGGCGCGGATGTCGTGGGCGAAGCTCTTGCCGAGATCGTCGTTCCGGACCTTGCCGATGAAAGCTGCCTTGCCGCCGAGCGAGGCGACGCCCGCCAGGGTGTTGGCGGCGCTGCCGCCCGAGATCAGGATCGTCTGGCCGATCTTGCCGTAAAGCTCGCTGGCGCGGGCTTCGTCGATCAGGGCCATCGATCCCTTTGCCAGTCCTTCCTTGACCAGGAAATCGTCTTCGACACGGGCGAGAACGTCGACGATGGCGTTGCCGAGGCCGAGCACGTCAAAGCGAAGAGAGGTCATTTAGTCGGTATCTCCGGGAAGGTGGCTACGCTCTAGCGATGGCGAGGCGTGCTGCCAAGCCTTGCGTCAACCCGGTCGGATTGTCATAACCCGCCCCTCTCCTTCGGAAGCACCTGTCATGAGCGCTTTTCAGCCGCGCGTCTTTTCCGGCGTCCAGCCGACCGGCAATCTCCATCTCGGCAATTATCTCGGCGCGATCATCAAGTTCGTCGCGCTGCAGCACGAGCACGAATGCCTCTATTGCGTCGTCGACATGCACGCGATCACCGTGCCGCAGGATCCGCAGGAGCTGACGCGAACGATCCGCGAGGTGGCGGCGGCGTTCATCGCCTCGGGCGTCGACCCGAAGAAGAACATCATCTTCAACCAAAGCCAGGTTTCGGCGCATGCCGAACTCGCCTGGATCCTGAACTGCACCGCCCGCATCGGCTGGCTGAACCGAATGACGCAGTTCAAGGAGAAGGCCGGCAAGGACCGCGAGAACGCGTCGGTCGGCCTCTACGTCTATCCAGTGCTGATGGCGGCCGACATCCTCGCCTATAAGGCGACACATGTGCCGGTCGGCGAGGACCAGAAGCAGCATCTCGAACTCGCCCGTGACATCGCGCAGAAATTCAACAATGATTTCAGTGCCTCGATCGCCCGCCATGGATACGGCGAGGCCTTCTTTCCGCAGCCCGAGCCTCTGATCCAGGGCGCGGCGACGCGTGTGATGAGCTTGCGTGACGGCTCGAAGAAAATGTCGAAGTCAGACCCGTCGGACGCGTCGCGCATCAATCTGACCGACGATGCCGATGCCATCGCTGCAAAGGTCCGCAAGGCCAAGACCGATCCAGAGCCGCTGCCGTCGGAGACCGCAGGGCTCGAGGCGCGCCCGGAGGCGGAGAACCTGGTCGGTATCTATGCGGCGCTCGGCGGAATCTCGAAGCAGGATGTGCTGAACGATTTCGGCGGCGGCCAGTTCTCGGCGTTCAAGAACGCCTTGGTTGAACTTGCGGTGACGAAGCTCGGTCCGATCGGCGCGGAGATGAAACGGCTCGTCGCCGATCCGGGCTCGATCGACAAGATCCTGGGCGACGGCGCCGAGCGGGCCGACGCGATCGCGCGGCCCAATCTCGCGGCGGTCAAGGATATCGTCGGCTTCGTTAGACGCTGACTTTGCATTCCTGAGGCGATCCACCATATCCTTTTCGTGCGCCAGCCCCGCGCCTTGAACCCGGAGGCCAGCCGAGAGAGCCATGTTCATCCAGACCGAAGCCACGCCGAATCCGGCGACCCTGAAATTCCTTCCCGGCCGTGACGTCCTGCCATCGGGCACGCTCGACATGCCGACCGCCGAATCCGCCAAGCGTTCTCCGCTGGCCGCCCGCCTGTTCGACGTTCCAGGCGTCGGCGGCGTCTTCTACGGTACCGATTTCATCACCGTGACGAAGACGGGTTCCGAGGACTGGCAGCACCTGAAGCCGGCGATCCTCGGCGCGATCATGGAGCATTACCTCCGTGGCGAGCCGCTTCTGGCGGATGGCGTCGGCGACGACACGCACGACAACGGCGAATTCTACGACGAGGCAGACCAGAGCGTGGTCGACACGATCAAGGAACTCCTCGAGACGCGCGTCCGCCCGGCCGTGGCGCAGGACGGCGGCGACATCACCTTCAAGGGTTTCAAGACCGGCGTCGTCTACTTGAACATGAAGGGCTCCTGTCAGGGATGCCCGAGTTCGACCGCGACGCTGAAGCAGGGCATCGAGAACCTGCTGCGCCACTTCGTGCCCGAGGTCCAGGAGGTCCGTCCGGTCTCGTAAGGGGACAGGCGGATCGCTCCACTTCCACGCGAGCACGATCTCAGTCAGAGTGCTTTTGAGTTTCCGGGGCTGGGAAGAAGAACAACGCGTGCGCGTGCTGGCCATCGATACCGCGCTCGCGGCCTGCTCGGTCGCGGTGCTCGACACCAAGATTGACGAGATTCTGGGCGCCGAGACTGTGCTGATGGAGCGCGGTCACGCGGAGGCTCTAATGCCGCTGGTCGAGGCGGTGCTCGGTGGACATTCCGGGCTTGCCTCGATCGACCGCATCGTCGTCTCGACGGGGCCGGGCAGCTTCACGGGCATTCGAGTGGGCCTTGCCGCTGTACGCGGTCTGACGCTTGTAACGAAAATTCCCGTCATCGGAATCACGACGCTCGTCGCCCTGGCGGCTCCGGTGCTTGCCCATGGCGACGGCCGGGCGGTGGGTGCGGCGATCGATGCACGGCACGGCCGGGTGTTCTTCCAGATCTTCGCGCCGAACGGGCAAGGGCTGGTTCCGGCCCGGGTGCTCTTGGCAAAGGATGCCTCGCGGATGGCCGGTGAAGGCGCGATTCGTCTTGTCGGTTCCGGCGCGCAACTGGTCGCCGCCGCTTCCCACGCTAAACATGAAATCGTCTCCGGAGAGCAGGTGCCGGACCCGGTCTGGCTCGCCCGACTCGGCGCAGCCGCTCCATTGCCGGATCGCCTGCCGCGCCCGGTCTATCTCCGCCCGGCAGACGCCAAGCCGCAGACGGCAGGGCGGGTGGAGCGCATCTGATGGGCGTGCTCGATATTCTTAGCGAGTACCTGCGAAAGCCGGTCTGGCGTGTCGACACGGCGTCGAGCAGGCATGCCGGTCAGATTTCCACATTGCATTCGGCCAGTTTCGCACGCGGCTGGAGCACGCAGGAGATCGAGGTTCTGATGCAGAATCGGAACGTGATCGTCGACATTCTTCGCAGCGAGGCGGGAAGCCAGGTGATCGACGGCTTCTCTCTGTCGAGGGTCGCGGTGGACGAAGCGGAACTCCTCTCGATCGCGGTGGACCCTAAATGGCGGGGAAAGAAGGGCAGCGCGCCGCTGCTGGCCCGTCAGCTCGCGCGGCTGCGGGGCGCGGGCGCCCGGCGGGTGGTTCTGGAAGTGGATGAGGCGAATATACCCGCTATCCGACTCTATCGTAGCTTCGGCTTCGAGGAGGTCGGCAAGCGGCCCGCCTACTACACCCTGAAGGACGGCCGGAAGGCCAATGCTCTTATCATGGCACGTGATCTTGGCTGAGACCTCCAGGGGCAATAGACTGTCGTCAATGACCGCAATCGAGACAAAGCACAGCGACTCTATCGAGGGGCAATGCTCCGCGAAGGGCATGCGCATGACTGAGCAGCGCCGCGTCATCGCGCAGGTGATCGAAAGTGCGACCGACCACCCCGACGTCGAGGAGCTGCACCGCCGGGCGGTGAAGATCGATCCCGGCGTGTCGATTGCGACCGTCTACCGGACGGTGAAGCTGTTCGAGGATGCCGGCATCGTCGCTCGCCACGATTTCCGAGATGGCCGTTCCCGTTATGAACCGGTGCCGGACGAGCATCACGACCATCTGATCGACCTGCGGACCGGCCGCGTCGTCGAGTTCCGTGACGAGGAGATCGAGCGGCTGCAGGCCGAGATTGCCCGTAGGCTCGGCTTCAAGCTGGTCGATCACCGCATGGAGCTCTATGCGGTGCCGCTAAAGGACGACGAGCGTTAGAGGCAAATAGCTGTGCTCGGCATCTCGGATGCCGGTCGCTTTTGTGTTAGAGATGATGCGTCGTCCGGTTTGAATCGTGGGTTCGGGCGACTTTCGGACAGATCACAGGGAACGAGCGCCGCGGCGCTGGAGCAGCATTGCACGAGAACGATCGACAGCCTCGCAAGGTCTTTATCCGGTCCTATGGCTGCCAGATGAACGTGTATGACGCCCAGCGGATGGCGGACGTTCTGGCTCCAGAAGGTTTCGTCGAGGCCGAGCGCGCCGAAGACGCCGATCTGGTCGTCCTCAACACCTGCCACATCCGCGAAAAGGCGGCCGAAAAGGTCTATTCCGAGCTTGGCCGGATGCGTGTGATGCGAGCCGAACGCGCGGCGCTCGGCCAGAACACCATGATCGCGGTGGCCGGATGCGTGGCGCAGGCGGAGGGCGCCGAGATCATGAAGCGTGCCCACGGCGTCGATCTAGTCGTCGGGCCTCAGAGCTATCATCGGCTGCCGGAACTCCTCTCCCGCGCATCGCGCGAGAAGGTCGTCGACACCGACTTCCCGGCCGACGACAAGTTCGATCATCTGCCCGCCGCGAGCCGGGCGAAAACGCTCGCCCGCGGCCCGGCGGCGTTCCTCACTGTTCAGGAAGGCTGCGACAAGTTTTGCACCTTCTGTGTGGTTCCCTATACGCGCGGGGCGGAGACGTCGCGGGCCGTGGCGAAGATCGTCGCCGAGGCGGAGCGGCTGGCGGACGCTGGCGTGCGCGAACTCACTTTGCTCGGCCAGAACGTCAATGCATTCCACGGCGAAGGCCCAGACGGTCGGATCTGGGGGCTGGGTCGCCTGCTGCATCGCCTCGCGATGATCCCCGGCATCGCCCGTCTTCGCTATACGACGAGCCATCCGCGCGATATGGACGATGAGCTGATCGCCGCCCATCGCGATCTGGCGGAGTTGATGCCCTATCTGCACCTCCCGGTTCAGTCGGGCTCCAATCGCATTCTCGCGGCGATGAACCGCCAGCACACGGCCGACGATTATCGCCGCCTCGTCGAACGCATCCGCGTTGCGCAGCCGGAGCTTGCGCTTTCGAGCGATTTCATTACCGGCTTCCCCGGCGAGACGGATGCCGACTTCGAGGACACGATGCGGCTTGTCCGCGACATCGGCTACGCCTCGACCTTCTCGTTCAAATATTCCGCCCGCCCCGGCACGCCGGCCGCGGAGATGGACGAACAGGTGCCCGAAAATGTGAAGTCCGGGCGCCTTCATGCTTTGCAGGCCCTCCTCGAAGATCAGAGGCAGACGTTCAACCGCTCCTGTGTGGGGCGTGTCATGAATGTGCTGTTCGATCGCGCTGGCCGGCATCCCGGCCAGGTCGCAGGTCGTTCGCCGTTCCTGCAGCCGGTCCAGACCGAGGCGCGGGGCATCCAGATCGGCGACGTCGTCGCGATGAGAATCACCGGTAATGGTACGAACAGCCTGTTCGGTGAGCCGGTCGATGAAGTGATGGAGGCGGTTGCTTGAGAGGTCCGATGCCAGAGCCTGTTGCGCCGGTCGAAGCCGTCGGCGAAGTCGTCCTCACCTTCGATGACAATCGTCTCGCGAGTGACATCTTCGGCAGCCACGACCAGAATCTGGCTTTCCTCGAGCGTCGGCTCAACATCGAGGCAACGCCGCGCGGCAACCATGTCGCCATTCGCGGCAGCGTCGAGGCGATCGAGCAGGCGCGCCATGTGCTCGAGGCGCTTTATGCCCGCGCCCGGCGGGGAGATACCATCGGTCTCGGCGACGTCGACGGCGCGGTGCGCATGACGTCCGCCCAGGGCAGCCTGTTCACGCCGGGAGAGGCCGGCCCGAAGGCGGCTCTGGCCCACATCTCTTCGCGCAAGAAGACCGTCACCGCCCGCACGCAGGCGCAAGACGCCTATATGCGCGCCCTGGTCCGTAACGAACTGGTTTTCGGCATCGGCCCGGCCGGTACCGGCAAGACCTATCTCGCCGTCGCTCATGCCGTGGTCCTGCTCGAGCGCGGCGAGGTCGATCGCATCGTGCTGTCGCGTCCGGCAGTCGAGGCCGGCGAGCGTCTGGGCTTCCTACCGGGCGACATGCGCGAGAAGGTCGATCCCTATCTGCGTCCGCTCTACGATGCGCTCTACGACATGATGCCGCCGGAGCGGGTCGAGCGCGGCCTGCAGTCCGGCATCATCGAGGTCGCCCCCCTCGCCTTCATGCGAGGCCGCACGTTGGCGAACTCCGTCGTCATCCTCGACGAGGCGCAGAACGCGACCTCGATGCAGATGAAGATGTTCCTGACCCGCCTCGGCGATAATTCCCGCATGGTGGTCTGTGGAGACATTACCCAGATTGACCTTCCGACCGGCCAGATCTCAGGCCTTATCGAAGCCACACGGTTGCTGAACGATGTCGAAGGCGTCGCGGTTTGCCGCTTCGGCGAGGCCGACGTCGTGCGCCATGAACTTGTCGGCCGTATCGTCCGTGCCTACGAGGCGTCCGACCGGCTGAAGCAGGGTGGCCGATCATGAAAGGCTCGGACCGAAGTAGCGGCCCACAGGTCGACGTCGTAGTCGAAAGCGACCGCTGGGCCGATTTTTCCGGCGCTGAGGAACTCGCGGCGAAGGCCGTAGCCGCGACGGTGCGAACCGCCGAACTCGTCTGCATTCCCGAGGCTGAGCTCGCGATCATTCTTGCCGACGATGCCCGCGTCCAGGAGCTGAACCGCGACTGGCGCGGCAAGGACAGGCCGACCAATGTGCTGTCCTTTCCCGCAGCCGAAGGCGAGGAGATCAAGACGGCGCCCCTTCTTGGCGATGTCATCATTGCCTTCGAGACTGTCGCCCGCGAGGCCGAAGCGGAAGGCAAGACGATCGCCGATCATTTCACCCATCTTGTCGTGCATGGCACGCTTCACCTATTCGGCTTCGAACATGAGGCCTCGGATGACGCCGAGGAGATGGAAGATACCGAGCGGGCAGTTCTCGCGAGCCTCGGCGTTGCCGACCCCTACAAGGAGACGTCGCCCGTCTGACTGGCGGGGGCAGAAACACTATGTCGACTTCCAATGAAGACCCGTCGCAGCGAACCAGTCACGTAGCGCCGCATGGCGCGGATGGGCCGGGGCTCGTCGATTGGCTCAAGGGCCTGCTCAGGGGCCGGCCGGCGTCGCTGCGCGATGAGATCGAAGACGCCCTGTCGTCGGACGACGGGTCCGAAGCCTTCGACTTCTCGCCCGAAGAGCGGGCGATGCTGAAGAACATTCTCGGCCTGCGCGATCTCGGCGTCGGCGATGTGATGGTTCATCGCTCGGACATCATCGCGGTACCCTGCGACATGACTCTGTCCGACACGCTTCTGCGCTTCGAGGAGGCGGAGCATTCCCGGCTGCCGGTCTACGGCGATACGATCGACGACCTGCGCGGCATGATCCACATCAAGGACGTGCTGCGTTACCTGACGACCCGTGGCAAGACGGATAGCGGGCTCGATCTTGGGGCGGCGGACCTCTCCCAGACCATCGAGGCCGCCGATCTCGTGCGCGAGGTGCTCTATGTGCCGCCGAGCATGCCCGCCAACGCGCTGCTCGCGAAAATGCAGGCAACTCATATCCATATGGCTCTCGTCATCGACGAATATGGCGGGACCGATGGGCTGGCGACCATCGAGGACCTGATCGAGATCGTGGTCGGTGATATCGAGGACGAGCATGACGAGACCGAAGCGGCAATGATCCAGCGCGCGCGCGACGGCTCCTTGATCGCCGATGGCCGCGCGACGATCGACGACCTTGTCGCGCAGATCGGCCCGGACTTCGATCTCGGCGATCTTGGGGACGACGTGGATACCGTGGGCGGCCTGATTGTCACCCTCGCAGACCGGGTGCCCGAGCGCAGCGAGATCATTGCTGGACCGTCCGGCTTCGATTTCGAAGTGCTCGATGCCGATCCACGCCGCGTTAAGCGCGTTCGGATCCGCCCCACGCCGTCATCGGTTTTGGAGGGGCGCTCGCAAGCCGCCACCCTTGAGGAAGACGCCTCCGGCAGGCCGGTGCTTCCGACTCCCGACGCCGGCACTGACGCCGCTTGAGCCTCGCGCTGCCCGCCCATCGTGTTGTTTTGCTGGACGGCTGGCGCCGTCTGGCCGTGAGCTTCATCGCAGGCGGCGCATCGGCGCTCGCCATGGAGCCGGTCAGTGCATTTCCTGTTCTGGCGCTGACCTTCCCGATATTGGTCTGGCTTATCGACGGGACCGAACGTGGCCGTGCGGGGCTGAAGGCAGCCGCATGGATCGGCTTTGCTTTCGGCTTCGGATATTTCCTTGCCGGACTTTGGTGGATCGGCGCGGCGTTCCTCGTCGATGCCGAGGAATATGCCTGGGCGCTGCCGATCGCGGTCGTCGGGCTGCCGCTGTTTCTCGCATGCTTCCCGGCTCTGGGTCTCGTGATCGCGCGGTTGCTTTGGTCCGATTCGGGCTGGCGGATCTTCGCGCTGGCCGCCGGGTTGGGGCTCTCGGAAATCCTGCGGACGCGCGTGTTCACCGGCTTTCCTTGGAATCAGTACGGCTATGCGCTGGCCGACAATGAATGGTTTGGGCAGGCCGCGTCGATCGTGGGAGTCGAGGGTCTGACGCCCATTGCCATCGCCATCTTCGCGACGCCCGCTCTGCTTGCCGATCCAGGTCGCCCGCTCCGGCCTCTCCTTGGCGCCGTGGCGGCTCTGGTGGTTCTGGCGGGGTTCGGCGCGGCCCGGTTGGCGATCGCAGAGCCGGAGGAAGTGCCGGGCATCCACGTCCGCATCGTCCAGCCGAATGTGCCTCAGGACCGCAAATTCCGACCCGAGGCCAAGCCCGAGATCATGGCGCGCTATCTGGCGCTTTCGAGCCGGCCGAGCGCAGCGGCGCCGAACGGCATCGAGGAAGGCGATATCCTGATCTGGCCGGAATCGGCCTTCCCGTTCTTCCTCGGGCGCACTCCCGATGCGCTCGCGCAGATTGGCGGGCTTTTACCGGACAAGGCGATCCTGCTGACCGGCGCGGCGCGAATCGAGGACGCGCTCGATGCGACTGGCCGCCGGAAGGTGTTCAATTCAATCCAGGCGGTGGCAAGCGACGGCTCGATCATCGCGACCTATGACAAGGTCCACCTCGTTCCATTCGGGGAATTCCTGCCGTTCCAGGCGCTCCTGGAAAGTCTCGGCATCCGTCAGCTGACCCGGCTTCCGGGCGGTTTCAGCTCGGGCGAAGCTCCGGGAAACATCACCCTGCCGAACGGCCTGAAATTGGGTGGCCTGATCTGCTACGAGGCGATCTTTCCAACGGGGACGATCGACGGCGACGACCGCCCGGCGGTTCTTCTGAACCTGACCAATGACGCCTGGTTCGGCGACACGCCGGGGCCGTATCAGCATCTGGCACAGGCGCGCGTCAGGGCGGTCGAACAGGGTCTTCCGATCCTGCGAGCGGCCAATACCGGCATCTCTTCTCTTGTTGATCCATGGGGGCGGATTGTCGCAGCCCTACCGCTCGGGGAAGATGGAGTTCTCGATCTGACCCTGCCTCAACCCTTGCCTCCGACGCTCTTTTCACGTTTCGGGCTAGTGTTTTGCGCCGGTCTGTATGGTGCGACTATTGTAGGGGCCTTGAGGGGTCGTCGCCGGGTTTGACTTTACCGGTCGAGGAAACCATTGTGCGCCGCTTGCAGGCGGGACGTCGTTACATTCGAGCGTTGTGACTGCGATGTGATTTAGCGGGCGTTCAGCCACGAGCCTCCGCGATCTCATCGCAAGGAGGAGTGCGGACTATGGCCAATAAGGCCCCGAACCCGATCGACAAGCATGTTGGCAGCCGGGTTCGCATGAGGCGTTTGCTGATCGGAATGAGCCAGGAAAAGCTTGGCACCTCGCTCGGCATTACCTTTCAGCAGATTCAGAAGTACGAAAAAGGCACCAACCGCATCGGCGCCAGCCGTCTGCAGCAGATGTCCGGCGTGCTTGGCGTACCGGTTTCCTATTTCTTCGAGGATGCGCAGGGCGAAAAGCTCGAACAGGGTTTCGGCGAAAAGGGCGGCCACGACTATGTGGCGGACTTCCTGGCTACCTCGGAAGGCCTGCAGCTGACGAAGTCCTTCATGAAAGTGAAGGATCCGAAAGTACGCCGAAGGATTGTAGATCTTGTGTCGTCATTGGCGCAGGACGATACGGATTAATCTTCCTTTGTACGCGAGCTTGACGGGCAATTACGGGGCTGCGACAACCCCGCACCCGCAATTTTGCTGATCTGTCGGAGCGCCTCTCGTGGCCCGCAAAAGCTATCTCTTCACCAGCGAATCCGTTTCTGAGGGCCATCCGGACAAGATCTGCGATCGCATCTCCGATACGGTTCTCGACGCATATCTGGCGGCCTATCCTGAATCGCGAGTCGGCTGCGAAACCTTCGCCACGACGAACCGTGTCGTGATCGGTGGTGAGGTGCGCGGTCCGGACAGCGTTACCAAGGAGCATCTGGAAGACCTCGCTCGCGCGGCGATCAAGGACATCGGCTACGAGCAGGAAGGCTTCCACTGGCAGAAGGCCCAGATCGACGTTCTGCTGCATGCCCAGTCGGTTGACATCGCCCAGGGCGTGGATTCGGCCGGCAACAAGGATGAGGGCGCAGGCGACCAGGGCATCATGTTCGGCTATGCCGTGCGCGAGACGCCGGAGCTGATGCCCGCGCCGATCCACTATTCGCACCTTATCCTGCGCAAGCTTTCCGAAGCGCGCCACGCCAAGGATGGCGATGCAGCGAAGCTTGGTCCGGACCAGAAGAGCCAGGTCACGGTGCGCTATGAAAACGGCAAGCCGGTCGAGGTCACCTCAATCGTCCTGTCGGCGCAACATCTCGACGAGAGCCTGACTTCCGACGATGTGCGCGCCATCGTTGAGCCTTACATCCTGAAGGCGCTGCCGGACGGCTGGATCAACGGCAACACCGAATGGCACGTCAATCCGACGGGCAAGTTCGTGATCGGCGGCCCGGATGGCGACGCTGGCCTCACCGGCCGCAAGATCATCGTCGACACTTATGGCGGCGCGGCTCCGCATGGCGGCGGCGCGTTCTCCGGCAAGGATCCGACCAAGGTGGACCGTTCGGCGGCCTATGCGGCGCGTTATCTCGCCAAGAATGTCGTCGCGGCAGGTCTTGCCGACCGCGCCTGCATTCAGCTCGCTTATGCGATCGGCGTGTCGAAGCCGCTGTCGATCTACATCGACACCTACGGCACTGGGAAGGTCGACGAGGAGAAGCTGGAAAAGGCGCTCGGCGAGGTCATGGATCTCACGCCGCGTGGCATCCGCAAGCATCTCGATCTCAACAAGCCGATCTATACGCGCACCGCGGCCTACGGCCATTTCGGCCGCGCGCCGGAGGCGGACGGCGGCTTCTCTTGGGAGAAGACCGATCTCGTCGATGCGCTGAAGTCGGCGGTTCAGTAAGACGTCATGATCGAGTCAGGGCGTCCTGATCGCGGGGCGCTCTACGGGCGGCGCAAGGGTAAGCCCTTGCGCGCGGGACAAAGCGCGCGCCTTGAGACCCTGTTTCCGAAACTGAAGCTTGACCTCGCTCAGCCCGCTCCGGCTGATGCCACCGGGCTGTTTCCGGTTTCAGTCGATGCGGTCCGCATCGAGATCGGATTCGGCGGCGGCGAGCACCTCGTCGCCGAAGCACGGCGTTACCCGAACCTCGGCTTCATCGGCGTCGAACCCTTCCTGAACGGGATGGCGAAGGCGCTTGTCGCGATCGACGAGCTCGGTCTGAACAACATCCGTCTCTATGACAACGATGCCGCGCACGTGCTCGATTGGCTGCCGCCGGCAAGCCTGGTCCGGGCCGACCTGCTTTACCCCGACCCCTGGCCGAAGAAGCGACAATGGAAGCGCCGCTTCGTCTCGGACGCCAATCTGGCGCGGCTCGTACGGGTGATCCGACCGGGCGGCGAGTTCCGGTTCGCGAGCGACATCGACACCTATGTCGACTGGACGCTTCAGCATACCCGGCGCTCCCCGGATCTCAACTGGACCGCCGAGCGCGCCGATGACTGGCGGCTGCCCTGGCCGAACTGGCAGAGCACCCGCTACGAAAAGAAGGCGATCCGCGAGGGACGGATTCCGGCCTACCTGATCTTCGCCCGCGCCTAGGCCTGCATACGCTCGGCGACGACCGTCCAGTTCACAATCTTGTCGAGCACCGCCTTGACGTGGTCGGGACGGCGGTTCTGATAGTCGAGGTAATAGGCGTGCTCCCAGACATCGATGCCGAGAAGCGGCTTGCCGCCGCGAGCGAACGGGCTGTCGCCGCCGGGCGTGCCGACCAGAGAGAGCTTGCTGCCGTCGTGGACAAGCCAGGCCCAGCCTGAGCCGAAGACGTCGCCTCCGGTCTTCACCATCGCGGTCTTGAGGGCGTCGAGGCCGCCGAAATCCTTGTCGATCGCGGCCTTGAGTTCGCCCGCCGGCTCGGTCGCGCCGCCGGATTTGAACTGGTCCCAGTAAAAGATGTGGTTCCAGGCCTGTCCGGCATTGTTGAAGATCTTGCGGTCCGCTTCGCTCTTCACGCTCGCTTTCACGATCTCTTCAAGGCTCATATCCGCGTAGGATGTATTCGGGACTAGATCGTTCAGTGCCTTGAAATATGCGGCGTGGTGCTTGCCGTAGTGCAGGTCGACGGTCTGGGCCGAAATCGTCGGCGCGAGAGCGTCGGACGCATAGGGTAGCTTTGGCTGCGTAAAGGGTGCCGCGGCGCGGGCGATGCTTGGCGCGGCGAGGCCGCCAGCGTAAGTGGCGGCTGCGGCGGCGCCGAGACCGGCAACGATAGCTCTGCGTGACAGCATGATCGTCTCCTTCAGTGGTTGTGGCCGATTCCGGTCGGCCATCGTCGGGTTCCAGAGAGATATCTTGCGCAGGAGGGTGGTTTTCCTATATGACACCCCTCAATTCCTTTTCATGAGCACTATCATGGAAGTGGGCCCCACCGGGACCCGCTCTTTTTGCTTTGGGACCGATGTCCGATACGACGCCCGCCTCGAACGACCAACCACGCCTCATCCGTGAGACGGGCGTGGCCGCGCGCGTCGCCGCGATCATCGAACCCGCCATGGTCGATCTTGGCTACCGCCTGGTGCGGGTGAAGGTGACGGCGCAGAACGGCTGCACGGTTCAGATCATGGCCGAGCGTCCGGACGGTACGATGACCGTCGAGGATTGCGAGGAGTGCTCGAAGGCAATCTCGCCGCTTCTGGACGTCGACGATCCGATCCAGCGCGCCTACCACCTCGAAATGTCGTCGCCCGGCATCGACCGGCCGCTGGTCCGGCTTGAGGATTTCGAACGGTGGTCCGGCCATGTCGCCAAGATCGAGATGGAAGAGGCGGTCGACGGACGCAAGCGTTTCCGCGGCGTGCTCCTTGGCCTCGACGGCGAGAACGCCAGATTGATCCGCGACGACGTTAAGGCGGGCGAGGATGCGACGGTGCATCTGCCGGTCGCGGACATGGCGGAAGCCCGTCTTGTGCTGACCGACGCACTGATCGACGAAGCGCTCCGGCGCGGCAAGGCGGCCGAGAAGGCCGATGCGCTGCAGCGAGAGCAGGAAGAACTGACTATCGAAAGCGAGCCGGCCGAACAGAAACCGGCGCGCAAAAAAGGACGGAGATGACCCATGGCCGTTAGCGCCAATCGTCTGGAGCTCTTGCAGATCGCCGATGCGGTCGCCCGCGAGAAGGTGATCGACCGGCAGATCGTGCTGGCCGCGATGGAAGACGCGATCGCGAAAGCCGGTCGCGCCCGCTACGGCGCCGAAACCGAGGTCCGCGCGGAGATCCACCCGAAGACCGGCGAGATCCGCCTGTCGCGGCTGCTCCACGTCACCGACGACGTCCAGAACACCTCGACCGACATCGCGCTCGAAGAGGCCCGCCGTAAGAATCCGGCGGCTCAGGTCGGCGACTACATCTCCGAGCCGCTGCCACCATTCGATTTCGGCCGCATCGCCGCCCAATCGGCCAAGCAGGTCATCGTGCAGAAGGTCCGCGAGGCCGAGCGCGAGCGCCAGTATCTCGAATACAAGGATCGCATCGGCGAGGTCGTGAACGGCGTGGTGAAGCGTGTCGAATACGGCAATGTCATCGTCGACCTCGGTCGTGGCGAAGCCATTGTCCGCCGCGACGAACTCCTTCCGCGCGAGATGTTCCGCCCCGGCGATCGCATCCGCGCCTATGTCTACGACGTCCGCTCGGAGCCGCGCGGCCCGCAGATCTTCCTCTCGCGCACGCATCCGCAATTCATGGCGAAGCTGTTCGCGCAGGAAGTGCCGGAAATCTACGACGGCATCATCGAGGTGAAGGCGGTTGCCCGTGATCCGGGCTCGCGCGCCAAGATCGGCGTGATCTCCCGCGACTCGTCCATCGATCCCGTCGGCGCCTGCGTCGGCATGCGCGGTTCGCGCGTCCAGGCGGTTGTTAACGAGCTGCAGGGCGAGAAGATCGACATCATCCCGTGGTCGCCGGACGAGGCGACGTTCATCGTCAATGCGCTGCAGCCGGCGGAAGTCGTCAAGGTCGTGCTCGACGAGGACTCCGGCAAGATCGAGGTCGTGGTTCCGGACGACCAGCTGTCGCTCGCGATCGGCCGTCGCGGCCAGAACGTGCGTCTTGCCTCGCAGCTGACCGGCTGGGACATCGACATCATGACGGAGGCCGAGGAATCGGAGCGCCGTCAGAAGGAATTCAACGAGCGCACGCAGAGCTTCATGGATGCGCTCGACGTCGACGAGGTCGTCGGCCAGCTTCTCGCGGCCGAGGGTTTTGGCACGGTCGAGGAACTTGCCTTCGTCGACCAGAACGAGATCGCCTCGATCCAGGGATTCGATGAGGACACGGCGGTCGAGATCCAGAGCCGTGCCCGCGACTATCTTGCCCGCATCGAGAGCGAGCAGGACGAGCGCCGCAAGGAGCTCGGCGTTGCCGACGAATTGCGCGAAATTCCTGGTGTCACGACCGCGATGCTGGTGGCATTCGGCGAAAACGACATTAAGTCCGTCGAAGACCTCGCCGGCAGCGCGACCGACGACCTGACCGGCTGGACCGAGCGGGAGGGCGGCGAGACCAAGCGCTTCCCGGGCGCCCTTGAAGGCTTCGAGATCTCCCGCGAGGAGGCCGAGGCTCTGATCATGCAGGCGCGCCTCAAGGCCGGCTGGATCGACGAACTGCCAGAGATCGTTTCCGAAGAACAGGATGCCGAAGAGGTTCAGGCCTGATCGCGGACGAGAAAGACGATTTGCGCGCGGTGTCGCGGACTTGTGCCGTGACACGCGAGGTCCTGCCGGTGGAGGATCTGATCCGGTTCGTCCGAGCGCCGGACGGCAATGTGGTGCCTGACATCAAGCGGCGGCTTCCGGGACGCGGCGTCTGGGTCGGAGCTCGGGCCGAGCGAGTGGCCGAAGCGGTGAAGAAGCGGGTTTTTTCCCGCGGCTTCAAGGATCAGGTCACGGTGCGGCCCGACCTCGCCGAGGAAGTGGATTTGCTGCTCGAACGGGCGGCGCTCGACATGCTCTCCATGGCCAATAAGGCCGGGAAAGTCGTGTCGGGCTACGGTAAGGTGGAAACCGCGCTTAATCGGGGTGAAGCGCTCATCGTGCTTCATGCCCGCGACGGGGCGGAGGACGGCCGGCGCAAGATCGCCCAGGTGGCGAGGCGGGCCGGGAAAGACGGGGGTTCGGTTGCTGTAATCGAGCCCTTCGTGTCGGGCCAAATGGATTTGGCCCTCGGACGCGAGAATGTGATACATGCAGCGCTGCTCGCGGCCCCCGTGAGTGACGCCTTTCTCGCGCGGACGAACGAGCTCGCGCGCTATCGGAACGACGAACCGGGGCGACCCGCAGAAACGGATGTGGAATGACGGATACGAAAAACCCGGGCGATAAGACATTGGGTGTCTCTTCCGGGAAGACTCTGACACTGAAGCGGCCGGTCGAACAGGGCATGGTTCGGCAGAGCTTCAGCCACGGCCGCTCGAAGGCGGTCGTCGTCGAGAAGGTGAAGCGGCGTGTGATCGGTCCGGGCGGCGACAAGCCCGAGGCCCCTGCTACGGCTGCTCCCGCTCCGGCGCCGCGTCCGGCTGCGCCCCAGACTCCGGCTGCTCCGGTCGCGGCCGCGCCGGCTGCACCGCAGCGTCCGGCGCCCGCGCCGCGCAATCCCGGTGTCGTGCTCCGCACGTTGACGAACGAAGAGCTCGGCGCTCGTGGTCGCGCGCTGGCTGAAGCCCGCTCGCGCGAGGCCGAAGACCGCCAGCGTGCCGAGGAAGAGGCGCGCCGCCGCGCCGCCGAGGATGCTCGTCGCGCCGCCGAGCGCGAGGCCGCCGAAGCCCGCAAGCGCGAGGAAGACGCTCGCCGCGTGGTCGAGGAAGAGGCTCGCCGCAAGGCCGAGACCGAAGCGAAGAAGCGTCTCGGCGACGAGGCCCCGGTCCAGCAGCAGGATCGTCCGCAGACGACGTCCGCTCCTTCCGCACGTCCGGCGGGTGCGCCGGCCGCTGCCCAGCCGGCGGGCGCCATTCGCCGCCCGGTCGGCATGCCGGTCCGTCCCGTCGTTCCGCCTAAGCCCGAGCGCACCAAGGCCGGCCAGGAGAAGCAGCGCGGCCGCCTGACGCTGACGACCGCGTTCGAGTCGGAAGAAGAGCGCGCCCGTTCGGTCGCCTCGTTCCGCCGCCGCGTTCAGCGCATGACCGGCAAGATTTCGGCCGAGCCGAAGGAGAAGATCCAGCGCGAGGTCGTGATTCCGGAAACGATCACGATCCAGGAGCTCGCCAACCGCATGGCCGAGCGCGCGGTCGACGTCATCCGCCTGCTGATGAAGCAGGGCGAGATGAAGAAGATCAACGACGTCATCGACGCCGATACCGCCCAGCTGATCGCCGAGGAGATGGGCCATACCGTCCGCCGCGTCGCGGAATCCGACGTCGAGGAAGGTCTGTTCGACTCGGCCGACGATGCCGGTACGCAGATCACGCGTCCGCCGGTGGTGACCATCATGGGCCATGTCGACCACGGCAAGACCTCGCTGCTCGACGCCATCCGCCAGACGAATGTCGTCTCCGGCGAAGCGGGCGGCATCACGCAGCATATCGGCGCCTATCAGGTGACCTCGCCGCTCGGCGGCTTGATCACCTTTATCGATACGCCTGGCCACGAAGCGTTCACCGCCATGCGCCAGCGCGGCGCGAAGGCGACGGACATCGTCGTTCTGGTCGTGGCAGCCGACGACGGCGTCATGCCGCAGACCGCGGAAGCGATCAGCCATGCCAAGGCGGCGGGCGTCCCGATGATCGTCGCGATCAACAAGATCGACAAGCCGGCGGCCAAGCCCGAGCGCGTCCGCACCGAGCTTCTGCAGTACGAAGTGCAGGTCGAGAGCCTGGGCGGCGATATCCTCGAAGTCGAGGTTTCGGCAACCAAGCGGACCAATCTCGACAAGCTGCTCGAGCTGATCCAGCTCCAGTCCGAACTGCTCGATCTCAAGGCCAATCCGGATCGTCCCGCCGAAGGCATCGTCATCGAGGCGAAGCTCGACAAGGGGCGCGGCCCGGTTGCGACCGTGCTCGTCCAGCGCGGTACGCTGAAGGGTGGCGATATCGTCGTTGCCGGTTCCGAATGGGGCCGCGTACGCGCCCTGCTCAACGATCAGGGCAAGGCGGTTTCCGAAGCCGGTCCGTCGCTTCCGGTCGAGATCCTCGGTTTCCAGGGCGCTCCGGAGGCTGGCGACCGTCTCGCGGTCGTCGAGAACGAAGCACGCGCTCGCGAAGTCACCGAATATCGTCAGCGCCAGCGTCGCGACATGGCGGCGGCCCGTTCTGGCCGTGGCGGTGGCGGCTCGATCGAGCAGATGATGTCGAACCTAAAGGCGTCGGCCGGCAGGCAGGAGTTCCCGCTTGTCATCAAGGGCGACGTGCAGGGTTCGGTCGAGGCGATCGTCCAGGCGCTGGCCAAGGTCGGCAACGACGAGGTGTCCGCGCGGGTCCTCCATGCGGGCGTCGGCGGCATCACCGAATCCGACATCACGCTTGCCGGCGCTTCCGGCGCGGCGGTCCTCGGCTTCAACGTCCGTGCGCTGAAGGAAGCGCGCGAGGCGGCGGAGCGGCAGGGCGTCGAGGTTCGCTACTACAACATCATCTACGATCTCGTGGATGACATGCGCAAAGCCATGTCGGGCCTACTCGCTCCCGAGCGGCGCGAGGAATTCCTCGGCAATGCCGAGATCCTGGAGGTGTTCAACATCTCCAAGGTCGGCAAGGTCGCGGGTTGCCGCGTCACCGAGGGCCATGTCGAGCGCGGCGCGGGCGTCCGCCTCATCCGCGACAACGTCGTCGTGCACGAAGGCAAGCTTTCGACGCTCAAGCGCTTCAAGGACGAGGTCAAGGAAGTCCAGACCGGTCAGGAATGCGGCATGGCCTTCGAGAACTATCAGGACATGCGCGCCGGCGATGTCATCGAGTGCTATCTCGTCACCGAGGTCAGCCGCTCGCTGTAAAAGGCGCATCAACGTTCAGCGGTCGTCACGGTCCAAACCCGTGACGACCATAACGTTCGAGGTTCAAGGAAATGGCTAAGGCGAAAGCGGGGGGCGGCTCAGGCCCGTCCCAGCGCCAATTGCGCGTAGGCGAACTCGTACGCCATGCGCTCGCTGAGATTCTGCAGCGTGGCGATGTTCCCGATCCCGCACTGGAAAAAAGTGTCATCACGGTGCCGGAGGTTCGCATGTCGCCCGACCTCAAGGTCGCCACGGCCTATGTGATGCCGCTCGGCGGCAAGAATGCCGAAGGCGTCGTGAGGGTGCTGGCAAAGAACGCACGCTTCCTGCGCACGGAAGTCGCCCATCGCGTCGAGCTTCGCTCGGTGCCGGAGCTCCGGTTCCGCGTCGATACGAGCTTCGACGAGGGTCAGCGCATGGATGCGCTGCTCGACCGGCCGGAAGTCCAGCGCGACGTGAAGGGTGGCCAGGAATGAACGGCCCGCCGAACCAGAACCGGCCGAAAAAGGTCGACGTCCACGGCTGGCTCATTCTCGACAAGCCGCAGGGCATGACCTCGACCCATGCATTGTCGCGCGTGAAGCGCGCGTTTGGAGCGAAGAAGGCCGGCCATGCCGGCACGCTCGATCCGCTGGCAACAGGCTGCCTGCCGATCGCGTTCGGCGAGGCCACCAAGACGGTGCCGTTCGCGATGGACGGCGAGAAGGTCTACCGCTTCACCGTCGCCTGGGGCAGCGAGACTACGACCGACGACAGCGAGGGTACGGAGACCGTGACCTCCGAGAAGCGTCCGAGCGAACAGGACATCCGCGCGATCCTTCCGGACTTCACCGGCAGTCTGACCCAGACGCCGCCGAAGTTCTCGGCCGTGAAGGTGCAGGGCGAGCGTGCCTACGATCTCGCCCGCGAGGGCGAGGAGGTCGATCTCCAGCCCCGCCAGATCGAAATCATGAGCCTCGAACTGACGAGCTTCGCCGAAGGCGAAGCCGTCTTCGAAGCCCGTACCGGCAAGGGCGCCTATGTCCGGGCGCTTGCCCGCGACATGGGCCGCGTGCTTGGTTGCTATGGCCACATCACCGCGCTCCGCCGCGTCAGCGTCGGTCCGTTCCGCGAGGAGGACCTGATTTCGCTGGACGAAGTGGACCGCTTGCGGTTATGTGCGCCCGGCGAGGAAAGCCTCGCCAATCGTCTCCTTCCCGTTGAGACCGCGCTGGACGACATCCCGGCGTTGGCCGTGAGCGGGACGGATGCGGCCCGCCTCAGACGAGGTCAGGCCGTTTTGTTGCGCGGACGCGATGCTCCGCTGCTCTCAGGCACCTGTTACGTCACCGCCGAAGGAACTTTGGTGGCCCTAGCGGAAGCCGAGCGCGGCGAGATTCATCCCAAGCGCGTGTTTCATTTGCAGGGTGCGTAAAGCCCCGAAAGGAGTGCCCGATGTCGATTACCGCTGACCGCAAGAACGAACTCGTCAAGGAATACGCCACCAAGTCGGGCGACACCGGTTCTCCGGAAGTCCAGGTTGCCATCCTCACCGAGCGCATCAGCAATCTCACCGAACACTTCAAGAGCCATGCGAAGGACAACCATTCCCGCCGTGGCCTGCTGAAGCTGGTGAGCCAGCGCCGCAGCCTCCTGGACTATGTTAAGTCCAAGGACGTCGAGCGCTATCAGACCCTCATCCAGCGGCTCGGCATCCGCCGCTGATTTAATGCCGGCGCGCCCCTGCGGCGCGCCGTTTTGCATGGGCGCGGCGTCATGGGGACGCCACGCTCCACCCAGGCGGCACGGACCAGCTAGCCGGGGCAGGATTGCCAGATGCTTCCAGAGAGGAGCATCTCGCCGTTCTGCTCGTGGCTCCGGTCCCTGCCGCCGCAAACTCACGAGACAAAGAATGTTCGATATTCAACGCGAAGAACTTGAGTGGGGCGGTCATACGCTCGTCCTCGAAACCGGCCGTGTGGCCCGCCAGGCGCACGGCGCCGTCCTCGCCACCTATGGCGACACTACCGTTCTTGCGACCGTCGTCGCCGCCAAGGCTCCGAAGCCGGGCGTCGACTTCATGCCGCTGACCGTCAACTACCAGGAGCGCTTCTACGCCGCCGGCCGTATCCCGGGTGGCTTCTTCAAGCGCGAAGGCCGTCCGACCGAGAAGGAGACGCTGACGTCTCGCCTGATCGACCGTCCGATCCGTCCGCTGTTCATCGATGGCTGGCGTTGCGACACCCAGGTCGTCGTCACGGTTCTCAGCCATGACCTCGAAAACGATCCGGACATCGTCGGGCTGGTCGCGGCGTCCGCCGCCCTGACGCTCTCCGGCGTGCCGTTCATGGGCCCGGTCGGTGGCGCCCGCGTCGGCTACATCAACGGCCAGTACGTGCTCAACCCGACGGTCGATCAGGTCAAGGAGAGCGATCTCGACCTCGTCGTCGCCGGCACGCAGGATGCGGTGCTGATGGTGGAATCGGAAGCCAAGGAGCTTTCCGAGGACGTCATGCTCGGCGCCGTGATGTTCGGCCACAAGGGCTTTCAGCCGGTGATCGACGCGATCATCAGCCTGGCCGAGAAGGCCGCCAAGGAGCCGCGCGATATCGAAGCCGTCGACAATTCGGCGCTCGAGACCGCGATCCGCGAGATCGCCGAGAAGGATCTCCGCGACGCTTACAAGATCCAAAAGAAGACGGACCGCTATACGGCGGTTGGCAAGATCCGCGACGCGGTGATCGCCAAGCTCTGCCCCGAAGGCGACGAGAATGCCCCGCCGGCCAACAAGGTCAGCTCGGTGTTCCATGACCTCGAAGCGAAGATCGTCCGCTGGAACATCCTCGACGATGGCATCCGCATCGACGGCCGCGACGTGAAGACGGTTCGTCCGATCCTCTCCGAGGTTGGCGTTCTGCCGCGCACGCACGGTTCGGCGCTGTTCACCCGTGGCGAGACCCAAGCCCTCGTGGTCGCGACGCTCGGCACCGGCGAGGACGAGCAGTTTATCGATGCGATCGAGGGTACGTACAAAGAAAGCTTCATGCTGCACTACAATTTCCCGCCCTACTCGGTCGGTGAAACGGGTCGCATGGGCTCTCCCGGCCGCCGCGAAATCGGCCACGGCAAGCTCGCATGGCGTGCCATCCACCCGATGCTGCCGCCTAACCACGAGTTCCCGTACACGCTGCGCGTCGTCTCCGAGATCACCGAGTCGAACGGCTCGTCCTCGATGGCAACTGTCTGCGGCACCTCGCTCTCGGCGATGGACGCGGGCGTTCCGCTGAAGCGTCCGGTCGCGGGCATTGCGATGGGCCTCATCCTCGAAGGCGAGCGCTTCGCTGTCCTCTCCGACATCCTCGGTGATGAGGATCATCTCGGCGACATGGACTTCAAGGTGGCCGGCACCACCGAGGGCATCACCGCCCTTCAGATGGACATCAAGATCGCCGGCATCACCGAGGAGATCATGAAGGTCGCTCTCGGTCAGGCACGGGATGGCCGCAATCACATCCTCGGCGAGATGGGCAAGGCGCTGTCGGCGTCGCGTCCGGAGCTCGGCGAGTTCGCTCCGCGCATCGAAGTTATCAAGATCCCGGTCGACAAGATCCGTGACGTGATCGGCTCGGGCGGCAAGGTGATCCGCGAGATCGTCGAGAAGACCGGCGCCAAGATCAACGTCGAGGACGACGGCACGGTGAAGGTAGCTTCCGCCGACGGCAAGGCCATCAAGGCCGCGCTGAACTGGATCCACTCCATCGTGGACGAGCCGGAAGTCGGCACGATCTATGAGGGCACTGTCGTGAAGGTCGTCGATTTCGGCGCGTTCGTGAACTTCTTCGGCGCGCGTGACGGTCTCGTCCACGTGTCGCAGATCGCCCAGAAGCGTATCGAGAAGGTCTCGGACGTCCTCAAGGAGGGCGACAAGGTCAAGGTGAAGCTGCTTGGCTTCGACGACCGCGGCAAGACCCGCCTGTCGATGAAGGTCGTCGACCAGGAGACTGGCGAAGACCTCGAGAAGAAGGAAAAGGCCGAGGAGCCGGCCGGCGCCGCCGAGTAATCGGCGGCCTGGGCTCCAGGCTGGAAATGAAAAGGGCGGCCGTGAGGCCGCCCTTTTTGCTGTCTGGCGTAAACCCGATCAGTTGAAGTGATAGGCAGCGCCGAAGCGGACTTCGTGCGCGTCGAGTTCTTGATCGGTGGCAATGCCGCCGAATTCCGGCGACTTCGCATCGAAGGATTGTACATACATATATTCGCCGCGTAGTGAGATCGTCTCGGTCAGGCGGTAGTCGACACCCGCACCGACATTCCAGAGCTTGGCCGGAACACGACCGCGGTGCGTATCGGAGACGTTGGTCGCTTCCTGCTCGCTGCGGGTCCAGGAAACGCCGCCCGCGATGAAGGGCAGGAAATCGCCAACGGCGTAGCCGAGCCGGAGGCGGGCATCGCCCTGGATATTGTTGCGGAAATCGGTGTCGAAGCCGCCCGGCTGGGAGCCGGAACCCTTGAAGTCCGTCAGCAGAAGTGAACCGTCTAAGCCCGCGACGACATTCCCCCACTGCCAGTTGCGACCCGAATAGATGCCGCCCGCCGGGCCGTCCGCATCGAAGCCGTCGTCGATGCCACCACCCGAGGTCGACACGTTCATTGAGCCATAGGCGACCATCAGACCGGCATAGGCGCCGGACCAGTCGGTCGAGGTTTCGGTCGAGTGCGACGGCGAGCGTCCGCCGATCTTGGAGATGATCGCGCCACGGATGAAATGGGAGGATTGCGACACGTCCATGCCGCCGCCTACCGCGAACAGTTCCGACGACAGATCCTCGTAGAGATATTCGACCCGCAGCGTGACCGGGCCGACAAAGGTCTCGCCGATATCGACATCGACGCCCGCGCCGACCGTCCAGCCGAAGAGATGCTGATTGTCGCCGTCGAAGCCGGTCGCCTGGTCGCGGACATAGCTCTCGTTGGCGGCGAAACCGCCCGCGATATAAGGCAGCGCCCAGCCGAGATCGTAGCCGACGCGGCCACGGACGTGCGCGGAATAAAGCGTGTCCGCCTCCGTCGGGATCACGCTCTCGTTGATGTTGCCGCGAATCTCGTGAAGCGTCAGATCGCCTTCGAGGCCGTAGACGAAGCTGCCGGACTGCCAGTTGTAGCCGATCAGCGGTCCGCCGGTCGTTCCATCGACAACGGCATTGCCGCCCCCGACGTCGAAGTCGGCCCAGCCATAGCCGACGAGGCTGCCGGCGTAGAAACCTTCCCAGTTGGACGCCGGAAAGGCGGAATAGACAGGGCTCGTGGCCGCCGGAATGTCGGCGGCGCTGGCGAGACCTGCGGAGAGAATGAGCGCGGCACCGCTTATGGGCAGATGCGGAAACAGGCGAGACATGATCGGAACCCCAGTCAGGGCACCGACCGCACCCTTCCCAACGAAGTATTCAGCCGATCTTGTCTAACAGTGCGATGACACAATCTACTCGGCCGCGGGGCGCGCGACCGGAATGTCGTTCTCTGCGGCTTCTTCGACAGCATCGACCAGCTTCAGCGCGTCCGGCTGGGGCATGGAAATGATGTTGTAGCCCGAATCGACATAATGGATCTCGCCGGTAACGCCCGAACCTAGATCCGAAAGAAGATACAGCGCGGCGCCGCCGACCTCGTCGATCGTGACGGTTCGGCGAAGCGGAGCGTGACGCTTCTGATAGTTGAACATCAGCCGGGCGTCGGCGATGCCTGCGCCCGCGAGCGTGCGCACCGGTCCGGCAGAAATAGCGTTCACGCGAATGCCGCGCGGGCCGTAATCGCTGGCGAGGTACCGGACGCTCGCCTCAAGCGCCGCCTTGGCGACGCCCATGACATTGTAGTTCGGCATCACCCGCACCGAGCCGCCATAGGTCAGGGTGACCATGGATCCGCCCTCGTTCATCAGCGCGGAGGCGTAGCGGGCGATCTCGGTGAACGAGTAACAGGAGATCAGCATCGTCCGCGAGAAGTTCGCGCGGCTGGTGCGTGAATAACTGCCCTTCAGCTCGGACTTGTCGGAATAGGCGATCGCGTGGACAACGATGTCCAGACTGCCCCAATGCTCCTTCAGCCGGGCGAAGACAGCGGCGACGGACGCCTCGTTCTCGACGTCGCAGGGCAGGAGGAAGTCCGAACCGAGGCTCTCGGCCAGCGGGCGGACGCGCTTGGCGAGCGCGTCGCCCTGATAGGTAAAGGCGAGTTCGGCTCCGGCTTCCGCCAGCTTCTTCGCGATGCCCCAGGCGATGGAGTGGTCGTTCGCCACTCCCATGACGAGGGCGCGCTTACCGGCAAGCAGTCCTGTGACCATTGTCAGGCATCCAGCCGTTTGAAGACGAGGCTCGCGTTGGTGCCGCCGAAGCCGAATGAATTCGACAAGATCGCGCCCAGCTCGACGTTGTCGCGACGCTCCCGCAGAATCGGCATGTCGGCCACGGCAGGGTCGAGCTCGTCGATGTTCGCGCTCTCGCAGATGAAGCCGTTATTCAACATCAATAACGAATAGATGACTTCATGAACGCCGGTCGCGCCCTGCGAATGGCCGGTCAGCGATTTGGTCGCCGAAATCGGCGGGCAGGCGTCGCCATTGCCGAACACCTCCCGAATCGCCTCGATCTCCTTGAGATCGCCAATCGGCGTCGAAGTGGCGTGCGGGTTGATGTAGTCGATCTTCGGACGGACGGTGGAAAGCGCCTGGCGCATGCAGCGCGCCGCTCCTTCTCCCGATGGCGCGACCATGTCGGCGCCGTCCGAGGACAGGCCGTATCCCGCGAGTTCGCCGTAGATGCGCGCGCCGCGTGCCTTGGCGTGTTCGAGTTCCTCGAGCACCACGACGCCGGCGCCGCCGGAGATCACGAAACCGTCGCGGTCCTTGTCATATGCGCGAGAGGCACGCTCCGGCGTGTCGTTGAAGCCCGACGACAGGGCGCCCATCGCGTCGAACAGGACGGTGAGTGTCCAATCGAGATCTTCGCAACCGCCGGCGAACATGACGTCCTGACGACCGGCGAGGATGTGCTCCGCCGCGTTGCCGACGCAGTGGCTCGACGTCGCGCAGGCCGATGAGATGGAATAGTTGACGCCCTTGATCTTGAACCAGGTCGCGAGCGTGGCGGAAGCGGTCGACGACATTGCCTTGGGCACCGCAAATGGGCCGATGCGCTTCGGACCTTTCTCGACGGCGATCTGCGCCGCCTCGACGATGGTGCGGGTGGAGGAGCCGCCCGAGCCCATGATGATGCCGGTGCGCTCGTTCGAGACTTCACCGACTTCAAGGCCGGAATCGCGGATCGCCTGATCCATCGCGACATGGTTCCAGGCGGTGCCGCCGCCGTGGAATCGCATGGCGCGACGGTCGACCAAATCCTCGACATTGATGTCCGGAGCCCCGTGCACATGGCAGCGGAAGCCATGCGTCACATAATCGTCGGCGCGGATAATGCCGGACCGGGCCTCACGCAGGCTGGCCGTGACCTCCTGGGTCGAATTTCCGATCGACGAGACGATGCCCATGCCGGTTACGACGACGCGTCTCATATAAAATCTCCCGTCACGCACCGCCGCTAAGCGTGCCGTGTTGGTTTTTGATCATTGGGCGGCTCAGACGGCCACCGCTGCATCCTGGAACAGGCCGACCTTCAGGTCCTCGGCCCGATAAATAACCTCCCCGTCGGCTTTAAGCCACCCGTCGGCGACGCCGAGGACGAGCCGCGAGCGCATGACGCGCTTGAAGTCCACGCCATATTCCACTCGTTTGACCGAGGGCAGAACCTGCCCGGTGAACTTGATCTCGCCTGTACCGAGTGCGCGACCACGCCCAGGGGAGCCGAGCCAGCCAAGGAAGAAGCCGCACATCTGCCACAGCGCATCGAGGCCGAGGCAGCCCGGCATGACCGGGTCGTCCTTGAAGTGGCAGGCGAAGAACCAGAGATCCGGCTTCACATCGAGCTCGGCGCGGACAAAGCCCTTTCCGTGCTCCCCCCCTTCCTCCGAGATTTCGGAGATGCGATCGAACATGAGCATGGGCGGCAGCGGCAGCTGCGCATTTCCAGGTCCGAACAGCTCGCCGCGTCCACAGGACAGAAGCTCTTCGTACTCGAAACTCGACTTGCGGGCGTCCATTCCGGGAAGCGGCCTTTCGTTGGAAATTGGATGCGGCCTGAAGGGGCCGGTCGAAGGAAACGGCGCTTCCTCTAACATGAAGGTTCGAGCGTCGAAAGCGCCGCAATCGAGTTTACGAATAATACAGCCTATTCAAGCGCTTGCAGCTGTCGTGCGCGGCGCTTCAAGCGTCCTGCCCAAGTCATTCAAAGAGAATTGATGCGAGTTCGCCGGGCCGTTCGTCTCAAATGCGCTGCGGGTCGGCGTAATCCTGTCCCGGCGATGCCATCTCAATAAAAGTAATCGTTCCGTAACCATGGCCGATGAGAAGTAGATAGCGACAACACATCGAATAAGACCAAAGTATGTATGTAGACGAAAGTTGATCGACCAAAGTTGGTGCGACGCTTTAGGCGCGCGGTCTTGCAATACTCTGGCCTGCGGATAGATCATAGCTGATCAACAAACACGGATGACGACGTCTGCCGCTTCGATCGACAGTCGGCGCGAACCCGCACGCAAGTTTAGGGAAGACAAGTCATGGTTCAGGAAGTGAAGCCGCTGGGCAAGTGGCAGCCATGGGCGCAGCTGTTCTGCGGTCTCATCTGCATGGCGATGATTGCCAATCTTCAGTACGGATGGACGCTTTTCGTCGATCCGATCGATGCAAAGTATCATTGGGGCCGCGCGTCCATCCAGATCGCGTTCACCCTGTTCGTCCTCACAGAGACCTGGCTCGTGCCGGTCGAGGCCTGGTTCGTGGACCGCTACGGCCCGCGCGCCGTCATCACCTTCGGTTCTATTCTCATCGCCGCCGCATGGGCGGTGAACTCGGTCGCGAACTCACTGCCGCTGCTCTATACCGGCGCGATCCTCGCGGGCATCGGCTCGGGCGCCGTCTACGGCACCTGCGTCGGTAACGCGCTGAAGTGGTTCCCCTACCGCCGCGGCCTTGCCGCCGGCATCACCGCAGCGGGCTTCGGCGCCGGCGCGGCCCTCACCGTGCAGCCGATCGCCAACATGATCGCCACCTCGGGCTACGAGCAGGCCTTCCTGTATTTCGGCATCGGGCAGGGCGTGGTCGTCTTCATCCTGTCGTTCTTCATCCGCGCTCCGAAGGTGAAGCTGCCGGCTCCGAAGAAGGTCTCGACGCTGCTGCAGACCAAGGTCGACTACACCCCGGCCCAGATGGTCAAGAAGCCGGTGTTCTGGCTGATGTACGCCATGTTCGTCATGGTCGCCTCGGGCGGTCTGATGGCCGCCGCGCAGATCGCTCCGATCGCCAGGGACTTCGGCGTCGCCAACGTCCCCGTCACGCTGCTCGGTGTCACCATGGCCGCGCTGCCGTTCGCGATCTCCCTCGACCGTATCGGCGACGGCTTTGGCCGCCCGTTCTTCGGCTTCGTGTCGGACACGATCGGCCGAGAGAACACGATGTTCATCGCATTCGGCACCGCCGCCGTCGCGCTGTCGCTCCTCGTCTTCCACGGCAGCTCGCCGGTGATCTTCGTCCTCTTCACCGCCCTGTTCTTCTCGGTGTTCGGCGAGATCTACAGCCTGTTCCCGGCAACCTCGGGCGACACGTTCGGCTCGCAGTTCGCAACCACGAACAATGGCCTGCTCTACACGGCGAAGGGCACTGCGGCCCTCCTCGTCCCGCTGGCGAGCGTGGTCTCGGGTGCCTATGGCTGGTCGGCCGTGTTCGGCATCGCGGTCGTCCTCAACGCGATCGCGGCGCTCCTGGCGATCTTCGTCCTGAAGCCGATGCGGCGGAAGTTCGTCGAGGGCGGCGTGGCCGCGGTGTCCGAGCCCGTGATGGCCGGCGGGGAGCAGCCAGCCCGGTAAGCAGGCGCGTTCCTCCCAGGACTTGAAAGGCCGGAGCTCGCTCCGGCCTTTTCTTTATGCGGAGATGTCGACCAGAAGGCCGGTCTTTCCGGGGGCCGACTTTTCCGCGGCCTGCTTGATCTGATCCTTGATCTTGTCCTCGACCTCTTTGCGGGTCTTGCTGTCCATGCGGTTCAGGTCCTCTTCCTTGAGGCCCATCTCGCCCAGGATCTGCGCGCGCAACAAATCGGCCGGAGACATCTGCGCGAACTTGAGGAAATCCTCCTTGGCAGACCCTCCGAGCTCCTTCGCCTTGTCGGCCGGGAGGGCTGCCGACGTGGCGTCGGCCACACGCGGAGTTGGCGCTAGAAACGACGAGACGCCGGATCCGATGCCTGAAATGGACATGATGAGCCTCCTGAAATCGCTATCGATCAGGAAGCCAGTTCTGTGCCGCGAAATTTCGCTTAAAAATCAATGCTCAAGCTGGCAAGATATTGCCCTGCCGGCAGAATTTGCCCTGCAGGGATTGCCGGTCAGGACGCCTCGACCGGCGGCATCTCCGCCCCGACGACGCGTCCCTGCTGGCGCGGCCGGGTGAGCGGACCGGGACGCGGCGCGTTGCCGAGCATCAGGTCCTGACCGGCATAGATGCCACCAGCGATCTGGATATCGAGCCGCTCAAGATCCCGGCGACGCACATCGGAGATGATCTCGGCCGCCTCGTCCTCGGGTACGCCCAGATTTTCCAGCGCGGCCTGACCGAAGACCAGAGCGGATTCGAAGGTGTCGCGGATCTGGAAGTCGACATTCTTGTTGATCAGGTCGATGGCATGACCGCGATCCCAGGCGCGGACGAGAAGCTTCGCGAGCGGGAACTCCGACTGGATCAGTTCGACGATGCGGTCGGAGGTCTCGCGCTTGTCGACGCAGACGAGGATCATGTCGGCCCGCCCCGCGCCGGATGCATGCAGGATATCGAGGCGCGTCCCGTCGCCATAATGGACGAGAAAGCCGAAGTCCGAGGCGGCGCGGATCATCTCGACATCGATTTCGATGATCGAAATGGTGCAACCGCGCGCCAGAAGGCCTTGGCTCACCACCTGCCCGAAACGCCCAAAGCCTATGATCAGCGCGGTGCCGGAAAGTCCGTGGGCCAGTTCCACGCCCTCCATCGAAGGCTTCTCCGGAGGCATGACCCGGCGAAGAGCAAGCGCGCTGAACGGCGCCAGCGCCATCGAAAGAATGACGGCTGCCGTGAGAATGGCATTTGTCTCGCGGTCGAAGATGCCGGAGGCCAGCGCCGCCCCGTAGAGGACGAAGGCGAACTCGCCGCCCTGCGCGAACATGACGATGCGGTTGATCGCCTCGCGCTGGGAGGCTCCGAACGCAGCGGCGACGCCGTAGATCCCGATTGCAGAGGTAAGGATATAGACGGCCGTGACGGCGAGGATCATCGGCCAGGCGCGAGCGATGACGTCGACATCGAGCGACATGCCCACAGCCAGGAAGAACAGGCCGAGCAGAAGGCCGCGAAAGGGTTCGACATCGGCTTCGAGCTGGTTGCGGAACGAGCTCTCCGATAGAAGCACGCCGGCGAGGAAGGCGCCCATCGCCATGGACAGGCCGCCGATCTGCATGAGGAGCGCAGCGCCGAGGACGACGAGAAGAGCCGCGGCCGTCATCACTTCGCGGGCACGGGCGGCGGCAAGCAGGCGGAACATCGGATTGAGGAGGAAGCGTCCGGCGACGACGATGCCGACCACCGCGCCGATCGCATAGCCCATTTGAATCAACCGCGATGCGACATCAGCATCCTCGGTGCGCGGCGCCATGAAGGCGACGAGGGCCAGAAGCGGGACGATTGCGAGGTCTTCGAGCAGAAGGATCGAAATCGTCTTCTGTCCCTCTGGCGTCGACATCTCGCCGCGCTCGTCGAGCATCTGCGTAACGGCGGCCGTGGAGGACAGGACGAAGCCGGCGCCGGCAACGAAGGCAGCCGGACCGGAAAAGCCGAAGACGGCCATTCCCGCGACGGTCAGAAGCGCCGCGCAGACCGCAACATGGGCAATGCCCAACCCGAAGATCTGGCCGCGCAGTGCCCAGAGACGAGCTGGCTGCATCTCCAGGCCGATGATAAAGAGCAGCATGATGACGCCGAGTTCGGCGACATGCAGGATCGATTCGGGGTCGGAAAACAGGCCCAGCCCGAACGGACCGATGGCGAGACCGGCGGCGAAATAGCCGAGCACCGAGCCAAGGCCCAGCCGCCGGAAAATCGGGACCGCGACGACGCCCGCGCCGAGCAGCGCGACGACCTGAACCAATTGATCGCCCTGCGCTTCTACAGCCATTTCCGCTCATCCCGACGTGATTATACCCGCCACCATACCGCGAAGTAGATGGCGGATAAGCCTTTCCTCCGCGATCATTTGGCCACGGAGCCGGGCGAAGTTATAGTTACCCCTGTAACAGCACGCATCTGGCACGGCAGGATGATGACCGCCAGTAAGCCGATCGCCGCGCTCGACACGCACGAGGTCACCAATCAGCCGCCGCCCTTCGAGGGTGTGAACCTTTTCACCTCGGATCGAGCGCTGATCGATGCCGTTGCCCGTGCCGGGAGCGCCAAGCATGCCGCTCGGTTGTCAGCCTTCGGACAGCGCGCGGGCTCGGCCGAGGTGGTCGGATGGGGCGTCGCGGCCAACACGCATCCGCCGACGCTCGAATGCTTCGATCGCTACGGGCATCGCGCCGACGAGGTCGAATTCCATCCTGCTTACCATGAGTTGATGGCGCTGGGGCTGGACAATGGCGTGGCGGCGGTCGCCTGGGACGGCACGCCGGCCGGGCATGTGCTGCATGCGGCGATCAGCTTCATCCTCGGTCAAGTCGATGCGGGCGTGACCTGCCCGATGACCATGACCTATGCGGCGGTGCCGACGCTCCGGATCGAGCCGGCGCTTGGCGAGGTATGGGTGCCGCGCATCACCGCTGGTCGTTACGATGGCGTGTCACGGCCGGCTTGGCAGAAGATGGGCGTTACCATCGGCATGGCGATGACCGAAAAGCAGGGCGGCTCCGACGTGCGGGCCAATGCGACGCGCGCCGAGGCGGTGGACGAACGCCGCGATACCTTCCTGCTCACCGGTCACAAATGGTTCTGTTCGGCGCCGATGTCCGACGCCTTCCTGACGCTCGCATATACGGAGCGCGGGCTGAGTTGTTTTCTCGTCCCCCGCTGGCTGTCCAACGGTGAACGCAATGCTGGGTTTCGGGTGATGCGGTTGAAGGACAAGCTCGGAGACCGCTCCAACGCTTCGTCCGAAATCGAGTATCACCGCGCGTTCGCGTGGAGGGTGGGCGAGGAAGGACGCGGGGTCGCCTCCATCATCCGGATGGTCCAGCACACGCGGCTCGACTGCGTCATCGGCTCGGCTTCGACCATGCGCGCGGCTCTGGCCCAGGCATTGTGGCATGCGTCGCACCGCCTGGCCTTCCAGCGCCGGCTGGTCAATCACCCGGCCATGGCGGCGGTTCTCGCCGATCTGGCCGTCGAAAGCGAAGCAGCGACCGCGCTCGGCTTCCGGCTGGCCCAGGCTTTTGACGACGATGAGCCGCTCGCGCGGCTGCTTACGCCGATCGCCAAATACTGGGTTTGCAAGCGTGCGCCCGGCTTTGTCTACGAGGCGATGGAGTGCCTGGGCGGCGCCGGATACGTGGAGACCGGGCCGATGCCCTGGCTGTTCCGCCAATCGCCGCTGAACGCAATCTGGGAAGGCTCGGGCAATGTCATCGCATTGGACGTGCTGCGGGCGATAGATCGCGAGGCCGAGGCTCTCGAGGCGCTGCGCACGCTGCTTGCCTCGGCCGGCGGACGACATCCGGCCTACGATGCCTGGATAGACAGACTTGAGTTCGGCCACGTCGACGAGAGTCACGCTCGCAACAGTGTCGAACGGCTGGCATTGGCGACGCAGGCAGCGATCCTGCTCGCCGCAGATAGCCCACTCGCCGAGACGTTCTGCCGCCTGCGGCTCGAACGGCCATCGTTCGCCTATGGCGCGTCGGGTGCCGTGCTCGATGCGCGTGCCATCATCGATCGTGCGATGCCGCAGGTGGCCAGCGACCAACCGACTGACGGGAAGTCTTAGGGCTCGGCGTCGGGAAGCATGTCGGTGATCCACGTGCGGAAGGCGCGGATCTTCGGGACGTTGCGGCGGCTGTCGGGATAGACGAGCCAATAGTCCCTCCCGTCATTGCACATCAGCGAGAACGGCTGGTACAGCCGGCCCGCCGCTATGTCCTCCCCGAAGTGCCCTGGATTAAGGATCGCCACGCCCTGACCGGCCAGCGCAATGCTCGCATCCATGGTCTGGGTGCCGAATTCGTTGCGCGGGAACTTTTCGAGCCCGGGATCGGCAATGCCGGCCGCGGTGAACCACTGCCCCCACCATTCGTCGCCGGCGCTGATGATCGGCAAATTCAGAAGATCGGCGGGCTCGCGGATGCCACCCGCTTCTTCCGCCAGCTTCGGGCTCAACATTGGTGTGAAATCCATGCGCATGATGCGGTGGGCAGTGAGGCCCGGCCAATTGCCCGTGCCCCAGCGGATCGCGAGATCGGCCGCCTCCCGAGTGAAATCGATAAGGGTCGCCGAGGTCGCCAGCCGGACGGCGATCGTCGGATGCTTAAGCTGAAAATTGCCGATATGGCGCGACAGCCATTGCTGCGCGAATGTTGCGGTCGAATGGATGGACAAGGTTTCGCTCAAGGCTGCGCCGACTGAGGCGAGCGCATCATTCATCAGGGCGAAGGCTTCCGTCAGCTTTGGCGCCAGCCGCTCGCCTGCATCGGTCAGGCTCACCTGGCGCGGCCGGCGCAGGAACAGCGGCTCGCCGATCGTCTCTTCCAGCAGCTTGATCTGGTAGCTCACGGCCGTCTGCGTGAGGCCAAGCTCCTCACCGGCCTTGGTGAAGCTCATCCGACGTGCGGCGCATTCGAAAACCCGCAGTGCGTTGAGAGGGAGCTGTCTCGACAGCTTCAAGATAAGCTCTCTTGATCCATGCAGTGAGCAATTCGATTGGAATTCGTTCGATACCGAACGCATCGTACGGCCGTATCCATCAAAGAATACGGGTATTCCCTCGGAGCGGTGATGTTCTCGATAGCTCTTCAGCCGCTGGAGCGGCTCCTCCCGAAGCCTGCATTTGGTGAACTTCGTCATTGGCTGACGGCGCGCAGTAGCGGAATCGACATCGACGAGATGCCCGACTCCTGGAAGCGCGATGTCGGCATCCTCGACGGGCGCGACCGGTACCGGCCCGTGCAAAGGGGCAGGATAGGGGATCGCTAGAATCTCGATCTAGCGAGATGGGATATTGAGTTGGCGACCAACGGACGCCAGACTGCGACACCACTACGAGGGCCAGCGATGTGTGACGAGTGCGACGAAGTCGATGTGTCAGTGCCCTTCGATCTAGCCACGCGACGTCGGCTTATTGACGCCACCCGCGATATGGAGGCCGATTTGCCGGGTGACCGCGTTCCCGAAGAAGTCTGGCGGATATTTCTTGGCGAGGAAACCGGAGCACTCGCCTGGCCCCACCACGAACGCATGGCGCGGAGCTGGGAAGCTGCCGCCGTGCTGTTGTCAGTGACATCCGGCGGCGAGAGACGGCCAGGATAATCCACAGCCTGATGTCCGTCCGGAAATGGACCATCGAGCGCCAGGTCAGGAGGGCGGTCGATGCCCCGGCATACGGTCCAGAGAGATCGCGCTTATACGTCCACGCTCGCGGTGAGCGCGTTTTCCTGGATGAATTCGCGGCGCGGTTCGACCACTTCACCCATAAGGCGGGTGAAGATGTCGTCGGCGTCGTCGCCTTCCTTGATCTTCACCTGCAATAACGAGCGGGCATTGATGTCGAGTGTCGTCTCCCAGAGCTGCTCCGGGTTCATCTCACCGAGACCTTTATAGCGCTGCAGCGAGACGCCTTTGCGGCCGGTCGCAAGCACCGCCTCGACCAGGCCGGTCGGTCCGTGGATCGTCGTTTGCTCCTCGCGACGCTGGAGCACGGCCGCATCGCCGTAAACTTCCTTCAGGCCGACGGCATGCTCGTCGAGCTTGCGGGCATCGGCCGAGGCTAGGAGCGCCGGATCGAGACGGACCGTCTCGCGGACGCCTCGCACGGTGCGCTCGAACAGGAAGCCGTTCTCGTCGATCGAGCCGACCCAGCCGCGCTCGGTCTCGTCCGAGATTGCGTCGAGTCGCGAGGCGATCTCCGCTGCCGCGTGTTCCGACGCCTGTTCATCAGCGAGGATCGACGGCTTGAGAATGCCTGCGATCGCCGCCTGCTCGACCACCGAGCGGTTATAGCGGGAATGCATGCCCTGAAGCGTGCTCCGGACCGCGCGGGCTTCGGTGATGACCGCGCCTAGGTCCGCGCCGCTGCGCTCCTCGCCGGTCGCGAGTTTCAGCACGACGCCGTCCGAGCCAGTGCCGACGAGATAATCTTCGAGCGCCCGCTCGTCCTTCAGATACTGCTCGGACTTGCCGCGCGCGACTTTGTAGAGCGGCGGCTGGGCGATGTAGATGTGGCCGCGCTCGAGGAGCTCGCCCATCTGCCGGTAAAAGAAGGTCAACAGCAGGGTGCGGATATGCGAACCGTCGACGTCCGCGTCCGTCATGATGATGATCTTGTGATAGCGCAGCTTGTCCGGATTGAACTCGTCCTTGCCGATGCCGGTGCCGAGCGCGGTGATCAAAGTCCCGATCTCCTGGCTGCCGAGCATGCGGTCGAAACGGGCGCGTTCGACGTTGAGGATCTTGCCGCGGAGAGGAAGCACGGCCTGGAAGCCGCGATCGCGGCCCTGCTTGGCCGAACCGCCCGCCGAGTCGCCCTCGACCAGGAAGAGTTCCGACTTCGCCGGATCGCGTTCCTGGCAATCGGCAAGCTTGCCGGGAAGCGATGCCATGTCGAGAGCACCCTTGCGGCGGGTCAGCTCGCGCGCCTTTCGCGCGGCCTCGCGGGCGGCTGCCGCCTCGACGACCTTGCCGACGATGGTGCGGGCGTCGGCGGGGTGTTCCTCGAACCACTCGGAAAGCGCCTGGTTCAGCGCGTTCTCGACGGCAGGGCGCACCTCGGATGAAACCAGCTTGTCCTTGGTCTGCGACGAGAATTTCGGATCAGGGACCTTCACCGACAGGACGCAGGTCATGCCTTCGCGGCAATCGTCGCCGGTCAGCGACACCTTCTCCTTCTTGGTGATGCCCGAGCTGTCGGCATAGCCTGTGACCTGACGGGTCAGCGCGGCGCGGAAGCCGGCGAGATGAGTGCCGCCGTCGCGCTGCGGGATGTTGTTCGTGAAGCAGAGGACGTTCTCGTAATACGAGTCGTTCCACCACAGGGCCGCCTCGACGGTAATGCCCTCGCGCTCGCCGCGCACGACGATCGGGGCGTCCACGAGCGGCTTCTTGGTGCGATCGAGATAGCGGACGAAGGCTTCGATGCCGCCTTCGTACATCAGCTCTTCGCGTTTGGTCTCGACGCCACGGGAATCGGTCAGGATGATGCGAACGCCGGAGTTCAGGAAGGCGAGCTCGCGGAGACGATGCTCAAGCGTTGCGTAGTCGAACTCGACCGAAGTGAAGGTCTGCGTCGAGGGAAGGAAGGTCACCTCGGTGCCGCGTTTGCCGTTCGCCGGGCCCACGACCTTAAGCGGCGCATCTGAATCGCCGTGCGTGAAGGTCATCATGTGCTCCTGGTCGTTACGCCAGATGCGAAGCGTGAGCTTGCTCGACAGCGCGTTGACGACCGAGACGCCAACGCCGTGCAGGCCGCCCGAGACCTTGTAGGAGTTCTGGTCGAACTTACCGCCGGCGTGGAGCTGGGTCATGATGACCTCGGCCGCCGAAATGCCTTCGCCGGAATGGATGTCGGTCGGAATGCCGCGACCATTGTCGGACACCGTGACCGAGCCGTCGGCGTTCAACGTCACCGTCACATGGTCGGCGTGACCGGCCAAAGCCTCATCGATCGCGTTGTCGACGACCTCGTAGACCATGTGGTGCAGGCCCGACCCGTCATCGGTATCGCCGATATACATTCCCGGCCGCTTGCGGACGGCATCGAGGCCCTTCAGGACCTTGATCGATTCCGCGCCATATTCAGCGTCGGACGGGGGCGATCCGGCGGGTTGGGACATGAACAAAATTCCTTGGAGATTCAAGCTTGTTTGGCAGCGAACGGGAGACGATTCGCTCAGCCTCCCTATATAGGCCGAAACGGCCCGGATTTCATCTTTTAAGACCTGTTCTATCCCCGCTGGAAGTCGCGGATCGCCGCAAGGAAAACATCCCCATAGCGTTCCAGCTTCGCGGTGCCGACGCCCTGGATCAGGAGCATGTCGTTTTTGGTGGTCGGCCGAAGCTGCGCCATGTCGATCAGGGTGCGGTCGGGGAAGACGACATAGGCCGCGACACCCTCCTCGCGGGCGAGGGTGAGGCGAAGCGCACGAAGGTGCTCGAACATGGCGGCCGAGGCTTCGTCCATGCCGTCGGTGCGATTCTTTTCGGATCGCAGACGCCGCCTTTCCCGCTCCGGCTGGACGCGTAGCGCGATCGGCTCCTGTCCGCGCAGGATGGTCGCTCCGCGGTCCGTCAGCCGGAAGCCGCCATGCTCGTCACTTGCCTCTTCGAGCGCCCCCGCGGCGAAAAGCTGACGAACAGTGGTCATCCAGGCGCGGCGGCTGCGATCCTTGCCCGCGCCGAACGTCTTCAGTCCGTCGTGACGGTTGCGGACGACCGCGTCGGTCGCCTCGCCGAGCAGGATGTCCGCGAGATAGCCCGCGCCGAAGCGCTCACCCGTCCGGACGACCGCCGAGAGGATTTTCTGGGCGATAACGGTTGCGTCCTCGAGTCGGGCGTGACCAGAGCAGAGATCGCAGCGGCCGCACGGCCCGCTCGTCTCGCCGAAATAGGCGAGCAGCGCCTGTCTCCGGCAGGTCGAGGCTTCGCAGAGGTCGATCATCGCCGACAGGCGCTTGTGCTCGACACGCTGCCTTTCCTCTCCGCCATTCTTCTCGTCGATCTGGCGGCGGCGGAGCGCCATGTCCTCCAGGCCGTATAGAGTCAGGGTCTCGGCGGGCAGGCCGTCGCGGCCGGCGCGGCCGATCTCCTGGTAATAGGCCTCGATGCCGCCCGGCATGTCGGCATGGACGACGAAGCGCACATCCGGTTTGTTGATGCCCATGCCGAAGGCGACCGTCGCGCACATGACGATGTTGTCCTCCAGCAGGAAGGCGTCCTGATTGCGCGAGCGCGCGCCCTGATCCATGCCGGCGTGATAGGCGAGCGCGCGGTGGCCCTTACCCGAGAGCCATTCGGCGAGGGTCTCCGCGCGATTGCGTGATGCCGTGTAGACGATCCCGGCGCGGCCGTTATGACGAATGACGACGTCTTCGATCTGGCGGCGCGGCTGATCCTTCGGCTCGAACCGAAGATCGAGGTTCGGCCGGTCGAAGCTCTGGACGACGATCTTCGGCTGCTCCGGGAACAGCGCCGAGGCGATATCGGCGCGGGTCGTCGCGTCGGCGGTGGCGGTCAGCGCGATCACCGGGACGTCGTCGAGCATTTCGCGGATGCGGGCGAGCTGGCGATATTCGGGCCGGAAGTCGTGACCCCATTGCGAGACGCAATGCGCTTCGTCGATGGCCAGCCTCGTCACGCCGGAACGGGCGAGCATCGCGGCCAAGCCGCCGCTGCCGACGAGACGTTCCGGCGAGACGAAGAGCAGGCGAAGTTCGTCGGCGCGGATCTGGTCGAATACCGCGCGGGCCTCGGTTTCGTCGTTGGTCGAGTTAAGCGTCTCGGCGGCGATGCCGACCGCCTTGAGCTGCTGGACCTGATCCCGCATCAGCGCGATCAGCGGCGAGACGACGAGCGTGAGCCCACCCTGCAGTACCGCCGGGAGCTGATAGCACATCGATTTGCCGCTGCCGGTCGGCATGACCGCCAGCACGTTTTCGCCGGCGAGAACTGCGGACAGGACCTCTTCCTGGCCCGACCGGAAATCGTCGTAGCCGAAGATGGTCTTCAGCGCCGCGCGGGCCTCTTCGAGCGCAGCGGTCATTTCTGCATCGGCTCCGCGTGACCCGACGAGATGGCGAAGCGGGCGGTCTCGCCGGGCAGGGAATCGAACAGGGCTGGGTCGGCGCCGGTCATCCAGACCTGCGAGCCGAGCTGCTGCAGGCGCTCATAGAGCGCGCGACGGCGCTGCGGATCGAGATGGGCGGATACTTCATCGAGCAGAGCAACGGGCGCCGAACCGGACAGCCTTGCGACGAGGCGGGCATGCGCCAGGACGAGGCCGAGCAGCAGCGCCTTCTGCTCGCCGGTCGAGCAGCGCGCCGCGGGCGCCTGTTTCCGACCGTGGCCCACCGACAGATCCGAGGCGTGCGGACCCTCGATGGTCCGTCCCGCCGCGCGGTCGCGGTTGCGAAGGTCACGGAGGCGACCGCGGTAGGCGTCCTCGACATCGGCGGCGTTGCCGCCCTCGATCTCTCCTTCCATCCAGCCGCCGAGGGAAATCTCGGCGTGTGGGAAGGCGTCGTCATCGTCGCGGGTCTCGGCGATCAACGCGGAGAGACGGCCGACCGTGTCGATTCGGGCCGCGGCGGTGGCGACGGCCAGTTCCGCGACCTCGCGCTCGACGGCGTCGAGCCAGCGAGGGTCCGAGCCGGGTTCTTCCAGAAGCCTGTTGCGTGAGCGAAGCGCACGTTCGAAGGCGCTGACCCGCGTGCCATGGTCGGGGTCTACCGCGAGCACCAGGCGGTCGAGGAAGCGGCGGCGGTCGCCGGCCGAACCGCTGAACAGACCGTCCATGCTGGGCGTCAGCCAGACGATGCGGAGGTGGTCGGACAGCGCACCCGCACTCGGCGCGTTGGCCCCATTGATGCGGACCTTGCGGCCGCCTTCGCCTTCGCCTTGCTCCGTCCCGGTGCCGATCTTCGCTTCGCCGAATGCGCCTTCAAGATCGGCTGAGACCGTCCAGCCGCCGGGCCCTTCCGCACGCGAAAGTTCGGGCAAGGTCGCGCGGCGAAGGCCTCGGCCGGGCGCCAGCATGGAGACGGCTTCGAGGATATTGGTCTTGCCGGCACCATTCGGCCCAATAAGCGCAACATCCCGGCCGCCCGTCACGATGTCGAGCGTGGGATGATTGCGGAATTGGGTAAGGCGGAGCCGGTGAATGGCGACCCGCAGTGGAGCGGAATCCGTCGCCGTCACACCCGCATCGGCATCAGGACATAAAGGGCCGACGAGCCCTCCTTGTCCTGGATCAGGGTCGGCGAGCCTGGATCGGCCAGCTTCAGCAGCGCCGTGTCGTTGTCGATCTGGGCGGCGATGTCGAGCAGGTAGCGCGAATTGAAGCCGATATCGAGCGCGCTCGCGCCGTAATCGACCTCGATCTCCTCGGTGGCGCTGCCGGAATCCGGGTTTGTCACGGAGAGTGTCAGCTTACCGTCATTCAAGGCCAGTTTCACGGCTCGGCCGCGCTCGGACGAGATGGTCGAGACGCGGTCGACCGCACTGACGAATTCCGCCTTGTCGACGATCAGTTGCTTGTCGTTGCCGGCGGGGATGACACGGGCGTAATCCGGGAATGTGCCGTCGATCAGCTTCGAGGTCAGAACGACATCGCCGAGCGTGAAGCGGACCTTAGTCGCCGAAAGCTCGATCAGCACCGAGCCGTTCGGATCCTCGACGAGGCGCTGCACCTCGGAGACCGTCTTGCGCGGTATGATGACGCCCGGCATGCCAGCCGTGCCCTTCGGCGCCGGCATCTCTACCCGGGCGAGGCGATGGCCGTCGGTCGCGACCGCACGAAGGACGGAGTTTCCTTCCACTTCCATCGCGTGGAGGAAGATGCCGTTCAGATAATAGCGCGTCTCCTCGGTCGAGATCGCGAACTGGGTCTTGTCGATCAGTCGCTTCAGATCCGAGGCGGACAGCTCGAAACGGATCGGCAGATCGCCCGCCGCGAGATCCGGAAAATCTGATTCCGCGAGCGTCTGCAGCGTGAAGCGCGAGCGGCCGGCGCGGATGGTCAGCGTACCGGTATCGCCGGTCTGCTCGAGCACGACCTGCGAGCCGTCCGGCAGTTTGCGGACGATGTCATAGAAGGTATGCGCCGGAACGGTGGTCGCGCCGGCATCGGCGACGTCGGCCGTGGCGGTCTCGACGACCTGTAGATCGAGATCGGTCGCCTGGAGGCGAAGTCCGTCGGAACCTGCGCGGAGCAGAACGTTGGACAGGACCGGAATCGTCGTCCGGCGTTCAACGACACGGTGGACGTGCCCGAGCGATCTCAGGAGCGCCGCCCGCTCAAGGGTGACCTTCATCTAACTCAGCTCCGTGCTCTCACCGGCGGCGCGGACGTGGGACGTCCGCGACCCCACACGCCGGGGGCAGCGACATTGGCCGCTCGTATCGAAATCTGCAAGCCGGGGGCGGCCAAATGGCCGTTAATCACTCAGAAAGCATGCGTTTCAGGAGATCGACGTCCTCGGCCAGCGAATTGTCCGACTTCAGGAGCCCGTCGATTTTGCGCACGGCGTGCAGCACCGTGGTGTGGTCGCGGCCGCCGAAACGCCGCCCGATCTCCGGAAGCGAGCGCAATGTCAGCACCTTGGCGAGATACATCGCGATCTGGCGCGGACGGACGACGGTCGCGGTGCGGCGGGCCGACAGGATGTCGGCGCGCGATACATTGTAATGACGGGCGACGATGCGCTGGATGTCCTCGATCTTGACCCGCTTCGGTTCGCGATTGCGGACGAGATCGCGCAGCGCCTCCTCGGCCATTTCCAGCGTGATCTGGGTGCCGGTCAGCGTGTTGTGCGCCATCAGGCGAGTGATGGCACCTTCGAGGTCGCGGCCGTTCGCGGTCACCGTGCGGGCGACATAGCTGAGGACGGAGGGAGGAACGTCGAAGTTCGGATGCGCCTCCTGAGCCGCGGCGAGGCGGTTCTTCAGGATCTGGAGGCGAAGCTCCTCATCGAGCGAACCCATCTCGACGGCGAGGCCGCCGGCCAGGCGTGAGCGAAGGCGCTCGTCGAGGCTTTCAAGCTCCGCCGGAGGGCGGTCGGCCGCGACGACGACCTGGCGGCCGGCATCGATCAGGGCGTTCAGCGTGTGGCCGAACTCCGCCTGGACGGTCTTGCCCTGCAGGAACTGCACGTCGTCGATGACGAGCATGTCGATCCCGCGAAGCGTCTCCTTGAAGGCGAGCGAGGTCTGGGCACGAAGAGCCGAGACGAAGCCGAACATGAAGCGCTCTGCCGTCAGATAGACGACCCGGCGTCCGCCCGCTTCAGCAGCGCCGGCTATCGCATGCAGAAGATGCGTCTTGCCGAGGCCGACGGCCGAATGGATGTAGAGCGGATTGTAGCGGATCGCCTCCGACGGGCGTGCCGAGGCGACTTCCCGGGCGGCGGCATGGGCCAGCGCGTTCGAGCGGCCGACAAGGAAGCTGTCGAAAGCCAGACGATGGTCGATCGGCGAGCCGACGAGCGCCGCGGTGGTCGGATCGGCGGTCGGACGCTGGACGTCGATGTGCTCCGGCTTTGCTGCGGCAGGCTGAGCAGCCGCGCCGCGAGCAGGCTGCGGACGCACGCCGACGGTACGCAGTTCGAGCTCGATCTGGCGGATATCGCCGTGCTCGGCCGAAAAAGCGCGCACGATGCGCTCGGCGTAATGCGACTGAATCCAGCTCTTCAGGAAACGAGTCGGCACGGAGAGGTGCGCCATGCCGGAGTCCGACACGCGCTCCAGTTCGATGCGGGCGAACCAAGACAGATAGATGTCCTCGCCCAGTTCCGCGCGCAGGCGTTTCTGAGTCCGCTGCCAAGCGGACTCGAAGTCACCGCCGGCGGGGAGGTGAGCTGGCGCGGACATGGAAGCCTCCTGAAAATGTTCACTAGAGTCGAAGCGGGCGGCGTCAAGATGAGCCCGGCCCGCAGGGTCGAACGAAAGGTCTTCTGACATGGCGGCGATCCTCAACTCTGTATCCAGGGGAGTTCGCTGGCCTTCCAGCCAACGACTGCACCCCGATGCCGGTCATCATTCAGCGGGCCTTCGAAGCCGCCGCTGATGTTGAAGCTGTTCGGAAATCCAGCCCCAACGGCGGCTACTGCCGCAGCACTGCTGCGGACGCCCGACCGGCATAGAAAGTAGAGCGGCGTTTTCTCATCCAGGCCGCGGCTAGCGAGTTCCGCCGCGAGTCGGTCGAGGAAATCTCCCACGACCTGCATCGTCGGCCAGACCTGCCATTCAAGGAGGATGGGTTCCTTGCCCATCCCACCCAGGTCCGGAATTCCGACGAAACTCCATTCGGCCCTCGTCCGCACATCAACCAATTGCGCCTCGCGTGTGCGGGCCAAGTCTTGATAGGCGGACGGCGCATCAACATTTCCGGCATGACCCGGATTGTGATCTTGATCCATTCTAGCTCCTAAGCGCGTAATAGAACGCGCCTCACCCAAGATTTATGAATTGTTTTTTGTACGCAGCACTAGGGTAAGGGGAGCAACAGCACGCAGATACAACTATCCCCACGCAAGAATCCGGAAGCACCCCTGCTAGCGGAATCCAGACACATCTTCTCCATCCCCAGAATCTGTAAGGGCGTTATACGCTTGCACATGACGTGAAGTCTTCGAGGTCCCGGCCCCGTCGACAGGGCTCAAGATAGGCATGCCGGGTCGGACGGCGCAACACGATTCAGCGCCCGAATCGAGCCACGGTCTTGCCGCAATCTGACTCGCGGCGTTTCGGCAAACTGCAAATGCCTGAGTTTTCGAGAGATTCACAAAAACGTCGCGTAAGCATCGCTCTCGCAAAAATTTCTAAACGATGACCCTTGTCGGGAAGTTCTTCTTAGGAGACTCGCGGTCCATCTGACGTCTTGCCGCTAAGTCAATGAAATATATGAGTAATTTTTACTCGGTCAGCCGCGCGATTCAGCGTCTCGCTCAGGATTCAGCGGAATCGCGAGTCAAGCGGTTTGCGCCGCTTCGTGACTATGTGTGACGCTTCCACAACTGACATATGACGCAAAACAAAAAGCCCGGCACAAGGCCGGGCTTTTGCGTAGCAGTACGTACGAAAGATCAGGCGTTGAGAGCTTTCACGCGAGCCGAGAGGCGCGAGACCTTGCGGGACGCGGTGTTCTTGTGAAGAACGCCCTTCTGCGCGGCGCGCATGATTTCGGGTTGGGCGGCCTGGAGCGCAGCGGAGGCGGCCTTCTGGTCGCCGGAGGCCAGGGCTTCCTCGACCTTCTTGAGGAAGGTGCGCATCCGGCTCTTGCGAGCGCCGTTGATCTCGGTGCGGCGCTCGATCTTGCGAGCCGCCTTCTTGGCCGAGGCAGTATTGGCCATGTTCTGATTCCCACGATCGGGCGCCTATGGAGGCGCACAAAAAAGATTGGCGGCGGAGAGGACCCCGCCGCATTGGCGGTTCTCATAGTCCGAGCATGGCCGAAGGTCAACGGCCGAAGCCTCTATCGCTGGCAGACCGGGCAATAAAATGTCGAGCGGCCCGATTGAACGATGCGCTTGACCGTTCCGGAACATCCCGAGCGCAGGCAGGGTTCGCCCTCCCGCTCGTAGACGCGGAAGCTATGCTGGAAATAGCCGAGCTCGCCGGAGGTCTGGACATGATCGCTGATGCTGGACCCGCCGGCCACGACGGCTTCTTCCAGCACATCGCGGATCGATGATGCGAGGAGGGAAGCCTTCGGCGCGCCTCCTCGCGCGGCAAGGGCCCTGGCTTCGCGCTTTGGCGAGATACCGGCGCGATGGAGCGCCTCGCACACATATATATTGCCGAGCCCCGCGATCGCGCTCTGATCGAGCAACGCCGCCTTCATGCTCGTCGAGCGTCCAGCGAAAGCCTTGGCCAGCATGGGTCCATCGAGCTCGTTGCCCAAAGGTTCGATGCCGAGATTGCGGATAGAGGGATGGTCCGGCAGTCCGGCGCGCGTCGTCAGCAGCATGAAACCGAAACGGCGCGGGTCGTTATATATAATGGAGTCGCCGCGATCGGTGCGGAACACGATATGGTCGTGGAGTTCAGCCTTCGAGCGCGGATGAAGGAAGACGCCGGGCGTCTTCCCGGCTTCGGCCGCCGATACGATCCGGAACGAGCCGGACATCCCGAGATGCGAAATCAGCACCGTGCCGTCATCGAAATCGGCGAGGAGGTATTTCGCGCGCCGCGAAAGTGACTCGATCCGCCGGCCGGTAAGCCGCGCGACGAAATTCTCCGGTAGGGGAAAGCGCAAATCGGGGCGGCGCGTCTCGACGGAGACGAGCCGCGCTCCGACAAGTGCGGGCTCCAATCCGCGGCGAACTGTTTCGACTTCAGGAAGTTCTGGCATCTGAGGCGGCGCAAACTAGCGTGCCGCAAACGGTTAGGATAGGGTCCGCGCCCATGGAAAGGGTCGGTATGTCCAACAGCGCGAACGCCTCGGATACCACGCATTTTGGCTTCGAGTCCGTCTCGCTCGGCGAGAAGCAGGGCCTGGTCAATAGCGTCTTCGAACGCGTCGCGAGCCGCTACGACGTCATGAACGACGTCATGTCAGGCGGGCTGCACCGACTCTGGAAGAATGCGCTGATCAACGAACTCGGCCTTCCGAGAGGCGCGCGGCGCTTCCGGCTGCTCGATGTCGCGGGCGGCACCGGCGATATCGGCCTGCGTGCGCTGAAGCGCGGCGGACCAGGAACCCATGTCACTCTGTTCGACATCAATCCGGCGATGCTCGAGGTCGGACGCGGACGTTCCGAGAAAGAAGGCTATGCCGATCGCGTCGAGGTCGTCGAGGGAACGGCCGAGAGCCTGCCCTTCGCCAGCGGCAGCTTCGAGGCGGTGACGATTTCGTTCGGCCTGCGCAACGTTCCCCGTATGGATCTCGCTCTTGCCGAGATGTGCCGGGTTCTGGTTCCGGGCGGCCGGTTCTTCTGCCTCGAATTCTCGACCGTCGACGTGCCGGGGCTCGACAGGATCTATGATGCGTATTCGTTCAAGGCGATTCCGCGGCTCGGCCAGCTGATCGCCGGCGATGGTGAGCCCTATCGTTATCTAGTTGAATCGATCCGCCGTTTTCCGCCACCGGACGACCTCGCCGACATGATGCGGAAGGCGGGTTTCAGTCGCGTCTCGTATACGCCGTTCACGGCGGGCGTCGCCGCGCTGCACTCCGGCTGGCGTCTCTAGCCGTCCGATGCTGTCCGCCCTCGCGCATCTCGGCCGGATGACCCGGGCGGCATATGTCTTCGCTCGCGAGGGCGTGCTGAGTTCGCTCGACACCAGCATCATGCCGCCGGCGGCGGCTTTCGGCGTGCGTATCTTCCGGCTGATCGAGCGCCGGACGCCGGATGCCCGTGCTGTCCGGATTTCGGCTGCCCTCGACCGGCTGGGGCCGTCCTATGTGAAACTCGGACAGTTCCTGGCGACGCGGCCCGACGTGGTCGGAGCCGAGGTCGCTCGCGATCTCGAATCGCTGCAGGATCGTATGCCGCCCTTCAAGGGGGCCGAGGAAAGCGTCGAGCGCGCTCTCGGCCGCACCATCGAAAACGCCTTCACCGAATTTGGCCCGCCCGTCGCTGCGGCGTCGATCGCCCAGGTCCACAAAGCGGAGATCCGCAGCGGCGGCAAACTCCGTCCCGTGGCGGTGAAAGTTCTTCGGCCAGGCGTCGCCCGCCGGTTCAATCGCGATCTGCAGACCTTCTATACCTTTGCCTATCAGATGGAGCGCTGGAGTCCGCTGGCCCGGCGGCTTCGTCCGGTCGCGGTGGTCGATACGCTGGCCCGCTCGGTCGCGTTCGAGATGGACCTCCGCCTTGAGGCGGCGGCCCTGTCCGAGCTCGCGGAGAACACGCGGGACGATCCGGGATTCCGGGTGCCGGCCGTGGACTGGGAGCGCACCGCCAAGGACGTGCTGACGCTCGAATGGGTAGACGGTATCCCGCTCGCCGACCACGCCGGCCTGGCCGCGGCCGGGCACGATCTTCCGGCGCTTGGCCGGACGCTGATCCAGTCCTTCCTGCGCCATGCGATGCGCGACGGCTTCTTCCATGCCGACATGCATCCCGGAAACCTGTTCGTGGATGCCGCCGGGAACATCGTCGCGATTGATCTCGGCATCACTGGCCGGCTCGGGCCCAAGGAGAGACGCTTCCTCGCGGAAATCCTCTACGGCTTCATCGAGCGCGACTACTTGCGCGTCGCCCAGGTCCATTTCCAGGCCGGCTATGTGCCGCTCGACCAGTCGGTCGAGGATTTCGCGCGCGCGCTGCGCTCGATCGGCGAGCCGATCCATGACCGCACGGCAGAAGAAATCTCGATGGCGCGGCTCCTCACGCAGCTGTTCGAGGTCACCGAACTCTTCGACATGAAGACGCGGGTCGAACTCATCATGCTGCAGAAGACCATGGTTGTGGTCGAAGGCGTGGCGCGTTCGCTCGATCCGAAGCTCGATCTGTGGAAGACGGCCGATCCCGTCGTCCGCGAATGGATCACCCGAAATCTCGGTCCGCAGGGCAAGCTGGACGATGCCGTCAACGGCTTCGGCCGGCTGGTGCAAGGCATAGCTGCGCTACCGGACCTACTCGTGAGGGCGGAGCGGATCGCGGCGCAGGTCGAACTGATGACGGTCGACGGCTTCCCGATCTCGAAGGAAAGCCTGCGTTCGGTCGAGACGGCACGCTCGCGCGGCTCGCTCTGGATGACGCTCGCGCTGTGGGTGATCGCCGCGCTTCTCGCGGTCCTGATCTATTTGCGTTAGGCAATCGCGGTCTAAGGTTTCCCCATGACGGAACACCAACTTTCCGGCCGCCGCGTCCTGCTGATCATCGGCGGGGGCATCGCCGCGTATAAGAGCCTCGACCTGATCCGCCGCCTGAAGGAGCGCGGTGCCGTTGTGCGCGCGATCCTGACCGATGCCGGCGCAAAATTCGTGACGCCGCTTGCCGTGGGCGCGATCACCGGAGACCGGGTCTTCACCGACCTATTCGACCTCGCCGAGGAGAGCGATATCGGCCATATCCGGCTGGCGCGCGACACCGACGCCGTCGTCGTCGCTCCGGCAACGGCCGATCTCCTGGCCAAGATGGCGAGCGGGCTCGCCAATGATCTGGCGTCGACGGCTCTGCTGGCCACCGACAAACCGATCCTTGTTGCTCCCGCGATGAACCCGCGGATGTGGCAGAACGCGGCGACGCGCCGGAACGCCGATCAGCTTCGGCAGGATGGAATCCGCTTCGTCGGACCGAACAGCGGGACGATGGCGGAGCGTGGCGAAGCGGGTGTCGGTCGGATGGCGGAGCCGCTGGAAATAGTCGCCGCTGTCGAGCACCTCCTGGCACCGAAGGAGCAGAGCCTGGCGGGACGCCGGGTCTTGGTGACGTCGGGGCCGACTCACGAACCGATCGACCCCGTTCGGGTATTGGCCAACCGTTCGTCCGGGCGTCAGGGCCATGCGATCGCGCAGGCGGCCGCGGATGCCGGGGCCGAGGTCGTGTTGGTCTCCGGTCCCGTGAGCATTCCCGATCCGTGCGGCGTAAGGGTCGTCCATGTCGAGACCGCGCGCGAGATGCTGGCGGCCGTAGAAAGCGCTCCTCCCTCGGACGTTGCCGTCTTCGCCGCGGCCGTCGCCGACTGGCGGGTCGCCGAGGAAAGCGCGTCGAAGGTCAAGAAGGGGCCGGCCGGGCCTCCGGCGCTCACCCTCGTCGAGAATCCGGACATCCTGGCGACCATCGCGCAGCGCAGGATCGGGCGTCCCACGCTCGTCGTCGGCTTCGCGGCCGAGACGAACGACGTCATCGCAAACGCGCAGGCGAAGCTCGCGCGCAAAGGCTGCGATCTCATCGTCGCCAACGATGTTTCTCCCGCGACAGGAATCATGGGCGGCGCATCGAACAGCGTTCATCTCGTCAGCGTGTCAGGCGTCGAGACATGGCCGTCGATGGCCAAGGACGAAGTCGCCGGACGGCTTATCGACCGGATCGCTTCTCTCCTGGGAAAGAACCAATGACGACGACTATCTCCGTCAAGCGGCTGCCGCATGCAGAGGGCCTGCCTCTGCCACGCTACGAGACCGCAGGTGCCGCCGGGATGGATCTGGTTGCAGCGGTTGCGGAACATTCCCCTATAGAGTTAAGTCCTGGAGGGAGGGCGCTTGTTCCGACCGGACTTGTGCTCCAGTTGCCTCACGGCTTCGAGGGCCAGGTTCGTCCAAGGTCCGGTTTGGCGCTCCGGAACGGCATCACGGTGCTGAACTCGCCGGGTACGGTCGATGCGGACTATCGCGGCGAAGTGCAGGTCATACTTGCGAATTTAGGCGCCGAACCCTTCACCGTCATGCGTGGGTCGCGAATTGCGCAATTGGTAATCGCACGCGTGGAAACAGTAGTTTTGCATGAGACAGATGTGATAAGCGACACAACACGGGGAGCCGGTGGCTTTGGCTCAACCGGTGTCGACTCAAAGGCTTCTCACGGATGAATCTCCTACCTCGCCGCAGCTTGCTCGCTATCGCTGCGGTTGCCGATATCGCCTATCACGCCCGCCCCGCGCCGATCGCGGCCAAGGCGCTGGCCGCGCGCCACAGCCTGCCACCTCGCCATCTGGAGACCCTGCTTCAGGTTCTCGTGCGCTCTGGCATCCTGAAGGGGGTGCGCGGCCCACGCGGCGGCTACGAGCTTGCCCGCGAGCGCCGGCGTATCACCGTCGCCGATATCGTCCGCGCTGCCTCCGGCGCAACGCTGGAGAACGGCGAGGATGAAGGCGAGCCGTCCAGGCTTGTCCGCGATGTGGTGATGCCGGCGATCGATCAGGCCTCGGAAACCTTCCTCGAAAAGCTAGCCGAGATCACGGTCGACGATCTTTGCCGCGATGCCCAGGCGCGCCGCGTCTTCGGCGAGGCGACTCCTAACTACGATTTTACGATCTGAGGAGCGCATACGCCGCCCTTGATTTGGCTGAAACGCGCTCCTTTCTCTAACGACACGGGCCGCAAGGCCGATACGGGAGGACCAGATGCCCCAGTTTGCCGCACGCACGCCCCAGATTTCGCAGTTCGCCGGGCGCGGCCGGATCTATGACTCAATCACCGACACGATCGGCAACACGCCGCTGGTTCGCCTGAACCGCATCGCCAGTGAGCATGGCGTGAAGGCCAACCTGCTGGCCAAGCTCGAATTCTTCAACCCGATCGCGAGCGTGAAGGACCGTATCGGCGTGGCGATGGTCGACGCGATGGAAGCCGTCGGCGCGCTGAAGCCGGGCGGTACCCTGGTCGAGCCGACCTCCGGCAATACCGGCATCGCTCTGGCCTTCGTCGCGGCCGCACGTGGCTATCGCCTCATCCTCGTGATGCCGGAAACGATGTCGATCGAGCGCCGCAAGATGCTCGCTCTGCTCGGCGCGGAACTCGTCCTGACCGAGGGCGCCAAGGGCATGCGCGGCGCTGTCGCCAAGGCCGAGGAGCTTCTGAAGGAGATTCCCGGCTCCGCCATGCCGCAGCAATTCAAGAACCTGGCGAATCCGGCGATCCACAAGAAGACGACCGCCGAAGAGATCTGGAACGACACCGAGGGCACGGTCGACGTGGTGATCTCCGGCGTCGGCACCGGCGGCACTATCACGGGTGTCGGCGAAGTGCTGAAGCAGAAGAACCCGGCCGTCCGCATGGTTGCTGTCGAGCCGGAGGATTCTCCGGTTCTCTCGGGCGGTCAGCCCGGCCCGCACAAGATTCAGGGCATCGGCGCCGGCTTCATTCCGGATGTGTTGAACCGCTCGGTGATCGACGAGGTCGTGACGGTCGGCAACCAGACCTCATTCGACATGGCCCGCAAGGTCGCGCGGCTCGAAGGCATTCCAGTCGGCATTTCGTCGGGTGCTGCGGTCGCCGCAGCAATCGAGGTCGGTTCGCGGCCCGAAATGGTCGGCAAGAACATCGTGATCATCATCCCGAGCTTTGCCGAGCGCTATCTGTCGACGGCTCTGTTCGAAGGGCTCTGATCAAAAAGGGCCGAGCCGTTTGTTTGGGGGCGGGGAAACGGCTCGGCCCAGATGTCTGCGCCGGGAGGGGACAGCGGCGCATATCCTTTGGTCGCAGCCGTTCCCGAAATGGTTCAATCGCGCCGAAGAATCTCAGCGTGTTTTCAGGCCGGCTAGGATCTTGTCGGCCAGGGCATCGTAATCGCCGTCGAAATGATGGCCGCCATCGATCGCGATCAGCTCGACCTTCGTCTTGTCGAGTTTCGGGCAGGCGCTGTCGTCCTCTTCCTTGCCGTAGAAGCACTGGATGAGCTTGGGGTCGATGCGCTCGATCTGTTTCAGCGCCGGCCGTGAATCGCCGGAATCGCCGCCGAGCCAGCCGGCGACCGAGATTTCGAACGAGCCTTGGGCCGCGAAGCCGAGCAGCGAAATCTGGCGGATCTTCGCGCGCGTTGCGGCCGGCAGGAGATTATATGTCTCAGGCAGGATGTCGGCGCCGAACGAATAGCCGACCAGCATCACCTTCTGGGCTTTCCATCGGCTCGTATAGGTGTCGATGATGAGCTGAAGATCCTTGGCGACTGTCGCCGGCGCCTTCTCCGACCAGAAATAGCGGAGCGAGTCGATGCCGACCGTCGGCATCCCGTGTTTCTGGAAGTTCTCGGCGATTGTCTTGTCCAGGTCGCGCCAGCCGCCATCGCCGGAATAGACGATCGCGATCGTGTCCGACGGCTTGTCAGTCGGGAGTTCCTCCAGAGGCAGATTGTCGAGACGGTCCTTCGACGGTGGCTCGACCTCCAGTTCCTCGGACAGCATGGAAACGACGATCTTGCCCGGATCGTCGGTCGAGTCCTCGAGGTCGATGTCCATGTCGCGCTTGATCAGCGAAGCGACGTAATCGCGGCCGGCCTTAGTGGCCGCCTCGGTGAAGCGGGCCTCGACGGTCTCCACCCCGACTTCAGGAAGATCGCGGTCGAGGCCGCACATCGGCTTTGCGAAAGTCGGCGGTGTCGTCGGGTCGATTGCGAGCGCCCGGCTGACGGTTGCCGCCGGTGTCTGCTGCGACATGGCGAGGACGAGCGCGCCGCCGGTGCCGAAGCCTGCGATGATCGGCGAGCGATAGTTCTGCGAACCCGCCTCGCGCTGAAGCTGGTAACTGATGCCCTCGACGTCGCTGATCAGATAGAGGCAATCGCCGTCCGTCTTGTTCAGCTCGTCCGAATAGACCTTCAGGTCGACCTCGACGACGAAGGCGCCGGCCGTGGCGAGGACCTGCGCGGTCGTCTCCTCTGTCTGCCCCCAGCCTTGATCTCCCGAGAACAGGAAAATCACGCCGCGCGCGTCACCTTGCGGTCGGAGGATTTTGGAATCGCCAAACAGTCCGGTGTCGAGCTTCGGGGGAGTGGGAGATTGGGTCGCGACCGGCGACGTCGTCTGCGCGAGCACAGGTGAAATGAGGAGCGAGAAAAAGAGACCGACGACGATACGCTTCATTTGCCGAGGACACCTTTCAAGCCACCGCCGATGAGCGCGGTGGCGTCTGCCAGAGCGAGCGCCGGCTCGATGCCGCCAGGGACCGCAAGATAACGCGGCCTCCACTCGGGATGGAATTTGTTCTTGAACGCCCGCAATCCGCGAAAATTGTAGAAGCGCTCGCCGTGGGAAAATACCGTCCGACCGATCCGATGCCAGAGCGGGGCTGCCGGACTTTCTGATAAGCCCGAGAGCGGTGCCATGCCGAGGATGAACCATCGATAGCCCTGCTGCCGCAGCTGCAGGCAGAGCGACGTGAACAGGAATTCCATCGCCACATTCGGCGCGCCGGGGGCGAACCGCATCAGGTCGACGGTCGCCTCCTCGTGCGTCTCGGTGGTCATTATGTTGGCGAAGGCGATGATCTTTCCCTCGTGGCGCAGGACCGCCACCGGCTGGGACAGGACATAGTCCTTGATGAAGGCCCCGAGCGAGAATCGCTTCTCCCGCGCATTGTGATGATCGAGCCATGCGGCCGAAATGCGGGCGAGGTCGTCGTAGATCGCGGGCACGGCCTCGACCGGGATGAACTCGAAGCTCAGTCCGTCGCGCTGGCCGCGATTATAGCTCTGGCGCAGACCGGAGCGTTTCGAGCCGGTGAGATCGAAGGTCGTCAGGTCGAGCCGCGCCTCTTCGCCCAATTTGAAAGCCTGCAGGCCGGCATCGGCGTAGAGCGCTAGGTTCTCGGCCGCCACCTGATAGAACACCGCGCGGGCGCCGGCGGCGCGGGAGGTCTCGACGAAGTCCCAGATCAGGCCGGGCCAGGATTCCTGCGGCCCGATCGGATCGAACAGCGCGATCCATGACCGGGCGCGGACGCCGTACATGATGAAGGCCCGACCGTCGTCGGAGAACATCAGGCTCTTGTCGCCCATCACGACAAGATTGGCATCGGCGTGATCGCTCGCCTGCGCGATCGCCCGTGCCTTTTCGATCTCTCCGGGAGTTGCGACCGACACCGGCGTCTGGACGTGGCGGAGAAGGCTCCACGCCGCGACGAAGCCAGCGACAAGTGCGACGCCCAGCAGAGCGCGAAGACTGCGCGGAGCTTCGCTCTCGAACTCGAATTCCCACCAGAGACCGTGGGTGTATTCGACCTCACTGTAGGCGAACATCAGGACGGCGAAAGCGGTGATGATGATGGTCAGGATGGCGACCATCCAGACCGGCGATAGCACCTGATGGGTCAGCCGCGAGGGACGCGTGAACATGTCCCGCGTCGCCCAGAGGAGAATGCCGAGCGCGACCAGAAGGACGGCCTCAACCAGGGCGATCGCCTTGATCAGCGACAGCACGACAGCGACGGCGATCGAGATCATCGCCGCCCACCAGGCGCCGTCGAGGCGGAAGGCCAGGCCGCGGGCGACGATCAGGAGGCCGATGCCGAGGATGCTGGCGAGGAAGTGCGCGCTTTCGAGAATTGGCAGCGGCACGTAGTTCGAGAGGATATCGAGCGCGTCCGACGTTGCCGGGGTCACGCCGGACAGAACGAGGATCGTGCCGATGACGAAGGTCAGCGCGGAGAGAACCGGCGGCGCGACGCGGGTGCCGGCGCGAACGATTAGCGCGAGCGGACCCTCGGCAAGGCGGCGGGTCTCGAGCGCACTGGCGACCAGAGCGGCTGTGACGAGCGGCAGGACGTAGTAGACCGCGCGGAAGAGGACGAGGCCTCCGAGCACATGGTCGACATCGGCCGTCTGCGAAACCACGCCGACGATGACCGCCTCGAACACGCCGATGCCGGCGGGGACATGGCTCAGCACGCCAAGCCCGACCGCGACCGAGAAGATCGCGACGAAAGCCGGCAGCGAAATCCCGCTCTCGGGAAGCAGAAACCAGAGCGCCGCGGCGGCGAAGGCCAGATCGACGCCGGATATGACGATCTGACCGATCAGGATCGCCGGCGTCGGAAGTTCGAGCTCGAACCGGCCCAGCTTGAACGGTTTCCGGCGTGCCGATGCGACCAGCATGAGGGTGATGATGGCGAGGCCCGCCAAGCCGACGATGCGAAGCAGGTTCGGTGGAATGCCCAGCGGCGCGGCGACATCCTCGGCGACGATCGCGAGCCCGAAGCTCGTGACTGCCATCACGCCCATGCCGAACGTCGCCGTCACGAAGGCGACGATCTTGCCGACGTCGACGGCGTCGAGGCCCAGCGTGGAGTAGAAGCGGTAGCGGATCGCGCCGCCGGTCAGCGGTCCGAAACCGGCGATGTTGCCGACCGCGAAGGCGAAGAACGAGGTCAGCGCGACGGCGGGCCACGGGCGCTGTTTGCCGATGAACGAGAGCGCCGCCATGTCGTAGAACGACAGGGTCAGGAAGCTTCCGACCGTCATCAGGATCGCCGCAAAGACCGCCGACCATGGCGTCGCCACCAATTGGGCGACGACGTCGTCATAAGTGATCTCGGAGGCTAGGTGGTAAAGCGCGACGCCGACGATGGCGAGCAGCGCGGCGGAGGCGATGCCGAAGAGGAGGTAACGCCAGCGCCCCATCCTCTCGAAAGACAGGAAAGATGGCGCCTCTTCGTTAGGGGCGTCGTCTCTAAGCTCCGGTCCAGAAGATGCCGTCATGCGCGACAGAGCCACTGCAATCGGAAAGGGAGGGCCGCGGCTAACCTAGCGCGCCGCGGCGCCTCTTAGAAGGTCAGGCCGTTTCCTTCATCTTCTCCGAACGCTTGCGTTCGTTCGGATCGAGATGAACCTTGCGCAGGCGGATCGACTTCGGCGTCACCTCGACGCGCTCGTCGTCCTGGATGTAGGTCAGCGCGCGCTCGAGCGTCATGCGGATCGGCGGCGTCAGGCGCACCGCCTCGTCCTTCGACGTCGTGCGGATGTTCGTCAGCTGCTTGCCCTTGAGCACGTTCACTTCGAGATCGTTGTCGCGGGTATGCTCGCCGACGATCATGCCCTGATAGACCTTCCAGCCGGGCTCGATCATCATCGGGCCGCGGTCTTCGAGGTTCCAGAGGGCGTACGCGACGGCCTCGCCCGGCGAGTTCGCGATCAAGACGCCGTTGCGGCGACCGGCGATGTCGCCCTTGTAGGGTTCATAGGCGTGGAACAGGCGGTTCATGATCGCCGTGCCGCGTGTGTCGGTCATCAGGTCAGCCTGGTAGCCGATCAGGCCGCGCGTCGGAGCGCGGAAGACGAGGCGAAGACGGTTGCCGCCGGAGGGGCGCATTTCCAGCATTTCGCCACGCCGTTCGGACATTTTCTGCACGACGACGCCGGAATGCTCCTCGTCGACGTCGATCACCACTTCCTCGACGGGCTCAAGCGTATTGCCGGCTTCGTCCTTCTGGAGAACGACGCGCGGGCGCGAGATCGAGAGTTCGAAGCCTTCGCGGCGCATGGTCTCGATCAGCACGGACAGCTGGAGTTCGCCGCGGCCGGACACAAAGAACGAATCCTTATCGGACGCCTCTTCGATCTTCAGTGCGACATTGCCTTCCGCTTCCTTCAGCAGACGGTCGCGGATGACGCGGCTGGTGACCTTGTCGCCCTCGGTGCCAGCAAGCGGGCTGTCGTTGACGATGAAGGACATGGTGACGGTCGGCGGGTCGATCGGCTGGGCCTTGAGCGGCTCGGTGACGCCGAGATCGCAGAACGTGTCGGCAACAGTGCCCTTGGACAGGCCGGCGATGGCGATGATGTCGCCTGCGACGCCTTCCTCGATCGCCTGCCGCTCGATGCCGCGGAAAGCCATGATCTTGGAAATGCGGCCCTGCTCGACCACGGTGCCGTCCTGCGCGAGCACCTTGATGCTCTGGTTCGGCTTGATCGAACCGGACGTGATGCGGCCGGTGATCATGCGGCCGAGGAACGGATTGGCTTCGAGCAAGGTGCCGATCATGCGGAACTGGCTGTCGGCTGCGACCTTCGGCTCCGGCACGTGATCAAGCACGAGATCGAGCAGCGGCGCCATGCCTTGGTCCTGCGGGCCCTCCGGCGCCTTGGCCATCCAGCCCGAACGTCCGGAACCGTAGAGGATGTGGAAGTCCAGCTGTTCGTCGGTCGCGTCGAGCGCGGCAAAGAGGTCGAACACCTCGTTGACGACTTCGGACGGACGGGCGTCCGAGCGGTCGACCTTGTTGATCGCGACGATCGGGCGGAGGCCGACCTTCAGCGCCTTGCCGACCACGAACTTGGTCTGCGGCATCGGGCCTTCGGCGGCGTCGACGAGGACGATCGCGCCGTCGACCATGTTCAGGATGCGCTCGACCTCTCCGCCGAAATCGGCGTGGCCAGGGGTGTCGACGATGTTGATGCGGGTATCCTTCCAGACGATCGAGGTCGCCTTGGCTAGGATGGTGATGCCGCGTTCCTTTTCGAGATCGTTCGAGTCCATCACGCGTTCGGCGACGCGCTGGTTTTCGCGATAGGTGCCGGACTGCTTCAGGAGTTCGTCGACGAGAGTGGTCTTGCCATGGTCGACGTGGGCGATGATCGCGATATTACGCAGTTTCATAAGTCGGAATCCAAAAAAGGCCGCCCCGCCGCTTGGTGCGGACGTCTGGGAGCGGCCGTGCATGATTTGGCGCGCACCATAGGCATGGCGTGCGAAAAAGCAATGACTGTGGGTCAAGCGGCACGCGGCTCGGACCAGATTCGGGCCGCGCCTTGTCCTTGGATAGGTTGGATCAGGCGGAAACTGCTCCGCTTTCCCAGCCAAGCATGGCTTGCTTGCGTGTCAGGCCCCAATGATAGCCTGTCAGCGCGCCCGATTTGCCGAGAACTCGGTGGCAGGGAACGCAGAAGGAGATCGGATTTCGTCCGACCGCCGCCCCAACCGCGCGCGCGGCGGTGGGCTGACCGAGTTTGCGGGCGATATTCGCATAGGTATCCGCACGGCCTATCGGAATCTCCAGCAGGCTCTCCCACACACGGATCTGGAAATCCGTGCCGATCAGAACCACGCGGAGCGGTTGATCCGGGGACCATTTTTCACGCTCAAAGGCGCGCCGCGCGTAAGGTTCGGTGGAGGCGACATCCTCGATGAACGCGGCGTTCGGCCAGCGCCCGGCCATGTCCGCGAAAGCGGCACGATCGTCGCCGTCCGAGAAACCGACGCCGCAAAGGCCGCGCGGGGTGGTCATCACCAGAGCTCGGCCGAAAGGCGATTCATGGAAGCCCCAGCGGATCTGGAGGCCCGCTCCGCCGATCTTCCATTCGCCGGGCGACATCGCCTCGTGCTGGACGAAAAGATCGTGGAGACGGCCGGGCCCGGATAGGCCGAGTTCCAGGCTGGCGTCGAGGACATTGCTTGAATTACGGACGAGATCGCGGGCGCGGTCGATCGTCAGCGCCTGCAGGAACATGTTCGGCGAAAGCCCCGCCCAGCGGCGGAACAGGTGGTGGAAATGGGAGGGCGAGAGGCCGACATGGGCGGCGACTTCCTCCACCTCCGGATGGCGCCGCCAATTGGCGGTCATGAATTCCACCGCGCGACGGACATAGTCGTAGTCCGTACCGGCGGCGACGGGTGCGGCCTGCTCGGCCGCGAGGGCGATGGTTTCCTGTAGCATGCCGTCAAGGTAGGCGTTCGGGGGACCTGCGGCCACCCGATTACGATTGCGAGGTCGATCCAAACCAGCCTTCGCGCGTTGAAGTGAGACTCAACACGGGAGCCGCGCCTATATGCCCATTCTGATCATTGTCCTGCTCGCTATCGCCATTGCCCAGATCGGTTTCTGGGACACGCTTCAGGCGATCTTCGGCGCGATCGGGATCATCATCTTGTTCTGGGTAATCGTCGCGGCCCTGGCGGCGTCGGTGGGGGCCTATTTCTACTCCCGCGTCCGGCGCCGGTTCTAGATCTCAGCCTCGGCGGGCGTTCCCCGTCGAGCCGAGTTCGCCGAGATGCTTCTCCCAGGCGAGTGCCTGGGCGACGATCGTGTCGAGATCGTCATAAGACGGCTCCCAGTGAAGGTTGCGGCGGATGCGGTCGGCCGCGGCGACGATCTTCGCCGGATCGCCCGGGCGACGGGGCGACAGGTTGACCTTGAAATCGACGCCGGAGACGCGCTTCACCGCGTCGATCACCTCCAGCACCGAATAGCCCTGCCCGTAGCCACAGTTGAGCGTGAGATTGGGCCCGCCGTTTTCGAGGTGATTGAGCGCGAGCGCGTGAGCCGCGATCAGATCCGAGACGTGGATGTAGTCACGGACGCAGGTGCCGTCGCGGGTTTCGTAATCTGTCCCGAAGACGTCGAGCGCCTCGCGCTGGCCGAGCGCGGCCTGGACCGCGACCTTGATGAGGTGGGTGGCGTTCGGGGTCGATTGGCCGGAGCGGCCCTTGGGATCGGCGCCG
>NZ_JBHSJF010000008.1:38252-89244 GCF_042652085.1 Flaviflagellibacter deserti | reverse complement strand
GCGCGGGGGCGATGTCCTCTCCCACCGGATTGACCGGTGGATTGCCGTAGACGGCGGCAGTCGACGAGAAGACGAAGCGCTTTGCGCCGCCATTGACCACTGCCTCCAGCAGGTTGCGGGTCTTCATCGTGTTCGAGCGGTAATAACCGAGCGGATCGGAAACCGAATCCGGCACCACGATCTTCGCGGCGAAATGGATGACCGACTGGACGCCGTGCTCCTTGATCAGACGTTCCAGGAACGGCGTATCGCCGGCATCGCCCTCGACGAAACTCACGCCCGGAGGGACCGCCCAGCGAAAGCCCGTGGAGAGATCGTCGAGTACGATCGTCGGCACGCCGCGATCCACCAGGTTGAGGACCATGTGGCTGCCGATATAGCCGGCGCCGCCGGTAACGAGGACCGTCATGAAGTCATCCTTCTGGAGCGTGGCTGCGAGGTGGATTCGCGGATATTGGGAGGCAAATATCCCGTTCAGGTGAATGTCTGGTCAATGATCTTGGTCGAAGTGCCGGCGCCGGCATAGGCGGGGGCGGATCGGCCGACGAGTTCGAGTCCACGCCTAGGACCGCCACAAGACTGATTTGTGACGCCGGCTGAAGCGATTGCTTGCCGACGAGGCATAGTCGGCTATCCTCGGTTCATTCACGCACAAGACGTGATCGGAGGACACGAATGGGCCAGGCGGCTGAAGGTGAGATCAAGATCGATCTCGGCGTCATCGAGACGATCGAATCGGACAATGTGCTGCGCTGGGACGGCCAGACGCTCTATGTCGAGCAGGACATCTACCACAACGGCCAACTCGTGCACCGCAAGTACAAGCGCCGGGTGACACGTCATGTCGCCGAAGCACTCAGGACGATGCTCGGCAGCGATAATTGAAGCCGTGACGGGCGCGCTCAGGTGCCCGTCTTGCGTTTCCGCGCGGCGAGCGTGCGCAGGCGCAGCGCGTTGAGCTTGATGAAGCCCGCTGCATCGCGGTGGTCGTAGGCGACCGCGCCTTCCTCGAAGGTGACGAGCTCCTTGTCGTAGAGCGAATACGGCGAGGAGCGGCCGACGATGTCGACATTGCCTTTGTAGAGCTTCACGCGGACCTGGCCGGTGACTAATTCCTGGCTCTTGTCGACGAGCGCCTGCAGCATTTCGCGCTCGGGCGCGAACCAGAAGCCGTAATAGACGAGTTCGGCATATTTCGGCATCAGGCTCTCCTTGAGGTGGAGCGCCTCCCTGTCGAGCGTGATCGATTCGATGCCGCGATGGGCCTTGTGCAGGATCGTTCCGCCGGGCGTCTCGTAGATGCCGCGCGACTTCATTCCGACGAAACGGTTCTCGACCAGATCGAGACGGCCGATGCCGTTCTCCTTACCGAGCTCGTTCAGGCGGGTGAGGAGGGTTGCCGGCGACAGCGCCTCGCCGTCGATGGCGACCGGATCGCCGGCCTCGAAGTCGATCGTGATAATCGTCGCCTTGTCCGGTGCGTCCTCTGGCGAAATCGTGCGCTGGTAGACGAGCTCGGGCGCCTCATCGGCCGGATCTTCCAGCACTTTGCCCTCGGAGGACGAGTGCAGGAGATTGGCGTCGACCGAGAATGGTGCCTCGCCGCGCTTGTCCTTGGCGATCGGGATCTGGTGCTCCTCGGCGAATTCGAGGAGGCGCGTGCGCGAGGTCAGGTCCCATTCGCGCCAGGGGGCGATGATGGTGATCTCGGGCTCGAGCGCGTAATAGGCCAGCTCGAAACGGACCTGGTCGTTACCCTTGCCGGTCGCGCCGTGCGCCACCGCGTCGGCGCCGGTCTTCCGGGCGATCTCGATCTGCTTCTTCGAGATCAGCGGCCGTGCGATCGAAGTGCCGAGCAGGTACTGGCCCTCATACAGCGCGTTGGCGCGGAACATCGGGAACACGAAATCGCGGACGAACTCCTCGCGCAGGTCCTCGATGAAGATGTTTTCCGGCTTGATGCCGAGGAGTTCCGCCTTCTTGCGCGCGGGTTCCAGCTCCTCGCCCTGGCCGAGATCGGCGGTGAAGGTGACGACCTCCGCGCCGTATTCGGTCTGCAGCCATTTCAGGATGACCGAGGTGTCGAGGCCGCCTGAATAGGCGAGCACCACCTTCTTGGGGGACTTCTTGTCCATGCGTAGGATCCGTGCGAGGGCGGGAGGCAATATCGCTAGTTAGCGATATCGCTAATTGGCGCGCACCTTAGTCAGGCGCGGTCGCGGCGCAAGTTTAGATTCATAGGGAGCGCGGGCATCCGATGCCGCATGTCGACTTCTGGTACGATTTCGCCTCGCCCTATTCCTATCCCGCGGCTGCGCGAATTGCGGACGAAGCCGCACATCGCGGCGTCTCGGTGACGTGGCGACCGTTTCTGCTCGGACCGATCTTCAACAGGAAGGGGCTGCCGACCTCTCCGCTGAAGACTGATCGGGTAAAGGGCGCCTATGCTTGGCGCGATCTCGGCCGGATCTGCGCCAGATACGGTCTTCCATTCGCCGAACCGCCGGGCTTTCCGCAGAACAGTCTTCTGGCGGCTCGGGTCGCGCTCGTACTCGACGAGACGGCGCGTCCGGATTTCACGGTTGCGGTCTATCGGGCGCAATTCGGGGAGGGGAAGACGATCTCCGAGGTCGAGGTCATCGCGGGCGTGCTGGCCGCGCTCGGCCATGACGCGGCGTTGATCGACAGAACGCGGGACGACGCGATCAAGCTCGCATTGCGGCATCAAACCGAGCATGCCGAAGCACTCGAAGTGTTCGGTGCGCCGTTCTTCATCACCGGCGGCGGGGAGCCCTTCTGGGGCCATGACCGGATGGAAGACGCGCTCGACTGGGCGACGAAGAAGGGCTGATGCACCTGTTTCAGGGAGGACGGCGACGGAGAGAGCTCGGTTCTCGATGTCAGATCGATGGCTTGGCAGCGGCCTCCGAACATCCGATATGAGGCGCGAGGCCGCGTTCGCCGGCCGGGAGTAGTCTGGCCGTGCTGTCATCCGAGGAACTGGAGCGTTACGCCCGCCATATCGTGCTGCGTGAGATCGGTGGACCGGGGCAACAGAAGCTGAAAGCAGCACGGGTTCTGGTCATCGGCGCGGGCGGGCTCGGCAGCCCGGCTCTTCTCTATCTCGCGGCGGCAGGCGTGGGCACGCTCGGCATCGTCGACCATGACACCGTTTCGCTGTCGAACCTCCAGCGGCAGGTCGCACATGGGACGCCGGACGCCGGGCGGTTGAAGGTCGAAAGTGCCGCGGATGCACTCAGGCACATCAATCCGAATGTCACGGTCGAGCAGCATGCGTTCCGGATCGCACCGGACAACGCCGAGGCGCTGATCGGCCAATACGATCTCGTTCTCGACGGTTCGGACAATTTCTCGACGCGCTATCTGGTCTCCGACGCCGCCTATAGCGCCAAGCGGACTCTCGTCATCGGCTGGCTCGGCACGATGGATGCTGCGATCACGACCATCCGCGCGCATGAGAACGGTCCGGAGGGGAAGCCGAACCCGACCTATCGCTGCCTGTTCCCCGAACCGCCGCCGGACGGATCGATCCCGGCCTGCGAACAGGCCGGGGTTCTCGGTGCGCTGGCGGGCGTCGCTGGCTCGCTGATGGCGCTGGAGGCAATCCGTGAGATCGCCCCCTTCGGTGAGGGATTGGTCGGCAAACTGTTGATGATCGATGCGCGGTCGATGCGCTTCGAGACGGTGAGCTATGGCTGGGATGCCGATAATCCGCTGAGCGGCTTTACGGGCGGACCTTAGTGCTCTCCCGTTTACGGGAGAGGTCACTCGCGCAGCGAGCGGGTGAGGGCATGATCGAGGTAATGAGCATCGTGCTTGCCCTCCCCCAGTCGTCTGACGACTACTCGACCCTCTCCCGCTTCGCAGGAGAGGGAAACTACCGTGACCAGGTGTACGGCTGGCCAGAGCGCTTCAGCGCCGAGAGCTTTCCGTCGTTCTGCTTGACGACGATGTAGCAGCTCTCGCGTTTTGCGCCACCGACGGTCATGCAGAAACCCTCGTCCGATAGACGCCACGTACCTTCCGATGCCCTGCCGGAGGCATTGGTGAAGGTGACCGCGCCGCCGGGAGCGAAAATCAGTTTCGCGTCACGACCCTTCGCGTCCGTCGACGTGATCGGCTTGGCGTCGAAGAATGACTGGCTGAGGTCGGACGGCGGGATCAGTTCCAAGGCAAGAGCGGGGCCGACGAGCGCGAGCAGGGCCGTGGTGACGTAAGCGGCTTTCAACATGGCTGGACCTCCGGAAAATGCTCGGAGCATGTAGCCACAATCAGAACAGAAAGGGAACAGAAATCTTTGCCGTTCAGAGCATACTCGCCAAAACACGGTCTGGCGGCCGGTGCTTGTCGAGGAAGGTCCGGATGTTGACGATGACCTTCTCGCCCATGTCGACGCGGCTCTCGATCGTCGCCGAACCCATATGCGGCATCAAGAGGACCTTGCCCTTGCGTGCGAGCTCGACCCAGCGGGAATCGATCGTCGGCTCGCCCTCGAAGACGTCGAGCGCGGCGCCGGCGATTGCATCGGTCTGCAAGAGGTCGATCAGGGCGTCCTCGTCGACGATCTCGCCGCGCGCGGTGTTGATGACGTAGGCATCGGGCTTCAGGAGTTTCAGCCGCCGCGATGCCAGCAGGTGATAGGTCGCGGGCGTGCGCGGGCAGTGAATCGAGACGATGTCGACCCGGGCCAGCATCTGGTCGAGGCTCTCCCAATAGGTGGCGTTCAGCGATTGCTCGATCCGGGCCGCGACCGGCTTCCTGTTGTGGTAGTGCACGTCGAGCCCGAAGGCGCGGGCGCGGCGGGCGACGGCCTGGCCGATGCGACCCATGCCGAGAATACCGAGCTGCTTGCCGCCGAGCCGCCGGCCGAGCATCCAGGTCGGCGACCAGCCGGGCCAATCCAGACCGTCGGGGATGATGCGCACGCCCTCGGCGACACGGCGGGGCATTGCCAGGATCATCGCCATGGTCAGGTCGGCGGTGTCTTCGGTCAGCACCCCTGGGGTGTTGGTGACGGTGATGCCCTTGGCGAGGGCCGCCGCGACGTCGATATGGTCGATGCCGTTCCCGAAATTCGCGATCAGCTTGAGGTTTGGACCCGCTCTATCGATAAGTTCCGCGTCGATCTTGTCGGTGACGGTTGGAACCAATATGTCCGCCGTCTTCATCGCGGAGGCGAGTTCGTCTCGCGTCAGCGGCCGGTCGTCGGCGTTCAGCCGTGCGTCGAACAGCTCGCGCATGCGTGCTTCCACGCAGTCGGGCAGTTTGCGGGTGACGAAGACGTTGGCGCTTCGGGTCATAAGCGAAGTGTGGATGGCCGGCGGCCGTCCGCCTGGTTAGGTTTTCGTAAACGGCGAGGATCGTATTGTAGCGGTCCTGGCGCTGGCGCGCCGGAGTTTCCATCAACGGGGCTCCAAAGACAATCCGGGGCGCGGGGCGTAGCGGGGCTGAGTAATGAGTATCGGTCAGCTGTTCAGGATCGGGGCGGTGCTCGCCATCGTGGCAGGCACCGGTATTGCCGTGACCTATTGGGGCGGCGAGTCCAGTGCAGTGATCGCGCAGGCGCAGTCAGCCAAGGCAGTACCCTCGCCGGCGGGAGGCGCCCTGGCGCTCGGCCCTGTCAGTGGCCTGCCCATTCCGCGCTTCGTCAGCCTGAAATCCGATAAGGTGAATGTCCGCCGCGGCCCCGCGAACGACCAGGATGTCGCCTGGGTCTTCAGCCGGGCCGGCCTGCCGGTCGAAATCACCGCCGAATGGGACAATTGGCGACGCATCCGCGATCAGGACGGCGCCGAAGGCTGGGTCTTCCATAGCCTCCTGTCCGGTCGCCGTACCGCCCTGATCGAGCCCTGGTCGAAAGAGGCGACCTTGCCGCTCCGCAGAAACGGTTCCTCCGAGGCGACCGTGGTGGCGATGCTGCAGCCGAAGGTCCTCGCCAGCGTGTCCGCCTGCGACGGCTCGTGGTGCCGGATCTGGGGCGATGGCTTCGACGGCTGGATGCAGCAGGACAAGCTCTGGGGCATCTATCCGGGCGAACAGTTCGACTAGCATCCGGCGGATTGCGCCGGGCGCGCGCACGCCTACATCCTGACCTCACGCACGCTTGGCTAAAGGCAGGACGGAATGGCCCGACTTCTCAGCGTCAATATCGGCCGGCCGGAGCATGTGCCCGGTCATCACGCGCCGACCGGGATCATCAAGCGTCCGGTCGACGGGCCCGTTGAAATCGGCAGGCTCGGACTCCTTGGCGACGCCATCATCGATCGCAAGTACCACGGCGGGCCGGATCAGGCCGTCTACATCTACCTGCAGAGCGATTACGACTTCTGGGCCGGGGAACTGGGCCGAGTACTCGAACCAGGAACGTTCGGCGAAAACCTGACGATATCCGGTGTCGACGGAGGGCGGCTTTCGGTCGGCGACCGCTTCGCGATCGGCTCCGTCCTGCTCGAAGTCACCTCGCATCGCACGCCATGCAATACATTCGCGGCGCGGATGGGCGACAGGACCTGGGCCAAGCGTTTCTTCAAGGCAGGACGGCCCGGCGCCTATGCCCGGGTGCTTCAGGAGGGAGCCCTTCAGGCCGGACAACCGATCGAATACACATCCTTTATGGGTGAGCCGGTCCTGGTCAGTGATCTTCTGGCGCTGGAAGGCAAGCGGGACATCGAGATCGATATGCTGAAGCGCGGATTGGCTTCGCCGATTCATCCGAAGATCCGCGCGGATTTCGAAAAGCGCTTGGCCGCGTTGGCCTGACGCCGCGCCTCGTCGGTTGACGAGCCTGCGAAGCCATTGTAATAACCAGTCAGTTATATAACTGACTGGTGATGGATGCTGGCTTCGGCAAATCTGGACGTGACCTTCGCGGCTCTGGCGGACCCCACCCGCAGGGCGATCCTTGCCCGGCTCGCCTCCGGCGACGCATCGGTGACCGATCTGGTCAAACCGTTTTCGATGAGCCAGCCCGCGATCTCCAAGCATCTCAAGGTGCTCGAACAGGCCGGGCTGATCTCTCGAGGTCGGGACGGTCAACGGCGGCCGTGCCGGATCGAAGCGAAGCCGCTCGAACAGGCCAATGCGTGGCTTGAGAGCTATCGGGCGCTCTGGGAGGCGAATTTCCAGCGCCTCGACGCGTTGCTCGACGACCTGAAGGCCACAAACACCGGGAGCGATTCATGAAGAGGCTGACGATCACGGCGCAAGCCGATAGAGAGCTTGTGATGGAGCGTATCTTCAAAGCTCCGCGCCAGCTGGTCTTCGACGCCTATACCAAGCCCGAATTCATCAGGCGCTGGCTGCTCGGACCGGATGGATGGTCGATGCCGGTCTGCGAGGTCGATCTGCGGCCTGGGGGCAAGTACCGGTATGTCTGGAGGAACGACGAGAGCGGGCAGGAGATGGGCGCCGGTGGCGTCTACCGTGAGATCGATCCGCCGGGACGGCTGGTCAACACCGAGCGTTTCGACGATCCCTGGTATCCGGGCGAGGCTCTGCTGACGACGACGTTCACCGAAAAGGACAGTACGACCGAGTTGCGCGTCACCATCCTCTACGAATCGACAGAGGCGCGCGACACGGTGCTCAACAGCCCGATGGAGAGCGGCGTTTCCGCTAGTTACGAGCGGCTGGACAGCATCCTCGCCGAATTGCCGGCCTGAAACGAAAACAGGAGCCGAAAGGCTCCCGTTTCTTCATCGCGCGAAGCGAATTCGATCAGCTGTTCTTGCCCTTGCGGCGCAGGCGAACGACGACGTCAACGCGGGCGATCTCCATGCCTTCCGGCGCCTCGGGCAGACCGTCGAGGGTGATGTGGTCGCCGTGGATGTCCATCAGCTGGTTTTCGCCCTCGATCAGGAAGTGGTGGTGATCGGAGACGTTCGTGTCGAAATAGGTCTTGGCGCCGTCGACCGCGACTTCGCGCAGGAGGCCAGCCTCGGTGAACTGGTGAAGCGTGTTGTAGACGGTCGCGAGCGAGACGGGGACGCGGGCGCGCATCGCCTCTTCATGCAGGATTTCCGCCGTCACGTGACGGTCGCCTTTGGCGTAGAGCATGCGGCCGAGCGCGATTCGCTGACGTGTCGGGCGCAGGCCGACGCCGCGCAGCAGGCCGCCGACATCGCGCGCAACGCAGGCGCTGGGGCGAAGCCCGCAATCCAGGGTCTTGTTGGATGCCTCGTCGGCCATTCGCTCAATTCCACTCTTCAAACAAGGAAAATCCGCCCGAGGCGGAGATCGATTAAATTCACAGTATCAAAACAGGTGTAAGGCCCGCAAGCATTTCTGGTATGCCACCGCTCCGCGCGGTTAAGCGAGCAGGTCTTTGTGCTCGATAACGCGACCAACCGCGTCGAACTGATAGACCATCGGTCTCCCGGTTTCGAGTTCACGGGCGACGATGCCGTCCGGACTCAGGCCTTCCAGGACCATGATCAGTGCGCGCAGCGAATTGCCGTGCGCCGTGACGATGACGTTCTTGCCCGAGAGGACTTCCGGCAGGATCTCGCGGACATAATAGGGGAGCGTGCGAGCGAGCGTGTCGCGCAGGCTTTCGCCACCGGGTGGCGCCACCGCAAACGAGCGGCGCCAGGTGTGGACCTGTTCCTCGCCCCAATTTTTCGCGGCCTCTTCCTTGTTGAGCCCGCTGAGGTCGCCGTAGTCGCGCTCGTTCAGGGCGATGTCGTACCGGATCGGGATGCCGGTCTGGCCGAGTTCCTCGAGAATTAGATTCAGCGTGTGTTGGGCGCGGACGAGCTCGGAGGTGAAGGCGAGGTCGAAGCGATATCCGTCGTGCTGGAGCCGTGCGCCGGCCTTCTTCGCCTCTTCGATGCCGAGTTCGGTCAGGTCCGGATCTTTCCAGCCCGTGAACAGGTTTTTGAGGTTCCACTCGCTTTGGCCGTGGCGGACAAGGACCAGAGTACGCTCCATCGGTGACCCTTTCAGACGTCCGCGAGGCCGAGCACGTCGGCCATGGAATAGTGACCCGGCTTTTTTCCGCGCCCCCAGAGCGCAGCCCGGACGGCTCCGTTGGCGAAGATCGCGCGGTCCTCAGCCTTGTGGCTGAGTTCGATGCGTTCACCGGGACCGGCGAGAATGACTGAATGTTCGCCGACGACCGACCCGCCGCGCAAGGTGGCAAAACCAATGGCACCCCCGGGCCTTGCGCCGGTATGGCCGTCCCGGCTCCTAACCGAGGAGGACGACAGATCGATGTCGCGGCCCTCGGCCGCGGCCTCCCCGAGAAGCAGTGCGGTGCCAGACGGCGCATCGACCTTGTGGCGGTGATGCATTTCGAGAATTTCGATGTCGAAGTCCGGCAAAGCGGCTGCGGCGCGCTTGACTAGTGCCGCCAGGAGATTGACGCCGAGGCTCATATTGCCGGAGCGGACCAGGACGGCATGACGGGCGGCGGCATCGAGCTTGTCGAGATCGGTCTCGACAAGGCCGGTCGTGCCGATGACATGGACGATGCGCGCCTGGGCTGCCAGACTAGCAAAGGCAGTTGTCGCGGCCGGGGACGTGAAATCGAGCACACCCTCCGCCGCGGCAAAGACCGGCAGCGGATCGTCAGTCACCTTGACGCCACCCGGAGGCAGGCCCGCCAAGATGCCTGCATCCTGGCCGATTTCCGACGAGCCTTGGCGCTCGATTGCGCCCGCCAGTACCGCGCCGGGGGTCTCGGTGATGGCGCGGATCAAGGCGCGGCCCATCCGGCCCGCCGCCCCGACCACCACAAGACGCATGTCACTCATCAAAATTTCCTAGCCGGCCAGCACTTGTTGGGTCGCACAATCTCAGGGCTCATAGCCCGCGACAACCACGAATTCGGCTTCGCAGTTCCCGTCGCGCTTTTTCTTGGCGTCTTGGTAATCGGACGAGTTCCAGGCGGCGAGCGCCGCTTCGTAGCTTTCGAATTCGATGACGACGTTGCGCTCGCGCGCATCGCCCTGGACCGCATCGAACTTGCCGCCGCGAACGAGATATTTGCCGCCATGTCCCTGAACGATGCCGGCGCTGATCGCGGCGTAGTCCTGGAACCCGTCCGGATTGGTGACCGTCAGCCGGCCGATCCAGTAACCCTTTGCCATGGCGTTTCCTTTGTTATGCGGCGCGCGTCAAAGCGCGACCGAGATTTCCTGAACGATCGCTTCGGCCGATGCCTTCGGGTCGGGCGATGCCGTCACCGGACGGCCGACGACGAGGTAGTCGACGCCGGCGGCGATCGCTTCGGCGGGGGTGAGCGTGCGTTTCTGGTCGCCGGTCGCGGCGCCAGCCGGGCGGATGCCGGGCGTGACAATCGCCATGGACGAGCCGGCGACGTCGCGGACGAGAGAGGTTTCCGCCGCCGAGCAGACGACGCCGTCGATGCCGATGGTGCGGGCCTGTTCGGCGCGCAGCCGGACGAGGTCGCGGATGGCCAGCGCATAGCCCGCCTCGGCGGCGTCCTGGTCGTCATAGGAGGTCAGGACGGTCACGGCGAGGAGCTTCACCTGGGCGTCGCCCCGGCCCTCGATGGCCGCGCGCATGGTCTGCGGATAGGCGTGCACGGTAAGGAAGGTCGCGCCGATCTTCGACAGGCTAGCGACGCCGCGGGCGACGGTATTGCCGATGTCGTGCAGTTTGAAATCGAGAAAGATCTGCTTGCCCTCGCCGGCCAGCCGCTCGGCGAGCGGGAGGCCGCCGGCGAAGCCGAGCTCGTAGCCGATCTTGTAGAAGGTGACGCTGTCGCCGAGTTCCGCGACGAGTCGCGAGGCGCGTTCGACGTCCGGAATGTCGAGGGCGACGATCAGCCGGTCGCGGGCGGGTATTTGGCTCACGCGGCGTACCGCTTCGCGTTGGCGACAAGGGCCGAGAGCGTGTTCGCGGCGACCTTCGCCGTCGGGCCGATCAACTCGCCGTTCTCGTCATAGGCCTTCGAGGCGCCCGAGACCGCGACCATCTCCGGCTGGACCATGGCCGCGCAGCCGAGCTCGAGGACGTGGCGGGTGTGGATCAGGCTGCGATAGCCGCCGCGCGGACCGTCGGAGGCGGCGCCGAGTGCGAAGATGCGGTTCTTATAGGCCGAGCCGCGATCGACCCGCGAGACCCAGTCGAGCGTGTTCTTCATCAGCGGCGTGATGCCGGCATTGTATTCCGGCCCGGCGATGAAAATGCCCAGGTGCTGGCTCATCAGGAGCGCGAAAGCCTGGCCGCGCTCCGGAACGCCCTCGCGCGCTTCGAGGTCGCCGTCATAGAGCGGCATCGGATAATCGCGGAGGCTGGCATGCGTTACCTCGGCGCCGAGTTCGGTCAGCTTCCGCGCCACATAGGCCGCGAGCGTCTCGTTGAACGAGCCGGTGCGCAAGCTGCCCGCGAAAACGAGGATTTTCGGGCCAGCCATGTACGCACGCCTCCGAGAATATTCCTCAAGGTTTACGCGGAGGGAAGACGGTAGGTCCAGACCCTTGCCGGGGGAATATTGCGCCAAACGACTGGACTGCCTTCGGCATTGGCGTCGCCGATGGTGAGAAGCGGGATAGGTGGCGCGACCGAATAGGTGAATTGGCTAAACGGCGCGCCCGGCTGAGTCAGCGCCAGACAATGGCGCAGCAGGCGAACGCGGCGCGGCACCGGCTGCGTCAGCAGCGGCAGGCTGGAGACGACGCCCGCAAGCGGTGTGTCGAGCACGCCATGAAGAACACCACGGACGTTGTAGGCATCGCCCTGCAGGATCGTGGCGCGCGGGAAACGGTTTCGCAGCAGTGTCACAAAGCCCGGGTTATACTCGATGAGTAGAAGCCGTTCCTCGGGCACCCCGCGCTCGATGAGGGCTTCAGTGACCGGTCCCGTGCCGGGTCCCAGTTCGAGTATCTGTCCATCTCGGTCCGGATCCATAGGCGCCGCCATCATGCGGGCGAGCGCTTTTCCGGACGGGCTGACAGCGCCTATCGAAAGTGGCTTTTCGAGCCACGAACGAATGAAGCGCGCCTCGTCTTGAAAGACCGGTTTCTTCTGGCGTTCGGCGAGGGGTGCTGGGCGAGGCATGTCTTATCGCGGATGTGAACAGAACTGACGCGCTCCGGGTTCCATCCGCCCGGACGCCGCGTCGCAACTCCGTTGTTCCTCAGCCGCCGAACAGGTCCTTCACCTTGGCGAAGAAGCCAGATGACTCGGGATGGTTGGCTTCAGATGAAGCCTGCCGGAATTCCTCGAGAAGTTCGCGCTGCCGTTTGCTGAGGTTCTTCGGAATCTCGACGTCGACCTGGATATAAAGATCGCCGAATTCGCGCGAACGCAAGACCGGCATCCCCTTTCCTTTAAGGCGAAACTGTTTTCCGGGCTGCGTTCCCTCAGAAATCTTCAGTTTCGAGCGCTCTCCGCCAATAGTCGGTACCTCGATTTCGGTGCCGAGAGCGGCCTCCGACATCGCCACCGGGACCCGGCAATAGAGATCCGCCCCGTCCCTCTGGAAGAAGGGATGTTCCTCGATCGTGAGGAAGATGTAGAGGTCGCCCGACGGACCGCCGCGCAGGCCGGCTTCGCCCTCGCCGCCGAGCCGGATGCGGGTCCCCTCCTCGACGCCTGCCGGGATGTTGACCTGGAGCGTGCGCTCGCGTGTCACACGACCCGCGCCCGCGCAGGCATCGCAAGGATCGTCGATCGTCTCGCCGCGGCCGTGGCAGGTCGGGCAGGTGCGCTCGAGCAGGAAGAAGCCCTGGCTCGCACGGACCTTTCCGGCGCCTCCGCAAGTGTGACAGGTGTGCGGCTTCGAGCCGGCCTTGGCGCCTGAGCCGCTGCATTTCTCGCAGGTGACCGGCGTCGGCAGCTTGATCTGTGCAACCTTGCCATTGAAGGCGTCCTCGAGCGTGATCTCCATGTTGTAGCGGAGATCAGAGCCGCGCTCGCGGCCGGACGAGCGTCCGGCGCGGCGTCCGCCGCCGCTCATCATGTCGCCGAACATGCTCTCGAAGATGTCCGACATCGAGGCGCCGAAATCGTTGCCGAAGCCGCCGGCACCCATGCCGCCGCCGTTCTCGAACGCCGCGTGGCCGAAACGGTCATAGGCCGCACGCTTCTGCGGATCCTTCAGCGCCTCATAGGCGGCATTGATTTCCTTGAATTTCGCCTCGGCGGCAGCATCGCCCGGATTGCGATCCGGATGGCATTCCATCGCGAGCTTGCGGAAGGCCGATTTCAGCTCTCCATCCTTGGCGGTGCGATCGACACCGAGCGTTTCGTAAAAGCAGCGCATGGCCATCGGTCAGTCTTCAGCCCCAAAAACAGAAAACCCCGTCCGGAGACACGCAAGACGCATCTCGCCCGACGGGGCCTGCAAAGGATGTGCCCCGTCCGCAGTCGCGGATTCCACGTGGTGCGGACGGGCGCGCATCGTCAGTTCCGGCGAGCTATTACGCCGACTTCTTGTCGTCGTCGACTTCCTCGAAGTCGGCGTCGACCACATCCTCGTTCGGGCCCTGCGAGGCGCCGGAGGCGCTCTCGCCACCTCCCTGGCCGGCCGCATAGGCGGCTTCGCCGATCTTCATCGAGACCTGCATCAGGGTCGCGGTCTTGGCGCGGATGTCGTCGACGTCCTCGCCCTCGAGCGCGGTGCGGAGTTCCGCGATCGCGCCTTCCGCTGCCGACTTGTCGGCCGCCGGGACCTTGTCGCCGAGATCGGCGATCGATTTTTCGGTTTGATGGACAAGGCTCTCGCCCTGGTTCTTGGCCTCGACGAGCGCGCGGCGCTTCTTGTCCTCTTCGGCGTGTGCCTCGGCTTCCTTGACCATCTTCTCGATGTCGGAATCCGAAAGACCGCCAGAGGCCTGGATGCGGATCGCTTGCTCCTTGCCGGTCGCCTTGTCCTTCGCGGTGACGTTCACGATACCGTTGGCGTCGATGTCGAACGTGACCTCGATCTGCGGCGTACCGCGCGGCGCCGGCGGGATGCCGACGAGATCGAACTGGCCGAGCGCCTTATTGTCGGCCGCCATCTCACGTTCGCCCTGGAAGACGCGGATCGTGACCGCCGTCTGGCCGTCCTCGGCCGTCGAGAAGGTCTGCGACTTCTTGGTCGGGATCGTCGTGTTGCGGTCGATCAGACGAGTGAACACGCCGCCGAGCGTCTCGATGCCGAGCGACAGCGGGGTCACGTCGAGCAGGAGCACGTCCTTGACGTCGCCCTGGAGAACGCCGGCCTGGACGGCGGCACCGATGGCGACGACTTCGTCCGGGTTGACGCCCTTGTGCGGCTCCTTGCCGAAGAACTGCTTCACGATCTCCTGGACCTTCGGCATGCGGGTCTGGCCGCCGACGAGGACCACTTCATCGATGTCGGACGCCGACAGGCCGGCATCCTTCAGCGCCTTGCGGCACGGCTCGACGGTCTTCTGGACGAGATCGTCGACCAGAGCCTCGAACTTGGCGCGGGTCAGCTTCAGCGTCAGATGCTTCGGGCCGGAGGCATCGGCCGTGATGAACGGCAGGTTGACCTCCGTCTGCTGGGCGGACGACAGCTCGATCTTCGCCTTCTCGGCCGCCTCTTTCAGGCGCTGCAGCGCGAGCTTGTCGTTGCGCAGGTCGATGCCCTGCTCCTTCTTGAACTCGTCCGCGAGGTAGCCGACAAGGCGGTTGTCGAAGTCTTCGCCACCGAGGAAGGTGTCGCCGTTGGTCGACTTCACCTCGAACACGCCGTCGCCGATCTCGAGGATCGACACGTCGAAGGTGCCGCCGCCGAGGTCGTAGACCGCGATGACGCCGGAATTCTTCTTGTCGAGGCCGTAGGCAAGCGCCGCCGCCGTCGGCTCGTTGATGATGCGGAGAACCTCAAGACCCGCGATCTTGCCTGCGTCCTTGGTCGCCTGGCGCTGCGCGTCGTTGAAATAGGCGGGAACCGTAATGACGGCCTGCGTCACCGGCTGGCCGAGATGGGCTTCCGCGGTCTCCTTCATCTTCTGCAGGGTGAAGGCGGAGATCTGGGCGGGCGAATATTTCTTGCCCTCGATCTCGACCCAGGCGTCGCCGTTGTCGCCCTTGACGATCTTGAACGGAGAAAGATTGCGGGCCTTCACGACCTCGGCGTCGTCGTAGCGACGGCCGATGAGGCGCTTCACCGCGAAAATGGTGTGTTCCGGGTTGGTGACCGCCTGGCGCTTGGCCGGCTGGCCGACGAGGCGTTCGCCATCATCGGTGAATGCGACGATCGAGGGCGTCGTGCGCGCGCCCTCGGCGTTCTCAATGACTTTGGGCGTCGAGCCGTCCATGACGGCGACGCATGAATTGGTCGTTCCGAGGTCGATGCCAATGACCTTGGCCATGTGTCTGTTCCCTTCTCTTAAGCGAGACCATGATCGGGCCCCGAAGCGGCCCGGGTTCGAAGCCCGGCCCGTTTTCAGCAAACGGGAGGCCGGTCCCCTTGAGCCGCGCCCTCTGCGCAGCGATGGCAGCTATATAAGAAGGGTCAATTTGGCCGCAAGGAGCCTCATCAAGCCTCTGTGATGAATCCCATCACGCTTCCTGCTGGATGCACTCCAGCGCGCGGGTCAGTACGAGCTTCACTTTATCGCGTGTTAGTGCGCGAAGATCCTTCTCGCCGAGCTGCGAGCTGACATGCATCGGGAAGTTCATGTTGATGACCGTCGGTCCCTTGCCACCATCGCAGGAGATGCAAACGGATGCTGTATTGCCGACGAGATCGACCTGCAGGTTCTTCATGACATAGCTGGTCATGCGCGTTTCCTCCGGGCCTCTGACGTGCCCTAACTATAAGAGAAAGCGCAAAAAAGCCGCTCGGCAAGAGGGCAGATCGTAGAATGGTGAGCGGCGAGATATTATTGGCCCCCGGAGCACGCTATGTGCCCGGATTCCTTGACCGATCGGCGCAAGAAAAGCTTGTCGATGACTTGCGAGCCCTGCTGCGCGAAAACCCCTTGTTCCAGCCGCGCATGCCGAAAACCGGCAAACCGTTCTCGGTTCGCATGACGAATCTCGGTGCGCTTGGGTGGGTGTCGGACGAAACCGGCTACCGCTATCAGGCCGAGCATCCAGATACCGGGCGGCCGTGGGCCGCTATGCCGGAGGTCGTGCGGAATACCTGGGACAGACTCGCGGATTATCCTCATCCGCCCGAGGCATGCCTCGTGAACTGGTACGATGAGGGTGCGCGAATGGGTCTGCACCAGGACCGCGACGAAGAGGATTTCCATGCGCCGGTCGTGTCGCTGTCGCTGGGCGATACGGCGGTGTTCCGAATCGGCGGACAGGATCGCAAGCACCCGACGCGCTCGATTCGTCTGGAAAGCGGCGACGCCTTCGTGCTCGGCGGAGCGTCCCGGCTTGCTTTTCACGGTGTGGACCGGGTGATCGCCGGTTCGTCGAGCCTCCTGCCGCAGGGCGGAAGGATCAACCTGACGCTGAGGCGGGTTACGAAGCCCGCTTGAACGGCAGAAGGTCGGTCGGTCCGGCATCCACGAAAGTCAGATCCGACAAATCGTCCTCGATGAAGAAGACCGCATCGTTCTCGTCGACGATGGTGACGTCGGTCCCGAGCCGCAGAGCGAGGGCGGCGGCCACGTGCAGCGCGGTCGAAAGCCGCATGTCGCGGATGTCGAGGTCGGGCCGATAGCTCGCCGGCGGCGTGATCGAAGCCGTGGCGCCCGATCTGCTGATCGTGACGCAAACTTCGCCAGGATCGGAGTGATTCCTGAGATTGAAACGCGGCATGGCCTAACCCTCCGCTGCTGCGACATTTTGTCAATCGCGCAGCGAAGGATTTGATCCCGCCCAATAAATCCAGAGTTAACGAGCCATTAAGGGTCTGATCAGGCCGATTTGTCGATTCCGGCGCCTTCGCCGTTGGCGGCGGCCTTGGGCCCACCCTTCGACACGCCGACCATGGCCGGACGCAACAGGCGACCGGAAATGGCGAAGCCCGGAACGACGACCTGGACGACGCTCCCCGAGGGCTGGTTCGGATCCGGTACCTCGAACATGGCCTGATGCAGGTTCGGATCGAATTTCTCGCCGGGCGCGGGTTCGATCTTGGTGACGCCGTGCTTGGCAAGTGTCGACTGCAATTCGCGGCCGGTCATCGCGACGCCCTCGACGAGCGATTTCAGCGCAGGATCCTCGTCGTCGGGGGGAACGGCGCTCAGCGCGCGATCGAGATTGTCGGCGACGCTGAGGAGGTCGCGCGCGAACGTCGAGACCGCATAGGCCTTGGCGTCGGCAACCTCGCGCTCGGTGCGTTTGCGCAGGTTCTCCATCTCGGCAAGCGTGCGCAGAACGCGGTCGCGCATTTCCGCGTGCTCGGTCTGGAGCCGCGTGAGTTCGTCCGGCTGCTGCTCGGTCGCGGTCTGCTCGTTTTCGGGCATGGCCTCGGTCCGCTCGTCGCGGTCGTCGATATCGCTCTGTGTCATGGTGGTCCGGATATCAGGCGGGTTGTCGTGAAAATCAAGCGCTACTCGCCGGAACCCAAAAGCGAGCCGGCGACGCGGGAGCGTTCCAGGAGATAAAGATAGACCACGACCGCGACCGCGAAGAGCAGAAGATTCAGGACGAACGAGATCAGCATGAGGTCGCCTCTGAATTGATGATCGAGCAGGAGAGCGCGCATGCCCTCGAAGACATAGGTCGGAGGCATGGTCCAGGCCGCCCATTGCAGCCATTCGGGCATGATCGAGACGGGATAGTAGACCGCGCAAAGCGGCATCAGGATGAACATCAGCGTCCACGCGAGCCCTTCGGCGCCGAGGCCGTTCCTGAGGATCAGCCCGGAGACCATCAGGGACAAGGCCCAGCTCGTCAGGATCAGATTGGCGAAGAAGGCGGCGAGCGGCAGACCCATCGACCAGAGATTGAAGCCGAACAGCGGCCAGGCGATCAATGTCACCGGAACGACGCCAATGACGAGCCGGATCACGCTCATGATCGCGAGCGAGGCGATGAACTCCGCCGGACGCAGCGGGCTCATCATCAGATTGCCGACGTTTCTCGCCCACATCTCCTCGAGGAATGAGATCGAGAAGCCAAGGCCGCCGCGGAAGAGAATGTCCCAGAGGAGGACTGCGCCGAGGAACGTGCCAGCGGCGAGGGCGACGCGGCCCGAGGCCTGTCCGACATAGACCTGGAGGAAGCCCCAGGTCAGCATCTGCACGGCTGGCCAGTAGACGAGTTCGAGAAGGCGCGGCCAGGACGAACGGAGCACATACCAATGGCGCATTACCATGGCGCCGATCCGGGCGGGCGAGAAGCTGGGCGAGGTTGCGAGGGTCATAATGTTTCCGCCAGTGCGGCAGCCTTGGCGCGGCCGCGGGCGACATCAAGGAAGACCTCTTCCAGCGTGTCGCGGCCGTAGCGTTCGAGAAGCTGATGAGGCGTGGCGTCGGCGACGATCTTGCCCTTGCGCATGAAGATCACGCGATCGCAGAGTCGCTCGACCTCGTTCATGTTGTGCGAGGCGAGGAGGATCGTTGCGCCTTTCTCCTCGCGGTGGCGTGCGATGCGGGCCCTGACCCAATCGGCGGTATCCGGATCGAGCGAGGCGGTCGGCTCGTCGAGGAGAAGCACTTCCGGATCGTTGATCAGCGCCTTGGCGAGGGAAACGCGGGTCTTCTGACCCGCCGACAGGCGACCGAAGGGCTGGTCGATGAAATCCAGGAGATCGAGTTCGTCGGCGAGCGTCGCGATCCGGGCCACGATGTCCGGCACGCCATAAAGCCGGGCGAAGACCAGCAGGTTCTGCCGCACGGTGAGGCGCCCGGGCAGGTCGACATAGGGGCTTTCGAAATTCATCCGGTGCAGAACGCGATAACGGTCACGCATCATATCGGCGCCCAGCACCCGGACGGAGCCGGAGGTTGGTCGGAGCAGGCCCATGATGCTGGAGATGGTCGTGGTCTTGCCGGCACCGTTGCCGCCGAGCAATCCGACCACGCTGCCGGACGCGATCGACAGATTGATGCCGTCGACGGCGGTGGTGCGGCGGTAGACTTTGACGAGGTTCTCGACCTCGATGGCGGGTGGCGGGGCGTGCATCGGACGCGCTCTGCGGTGAACGGAGCCGTCTATCTAGGCCGGGAGGGGCGAATAATCGAGACTCGACGCTCTTTCCACGACGGAGCGCGGTGAATAGAAGGCGCTCATGATGATCGATCTTCAGGCTCGCGACACCGTCACGCCGACCCATCGCCGGCTGCGCCTCGACACGCTCATCAAGCTCCGCTGGCTCGCCATCGTTGGCCAGACGCTGACGGTGCTCGGCGTCTATTACGGATTCGGCGTCGAGCTGCCGCTCCTGGCCTGTCTCGCGGTCATCGCGGTGTCGGCGATTCTGAACGTGCTCCTGCGCGTGGCCTATCCGGTCACCGAACGTCTCGATGCGATGCGGGCGGCGCTGATGCTCGGTTTCGACATCGTGCAGTTGGCGGCGCTGCTCGCACTGACGGGCGGGCTCGACAATCCCTTCGCGATCCTCTTCCTCGCGCCGGTGCTGATCTCGGCGACCAGCCTTCCGCCGCTGCCGACGACATTGCTTGGGCTGCTCGCCTTTGCGCTGGTCAGCGTACTGACCGTCTCTCACATGCCGCTGCCGTGGCCGGAACAGCGCTTCGACCTGCCGACGCTCTATGTGGTCGGCGTCTGGACGGCGCTGTCGCTCGCGCTCGGATTCATCGGCATCTACGCCTGGCGCGTCGCGGAGGAGGGCCGGCAGTTGTCGGAAGCGCTCGCCGCGACCGAACTCGTTCTTGCCCGCGAGCAGCACATCTCGGCGCTCGATGGCCTTGCCGCCGCTGCCGCGCATGAGCTCGGCACCCCGCTCGCCACGATCCGCCTCGTCGCCCGCGAGCTGGAACGCGCGGTGCCCGACGGACCGATGAAGGACGATGTCGTGCTGCTGCGCGAACAGGTCGACCGCTGCCGGGAGATTCTGCAGAAGCTGACCTCGCTGCACGAGGAAGACGCACCGCACGAGCACATGACGATTCGCCATCTGATCGAGGACGTGGTCTCGCCGCACCGCGAGTTCGGCGTCGCCATCGAGATCGTGGCTGAAGGCGCGGGCAAGGAACCTGCGCTTCGACGCAATCCGGGCGTGCTCTACGGGCTCGGCAATCTGGTCGAGAACGCGGTCGACTTCGCCAATGAGAGGGTCCGGATCGACGCCGGCTGGAGCGGCGATCGGGTGACGATCGCGATTTCGGACGACGGCCCGGGCTTCCCCTACGACGTGTTAGCGCGCCTGGGAGATCCCTATCTCACGACCCGCAGCGCGCGGCGATCGGAGGAAGATCATGAGCGCCCGGGTCTCGGTCTTGGCGTATTCATCGCTAAGACCCTGCTCGAACGCTCCGGGGCCAAAGTCGAATTTGCCAATGGAGAGATCGGCGCGCTGGTTTCGATCAGCTGGCCGAAATCCGCTTTTGCGTTAGCCAAACACTGAAGCAATTACAGCCCGCTCTTGTGTGATGGGCCTTTTGGGCAGTACATGCGCACATCGCGCTGGTCTGCGCTGAGGACCCGAAAATGACTGATGACGCGCCGAACGGCGATCTTTCCTTACTCATTGTCGACGACGACAAGGCCTTCGTTCAGCGCCTCGCGCGCGCCATGGAGAGCCGCGGCTACAAGGTGGCCGTTGCGGAAACCGTGAAGGAAGGCCTGCAGCAGGTCGACGCCCACGCCCCGAATTTCGCCGTGGTCGACATGCGCCTCGGCGATGGCAACGGCCTCGATGTGATTTCGGCTCTGAAGCAGCGCCGTCCCGACGCTCGCGGCATCGTGCTGACCGGCTACGGCAACATTGCCACAGCCGTGACCGCCGTGAAGCTCGGGGCGATCGACTATCTCGCCAAGCCGGCCGACGCGGACGAGATCCACGCCGCGCTGATGGCGCTGCCGGACCACAAGCCGAAGCCGCCGGAAAATCCGATGTCGGCGGATCGCGTCCGGTGGGAGCACATCCAGCGGGTCTATGAGCTCTGCGGCCGCAATGTTTCCGAGACGGCGCGCCGTCTGAACATGCATCGCCGCACGCTGCAGCGCATCCTCGCGAAGCGCGCGCCGCGCTGATGATCGATCGCCCCCGCTACGATCCCCGCAAGGCCGCCGAGGCGGCCTTCAAGTCCGCAACGACGAAGCCGGCCCCCGGGCCGGTTTCGGCTCCGTCCGTGCCCGGCGCCAAGGAAATGGTGTCGCTTCGCATCGACAAGGATGTGCTCGAGCACTTCCAGGCCGACGGAGCGGGTTGGCAGGACCGCATCAATGCTGCTCTAAGAGCGGCAGCGGGCAAGTAAGCCCAAAATTTCAACGCGCGGGAAATGACGACCGGTCTCCAGGGCCGGCGTCTTCGTTATGCCGGCGCTCGTTTTCTCGAATCTGCGCGGCAAATCCCAATGGCCTTTCCATCTACCCATCCTTCTCTCGCCCGCGCCCTCGCGGAGCGGGAATATATCGAGGCGACACCGGTCCAGTCCGCCGTGCTGGCCGACAATGCCGCCGACCGTGATCTCCTGGTCTCGGCGCAGACCGGTTCCGGCAAGACCGTTGCCTATGGCCTCGCGATCGGCGGGACGCTTCTCGGCGAAGCGGAGCGGCTCGATTTCGCGACCCTGCCGGTCGCCCTGATCGTCGCGCCGACGCGCGAACTCGCGCTGCAGGTCCATCGCGAACTCGAATGGCTCTACAAGCCGGCCGGCGGCCGGATCGTCGCCTGCGTCGGCGGCATGGACCCCAAGGTCGAGCGGAGAAAGCTCCAGTCCGGCGCCCACATCGTCGTCGGCACGCCGGGCCGTCTTCGCGACCATATCGAGCGCGGCGGGCTCGACGTCTCGCAACTCCGGGCCGTCGTCCTCGACGAGGCCGACGAGATGCTCGACATGGGCTTCCGCGAGGATCTCGAATTCATCCTCGAGACCACGCCGCGCGAGCGCCGCACCCTGCTGTTCTCGGCCACCATGCCGCGCAGCATCGAGACCATGGCGAAGCGCTACCAGCGCGACGCGATGCGGATCGAGGTCAAGGGCGACAGCGGCGGCCACGCCGACATCGAATATCGCGCGGTCCGCATCGTGCCGAACGAGATCGAGCACGCGGTCGTCAACCTGCTCCGGTTCTTCGAGGCGCCGAGCGCCATCATCTTCTGCAATACGCGTAACGCGGTGAGGCATCTCCAGACGACGCTGCTGGAGCGCGGCTTCTCGGTGGTCGCGCTGTCGGGCGAACTCAGCCAGAACGACCGCAATCACGCGCTCCAGGCGCTGCGCGACGGCCGGGCCCGGGTCTGCGTCGCCACCGATGTGGCCGCGCGCGGCATCGACCTGCCCAATCTCAGCCTCGTCATCCATGCCGAACTGCCCAGCGACCCGGAGGTGCTCCAGCACCGCAGCGGCCGCACCGGCCGCGCCGGCAAGAAGGGGACGAGCGTGCTGCTCGTCCCGCTGTCGCGGCGCCGCAAGGCGGAGGGCCTGATGGCGTCCGCCCGCGTCGTTCCGGTGTGGAGCGGCCCGCCGACGGCCGAGGAAATCCTCGAACTCGACCAGCAGCGCCTGATGCAGGACCCGATGCTTCAGGAAGCACCGGCCGAAGAAGACATCGCGATGGCGCAGACGCTTCTCGTCAGCCGCTCGGCCGAGGAGATCGCCGCCGCGCTTGTGCGGGTGTGGCGCTCGCAGCTTCCGGCGGCGGAAGAAGTGTTCGATCCCGGCGATCGGCGCGACTCCCGCGACCCGAGGCAGGAACGCGCTCCGCAGGAAGCCCGCCCGCAGCGCGAACCGTTCGCGAACGGCGCGTGGTTCCATATGCGCATCGGCCGGCGCGAGAACGCCGATCCGAAATGGCTGCTGCCGATGCTCTGCCGGCGCGGAAACGTGACGCGTCAGGAGATCGGCGCGATCCGCATCTTCGAGCGCGAGACCAAATTCGAGGTCGCGGCCTCCGCGGCCGACCGGTTCGCGCATGCGGTGCGCAAGGCGGACGGCGATATCGAGATCGTGCCGCTGCGGGACGGCGGCGCTGCCGCGCCCACGGAACGGCCCGCGAAGCAGGGGCCGCGCCCGAAGCGCGAGGAGCATGCGAGGACGGATCGCCCCGCGCGGCCGCCGCGCAAGGACTTCAAGCCGGGCGAGCGGAAGGAATTCCAGCCGAAGCCTGCGAAGAAAAAGCGCCGCCCGCCGCCGGCGAGGTGACGCTACCCCGGATCGCCGCGCGCTTCGCGCACTTGTCCGGGGGACGGTTACATCAGCTCGCGATCCATTTCCGGGTCGCACAGCGCGTGGAACCGCATCGCGGTCGTGTGCGCGAGATGCAGCGCCATCATCCTGCGCGTCGCGCCGGCGAGCGGATGTTCTTCCGGCTCGCGCAGGACCTGCGCGCCGTAGCGGTCGGCGAGGATGAGCCCCGCTTCCTCGGGAAGGATGTCGCGCGGAAAGCGTGGATCGACGGCGAAATAGAGGCGGTCGCAATGGGCGCGGTAATCCTCCCATTTGTGGTCGGCCTGGTAGTCGGCGAGGCAGGATTTGATCTCGACGATCCAGATGCGGCCGCGCGGACAGACGGCGACGAGGTCGGCTCGGCGTCCGGAGGCGAGCGGCAATTCCGGCACGCAGGCGAGGCCAAGCGAACGCATCAGCCGCATCGTGCCGCGGGCGATGTCGGAAGCGGCGGGGGACTGCCGCCCGTCCGGGCGGAGACGGTCGCCGGGTGCGAGCCCTGAAAGAATCTCGTTTTGTTCCATTCGGTAACCAAACCCGCTCGGCGACGGGTTGGCAAGTTGTTCCCTTGGGGAAGGAGCCCGCCGGAACGGGCTCCTTGATGATCAGTGGTGCTGGTGTCCGACGTCGGTTTTTGCGTCCGGGCCCTTGGCGCCCATGGAATCGACCTCGAATTCGATATCGACGCGGCCGGCCTTTTCGAAGACGAGGGTCGCGGGAACGCGCTCGCCCTCGGCGAGACCCTCCTTCAACCCGACCATCATCAGATGCAGGCCGCCGGGCTTCAGCGTGACGTCGCCGCCGGCCGGAATCTCTAGAGGGCCGACGGGACGCATCTTGGCGACGCCATTCTCGACCGTGGATTCATGGACCTCGACCTTCTGCGCGGCGGCGGTCTCGATCGATACCAGGCGATCGGCGTCAGTGCCGGAATTGTGGATCGAGAGATAGCCGACGCCGGTCGTGGCGGAGGGGGGTGTCTCGCGTGACCACGGGTGGCTGATTTCGAGCGTGCCGGCCTTGTAGCCGTGCGCGAAAACAGGTGTCGCGAGAAGGAATGCGGACAGGATTAGGCCGCGGCGGCGGCCATTGAGAAACGACATGATTGAACTCTCCGGAAATGAGAATGCGCGGAGGGCCGCGCGTTTGATCGGAGGGTTCAGACTGGCGGAGCGCGGGCCGATTGCGGGCCGAGGCCTGCGTTCCGCAGCGAGGGAGCATCCAACTGGACGCCCCGGGCGATCTCGATGAGAACCGGACGGGAGAGAGCAGAGGCGTGCACCTCAATCGGAACGATGCCACCGCCGAAAGTGCAGCCTGCGAGACAGCAGGTGTCGTGGCCGGGCCGGTTGTTCGCGGGGATCTGGGTCTGCCCGGGCGCTGAGCCCCGGCAGATCTCCATCGCAAACGGGCTGTTGATGGCTTCGGCCGCGCGTGCGCCGAGCGCCATCGGCTGGAGCACGAGGACCCAGCCGAGAATGCAGCGCAGCAGCACCAAATGAAGCGGGGCCATTCTCATGGCCCCGCTTCTACGCCTAATTCTCGCCGTCGCAACCGTGACTAGTCGTCGTCGTGAGCGGCCACGGCCGTCTGGACCGGCGGATGGGACGGACGCAGCTTCTCGCCGAGCATGCGGATCGTCACGTAGAACACCGGGGTCAGGAACAGGCCGAGCACGGTCACTCCGACCATGCCGAAAGCGACCGCCGTGCCGAGTGCCTGGCGGAGTTCCGCGCCCGCGCCCTTGGCGATGGCGAGCGGAATGACGCCGAACGTGAAGGCGAGCGAGGTCATCAGGATCGGGCGAAGGCGCTGGCGGCAGGCTTCGACGACGGCCGGCACAATGGCCTTTCCTTCGTCTTCCTGCTGTCTGGCGAACTCGACGATCAGGATGGCATTCTTTGCGGCTAGGCCGACCAGAACGACAAATCCAATCTGCGTCAGAATGTTATTGTCCTGTCCCCGCAGCATCACGCCGAGCAGCGCGGCAAGCACCGACAGCGGCACGATCAGGATGATCGCGAACGGCAGTGACCAGCTCTCGTATTGCGCGGAGAGAACGAGGAAGACGAACAGCACGCCGATCGCGAAGATGAACACCGGATTGCCGGCGCTTCTCTCCTGGAAGGCGAGCTCGGTCCATTCGAACGAGACTCCGGGCGGTAGCACCCGGGCCGCGATCTGCTCCATCTTATCGAGCGCCGTACCAGACGAGATGCCGGGCACCGCCTGCCCCTGGATGGACACCGAGGTGTAGAGGTTGTGCCGGTTGACGGTGTAGGGGCCGGTATCGTCGCGGAGCTTCACCAGCGTGCCGAGCGGGACCAGCGCGCCGTCCGACGAGCGGACCTTGATCTGGGTGATGTCGGACTTGGCGATGCGGTATGGGCCGTCGGCCTGTGCGTTGACCTGGAACGAACGTCCATAGGCGGTGAAGTCGTTCACATAGGCCGAGCCGATGAAGACCTGCATGGCTTGGAAGATGTTCCCGATCGGAACGTTCAGCTGCTGGGCCTTCTCACGGTCGATGTCGACGTAGACCTGCGGCGCGCGTGTGTTGAACGTCGTGAAGACGCCCATCAGGGTTGGCTCCTGCGCGGCGGCCGCAATTACCTCGCCGGCGGCCGCTTCGAGCGAGCGGATGCCGACATTGCCGCGATCCTGCACCTGCATGTTGAAGCCGCTGCCATTGCCGAGCCCCTGAACCGAGGGCGGTCCGATGACGATGACGAAGGCTTCCTCGATCGCGCCCATCTGCTCCTGCAGCGAGGCGATGATCGAGTTCGCGGTCTGGCCCTTCGGCACGCGCTCTTCGAACGTGTCGAACGGCGTGAAGATCGCCGCCGCGTTCGACGCTGCGGTGAAAGTCGCGCCGGAGAAACCGGCGATGCCGACCGAATGCGCAACGCCCGGAGTTTTCTGCGCGATTTCGGAGATGCGGCGCACCACCTCGTCGGTTCGCTGGAGCGACGCCCCCTCCGGCAACTGCACGGCAATGATCGCGTAGCTCTGGTCGCTCTGTGGGATGAAGCCAACCGGAACCCGGCCGAACACGAAGATCGTCGCCGCGACCAGAACGCCATAGATGCCGAGCATGATGACCTTGTGGCCGACAACGCCGCGGACGCCGTGCGAGTATTTCAGCGACAGCCAGTCGAAACGCCGGTTGAAGGCGTCGGCCGCGCGCCCGAGCAGATTGCGGTGTCCGCCGTGCTTATGCGGCTTCAGCAGAAGCGCCGCGAGGGCAGGCGACAGGGTCAGCGAATTGAAGGCCGAGATGACCGTTGCGCCGGCGATGGTCAGCGCGAACTGCTTGTAGAACTGACCGGAAATGCCGGGGATGAAGGCGGTCGGCACGAACACCGCGGACAGAACGAGCGCGATCGCGATGACCGCGACGCCGACCTCGTCCATGGTGATGTGCGCCGCTTCACGGGGCGATTTTCCCTCGGCGATGTTTCGTTCGACGTTCTCGACCACCACGATGGCGTCGTCGACGACGATACCGATCGCGAGGATCAGGCCGAACAGGGTCAGCATGTTGATGGAATAGCCGAAGGCCGCCATCATCGCGAAGGTGCCGACCAGCGAGACCGGGATCGCGAGGATCGGGATGATCGCCGCGCGCCAGGACTGCAGGAAGATCAGGACCACGAGTACGACGAGCGCAATCGCTTCCCAGATCGTGTGCGTCACCGCCTCGATCGAGTCGGCCACGAATTCGGTCGGGTTATACGCGATGGCGTAGTCGAGGCCCTGCGGGAAGTCCTTCTTGAGACGCTCCATCTCCTGGATCACGGCCTCCGACGCCGCGAGTGCGTTCGAGCCCGGGCGCTGGTTGATGCCGAGACCGATCGAATAGCGGCCGTCGAGATATGAGTTGGTGGCATATTGCTGCGCGCCGAACTCGACACGCGCCACGTCTTTCAGTCTCAAGAGGCGGCCCTGATCGGCCTTGATGATGACCTGCTGGAACTGCTCCGGCGTGCGGAAACGTCCCTGGGTCGTCACCATGACCTGGAAATCGGTGCCCTGTGGTGACGGGGGCTGGCCGAGCGAGCCGCCCGAAACCTGGACGTTCTGCTCCTGCAAAGATGCGACGACCTCGCCTGCGCTCAGGCTGTACGACGCGAGTTTCTGCGGATCGAGCCAGACGCGGAGCGACAATTCGCGGGCGCCGAAGACGAAGATGTCGCCGACACCGTAGAGGCGTGCGAGCCGGTCGCGGATGTTCAGGAAGGTGTAGGTCGAGACATACAGCTCATCGAGGCTGTTGTCCGGCGAGAACATGTTCACGACCATCAAGAAGTCGCTCGACGACTTGTTGACCGTGATGCCGAGGCGGCGCACGTCTTCAGGCAGGCGGGGTTCCGCCTGGTTGACGCGGTTCTGGACCTGAACCTGCGCGATATCGAGGTCGGTGCCGATCTCGAAGGTGACGGTGATCTGCAGCGAGCCGTCCGACGTCGACTGCGAGGACATGTAGATCATGTTCTCGACGCCGTTGATCTGCTGTTCAATCGGCGTTGCCACCGTCTCGGAGATCGTTTCGGCGTTTGCGCCCGGATAGGTCGCGTTGACCACGACCGTCGGCGGTGCGATCTGCGGATATTGGGCGATGGGAAGCTGCACCAGCGCAACGACGCCGATAACCACCATCACGATCGAAACGACCGCCGCGAAGATCGGGCGGTCGACGAAGAAATGACCGAAGCGCATTTGTTCCCCTGTCCGCTCAGTTAGTCGGGGTGACGCTGGGGCGCGTCAGATCGTCGGGAACCTTCAGTTCCGTCGGCTGGGGTGTCACCTTGGCGCCGGGACGGGCACGCATCAGACCATTGATGATAACCGTGTCGTCGGCGGTGAGGCCGCTGGCGATCGCGCGGTACGGGCCGAGCTTCGGACCGACCTGGATCTGCTTCGGAACAACGGTTCCGTCGGCCGCAACCGTCATGACGAGATGGCGAGTCTGGTCGAGCATGATCGCCTCGTCCGGCAGGATCATAGCGTCATAGGCGGGGCGGGTAGCGAGACGCACGCGGCCGAACAGACCGGGTGTGATGAAGTGTTCCGGATTGGGAACCGATGCGCGGACGCGGATCGTGCCAGTCTGCGCGTCGACTCGGTTGCCGAGGAAGTCGAGCGTGCCTTCGCGCGTGAAGTCGGTCTCGTCCGAGAGGGCGACGTACACCTTCTGGTCGCTGTTGCTCGAAATGCCCCTATTCGCGCGGGTATAGGCGAGGAACGAGCCCTCATCGACGTCGAAGTAGAAGTGCACGGGATCGAAGGAGACGATCGTCGTCAGCAGCGTGCCAGACGAGCCAGCCGAGATCAGGTTGCCCTCGGTGACCAGCTTGCGGCCGATACGGCCGGAGATCGGCGCCCGGATCTCTGTATAGCCGAGATTGATGCGCGCGGTCTCCACCTCGGCGGTCGAGGCGTTCAGGTTCGCCTGCGATTCGAGAAAGGTCTGCTGGCGCTGCTGGAATGTCTGTTCCGGAATATTGCCGGTCTGGCGCAGCTCCTGTGCGCGCTTCAGTTCCGACGTCGCGAGGTCGAGGCGGGTCTGGTTACCTACTACCGCTGCCTGCGTCTGGCGCAGCGTGGCAGCGAAAGGCTTGTCATCGATCTTGAACAGGAGATCGCCGGCCTTGACCTCCTGACCGTCAGTGAACGCGACCTGGGCAAGTTCACCCGCGACCTGCGCGCGGACTTCGACAAAGGCGGCCGGTTCGAAACGTCCCGGAAACTCCACCCAGTCGACGACCTTGCGCGACACGGGCTTTGCCACCGAGACCGGAGGCGCTGGCGGTGCCTGCGCGATGACCACGGTTGGAGCGAGAATGGCGAAAGCGGCAACGGCCGAAAGGAGCGGGCGCAACATAAAGATGCCTGTGAAATGGAAACTGCAATTTGCGGGTAGATCAGGGCCACGAATGTGACCCGCAACCCTGATAGTCCGGTTAAATCAGACCTGTGGCTGATTGGCCACGTGCTGCGAGTCCAACGTAAACTTACAGGCGCCGAATGGGAAACCCATTTTCTTAGCTGCGGCTACAAAACACGCGTCACAGCTTCGTCGCCTTCGCGAAACAGTCACGTCATCGGCGGTTTTTAGAAGTCTTCTGGACTCGACGAGACCCGGAGGACGCTTCCATGCCGACCATTTCCCGCCGTCAGATTCTCCTCACCGGCGCAGCCGCGACCGCTTCTTTCGCGCTGCCTGGCGGCCTCGCCCGCCCCTATCTCAGCCGCGCCGCCGATCGCCCGCTGATTACGCACGGCCTGCAGACGGGCGACATCGGCTCGGACGCCGGCATGATCTGGGCACGCGCCGACCGTCCGTCGCAGATGATGGTCGAAATCTCGACGACGGAGAGCTTCAAGAACGCTCGCACGCTGCCGGCCCTCACCGTCGACCCGGAAGGGGATTTCACCGGCAAGCTCCTCGTCGACGACCTGCCGTCCGGGCAGGACATCTTCTACCGCGTCCGCTTCCGCGACATTGCCGACGTCAACGTGATCGGCGAGCCCCTGGTCGGTCGCTTCCGCACCGCGCCGGGCAATCGCCGCGGTGTCAAGTTCACCTGGTCTGGCGACACCGCCGGTCAGGGCTGGGGCATCGATGCCGATCGCGGCGGCATGAAGGCCTATGCCACCATGCTGAAGCACCAGCCGGACTTCTTCATCCATTCCGGCGACACGGTCTATGCCGACGGTCCGCTGAAGTCGGAAGTGAAACTGCCCGACGGTACGATGTGGAAGAACGTCACGACCGAGGAGAAGTCCAAGGTCGCCGAGACGCTCTCGGAATATCGCGGCCAGTACAAATACAATCTGATGGACGAGAACGTCCGCGCCTTCAACGCGGCGGTGCCGATATACGCCCAGTGGGACGACCACGAGGTCACCAACAACTGGTCTTCCTCGAAGATTCTCGGTGATGCTTACAAGGAAAAGAACATCGGCGTGCTGGCCGCCCGCGCGGCGCGCGCCTTCCATGAGATGATGCCGCTTCGCACTTCGATCGTCGAGCCGCGCCGTGTTTATCGTCGGGTCAATTACGGTCCGCTGCTCGACATCTTCTTCCTCGACATGCGCACTTACCGCGGCCCGAACACCGCTAATGGCCAGACCAAGGAGTCGGCGGAAACGGTGTTCCTCGGCGCAGAACAGATCGCTTGGCTGAAGCGCGAATTGCTCAATTCCCGTGCGACTTGGAAGGTCATCGCGGCCGATATGCCGCTCGGACTGATCGTTCCCGACAAGCAGGCCGACGGCTCGATGCGGCAGGAGGGGGTGGCGCAGGGCAATGGCGCGCCGGCCGGCCGCGAACACGAATTCGCGCATATCCTCAGCTTCATGAAGCATGCGGGCATCAAGAACACGGTGTGGCTCACCGCCGACGTCCACTATACCGCCGCGCACTACTACGATCCGGACAAGGCCCAGTTCCAGGATTTCGATCCGTTCTGGGAGTTCGTCTCCGGCCCGATCCATTCCGGCACGTTCGGTCCTAACGAACTCGAGAATACGTTCGGCCCGCAGCTTCGCTACGTGAAGGCACCGGAAAACGGACAGGCGAATCTGTCGCCCGCGGCTGGCCTGCAGTTCTTCGGCCTGGTCGCGATCGACGGCGACACGGAGCAGATGACGGTAACGCTGAAGGACGTCGCCGACGCCGATCTCTGGTCGATCACGCTCGATCCGCAACGGGCCTGAGTCCAAACCGCAATTGGGTTAACACCCCATAAACCCGCCGCATTCAAAGTGAAGGTGCGGCACTGGGCGAGCAGGGCGGCGCCGGCGTGGCGCCGCGGTCTGTGCTGAGCGGGGCTAGCGGTATGTTCGGTTTCGGCGGGAAGCCGCGCAAGAAGCGCGAGCCCCGATTCGATTCCCATCCTGAGGAACTGCTGGATCTCCGTCTGAGCCCGGAGGACCGGGCGGGCGGTCACGGCCGCGCCGGTGCGCGCCGCCGTCCCATAGAAGATTTCTACGAAGACGACGAACCGGCCCCGCCGCCGCGCCGTTCCGCACGCCGGGCGCCGGAGCCTGAACCTGACTATGATGAGGACGAGGATTTCGAGGACGAGATGGAGGACGAACCGCCGCCTCCGCAGCCCAGGAAGAAGCGCTCCTCGTCTCGATCCGGCTCCGCGCGACGTTCGAAGAAGAAACGCCGCTCGCGTCCCGGCATCGGCTTTTTCGCGCTGGGCGGCCTGATCAAATACGGCCTCGTCGCCTCGGTCTGGGGCGGTGTCGTTCTGGCAGGATTCGTCGCGTACGAAGCGACGAACCTTCCGAGCATTAATGATCTGAAGATTCCACCGCGCCCGCCAAGCGTGACGCTTGTCGGCACCGATGGTACCGTCCTCGCCCGCCGCGGCGACGGCGTCGGCTCGACGGTCGAGATTAAGCACCTGCCGGATTATCTGCCGCAGGCCTTCGTCGCGATCGAGGATCAGCGCTTCCGCAGCCATTTCGGCGTCGATCCGATCGGCCTGATGCGCGCGGCCTTTATCAATATGCGCGCCGGGTCGGTGGTGCAGGGCGGTTCGACGCTGACGCAGCAGCTGGCAAAGAACCTGTTCCTGACCCCCGAGCGCTCCTTCGAGCGCAAGGTGCAGGAGGCGATCCTGGCGGTCTGGCTCGAGACCAAGCTGACCAAGGACCAGATCCTCGAACTCTATCTCAACCGCGTCTATTTCGGCTCCGGCGCGTATGGCGTGCAGGCGGCCTCGCAGCGCTATTTCGGCAAACCGGCGAGCTATGTGACCTTGTCGGAGGCGGCGATCCTCGCAGGCCTCGTGAAAGCACCATCCCGGCTCGCGCCGACGCGCGATTTGGATGCCGCCGAGGCGCGCGGCCAGCTGGTCCTGACCGCCATGGCGCAGCAGGGCTTCATATCGGACAAGGAAGCCGCGAAGGCGATGTCGGCCCCGGCGAACCTCGCCAACGTCCGCAGCGAAGGCGCGGTCGGTTATGTGGCCGACTGGGTGGTCGATCAGATCGATGATCTCGCCGGAAAGGTCGACCGCGATGTCATCGTCGATACGACCATCGATCCGATCCTTCAGGCAGAGGCCGAGCAGGCCCTCGTCGCCGGGCTCGGCGCAAATGGAGTCCGGCTTGGCGTCAGCCAAGGCGCGGTGGTCGCGCTCGACCCCCAGGGCGCGATCAAGGCGCTGGTCGGCGGCAAATCCTACGCCCAAAGTCAGTTCAACCGCGCCGTTCTGGCGAAGCGTCAGCCGGGCTCGGCGTTCAAGCCGTTCGTCTACCTCACGGCGCTCGAACAAGGCATGACCCCGAATACGTTGGTCCAGGACGCGCCGATCCGGGTCAAGAACTGGCAGCCCGAGAACTTCGACAAGAAATATCGCGGCACCGTCACGATGACGGAGGCCCTGGCGACCTCACTGAATACGGTGGCGGTCAGGCTCGCCCTCGATGTCGGGCCGCAGAGCGTCGTCTCGACGGCCAATCGCATGGGCATCAATTCGGTGCTGCAGCCGAACGCGTCCATCGCGCTCGGCACGTCCGAGGTGACGCCGCTCGAACTCGCCGGTGCCTATGCTCCGTTCGCCAATGGCGGCCGGGGCGTCATGCCGTATGTGGTGAAGCGCATCCGGGCCAGCGAAAACGGTGACGTGCTTTACGAGCGCCGGGGCTCGGGCCTCGGTCAGGTCGTCGATCCGCATTATCTCGGCATGATGAACCAGATGCTGTCGGAGACGCTTCGCATCGGTACCGCGCGCAAGGCCGAGTTCGACGGCTGGCCGGCGGCGGGCAAGACCGGCACCAGCCAGGATTTCCGCGATGCTTGGTTCGTCGGCTATACGGCGCAGCTCGTAACCACGGTCTGGCTCGGTAATGACGACAATTCGCCGACCAAGAAGGCATCGGGCTCCGGCCTGCCGGTAGAGATTTGGAGCCGGTTCATGACGGTCGCCCATCGCGGCCTGCCGGTCGCGGGTCTGCCGGGTCTCTATGGCCCCGGTCCGGCCTACGCCGACCAGCAGCAGCCGCGCTACGCCCGCGACGATGCCTGGGCGGGCGCCCGGCCGATCGAGGATCTGCCCCAGCCGATCCGCGCGCCGATCAATTTCCTGAAGCGCCTGTTTGGGGGATAATGCCTCTCCCGTTTACGGGAGAGGTCGACTCGCGAAGCGAGCGGGTGAGGGCAGGATTGCAATGAGCGTCGTGCTGGCCCCTCACCCCGGTGCGTTGACACGCACTCGACCCTCTCCCGCTTCGCAGGAGAGGGGAAGATCACTCCGCCGCCCCGTAGCGGTGCAGGTCCACCCCGTTCTTCTTCAGCCAGCGCTCGGCCGCGTCCGTCTCCGGACAGAGCCGATGGACGAGATCCCAGAACGCCTGGCCGTGGTTCATTTCGCGGCGGTGCGCGACCTCGTGGGCGGCGAGGTAATCGAGCACGAAGGGCGGGGCGAGGATCAGCCGCCAGGAAAAGGCGAGGCCACCCTTCGCCGAGCATGAGCCCCAGCGGCTCGTCGTATCCTTCACGCTGATCCGCCCGATCGCGACATTGAGTGCGGCGGCGTGGCGGGCGACGGCCGGTTCGAGATCGTGCTTGGCCTCGCGCTTCAGGAAATCGGTGACGCGGCGGGAGAAGTGCTCGCGCGGGCCCGAAACGGCGATGACCGGCGGCTGGCCACGAAGACCCGGCTCGACGCGGGTGACGCCGCGAAGGCCGCGGTGCACCAGGACATGCGGCTCGCCGCGCAACGGGATCTCGGCGCCCTCCACGAAGGGCTTAGCCGCCGGGCGCTGTTCCAGCCGGGCGGCGATCCAGTCGACCTGCCGTTCGACGAAGGCCTTGCCGGACCGGAAGCTCGCGCGGGCGGGCAGCGTCAGCACCACTTCGCCCGTGGCGCCCTTGACCCGGAGCGTCATCCGCCGCGCCGCAGCAGTCCGTCGAACCGATATCTGGACCGGCCGGCCACGCACCATCACCCCGATCTGCTCGGGCTCAGGCGGTGAAGCGGGAGTGAAGAGACGGCGCAGCACGCGGCGACTTTAGCAGGGATCGAGGCGATTCGAGGGTGGGTTACTTCCCGACCGCCTCGATGGCAGCGATCAACCTGTCCAAGTCTTCCGGCCGCGAGAGACGGTGGTCACCGTCCTTGATCAGGCCGACGACGACATCGTCCTCGGCGAGATGCTCGACAAGGGTCATCGTGTGTTTCCAGGGTACATCCGGGTCCTGCATGCCCTGCAGGATGCGGACCGGGGCGCCGACCTTGAACGGGGCGCCGAGGATCAGGTGATTGCGGCCGTCGAGGATGAGTGCGCGGGTGATCGGCGTCGGCTCGTCGGAATATTCGGAGGGATGGCGGTAGACACCGTGTTTCTCGATCGCCTTCTTCTGCGCCGGCGTGAAGCGCTTCCACATCAGGTCTTCCGTGAAGTCGGCTGCGGGCGCGATCAGCACGAGGCCGGAGAGCGTCCTGCCCTCGGCGGCGAGGATGCGGGCCGCGAGCAGCGAGATCCAGCCGCCCATGGATGAGCCGACGAGGATCGGCGCCTCGCCCGCATGAGCGCGGACGACGGTGAGCGCATCCTCCAGCCAGTGCGAGATCGTGCCGTCCTCGAACCGGCCTTCGGACTCGCCGTGGCCGGAATAATCGAACCGGAGGGTAGCGCGACCGGCATTCTTGCCCCATTCCGTGATGAAGCTTGCTTTGGTCGAGGCCATGTCGGATTTGAACCCGCCGAGCCAGACGACCGTTGGCCCTTCGCCGGGTTGGAATTTCAGGGCGATGCGCCGGCCCGATGCCGTCACTATATGATTGAGGCTTTCCAAGGCTTTCCTCCGCAAGCCGCGACATGCCCGAGAGGGGCGGTTAAGTAAACCACCTGTAGGGCTGGTTGACTTCGCAGGAAAATCACCCATCCTCCGCCGCGCGTGGCGCTTTGCCGCCCCGGCCGTATCAACAATCAGGAGAAGACTGCCATTCGTCGTCCAATGAGATCTATTCAGCCGGTCCAGAAAGAAGGACCGCGCACCAACCGGGAAATCCGGGTTCCAGCCGTCCAGCTCATCGATGCCGAAGGCGAGAACCGGGGTGTCGTGCCAATCCACGACGCGCTGGCTGCCGCCGAAGAGGCCGGGCTTGATCTCGTTGAAATCGCTCCGAATTCCGAGCCGCCGGTCTGCAAGCTGCTGGACTACGGCAAGTACAAGTTCGCCGCACAGAAAAAGGCCGCCGAGGCGCGCAAGAACCAGAAGACCGTCGAGGTCAAAGAGATCAAGATGCGTCCGAACATCGACGATCACGACTACGACACGAAGATGAAGGCGATGCGCCGCTTCTTCGACGAGGGTGACAAGGTCAAGGTGACGCTCCGCTTCCGCGGCCGCGAAATGGCCCACCAGGATCTCGGTCTGAAGCTGTTGTGGCGCGTCCGCGACGAGGTCACGACGCTTGCCAAGGTCGAGAGCGAGCCCTCGCTCGAAGGCCGCCAGATGGTGATGATCCTCTCGCCGAGGTAATTCCGGCGTCATCCCGGACGACCGCAGGTCGATCCGGGGTCGCTATGGGCGGAGAGCAGTTCCAGCTCTCCGCTTCGCCGCGGCAAAGATGGCGGCAACAGCGCTTGCCTTCCCCAATTCTCCACTGTAATAACCCCGCCTCTTCTCCCGACCGGCTGATAAGGGCTGCCGTGGCGGGAGTTTTTGCTCGGCCGGCAGCGTTGGCTTGCCGGCCTTCCTCATTCAGGAGAGCCGAAATGCCCAAGATGAAGACGAAGTCGGGAGCCAAGAAGCGCTTCCGTCTGACGGCGTCTGGCAAGGTGAAAGCCGGCCAGGCCAACAAGCGTCACGGTATGATCAAGCGCACCAACGCGCAGATCCGCAACCAGCGCGGCACCTCGGTGCTCTGCGAGTCGGATGCGAACATCGTGAAGACCTTCCTTCCGTACGGCGCTCGCTGAGCCGCCCCGTAGCAACACAGGAGAACTGATATGTCCCGTGTGAAACGCGGCGTCACCTCGCACGCCAAGCACAAGAAGACGCTGAAGGCCGCCAAGGGCTTCTATGGCCGTCGCAAGAATACGATCCGCGCAGCCAAGGCCGCCGTCGATCGTTCGATGCAGTACGCCTATCGCGACCGGAAGGTGAAGAAGCGGAATTTCCGCGCCCTCTGGATCCAGCGCATCAACGCTGCCGTCCGTGAGGCCGGCCTGACCTATTCGCGCTTCATCGACGGTCTGTCGAAGGCTGGCGTCGAGATCGACCGCAAGGTCCTTTCCGACCTCGCCATCCGTGAGCCGGCTGCCTTCCAGGCGCTGGTTTCGCAGGCGAAGACCGCTCTCGGCTGAAAATTCTCTCCGCCCTTCGGGGCGGAGTTTTCCTCCGGCCACAGCCGTCATGCTCCGGCTTGACCGGAGCATCTATATCGATCTCTCGATGGGCCCTCCGGTCGAGCCGGAGGGCGACGCACCGGAAAATTCGCCATATGAGCGACCTGAACGAGCTCGAATCCAAGATTCTCGCCGAGATCGCCTCGGCTTCCGACGAGACGGCACTCGAAACCGTCCGCGTGTCCGCCCTCGGCAAGAAGGGCGTCATCTCCGAACAGCTCGGCCAGCTCGGCAAGATGTCGCCCGACGAACGCAAGACGTTCGGCCCGGCCATCAACGGCTTGCGTGACCGTGTCCAGTCGGCGCTCGGCGACCGCAAGGAGGCTCTTGCTTCGGCCGCGCTCGATGCGCGCCTCGCCTCCGAGGCCGTCGATGTCACGCTTCCGGTCCGCCCCAACGGCATCGACATCGGCCGCATCCATCCGGTCAGCCAGGTCACCGAGGAAATCGTCGCGATCTTCGCCGATCTCGGCTTCTCGGTCGCCGAAGGCCCGGACGTCGAGGACGACGAGCATAATTTCACGGCGCTGAACTTCCCGGTCGGCCATCCCGCGCGCGAGATGCACGACACCTTCTTCTTCGCGCCCGACGAGAACGGCGAGCGCAAGGTGCTGCGCACCCACACCTCGCCCGTGCAGATCCGCACCATGCGGAGCCAGGAGCCGCCGATCCGGGTCATCTGCCCTGGCCGCACCTATCGCAACGATTCCGATCAGACCCACACCCCGATGTTCCATCAGGTCGAGGGGCTGGTGATCGACAAGCAGGCCCATATGGGCCACCTGAAGTGGATCCTCGAAGAGTTCTGCAAGGCCTTCTTCGAAGTGCCGAAGGTCGAGATGCGGATGCGTCCGAGCTTTTTCCCGTTCACCGAGCCGTCGATGGAGGTCGACATCCGCTGCTCGCGCCAGGGGTCCGAAATCCGCTTCGGCGAGGGCGACGACTGGCTGGAAATCCTCGGCTGCGGAATGGTCCACCCGAACGTACTCAGGAATTGCGGGCTCGATCCCGACGAGTGGCAGGGCTTTGCCTGGGGCATGGGCATCGATCGCGTCGCCATGCTGAAATACGGCATGCCGGACCTGCGCGCCTTCTTCGAGGCCGACCAGCGCTGGCTGCAGCATTACGGTTTCCGTCCGCTCGATCTGCCGGGCCTGATCGGAGGGCTGAGCTCGTGAACGGGGAGATGCCGCGCCTTTCGCCTCCCCCCGCGAGGGGGAGGCCGAGCGCGCGGAGCGCGACCGGGAGGGGGGTGCCAAGCATGCCGACGCATCGTTCTGTCCCCGCCCGCCTGCGCTCCTCGGCGAAGCGCTTACGCCGCGACATGACGGATGCTGAGCGGAAGCTCTGGTTTCGACTGCGCGCGCACCGTCTCGACGGCCTGTCTTTCCGTCGCCAGACTCCAATCGGTGCCTACATCGCCGATTTCGTCTGTCACGAGCATCGCCTCGTCATTGAGCTTGATGGCGGACAGCATGCGGAGGACGCACACGCCGCACGCGATGCAATCCGAGACGCGGAGTTGAGCCGCCTTGGCTATCACGTCCTGCGGATTTGGAACTCGGATATTTTCTCGAACATGGATGGCGTGCTGGAAGCGATCATGGTCGCCGTGCGTGGGGTACCCCCCTCCCGGTTCGCCTTCGGCGACTCGACCTCCCCCTCAGGGGGGGAGGAGTGGTCGCCGCACATTTCCTCCGATTCCGAGCCGGATCATCAGTCATGAAGTTCACCTTGTCCTGGCTCAAGGAGCATCTCGACACCACGGCGACCCTCGATCAGGTTACCGAGACGCTGACCAAGGTCGGCCTCGAGGTCGAGGCGGTCGAGGATCGCGCCAAGGCGCTCGCGCCCTTCGTCACCGCCAAGGTGGTCGAGGCGGCTCAGCATCCGAATGCCGATAAGCTCCGAGTGCTCAAGGTCGATGCCGGCGACGGCAAGCTGATGCAGGTCGTCTGCGGCGCCCCGAACGCACGCGCCGGCATGGTCGGCGTGTTCGCCAGGGAAGGCACCGTACCGCCCGGTACGGGCGTCGCCCTCAAGGCTGGCGAGATCCGTGGACAGGCCTCGCAGGGCATGATGGTGTCCGAGCGCGAGATGGGGCTCTCCAACGAGCACAACGGCATCATCGATCTCGCCGCCGATACACCGATCGGCCAGCCGTTCGCGCCGCTGCTCGGCCTCGACGATCCGGTGATCGAGATCGCGGTGACGCCGAACCGTCCGGATTGCCTCAGCGTATCGGGCATCGCCCGCGACCTCGCCGCGACGGAACTGGGTGTCCTGACCACGCCGAAAATGGTCCAGCCGGTGCGCGGCTCCTATCCGAGTCCGGTCAAGGTCGTACTCGATCTCGACGATCCGAAGCTCTGCCCGATGTTCGGCCTGCGCATGGTGCGCGGCGTCAGGAACGACCCGTCGCCGGACTGGTTGCAGAAGAAGCTCCGCGCGATCGGCCTCCGGCCCATCAACACGCTGGTCGACATCACCAACCTGCTGACGATCGACCGTGGACGCCCGCTGCACGTCTTCGACGCCGCCAAGGTGAAGGGCAACCTCACCGTTCGCCGCGCGAAGGACGGCGAGACGCTGCTAGCGCTCGACGGCAAGACCTACAATCTCGATCCGAACATCGTCGTCATCGCCGACGAGCACGGCCCTGAGAGCATGGCCGGCATCATGGGCGGTGAGGCCACGGGCTGCACCGAAGAGACGGTCGACGTCCTGATCGAGAGCGCGCTCTGGGATCCGCTCAACATCGCCCAGACCGGCCGTCGGCTGTCGATCCATTCTGACGCCCGCCATCGCTTCGAACGCGGCGTCGATCCGGTCTTCACCATTCCCGGCCTCGAACTCGCAACGAAACTGATCCTCGATCTTTGCGGCGGCGAGGCCTCCGAGGTCTTCGTCGTCGGCGAAGTCCCGGACGACCGCCACGCGATCGAATTTCCGTTCCACGAAGTGGAGCGCCTGACTGGCCTCAAGGCGCCGGCCGTCGAACAGAAGCTCGTCCTCCAGGCGCTCGGCTTCTCGCTGGTCGGTTCGGGCGAAGTCGTCCGCGTCGCGGCGCCGAGCTGGCGTCCGGACGTGCACGGCAAGGCCGATCTCGTCGAAGAGGTCGTCCGCATTCTTGGCCTCGACCGTGTGCACTCGGTTCCGCTGCCGAAGATCGAAAGCGTCAGCCGTCCGGTCCTGACACCGCTGCAGAAGCGTGTCCGCACCGCCCGCCGAACGCTTGCTGCGCGTGGTCTCGTCGAGGCCGTCACCTGGTCGTTCGTCTCGAAGGCGCAGGCCGATGCATTCGGTGGCGGCGCGCCGGAGCTTGCGCTCGCCAATCCGATCGCCTCCGACCTTTCCGACATGCGTCCAAGCCTGCTGCCGGGCCTTATCGCCTCCGCCCAGAAGAACGCCGATCGCGGCTTCGCCGATTCCGCATTGTTCGAAGTCGGCCAGATATTCCTGGGTGCCGGTCCGAAAGACCAGCGCATGGCCGCGACCGTGCTCCGCCGTGCCTCGGCAAAGCCCGTGGGCTCCGGCCGTCACTGGTCGGCCAAGCCCGAGACGGTCGACGTGTTCGACGCCAAGGCCGATGCGCTGACCTTGCTCGGTGCGCTCGGTCTTCCGGCCGATCGCGTCCAGATCGCTCAGACGGCACCCGAATGGTTCCATCCGGGGCGTTCGGGCACGCTGCAACTCGGTCCGCAGAACGTGTTCGGCCATTTCGGCGAGCTTCACCCCCGGCTGCTGAAGACACTCGGGGTCGACGGTCCGCTTGTCGCCATCGAGATCGTTCTCGATAATCTGCCCGAGCCGAAGGCCAAGCCGACCAAGGCGAAGCCCGCGCTCGAAAAGGTCGACCTCCAGCCGGTCAGCCGGGACTTCGCCTTCCTTGCCGACCGCTCCGTGAAGGCGGCGGACGTGCTGAAGGCCGCGCTCGGCGTCGACCGCAAGCTCGTGACCGGTGCCGACATCTTCGACATCTACGAAGGCCAGGGCGTTCCCGAGGGCAAGAAGTCCGTCGCGGTCGCGGTCACGCTGCAGCCGCGTGAGAAGACCTTGACCGACGTCGAGATCGAGGCCGTGGCCGAGAAGATCGTCGCCGCGGTGACGAAGGCGACCGGCGCGACGCTTCGGAGCTGACGTTCTCCGGACCGCGCACGGCGCAGCCGTGTCGCGTGATCCGAGGCCCAGCGTATGAGCGCGCCGGGGCGGTGCTCGATAGCCAAAGAGCTTCGCGAGTAGGCGCCGGGTCCCGTATCTGCACTGTGCTGTGCACAGTTTGTCCGGGACACTCTTGATCCCGTCACATATTTCCGCTGTCTGTCGGATATGGGACTCTTCGACCCGCTGCGCCGGGCCATCGGCCGCCGAATCGTCACTTATCTGACGCAGCAGAGCAAAGGCTTCGAGCCCGCCTCGACGTCCGATCCAGAGAAGATGCGTCGTGCGCTGAGACCGGGCGACGTGCTTCTGGTCGAGGGCTCGACGCGCATTGCCGGCATCATCAAATACCTGACGCAATCGACCTGGAGCCATTCCGCGCTCTATGTCGGCAACGCGCTCGGCAAGCCGCATATGCTGATCGAGGTCGATGTCGAGGATGGCTGCATCGCCGTTCCGCTGGAGAAATATGAGGCCGTTCAGACGCGCATCTGCCGGCCGGTCGGCCTCGACGAGGCCGGGGTCGACGCTCTCATCCAGTTCATGGTCGGCAAGATCGGACTTGGCTACGACACCAAGAACGTCCTCGATCTAGCGCGTTTCCTGTTGCCGCGTCCCCCGGTTCCCGTCCGCTTCCGCCGTCGTCTGCTGGCGCTCGGCTCGGGCGATCCGACCCGCGCGATCTGCTCGACCCTGCTGGCGCAGGCCTTCCAGTCGGTGAACTATCCGGTCCTGCCGAAGATCACCCGCGCCTCGGCAAATACCCGGCGCAAGCGCCGCCAGCGGCGCGAGATCCTGCACATCCGGCATTATTCGCTCTACGCGCCGCGCGATTTCGACCTGTCTCCCTATTTCCAGATCGTCAAGCCGACGATCGAATTCGGGTTCGATTACAAGGCACTGGTGTGGCGGCGCGCGCCGAAGGAAGATGAGCTGGCATGATCCAGTCCGCATCTCTCGCCCTTCGCGAAGCCTTCTCTCCCGCTTTCCGCTCGATCCTCTTCAAGTCGGTCGGTCTCGCTCTGTTGCTGCTCGTCCTCCTCGGCGTGCTGGTGCAGACGCTCGCGGTGAAGCTGATCGATCTTGAGAGCACGACCTGGGACTTCGTCGCCGATCTCCTCAGCGGCGCGGGTGTACTGATCGCGCTGTTCTTCCTCGTCGGCCCGGTGGTCTCGCTGGTCGCCGGTTTTTTCCAGGACCAGATCGCCGCCAAGGTCGAGGCGGAGCATTATCCGGGCGACCCGCCGGGCAAGGAATTGCCGACCGGCCGCTCGATCCTGCTCGCCATGCGGTTCGCGCTGCTCGTCCTCGTGGTGAATATCGGCGCGCTGCTCCTGCTGCTGGTGCCGGGCGTGAACCTGATCGCCTGGTGGGCAGCGAACGCCTATCTGCTCGGCCGCGAATATTTCGAGTTCGCGGCCATGCGTTTCCTCGGTGAGGCGCAGGCGCGGAACCTGCGCAGAGAGCGGCAGGGCCGAGTATTCTTTGCCGGTCTCTTCGTCGCGGCGTTCATGGCGATCCCGGTCCTCAATCTCGCGACGCCGCTCGTCGCCTCCGCTTTCATGGTCCACATCTTCAAGGGTATGAACGGATCGCGGCGCACCGCATGACGCCGGTCTTCTACGTCCTCGCTGCGCTCTGCGAGATCGCCGGCTGTTTCGCCTTCTGGGTGTGGCTGAAGCTCGACAAGTCGCCGCTCTGGCTCATCCCCGGCTGCGTATCTCTCGCGGCGTTCGCCTGGCTGTTGACCCTGGTCGATTCGGCGGCTGCCGGCCGTGCCTATGCCGCTTATGGCGGCGTCTACATCGCGGCATCGCTGCTCTGGCTCTGGGCGGTCGAAGGCTCGCGGCCGGACCGCTGGGATGTCATCGGCGCGAGCATCTGCCTCGTCGGCGCGGCGGTCATCATCGCCGGACCGCGCGGCTAGTCGTACTAGACTACGAACATGATCTCCGCCGGCACCGTCCTTCTGCACGACAACGCGCCCAATGCCGGCCGCTCGCTGCTGTTCGAAAATCCCCGCCGGGTGCTGACGACGCGGAATCCGGCGGACGTGCCGGCCCTGTTGGGCGAAGCCGAGGCGGCGATTGGCGACGGCCGGCATCTCGCCGGCTTCCTCTCATACGAACTCGGCTTCTGCTTCGAGGAGCGGCTGGTCCCGCTTCTGGCAAGCGCAAGACAGATGCCACTGGTTTGGCTCGGCGTCTATGACGCTCCGGTCGAACTCGACCGCGAGGCCGCCTGGGCCTGGCTCGCCGGGCATTCTTCGCCCGCCCCGTCCAAAGTGGGCAAAGTATCGCTTTCGATGTCGCGCGAAGAATACGACGCCGCCTTCGCCAATGTCATGGAGTACATCCGCGCGGGCGATGTTTATCAGATCAACCTGACCATGCTCGCCCGCTTCGGCTTTTCGGGCGATCCCGTCTCGTTCTACCGCGAGCTCTGCCGCAGCCAACCTGTCTCGTTCGGCGCGCTGGTCAATACCGGAGAGGACCATGTGCTCTCGCTGTCACCCGAACTGTTCATCGAAAACCGCGCCGGCCGGATCGTTACCCGACCGATGAAGGGCACGGCTCCGCGTGGCACCACGCCGGAGGACGACGAGGCGATCAAGGCGGCGATGCAGGCGGACGAGAAGTCCCGCGCCGAGAACCTGATGATCGTGGATCTCCTGCGGAACGATCTCGGTCGGGTCGCCGAGACGGGCAGCGTCGAGGTTCCGGCGTTGTTCGAAATCGAGACCTATAAAAGCCTGCACCAGATGACCTCGACGGTGGCGGCGCGGCTCAAGCCCGGTGCGGGTCTGGGGGCGGTGCTGCGCGCGCTCTTCCCGTGCGGCTCGGTGACCGGCGCTCCCAAGATCCGGGCGATGCAGATCATCGGCGAGATCGAGAGTAGATCGCGCGGTGTCTATTGCGGCAGCATCGGCCATGTCGCGCCGAACGGCGATTTCTCGTTCAACGTTGCCATCCGCACCGCGGTGATCCATTCGGACGGGCGCGGCGAGATCGGCATCGGTGGCGGCATCGTCGCGGACTCGGTGCTGAACGCCGAATACGAGGAATGTCTGCTGAAGCTCGGCTTCTTCCGGGAGGCGGCGATCGCGCCGGGGCTGATCGAGACGCTGCTCTGGAAGGAGGTGGGCGGGTTCTGGCTGCTGGAGCGCCATCTCGAACGGCTCGAAAAGTCGGCTGGCTATTTTGGCATGACGTTCGATCGAGCAGCGATCATGGTCGCGCTCGATGCGGTGGTCCGGGATCGCGAAGACCTGCTTCGCGTTCGACTGGTTCTCGCGCCCGACGGTGGGGTCGAGACCGTTGCCGTTCCCCTGCCTCCGACGGAGAAACTCAGCTTCCTCATCGCCACACAGGTGATGGATTCGACAGATCCGCTACTCGCGCACAAGACGACGCGCCGGGCCGTCTACGACCAGCCGCGCGCCGAGGCAGCGAAGTTGCATGGCGTCGACGAGGTCGTCTTCGTCAACGAGCGGGGTGAGCTGACCGAAGGCAGCTTCACCAATCTGTTCGTCGAGAAGCACGGCATCTTGCTGACACCCCCGCTGTCGTCCGGGCTCCTGCCCGGCGTGCTGCGCGCGGAGCTGATCGCGACCGGGCAGGCGAGCGAGTCGGTCTTGCGTCCGGCGGACCTCAGAAATGCGGATGCGATTTTTCTCGGGAATTCGGTCCGTGGTCTGGTGACGGCGGTTCTCGTCGGCTGAACTCCTGCCTAAAATCTGGCCTGCTCAAAAAATATCCGATGACTGGTTGCTCCGAGACGTTCGATGTCGGACCATGCTCTCCGGCGTGACCCATCTTCGCTCGTGAACCCCAGCGGTTTCGGGCGCGCTGACCTATGGAAATTCAATCATGGATCTGGGTCTCAAGGGCCTGAAGGCGCTCGTCACCGGCGGCACCAAGGGCATCGGCCTCAAGATTGCCGAAACCCTCGCGGCGGAGGGCGCCGATGTGGCGATCTGCTCACGCAACGCCGAGGAGGCGAAGGATGTCGCCGCGAAACTGTCCGCCTCGGGCGTGACGGCGGTCGGCTCGCAGGTGGATGTGTCCGACGGCGCGGCGCTGACCAGATGGGTCGCGGATTCGGCGGAAGCACTGGGCGGCATCGACATCGTTGTCGCCAATGTCAGCGCGCTGGCGGTCGGGGCCGACGAGGAGAGCTGGAGAAAGGGCTTCGAGACCGACATCATGGGCACGGTCCGGCTGGTCGACGCCACGATGCCCTATCTGGAGAAGAGCGCGGCAGGTTCGATCGTCACGATCTCGTCCGTCTCCGGCCGCGAGATCGACTTCGCCTCCGGTCCCTACGGCGCGTTCAAGGCGGCGCTCATCCACTACACGCAGGGCCTCGCCTACAATCTCGCGCCGAAGAACATCCGCGCCAACACCGTCTCGCCGGGCAACACCTATTTCGCCGGCGGCGTCTGGGAGAACATCGAGAAAAACCTGCCGGACCTCTTCTCCGCCTCGCTGGCGCTCAATCCGACCGGCAGGATGGCGAAGCCGCAGGAGATCGCCAACGCGGTCGCCTTCATCGCCAGCCCGGCGGCGAGCTTCACGACGGGGACGAATTTGGTGGTGGACGGTGCGCTGACGCGCGGCGTGCAGTTCTGAGCTTCTTTGCCTCTCCCGCTTCGCAGGAGGGGGGTTACCGCGGCGGCGCGAGCCCGCCTCCCTTCGCCACCGGCGCCGGCGTCTTGGGCTCATGCCGGCAGATGTCGGCGATGAGGCAGCGCCAGCATTCCGGCACGCGCGCCTTGCAGACGTACCGGCCGTGCAGGATGAGCCAGTGATGCGCATGCAGCATGGCCCAGCCGGGCACGGCCTTCATCAGCGCCAGTTCCACCTTCAGCGGGTTCGCGCCGGGTGCGAGGCCGGTGCGGTTGCCGACTCGGAAGAGGTGGGTGTCGACCGCGATCGTCGGCTGGCCGAAGAAGATGTTCAGCACCACGTTCGCCGTCTTGCGGCCGACGCCGGGCAGGGCCTCCAACTCCTCACGTGTGGTCGGCACCTCGCCGCCGTGGCGCTCGATCAGCAGCTCCGACAGCGCGACGACATTCTTGGCCTTGCCGTTGAAGAGGCCGATCGTCCTGATATAGCGCGAGACGCCCTCTACCCCGAGCGCCGCCATCTTCTCGGGCGTGTCCGCGACGGCGAACAGGTCGCGTGTGGCCTTGTTGACCCCGACGTCCGTCGCCTGCGCCGAGAGCACGACAGCGACGAGGAGCGTGAAGGCGTTGGTGTATTCCAGCTCGCCCTTGGGCTCGGGATTGGCCGCCGAGAAGCGGCGGAAGACCTCCTCGATCTCCTCGCGACTCAGCTTTTTCGGCTTCCTGATCGCGGTTTTGGGATTGTTCGGTGACTGGCGGGCGGGCATCACCGCGCTAATATGCCCTGAAATGGAACCCGGCAACCCATCCGACCCCCTCTATCAAACGGTTCTCAGGCCGCACCGTTCGCTCAGCCCGAGAGGGTTCCGGATTCTGATGATTGCGGTCGGGCTCGGCTCGGCGTTCGCTAGCCTGCCTTTCTTCATCATGGGCGCCTGGCCGGTCGTCGGCTTTTTCGGTCTCGACGTGCTCCTGCTCTACTGGGCCTTCAAGTGGAGTTACAGGACCGCGCGCGCCCGTGAGGAAGTCATCCTGACCTGGTTCGAACTGACGGTCAGGAAGATCTCGCACTGGGGCCAAGCCTCGGAATGGCACTTCAATCCGGCATGGGTACGGCTTCATCGCGAGGTCGACGATGATTACGGATTGATGCGGCTGGCCATTGCGGAACGCCAGCGCCTGCTCGATGTCGGCGGCTTTCTGGCCCCTGTCGAACGCGCCGCTTTCGCCGATGAATTCGGTCGTGCTCTTGGGGAAGCGAAGCGCGGGCCGACCTACAACTAGGCATGGTTGCGGCGTTGCCCGGCAGCAACATGGACTGAGTGTTAACAGTAAAATGAATAAGGAATACACGTTTTACGCGAACAAAACGTGATCCGACAAGGGCTTGCGGATAGACCCGGCCAAGCCCCGTCCGATAATCTCCGGATGCGAGATGTCCCGCCTGCAAGCGCGAACTCGCAGGGCCGTCGCCTTCGTGGCTGAGGCGGCGGCCCGACCACTCAGGCCTGTCCCATCATCGAAAAAAGCCCCGCAGGCGAACCGGCGGGGCAGATGGGAAGAATAGAACCCGTTCGAGGGAACGGAATCTAGACGGAAACGGTCTATAGCATCGGCCGAATTTCCGCCTCTCGACGTTGGTCGAAGGCGAGGCTGTTGATCGGCCGCATTAAATTCGATCCATTCCGCATCGGTCAGGCCTCGGTCGGCGTTAGCAGAGAAACGCTAGCGAGAGGTCTCTGAAATGACCCAACAGATCACGCAGTGCATGGCGCCGGCTCAGGAGGCCGGCGGCTGGTTTATCGCGATCGCTCTCGGACTGGTCGTCCTGGTTCTATTCCTGGAGCACGTCATCCCGCTCTGGACCCATCAGCCGAAACGGGATTGATCGAAGCGCGTGCCGACGTCGACGAGCGTTCAGGCCCGATACCGGTCCGGCACACGTAAAGCATTCAGCGGCTCTTCGCCGACCGCTCGCCGTCCCAGGTGCTCGCAATGCCTGCAGGAACAACCTGCCGTGCGCACGGTTGAACTGCATGACGTTTCCTTGGCTCACGCAAATCGGCACCTTCTTCGCCCGCCCCACGGCGTTCCTGATCGTCATCGTCTACGCCATTCTGTGGCTGGTCTTCGAGCGCGAGACGTTCGACTGGCATGGCGTCGCAACGCTCGCCACGTGGATGATGACCTTGTTCATCCAACGGTCGGAACATCGAGATACGCAAGCATTGCAGGCCAAGATCGACGAGCTGCTGCGTGTTCAGGCGGGCGCAGATACCCGCCTCTCTCGGCTGGATAATGAGGAGCCTGAGGAGGTCGAGCGGTTTCGAGAAGAGGAGCAGCCGTGACACGTCCTGGCCCGGCGCCGGACATGGCGTCGCTTCTGCGCGCGATAGAGCTCGCGGTTCGGCGGCGCTCGCCTTCCTGGCGAAACGCCTCTTTGTCTAGCGCCAGAGCGTCGTCGCTCGGGCGGGAGCCGGCGGTTGAATCGCCGCTAACCGTCGAGGATGGCCAACTGGAAGCCTCACTATGATGCCGCGCTGGCAGTGGCTGTTCGTGCTGCTCTCGCGAAAGCTCTGGCTGCGAGTGTCCATACTGGCATTGATCGGCGTAGGGACCGCCGCGGCCGGCATCGTGCTGGCGCCGTATGTTCCCGACAATTGGACCATCAAGATCGGCGCACAAGCAATCGATGGAATCCTCAATGTTCTTGCATCGAGTATGCTGGCGGTTACGGTGTTTTCGGTCAGTACGATGGTAGCTGCCTATGGCGCGGCGACCAACAATGTCACGCCGCGCGCTACAAAACTGCTGATGGAGGACGATACCTCGCAGAATGTGCTGGGCACGTTCATCGGATCATTCCTTTTCAGCCTTGTCGGCATCATCGCGCTGAGTACCGGTCTTTATGGCTCGCAGGGACGAGCTGTCTTGCTGGTCGCAACCGTTGGCTTGATTGCGTTGATCGCCGTTACCATCCTGCGTTGGATCGACTATCTCTCCCGGTTCGGCCGGCTCGGGGAAACGATTCAGCGGGTCGAGGATGCGACATGGAAAGCCATGGAAGCACACCTGGCTCATCGCTACCTCGGAGGGCGACCTATGGAAGGGCGGGGCGCCCCGGATGCCGCACGGCCGGTCTTCGCTGGGACGATCGGTTATGTCCAGCATGTCGACATGGGAGCGTTGGAAGCTTGCGCGAATGCAACTGATCGCGACGTGTTCGTCATGGCGCTACCCGGAGCATTTGCCGACCCGGCAAGGCCGGTAGCCATGGTGCGCGGCGGCGAAGATGAACAGGTCAGCCGCTTGGTCGCGAAAGCCTTTACCGTCGGCGCGGAGCGGACATTCGATCAAGATCCACGTTTTGGCTTCTGCGTTTTGGCCGAGATCGCGTCGCGAGCGCTCTCGCCCGCCATAAACGATCCCGGGACGGCCATCGATGTTGTCGGTCGGGCAGTACGGTTGCTGGCGGGATGGGAGCGCCTGGACCAGTCTCAACCCGATGCTGTCATCGACTACCCGCATGTATGGGTACCCGCTATCGAGGTTGGAGATATCTTCGACGATGTATTCGCGCCGATCGCCCGCGACGGCGCGGCTATGGTCGAGGTTCAGATTCGGCTTCAAAAGGCCTTCATCGCGCTGTCGCGGACCGACGATGACGAGTTTTTCAACGCCGCTCGAAAGCATTCCCTCATTTCCCTGAAGCGGGCGGAGAACGGGCTCAACCTTGATGAGGATATACGACGCGTCGGCGAAGCTGCAGCGAAGTTTTCCCCACGCGGATCAGCATTCCGTCGCTCTCCTGCCGCCGACCTGCCCATCTGAGCAGGATCAATGATCAAGCTGCCATTCGTATCGTTCCGATGGGCCTGATACCGCGCACACCCAAATCACGATCGGCGCAGCCGGGCACCCGGAACGTCGTATCAGTTTCTTGTCAACGAGTTCGCAGTCCGTGCCGCCCATAGCTGGCGGATTTCAAAGATCGGGCCTGTGCCAGTACAAGAAACCCCAACAATACGAGTTTGCTCGGCATGGCTCGCAGTTTTAAACCGAACTGGCGCACCCGACAGGATTCGAACCTGTGACCTTTGCCTTCGGAGGGCAACGCTCTATCCAGCTGAGCTACGGGTGCATGCGCGAGGAACGCGGGCGGACATTAGCGAAACCGTCTTGTTCGGGCAACGGAAACTCCGCGCCAGGAACAGCCTGCCCGGGAATCAGGCGTGGCATTGTCTTCGGCGGTCTATGCGCCGAGATCCAGCACGAAAGCGGGTGGCGGAGGCGAGGCCAATGCAACGTCGATTCTCTCTTGCGCACCCGTCGTTGCGAAATAGCGTCCGGAGAGAAGGGCGACTTCGGTGCGATTGTGCAGTCCGAATTTGTGGATGATCCGGTGAAGATGCACCTTCACCGTATTCTCCGACATGTTCAGCATGAAGGCGATGGTTTTGTTCTGCGCGCCCTGTCCGACCAAACGCAGGACCTGCTCTTCCCTCTGGGTCAGTTTCTCGAGTTGAGGATCGGATTGGTAGATCGCGGATGCCAGCCGCGGCAGCGAAAAGCCGACCGAACCGGGCGTTGGCAGCGAACTTCCGCCGGCCATGACGAAGCGAAGCGTCGCGGCAGCCAGTTCCAGCGGTGTCGACGTGGTCAGGAAGGCGCTGGCGCCCGCGTCGGAAGCCGTAGCGACCGCATCGCGATCATCCGATTCCGCCAGAACCACGATCGCCACCGCGCCGAGCAGCGCCCGGGCCATGAGGATCACCTCGGCCATCGAATGTGCCGCTTTGGGGGACTGGTCGACGTGAATGACGACGGCGCGGATATCGGACGTCACGTGGCCGGAGAGGTCGGATATGCAGGAGGCGCCGATGACGAGTGTGCCGGACAATGCGTGGCTCAGGGAGCGGATCAGGGCGATCCTCGTCAGTTCGCGATGATCGACTAGGACGACTCTCTCGGAACAGGATTGTTCCACCGAGCTCACAACGCTGCTCATCGGACCACCCGCGTACAGTTCTGCCCCCTGATTGCAAAGGCTACTGCCGAGGATAGGGTAGCCGAGAAGCCCGTTCAGTCAATCGATGGGATGTAAATCGTTGTAATTAGGACCTAAGGCCCAATACCTTTATCCGTCATCTATTCTAACTAAATATAAGTATTATAATTAGTTTATTGCGAATTGCCTAAAAAACGAACTTCATTTGCTTGTGGGGGCGAGCGAGCTCGCGGAGCAAGCAAATGCGCGTTACCAGAGAAATCGTCCTTCTGTGCGCCTGTTCGTCTATCTCATTGCTGATGATGCAAGGTGCATCCGCTCAAACGAGATCGGGCCCAGGCCCTGTGATCGATCCCAATTTTCGGGAATGCTATGACGAGCGAGGAAATCCTCGCATCACCCCGCTGAACTTCGAGCGCTGCTCGCTGCTCCCCACAGCCGCGATTCCGTCGGCCCGCGATCGGAGGGGCGATAACGACCGCGATCCTGGGCCGGGCCCAGGTCCGGGTCCGGGGCCCGGTCCGGGTCCTGACCCAGATCCCGATCCAGATCCAGATCCCGATCCCGGACATGGCCACGGCCACGGCCACGGCCACGGCCATGGTCATGGTC
>NZ_JBHSJF010000008.1:0-38097 GCF_042652085.1 Flaviflagellibacter deserti | reverse complement strand
CATGGTGGTGGCGGCCATGGTGGTGGAGGTCACGGCGGCGGTGGACATGGCGGTGGCCACGGCGGCGGCCACGGCGGTGGCGGTCACGGGGGTCATGGTGACCACGACGGTCCCGGCAAGGGTGGCTATGGCGGCGGCCGCGGCGATCATGATGGTCCCGGCAAGGGCGGTTATGGCGGTCGCGACAATGACGACGGTCCCGGCAAGGGCGGTCATGGCGGCAAGCATGGCAAGGGTGGCCACGGCAAGGGTGGTGGTCACGGCGACCACGGCAAGGATGGCAAGGGTGGCGGAAAGGGCGGTGGTAAGGGTAACAGGTGATGCCGCTCCCGGACGGCGCGAGGCGGGGAGGAAACTCTCCGCCTTCGCCACGGGCTATCGATAGCCCCCATATTCCCAGCTCGATCGGTCGGATTTCCGCTGGACCTTGAGGTAGGCATATCGGGACGATGCGCGAGTCGAGATGCCGTCTGTCAGATTGTCCAGGACGTATTCGTTGCCGTCATCGGCATCCACCAGGAGCACGACGTGCGAGGGTATGTCACGCGCCATGACCTGGGCGAGACGCAGGCGCTCTGGGGCGACACCGCGGTCGATCAGGACCTTCATTTTCAGAAGCGCATAATCCTCGCAGTCTCCGGAAGTCGTCGGAAGCGCCCACCTCTCCGCCGAACCGTATTGGCCGCGGTCGCTGCGCGGCTTGATCCTGTGATTGACGTCGCTGTTCACCGAGCGAGCTGCGTCAAGGATGGCCGATGGCGAGGAAATGCTGCCGCCAACCCCGTTGGAGCACGCCCATCTATAGTTCTGACAGAGATTCTGTGCCCCCTGCGGAGGTTTGGCGGGCTGGGCGATGGCCGCGGACGTCATCGCGATGAGGACAAAAACGATCCGAACTATCATGCTGCACTCCGCCACCCAGCATGATGCTGAATGGTTAAGCGGCGCTTGCACAATGTCCGATGGGCCACAGTGTGGCGGCAAATGGCGTTGTTCGTGACGTAACGAGCCTCACTGTGCGGAGCCCGGAAGGAAGTGCTTCGCAAATCTATACTTTTGGCACCCGAGGGCACGATGACGCATGAACCCCGGGCGCCTTTAACGAAATTTATTTCGGTTCGTGCGACGTGCTTCGGACCTGACCGGCGACTGCGGCGGGAGCGATCCATGGAGCAACTGCCGTCTTTGCGGTACAAGAGCTGCTCGCTCTATCCCAACGCGGGCCGGTATGAACGACGCGCTCATCAGAAGCCTGCCCAAATGCGAGCTCCACATCCACATCGAGGGCAGCCTCGAACCAGAACTGATGTTCGCGCTCGCGCGCCGCAATGGAATCGCGCTGCCCTATGAGTCGGTCGAGGCCGTGCGTCGGGCCTATCAGTTCCGCAACCTCCAGGACTTCCTCGACATCTATTATCAGGGCATGTCCGTCCTGATCACGGAGCAGGATTTCTACGATCTTGCCTTCGCCTATCTCGAGCGCGCGAAGGCCGACAATGTCCGGCATGTCGAGATGTTCTTCGATCCGCAGGGGCACACGGCCCGCGGGGTCGCGTTCGAGACCGTGACCGACGGCCTTTCGCGCGCGATCGCCGATGCGGAGCGAACGCTCGGCGTATCGGCTTGCCTGGTCATGTGTTTCCTGCGCCATCTCGACGAGGCCAGTGCCGAGAAGACCCTGGATGAGGCTCTGGCGTTCAAGGACCGCATCGTCGGCATCGGGCTCGATTCGTCCGAAGCCGGTCACCCGCCGAGCAAGTTCAAGCGCGTGTTCGGCCGCGCCCGCGATGCGGGGTTCTTCGTCACGGCGCATGCGGGCGAGGAGGGGCCGGCGAGCTATGTCTGGGAAGCCCTCGACGAGCTCGGCGTCGAGCGGATCGACCACGGCAATCGTGCGATGGAGGACGAGACCCTGGTCGGGCGGCTGGTGCGCGAGAAGATGGCGCTGACGGTATGTCCGCTTTCAAATCTGCGGCTGCGCGTCGTCGATGACCTGAGTCATCACCCGCTGCGGCGGATGATGGACAAGGGATTGGTGGTCACGGTCAATTCGGACGATCCCGCTTATTTCGGCGGCTATGTAAACCAGAACTACCGCGAAATATCGGAAGCCCTTGCGCTCAGCCGCGAGGAGATCGCGGCGATCGTCCGCAACGGCTTCCACGCGTCCCTGATGCCGGACGAAGAGAAAAAGAAGGCGCTCGCCGAGGTCGATCGCGTCCTCACCGAGCTTCCTTGAGCCGGTAGACGCACCGCGGTTCGCTCTTCGGCGATGCTAGCGGGCGAGCAGATGGACCGAGAACAGTTTGTCGGCATCGGTGAAGCACACTTCCGGATGCCAGCCGGCGCGCTTGGCGAGTGCCTGGAATTCATCCACAGCGTATTTGCAGGAATTCTCGGTGTGGATCGTCTCGCCGTTGCGGAACGCGAACATGTCGCCGGCAATCCGCACCCGCTGCCGCTTCAGGCTCTCGATGTGCATTTCCACCCGTCCGGCGGCGGCATTGTAGAAGGCCAGATGACGGAAATGGGCGAGATCGATCTCGCCATGCAGTTCGCGGTTGATGCGGGCGAGCAGATTGAGATTGAACGCAGCGGTGACGCCCTGTCGGTCGTTATAGGCCGCGTGCAGAACGGCCGGATCCTTCTTCAGATCGACGCCGACCACGAAGCCAGCGCCCGCGCCGAGCGTGCCGGCGGCCCGGCGCAGGAACGCTTCCGCCTGGTCGGGTGTGAAATTGCCGATGGTCGAGCCGGGGAAGAAGCCGATGCGCCGGCGGCCGGAGATTATGGTCGGTAGCGCGGCGTCCTGTGTGAAGTCCGTCTCGACGGGATGCATCGGCACGTCGGGATAGTCGAGCCGGAGCCGTTCGACGGCCTCGATCATATGTTCGCCCGAAATGTCGATCGGCACATAGGCCGGATGCCTCATTGCACCGAGCAGGAGCCGGACCTTGGTGCTGGAGCCGGAGCCGAATTCGATCAGCGCCGCCTTTTCTCCGGCGAAGGCCGCGATGTCGTCGGCATGGTCGCGCAAAATGCCGATTTCGGTGCGCGTCGGGTAATATTCCGGCAGTTCGCAAATCCGGTCGAACAGCCGCGAACCCTCGGTGTCGTAGAAGTATTTCGCGGGCAGTGTCTTCTGGCGGAGCGTCAGGCCGCGCATCACGTCGTCATAGAAAGCCGAACGGCCCTCGACCGGGGGGAGTGCATCAGGATCGAGCCTGAGCATTGCTGCGAGATCCGGCGACATCACGCATCCTCCGCGAGGCGAAGCCCGGCGAATGGCCAGCGCTGGTGGGGGTAGAAAAAGTTGCGATAGGTCGGACGAATGTGACCGTCAGGTGTCGCGCAGCACCCGCCGCGCAGCACCATCTGGTTCGACATGAACTTGCCGTTGTACTCGCCGATCGCGCCGGGCGCGGGCTTGTAGCCGGGATAGGCGATGTAGGGGCTCGAGGTCCATTCCCAGACATCGCCATACATCTGCGCCGGATGGTCCTGCGACGCAGGCGCGGCAAGCGGACGGAGCGCGCCGGAGCCGACGAAATTACCGGTCTGCGGCAGGTTCCGGGCGGCGATTTCCCATTCGGCTTCGGTCGGGAGGCGCTTCCCCACCCAGCGGGCATAGGCGTCCGCCTCGTAGAACGAGACATGGACGACCGGCGCGTCGGGATCGACGCGGTGCTGGCCGGAGAGCGTCATCGCCTCCCAGCCGTGGCTGGTCTTTTCCCAATAATAGGGCGCCGAGTACTCGCCGTTCTTCACCCGAGCCCAGCCGTCGGCGAGCCAGAGATCCGGGCGCGCATAGCCGCCGTCCTCGATGAAGGCGATCCACTCGGCATTCGTCACCGCGCGCGAGGCGAGGCGGAACGGACGCAGCAGGACTTCGTGGCGCGGGCTCTCGTTGTCGTATGAGAAGCTCTCACCCGTATGGCCGATCTCGAACACCCCGCCCGGATAATCGAACCATTTCAGCGGCTCGGCGGCACGCGCGACCTGCGCCTTCCACGGGCGATAGGCCGGCCTGAGCGGGTTCGCCGCGAACAGGTTCAGGATGTCCATCAGGATCAGTTCCTGGTGCTGCTGCTCATGGTGGATGCCGATCTCGACGATCGGCTCGATCTCCGCCCACAGTCTCTCGTCGGCACCCTGGATCAGATCATCCATGGCGCGTGTGACATGATCGCGATAGTCGGCGACCTCGGCCACGGTCGGACGGGTGATCAGGCCGCGCTCGAAGCGGTTATGCCTAGGGCCGGCGGCCTCGTAATAGGAGTTGAAGAGGAACGGGAACTGCGGATGCACGACCTCATACTTCCTCATGTGCGGCACGAGGAGGAAGGTCTCGAAGAACCAGGAGACATGGGCGAGGTGCCATTTTGTCGGGCTGCAATCCGGCATCGACTGCACGGTCTGGTCTTCCGGCTGCAGACCGCGGGCAAGTTCCTCGCTTTGTGCTCGAACGGTCTGGAAGGCTCGATGGAGTTCGCCCGCCCGCGATCCGCGAGCGGATCGCTGCTCGCCTCGGCTGTCGTTCATACGGATCCCCTTCGTCTGTGCGCGCCTTGAGAGCTTCAACTCTCGGAGGGCCGAGAGGTTCACTTGGGGCCGGAATCGGCAGGCACAAGGCGACCAAGGTCGTTGAGTCTCGATATAAAGAAATCTCTATATCCTTATTGACTAATATCGAGACTCGCGGCATCGTACCGTCACCGTGGTCTGCGGGCGCCTGCCCGTGGCTAAGAGGGAATCCGGTTCAGCGCCGGAGCTGCCCCCGCAACTGTAGGCGGCGAGCTTCTGTCGAATGTGTCACTGCCGCTCGCGGCGGGAAGGCCAGGCAGCAGCCGCGACCCGCGAGCCAGGAGACCTGCCACGGTGAGATAGATGTCCACGGGCGGGGTGTCCCGGCGGGCCCGCTCTGCCCTGCGCGCCGCAAGCTCGCCGGAATGCGTGCCCATGCTCGGCCCCACGCCTCTCAAGTGAGGTTAGCCGCATGTCCATTGTCACCGCGTCGCTCGGATTTCCGCGCATCGGCCCCAGGCGCGAACTGAAATCCGCCCTCGAAAGCTCCTGGTCCGGCAAGACCGACCAGGCCGCGCTCGTCGCCTCCGCGAAAGACATCCGCGCCGCGAACTGGCAGCGGCAGAAGGCGCTGAAGAGCGTCGCGAGCAACGACTTCTCGCTCTACGACCATGTCCTCGACACCTCGGCCATGGTCGGCGCGATCCCGGCGATCTACGGCTGGAAGGGCGGCCCGGTTTCGCTCGACACCTATTTCGCGATGGCGCGCGGTGCGCAGGGCGCGGCGGTCTGCGAGCACGGCCATGTCCACGAGACCGGCAAGGGCGTGCCGGCGATGGAAATGACCAAATGGTTCGATACCAACTACCACTACATCGTTCCCGAATTCGTCCGTGGTCAGGAATTCGCGCTGTCGACCTCCAAGGCGGTCGATGAATTCCGCGAGGCCAAGGCGCTCGGCATCCACACCCGCCCCGTGCTGGTCGGCCCGGTCACCTTCCTGAAGCTCGGCAAGTCGAAGGACGAGACGCTCGTCCCGCTGTCGCTCCTGCCGGGCCTGGTGCCGGTCTATGTCGAGGTGCTGAAGCAGCTCGCGGCCGAAGGCGCGGACTGGGTGCAGATCGACGAGCCGGTCCTCGTGCTCGACCTCGACGATTCCGAGCGCGCGGCGATGTCGCTTGCCTATCAGCACATCGCGGCGGCGCTGCCGTCGTCGCTCAAGGTCCTCGTCGCGACCTATTTCGGCGAACTCGGCGACAATCTCGATCTCGCGCTCGATCTGCCGGTCGCGGGCCTGCATGTCGACCTCAAGCGCGGCGCCGGCCAGATCAACGATGTCCTCGACCGCGCGAGGGGCGACCTCGTTCTGTCGCTCGGTGTCATCGACGGCCGTAATGTCTGGCGCGCCGATCTCGAAGCGGTGCTCGACCAGCTCGAGCCGATCATTGAGGAGCGCGGCGAAGACAAGATCATCGTCTCGGGCTCGTGCTCGTTCCTTCACGTGCCGATCGATCTCGACCAGGAGACGAAGCTCGATTCCGACGTGAAGACCTGGCTCGCCTTCGCGGCGCAGAAGATTGAGGAACTATCGATCCTGGGGCGCGCGCTCGACGGCGGCCGCGCCAGCGTTGTCGAGGAGCTGAAGTCATCGTCCGAGGCCGCGCGTGCCCGCACGAAATCGCCGAAGATCCACGATCCGGCGGTGAAGGCGCGCATGCAGGCGCTGACCCCTGACCACGCGAAGCGCGTCGCCTTCGCCGAGCGCCGCGAGGCCCAGCGCGCGGCGTTCAACCTGCCGGCGTTTCCGACCACGACGATCGGCTCGTTCCCGCAGACCGAAGAGGTTCGCAAGGCGCGCGCCGCCAACGGCAAGGGCGCGCTGTCCGATGCCGACTACGCCGCGTTCCTCCGCAAGGAGACGGAAGCGGCTGTCCGATGGCAGGAGGAGATCGGCCTCGACGTCCTCGTCCACGGTGAGTTCGAACGGAACGACATGGTGCAATATTTCGGCGAGCAGCTCTCCGGCTACGCCTTCACCCAGCATGGCTGGGTGCAGAGCTACGGCTCACGCTATGTCCGCCCGCCGATCATCTTCGGCGACGTCTCGCGTCCCGCGCCGATGTCGGTGGAATGGTCGAGCTACGCCCAGTCGCTGACGAAGCGGCCGATGAAGGGTATGCTCACCGGCCCCGTCACCATGCTGTTCTGGTCGTTCATCCGCGACGACATTCCGCGCTCCGAAACCTGCCGCCAGATCGCACTCGCGATCCGCGACGAAGTGGTCGATCTCGAAAAGGCCGGCATCACCATCATCCAGATCGACGAGCCGGCGTTCCGCGAAGGTCTGCCGCTGCGCGAGAAGGACTGGAAGAACTATCTCGACTGGGCGGTCGAGAGTTTCCGCATCTCGGCCTCGGGCGTGATGCCGTCGACCCAGATCCACACCCATATGTGCTATTCGGAATTCAACGACATCATCGACAGCATCGGCGCGATGGACGCCGACGTGATCTCGATCGAAACCTCGCGTTCGCAGATGGAACTGCTCGACGCGTTCCGTACGTACAAGTACCCGAACGAGATCGGACCGGGCGTCTACGACATCCATTCGCCGCGGGTGCCGCCGGCGAGCGAGATGAGCGATCTCCTCGACAAGGCCCGGCAGCGCCTGTCGCCGGACCAGATCTGGGTCAATCCGGATTGCGGCCTCAAGACCCGCAAATGGGACGAGGTCCGCCCCGCGCTGGAGAACATGGTCGCGGCGGCGAAGAAGCTTCGCGAACCGGCCTGACGAATAAGAAAAGCCCCGCAGCGATGCGGGGCTTTTTTGTTTCAGGCGGCGCGCCGCCGCGCCGGCGTGCGCGTCTGGGTGTTGGCGGCTTTGGGCGGCGCCTCGGTGCGTCCGCCGACCAGCATGGCGCCGAGCAGGAAGCCGACGCCGGCTGCCGCGACGACCGCGAGCATGGCATTGTCCTCAACCTTCTCCTCGACGACCTGATAGGCCTGCTTGCCTTCGCGACCCGCCTTCTTGGCGAATGCTCCGGTTGCGGCGGAGACGATGGAGGTCAGGGCCTCGATCTGGTGCCGCAGGTCGGATGCGACCGGCGCCAGCGCCGTGGTCAGTTCATCGGCCGTTTCGCCGGCCGATTTCCGCGCCGCACGGGCGCCGCGCGTTGCTTCCTCCCCGGCGCGGTCTAATCCGCCGCTGAGCAAATCGCCCAGTGCGGAAAGACCCGCCTGGATGTCCTCGATCCGCGATTGCAGTTCGGTCTGGTTGGAACGGCCCCAGAGCGCCATGGTCGTGTCTCCCGCAACATCAATTCACGGGATCAACGCACCATCGCGAAGGAAGGTTGCGGCCTTAGCCCTTCAGCTTCTCGCTCTCTTTGATCATCAGCTCGCCGAGATGCTTGGCGCCGTCGCCGGGGATGCGGAACGCGATCTCGGTCTCGTGGCCTTGGTCGAACACGATCGCGACCGCGGGACCCGCCGGCGGGGAGAGCGTGCCGACAGCCGCGGTGCGGATATCGAGCGGCACGACCTGTCCCCACTCGCCGGGCTTCGCGTCCTTCGGAACCAGCGACGGACCCGGGTGGAGCATCGAGGCGCGGCGCGTCTCGGCCGCCAGCCGCTTCATCGCGTCGAGTGGCAGTTCGAACTCGATCTCGCGACCGGCGCTGTCCTTGCCGAGGATGCTGAATGTGCCGGCCTTCGCCTGCACGGTGACGCCGACCACGTTCGTCATTTTTGCTTTGGGCATTGTCCCTGTCCGCCGTTCTCGTTGGCGCGTCCATTAATGGGTTTGAGGCGGGTTGGCCACCTCGCGCGTTCGGCAGCGGGAGGTCCGAGCATGTACGAGCTTTATTACTGGCCCGGCATTCAGGGACGCGGGGAATTTGTCCGCCTCGCGCTGGAGGAAGCCGCTGCCGATTACATGGATGTAGGGCGCGAGCCCGACGGCATGGCGGTGATGATCTCGTTGATGGAAGAGGCGTCGATCAAGACGCCGAGCTTCGCACCACCCTTCCTGAAGCATGGCGATCTCGTCATCGGGCAGGTCTCGGCCATCCTGCTGCACCTTGGAGCGCGGCATGCACTCGCGCCTGTCGACGAGGCGGGCAAGCTCTGGGTGCATCAGATCCAGCTCACCATCGCCGATCTCGTCAGCGAGGCGCACGATACCCATCACCCGCTCGGAATGGGCCAATATTACGAGGACCAGAAGCCGGAGGCGAAGAAACGATCGAAGGAGTTCTGCGAGGAGCGCATACCGAAATTCCTCGGCTGGTTCGAGACCATCCTGACGCGCAATCCCGAAGGTTCAGACCATCTCGTCGGCAATGGACTGACCTATGCCGATCTGTCCCTGTTCCAGGTCGTCGAGGGACTGCGCTATGCCTTCCCCAACGCGACCGAGCGAGCGCTTGGGGGCACGCCCAGCGTCGTCGCCCTGCACGACATGGTGGCCGACCGCCCGCGCATCGCCGCCTATCTCGACAGCGATCGCCGTCTGCCCTTCAGCGAGGAGGGCATCTTCCGCCATTACGCCGAGCTGGATGCCTGAAGAGGCCGGCGCTCCATGTCGGGCTGCGAGGCGGCGTCGAATTCCGTTTGCGCCAGCTTGATCGCGCTCTGGTTCTTGATCGCCCAGTCCGTCAGCGCCATCACCGGTTTCAGCAGCGAGCGGCCGAGTTCGGTCAGTTCGTAGTCGACGCGCGGTGGCGTCGAGGGCGTCACTGTCCGGGTAATCAGTCCGTCGCGTTCGAGCCCGCGCAGCGACAGCGTCAGCATGCGCTGCGAGATGCCGTTGATCGAGCGTTTCAGCTCGTTGAAGCGCCTGGGGCCGGGGCCGAGCACGGTGACGATGAGCACGCTCCATTTGTCGCCGACGCGCGCCAGCACGGCGCTGACGGCGCGACAGTTCGTGGAGAGCGGATCGTGGGTCAGTGTCATGTATGTGCCTTCTTGCGGCTGCCGCAACCGACAGTACCTTGAGCGCCCCAAGGCACAAATAGTAACTGGAGATGATGATGGCAAAGCATGTGGTCGGCGTGGTTGTGGGCAGCGCGCATAGGGGTTCGATCAATCAGAAGGTGGCGACGGCACTTGAGAAGCTCGCGGACGGTCAGGTGCGCTTCAAACAAATCCAGATCGACGACCTTCCGATGTTCAGCCAGGACCTCGAAGGCGCGGTGCCGGAAAGCGTCGAACGGCTCCGCCGCGAGGTGAAGGGAGTCGACGGTCTTCTGTTCGTGACGCCGGAATATAACCGCTCTCTGCCGCCGCTCCTGACCAATGCGATCGCCTGGGCGTCGCGGCCCTACGGCCACAATGTATGGGCCGGCAAGCCGGCCGCGATCATGGGCGCCTCGATCGGCCCGATCCGCACCGCCAACGCGCAGGCGCATCTCAAGACCATCCTCGGCTATCTCGACGTCCGCCTGATCGGCCAGCCCGAGGTCTACATCCACTTCCAGCCGGAGCTCGTGGCTGACGACGGCACGATCGCCGATGCCGGTCTGCGCGGCGTGCTCGAGGCGAAGATCGCGGCTCTGGCGGGCTGGGTGGCGAAGTTGGCGTAATGTCTCTCCCGCTTCGCGGGAAAGGGTTAATGCGCCTCGTCCCAATTGTCCGCTGCGCGCGCGTCGACCTGCAGCGGCACGTCGAGCTTCACCGAAGGCAGCGGCGCGTCGATCATGATGCGCCTCACCACCGGGATGGTCGCCTCGACTTCGTCGTCCGGCACCTCGAACACCAGTTCGTCGTGGACCTGCAGCAGCATCTTCGCTGACAGCCGCTCGGCGGCCAAAGCCTCCTCCATCCGGATCATCGCGCGGCGGATGATGTCCGCCGCGGTGCCCTGGATCGGCGCGTTGATCGCCGCGCGTTCCAGGAAGCCGCGTTCGGCCGGCGAGCGGGCCTCGTTCAGCGGGTAATGGCATTTGCGCCCGAACAAGGTCCGCACATAGCCGTGCTGCTTCGCCTCGTCGCGCATCCGGTCCATGTAGTCGCGGATACCGGGGAAGCGCTCGAAGTACTTCTTGATATAGGCGCCCGCCTCGTCGCGCGGGATCGAGAGCTGGTTCGCGAGGCCGAAGGCCGAGATGCCGTAGATGATGCCGAAATTGATCGCCTTGGCGCGGCGGCGGACATCCGCCGGCATGCCCTCGACCGGCACGCCGAACATCTCCGACGCCGTCATCGCATGGATGTCGTGGCCCTTGGCGAAGGCGTCCTTCAGCTGCGGGATGTCGGCCATATGGGCCAGCACGCGCAGTTCGATCTGCGAATAGTCGGCCGAGATCAGCTTGCGGCCCGGTTCGGCAACGAAGGCCTTGCGGATCTTCCGGCCTTCCTCGGTTCGGATCGGGATGTTCTGGATGTTGGGATCCGACGACGATAGCCGTCCGGTCGAGGTCGAGGCCATCGAGAACGAGGTGTGCACCCGTTTGGTCTCGGGATGGACGTAGGTTTGCAGCGAGTCGGTATAGGTCGACTTCAGCTTGGCGAGCTGGCGCCAGTCGAGGATACGGCGGGGTAGCGGATAGCCCTCTTCCGCGAGGTCTTCGAGGATATTGGCGCCGGTCGCCCAGGCGCCGGTCTTCGTCTTCTTGGCGCCGGGATAGCCCATCTTGCCGAACAGGATGTCGCCAAGCTGTTTCGGTGAGCCGAGAGTGAAGCGCTCGCCGGCAAGCTCGAAGATCTCCTCTTCAAGCGCGCCCATGCTTTGGGCGAAATCGCCGGACAGGCGCGACAGCATGTTCCTGTCGATCGCGATGCCGCGCTGTTCCATGCGCATCAGCACCGGAATGAGCGGCTTCTCCAGCGTCTCGTAGACGGTGACCATGCCCTCGGCGACAAGACGTGCCTTGAGCACCCGCCACAGCCTGAGCGTGATGTCGGCGTCCTCGGCCGAATATTCCGCCGCCTTGTCGATCGCGACCTCGGCGAAACCCTTGCGCGCCTTGCCCGTGCCGGTGACGTCGCGATAGGCGATGCAGGTGTGATTGAGCCAGCGCATGGCCAGCTCGTCCATGCCATGCGTGCCGCGCCCGGAATCGAGTGCGTAGGACAACAGCATCGTGTCATCGGTCGGCGCGAGCTTGATGCCGTGCCGCGAGAAAACCAGCGTGTCGTATTTGATGTTTTGGCCGATCTTCAGGACGCTCTGCTCTTCGAGGAGCGGCTTCAGCCCCTTCAGCACGGTGTCGAGCGGCAGCTGGTCGGGCGCGAGGCCGCCGCCGAACATGTCGCTGACGCCGGTCGTGTGGCCGACAGGGATATAGGCGGCGAGGCCCGGCTGGACGGCGAGCGAGATGCCGACGATCTCGGCCTGCATCGCGTCGAGGCTCGTCGTCTCGGTGTCGATCGCCACGCGTCCCGCCTCGCGGATCGCGGCGATCCACCGGTCGAGGCGCTCGACGGTGCGGACGATGTCGTAATGCTCCTTCGAGCAGGGCGTGTTGCGCGCTTCCTCGATGATCTTCTGCACTCGCGCCTGCGGGCTGAAGCCGTCGGTCGTCGCGGCCTTGCCGTTCGTCTTGTTCGGCGCGCCGCGCTCGTAGCGGATCGGCGACGGGATCTCCTCCTCACCGCTCAGATTGGCGGGCGGAGGGGCAGGTTCGCCGGCTTCCGCGGCCTCGATCTGGGATTCTGCATAACGGCCGGGTCCGGCGCGGAGTTCTGCATCACTTTCTATGCCATTCGCATCGATACCGGAGGCCTCGGCGACGCGCTTGGTCAGCGTCGTGAACTCCATCGCCTTGGAGAACGCGATCAGCCGTGCCGGGTCGAAATCCGGCACCTGCAGATCCGGCAGCGAAATGTCCATCGCGACCGCGCAGTCGAGCGTGACGAGCTGCTTCGAAATTCGCGCCTGCTCGGCATACTGGATCAGGCTCTCGCGCCTTTTCGGCTGCTTGATCTCCTCGACGCGCCCAAGAAGCTCTTCGAGAGTCCCGAATTCCGCAAGCAGCGCGGACGCGGTCTTGATGCCGATGCCCGGCACGCCCGGAACGTTGTCGGAGGTGTCGCCGACCAGCGCCTGGACGTCGGTCACGCGCTCCGGCGGCACGCCGAAATAATCGATGACGCCCTGGATATCGATCCGTCGCTCCGGCCGGTAGCCGGGCCGGCCTTTTGCCCCGCTCTCGAAGTCGTAGAAGCTAACCTTCGGCGTCACGACCTGCATGAGGTCCTTGTCCGCCGAGATAATCAGCACCTCCGCACCCGCCGCTTCCGCCTGGCAGGCATAGGTCGCGATGATGTCGTCGGCCTCGAAGCCCGCCTTTTCGACCGGCTTCAGCCCGAACGCCTTCACCGCCTCGCGCATCAGGCGGAACTGCGGGATCAGGTCCGGTGGCGGCTCTTTCCGGTTCGCCTTGTAGTCCGCATAGATTTCCTTGCGGAATGTGTCCTCGGACTTGTCGAAGACGATGGCGAGATGGGTCGGGCGGATGCCGACCGCGCCCTCGCGGATGAATTGGTAGAGCTTGGTCGAGAACAGGCGCACGGCGCCGGTCGGCAGCCCATCCGAACGGTAATTGTACTTCGCGTCCTGATTCATCGACTGGAAATAGGCGCGAAAGACGAAGGACGAGCCGTCGACGAGGAAGACCCGGTCGCCGGGTGCCAGGGGCTGTGCGGTCATGCGCGCGAATATAGAGATCGCCGCCGCGAACGGAAGCGCGGCCTTCAATCGTTAACGGCCGTCAACGAAAACGACCGAAACGTGACGTCTTTAGACTAAAGGCTAAGGTACTTTTGACTATGGTATAAGTACTTAGCATAGCAGAGCCGCGTCAGACGCCTAACTTGGCGATGGACGGTTTCAGCGCTTCACGGACCTCCCAAGCGATGTGATGCACGAACCTGCCAGCACTCATGCGGGGGGCGGCGGGCCCTGTAACAATCAAAAGTCTAGGAGGAAGACGCGAATGTCTTCGACAACGAAAACCGGCCCCGTGGGCGGGCGCTGGCTGCAGCTGGTCATCGGCATCGTCTGCATGGCCATGGTGGCAAACCTTCAGTACGGCTGGACGCTGTTCGTCAAGCCGATCCAGCAGGCTCATCCGGATTGGTCGCTGTCGGCCATCCAGGTCGCCTTCACCATCTTCGTCGTTACCGAGACCTGGCTCGTTCCGATCGAGGGTTGGTTCGTCGACAAGTTCGGCCCGAAGATCGTCACCATCATCGGCGGCCTGCTGTGCGGTCTCGCCTGGTGGATCAACTCGTTCGCTGACTCGCTGTTCCTGCTCTACGCAGGTGCTGCTCTCGGCGGCATCGGCGCCGGTGCAGTCTACGGCACATGCGTCGGCAACGCTCTGAAATGGTTCCCGGACCGTCGTGGTCTGGCCGCCGGCCTCACCGCCGCCGGCTTCGGCGCCGGCTCGGCCATCACCATCATCCCGATCGCGAACATGATCGCGTCGTCGGGCTATGAGTACACCTTCTGGTTCTTCGGCCTTCTCCAGGGCGGCGTCGTGCTCGTGCTCGGCTTCCTCCTCGTCAAGCCGGATGCGGCTCTTCTGCCCGCAGCCACCGGCAAGGTCGTCCAGACCCGTCGCGAATACTCGCCGATGGAAATGATCAAGAGCCCGGTGTTCTGGATCATGTATCTGCTGTTCGTGCTCGTCGCCGCCGGCGGCCTGGTCGTGACCGCGCAGATCGCTCCGATCGCCAAGGACTGGCAGATCGCCGACGTCCCGGTCTCGATGCTCGGCATCACAATGCCGGCGCTGACCTTCGCGCTCGCGATCGACCGCATCCTGAACGGCGTCACCCGTCCGTTCTTCGGCTGGGTGTCGGATCATATCGGCCGCGAGAACACGATGTTCATCTGCTTCGCGCTCGAAGCGGTCGGCATCGTCGCGATGTGGGAGTTCGGGCATGACCCGATCGCCTTCACGCTGCTGACGGGCCTCGTGTTCTTCGCCTGGGGCGAGATCTACAGCCTGTTCCCGTCGACCTGCGCCGACACGTTCGGCTCGAAGTACGCCGCGACGAACGCCGGCCTGCTGTACACCGCCAAGGGTACGGCGAGCTTCGTCGTCCCGGTGGCGAGCCTGATGTACGACGCCTCGGGTTCGTGGGAGTCGGTGTTCTACGCAGCGGCCGCGGTCAACGCGATCGCCGCCGTGGTCTCGCTGTTCGTGCTGAAGCCGATGCGTGCGAAGACGATCGCCGATGCGCGTTCGGTCAGCACCGGCGCTCCGGTCGTCCAGCCGGCCGAGTAATCCTCGCCCTAGATGGGCAACGCAACGAAAAGGCGGCGGACCTCGGTCCGCCGCCTTTTCGTTTGCGCTCGGCCTGTGTCGCCTATTCCGCCGGCTGCAGGGCCGGGGAGCGAGGCTCGAGACGGAAGCGGGCCGGGCGTTCGAACAGGAACAGGCCCCAGCCGGTCTTCTTCACTGCGAGATGGAGGAGAAGCGGCGTGATCACGGCGGACGCGGTCACGATCAGCGACATCCAGCCGACATCGGTGACCACGCCCGTCTTCAGCAGAACGAGGCGGGTGACGACCATCGGCAGGAAGAAGGCCAGATAGACGACGATCGAATTCTGGCCGGCATAGCGCAGCGCCTCCGCCAGCTTGTAGCGAGACAGCAGGACGCCCGTGGTGACGACGGCTCCCGCGCCCATCAGGCCGAGGACGAAGGAGACGCCTGGAAGCATAGCGACGTCGAAATGCACCAGCGTCCCGTTCATCACCGCCCAGGCGACAAGGCCGATCGCGGCGAGACCGATATTCTGGGCGACGCGGTCGGTATAGGCGAAGATCAGCGGCGCGGCGTACCAGCCGATAGCGAAGAAGACGAAGCGCTCGGCGGTCTCGTCGATGACGGTCCAGCCGGTGTGGATGTCCGCGATCTGCAGGGCGGTGCCGAGGGCGAGGACGATAACCGGCGGGACGTTCCGCATCAGCTTCGCGGCGACGAAGAACACCGGCAGAAGGTAGATGAACCAGAGCGTGCCGAACGGCTCGATCAACGCCAGCAGGAACTGCTCGATGACGGCGACAGGGCCGTCAGTCATCGCCAGTTCCGGCCAGCGGAAGGCGCCCTGAATGACGAGCCAGAGGATGTAGAAATAGGCGAAATGGATGACCTTGCGGTCGAGATAGGTTCGCCAGTCGCGGTCGATCACGCGCGAGAGAAACAGGCCCGAGATCAGGAAGAAGTCCGGCATGCGGAATGGCAGCGCGAAGGCGACGACATGGTGCATGAAGCCTTCTCCGCCGGCGGCGTTCCCAACGCCCAGCGTCGAATGCATCATGACGACAAGCACGATGCAGATGCCCTTGGAGTAATCGACCCACGCGATGCGTTCGGTTTCTGGCACGGCGATGCGGGGCATGGCGAAATTCCTGCGAAGGATAAGATTTTAGCGGTTTTCGGCCCCTCCTCCCGGAATTCGCGGAACAAGGTTGATGAAACCAATAAACGCATGAAAGCTATGTGATTTCTCTGCGCTAAACTTTTCTGTTGCGTGTTTTTCACAGATTGCCCATATGCAGGCGCATCGTCGCGCCCGCATCCGGGCCGGCAACAGCTTTGGGAGGTCGCGATGAGCGTCCGTATTGGCGATATCGCTCCGGATTTCGAGCAGGACTCGACCGAGGGCAAAATCCGTTTTCATGATTGGGCCGGCAGCAACTGGGTCGTGCTGTTTTCCCATCCGAAGAACTTCACGCCGGTATGTACCACCGAGCTCGGCGCCGTTTCCAAGCTGAAGCCCGAATTCGAGAAGCGTGGCGTCAAGGTGCTCGGCCTTTCGGTCGACCAGCTCGACAATCACGGCAAATGGGCCGACGACATCGCCGAGACGCAGGGCGCCCGCCTGAACTTCCCGCTGATCGCCGACAGCGACAAGTCGGTCTCCGACAAGTACGGCATGATCCACCCGAACGCCTCCGACACCATGACGGTGCGTTCGGTGTTCATCATCGATCCGAACAAGAAGGTCCGCCTGACGCTGACCTATCCGGCGGCGACCGGCCGCAATTTCGATGAAATCCTCCGCACGATCGACTCGCTGCAGTTGACCGACAAGCACTCCGTCGCCACCCCGGCCGACTGGAAGCAGGGTCAGGACGTCATCATCGTCCCGAGCGTGTCCGACGAGGCCGCCAAGGAGAAGTTCCCGAAGGGCTGGAAGACGCTGAAGCCGTATCTGCGCGTCACCGAGCAGCCCGGCACCTGAGCGAGCATCGCTTACTGAGAACGCCCGCCCGAAACGGCGGGCGTTTTCGTTTTGGGAGCCTTCGGTTCGTCTGCGGAAGGCGGTACCCCGGGAGAGAAGACCCCGAGACCATATTGCTGTGCCGCCCGGTATGCGGCCAGTCGCGGGAAACCCGCCTCGCCTTCGAGCGTTGCCGCCCAGCCGTTTCGCAACAGCCAGAGATCGGACGGCTCGCCGTCCCGGACGCAGCTGGCGATGCCGTCGCTGACGGCGCACTGGACATTCGTCTTGAAATAATTGTTCCAAGCCGCCTGCGATCGCATCCCGCACGCCCAGCGCCTTCCATCGGTGGCGGTACAAACCTCGCTACGATCGAACGGAACCGCGCCGTCGAGCTGAGCCCGGGCGCCGTCAATCTCCAGCGTGCCGTCTGCGATGAACCGGATGCTCTGCCTGGTTTGAGGCTGGGCAGCCGCGCCGACCGATCCGGTCGAATCGGGAACGTCTTGCGCCGCCGCGGCTGTTCCGAACGCGGTGATGATCAGGGTGCACGGAATGAGGAAGCGCATCCGGGAAGTCTAGATCGGGCCCGGCATGTGGAAAACCGGGCATGCCGCCGCAACGGAGGAAATGGGTTCGGGAGGGGCGACGGATCGACTGTTTAGTCAACAGGCCCGCAACCCTTTTTCTCGATCGTACGCCCTCTTCCGTCCCCGGAATTAACAGGCGGCGCACCGTTTACAGGGCCTTAACCTGCGGAGGGTTACACCCTATATATAGTACACCTCAGGCGTGGCCCACCAAAGAGTGGTATCTGCGCCACAGGTTGGGGATTGTGGCGTTGTGGTCCGTTGGAGCTCTGGCGGCTTAGCAGCCGACTCACCTAGGCTCTTGATCTGACAGCACGACGACAGGCCGGAAACGCTGCGCCCCAGCCTGACAACCGGTGCCCATGGACCTATCTTGAGGGGGATGAATTGGCTTCACTATCCGCTGATCTCGAACGCGCCCAGCGCACGGCGCCGGTTATCGCAATGAACGAGCATCCTTCTCCGCAGCAGCACGCCTCGGCGCCGGCATTCCATGTCATCCGCCGCAATGGCTCGGTGACGCCGTTCGACCAGAACAAGATCGCGATCGCGGTCACCAAGGCTTTCCTCGCGGTCGAGGGCCAGGGCGCCGCCGGTTCGCGCCGCGTCCATGAAGGTGTCGAGCAGGTGACCGAACAGGTCGTCTCCGCCCTGACCCGCCGCGTCGATTCCGATCGCGCGCTGCACATCGAGGATATCCAGGACCAGGTCGAGCTCGCGCTGATGCGCGGCGAGCACCACAAGGTCGCCCGCGCTTACGTCCTCTATCGTGAGGAGCGCGCCCGTGCCCGCCGTGAGGAAGTCGCTGCGAAGGCCGAAGGCGAGACCGCTCCGTCCCTCAAGGTCCGCGCTGCCGACGGTTCGCTGCAGCCGCTCGACGAGCGCCGTCTGCAGGCCCTCGTCGACGAGGCCGTCGCCGGCCTCGATGGCGCCTCGGCCGAACCGGTTCTCACCGAAGCCCGCCGCAATCTCTATGACGGCATCACCCAGGACGAGCTGTCACTGGCCTCGATCATGGCCGCCCGCACCCTCGTCGAGCAGGAGCCGAACTATGCGTTCGTCTCCGCCCGCCTGTTGCTCGACCGTCTGCGCCGCGAAGCGCTGACCTTCATCTCGGGCCATGAGGACCAGGCGACGCAGGCCGAAATGGGCTCGCGCTATGCCGAGTATTTCCAGGCCTATGTGAAGCGCGGCATCGAGCTCGACCTGCTCGACCCGGAACTCAGCCGTTTCGACGTCAAGCGCATCGCCGACGCGATCAAGCCGGAGCGCGACCTGAACTTCCAGTTCCTAGGTCTGCAGACGCTCTACGACCGCTACTTCCTGCACTCGGAAGGCACCCGTTTCGAGCTGCCGCAGGCCTTCTTCATGCGCGTCGCGATGGGTCTCGCGCTTCGCGAGATCGACCGCGAGTCGAAGGTCATCGAGTTCTATAATCTCCTGTCGTCGTTCGACTTCATGGCGTCGACGCCGACTCTGTTCAACTCGGGCACGCAGCGCGCCCAGCTGTCGTCGTGCTTCCTGACGACGGTGCCGGACGACCTCGACGGCATCTTCAAGTCGATCAAGGACAACGCCCTGCTCGCCAAGTACTCGGGCGGTCTCGGCAATGACTGGACCCGCGTCCGCGGCCTCGGCGCCCACATCAAGGGCACCAACGGCGAGAGCCAGGGCGTGGTGCCGTTCCTCAAGGTCGCCAACGACACCGCGATCGCGGTGAACCAGGGCGGCAAGCGCAAGGGCGCGGTCTGCGCCTATCTCGAGACCTGGCACATCGACATCGAGGAGTTCCTCGATCTCCGCAAGAACACCGGCGACGACCGCCGCCGCACGCACGACATGAACACGGCGAACTGGGTGCCGGACCTGTTCATGCAGCGCGTCGAGGAAGACGGCGTGTGGACCCTGTTCTCGCCCGACGAGACGCCGGACCTGCACGACCTGACCGGCAAGAAGTTCGCAGAGCGCTACGCCTATTACGAAGACAAGGCCAAGCGCGGCGAGATGACCGTCTACAAGGAGGTCCGCGCGACCGATCTGTGGCGCCGCATGCTCACCATGCTGTTCGAGACCGGCCATCCCTGGGTGACGTTCAAGGACCCCTGCAATCTGCGCTCGCCGCAGCAGCACATCGGCGTGGTTCACTCCTCGAACCTCTGCACCGAGATCACGCTCAATACCTCCGACACCGAAGTCGCGGTCTGCAATCTCGGCTCGGTCAACCTGGCGAACCACATCCACAACGGCGCGCTCGACCACGAGCAGCTGAAGCGGACGGTCACGACCGCCATGCGCATGCTCGATAACGTGATCGACGTGAACTACTACACGATCCCGGAGGCGCGGAATTCCAACATGAAGCATCGTCCGGTCGGTCTCGGCCTGATGGGCTTCCAGGATGCGATCAACATCCTGCGCCTGCCGTATGCCTCTGACGCAGCCGTGCAGTTCGCCGACGAGAGCATGGAGGCGATCTCCTATCATGCGATCTCGGCCTCGGCCGATCTCGCCGCCGAACGCGGCCGCTATCCGAGCTTCGAGGGCTCGCTCTGGTCGAAGGGCATTCTGCCGCTCGACTCGATCCAGATCCTCGACGACGCCCGCGGCCAGACCGTCGAGGTCGACCGCTCGTCCAAGCTCGACTGGGCCAGCCTGCGCACCAAGGTGATGCAGCAGGGCATGCGCAACTCGAACACGATGGCGATCGCGCCGACCGCGACGATCTCCAACATCTGCGGCGTCGCCCAGTCGATCGAGCCCGCCTACCAGAACCTGTTCGTCAAATCGAACATGTCGGGCGACTTCACTGTGGTGAACGAGCACCTCGTCCGCGACCTCAAGGCCCGTGGGCTGTGGGATGCGGTGATGATCTCGGACCTGAAGTACTTCGACGGTTCGGTCGGCTCGATCGACCGCGTGCCGGACGATCTGAAGGCGATCTACGCGACCGCGTTCGAGATCGACAGCTCTTGGCTTATCGAGGCGGCAGCCCGTCGCCAGAAGTGGATCGACCAGGCGCAGTCCTTGAACCTCTACATCGCCAATCCGAACGGCAAGAAGCTCGATCAGCTCTACCGCCTGGCTTGGCAGCGCGGCCTCAAGACCACCTATTACCTGCGCTCGCGCAGCGCCACGCATGTCGAGAAGTCGACGCTGAAGGGCACCGACGGCAAGCTGAATGCCGTCTCGGCCGGTTCTCTCGGAGCGGCGGCTCCCGAGCCGATCCGCATGCCGATGGCCTGCTCGATCGAAGACCCGACTTGCGAAGCCTGCCAGTAATCGGCTCGGAACTTTAGGAGAAAAAAATGCTCGATTGGTCCGATACGACGCCGAACAACGACCCCAAGAAGACCATGCCGGCCGGCTTCCAGAAGGAAGCCGCGCCTGCGGACACCACGGGTCTTGGTGAGATCGACCGCTCCGGCGGCCGCGTCTCGGTCGACGACAAGCGGATGATCAATTGCCGCGCCGACGTGAACCAGCTCCTGCCGCTCAAGTACAAGTGGGCATGGGAGAAGTACCTGTCGGGCTGCAACAATCACTGGATGCCGACGGAAGTCTCGATGCAGGCCGACATCGCGCTATGGAAGTCGCGCGACGGCCTAACCGAGGATGAGCGCCTGGCGATCAAGCGCAATCTCGGTTTCTTCGCGGCCTCGGAATCGCTCGTCGCCAACAACATCGTGCTGGCGATCTATCGCCACCTGACCAACCCCGAATGCCGGCAGTACCTGCTGCGCCAGGCGTTCGAGGAGGCGGTGCATACGCATACCTTCCAGTACATCGTGGAAAGCCTCGGCCTCGACGAGGGCGAGCTGTTCAACATGTACCGCGAAGTGCCCTCGATCACCGATAAGGCGGCCTGGGCGCTGAAACACACGCAGAACCTCGAGAACCCGGACTTCAAGACCGGCACGACGGAGGCCGACCAGAGCTTCCTGCGCGATCTCGTGGCGTTCTACGTCGTGTTCGAAGGCATGTGGTTCTACACCGGCTTCGCGCAGATCCTGTCGCTCGGCCGCCGCAACAAGATGGTCGGTATCGCCGAGCAGTATCAGTACATCCTGCGCGACGAGAGCATCCATCTGAACTTCGGCATCGACGTCATCAACCAGATCAAGATCGAGAACCCGCATCTCTGGACGAAGACGTTCCAGGACGAGCTGCGCGGCATGATCAAGGAAGCGGCCGAGCTGGAAGCGGCCTATGGCCGGGACACGATGCCCCGCGGCTTCCTCGGCCTGAACGCGGCGCTGTGCGAGCAGTACATGCACTTCATCGCCAACCGCCGCTGCGCCCAGATCGGCCTTTCGCCGGTATTCGCGGAGACGGAGAACCCGTTCCCATGGATGTCGGAGGCGATGGACCTCAAGAAGGAGAAGAACTTCTTCGAGACGCGCGTCATCGAATACCAGAACGGCGGCGCGCTGACCTGGGAGTGATTCCGGTCCGCCAAGGCGCGGTACTCGTCACTTCGACAAAAGGCCCCGGTATCGCAATGATGCCGGGGTTTGCTTTCAGGGTTGGGAGTTCCCAGAGCTCGCCGGCACGCTCGTCTATGCTTCGAGCAGAATACGCGCGGCGTCCTTGCAGGCCATTCCTGGCCGCACACCCTTCCGCGTCGCTGGCGCATTCACCTCGGAGATGATTCCGTCATTGTAGGAGCTGAGTTCGTCGCCAATTCGCGCGGATAGCGCCGCGACTGCCGCCGCTGGAATGCCCTCGCGTTCCAGCATAGTGAGGCCGATCACGCCCGAACGGTCTTTGCTGAGCCCCGCATCGTTGGCGATGATGCCTTTCGGCCGAACCGCAAGCGTGTATCGCGCCATGGTTTCACCGCAGTGGGTGGCTGTTACGAAGACGTCATTCGGGCGGCGGTCCTTGATCAGCGCTATGAACCAGGCGGCGTAAATCCCGCCTGCTTTTGTTTCGAGCAAGGTCGTGATCTTGCCGCTCGTATGCGATCCGGCGCCGCTATCGATTTTGCGGACTTGCCCTTCTGGAGCGGCCAACAAGGCGTAGGCCGCGTCCCTTACGGTCATGTTTTCGTGGACGCCCGCAGCTCCCGCCGCCTCGTTCAGATGTCCGATGATGCCGTCGAGAAACAGGGACCGCCCGTCAGACATGCGGGCCGACAGGGTCAGGCAGGCAGCGGCGGCCACACCCAGCTCCTGCGCCATCGGAAGGCCGGCAATGCCGGCATTGTCTTTGCCGACGCCGGCAGCGTGGGCGATCAGCGCGCGTGGACCGAGGGCCAATGGGTCGGAAAACGTCTGCAAGCCAGCGAACGAGCAGCCAACCACGACATCCTTCTGGGATACACGCAGGGACCCCATGAGATCCGGTCGCCGCGTCAGATAGCTGAGCGAATCGACGACAATGATCCGTCCTTGCGGTGTCTCATCGTAAACCGCGACACCATTGAAGTTTCCCGACAGTGAACCCTCAGCAGCGACGTTGCGAAACAGCGTCGTACTCGCGGCGAATGTCGCGCCGGCGAAAAGGAAATGCCTGCGATCCATGAAAAGCTCCTGAGCATCATTTTGCAGGCGTATCGCGACGACAACGAAACCCCGTGTCTCTTGCCGCGAAGCAGCCATCAGCTCGACCCTTGTATGGGCTCTGCGATGGGAAAACGCGCCGGATCCTGATGTGAAGATCGCTGTGCTGACTAAAACGAATCCTCTGCCGCTCTTTGGTAGACTCGGTGAGTTCGGGGACGTCGCTTGGCCGTGCCTCCGGGAGAGGACCTCATCTGCGTGTCGTCGCCCGCATTTGATCGCTATCGCTGTCCCATCAGGAGCGACCTTTGATTAACCGCTCGTCCTTCTCGGTTTTGCGTGGTTTCCTGATTGCCGGAAGCGCCGCCCTCTTCCTCACGGCCGCCTTGCCGGCGTCCGGACAGGAAGCCGCGCCCGATCCTGCGGCATGGCCCTTTTCCTCGATAGGGAGGGTCAATGTCATCACCGGAGCCGGTCGCAGGAGCCAGTGCACCGGCGCCCTGATCGGTCCCCGTCATGTCCTGACGGCCGCCCACTGCCTCTTCAATCCGACGCGAGGGGTCTGGGTGCATCCCTCGTCGGTCCATTTCGTGGCGGGCTATGCGCAGGGCCAGTATAGGGCCCATTCCGTGGCGTCCTCATACGAGAAGCCGGACGGCTTCGTCCGGACCGATCCACCCAAACCCGCCTCGCTCGCGCAGGACTGGGCGGTGATCGAGCTTGCCAAGCCCATGGACCTCAAGCCGATCAGGGTTCGAACCGAGGCGTCGGTCGAGACGACCGGCATCGTCAGGGCGAGCTATCGTGGCGATCGCTCGCACGTGCTGACCGTGCAGCGGGATTGCTCCGTCCGGCCCGTGTCGCAGCCTGTTCCGTTACTGCTGCACAGTTGCAGTTCGGTCCACGGGGAATCGGGCTCCGCCCTCCTGTCCTTCGCCGGCGGAGAGCCGGAGATCGTCGGCGTCCTCGTCGCAAGTTCCAGTCAGGAAACGGTACCCTCGGTTGCCGTTCCGTCGACTACTCTTGCGGCCGCCGTCGAGAAGGCGCTCAAACGCTGAGGTGGGCGGCCCGAGCCATGCAGTTTTGGTTAACAAGAATTTAATTCTGCGCATAGCTAGATCGGCTAGCCATGCGTCATACGCATGGCCGGTGGTATACCAAAACACTCCTCAAACGTGTGCTCATCCCTCATATTGTGCCCAACAGAAATGGGGAATGAAGCCATGAACAACCTGATCAATGTCCTGCAGATGTTTGGTGCTGCTCGTCGCGCTGCTGATGCGGCCCGCAACCACCGCGCTCCGTCCGCTGAGGATCTTGCCATTCTCGGCATCCCGGCTTCGGCTTTCGTCCGCGGCTGATCCAAGCAAACATCTAGTACGCTCGAGAGCGGCCGCGAGGCCGCTCTTTGTGTTTCCGACGCATCTTATGCGTGTAGCGCGCGGCTGCCCTGAGAATTTCGCGGGTCAGTGACCGAAGCGGCGCTTCGCGTCGATGGTCAGGCCGAGGCCGACCGAACCGAAGCTGTCGCCGGTGACCGCTCGGGCATCTGGCAGCGAAGCGGCGATAGCCTCGCGAACATGAGTCAGCTTGGTCGAGCCGCCGGTCAGGAAGACCGCGTCGACTGCCTTTGCGTTGATTCCGGCCTGTGCCAGGCATTTCCCAATCCGCGCCGCGATACGATCCGCCAGATCGGCGGTATCGCCCGCAAGATCGTGCCGTCCGAACGAGACCTCAAGGTCGCGTTCCAGCCAGTCGAGCGGGATTGTCGTCTCCGGCACGTCGCTCAACCCGATCTTGGCCGCTTCCACGGCGCCCGCAAGAGCATGGCCGCGCCGCTCTTCCACGGTCTTCACCAGCCGGTCGATCAGTTCGGGCTTCGCCGCGTCGCGGCGGACCTCGTTGATGCTGCGCAACACCGCCGGATCGTAGAGGCGATTGATCGAGTGCCAGCTCGCGAGGTCGTGGAAGAAGCTCGACGGTACGTCGAGATCCTTCCGCTTCATCGGGCTGCCCATGCCGAGCTGCGGCATGATCCGGCGCAGGCTGATCTGGCGGTCGAAGTCCGTGCCGCCGATACGCACGCCGTCATTCGCCAGGATGTCCTGCGCCCGATCCGCCCGCCTGGCGTGACCTGGGCCGAGCCTGATGATCGAGAAGTCCGACGTGCCGCCGCCGATATCGGCGATCAGCGCGATCTCCTCATGGTCGATCTGCTGCTCATAATCGAGCGCGGCGGCGATCGGCTCGTACTGAAAGATCACATCCTTGAAGCCGATCTCGTGCGCGATCTCGCGCAGCGCCTCCTCGGCCTTCCGGTCGCCCGCCTCGTTGCCGTCGACGAAATGCACCGGGCGCCCGTGCACGACCTGCGTCAACTCATGCCCGCAGGCGGCCTCGGCGCGCTTCTTCACCGCGCCGATATACCCGGCGATGACCTGACGGAACGACAACCGCTCGCGGCCGACCTGTGTGATCTCGTTCAGGAGCGAGGAGCCGAGCACCGATTTCAGGCTTCGCATCAGTCGGCCGTCGAGCCCCTCGACATAGGCGCCGATCGCCGCGCGACCGATCCGCGAGCCGCCGCGCGGTTCGTAGAAGATCGCGCTGGGGATCGTCACCTCGCTGCCTTCGAGCGCCAGAAGGGCCGTGCGGCCCTTCGCGATCGTGCCGAGCGTCGTGTTGGACGTGCCGAAGTCGAGACCGCAGGCGGCCATGCCGAATGGCTCCATTCTGAGAGGCGGCCCGCGAGAACGCGCGGGCGGATGTCTTGGGAGCCGGGGTGGATATCAGAGCGGACGCTCTGGCGCCACCGTTCTCGTCAGCGAATGCGGGCCGACCTTGTGAATGTCGCTCGACCCGGTGAGCGCCATCGAGACGTCGAGCTCGCGGCGGATGATGTCGAGCATCTGTGCGACACCCGCGCGCCCGCCGGCCGCCAGCGACCAGAGGAAGGCCTTGCCGACGAGACAGCCACGCGCGCCGAGCGCCACGGCCTTCAGCACGTCCTGGCCGGAAGTCACGCCGCCGTCGAACAGGACCTCGACACGGCCGTCCACGGCCTCAAGCACGCCGGGCAGCGCGCTGATCGAGGAACGGGCGCCGTCGAGTTGGCGGCCGCCATGGTTGGAGACCACGATCGCATCCGCGCCGCAGGCGGCCGCGAGCTTCGCGTCCTCCTCGTCGAGAATGCCCTTCAGAATGAGCTTGCCCGGCCAGAGGCTCTTCACCCATTCGACGTCCTTCCACGACAGTGACGGGTCGAACTGGCCGGCAATCCATTGCGAGAGGGTCGTCAGGCTGCCGGCTCCGGGGACGCGATCCTGCAGATTGCCGAAGCTGCGGCGCTTGCCGCGCAGCACGCTCGTTGCCCAGCCCGGCTTGGTTGCGATGTCGATGGCGTTTGCCAGGGTCATCCTGGGCGGAACGGTCAGCCCGTTCTTGATGTCGCGGTGCCGCTGGCCCTGAATCTGCAAATCGAGCGTCAGCACCAGGGCCGAGCATTCGGCCGCCTTCGCCCGCTCGATCAGCGATGCGGCGAAGCCGCGGTCACGCATGACGTAGAGCTGGAACCAGAACGGCTTCGAGACGGCCGCGCGGACATCCTCGATCGAGCAGATCGACATCGTTGACAGGCAGAACGGAATGCCGAATTCCTGCGCCGCAAGCGCGCCCTGGATCTCGCCGTCGCGATGGAACAGGCCGGTCAGTCCCGTCGGCGCGATCGCGAGCGGCATCACCGCATCCTCTCCGACGAGCGTCGTTTTCACATTGCGCTCGGAGACGTCGATCAGGACACGCTGGCGCAGGCCGATCGCGTCGAGATCGGCCTTGTTCGCGCGCAAGGTCGTCTCGTTGTAGGAGCCGCAGTCGGCATAGTCGAAGATCGCGCGCGGAATGCGCCGTCTTGCGATCGCCCGAAGATCGGCGACGGTCGTGACTGCGGCCATGTCGTTCAGTCCTGTCCGGGATCGCTGTTGAGGCCTGCAGCCTTGATGCCCGCCATCGCGGCGGCTTCGTCGTTCTCCGAGGTGCAACCCGAAATGCCCACAGCGCCGAGGATTTCGCCGGCGCCATCGCGGATCAGGACGCCGCCCGGAACCGGGACCAGCGAGCCGCCGATCGCCTCGGTGGCGGCGGCGATGAAGAAGGCCTGCTCCTTCGCGCGCTTGAACAGCGAGCGCGAGCCCATGCCGAGCGAGATCGCGCCGTTCGCCTTGCCGGTCGCGATCGAGGCGCGCTTGAGGCTGGTACCGTCCATCGAGATCGCACCTTTCAGCGCGCCGCGCGCGTCGAGCACGACGATCGAGACAGGCTTCATATCGGTCTGCTTGGCGTGGTCGAGCGCGGCCGAGAGGATGGTCTGGGTCTGTTGCAGCGTCAGGGTCACGTCGTCGTCCTCGTTTCGGTGGTCTCCGGCGCGAGCTGCGTCGGACGCGGACCTCCGTACGCCCAGTCGAGAAGTTCGACCAGATGGAGGACCGGAGTTTCGGTGCCGGATGCGAGCTGGGTGATGCAGCCGATATTGCCGGTGACGATGATCGGCGCGCCGGTCTTGGCGATGTTCTTCAGCTTCCGGTCGCGCAGACGGTCGGCGATGTCCGGGTGAAGGATGTTGTAGGTACCGGCCGAGCCGCAGCAGATATGGCCTTCCGGAATCTCGTTCAGCGCAAAGCCAGCCTTCTCCAGCAGCTGGCGAGGCTGGGCGATGACGCGCTGGCCGTGCTGCAGCGAACAGGCCGAATGATAGGCGACCGCGAGGCCGGTCGAGGGCTTCGTCGGGAGGTCGAGCGTCGCCAGGAACTCGGAGATGTCCTTTGCGCGCCGCGCGATCTCCTTCGCTCTGCCGGCATAGGTCAGATCGTCCGCGAACAGATGGCCGTAATCCTTCACCACCGTGCCGCAGCCCGACGTCGTGATCAGGATAGCGTCGAGGCCCTTGCCATCGATCTCGCGGGTCCAGGCGTCGATGTTCCTGCGGGCGAAGGCACGCGCGGAATCGTCCCGGCCCATATGGTGGGTGAGCGCGCCGCAGCAGCCTTCATCCGGGATGGCGACGACCTCGACGCCGAGCCGGGCGAGCAGGCGTTCGGTCGCCTGGTTGATGCCGGGATCGAGCACCGATTGCGCGCAGCCCTGCAGGATCGCGACGCGCGCTTTCGGCACCGCCGGCAGCACGATCGGCTTGCTGGCGAGCGGCGCTCGCTTCGGCCCCGACGACAGCCGCAGCATCGCCGCCAGCCGCCGGAACGGCCCGCCCATCGCGTCGAACAGCGGCGCCAGCGGCCGGGCGATCCTGGCGGCCGCGAGCGCCATGCGGAAGCGGCCGGGATAGGGCAGCACCAATGCCAGCACGTCGCGCACCAGCCGGTCGGCGAAGGGCCGTTTGTACGTGTTTTCGATGTGGACGCGCGCGCGGTCGACGAGGTGCATGTAGTCGACGCCAGACGGGCAGGTCGTCGCGCAGGACAGGCACGACAGGCAGCGGTCGATATGAAGCGTGACCTCGGCGGACGCGGGCTTGTCGTGCTCCAGCATGTCCTTGATCAGGTAGATGCGGCCGCGCGGGCTATCGAGCTCGTTGCCGAGTTCGAGATAGGTCGGGCACGTAGCGAGGCAGAACCCGCAATGCACGCATTTCCGGATGATGCGCTCGGCTTCCTTGACGTCGGGATCGGCGAGCTGGGCCAGGGTGAAATGGGTCTGCATGGTTCAGCCCATCCGGCCGGGATTGAGGATGTTCAGCGGATCGAAGCCTTCCTTGAGGCGCTGAGAAAGTCCCGCGAGAGCGGCAGGCTGCGGCTCGAAGCGGGGCACGTTCTCGGTCACGTTTGCGCTGCGGATCAGCGTCGCGTGACCGCCGCCGCGCGCCTGGATCGCGGCGCGGATCACCGAGGCATGGCCGTGCGACGGCGCGTCGACCGGCTCGAGCCAAATTAGCCCGCCCGACCAGTCGTAGACGTGACGGAACGCGAACTGGCGCGCCAATGCATCCACGATTGCGGGAGCCTCCATCGGCGTGACGCTGAAGCGCCAGAGCGGAGTTGAGAGGCCGGCGAAGGGCTCGACATCGCGGATCGACCGCCAGAGCTTCGCCGAAGCGTCCGCATCGACCCGGACGATCTCGCCCGCCGTGGCGAACATCTCGGCGACGCGACCGGCGCGGTACACGACCGAGGGCTCGAAGCCTTCGAGGCGCATCAGCGTGCAGGAGGCGCCCTGTAATTCGGCGACCGGCAGATTGGCTGCAACGGCGGCCGGGATGTGTGCCGCACCCGAAATCTCCGCCGCCGAGCCCATCGCCGCGCAGAGCGCGGCCACGCCCGCTTTGTCGTCGAGTCCCATGATCGCGATCGTCGCCGAGGTTTCGGCGCGCGGCAGGACCTTCACGGAGATCTCCGTGATGACGGCGAGCGTTCCCCAGGATCCCGCCATGCCCTTGGACAGGTCGTAACCGGTGACGTTCTTGACGACGCGACCGCCCGATTTGAACGCCTCTCCGCGCCCCGACACCGCATGGACGCCGAGCACATGGTCTCGTGCCGCTCCCGCCTTCAAGCGGCGCGGTCCGCTCGCATTCGAGGCGATGACCCCGCCGAGCGTGCCGCGCCCGGCCGGGTGGCCGAACAGCAGGCCGTGATCGATCGGCTCGAAGGCCAATTCCTGTTTTTCCGCCGCGAGCAGACGCTCGATCTCGGCTAGCGACGTGCCGGCCTTGGCGGTCAGGACCAGTTCGTCCGGCTCATAGGAAATCACGCCAGACAGTTCGGACAGATCGAGCACATGCGCGGCATCGACATGATGGCCGACGCCGCGTCGCGAACCCTGGCCTACGACCTCGACCGGCTCCTTGCGTTCGGCGGCCTGCTGGATGAGGTCGAGCACGTCGGACTGGGTCTTGGGACGGGACAGTACTGCAAGGTCAAGCATCAGAATCTGGGCAAATCGGGATGGGGCAACTGACCCTTGTGAACGTGCATGCGGCCGAGCTCGGCGCAACGATGCAGGACAGGGAACATCTTGCCAGGGTTGAGCAAATGCTGCGGGTCGAAGGCGCATTTGACCCGTTGCTGATGGCTGAGGTCGATATCGTCGAACATCTCGCCCATCAAATCGCGCTTCTCGATGCCGACGCCGTGTTCGCCGGTCAGCACACCGCCGACCTTCACGCACAGTTTCAGGATGTCGGCGCCGAACGCCTCGGCCTTGTCGAGCTGACCGGGGATGTTGGCGTCGTAGAGGATCAGAGGATGGAGATTGCCGTCGCCGGCGTGGAACACGTTGGCGACTTCGAGCCCGTAATGCACCGACATCTCGCGCATGGCGGCGAGCACCTGCGGCAGCGTCTTCCTCGGGATCGTGCCGTCCATGCAGAGATAATCCGGCGCGAGGCGTCCGACCGCCGGGAACGCGGCCTTCCGGCCGAGCCAGAACGCGGCGCGCTCGGCTTCTGTCTGTGACACCCGCACATAGACCGAGCCGCAGGCCGACGCGATCTTCTCGACCTCGCCGATCAGATGATCGACCTCGCCCTTCGGGCCGTCGAGCTCGACGATCAGCAGAGCCTCGACGTCGAGCGGATAGCCCGCGCCGACATAGGCTTCTGTTGCGTGGATCGCCGGGCGGTCCATCATCTCCATGCCGCCCGGAATGATGCCGGCCGCGATGATCGCCGCGACCGCCGCCCCGCCGGCCTCGGAGGTGTCGAAGCCGAACAGCACCGCACGCGCGGTCTCCGGCGATTGCAGGATGCGGACCGTCACCTCGGTGACGACGCCGAGCAGGCCTTCCGAGCCGGTCACCAGACCGAGCAGATCGTAGCCTTCGGAATCGAGATGCTTGCCGCCGAGCCGAACCACTTCGCCCGAGATCAGCACGATTTCGACGCCGAGCAGGTTGTTCGCGGTCAGGCCGTATTTCAGGCAGTGCACGCCGCCGGAATTCTCCGCGACATTGCCGCCGATCGAACAGGCGATCTGCGACGACGGGTCGGGCGCGTAGTAGAATCCCTTTTCCGACACCGCCTTCGTCACAGCGAGATTGGTGACGCCGGGCTGCACCGTGACCGCACGGTTCTCGTAGTCGATCTCGAGCACGCGGTTAAACCGTGTCATCGCCAGCAGCACGCCATCCTCGAGCGGAATAGCTCCACCGGACAGGGACGTGCCTGAGCCGCGGGGCACAACCGGGATCTCGTTTTCGTGGCAGTAGCGGAGAACTTTCGAGACCTGTTCGGTGGTCTCGGGGAGCACGACGACGAGCGGCATCTGGCGGTAGGCGGTCAGCCCGTCGGTCTCGAACGGACGCATGCCGTCCTGGGTTGAAACCACGCCTTCTCCGGGCACGATCGCGGAAAGAGCTCGCGCGATTTCCGCCCGACGTGCCAAAACGCCTGAATTCGGAGCAGGCATCTTGAGACCGCTCATCTTTTCCGTCCGCGTCTCATCATAAAGTCTAGCTTCCCGCTACAAGTGCATTCATAATTCACGCAGGTCGCGGAAAGTGACCGTACATAAAGCGCCTCACGGCGCAAAGGGAAGAAACGAACCAGCAAGCGCAAAAAAGCGCTGCAAAACAGAGGGACTCCCATGCGTGAAGAGAACCCCAATAAAGAGGCAGGGAACAAGGGCTCCATCGGTCGCCGCAAATTCCTGACGGGCGCGGCCGTGGCCGGTGCTGCGGTTGCAGCCCCGAACGTTGTGGTCGCGCAGTCTCCCATCGTGATGAAGATGCAGTCGTCCTGGCCGGCTTCTGACATTTGGCAGACGATGGCGGGACAATATGCCGATCGCGTCCAGAAGATGTCCGGCGGCCGCATCAAGATCGATCTTTTGCCTGCCGGCGCGGTTGTTGGCGCCTTCCAGGTGATGGATGCCGTAAATGATGGCGTTCTGGATGCCGCTCACTCCGTCTGCGCGTATTGGTACGGAAAGAACAAGGCGGCGTCGCTATTCGGCACCGGTCCGGTGTTCGGCGGCAATCCAACGACCATGCTGTCCTGGTTTTACCAAGGCGGTGGCCGCGAGCTCTATCGCGAGCTCACGCAGGAGAAAATGGGCCTCAAGGTCGTCGGCCTGCTTGGTTTCCCGATGCCGGCGCAGCCGTTCGGTTGGTTCAAGAAAGAAGTGAACACCGTTGCGGACGTCAAGGGCTTCAAGTACCGGACGGTCGGTCTTGCTGCCGACCTGTTCCAGTCCATGGGGATGAGCGTCGCACAGCTTCCTGGCGGCGAAATTGTGCCTGCCATGGAGCGAGGCGTCATCGACGCCTTCGAGTTCAACAACCCGTCGTCCGACATTCGCTTCGGTTCCCAGGACGTCGCGAAGAACTACTATCTCGGATCCTACCATCAGGCGAGCGAGGCGTTCGAATTCCTGTTCAATCAGGATTTCCTCGAGGATCTTCCGGAAGACTTGCGGGCGATCGTCGAATACGGCGTGGAGGCAGTGTCGACCTACAACACGGCCTTTGCCCTCGATAATTATTCGGCCGACCTGCAGAAGCTCCAGAACGAGAAGGGCGTTAAAATCCACCAGACGTCGTCCGAAATCCTTCAAGCGCAGCTCGATGCCTGGACAGCGATGATCGGCCCGCTCGAGCAGGATCCGTTCATCAAGAAGGTGCTGGACAGCCAGCGCGCCTGGGTCGAGCGGGTGACGTACTACGAAATCCTCAACGCGCCCGATTACAGGCTTGCTTACGAGCACTTCTTCCCCGGCAAGCTGCCAGCCAAGGTCTGAACCTCGCAGAAATGTAGCAATGCCTGGCGGCTCTCGCCGCCGGGCACTTCTGCAAGGAACCGAATTCATGCTCTCTTTCATCCGTTTCGCAGACTCCCTGTCGGCGGCGTTCGGTAAGACCTTCGCTTGGCTCATCGTCCTGATGACGTTCGGGACGAGCTATGAAGTGTTCGTCCGCTACGTTCTGAATAGTCCGACGCCTTGGGCTTTCGATGTCTCCTTCATCATGTATGGCACGCTCTTCATGATGGGCGGGGCCTACACGCTTTCCCGCGGCGGGCATGTGCGCGGCGATTTCGTCTACCGGCTCTGGAAGCCGCGCGTGCAGGCGTCGATCGACCTCGTGCTCTATTGCTTGTTCTTCTTCCCGGGCGTCACGGCGCTCATCGTCGTCGGCGGCGGATACGCCGCCCGCTCCTGGCGTTACGGCGAAGTCAGCGTCAACAGCCCGGCGGGTATCCCAATCTTCCAGTTCAAGACCGTTATGGCGGTCGCAGGCGCGCTCTTGTTCATTCAAGGCATCGCGGAAATCTGCAAGTGCATACAGTGCATTCGGACCGGCGAATGGTACCGGCCCGAGGAAGATGTCCGCGAAACCGAGGACATGCTGCTCAACGAGGCAACGAAAGCAGAAAGCGACGCTCATCCATGACCGATCCGCAAATCGCCCTGACGATGCTGGGGCTGTTCATCGTCTTCGTGTTTCTCGGGTTCCCCATCGCTTTTACGCTCATGGCGATGGGGGTCGGCTTCGGCTACTACGCCTATTTCGAGCCTGCACGGATGTGGCGCGCATACAATCGGCTGCAGGACACCGCGTCCTCGTATGACAGCGTGTCGCTCTGGATCGAGGGGTTCTTCAACAACCGCATCTTCGATCTCTTCATAAACCAGACTTACTCCGTGATGAGCAATGAGGTGCTAACGGCAGTGCCGCTCTTCCTCTTCATGGGCTACATCGTAGAACGCGCCAACATTGTCGACCGTCTTTTCACCACGCTGAACATCGCCTCGAAAAACATTCCCGGCTCGATGGGTGTCGCGGCGCTCGTCACCTGCGCGCTGTTTGCCACGGCGACCGGCATCGTTGGAGCTGTCGTGACATTGATGGGCCTGCTCGCATTGCCCGCAATGTTGAAGGCGCGCTACGACAAGTCGTTTGCAGCCGGCATCATTTGCGCCGGCGGCACGCTTGGCATTCTGATCCCGCCCTCGATCATGCTGATCGTATATGCGGCGGCGTCAGGCGTCTCGATCGTGAAGCTCTACGCGGGGGCGCTGGTGCCCGGCTTCATTCTCGTCGGGCTCTATCTTGTTTACGTGGTGGCGCGGTCGCTCCTCCAGCCGAGCTCGGCGCCGCGACCCACCAAGGATGAGGTCCCCGACGTGCCCTACGGCCGGCTGATCTTTATGGTCGTAACGTCGTTCCTGCCGCTCGCTGTTCTCATCCTGGCCGTTCTTGGCTCGATCCTGTTTGGACTTGCGACACCGACGGAGGCGGCCGCCATAGGCGCACTGGGCGGGCTCATCCTCGCCGTCGCCTACCACGCGCTGACCTTCCAGCGGCTTCGCGAGGCCGTTTATCTCACCGTCCGCACGACAGCCATGGTCTGCTGGCTGTTCGTTGGTTCTTACGTCTTCTCGTCTGTCTTCTCATATCTCGGCGGCGAGCAGATCATTTCGGAATTCGTGCGCGGCCTCAATCTGACGCCTTTGCAGTTCCTGCTGATGGCGCAGCTCATCATCTTCCTGCTCGGCTGGCCACTGGAGTGGTCGGAGATCATCATCATCTTCGTGCCGATCTTCCTGCCGCTCCTGCCGCTCTTCAACATCGATCCGCTGTTCTTCGGCGTTTTGGTTGCGGTCAACCTCCAGACCTCGTTCCTGACGCCGCCAATGGCGATGTCGGCTTATTATCTGAAGGGCATTGCGCCGCCGGATGTGAAACTCACGGAGATTTTCCGAGGCGTGATGCCGTTCCTCGGAATGGTGTTCTTGTGCATGGCGCTGCTCTATCTGTTCCCGCAGACAGTCTTCTACCTGCCGAACAGCTTCTATGGCAGGTAACTGTGGAGCGGGCACGTTAACGCCTATCGAGGAGACTGGAGATGATGCTGCAACACCTGCTGTCGGTCCTCGCATTCGCGCTCTTGTGCGCATTTCTCGGGGTACTGATCAGCTATGTGCCGAGGCTCGACCTCGGCTCTGTCCTGGTCGTCTGCGTCGTGCTGTGCGGCTACGATCTTTTCGTGCACCGCACCCCTGACGGCGCCCGCTAGATCACCCCGGCCTTTACGGGCGGCCATGGCGTTTCTGGCACCGGCGTCAGGGGCGCCTCTCCCTTTGCCCAGGCCAGCAGATTGTCGACGGCGAGCTTCGCCATTGCATCGCGGGTATGGTCGGAGGCCGATGCGACATGCGGCAGCAGAACCGCGTTCGGCAGGGCGATCAGCTCCGCCGGGACATGCGGTTCATTCTCGAAGACATCAAGGCCGGCCGACAGGATCGTGCCGTTCCTCAGCGCGTGGACAAGCGCTGCCTCGTCGACGACCGAGCCGCGGCCAACATTGATGAAAATCCCGTTCGGTCCAAGCGCCTCGAAGACCTCGCGACCGATCATGCGTTGCGTCTCCGCGCCACCTGGCGCGACACAGATCAGGACGTCGACATCCTTCGCGAGCCCGAGAAGCGAGTCGACATAGGGGTAGCTGACGCCGGCCTGCTTGTGTCGACCGTAATAGGACACCGGCACGTCGAACGCCGCAACGCGCTGGGCGATCGCCTTGCCGATGCGGCCGAGGCCGATGATGCCGACCTTGCGGCCGCGCAACGTCGTCGTGAGCGGATACGTGCCCCGCGGCCACTGCCCCGAGCGCAGGTGATGTTCGGCGCGCGGGATCTCGCGGATCGTCGCGAGCAGCAGGCCGAGCGCGAGGTCGGCGACCTCGTCGGTCAGCACGTCCGGGGTGTTGGTGACGACCACGCCGTGCTCGGCGGCGGCCTTCACGTCGATGCCGTCATAGCCGACGCTCGACGTCGAGATGATCTTCAGCTCCGGCAGCCGCTCGATCAACTCGCGCGGGATACGCCCGCCGAAACCGGTGATCGCCATGATACGCGGACCGACCTCGGCAATCAGCGCATTCGGGTCAGGCGCTTCCCACAGACGATGGATTTCGAAGGAGGGAGACAGCGCGCCCTCCACGAAGGGGCGCATGGCGTTCAGCATCAGCACGTCGGGCTTCGACATCGTTCCTCCCAGAGTGAAGCCTGAGTGTAGGCTGCCGGAAGCGCCGAAGTGAATGCAAAATTCACTTCGGCGGGTGTTCAGACCTCGGCTGTGGCGAGATCGACGGCGTTGAGACCGCGCTTCTTCAGCAGCGCTTCCGGCGAGGCGTCGCGGCCGCGGAAGTTGCGATACGCGTCGTGCGGATCCTGCCGGCCGCCTGCGGAGTAGATGTAGTCCCGGAGCTTCGTCGCAGTGGTCGGGTCGAAGATGTTGCCCGTTTCCTTGAAGGCGTCGAACGCGTCGGCATCGAGCACTTCGGACCAGAGATAGCTGTAATAGCCGGCCGAATAACCGCCCGAGAACACGTGCGAGAAATGCGGCGTGCGATGGCGCATCACGATCGCGCGCGGCATGCCGATCTTCTCCAGTACGTCGCGCTCGAAGCGGATCGGGTCGAGGCCGTCGGCGCTCGGCAGGAGATGGAATTCGAGATCGACGAGCGCCGAGGCGGTGTATTCGACGGTCGCGAAGCCCTGGTTGAACCGCCGCGCCGCGAGGAGGCGCGACAGCAGCGCTTCCGGCATCGGCTCGCCGGTCTCGTGGTGGACGGCGAAGCGGCTCAGCACTTCCGGTTCTTCCAGCCAGTGTTCGTAGAGCTGCGACGGCAGTTCGACGAAATCGCGCGAGACATGCGTGCCCGAGACGAGTGGATAGGTGACGTCGGACAGCAGACCGTGCAGGCCGTGGCCGAATTCGTGGAACAAAGTCCGCGCATCGTCCATGCCGATCAGCGCCGGCTTCCCCTCCGGCGGCTTCGAGAAGTTCATCACGTTGAGGATGATCGGGCGGATCTCGCCCGCGAGCCGCTCCTGATTGCGGAAGCTCGTCATCCACGCGCCGGAATGCTTCGACGGCCGGGCGAAATAGTCGCCGAGGAACAGGCCGACATGCTTGCCGTCGGCGGATGTCACTTCCCAGGCGCGGACGTCCGGGTGATAGACCGGCACGTCGTGGCGCTCCTTGAAGGTGACGCCGAACAGTCGTGTCGCGGTGTCGAAGGCGGCCTCGATGATGCGGTCGAGCTGGAGGTACGGCTTGATCTCGGCATCGTCGAGATCGTAGCGCTCGCGGCGCAGCGCTTCCGAATAATAGCGCCAGTCCCAGGCCTCGATCTCGATATTGTCGCCCTGCCGCGCCGCCAGTTCCTGAAGGTCGGCGCGCTCCTTCGCGGCGCGGGTCTTGGCCGGCGCCCAGACCTGTTTCAGCAGGCCGCGCACGGCGTCCGGCGTCTTCGCCATCGTGTCGTCGAGCTTGTAGGCGGCGAAGGTCTCGAAGCCGAGCAGGCGGGCACGTTCGGCCCGGAGTGCGACCATTTCGGCGACGAGCGGCCGGTTGTCGTTCGCGCCCGAATGCTCGCCGCGCGAAATCCAGGCCATGAACGCCTTCTCGCGTAGATCGCGGCGACGGGACGATTGCAGGAACGGCTCGACGCTGGAGCGCGACAGCGTGATCACATGCTTGCCGGCGAGGCCGCGATCCTCGGCCGCCTTCGCCGCGGCGGCGATCTGGGCTTCGGACAGGCCGTCGAGATCGGCTTCGCTGTCGAGTACGAGCGTCCACGAGCGTTCGTCAGCCAGGATGTTCTGGCCGAAGGTGGTGGAAAGCGTCGCGAGGCGCTCGGAGATTTCGGCGAGGCGCTTCTTCACCGCCTCGGGCTTGCCTCCGCCGGACCGGACGAACGCGGTGTGGTAGCGCTCAAGGACGCGGTTCTGCTCAGGCGTCAGCGAAAGCTGGTCGCGGCGCTGGTAGAGCGCGTCGACGCGGCGGAATAGCTCGTCGTTGAGATAGATCTCGCTGTCGTGCCGCGACAGGATCGGCGCCATGTCGCGCTCGATCGCTTCGAGTTCGTCGTTCGTATGTGCGCCCGCCAGATTGAAGAAGGTGGAGCTGACGCGATCGAGCGCGCGGCCGCTGTCCTCCATCGCCTCGATGACGTTCTGGAAGCTCGGCTCCTCGGTCGAGGAGGCAATGGCGGCGACCTCGGCGCGGTGCTTCTCCAGCGCCGCGTCAAAGGCCGGGCGGTAATCCGCTGGTGTGATCTTGTCGAAGGGAGGCGCCTCGAACGGCGTCTTCCAGGCGTCGAGCAGCGGGTTGGCAGACGACATCGGGCACTCCATCAGGCGGGGGATTGGAGAAGTTATAGCGCGCGGCCGGAGCCTCAAGCACCCAGGAGCTGCGCGTCGTGCAGCCGGCGGTAGGTTCCGTGGCGGGCAACGAGGTCGGTGTGGTTGCCCTGTTCGGCGATGCCGGTCTCGGTGACGACGACGATGCGG
>NZ_JBHSJF010000007.1:0-25783 GCF_042652085.1 Flaviflagellibacter deserti | reverse complement strand
CCATGCGTATCGCGATGATTGGCTCGGGCTATGTGGGCCTGGTCTCCGGGGCCTGTTTCGCCGATTTCGGCCATGATGTGATCTGCGTCGACAAGGCGGCGGACAAGATCGCGGCCCTGAAAGAGGGCCGGATTCCGATCTTTGAGCCGGGTCTCGACGAGCTCGTCGCCAGCAATGTCGAAGCGGGCCGCCTGTCGTTCTCGACGGAGCTTGCGGAGCCGGTCGCCTGGGCTGACGTCGTCTTCATCGGGGTCGGCACGCCGTCCCGTCGCGGCGACGGCCACGCCGATCTCTCCTATGTCTTCGCCGCCGCGCGCGAGATCGCCCGGTCGATGCAGGGCTTCACCGTCGTCGTCACGAAGTCGACGGTGCCGGTCGGCACCGGCGACGAGGTCGAGCGCATCATCCTTCAGGAACGGCCGAACGCGGATTTCGCGGTCGTCTCGAACCCGGAATTCCTGCGCGAAGGCGCGGCGATCGACGACTTCAAGCGACCTGACCGCATCGTCGTCGGTCTTGAGGACGAACGTGCCCGCGACGTCATGAGCGAGGTCTATCGCCCGCTTTACTTGAACAGCGCGCCGCTTCTCTTCACCCAGCGCCGCACGTCCGAACTGATCAAATACGCCGCCAACGCCTTCCTCGCGATGAAGATCACCTTCATCAACGAGATCGCCGATCTCTGCGAAAGCGTCGGCGCGAACGTCCAGGAAGTCTCGCGCGGCATCGGTCTCGACAACCGCATCGGCTCGAAGTTCCTGCATGCGGGTCCCGGTTACGGCGGCTCCTGCTTCCCGAAGGACACGCTTGCGCTGGTCAAGACCGCGCAGGATTCCGGCACGCCGGTCCGCCTGATCGAGGCCACCGTCGCGATCAACGACACCCGGAAGCGGGCGATGGCGCGCAAGGTCGTGGCGGCCTGTGGCGGCGATGTCCGCGGCAAGACGATCGCGATCCTTGGCCTGACCTTCAAGCCGAATACAGACGACATGCGCGATGCGCCGTCGCTCGCCATCATTCAGGCCCTGCAGGATCTCGGCGCCAGGGTGAAGGCCTATGACCCCGAAGGCATGGCGCATGCAAAGCACCTCCTCGATCCGAGCGTGGTCTATGCGACGGGCCCGTACGACTGCGCCGAAGGCGCCGACGCCCTCGTCATCGTCACCGAATGGAACCAGTTCCGCGCGCTTGATCTGCGCCGCCTCGGCGAGGTGATGGCGAAGCCGATCCTGGTCGATCTCCGCAACATCTATGCCCGCGACGATGTCGAGCGGCTCGGTTTCAGCTATACCGGTATCGGCACCTCGACCCGCCGAGACTACAGGGTCGGGATGGCTGCCGAGTAGCCTCTGTTAAAATCGCGATTTGGAACCTCAAATCGCAAAGTCAGGCTTACGAAGGTCCGCATGCGGATTCACCGTCGTGAGCCGTTCGAGCAGCCTTGACTGGATCAGGAGAGTTTTAGGTTTTTTTCGTCAAAGTCCTTAAAACGGAGCGTGATAAGCCGATCCTGAGGTGAGTTATGCCAATGATGATCGGTCTATTCGCGTTCGATGCGCTCTTCGGATTTTTGGCCCTTATGCCAGATCTTAATATGACGGAGTCTTCCGCGGCTATGCTCCATGTGAGCGTGAGCGCGATCAACGTCTTTATCTTGGCCGCGATGACGCGAAGCCTTGGCGCCGCATCATTTTTCATGTTTGGCGCAGGGGTGTTCGTTGAATTCCTTCAGATCGGCATTGCGGGCCGATCTGCCTCGATCGACGATTTGTTTGCCGACTGCATTGGGATCAGCATCGGCGCACTCTTATATTGGTCGCTCCGGCCTTCGTATTCGCGAGGCGATATGAAGCGTGTCGAGACGACCATCCGAACGAGCGAGTTCCCGATCGGGTTTAGATCGGACGTCAGCTAACCAAATTAATATCTTTTCACCCGAAAACCGCCCAAATTCTGTATAAAGTTCGATTGCGGGCAGTCGAGTGGGGGCGGGTGGAAATGAAAGTCGTCCATGTCGTCAGGCAATTTAAACCAAGTATTGGCGGAATTGAGGAATCTGTTTATCAACTTTGTAAGCGACTCTCGAGTAGATTTGACGTTAAGATTGTAACACTGGACACGGTGTTCAGTAAGCCTGGCAATCGCCTTCCTCAAACCGAAGTGGTCGAAGGATTAGAAGTTCAACGACTTCCTTGGTTCGGCTCTCGACGCTATCCCATCGCTCCCGGTGTCTGGAGGGCCGTGGGTGACGCCGATATTGTCCACGTACATGCGATAGATTTTTTCTTCGATGCATTGGCCATTACAAAGCCTTTTCATCGGAAGCCTCTGATTGCATCAACACATGGCGGCTTTTTTCATACTAACTTCGCTTCGACTTTCAAAAAACTCTACTTCCAGACCGTGACCAGGATGAATTGTGGCGCCTATTCTTCGGTTTGCGCCTCGGGAGACAGCGATCATGCGATGTTCTCACGGATTTTTCCATCAGTTCGGCGTCTTGGTAACGGCGTCGATGCCCGGAAGTGGGCCGGCCGCGCCAGTCGCGATCCGGTAAAAACGCTCCTGTACTTCGGTCGGCTGTCTCCAAATAAGCGCATCGGGGATCTACTGAAGTTAGCTCAAAACCTTCGCACCACCGACCCGGATTGGCGTCTGATTATCGCCGGAACTCCGTGGGATGTAACGCCGGACAGCATTCGGAAAGAGATCGATCTCGCAGGTTTGAACGACAGAGTCGATTTGGTCCTAGAGCCGTCGGATGGCGACATTGGTGATCTCATCGAAAGATCGAGTTTTTACGTTTCCGCTTCTGAACATGAGGGGTTTGGGATCAGCGTTGTCGAAGCGATGGGTGCTGGTCTGGTTCCGATTCTTAGTGCAATTCCAGCGTTTCGAGCTTTTGTTGGGTCTTCATCACCCGGTTTGATCTTACGAGACTTCAGCGATGCCGAAGCCGCCAACGAGGTTCAACAAGTATTTCAGAAATTCAGCGCGGAGCCTGAAGCAGCAAAGCACGCGGTGATCTCATTGTCGCAAAAATACGATTGGGAGCAGATCGCTTTGAGCTTCGTGGGCCTTTACGAATCCGTCGCAATGAGCCGGGAAGCCGATCGTGAAAGACACTAGAAAACCTCGTGTACTGCTCTTCACGCAGCAGCTTGTGGGTCTTGGAACAAGAAAAACCGGCATGGTTTTTTGGGCGGAGACGTTTGCGAAGCTCGGTTTTGAGACCAGCGTTGTAACGACACAGCTTAGTTATATCTCAAAAGTATTTAACCCTCAGCGATTTCAGGCGCTTGGCGCCGAGCCAATGAACAAATGGGTTCGTCGAGGAGCAATCGACACCTTCATTTGGGTTCCTTGGGTCCACCCGGTACGCGCGCCACGGCCATGGATGAACGCATCATCCGAGTGGCTGCTCAGTGCATATGCATCGCTTCTGGACAAGGAAATTTGTCGCGTCGCGGCCGAGGCGGACATCATCGTGATAGAGAGCTGTGCTGCTGTCGCACTATTCGAGCGGTTAAAGAGGGCCGCGCCAAAGGCGCAGTTTGTCTATTGCGCAAGCGATAGGTTGGCCCAAGTTGGCATGCACCCAGGTTTGCAAAAGACGCTAACGTCAACGGCTTCTCGGTATGATTTGATCAGGGTTCCGTCGCCGCTGATGAAAGGTGACTTTGCCGTAGAGGCGGACTATATTCCGCATGGCGTCGAAAAATCGGTATTCGACGAACTGCCCGGTCGATCCCACGGAGATGAAAGGAAATCAGCTATCGTTGCGGGCGACATGGCCTTTGATGAGGTCGCCGTACGTACTTTGGTTCACTCATTTCCGGATATCGAATTTCATTTTTTCGGCCGGATGAATCTGGCAGAGTTTCGCGGGAAAGCGAATGTCGTTATCCACGGCGAAGTTCCGTTCGAAGTACTAGCCGGGTTCGTCAAGCGTGCTGACGTTGGGATCGCTCCATACCAATTCCATCCGGGCCTCGATTACCTGGCGGAGTCTAGCCTAAAGCTTCATCAATATACGTATTGTCGTCTGCCAACCGTTGCACCTATTTTTGCTAAAGGGGGCCGCGATCATGTTTTCGGATACACACCAGGTTCTGCTGCCTCTGTGGTGGAGGCGATGAAACTCGCGCTGACTCATGATCGGGGCACGATCGATAATTCACAGATCTTGGGCTGGACTGCGGTTGTCCAGCAAGTGCTCGGAAGGCTAGGCGCTGATCAGCCATGCGCTTCTGATACTGACGTGGCACGTTGATTGTGCTAAGGTTTTGGGTACTGTACGGCAGCCCATTCCCTAGTGTTGAGCAAGGAGAGTGAAATGAACCGGCATCCAAGCTCAACAGCTTTTAGTCAAGGATACTCCGAGTACGATCAAAATAGTGTCGGTCGAGCTTGGGACTTGCAAGAGCTCATCGCCGCGGTCGTTAATCTAGATACGCTCATTCGTTGGCGCAAAGTCATTCTTGCGATCAGTCTTACCGTGTTCACGTTGGGCCTGACCTTTATCGTAGTCCGCCCGTCGGCTTTTATCGCTACTGCCTCGATCTTGGTTGGGGGGCGCAACGCAAATCCCGCGGCCCAAAAGCAATTTGCGGACGGTAATACCGAACTTCAAATTCAGTCTCACGCTCGCGATCGTTTATTGGCGAAACGAGCAAGGCTGCAGAGTGAGCTGCAAGGCGCCGAATCCGTGAGCTTTCCTCGAAATCTCGTCGCTGCGACGGCGTTTGAGCCGGAGGTTCAGACATGGATAGACAGCGAAACAGGGCTCTTTGAAGCCCGGCGCAAGGCGCGCGAATCAGAATTGCAAAACACTCAGCAGTTGCTGAAATTGACCGCTGATGAGGTGCAGTCGTTGGCACGTCAAGTCGAGCTAGCCGCGTCGCAGCAGCAGTCGATCGACAAAGAGTTGGAGAGCGTACGGCAGTTGGCCAGTAAGGGCTATTACGCCACTAGCAAACTTGGAGATCTTGACCGTACAGCCGCGACCTTCGCAACTCGAAAGATTGAGCTGGAAACACAGCTTCTCAGTAGAAAGCAAACCGTTGAGGAGCTAAAGCAGAAGTCGGCTCAGCTGGTGAACGACACCAAAACTGACATTCTGAATGAACTCCAACAGGTTGATGCGGATCTTAAAACGGCCGAGCTGCGCGTTGCAAATGTTTCTGAGACCTTGTCATTTTCTGGCGTGGCCGACGCAACTGTCTTGGCCAACCAAATCGAGATGATCCAGTCTGATCGAACCGCTGAGGCTGTCGTTCAGCGCCTGAAGTTGGATGAAGATGCGGAGTTTTTATCCGCACCCCTGTCACCGTTTCCCTTGGTCTCATTGATCCTGAATATCAACAGCGTCGAGCCTGGCACACCCGAAGCCAAAAACCTTGCAGCGTCGATTGTGCAGAGCAATCTCACAGCTTCGCGATTTGGACTAGGCTCGAGGCTGGACATCGCTTATCGAGCGGATAGTCCTGGACGCGCGCGATCAATCGCCAACGCCGTTGCGGCGCTGTTCACGGAAAACCCCGACAAAGAGGCCTCCAAAACGTCGTTGGGTGGAAATGAGGTTCTTAAGGATGCGGGCTTGATCAAAGCTGGGCCTTCGGCGCTCGCTATCCTGTTCGGATCGGCTGTGTTTGGCATTGCGCTCGGTGCAAGCGCCGCTTTTCTATTAAGGTTCGCGGAATTGAGAGCATACGCAAGGAACTGGTCTCAGGCATGATCGGCCGCCTTTCGCGTCGTGGCCGGCTGCTAGCACGTGGCAGTAGGCGGCCCGTTGGCGGGTTTGTAATCCGAGATGTCTCGCGCCGGGGTTTAATTCGCTACGTTTCGGCAAGCTTAGAGACGGGCCGGAAGGTCGTACTTTTATTCGCAAACGCCAACTTTATCGTTAAGTGTCAGCCTTTCGGTGAATCGTTCCGGGGCTCTCCCTTCATCCTTGTAAATGACGGGGTGGCGATGCGAATTGCGTCGAAGCTATTGTTCGGAAGAGCCTTTAGAGAGAATTTGAACGGGACAGACTTTGTCCCGTTGTTGGTCAGCAAACTGGCAACGCCCCAGAAATTGTTTTTGTTCGGCTCCACGCAAGAGGTTGTGGATCGAGCAGCGCGGCGCTTGGAGGACGAAAGCGATCACTTGGTGGTCGGTCGCAGGAACGGGTTTTTCTTTGACGACGCTGAATTGGTCGCACAGATAAACGAAACGGGGGCCACAGTCCTGCTAGTGGGATTAGGAAATCCTCTTCAGGAGCAGTGGATCGAGCGGAATATGGGCAATCTCAAACCGTCTCTTATCGTCGGGGTGGGAGCGCTATTTGTGTGGCTCTCCGGTTCGCAAAAACGGGCACCAGAGTGGATCAGGTCACTGCATCTGGAGTGGGCCTACCGCTTGGCCAAAGAACCGACTCGCCTTCTTAGCCGATACACCGTCGGAATGGTGCGATTCGCGTCTATTGTTTTGAGTGAAAGTAGATCGCCGCCAACCCATTATTTCAAAGCGTCGGTGACCGCGCCTTCGGACCGATAATGCTGTCGAACAAAGCGCACGCGACTGGGGGTCAGAGCCCATTCTGGACAAATATTGAAGCGATCCTTGTTGTATTTGCAGTAAGCTTCAATGCGCTACTGGCTATCGTTAACGCCAACTTCTTGACGATGTCTCCGGCCACCGTCATTGCCTGTGAGATCGTGGTCGTGCTGATCGCTCACGCGATCATCATCTGGCGCTATAACGACAGGGTCACCGCCTGGTACTACCTGCTTGGGTTGTTGATGGCGGTTGCCGTGGCCCGCTGGATGTTTATCGGAAGGGTTGACGCGAAGGCTTTAAGGGATGGAATGCTGATCTCGACGTTCGTCGCGCTCGGTATTGTCTCTGGACGCGCGGCTGCGGGAAAGTGCGTTTTCTGGCTGCAAATCATTGTAACTCTGGTCGCGATCATTGAGTTGTTCGCAACAGATCTGTTCGTGACGCTATTCAATGTTAAACAGTTTTATATTTCTACCCGTGGTTTTTCTGAAGCCAATTTCTGGAACACGGACTCTGCGCTTTTCGTCAGTGCAACTCGACCGGGGGAGCGTAATCTTTTTCCATTTCTCAACATTCACAGAGCGTCCTCGATATTTCTGGAGCCTGTTTCGCTTGGAAATTATTGCATCATTTTAGTGGCCTATGTCTCAACAGAGGCGAGATCGCTTTCAGGTCGAACTCTAGCATTCTATATATTGTCGACAATATTTCTGCTTATCGCTTGTGACGGCCGATTGGCGGTTATCGTGTCAATTTTTATTATCCTCCTGTCTTTCGTTAAGCCGATTGTTCGATATTCGTCGCTCCTCTATATCCCGGTGCTCATTGTAGTTTCGTTCGTGCTACTCGGTTTCGGCGCCGAGCCGAGCCGCGACGACCTTGCGGGGAGAGCGGCGCTTGCCGCTAAAATATTCTACAGATTTGATGCTGCAGCGTTTTTTGGAATTTCGAACTCCACGTACGTGCAAAGCGCCGATAGTGGGATCACCTACCTCATCGCGACCCAGTCGATATTTGGCGCGATGCTTATATTGATTTTCGTTACGTTTAATCTGGCGGAAGGAGAGCCAAAGCAGGCGTTATTCAAGCGCGCTGCTCTCATTTTCTTGACAACTACGATGCTCATAAGCAATTCGTATCTGTCCATAAAAACGGCTGCGTTACTCTGGTTCCTCTTGGGAGCGTACCAAACTCGACCAATCCTGGCCAAAGTCAGCTCCTACCGCGATGTCCGGCCCGTCGGAACAGCGAGTTCTGTGCAAGAATAAAACCTTCGGTCGGCGACGCAATTATCGCACGAGCACGTACTTTATCGCGCCTCTGAGCTCCAGATATCCGCTGCGGGGGCGCCGGGCAATTCGCTTCGGAAACTCGATCCAACCTTGCAGGCGGGGGGCGAGGCCGCGGCCGGTTAGAAGCAGCTTCATATGGTAGGCGCCTCTGCCAATATCGTAGTCTGTGAGTAGCTTCTCTAAGTCCTTTTCCTTTCTTCCATGATGATGCCATACGACGAGCTCAGGCGCATACACGCCGACATACCCGTGCAGGCTGGCTCTTGCAGCAGCATCACAATCTTCGGCCGGAAAAAAGGAGCCACTGCCAAATTTCGTGTCGAAGCAATCAATCGCCGCGAGAGCGGAGCGTCGAAAAGCCATATTCGCTCCCTTTACCAGGCCCGGCCGAACGTAACTGTTTGCCGGAATGACGAGTGGGTCCAACGACTCGTTTATTGTGACGGGATAATCGGTTGGATCGTACAGCCTTACTCTGCCGGTGGCATAACCGATGCTGGTCCCGTCAAAGAGTCGCAATAGGGCGTCGAGATAATCGCCCTCAACATAACAATCGTCATCCGTGAATCCGATGATCTCGCCCTGCGACGAGCGAATGCCAGCGTTGCGCGCGCTGCTCAACCCGGGCACAAGCTCTTTGACATACTTAACCGGAAAATCAGCCTGGGAGGAAAACTCGTGGATTACGCGCGCCGTGTCGTCCGTCGAATTGTTGTCCACCACAACCAGCTCCATCAGGTGTCGGTTGTCGAGGCGAGCAACATACTCCAGGCATTTTTGGAGCGGCGCTGCTCGATTGCGCGTGCAAATGATCAGAGAGATATGCATAGTTTACCACTAATTGAGTGTTAACCTGTTATATAATCTTGAAGTGATGGCTAGTCGATGAAAAAAACATTGGACGATTTAAAAGGTATATTGCGGCAGACCGCAGTTACGCTGCCGGCTCCGGCGCCGGGCTATGCTTTGCTGGATTTTCCGAACTATCCGAACGTAGGCGATAGTTTGATTTGGCTTGGCGAAATCGCGCTGTTTTGGGATGTTTTTAAAGTCCGGCCATCCTATGTCTCAACGCGCGACGAATATAATCCGGCCGCTTTAAACCGAGCATGCCCAGAGGGACCAATCTATTTAAGCGGCGGCGGCAATTTCGGAGATATTTGGCCGAAATATCAAGCCTTTCGTCAGCGAGTGCTCGCGGCGCATCCTGATCGCAAGATCGTACAGTTGCCTCAGTCGATCCATTTTCAATCGGACGATAATGTCCGAGCCACTGCGGCGGCTATCACGAAACACAAGAATTTTAGCCTGCTCGTGAGGGACGAATGGAGTTTCGAATTTGCTCGTGACCGCTTCGAGTGTGAGACCGTGCTGAGCCCAGATATGGCATTCGCCTTAGGTCCTCAGGACAAAATATCGTCAAAACACTCTGTCGTCTTCCTGTTGAGGGAGGACGATGAAAAGATGGCGGCACGAGGCGAGGTCCGAGATCCGTCGAGTGTAGTTGTTGATTGGTTGCAAGATGACCGCTCAGCCAAATTGCAGAATGGATGGATACTCCCCCTCGTGAAACGCCTTGAGACGGCAAATCCAACGTATGGTTCTCTCGAGCTCGCGTTTAGAGGATTGGCGCACACCCGAAAACGGAGGGGGCAGCGACTGTTGGGCTCCGGCCATAGCGTTGTCACGGACCGCCTTCATGCTCACATCTTCTGCCTGCTGATGGGTATTCCTCACATCGTGATCGATAATTCGTATGGCAAGTTGAGCAGGTTCATGCAGCGCTGGACAGCAACAGACCCTCTGGTCAGGGTCGCGGGATCGGTTGCCGAGGCGCAGAACCTTCTTTTGCAAGCCAGGTGAGGGGCCATGCCTTCTGAAATACGCATTATCAGCCTCAAGGACTCGGTTCAGCGCCGAACAGAGATCGAGGCACAGATGGCTAGGCTGGCCGTGCCGTGGTCTTTCTACGACGCTGCGACGTCTCTACCGGATTGGCTGCCCTATAACGCTCGGCACGCCGTTTGGAACCGCGGCCGAGAACTGACGCGTGGTGAATTGGGTTGCTTCGCTAGTCATGTTTCTTTGTGGAAATGGCTCTCGGAACATAACGACCTAAATTCGATGTGCGTATTGGAGGATGACGTACTCATAAATTGGTCGTTCTTCGAGAAAGCCGGGGAATTTGATGCCAGTTTCAATGGTTTCAATTTCGTCCGATTTTACGGGAAATTGCCGGTTTCGACCAGATGTATAGCGCCGGTTCTTGGTCGATACTTAGTGGAGTATCGAAGGCCGGTGTACGGTACACAGGGGTACTGGATCAACAAAGCGGGTGCGAAATTATTTCTTTCGTCGATTCAAAAAGTGGTTCGACCGATAGACGACGAAATGGACCGGGTATGGGCGCACGGAGTTCCCAGTCTGGGGCTTTATCCAGCGCCCCTGACGGAACTGGATTTCGGGTCGACCATTGAGATGGATCGCAGGCTCGATTTGCCAGCTTTGCGGGGAAGTGACAGAATAATGAGGCTGTTAGCTAGAGCGGCAGAAAAGGCCAGACGGATTGCGTTCTACGCGGGGATCCGGTGGTTTCGGCCGCGCCGCTTGCCAATCACCGACCGAATCCAATCAGCCTAGACGCCGCAACATGCGGCCCGCTACAGGCACTTCAATCTTTTTTGATGCTAACGGAGACGGATGATGCGAGCCTATATCGCGACGTTGAGTCTTTTTATGAGCTTGCTCAATACACCGTCCGGTGCTGGTCAACTGCAAGGTGTAAATTTATCGGGAGCGGAATTCAAAGATATTAAGCAGACGTCGACGACAGCGACGCCGTTCGGTCGTCTTAATAAAGACTACGCTTGGCCGGACCCCCTAGTGTTAAAGGGTTGGCAGGACCGAGGAGTGACCGTGGTCAGACTCCCTTTTAGGTGGGAGCGTGTTCAGCCAGACCTTCGAGGCGATGTTAGCCTCGATCATATCGCCAAGTTGGTGGAAGTGGCCTCCCGCGGCACCACCGTCGTTATCTTGGACATGCACAATTACGGTAACCGTTGGGTGTCGACGCCTGACGGCGTTAAGCAGGCTCAGATCGATGGGCCGTCAGGCTTGGTGACGCGGGACGATTATGCAGACGTTTGGCGAAAAATCGCGGAGCGCTTCAAGGATTACCCGCTGGTTCAATTCGATCTGATGAATGAGCCGCATGATCTCAAGTCCGCTGACGCGGCGACTGAAGCTGAGATTTTGCGTCGTATGTACCAAGCGGCGATTGACGCCATACGAGGGGCGGGGGCGACAAACTCCATTCACATTGAACCTCCAAATTGGGCAAAATCCGGCGCTCTCGTATCAAGTTTTTCGGATGCCGCCCTCTCGCTTCGTGATCCGGCTGACAACCTAATTTTCCAAGTGCATCAGTATGTCGACAAGGGTGAAAAAGGCATCTTGCCCGATGCCGCGAACGGAGACGTCGACGCCGGCCGGAGAAAAATTGAAGCGGCCACCGAGTGGGCTCGCAAGCATAGGAAAATCTTGTTTCTCGGTGAATTTGGTATCCCAAATGCCTCATCTTCTTCGGGGCTGACAGCCGCCTCACGAATGATTGACCACGTACAGGGAAACCCTGACGTTTGGCTCGGTTGGACAGCCTGGGGGGGCGGAAAAGCTTGGCGCGAAGACTACGTATTCCGGCTTGAGTCCACACCCCCTGTAGATCCGGCCGGGAGACTACTTCTTTTCGAAAAACTTCATAGTAAGTGATAATGCTGCATCCGGAATGAAAAGCCATTGTCGGCGCGCAACCTGCGTTTCCCAGTTTGTCATTAATTCGGGTTTGATCCTAAAGGATTGGGGCATGGGGCAAGAGGGAAACAGTCACTTACCTGCCGCCCTCATGCGCTTCAAGGGCGGGCTGGTAGGGGTGGCCGTGCTGAGCGGCTTGATAAACATCCTAATGCTAACCGGCTCTTTGTTTATGTTAGCCGTTTACGATCGAGTGTTGCCTTCACGCAGTATTCCGACGCTGATTGCGCTCGGAGGAATTGCCCTGTTTATGTATGCATTTCAGGGGTTTCTCGAAATTATCCGCGCGAGAATTTTAAGCCGTGTTGGAATAGGTTTCGAGGAAGACATGGCTCCCGATCTACTGGGGGAGGTTGTGTCAATTGCGAACGCGCGCGGTCCCCAGATAGATGCCGTCGGTCCGATGAAGGACTTAGAAACACTACGCGTGTTCATGGGCTCGCCCGGTCCGATCGCGATTTTCGATTTGCCATGGCTGCCGGTCTTCCTGGCAGTATGCTTCGCTTATCATTTTATAATAGGAATTACAGTGCTCTCTGCGGCTGTCGTGCTGGCGGCCTTAACTCTTGCAGCTGAGCTTTTTGCTAGGCGCCGCGCGGAGCGATCGCACCGCGCGGCTATGGCCAGAAACAATGTTGCTGAAGAGACCCGGCGAGGCGCGGAAGCGATCCATGCTCTTGGTATGACAGCACCCATGATCAAGAGATGGCGCCAGCATCATCAAGATTTTCTGCGCCAGCATACCGCGCTGTCGGATTTCACATCCCTGATAGCGACGGCGTCGAAGAGCCTGCGAATGATACTTCAGTCGCTTATTCTGGCGATCGGCGCGTATCTAGTTATCAATCAGGAAGCGACGGGCGGCATCATGATAGCCAGTTCCATCCTCGTTTCGCGGGCGCTCGCCCCTATCGATCTAGCGATTGGGCAATGGAGGAGTTTTGTGTCCGCGCGGCAGGCGTGGGCGAGGCTCAGCGGTATCGTTGCCAATGCGACCCGTCCGTCCGAGGTGTTGTCTCTTCCGGCGCCGTATCAGACGCTCGAAGTGCAAAACATCAGTGTTTCTCCTCCGGGAAGCGGACGCCTCGCGGTCCACGACATTAGTTTTTCTCTTGAGAGCGGAGATGCGCTAGGAATTATTGGCGCAAGTGGTTGTGGAAAGTCTACGCTCGCGCGAGCGCTCGCGGGTGTGTGGCAGCCGGTCCGCGGAACTATTCGATTGGACGGCATTCCTTTACAGCAATGGCCGCCGGCAATGCTATCAAGTCAAGTCGGATACCTGCCGCAAGACGTGTGCCTTATGGAGGGAAATGTCGCTCGCAATATATCGAGGTTTCACAAGGCCCAGTCTGAGGAGGTCCTAGAGGCCGCTGGTGATGCCCATGTGCACGAGTTGATAGCGACCCTTCCAAATGGTTATCAGACCAATGTCGGTCCAAATGGCTCTGCCTTATCCGCAGGCCAGAGACAACGAGTTGGCCTTGCTCGAGCGATGTTTCGTAGGCCATTTCTTATTATTCTTGATGAGCCGAACTCAAATCTTGACACGTCGGGTGAGGTGGCCTTGTCGAAGGCCATCCTCCGCGCGCGGGCTTGGGGCAGCATTGTCATCATCGTAGCTCATAGACCGAACGTGATCTCGAATGTTAACAAGATCCTGTATGTCGCGGATGATGGACAAAGCCTGTTCGGCGACCGCGAAGCAGTTCTTAACCGAGTGTTGCAGCATTCCCCAATCTCAATCCCAGAGCGTGCGGATGCCTAAAAGGCCGACAATCCATAGACGGGTGATCGTCTCCCAACTTTGGGGGCGATGATGCGGCAAGACCTGACCGTGCCCGAGGCGGATTCGTCAGATGATCATACGAGGCGTAGCATCCGAGCGCACCTTCTGCTCGGCATGGGGGCATTCGTCGCGTTCTTTGCGATTGCCGGAGGAATCGCCTGGTCGACCGTACTCTCCGGTGCAGTTATTGCCCACGGGACAGTCGTCGTAGATTCAAGCGTTAAGAAGGTACAGCATTTGGATGGCGGCATCGTTGCCGAAATTCATGTGAAAGAAGGCGACCATGTTTCAGCTAACGATGTGCTCCTGAAACTGGATCCGACGATACCGGAAACAAACCTCTCAATCGTGGTCAAGGGGTTGGATCAGAACATCGCAAGGCTGGCGAGGCTGGAAGCGGAGCGAGATGGAGCCGCAAGTGTCCAGTTCCCGGATGTTATGATCAGTCGCCAAGGCATTCCCGACGTCGCCTCTATCATGAATGGCGAGCAGAGGTTGTTCGCGGCGCGAGTCGATGGAAGGGCAGGCAGAGTACTTCAGCTTAAGGAAAGAGCGGCCCAGCTGAGAGAGGAGATCGGCGGGATTGAAGCCCAAGTGGCAGGAAAGACAAAGGAAATTCAGCTCATCAACGAAGAGCTCAAAGGAACTCGTTCTCTTTGGGCCAAACAGCTCATTCCTATACAACGCGTGACAGCGATCGAGCGTGAGGCTGCCCGACTAGAAGGCGAGCGAGGGGCGCTTGTTGCGTCCATCGCGCGGTCTCGTGCCGGAATAGCCGAAACGGAGCTTCAGATCCTCCAAGTCGATCAGGATGCGCGCACGGATATTGCCACGGACATACGCGATGCGCAGGCAAAGATCGCTGAGCTCTCCGAACGACGAGTCGCAGCGGAAGAAACCCTCAGAAGATTGGACGTTCGCTCACCGCAAACGGGGATTGTGCATGAGCTTGCCGTCCATACCGTTGGAGGAGTTGTCCAAAGTGGCGCCGTTTTAATGGAGATTGTTCCCCAGCAGGATCGGCTGAGGATCGATGCTCGATTGTCTCCTGACCAGGTTGATCAGGTGTTTGCGAGTCAAAAGGCGATCGTGAATTTTTCCGCGTTTGACCGCGGCACTACTCCCGAACTGGTCGCCTCTGTATCCATGATATCGCCCGATCTAAACCGGGATGAAAAAACAGGTCAAACCTTTTTCATGCTTCATTTGGACGTCGGAGATGATGAGTTAACCAAATTGGGAGCCCTAAAATTGATGCCGGGGATGCCCGCTGAAATATTCATTCAGACATCAAGCAGAACGATTATCTCTTATTTGATCAAGCCGCTGACTGACCAGATGAATCGAAGCCTTCGAGAATAAGGTGCCGCGAATAGTCACTTGGGCATAGGGCTGCCGAATTAAGCGACCCCTGATCAAGTCACTTGGACTGGAGCGCTTGGAACACGAGCGCGGTCTAGCGAAGATTTCGAAGGGCATTTTGCCAGCTGTGTCGGTCGATAAGCAAGACTAGCGCGACATATGAACAAATTCCACAAGCCACGCTAATGAATACGCGCCAGATGGGTTGCAGATCGTCTATCATCGCGTTGCGCAAATAGAGCAGAGCTAAAAACATACCCGCCGAAATCAGAAGTGGTTTCAGGACGCAACGTATCTGCGAAAGCGCCGACATACCTGTGATCACCTTCAGCATGTAGATCCCGAGCGGAACAGTGATCAGGGTTGGGACGACATAACTCCAAACCGCGAATTGGAACGGCCAATTGCCGACTGCCGCGGCAGCGAGCGTGCCAGTGGCAAAGGCTATCCAAGAGTTCGCAATCTGCGGCGCTTGACTGCCCCTAGCGAGGAGTAACGCACTCGACAGGACACGCGTAAACTTAAGAGCCCAGACAATCGACACGATCTGGGTGGTCAAAATTGCTTCTGTCCATCTGTCGCCGAATACGATTGGAATGAGGTCCGACGCGATCGCCGCAAGGCCGAAGAGGACTGGCGCAGACACACCAACAATAAGGTGGCTGCCACGAAGAAAAGCGTCGCGGTCGTCAATTCCAGATCGAGTCAGTGCTGAAAAGAATGGCAGAGACATCCTAGTTATCGCCATACTCAGAATGTTGGCCAACTCGTCTACCAAGCGGATGCCGAAGTTCAGCCAGCCAAGAGCCTCTAAGCCTTGGACGCGTCCGAAGACCAGCAGGAAAGCTCTTGGTGTGATGGCACCTGCCAAGGTCTCGATCGAGTTCAGTCCACCGAGTTTTAGGATCGGAACGATAGCATTCCAGCTAAAGTAAAGTCTGGGCCTGCGAGGCTGTCGGTAAAGTAATACGGCAGTTGCAATTGCAAAGCCGACCAAAGAGCCGATCACGATCGCCCACGATCCCCATCCCAATAAGGCCGTCGATAACGTCACGACTAATGTTGCAATCTTCTGCCCTAATGTCCGGAGAGCTAGGGTTCTCGTTCTCATCTTTCGGGTGAGCAGCGCTGTGGGCACGCTCATTGCGGCCTGGAGAAAGCAGCTTGCTCCATAAATCTGCAGCAGCGGTATAAGCTCACTGTGGTCATAAAGCAGGGCGACGACCGGGGCGACGCCGATGCAGAACAACCAACCAATCACTCCCAAAACGAGGAAGCACCAAGTCATTGAATCGAGAGTCGCCACGTCAATCCGTGGGGTCCTGATCAGTGCGTTGGTCGGCCCTGTCAACAAAAGCGCTTGTACCACCATCGGTATGGCGATCGCGATGGCAGCAAGCCCTAACTCCTCGGGCAACACAAGCCGAGCCACGGTCAACGTGGTTAGCAGGCTTGATGCAGCGGAGAGGAAGCTTTCCCCGATTGCCCAGGGGAGCGCGGATTTCATGCGCCTCGCCAAGCGCTCTTGCGAACTTGCGGGCTTCAGCATGCGGAACTACCAACCTTGGGGCCGTGCGATTGAAAACCCTGCTGACGAATATCAGTGGCCATGCCGATCAGTTGGCACGGGTTGCTGACGTCTGTCGCATCATCAGAATCAGCATGAGTATCATCTACCAGCGCAATTTTATGGTTTCAACGAGCAATAAGTTTATTCCACTCATGGAGTATTGCGAGGGTTTGGTTACTGTGAGTTGGAAGAGATGATCGGCGTAAATCTTTCGGGTGCTGAGTTTGGCGGGGCCGGCAAGCGGTATGGATATGATTATATTTATCCATCTGAGAAGGATCTGGATTTCTACGACAGCAAGGGCGTCGAATTTATACGATTGCCATTCAAATGGGAGCGAATGCAAACGACTATAGACGGGCCGTTGAATCAAGCAGAGCTCGGTCGAATGAAGCAGTTTCTCGATGAAGCCGAGGAACGCGGCATCGACGTTATCATCGACCTTCACAACTACGGCCGCTTCGGGAGCGCAGTAATAGGATCTCCCGGACTTCCAATCGACTCCTTCGCTCAGTTTTGGCAAGAGCTCTCGTCGGAACTGAAGGGGTACAAGGCGCTGTCAGGCTACGGCCTGATGAATGAACCTCACGATATGGGTGGTGTATCGATTTGGCCAACGGCAGCCCAGGAAGCCGTAAATGCTATACGTACTGTTGACTTAGACACTGCGATCTATGTCGCCGGTGATGGATGGTCGAGTGCGAAAAATTGGGGCTCCTCCGCCAACAAGTTGCTAGATATCGATGACCCATCTGGCAATATTATTTACGAAGCGCATCTATACTTTGATAGGGATGGTTCCGGAACGTACAAGGAATCCTACGATAAGGCAGGTGCTTATGCGACCATCGGCGTTGATAGATTGCAGTCATTTCTAGACTGGCTTGAGGCTACTGGGAACAAGGGGTTTGTCGGAGAGTTCGCGATCCCGAATAATGATCCTCGCTGGCTACCGGTCTTGGATAATTTTCTTAAGGAATTGGACGCCCACAACGTCGACGGAGCTTATTGGGGAGGCGGCTCTTGGTGGGGTAACTATCCCATGGCCCTCGTTAATAAAGCGGGTGTCGAGGGGCCGCAGTTGGAGGTGCTAACACCTTATTTTGATGACGAAGAAGAGGCCGTCTCAACTGCTGCTAAAAGCGAAAACGATCATCTAGTAGGGACGTCGGCCAATGATTTACTTATCGGCGGCGCCGGCAGCGATGTGATTTTCGGAGGTGCAGATGCCGACGTATTTCAGTTTGCCGCAGACTCAAAAGCTGGTGATCAGGATTTTATCGATGACTTCAAGCTAGAGATGGGCGATCAGCTCCGATTTGTAGATGCCGTCAGAATAGTAAGCGCTACCGCTTCCCTGCTTAAAGTGCCAGCGAGCTTCGATGGAATTGACCTCCATAATGATGCGAAGGCATATGACTTAAAGCTCGTAGTGGAAGCCGGCAATAGTGTGTCGCATCATTACGAAATCTATCTCGTGGATGCGCTTAAGAATGCCGGTTGGCACGCTGATCAGTGGGAAGATTACCTTGGACTCCACATTAATTTCGAATGAATGACTGCGAAGGCAGCCGGAACATCCGCGATTGCGGATCACGGAGATCTTGACAGCTGAATTTCTCGTCTGCTGAATCGTAAAGCGCTCACCGTACTCGATGTCCCCTCAGGGAGCCGTACCCTCGGAACGCGAACGGACGGTGTTGGGTGGATGCCCGGCATCTCAATGAAGCGGTGGGCCTCCAAGCCCTCATCAAAGCCGAACAGAGCCGCCCTGTTGTGCTGCGCATTTACCACAAAATGGCGATATTTCATGAAGTTACGAAAATCACCGTGACTCACGCCAACCTCTAGCTTACTCGAACGGTCGGGAGTTGGGGGCTGGGAAAATGTACAAAAAGGCGGCTGCGTTTGCGGCGATCTTGGCGGTTGTCTCGCCGTCGGCTGTTCACGCAATCACTTTGCGCGAGGCTCTAACGGCTACGCTTTATTCGAACCCACAAATCGGTCAAGCGGTTGAGAACCGGGAGGCGATTGAGTTCGAATTAAGGCAGGCGCGCGGACTGTTCTTGCCGAGCATCGACCTGGATGCCTCCACCGGCGCTCAGAGGTTGGACAACGAAAGTCGCCGTCTGACCAGCATCGAGGATGATGACCTCTATCCGAGGGATGTGGGCATAACCGTCTCGCAAAAACTTTTCGACGGCGGTGCCAGACGCGCTGAACGAGATCGGCAAGCCAGTAGAGTCGATGGCGCTTCATTTCGAGTTTTGGAACGATCTGAGACTCTTGGTCTTCAAGTAATCCGAGAGTATATCGAGATTATTCTTCAAGGTGAGATACTTGGGGAGGCTCGTGAAAATTTGAAATTTCATCAGAGTATTCAGGCGGATGTGTCGGATTTGGTGGCGGGCGGAAAGTTGACTGATGCCGATAGGCAGCAGGTCGATGAACGTCTCCTTGCGTCACGGGTTCGATCGGAACAAGCTGCTGAAGATCTAGAAGCTGCGAAAATTCGTTTTGTGACGCTTGTCGGTAGACCGATTGGGAATTGGGCGATGCCCGGTTCCGTGGTGCGTTCCATTCCGAAAACTCTCGATGAAGCGGTGGCCTTAGGGCGCTCAAACAATCCTCGCATTCAGGCCGCTATTGCCGACATTTCAGCCGCTGAAGCGTCGGTAAACGCCGCCCGAGCCGAGTATTCTCCTAAGGTATATGTTGAGGGGGCGGCGCGCACGGGTATGGAAATCAATGGCGACGACGGCCGGACAACCGATTATCAGGTGCGCTTGGCTGCTCGTTGGAACCTCTACCGTGGCGGCATTGATAGTGCCGCTGAGCAAGAACAGATCCGCAGGGCTAGCGAGGCCCGGCTCGCGATGCACCAGGCGCATCGCGAGGTCGAGGAGGCGGTGCGCATCTCTTGGGATCGTCGTGCGCGGCAAGCCGCCCAAGCTGTGCTACTACAGCAGCAGTCCGCCGAGAATTCCCGTCTGGTCGAATCTTATCGCAGTCAGCTCGATCTCGGTCAGCGTTCACTGCTGGACGTCCTTGACGCCCAAAACACTGAGTACAATGTGGCCATTTTGGCGAAGACCGCGCGTTATGCGGCTCGCTTTGCCGAATATCGACTTCTGGCGGCAACTGGCATCCTTTTGAAGACGATGGATTTGAAACCGCCGCAGCAGTCTCAGGGCTATCCGCGGGCCGAATATAACGTGCCGCCGGCACAGCCCACCGATATCTATCGCTCGGTTCCCTCGTCACAGAGCAGCAAGCCGCCGATCGATCTACTGGTTCCGGTTCAGAAGCCTTAATCAGGCGGTGTTACAACCGCAGCGATTACCAAAGCCAGACTCGGCTTTGGCCCCGGAGGGTGCTGCTATGCGTGCCATGGAGCACAGTTCCACCGCGTACTCTCCAGCCACGGAGCGAGAGGGGCTAATTTGCGCGCCGACTGATTTCAAGTCGGCGTTCAAGAACGTGGCAGTGTTTCTCGGGAGGCCTGGCTCCGAGGTCATCCTGTTTTCGGATGTTCCGTTCAACGAGGTGCTTCCGTCCATCGAGGAAGTCCGGCGCCTAGCGGACCGTATCGGTCTCGAAGTGCTCGATTACGGTAAAGCGAACAGGGTCGACACGAACTCCGACCTCCCGGCGATCATCCTCCTTCGCGACGGACGAGCGCTCTCGCTCCTCGAACGCCTCTCAGACGGTCGCTATCTGACGTCCGCGCGAGAGTTGGCAACCGGCGCTGGAGTGGAACTGCGCGGCGTCGCGCCCGAAAACGTCCGTGCGATCGTGACGTTCGGTGTGGTTCGCGAAGACACGGTCGAATCCGCTATCACCGGCGATATCCAGCTGATCGTGCGCAAGCACTGGCTCGTCAGTACGCTTCTACCGTTCTGGAAGTCCTATCTGCAGGTAGCGCTGGCGGCACTGTTCATCAACATTTTGGCGCTGGTGATGCCGCTGTTCACGATGAACGTTTACGACCGGATACTGCCTAACGAGGCGATGGCAACGCTCTGGGTGCTCGTCCTGGGCGTTGCCGGCGCGATCCTATTCGACCTTCTCTTGAAAAGCGTGCGTGCGGTCCTGATCGACCACGCAGGACGTTCCGCTGATCTTAGGCTTTCCTACCTGCTGTTCGAGAAGGTCCTGCACACAACGCTTGCATCGCGACCTGCATCAACCGGCGATTACGCCAACCGCATCACCCAATACGAATTCGTCCGAGAGTTCTTCACGTCGAACACAATCAGCGTCGTCATCGATACGGCTTTCGCCTTCATATTCCTGATCGTCATCTACGTCCTATCAGGCTGGATCGTCATCGTGCCGGTGGTGGCGTTCCTCATCACGATCGGCATTGGCCTCACCGCCCAGCGGGCGATCGCGAAACGCATGGCCGCGGCGCAAAATGAAGCCAGCCAGAAGCAGTCGCTTCTTGTCGAGACCATCTCGACCATCGAGACCGTCAAGTCGCTCGGCGCGGAAAAGCACCTTCTAAGGCGCTGGCACGGCCTTGCGAAGCGTGCCTCGCAGACCTCCGAGGAGATTAAGCAGATCTCGGCCAATGCAGCGAACGCGACCGGTTTCGTGTCGCAGTTCGTCTCTATCGTGATTATTCTTGCCGGCGCCTACCAGTTCGCCGAAGGCAATATGACGACCGGCGCGATCATCGCCGCGGTAATGCTGTCGGGCAGGGCAGTAGCCCCGCTGGGACAGATCGCGATGACGCTGGCGCGGTTCCGGCAGGCCGTCCTATCACTGCAGATTCTGAATTCGATCATGTCGCAGCCCGAGGACCGGCCGGATTCTACGGGCTTCGTGAACCGCGAGATCTATGCCGGCGATTTTTCGTTCCAGCTCGTCGATTTCGCCTATCCAGGCACCGACTACAAAGTGCTCAACGGTTTCAATCTCACGGTGAAGGCTGGAGAGCGAGTCGGCATTATCGGCAAGATCGGCTCGGGGAAGACGACAGTGGGGAGGCTTCTGGGCGGGCTATATGCGCCGGGTGCCGGCAGCTTGCTGATCGATGGCGTCGATGTGCGCCAATATCATCCCGCGGTCGTGCGTTCGGCCGTCTCAGTAGCCTCCCAATCAGCGGATCTATTCTCCGGCACCATTAAGGAGAACCTGCTGATGGGCCGCCCCGACGCGAGCGATGAGGACATCATCGCGGTGTCGCGAGTGACCGGCGTCGAAGATTTCGTCTCCCGCCATCCGCGCGGCTACGACATGCCGGTCGGCGAGCGAGGCAGCAATCTGTCCGGCGGACAGAGGCAGGCCGTGGCGATCGCGCGGCTTCTGATGTCGAAGCCGAAGATCGTCTTCCTCGACGAGCCTTCGGGCGCGATGGACATGGCGTCTGAGCGTCTTCTCATCAACAAGCTTCAGGCTGCGCTTGCGCCGGAAATGACGGTAATCATTTCTACTCACCGGCACAGCATGCTCGAACTGATCGACCGCCTGATCGTCATGGATCAAGGACGCGTCATTGCCGACGGACCGAAGGCCGCGATCATCGAGCACCTTCAGAAACGAGCGGTGCGCTGATGCTGATGCGCACACGGAGAGACGCGAGAGGCCAGGGGTGGCGGCAGCAACTCCTCGACATGCGCAATTATCTCGACGCGCCCACGGACGGCCTGGTGGACCGCCAACCGCTGATGGCGCGAATGACATTGTTATCCATCGTCGCGTTGATCGTATTCTTCCTGATCTGGGCGTCGATCGCCGAGGTCGAGGAGATCGCCCGCGGCGAGGGGAAGGTCATTCCTATCTCCAAGACGCAGGTCATCCAAGCGAGCGAGCCTGGTGTCGTCCAGGACATCGCGGTCCGCGTCGGTCAGATCGTGAAACGCGGCGATCTCATCGTTCGCCTGGACGATACTGCGACCACGTCGACTCTCGGCGAGCTCGAGGCCAAGGCTCGTGCATTGCGTGCCCAGATCGCGCGGCTCGAACTGGAAGAGAAGGGCGATATCGACTCGGCGCTCGTTTGCCCGGGTACGGCCGATCCAGCGCGTGATGCCGTCTGCGCCAACGAGGTGCGGCTCCTCTCTGCGCGGCGCGACAATTTCAAGAACAAGGTGTCCGTCCTTCGGGAGCGCCTGTTGCAGCGGCAGACGGAACTCGACGAGGCGAGGTCGAACATTGCTCGCCTCGAAGCCAATATCAAGGTCTCCGAACAGGAGAACGCTCTGCTGCAGCCGCTCGTCGCCCGCAAACTTGCCGCGCAGACCGATCTCCTGCGCATCCAGAAGGAGCTCACGGATTCGACTGGCCAGCTGAATCTGTCGAAAGAGAGCATCAAGCGTCTGAAGGCCGCCGTAAACGAAGCGGATCTTCAGGTCACGGAGATCTCGCTGCAGATCCAGCAGGAGGCCCTAGCGGAGAAGACGAAGGCACTGTCTGAACTTTCGGTCATTGACGAGACGACGCGCGGCGCGACCGATCGCGTAAATCGGACCGATCTTCGGTCTCCTGTCGACGGTGTGGTCAATACGTTGGACGTCAACACGATCGGCTCCTATGTGCAGCAGGGCGCTGTGGTGGCCGGAGTCGTGCCGACGTCCGAGGTATTACTGGTCGAGGCGCGAATTTCCCCGCGCGACGTCGCGTTCGTTCGCGTCGGCCAGCCGGCTCTGGTCAAGGTTTCCGCCTACGACTTCTCGATCTACGGCGGCATAAGGGGCGAAGTCTCGAATGTCTCCGCGGACAGCATCTTCGATGAAAAGTCGGAAGAGACCTATTATCAGGTGCAGGTAAAGACGGGTTCGGAGATCGTGCATAACGGCAAGGTGCACGCGATCTTTCCGGGCATGATCGCCTCGGTCGACATTATGACCGGTGAGAAGACGGTCCTTCAGTATCTGCTTAAGCCGGTGAACAAGGCCCGCGCCGAGGCGCTGCGCGAGCGATGACCGCGACGATCAATTCCAAGCCGGTGATTACCCCGAAGCCCGAGGATCTCGCCACGCGTTTCGTCGTCGTCCGTGCGGGGGAGTATCGCCGCGGACTGCGGCTGGAGGAGATATTCTGGCGCGCTCTGAAGGACGTGGCGGCCGGAGCGGGACTGAGCCTTGGAGCTTTTGTCCGAGCGGTCGAACAAGCGTCGGATGGCGGAGGCAATGCCACGTCGCGCCTGCGCGTGCTCTGCATGGGTTGTTTGATGGACAAGCTGCTCAGCGTGCAGAACGTGGCCAATCGCGGTCTGGCTAACAGCCTTGTCCAGGCTTCGCCGTCGCCGACTTTTGCTCTGGCGACGGACCGCAGGATCGTCTCCTACAACCAGAGTTTTTTAAACCTCATCCAGGCGAGACTGTCGATCGAAAGCTCGAGCGCGATGGCGCGCAATCTGCGCCTGTCGCTCGATCTACAGATCGTGGAGTTAATTGATGCGCTTCGCTTGAAAGACAACATGCCGGTTGGGACCGGCTTTGTGATCGGCGTCGACAACCAGCGTTTCCGCGGGCGCGTGAATGCCGTGTTGACCCCGGTCATCGGTCAAGCCGTGATCATCTGCTACGTGCTGCCTGATTAGGACTTGCGCTCGGTGCCTTCGCCGGGCTGAACCGCTTCGATGCTCGTGCGCCCGGCGGCTTCCTTGTTGTCCGAAGGATAGCCGTGGATCCAGGTGCCGCGGTCGTTCATCGAGTAGAGCGCGCGATACTGGGGCAGGGATGAGTCCGGCAGGATCGCATCGCGTACATTGTCCAGGATGAAGTTGCCTTTGTCGGTCGCGACCGACAGCACAGCGTGGAAAAGGTTCCGACGCGTGTCGCGAAGGACGACGAGCGTCATGCTGTCGTCGGGCACGCCGGCCGCGCGAAGAGCCGCCATCTTCAGGAGCGCGAAATCTTCGCAATCGCCCTTGCCGCGCGACAGCGTCTCGTCCGGCTTCGACCAGTGATCAAGCGATCCGTAGACCTCGTTGTCGCTCTTGTACGCGATCGTGCGGTTGACGAAGGAGTTAACGGTGAAGAGCTTGTCTTCGAGCGACTGACCGAGCGCGGTTTCGACAGCCTTCAACACGTCGTCCTTGTCCGACGGGCAATACATCTCGCCGCATTCCGGCAATTGCAAATCTGCGGTCGCACCGAGCGCTGCGGGGATGCGTGGCTTCGCGGATTTCGCGCCGACGCGGAAAGCAATCGAGGCGAAGACGCCACCCTGCGGGGCGGTGGTCTTCAGCCCAAGCCTGGCAACCTGCGGAAGCGCACCCTGCATACCGGCAAGATCGGGCGTTCCCGCCTCTGGCGCCTGGAATTCAGAAAGCTGAGCGTCGTTCTGGGATGCTGCCAGCGAACCGGTATCTTCGGCTTGAGCCTTGTCCTGAATATCCGTGCCGCTCGCCCCGACGGTCAGCGAGACAAGCAGCACGGTCGGGGTGAAAACAGAAGAGAATACTTCTCTTTTACGTATAAACATTGCCAGCTCCACAACCGTTGTGTGCTGACATTACAAATGAGGACTGAATTGGCGTTTAAGAAAACTGAATTACAACTTGTTACAGCAATCGAGACTATTTAGATCAAATTTTATCTTCTGTATTTGGGCTGCGGCAGGTTTAACAGCCAGCTTAAACGCCAATAATATAGCCGGATATATTCGGCGCTTAACCAAGCATAAAAAATTTTCATGATTATATAGCATTTTATATTTGTTTTCATAAAGCGCCGTTGATTCAGGGTGATGTTCGTGTCCCCTTGCGCCCACCACTATCTGGGGGCGTATTTCTTATGGCTAACAAATCCGGTGACGGGGCTTCCTCGCTGAATGAGTTCAACGAGACCACCGCTCTGGAGTTGGTTTCAGCGCGCGACGACTTCCAGGTCGCGCAGCTCGCTCCCGGCACAGTTCCGCCGCCCGCGTCGCAGACGCCGCAGCTACAGGTCGTGATCGTCAAGCCCGGTGCTGACGATAAGATCTTTCTTCCGATGAGTACATCGCTGGAGAATCTCGTCGTCGACGGCGACAATATCGTACTGGCCCAGCCAGACGGGACGCGCGTCGTCATCGAGGGCGGAGCGCTAGATATCCCGACATTCGTTATCGGCAATGTCGAGATCCCCCAGGAAGCACTGATCGCCGCGTTCGAGAGCAAGGGCATCGACGTCGCGGCCGGTCCGGAAGGCCTATCGGTCGTTTCCAGCCCGACCAGCAGCGGCGGCAATTTCGGCGAGCCCGCGTCCGGCATTGGTGATGCCGGTTCCCCGATCGACCTGCTGCCGCCGACCTCATTGGACTTCGCGGCAGTTCAGGTCGTCGATCTTGCTGGAAATGCGGTTCGGGTAGATGTGACAGATCCGCCGGACGATGTGCCTTCGGTGACGGATACGGTGGTATCGCGGACGGTTGACGAAGGTGACATCGACAGCAAATTTTCGCGCGGCACGACGCCGGATGACGATG
>NZ_JBHSJF010000006.1:1507002-1722527 GCF_042652085.1 Flaviflagellibacter deserti | reverse complement strand
CGCCGCCCGAGAACGACAGCTCTTCCGTGCCAGCAATGGTCGCCGTGGACGGGATGGCAGCGTAGGAAGCCGTCTGGAAGGTCTTGTCCTGGCGAGCCTGGCGCAGCGTCGACTGCATGGACTCGAGGGTCTTGGTGATCGAGGACAGGCCGTTGTCGGCTGCTTCGAGGGTCTTGATACCGTTCGACATGGAGTCGAGCAGCGAGGACATGTCACCGGCGCGGCTCTGGAGCGACTGCGAGGTGAAGAAGTTGGTCGGGTTGTCGAGGGCCGAGTTGACCTTCTTGCCGGTGGCAAGACGGTTCTGAGTCGTCGACATCAGATCCGCGGTGCCCTGCAGCGAGAGCAGGTTCTGGCGGACGCCCGCCGAGAGAGTGATGTTGGAAGCCATAATAGGTACCCCTTTCCTAGGAGCGCTTGTGTCGTACTTCCTCCTGGAAGCCGGGCTGGTTGTCCCACGCACCGATCTAACGGTGGGTTAATCGGGGCGCCGAAACTCCGGGGTATTCGCTCTGGTTTCAGCAAAAACGGTGCGACGCGAATTTATGGTTAGCGGCTGGTTAATCGCGTTCTTGACGGGCATCAAAAAGGCGGCGGAGCCGTAGCTACGCCGCCTTGGAAAGGCTCGCCCATCGAGTCTGGCCGGTCAGGCGCTGCGAATGAAGATCGGCTCTTCTTCCGCTCTGGCGACTTCCTCGCGCACATAAGCGCGCAGCTTGAGGATGTTCTCGGCCGGGAATTGATTGACCACGCGGCCGGTGGTGCCGTCGACCGTGCGCGTCACCACCACCTTGGCCTCGTCGTCGACCTCGGTCTCACGTTCCAGCTCGCGCAGGGTCTCGTCAGCCAGGAGGTCGCGCGGCAATTCGTTCTTCGCGCGGGGGCGGGCATTGGCGCCGTCCTGCGCGCCGCTCTGGGCGAGGGCGGCGACGCTCTGGTCGGGCTGGGGCAGTTCTGTGCGCACGGCATCGGGAACCGGCGTCACGTCGACGCGTGGAAGCGTCGGTGCCGGTGCGAACGCGGTGCGCGGTTGGAGCGCGGCGTCCATGTTCTTGGCCTCCTGCTCGATCGGTTTCGCCGGAGTCCTTCCGGCAGACCTGAACGAAAATAGAGGCGATGTCTAAACAGGACGAAAATTTATGTGGTTAAGCCCTCCTTTTAAGCGTTGATTAAAATATGACATCTCGTGCGCATGTCCGGGGTTGCGTATCTCAACCTATGATTTGCGGGACACGCTCATCGCCGCCGGAGCGGCCGGGCGATAGTTCATCTGGCCGCCGGCACCGTAGACCGAGGGCCGCTCGCGCCGGGTAACTTCGTCGGCCACGGTGCGCATCATGTCCTCTGCGACCGCGCGGGCAGTGCCGACCACCGCGAGATTGACCGACATCGTTTCCTGCAGGCCGGCCAGCCGGGTGCGCAAAGTCTGGGCGCGATCCGGCACTAGGCGGCCGATGACGGAAGCCGCCGCGCGCACCGCTTCGAGCTCGCGCTGATAGAGGCCGGCGAGGGTGGTCTTGTCCTCGACGAGCTTGCCCGCTTCCGACAGCCGTGCCTCGCGGATCAGCTTGGTCTCCTGCTGCATGACGGCGTTGAGGCGGTCCACGGTCTCGACGATACGGTCGACGAGCGCGCCCGCTTCGCCTTCCGAGTTGATTGCGGTCTGGGCGTTGCGTGCCGAGTTCTGGGCCATCATGAACCTGTCTCCTGTGTGGCAAGGAGTTCCCGCATCACCTGGTCGGCAATTCCGATGCCGCCATTGTTTGCGATCTCCCTGGCGTATTCGTCGGTAAGGAAGGATCGGTAGGTCTCGCCGCCGGTGCCGCCCGCGCCGAGCGGGCCGTCGCCCTGGTCGAGCGTCGAGAACATTTCGCTGAGGACGTTCGAGAGGAACACCGACTCGAATTCCACGCCGGCCTGCTTGGCCTTCTCCTTGGTCATCGGGCCGGCGCCGTTCAGGTCCGGCGCGCCGCCTCGCGACAGCGGACCGAGGGCCGCGAGCGTCGAGGATTCGATGCCGCGCATCACATCACCTCGATTTCGGCCTGCAGCGCGCCCGCGGCTTTGATCGCCTGAAGGATGCCGATCAGGTCGCGCGGGCCGATGCCGAGCGCGTTCAGCCCGTCGACCAGTTCTTGGAGAGTCACGCCCTCGCGGACCAGAGCCAGCTGCTTGTGGGAATCGTCCTGTACGGAAACCGAGGTGCGCGGCACGACGACCGTCGAGCCGTCGCTGAACGGCGCGGGCTGGCTGACCTGCGGGTCTTCCGAGATCGTCACAGTCAGATTGCCCTGGGCCACGGCGACGGTGGAGACGCGCACGTCGCGGCCCATCACGATGATGCCCGAGCGCTCGTCGATCACGACCTTCGCCGGCTGGTCCGGCTGCACGCGCAACTGTTCGATGTCGGTCAGGAGGCGGACGATGTTCTGGGTGTAGTTCGCCGGCACCCGCAGCTGGATCGTCGCCGGATCGACCGGCTCGGAGGTCGGCGCGCCCATCATGTTGTTGATGGCCGCGGCGATGCGGCGGGCGGTGGTCAGGTCCGGATTGCGCAGCGACAGCCGGAGCATCGAGACATTGCCCAGTGCGAAGTCGATCTCGCGCTCGACGATCGCACCGTTCGAGATGCGGCCGGCAGTCGGCACGCCGCGCACGACTTTCGCGGCGGCGCCTTCGGCCGCGAAGCCGATCACCGCGACCGGCCCCTGCGCCACCGAATAGACTTCGCCGTCGGCGCCGAGGAGCGGCGTGACGAGAAGCGTGCCGCCCTGGAGGCTGGTCGCGTCGCCCATCGCCGAGACGGTGACGTCGATGCGGGTGCCCTGGGTCGAGAACGGCGGCAGGCTGGCGGTCACCATCACCGCCGCGACGTTCTTGGTGCGAAGCGTCGCGCCGCGGGTGTTGACGCCGAGCCGTTCCAGCATCGCGATCAAGCTCTGGCGGGTGAATGGCGAGGCGTTCAGGCTGTCGCCGGTGCCGTTGAGGCCGACCACGAGGCCGTATCCGACGAGCTGGTTCTCGCGGACGCCCTCGACATCGACGAGATCCTTGACGCGGACGGTATTCGGCCCCGTTGGCTCGCTTTGCGCCCCGGCGCCGAATTCGTCGGCCTGCCAATAGGAGGATCCGTAGGGCAGCGCGGCCATGACCGGCGCCGGCGCCGAGCCGGGCGTCATCATCGCCGGGCTCGGGATCGTGACCCTGAGAGAGCCGTCGGCGGCTCGCGCCTGGGAAACGATGAGAATCGCTCCCGCGGCGGCGGCGGCCAGCGCGATATTCCGGACCATGATCGACAAGGAACGCTGCATGTTCTGCTCTCCTGCCATCATCGATGCCAGAAGCGTGCCCGGTTGTAGTCGATCGCTAAACCATTGATTTACCGTGCGTTAGACGTGCCGGAACAAAGCCGGACGGCAAGGTTTACGATGCCAATCCTGCCGTACCGGGCAAATTTTGCCGTGGTTAACCGCGAGTTAACGGTCGGGAGTGCAGCGTCTCTCCGGGGTGAGGAGAACCATCATGCGTATCGAAGGTCCCGGCCGGGTCGGTACCTCTGGTCAGGCGAAGGGGAGGGGCTCGGCGTCGAGCGGCTTCCGTCTGCCGGACACGGAAGAGCGTGCGCCCACAACGCTGGCCTCTTCGGTCATGGGCAGCCCGGGTCTCGACGCGCTGCTCGCTTTGCAATCTGTGGACGAGGCGACCGAGCGCCGGCGCAAGGCGGTAGCCCGCGGCCGCAACCTTCTCGATGCGCTGGACAAGGTGAAACTGGCGTTGATCGAAGGCGATTCGTCCGACGCCTCGCTGCTCGCTCTGCAGTCCGAAATATCGCGTGAAAAGGCTCTGACGGACGACGCCGGACTGGACGATATCCTCTCGGCAATCGACCTTCGTGCACAGGTCGAGATCGCGAAGCGGATGAGCCGCTCCGGCTAATCCCTTATTGCCTCACGCATCCTGGCTTTGGAAAATTCGCTGTAAATCAATCGATTCGTCGTTTTTTGAATCGGATTGTCGCGGAACCAGACCGTAGTTATATTCCGCGCCATTTTCGGAGTTGCCCTCGAGTGCGGTCGGGGGCCTTAAGCGGGGTGCGGGCAAGATGACAGTTCTTGACGATTACCGACCGACCGATGACGAAACGTTCATGAACGAGCGTCAGCGTGAGTACTTCCGGTTGAAACTCCTTCGGTGGAAGGACGAGATTCTCCAGGAGAGCAAGGAAACCCTGGAGCACCTGCAGGACGAGAATCAGAATCACCCCGATCTGGTCGACCGTGCGTCGTCGGAGACGGACCGTGCGATCGAGCTTCGCGCCCGCGACCGCCAGCGCAAGCTGATCGCCAAGATCGACGCCGCCCTGAAGCGGCTCGAAGACGGCTCCTACGGTTTCTGCGAGGAGACCGGCGAGCCGATTTCGCTCAAGCGTCTCGACGCCCGCCCGATAGCGACCCTGTCGGTCGAAGCTCAGGAGCGTCACGAGCGCCGCGAGAAAGTGTATCGGGACGAGTAACTCCCGGCCTTTTCCAAACGACTTCAAAGCCCGGCCTCGCGCCGGGCTTTTCATTTGCGGAAAGGAAACGGCCCCTGCGGGGAGGCAGGGGCCGTCATTGCCACAGGCCCGGGGAGGGGCCGCGGCAGCGATCACCGGGCGTCCCCGGTTCTCAGAAGGGAAGAACGACGTCCATCACCTGCTGGCCGTAGCGCGGCTGCTGCACGTCCGTGATCTGGCCACGGCCGCCATAGGCGATGCGCGCTTCGGCGATCTTGTTGGAGTCGATCGTATTGTCGGACTGGATGTCCTCGGGCCTCACGATACCGGCGACGATCAGTTCGCGAATCTCGAAGTTCACCCGGATCTCCTGCCGGCCCTCGACCACGAGATTGCCGTTGGGCAGCACCTGGGTCACCACCGCGGCGACATTCGTCGTCAGCTTCTCGGAGCGGTCGACCGAGCCTTCGCCTTCGCTCGACGCGGTCGAATCGGTGGTCACGAGATTGGACGGATCGACGGTGCTCGGCACCTTGTTCTCGAGACCGAAGAAGTTCGGAATGCCCATGTTCTCGGAGTTCGAGCGGCTGCGTTTCGTCGTGTTCTCGATTTCCGCCTTGTCGGTGATGCTGACGCGCACGGTCAGGATGTCGCCGATCCGCGCGGCACGCTGATCCTTGAAGAAGGCGCGCGAACCGGTCTGCCACAGCGAGTTCGACGCATAATGGAGCTGCTCGGGCGGCGGCATCGGCATCTGCACGGGCCGGTATCCCGGCTGCGCCGTCGGGCTCTCGATCGCCGACAAGGCAGGGGCCTTTCCGACATTCTTGAGCCGGTCGACCGGGCCGCAGGCGGTGGCGCTGAGTAGCAGCAGGGTCAGTGCGGCGAGGCGAGTGGGATTGCTCATCGCTTCTCTCAACGCGCGTTGCTGGCGAGCTTGCGGGCGATCGTCACCGTCACCTGGTCGGGTCCGGTCGCGACGGCCTGCAGCACGCGCTTGGATTGGGGGTTCATCACCTGGACGCTGTCGCCGCGGGCGGCGTCGCGCAGGGCTTCGCCGACAGCGGTCAGCGTCAGCGGGCCCGACTGCAGCGTGATCGTGACCGGCCGCCCGCGCTTGATGACCTGCGGCTCGGCGAGGTCGCTCGATTTGAGCGCGGCGCCTTCGCGGACCGGGCGGCGGAGCTCCATGCCGATCACGCTCGCCATGTCGGCGACGAAATCGCCGCGAATCTCGGACTTGGGCTTGCGGACCAGTTCGAGGTCGTGCGCCTCGATCGGCGCGCCGCGCTCCACAGGCTGGCTCAGCACGACCACCGGGACGGTCTCAAGGGCGGTGCCCCGCAATGCCCGGCGCTCGATCTGGCCGTCGCGGCGCGAAATCGCGATCGAGGCATCGAACATTCCGCCATCGGCACGCCAGGTCAGGTCGACGAGCGCGATCGGCCCGTCGGCTTCGCTCGGCAGGTCGACGACCTTCATCGTGTCATCCAGCGAAACCTGGATCGATGCCGGGTCGGCGGCCTGGGCGCGCTTGGCGACTTCCGCCTGCACCAGAGGCGCGATCGCCTCTTCGGTGATCCGGCGGCTGCCGCGCGTGACCGTGACGGTCGACAGGCCTTGCGGATTGACGATGAGGCCCTGCGCGCGGACGGCGTCGACGATCGCCTGCGCGGGGACCTGGCCCGTCTGGCCGGGATCGGGAGCCTGGAAGATCGGCATCGGCGCGTAGGCGCCGGCGTCGAAGACGAGATCGCCGACGGTGACGATCGGTGCGGAGACGATGGCCGAGGCGCGAAGCGTCTGGGCGTCTGCGGCGCTGTGCCCGAAGGCGATGGCCAGCGGGACGAGGCCGAGGAGTGCGAGGGTGCGGTTCATCGATCAGCCTCAGCGCATATTCGTGGTGGCTTGGAGCATCTCTTCGGCCGCCGAGATCACCTTGGCGTTCATCTCGTAGGCGCGCTGGGCGGCGATCAGGTCGGACACTTCGGTGACCGCGTTGACGTTCGCCTGTTCGAGGTGGGCCTGGAGCAGAGAGCCGAAGCCTTCCGCTCCCGGATTGTCGATGATCGGGGCACCGCTCGCCTGCGTTTCGAGGAACAGGTTGTCGCCCATGGCCTCAAGGCCGGACTTGTTGACGAACCGGGCGAGCTGGAGCTGGCCCAGGTTCTGCGGCTGCGTCTGGCCGGCAACGGTTGCCTCGACCGTGCCCTCGGCATTGATCGTCAGGCTCGTCGCGTCGGCGGGGATCGTGATGCCGGCATCGACCTGATAGCCGTCGACGGTCGAAAGAACGCCGTTCGGATCGAGCTCGAACGAGCCGTCGCGGGTATAGGCGGTGCGGCCGTCGGGCAGCTGGATCTGGAAGAAACCTTCGCCGCGGATCGCGACGTCGTGTTCCTTCTCGGTCGGCAGCAGGCCACCCTGGCTCATGATGCGCGGGGTCGCGGCGGTCTTCACACCGGAGCCGACCTCGACGCCGACCGGCAGCACCGTGCCGGTGTCCGATGTTGTCGTGCCGACGCGGCGAAGGTTCTGGTAGAGCAGATCCTGGAAATCGGCCCGCTGGCGCTTGTAGCCAGTGGTGCGCATGTTCGCGATGTTGTTGGAGATGACTTCGACGTTCAGCTCCTGGGCCATCATGCCCGTCGCGGCGGTGTAGAGAGCGCGCATCTAGTTCGTCTCCTCGTCAGGCCGGAATGTCGGCGAGCTGGCGAACGGCGGTGTTCCGCAGTTCGTCCTGTTTCTCCATCATTCCGCTGAGCGTCTGATAAGCCCGGCTGATCTCGATCAGGCGGGTGGTTTCCACCACGGGTTCGACATTCGACTTCTCGATCGATCCCTGCAGCAGGCGGGCGTCCTCGGCGGTCGCGATCTGCGGCGGCAGGTCCGCGCGGAAGGTGCTGCGGCCCTCCGGGAAGAGGCCGCGATTGCCAGGAAACATGTTCACGGTGAGCCGACCGCGAATCCCTTCGGAGGTCGAGATCGTGCCGTCCTCGGCGATCTTGAAGTCCGTCTCGTTGGGGGCGAACGTGATCTGACCGCCATTGCCGATCACCGGGTAGCCCTCGTTGGTCACGAGGCGGCCCTGGGTGTCGAGCTGGAACTCGCCATTACGGGTGTACCGGATGCCCTGGGGCGTCTCGACCGCGAAGAAGGCCTGTCCGTCGATCGCGACGTCGAGCTGGTTGCCGGTGTTCTGGATCGAGCCGACCGAGAAATCCTGCCAGGTCGACTTGTCCTCGACATAGGACAGCTTGCGGTCGGCGCCACGCGGAAAGGTTTCCGCGCTCGCGACCGGCATCAGGTATTCCTGGAACACCATCTGGCTGTTCTTGAAGCCGGCGGTGTTCACGTTGGCGACGTTGTTGGCGACGACGTCGAGTTCGCGCCGAAGCGCAACCTGACGCGACAGTCCAACCAGAAGTGCGTTTTCCACGAAGCTTCCCCCTTCGTAGGTTTCGTTCAGCCTTCAACCCTCCCCGGCGTCCGGCTGACCAAAGCAATTCACGCAACGTGCCAATCTGGAAGTCGTTGATTTACCGGTGATAAACCATAACGGTCCGGTCCCTGGGAGGGAAAAACCCTCGTAACCCGGCAAAAACGGACCGGCAAAAATTGCCGCGTTAAAGAAGCCGTTAACCATTGTTTCCCTACTCTTAAGCATCACAGCCGAGGGTGAGTCCCGAGGCGTGCCAAGGTTAAGAGAGACATGGCGAACGTCGCGGATGCCGCCGAAGAGATCGAAGGCGGCAAGGAAGCCAAGAAGAGCAAGTTCAGCAAGAAGATGCTGATGATCGCCGGCGGCGTGGTGCTTCTGGCGGCGGCCGGCGGCGGCTATCTCGTCATGGGGCATGGCGGCGGGGAGAAGGCTGCGGAAGCGCACGCGGAAGCCACGCCGCCGACCTTCGTCGATCTGCCGGACATCATGGTCAATCTGGCGGTCTCCACCGACCGTCCGAAATACCTGAAGGCCAAGATCGCGCTCGAAGTCGCGGACGAAGAGGCGGGCCACAAGGTCGAGCCCATGGTTCCGCGTGTCGTCGACAGCTTCCAGGTCCATCTGCGCGAAATGCGGCCCGAGGATCTCGAAGGCTCGGCCGCCGTCTATCGCCTCAAGGAAGAACTGCTCCGCCGCATCAATCAGGCCGTCTATCCGGCCAAGGTCGATGCCATCCTCTTCAAAGAACTCCTGATCCAGTAAGGCTCGCTGTGTCCGATCTCGAACAGGATTCACTGGCAGACGAATGGGGCGCCGCTCTCGCCGAGCAGGGGGCGGGCGGCGACAACCCCGAGGAGATGGCCGCCGAATGGGCGGCGATGCTCAACGGCGGCAGCCCGGCCGCCGGCGGACAGGCCGCTCGCGGTGGCGCCGACCGCATCCTCAATCAGGAAGAGATCGACAGCCTTCTCGGCTTCAATCTCGACGAACTGTCGCTCAATCAGCATTCCGGCATCAGGGCCATCATCGATTCCGCGATGGTGTCCTACGAGCGTCTGCCGATGCTCGAAATCGTGTTCGACCGCCTCGTTCGGTTGCTCACGACGTCCCTGCGCAATTTCACCTCCGACAACGTCGAAGTCTCGCTCGACCAGATCACCTCGGTCCGCTTCGGCGACTACATGAATTCGATCCCGCTGCCGGCGATCCTGTCGGTCATCAAGGCGGACCCCTGGGACAATTTCGGCATCGTCACCGTCGATTCGAGCCTCATCTACTCGATCATCGACGTGCTTCTCGGCGGCCGCCGCGGCGTCGGCCCAATGCGTGTCGAGGGCCGTCCCTACACGACGATCGAGACCAATCTCGTCAAGCGCATGATCGAGCTCGTGCTCGTCGATGCCGAGCAGGCGTTCAAGCCGCTATCGCCCGTCCATTTCCACATCGACCGGCTCGAGACCAATCCGCGCTTCGCAGCAGTCGCCAGGCCGGCGAATGCGGCGATCCTGGTCAAGCTCCGCATCGACATGGAAGATCGCGGCGGCACCTTCGACTTCCTGCTGCCCTACGCGACCATCGAGCCGATCCGTGACGTCCTGCTTCAAGGCTTCATGGGTGAAAAGTTCGGCCGCGACGCGACCTGGGAAGGGCATCTGGCGACCGAAATCTGGAGCGCCGAGATCGAGGTCTCGGCGGTCCTCTACGAGCGGCAGATGCCGCTGAAACGCATTCTCGATCTCGAAGTCGGCGACACGCTGATGCTGGACGTCAAAGGCGACAGTCTGGTCGAGCTCAGATGCGGCGACTTTCTGATTACCCAAGGAAAAATGGGTCGTGCAGGGGAGGCGGTCGCGGTCCAGGTGGCCCGGCCGGTGCGGCGCTCACGCACCACGATGGCAATTTTCGAGAGCGCGGAATCCAACAAGGAGATGATGTGATGGGAAACGGGATTGCGCTTCTGATCGAGTCCCTGGTCGCGGTGCTTCTCATCATGACGATCGGCTACTGCTACCTTCTCAATCAGCGGCTGGGCAAGCTCCGCGCTGACGAGGGTGTGCTGAAGGCGACGATCGCCGAGCTCGTGACCGCGACCGATATCGCCGGACGCGCGATAAGCGGGTTGAAACAGGCGGTTAACGATTGCGACTCGGCGCTCGGTGAGCGACTGACAAGGGCGGAGCGGTTGTCTGCCGAACTTGGAGCCCACACCGCGACCGGTGAGGAGATCGTCAAACGCATCGCCATGATCGCCGCCGCCGCAAAGCCCGGCCCGCTCCGTCCGGAGCAGGAGCCCGCGAACAGTCAGACAAGCCGCGCGACCGCCACTTTGGCTGCGGCGCAAGCCTTCGTCCGCCGCACTCAGGAGCGGCAGTCGGGCGTGGCGGCGTGACCTGACCATGCAGTTCCGCGTACTGCCGATCATCATCACGGCCGCCAGCCTCCTTCTGGTTCTGAAGGTGGCCGGCCTGGTGCTGACCGGCCATTACGCGTTCGACAACCAGCCCGAAGCGCCGAAGATCACGGTCGCCGCCACCTATCGCCCGTCCGCGGCCGCTCGATCGCCGGGGCAGGTGGCACAGGCTTCCGCCGACATGGGCGACGAGAACGACATCACCGGCTCGGTTCCGCCGCCGAAGAAAAAGAAGGAGACTGCTCCCGCGGAGGCCCCTGCTGCCGCGTCCGGCGGCGAGCCGGCGACGGCCGCCAAGGACGTCGCGAATTCCGACAAGCCGCCGCAATCTCCCGGCGCCCCAATTTCGGACAAGACGCAGACCGACCTGTCTCCCGCCGAGAAGGCACTGCTCCAGCGTCTGCAGGATCGCCGCAAGGAACTCGATTCCCGCGCGACCGAACTCGATTTGCGTGAGGGCCTGCTCCGCGCCGCCGAGAAGAAGGTCGATGGCCGCCTCGGTGAATTGCAGGCCGTTCAGCAGAGCATCACCGCCGCCGAGGCCGAGCGGAAGGAGCAGGAGGACAAGCAGATCAAGGATCTCGTCGTCATGTACGAGAACATGAAGCCCAAGCAGGCGGCCCAGATCTTCAATCAGCTCGATATGCCGGTCCTGCTCGAAGTCGCCTCGCGGATGAACCCGAAGAAGACGAGCGATGTCCTCGCCAGGATGACTCCCGCCGCGGCCGAGAAGCTCACGGTCGCACTCGCCAAGCGCAAGGACGAGCAGCAGCAGGCGCAGGCCAATCCCGCACTGGTTGCGCCGGTCGCGGCGGCGCCGGGCGCCTTGCCGAAGATCCATGGCACTCCGAAGCCCTGATTGTCGGCGGCTCCTGACGCTTTTGTTAACCGAGTTGGCTGTATCAAGGCTCTGAATCCCGCAGGGGTCTGTTCGCGGAGATTGCAGAGGGCGTTGAGGTGCGGCGCGTTCGGGACAATGGATCGACAGCAAAAGCGGATGTCGCGGCCTTCATGCCGCGCATGATCGCGCTGTTGTGCCTTCTGTTCGCCGCGCCGGCTTTCGCGGCCGATGCGACGATGACCGGCAAGGAGAGCCAGGGCTTCGGCCGCGTCGTTCTCGATTTCGATCACACTCCCACCATCGATACCCGGATCACTGGCGGGGTGCTCGTCCTCACCTTCTCCGAAGCGGTGAACGTCTCGGTCAATCGTGCCGTCGAGGGCCTGCCCAATTTCGTCAGCGTCGCCCGCCGCGATCCCGACGGCAAGGCGGTTCGCTTTGCGCTGGTCCAGAACGTGAAGATCAACGTCATGGAGGCCGGCGACAAATATTTCGTCGATCTTCTGCCGAGCAATTGGGTCGGCATGCCGCCGCCGCTGCCGCCCGAAGTCGTCGCCGAGCTCAGCCGGAAGGCCCGCGAGGCCGAGAAGGTGCAGGCTGAACTCGCCCGCCTTGAAGCGCTCAATGCGCCGTCGATGACGATTAGCTCCGGCAGCAATGCCGGCGGAATCAAGATCGCGCTCGGCTTCGACCGACCGGTCGACGTCACGTTCTCGCAGACCGGCTCGCAGGGCGTGGTCACGCTGCCGGCGGGGATCAAGACCGATCTGGCCGCGGCCCGGGATTCGATGCCGCCCGAGGTCAGCAGCCTGTCGCTGAAGCCGGGTAGGGGCCAGAGCACGCTCCAGTTCACCGTCCCTGACGGCTATACGATGACCGGCCTCGTCGAGGACAAGTCATACGTCATTACCGCCAAGCCGGCAGCGAAGCCCGCCGAGGCCCACGTCGCCGAACCCGCGCCGGCTCCCCCGCCGCAGCCGAAGGTCCAGATCGGCACCGTTCCCGTCGATCCCTATTTCGGCCAGCCCGCGAACGATCAGGGCGCAGAGCGCAATCCGTCGGATCAGCCGCCGCCGAAAGTCGCCGATCCCGCCGCCCCTCTGAAGAAGGAAGGGCAGGACGCGCAACACGCTGAATCGCCCGCCGCGAAGTCTACGGCGGATCGTGCGTCGCCGCCGTCACCGCAATCTCATGCCGAAGCTCCCCATGCCGAGCCCGTGGCGGACCAGCACGCGGCGCCGAAGGCGGACGATCACGCCGCCACGCCTCCTCACGAGCCCGAACACGCCGAAGCCAAGGCCCCTGAGCCGTCCGCGAAACCCGCTGCCGTGCCCGAAGAAGCCGCGCCAAGGGTCGATCTCGGTGCTGCCGATGTAGGCGACCTGCCGCCAGAGGTGATCGCTCTTGCGAACCAGGCGATCGCCACCAAGTCGATCCAGGTCCATACCGCGCCGACCGGCATCGAGATCGCAATCCCGTTCGCCCAGCTCCCGTCCGCTGCCGCATTCTCACGCGGCTCGTCGATCTTCTTCGTCGTCGACAGCCGTCAGAGCATGGATATCGGGCCGATTATCGCAGGCAGCAGCGGCGGCGTGCGGGCCGTACGCGTGGCGCGCACTGGCCGCGGTCAGGTCTTCAACCTCAAAGTCCCTCAGCCGCGCATCGTCGGCCTGACCTCTGTCGGCAATGCCTGGATCCTGTCGATAGGCGAGAAGCCGCTCGAACCCACGCGCCCGATCTCCCTCGTTCCCGGTTTCACCAGCGACGGCCGGACCGGGCTGAAGACCCGGCTCGGCGGGATCGGCACGGTGAACTGGATCGACGATCCGGATGTCGGCGACCAGATCGCCGTCGTCACCCTCCAGCCGCCGATGCGGGGCATGATCCGCGATCGCAATCTGGTCGAACTCAAAATTCCCGTGACCGCGCACGGTCTCGCCTTCGAGGCCCATGCGGACGATCTCTCGGTCACCGTCGTCGGCGACGAACTGATGGTCACCCGCAACAGCGGCCTCACGGTCTCGCTCGACGTCGAGCCGGCGCGCATGGAGCGCCAGATCGCGCTCAAACCGAACAGCCCCTTCTCGTCCGCCAATTGGAGGAATACGGAGAAGGACTTCCCGTCGCTCGGGGCGGAACTCGCGCGCGCCGCCGCCGCCGCGTCGCCGGAAGAGCGAAGCAAGGCGCGCGTCGCGCTTGCCGGCTTCTACCTTGCCAATGGCAATGCGGCCGAAGCCAAAGCCATTCTCGACGTCGCGATCGGCCAGTCGCCGCGCCTCGCGGACGACGACCAGGCGAAGCTTCTGCGCGGAGCATCTCTCGTCATGCTCCGCCGCTTCGACGATGCCACCAAGCTGCTCAGCACCGGTAGCGTCGCCGACACCGGCGAGGCCGCGCTGTGGCGGACGGTCGCCGAAGCCTCGCTCGGGCATGTCGCTCTCGCTCGTGAATCCTATCGCAAGGGCGAGCAAATCCTGCCCGCAATGCCGCCCGAGTTGCAGCGCATCTTCCGCGAAACCATGGTGGACGTGGCCATCTCCGCCCGGGACTACGCCACCGCCGCATCCGAGCTCGGCGAGATCGATAAGCTCGCGCCGGACGACGGCTATGCCCGACGCGCCGTCCTGCGTGGCCAGTTGGCGGAGGGTCTGGAACAGCCATCCGAGGCGCTCGAAGCCTATCGCGTCGCCTTCGAATCAAAAGACGAGATCGCGGCCGCACAGGGGCGGCTCCTGTCGACCAATCTGCGCTACCGCACGCGCGAGATCGATCGCGCCGCCGCGATCAAGGATCTTGAAATCCTCACCACCGTCTGGCGTGGCGACGCCATCGAGGCCGAGGCCTTGGCAAGCCTCACCAGGCTCTATGCCGCCGACCATCGCTGGCGCGAGGCGTTCACGACAATGCGCGCGGCGATGCAGCATCACCCGAACGAGCCGAGCACGCGCGACGTCCAGGAACAGATGGCCGACGAGTTCGAGCGGCTGTTCCTCAGCGACGGGCCGGACGCCGCCCCGCCGACGCTCGAAAGCGTCGCTCTCTTCTATGACTTCAAGGAGCTGACGCCGCCCGGACGCAAGGGCGACGAAGTCATCCGCAAGCTGGCCGACCGCCTCGTCGAGGTCGATCTTCTGACGCAGGCGGCGGATCTGCTCGAATATCAGATCAAGAACCGCCTCCAGGGTGCCGCGCGGGCCCAGGTCGCGGCGCGCGCGGCCGCAATCGAGCTGATGAACCGGCAGCCGGGCAGGGCGCTCAACGTCCTCCACGACACCCGCATTGCCGGCCTGCCGGCAGACCTCGTGCGCAACCGCCTCACGCTCGAAGCGCGGGCACTGTCCGACCTCTCGCGTCCGGATGCGGCTCTCGAAATGGTCGATTCCTATTCCGGACCGGAGATTTCCCGCCTCAGGGCCGACATCTACTGGCAGGCCCAGCGCTGGCAGAGCGCGGCGGAGGAGCTCGAACTCCTCTCGGGCGACGCCTGGAAGCAGTCTGCGCCGCTCAGCGACGACACCCGCATCGACGTGCTGCGTTCGGCGATCGCCTATGCGCTTGCCGACGATGCGCTCGGCCTCGACCGGCTTCGGGTGAAATACACCGACAAGTTCACCGGCACGCCCGATCAGCGGAGCTTCGACGTCGTCACCGCGCCTCTGGAAGGGCGCGGCGAGGAATTCCAGGCGGTCACCCAGGCCGCCACCGTGGTCGATACGCTGAAGCGCTTCCTGCAGGACTACAGGAAGCGCTATCCGGACACCTCACCGCCGCTGGTCAAGCAGCCGGCACCTCCGCTGCCGGACAAGACCCCTCAGGCGAAGGACGAGCCAACCGGGGACCGACAAGCCAAGGAGCCCGAGCGTACCGCTGACGCCCGGCACTGACGCTCAGAGCCGCTGCTCGTACTCTGCGTTCAGCTTGGAGTAATTCCGCCAGAACGCACGTGGCGGTTCGCCGTTGAGCACGTCTTCGAGCACGTCGAGATGTGCATGCCAGCCGCCGGAGACGCCGACCTTCATTCCGCGGTTTGCCAGTCGCCGGTGCGTGATGACGAGATGCACCGAATCGCCCTTGGGCGTCAGTTCGAAGCTCGCCCATGAGTCGCCCGGTTCCCCGCCCCAGGTGAAGCTCAGCAGACGCGGCGGATCGCATTCGATGATCTCGCCGACCATCGTGTGCGTCTCGTTTGCCCGATATTTCTCCGGAGGAGGATCGTCATTCGTCGACAGCTTGGAGTTCTGCCAGGTCAGCTCGATTCGCCCGCCGGGACGGAGATCCATCTCGCCGCGCGCCAGCCAGGTCGCGCGCTTGTCGGATTCGGTGAGATAGGCCCAGACGCGTTCGATCGGGCCCGGCAGATAACGTTCAAGGCGGACGGTGTCCTCGGCAAGTGCGGTCGCATAATCGGTCATGACGTCTTCCCTTCATCCTTCTTGAGTTCACGTTCGAGGGCATCGAGGCGCTCGTTCCAGAAGGCCTCGTAGTGGCGCAGCCATTCCACGGCCCCTCCGAGAGGTGCGGCGTTGAGCCGGCACATATGCGTCCGTCCCTCGATCCGGCGCATGATCAGCCCGGCATTCTCGAGCGTCTTCAGATGCTTCGACGCATTGGCGAACGTCATCTGGAAGGGCGCGGCGAGATCGCCGATGCTTCGTTCACCGGTCGTGAGGCGTTGCAGCATCGCTCTCCGCGTCGGATCGGAGAGAGCATGAAAGACGGTGTCGAGAGTGCTTTGTTCAACCATGTGGTTTAATATATCGCCATCGAAAAGAGATTCAACCGTTTTGTTGAATTTGGTGTCGGCGCTCCGCAGCCGGCTAGTTCAAGGGACGTCGCGGCCTCTTTGTCGGCGCTCCGATCATTCCCGTTGCGGCGGCCCGCAGGATGCGGCGGAAGGTGGGGCAATCCATATGGCTAGGCTCGGGGCAGTCGGCGGCATGTTTCAGGCCGTCCCGCATGGCGCTCAGTCGGCGGATCGTCCTGTCCAATTCCTCCGCTTTGGCCGAGAGCATTTCCCGGTCGATGCGTGGCCGCCCACCCGGCGCAAACATGAGCGCGATCTCATCGAGTGAAAAACCGGCGGCTCGCCCCAGCGCGATGAGCGCGAGCCGCTCCAGCACGTCCGGGTCGAACAGGCGACGCATGCCTCGCCGGCCGACGGACGAGATCAGTCCCTTCTCCTCGTAGAACCGCAGCGTTGAGGCGCGAATGCCGGAGCGCTGTGCGACCTCCGCTATGTCCAGGTCCTTCATCCTCTTGACCTCAAGTCGACTTGAACTTGCAAGGTGCGGGATCGATTATCTGGAAGCAAGGGAAGGAAGATGAAGATGGATGTCACCCGCCAGACCGCTAATGAGCAGGAGATGCTTTGGAACGGCATCGCCGGACGGGCTTGGGTCGACATCCAGGAGATGCTCGACCGGATGTTCAAGCCATTCGAGGAATTGCTCGTCGAAGCGGTCTCTACTCATTTTGCGGGCCGGGTGCTCGATGTCGGCTGCGGGACTGGCGCCACGACGCTCGCCGTCGCCCGGCTGCTTGGCGCGAACGGCCACTGCCTCGGCATCGACATCTCGGAGCCGATGCTCGCTCACGCCCGCGCACGCGCCGAACGGGAAAACGTGCCCGCAAGCTTCATTCGCGCCGACGCGCAAACCCATGCCTTCGAGCCCGCGAGCTTCGACGTGATCATCTCGCGCTTCGGCGTGATGTTCTTCGACGACCCCGTCCGGGCCTTCGCGAACCTCCGGCGAGCGGCGACGAGCAATGCCGGACTCCGGTTCGTCGCTTGGCGGAGTGCCGCGGAGAATCCGTTCATGACGACGGCCGAGCGCGCCGCGGCACCGCTTGTGGCCAACATCCCCGCCCGCTCACCGGACGCGCCGGGGCAGTTCGCTTTCGGTGACGAGCGCCGGATTCATCGCATTCTGGACGAGAGCGGGTGGACCGGAATCGAGATCCGGCCGATCGACGTCGGCTGCACCCTGCCTGAAAAGGAGCTGGCCTGCTATTTTGCCCGGCTCGGTCCCCTCGGTCGGGTGCTGCACGAGGCGGACGAGGCCACTCGCGCCCGGGTCGTCGACGAGGTCCGCGCCGCCTTCGATCCCTATGTGCACGGAGCGGATGTCCGCTTCACCGCCGCCTGCTGGATGGTTCGCGCCCGGCCGGCCTAGCGGACGAAGCTTTCGACCAGGGACCCCGCGACGAGGTTCCAGCCGTCGACGAGGACGAAGAAGATCAGCTTGAAGGGCAGGGACACCACGACCGGTGGCAGCATCATCATACCCATCGACATCAGGATCGACGCGACGACGAGGTCGATGACGAGAAAGGGCACGAAGAGAAGAAAGCCGATCTCGAAGGCTCGCCGGAGCTCCGAGATCATGAAGGCGGGGACCAGTGCCCGCAGACTCACCTGATCCGGGGAATCCGCAGTCTCCCGGGCGAGGTCGCTGAACAGCCTGAGATCCTTCTCGCGGACATGCTCGAGCATGAAGGCCCGGAACGGCACCGCGCCCCGGTTGAAGGCCTCCTGCGGCTGGATCTGCCCCGCGACCAGCGGCTGGATTGCGTCGTTATAGGCAGCTGTGAATGTCGGAGCCATCACGAAGGCCGTCAGGAACATCGCGAGACTGACGATCACGGCGTTCGGCGGAGCGGTCTGGGTGCCGATTGCCGTGCGCAGCAGCGAGAGCACGACGACGATCCGGGTGAACGACGTCACCATGATCAGGATCGACGGCGCGAGGCTCAGCACCGTGATCAGCGCGACGAGCTGAAGCGCGCGTTCCGCGATGCCGCCTGTACCGAGGTCGACCGTCACCGCCTGGGCACGAGCCGAGGTCGCATAAACGGTCAGACCAAGAACGAGGAGAAGAAGTGCGGACCCTCGGGCCCTCATGACGGGCGGGTACGGCCGAGCAGGTTGGCCATCTCTTCTTCAAGCGAGTCGAGATGGGACTTGTCCGAGGCGGCCGTATCGGTCGTCGGAGCGGGTTCCGGGGCGCGAGGAGCCGGCGGCGCGGGGCGTTCGACCGGACGACGCTGCGGAGGAGCGGGCGGAGCCGCCGGCTTGGGTGCCGGGACGGGTTGTTCAGCCACGGCGCCGGGACCCTTCGGCCGCTGGAGCGCCTCTTCGAGCTGCCGTTCGATATCGGCGAACAGCGGATCGATTTCCGCTTTCGGCTTGGCGCCCGCCGGGGCAGGCGCTGGGGCGGGGGCCGTGGTAACCGGAGCGGGCACGATCCGCGGCGGAGCCGGTTCGCGGCGCTCCGGCGGCGGATTGTCCATCGGCGGCTCGCCCTGCGCGGCGTTCTCGTCGTTCGACGGCGAGAGAACGCCGGTGGCGCGGCTCATCGTGGCGCGGAAGAAACCGGGCTTGCTGCGCGGCGCCTCGGCTGCGGGAGCGGCAGGCGGCGGAATGTCCCGCGGCGGAGCAGGCGGTACGGCGGCGAGGTTCGGCTGGCGCGGCGGAAACGGAGACGGCGCCGGAACGGGCTGCAGGCCGGGCGGAGGAGAAGGGAGCCTGGGCTGCGGCGCAATGGCGGCCGGCTGCGGCGGCAGAACCGGTTGCGGTTGCGGCTGCGGCGGAAGCACGGGCGCGCGAACCGCCTCCGCGGGCGGGCGATTGCCGCGCTGGGGAGCGAGCGCTGCCTGCGATGGCGTGCGGACGATATGGCTTTCGACCACGACGTCGTTCGGCCCGCCGATCATGATCAGGTGCTCGACATTGTCGCGGCGGATCAGAACGAGACGGCGGCGAGCGTCGATCGCGAATGCGTCGAGCACGCCGAGACGCGGCTGGCGTGCGCGTCCCGAATTGGAAAGCGGGAGCTTACGGCCCGCGAGACGGCGCACGATCATTGCCGTCGCGTAGATCAGGCCCAGTACGAGCGCGAACGCCAACAGAAATTTGACCGCAAGCGGCAACTCGGTGCCGAACAGCTGATCCATCAGGCCCATTATTTTTAGTCCCTACGCATCCCGCCGCCGCGGGGAACAAATGCCGGCGCCCCTGCCGACATCGGGCAACCTAACAAAACCCTAATGGGGTTCCTAGTGTGCACAGGGAGGACAAGAAGGTTTTCGGTCCTCGTTAACCACTGATTAACCAACAACCCGGCAAATTCTTCCTAGTCCGGTGCTTTCGCCGGCAGGGGGTCCGGATGCTTTTCGGCGATCTTCCTCTCGTTGGCATGCTCAAGCAGCGCATGGAATGGCACCAGCAGCGCCAAAACGTGCTGGCGCAGAACGTTGCCAATGCCGACACGCCCGGCTTCCGCGCCCGCGATCTGAGCGAGCCGGATTTCGGCCCGGCGGCGGACCCGAAGGGGGTTCATCTCCAGCGCACCAGCGCGATGCATCTCGGTCTCGGCGGTGGCAGCGATAGCGAGCCCCGGCGCACGTCGACCTACGAGGTCACTCCCGAGGGCAACGGCGTCGTCCTCGAAGAGGAGGTGATGCGCGTCACCCAGAACGTCATGGACTACCAGATGGTCTCGCAACTCTACGGCCGGGGCCTCGGAATGCTCAAAACCGCGCTCGGCCGCAGCGCCTGAGGAGGGCGAAGATGGATTTCCTTCGGTCAATCAATGTCGCGGCCTCCGGCCTCAAGGCCCAGTCCGGACGCATGCGGATCATCGCCGAGAACATCGCCAACGCCGATTCGACGGCGCCCACCGCGAACGGCACGCCGTATCAGCGCAAGATTCCGACCTTCCGCACGAGCTTCGACAAGGAACTGGACGCCCAGGTCGTCCAACTCGGCCGCATCCAGCGCGATTCTGCTCCGTTCAACTCGAAATACGAGCCCGGCAATCCGGCCGCCGACGCCAACGGTTACGTCAAGACGCCGAACGTCAACTCGCTGATCGAGCAGATGGATCTGCGCGAGGCGCAGAGGAGCTACGAGGCCAATCTCGGCGTCATCGGCGCGACGCGCCGCATGCTCACCCGCACCCTCGACATCCTGCGCGCCTGAGGAACTGATCCATGGCCACTCCGTCGCTTGCCGCCAGCGCCTATTCCCGCCTCGCCAATATTGGCGGAGCTTCGTCCGGCCTGCCGACGCCCGGCATCGGCAGCCAGACCAGCCAGGGCGGCGGCTTCGCGCAGATGCTGGAAAGCGCCATCGGCGAGGTCAGCAAGGCGGGCGCCAATTCCGATGCCCAGACCATGCAGGCGGTGCAGGGCAAGGGCGACATTGTCAACGTCGTCACGGCTGTGGCCGAAAGCGAAGTCGCCTTGCAGACTCTCGTCTCGGTCCGCGACAAGGTGATCTCGGCCTACGAAGAAATCATGCGGATGCCGATCTGATGATTTCCTCTCCCCCTTGGGGAGAGGTCGAGTCGCGCCTGGCGCGACCGGGTGAGCGAGGTTCGGATCATGACCCCTCACCCCGACCCTCTCCCCGGCGGGGAGAGGGAGATTGAGCGCCCGCAAAAGGACGAAAACAATGACAGGACCCGAAGTTCTCGACGTCGGCCGCGACGCCATCATCACCCTGCTCAAGGTCTCGGCGCCGCTGATGGTCGTCGGTCTCGTCGTCGGCGTGATCATCTCGCTGTTCCAGGCGCTGACCCAGATCCAGGAGATGACGCTCGTCTTCGTCCCGAAGATTCTGGCGATGTTCGCCGTCCTGGTTCTCGCCTTGCCGTTCATGGGTGACGTACTCTCCGCACACATGATGCGAATCGCGGCCCTGATCGCCCACGGCGGTTAGCGCGGCTCGCGCCGCGAGGGCGTGCGATGACCATTCAGATCCTGCCTGATCTCAGCATCGCCTATCTCCTGATCTTCGCGCGCGTCGGCACGCTCGTGATGCTGTTGCCCGGCATCGGCGAGAGCATGTTCCCGGCGCGAATCCGGTTGTCGGTCGCGCTCCTGATGGCACTGGTCTTCTATCCCTTCGCGCAGCCCTATTACCCGCAACCCATCGGCACGGTCCCGCAGATCATCGGTCTTCTTCTTGAGGAGATCCTGATCGGCTTCGTCCTCGGCGTCATGGGGCGGCTGATGGTATCGGCGCTGCAGACCGCGGGCGCGATCATTGCCCAGCAACTCGGCCTCGGCTTTGTCGTCGCGGTCGACCCCACCATGGGCCAGCAGGGCGCGCTCGTCGGCACCTTCCTGTCGCTCATGGGTATCGCGCTCATCTTCGCGCTCGATCTCCACCACATGGCCATCGCCGCGCTCGGCAAGAGCTATGATATCTTCCGGCCCGGCACGATGCCGCCGGTCGAAGATGCCTTCCGTTACGTCGTTGGCCTCGTCTCGAGTTCGTTCAAGATCGCGGTGCAGATTTCGGCGCCGTTCATCGTCTTCGGCCTCATCTTCAATATCGGCCTCGGCGTCCTCGCCAAGCTGATGCCGCAGATGCAGGTGTTCTTCATCGCGGTCCCGGCCTCGATCCTGATCGGCTTCATCATCCTCGCTCTGGTGCTCGGGGCGATGATGACCGTCTTCACCAATTACATGGAAAGCGGCCTCCGCCAGCTTCTGCAGCTCGGCGGATAGGGTATGGCCGAAGAAGACGACAGCGAACGGTCGCAAGAACCTACCCAGAAAAAGCTCGACGACGCGCGAAAACGGGGTGACGTCCCGAAGAGCGTCGAGGTCAACACCTGGTTCCTGCTGGGCGCGGGAACGCTCGCGCTGATGATGTTCAGCGGCTCGTCTTCGGCCCAGTTGACCATGGCGATGAAGGGCTTCCTCGGGCACGCCGGAACGATCGAGTTCGGTGCCCGCGCCATGCAACTCATGGCGACCGACGTCCTGCTCATGACCATCGCCGCGCTCGCTCTGCCGCTTCTGTTCATGGCGGTCGCGGCGATCGTCGGAAACATCGTCCAGAACGGCTTCCTCTGGTCGCTGGACCCGATCACGCCGAAATTCTCGAAGGTCTCGCCGATCGCGGGCTTCGGTCGCCTGTTCTCGAAGACGAGCCTCGTCAATTTCGCCAAGGGCATCGCCAAGCTGCTGATCGTCGGCTCGGCCGTCATGTACGCGGTCTGGCCGGAATGGGAGAAGCTCGGCGTCACTACCGAGTTCGAGCCGGCGGCGCTCACTCCGTTCACCTTCGACCTTATCGTCCGCGTTCTCGGCTCGGCGCTCGCCGTCCTCACCGTGCTCGCGGCGGCCGACTGGCTCTACCAGCGCCAGAGCTGGATGGAGCGGCAGAAGATGTCGTTCCAGGAGTTGAAGGAGGAATTCAAGCAGCAGGAAGGCGATCCGCACGTCAAGGCGAAGATCCGCCAGATCCGCCAGCAGCGCTCGCGCAAGCGGATGATGGCGCAGGTCCCGCAGGCGAGCGTGATCATCACCAACCCGACCCATTATGCGGTCGCGCTGCGCTACGAAAAGGGGATGAACGCCCCGCTCTGCCTCGCCAAAGGCCTTGACGCGATCGCGTTGCGCATCCGCGCGGTCGCCGAGGAGCACCAGATTCCGATCGTCGAGAATCCGCCGCTCGCCCGCGCCCTTTATGCCCAGGTCGAGGTCGACGACGAGATCCCGGCCGAGCACTACAAGGCGGTCGCCGAGGTCGTCGGCTATGTCATGGGCCTGCGACGCCGTGGCCTTAGATGACTTGTGAGCCGCGTCCCCGCATGATTGCAAATCGGATCGCGGCGGACCAATCTCCGCGCCGGAGGCGGGTGTGGCTTTTATGACGGATTCGCGGGACGAAGCGGCCGCCTACGAGGCCCCGATCGACCGAACCGAGCAGCCGGTGAATGTGAAGCTCGTTCTGGCCTTGGCCGGAGCGCTGGTGCTGGCGTTCGCCGGACTGTCATACGCGGATGACGAATCCGCCAGCCGCTACATCCTGTTCTTCCTCGGCGTCCTCGCCACGATCGGCATCTTCGCGCTGTTCGGCGGCGCCATCGGCATCCTGCGCTTCAGCGGTCGCAAGAAAGAGAGCGGCTTCGCCCGCAATCTGCTCGTCGACGCGGAGGACGGCATCCTCGTCTCCGACGAAGCCTCGGGGATCGTTTTCGCCAACCGAGCCTATCTCTCGCTGACCGGAGCCGAGGAGCCGGACGATGTCCGCCCGGTCGAGCGCGTCTTCGCCAGCGATCCCGATGTCGCGGAATCGATCTACCGCCTCTCGCAAGCGGCGAGGGAGGGGCGTGCGCTCCAGGAAGAGTTCCGCGTCGCCGGCGGCCCGACCGGCGTTCCGGCATGGTTCCGCGTCCGCGTCCGTCCGCTCGACACGCCCGGCCGCAAGGCGGCGACGGTCTGGACCATCGCCGACGTCACCCGCGACCGCGAGCGCCAGGAGAACGTCTTCCAGGAACTCCAGCACGCCATCGACTTCCTCGACCACGCGCCGGCCGGCTTCTTCTCCGCCGAGGCGGACGGCACGATCGGCTACATGAACGCCACTCTGGCCGAGTGGCTCGACCACGATCTCGCGAAGATCGGCTCCGGCACGCTCCGGCTCGAGGATGTCTTCGCGGGCGATGGCGCCTCGCTCGTCGCGACCATCCAGGGCGGCGTCGGCACGGTGAAGACCGACGTCCTCGACCTCGACCTGAAGACCCGCAACGGCCAGTCCTTTCCGGTCCGCATCCTGCACAAGACGGCCTATTCGCCCGACGGCACGGCCGCGCCGTCGAAGACGCTCGTGCTCGACCGCTCCCGCGCCCGCGGCGTCGCCGACCCGCTGCGCGCGGCCGAAGTCCAGTTCGCCCGGTTCTTCAACGCGACTCCCATCGCCATCGCGACCGTCGACGCCAATGGCGGCGTGAAGCGCGCCAATGCCAGCTTCGCGCGGCTGTTCCCGGACGTGATGAAGGACGAGCACCGCCTCGTCCTCTCCGGCGTGGCGGAAGCCGGCCGCGCGCCGCTCGGCGAGGCGCTGGCCCGTGCCGCGAGCGGGCAGAGCGACATGAAACCCGTCGACGGCCTGATCGGCGGCGACAGCGGCCGCTCGGCGCGCTTCTATTTCAGCCCGGTCGAGAACGCGGAGGGCGCCGAGGCCGACGGCGAGGCCGCGATCGTCTATGCCCTCGACACGACGGAACAGCGCGCGCTCGAACTGCAGATCGCGCAGTCGCAGAAGATGGAGACGGTGGGCCAGCTCGCCGGCGGCATCGCGCACGACTTCAACAACGTGCTCACCGCCATCATCGGCTTCTCGGATCTCCTGCTGTCGAACCACCGGCCGACCGACCCGTCGTTCCGCGACATCATGCAGATCAAGCACAATGCCAACCGCGCCGCGGGGCTCGTGCGTCAGCTGCTGGCCTTCTCGCGTCGCCAGACGCTCCGGCCGCAGGTGCTGACCCTGACCGAGGTCGTCTCCGATCTCCGGATGATGCTCGGCCGTCTGCTCGGCGAGCACGTCACGCTCGACGTCGTCAACGGCCGCGACCTCTGGCAGGTGAAGGCCGATCTCGGCCAGTTCGAGCAGGTCGTCGCCAATCTCGTCGTCAATGCGCGCGACGCCATGCCCGAAGGCGGCAAGGTGACGATCCGCACCTCGAACGTCACCGCAGACGAGGTGCCGGGCTTCAACAAGCCGCTCCTGCCGGCGACCGACTGGGTGCTGACCGAGGTCCAGGACACCGGCACCGGCATTCCCGAGGAAATCCGCGAGAAGATCTTCGAGCCGTTCTTCTCGACCAAGGAAGTCGGCAAGGGCACCGGCCTCGGCCTGTCGACCGTCTACGGCATCGTCAAGCAGACCGAGGGCTTCATCTTCGTCGATTCGGAGATGGGCAAGGGCACGACCTTCCGCATCTTCCTGCCGCGCCACATCCCGTCCGCGGTCCCCGAGGCAGAGGTCGAGACCGTCACGAAGGCCGAGGCGCCGGCCTCCGCCAAGGACATGACGGGGCAGGGCACGGTCCTTCTCGTCGAGGACGAGGATGCTGTCCGGAGCTTCGCCACCCGCGCCCTCGAATCGCGCGGCTACACCGTCCTGGCCGCGAATTCCGGTGCGGAGGCGCTCGAGCTGATCGACGAGAAGGCCGGCGGCATCGACCTCGTCGTCTCCGACGTCGTGATGCCCGAAATGGACGGTCCGACGCTGCTCAAGGAGCTCCGCAAGCGCAATCCGTCGATCAAGATCATCTTCGTCTCCGGCTATGCCGAGGACGCCTTCAAGAAGAACCTGGCCGAGGACGAGGAATTCGTCTTCCTTCCCAAACCTTTTGCGCTGAAGGACCTCATTCAGGCCGTGAAGGACACCCTCGGTTAAGCTGCCGAGGGCGGGATTTCGTCGCTTGGTTGCGTTTCCTATCCGAAGGTTTTCGGAATAGGTCGGATTGCTCCTTCGGCTTTAAAGTTCGATGCGATCAAAACGAGAACATCTGTTGCGGATAAGAACAAATCGTGTACTCTATTGGCCTGGTTGCTTTTCCCGTCAGCCCTGCCAAGAAGGAGTGCGCCGTGGCCCCGAATCTGAAGGTCGTCGAAGTGGTTTCCCAACCCAAATCCAAAGCTCTCGACGCCGCCCTGGCGCAGATTGAACGCAGTTTCGGCAAGGGTTCGATCATGCGGCTCGGCCAGCGCGAGGCGCTGGACATTGAGACGATTTCGACCGGTTCGCTCGGCCTCGACATCGCGCTCGGCGTCGGCGGTCTGCCGAAGGGCAGGGTGGTCGAGATCTACGGTCCGGAAAGCTCGGGCAAGACCACTCTGGCGCTCCACACGGTGGCCGAAGCCCAGAAGAAGGGCGGCATCTGCGCCTTCGTCGATGCCGAACATGCGCTCGATCCGATCTATGCCCGCAAGCTCGGCGTCAATCTCGACGACCTCCTGATCTCCCAGCCGGACGCAGGCGAGCAGGCGCTCGAGATCGTCGATACCCTGGTTCGTTCCGGAGCGGTCGATATCGTCGTCGTCGATTCGGTCGCTGCGCTCGTTCCGCGTTCGGAGCTCGAGGGCGAGATGGGCGAGGTCCAGCCCGGCCAGCAGGCGCGCCTGATGAGCCAGGCGCTCCGCAAGCTCACCTCCTCGATCTCGAAGTCGAACACGCTCGTCATCTTCATCAACCAGATCCGCATGAAGATCGGCGTCATGTACGGCTCGCCGGAGACGACGACGGGCGGCAACGCGCTGAAATTCTATGCCTCGGTCCGTCTCGACATCCGCCGCATCGGCTCGATCAAGGATCGCGACGAAGTGGTCGGCAACCAGACCCGCGTGAAGGTGGTGAAGAACAAGGTCGCCCCGCCGTTCAAGCAGGTCGAGTTCGACATCATGTACGGCGAGGGTGTCTCGAAGAACGGCGAGTTGGTTGATCTCGGCGTCAAGGCCGGCATTGTCGAGAAGTCCGGTGCCTGGTTCTCCTATGACAGCCAGCGTCTCGGCCAGGGCCGCGAGAACGCCAAGCAGTTCCTGAAGGATAACAAGGACGTGGCCGCGAAGATCGAGGCCCAGATCCGCCAGAACGCCGGTGTCATCGCCGGCCAGATCCTCGAGGGCGGACCCGAAGGTGACGAGGACGGTGACGAGCCGGAGGTTTGAGGGCAGTCGTCCTCCGGCTTGACCGGAGGACCCATGGATCGTTGATGCATGCTCCGGCCGGATCGGAGCACGCCGACTCTGATGATCCCTCATGCCCGGGCTCGACCCGGGCATCCAGTTTCGGCTCTCGCTAGGTTGCCTGGTCAAACCCGGCAGTGAGGAAAGCGGAAGCGAGGCGACAATGCCCCAGCGCCCCTATAGCCGCGAACGCTATCCGATGCCGGAAGACGTCGCCGAACGCCTCAGGGAGGCCGGCCTGAGCGAAGCCTACGAAGCCCGCCCGGACTATCAGCGCAATGACTACCTGATGTGGATCGGCCAGGCGAAGCGCGACGAAACCCGAGAGAAGCGCATCGCCCAGATGCTCGACGAACTGAAGCGCGGGGGCATCTACATGAAGATGGCGTGGGACCCGGGAGATTAGCCCGCGTCCCGGTCCACGCGTGCGCAGCACGTCGCGAGAACCGGGACCCAGCGCACCTCGCGGCGAAGCCGCGCCAATTCGATTGAGCGCCTGCGGCCACTCATGCGCTGGACCCCGGACCCCACCACGCCCTCATGCCCGGGCTCGCGAAGCGAGCCGTGTCGAAGGACGGCGAAAAGCTCCGAACCCGCGACGATCCTTCGACACGCGCACTACATGCCCGGCTCAGGATGAGGCTCAATATATTGACAATATTCCTATCATGTGCTTATCCTCCATTCATCCTCACCCTGCGAGGGGCGCCTGCCAGGTACCGGCCGGCCGGCGTGGGATGGGGAGCGGCGCCTGCGGGCGGGGTCCCGGAACCCCGCTCCCGGGAGGCCGGAGGATGTAGGACGGCCGCCAGGTCGTCCGACGAGCGGGCCCGTCGGGCACCATGACCCGTCCGTGCCATGCACTGGGGACGAGCCGTGGTCTTCGAAGGCTCTCAAACCTTCGACGGCCATCGGCCGTGGAAGCGCCCGCCTCCTCCGACTTAACCGCCGTGCGGGGAACGCCTCAGGCATCCACGCAAACCAAACCAGTCAGAGGACGCCGAGGCGTTCCCCGCTCCCTCCGAGGGAGCATTCTCCAACATCGCTGATCGAGCCAGGCGAGGATGAGGCGCGCCTCCCACCTTCTCCCGAGGGGAGAGGGCCGACTCGGCCGGCAGGCCGAGCGGGGTGAGGGGTACGCCTCTCGCCCCGATGCCCTCACCGACAGGCCTTGCCCCTCACCCGGTCGCAGCTGGCGCTGCGACTCGACCTCTCCCCTCGGGAGAGGCGAGCCCGCACGCTCTATGCCCCGCAAGCGGACGTGCAAACCTTCCTAGACACGTTCCGGACCCCCCGCTAAGACAAGTCCGCCGCCCAACTCTCTCACCTCGGGGCGGGCGTGAGCAGCATTGATGAGCAGCGTCAACGAGATCAGGGCCGCGTTTCTCGATTTCTACGCCAGGGAAGGCCATCAGGTCGTGCCGTCGAGCCCTCTGGTTCCGCGCAACGACCCGACCCTGCTGTTCACAAATGCGGGCATGGTCCAGTTCAAGAACGTTTTCACCGGCGTCGAGAAGCGGCCCTATTCGACCGCGACGACCGCGCAGAAATGCGTCCGCGCCGGCGGCAAGCACAACGACCTCGAAAACGTCGGCTACACCGCCCGCCATCACACCTTCTTCGAGATGATGGGCAATTTCTCGTTCGGCGATTACTTCAAGGAACGCGCCATCGACATGGCGTGGCGCCTTACGACGGGCGTCTTCGGCCTGCCGAAGGACAAGCTCCTCGTCACCGTCTACCACACCGACGACGAGGCCTTTAACCTCTGGAAGAAGATCGCGGGCCTGCCGGACCACAAGATCATCCGCATCGCGACCTCCGACAATTTCTGGCAGATGGGCGATACCGGTCCTTGCGGTCCGTGCTCGGAGATCTTCATCGACCAGGGCGAGGCGCTGCAGGGCGGGCCGCCCGGAAGCCCGGACGAGGACGGCGACCGCTTCCTCGAATTCTGGAACCTCGTCTTCATGCAGTACGAGCAGATCGAGCCCGGCAATAGGGTCGACCTGCCGCGTCCGTCGATCGACACCGGCATGGGCCTCGAGCGTATGGCGGCGATCATGCAGGGCGTCCATTCGAACTACGACACCGACCTGTTCCGCGGCCTGATCCGGGCCTCGATCGAGGCGATCGGCGTCGACGCCGAGGGTGACCGCCGGCCGAGCCATCGCGTCATCGCCGACCATCTGCGCGCCTCATCCTTCCTCGTCGCCGACGGCGTCCTGCCGTCGAACGAAGGCCGCGGCTACGTCCTCCGCCGCATCATGCGCCGCGCCATGCGCCATGCCGAACTCCTCGGTGCGCGCGAGCCGGTCATGTACAAGCTGGTGCCGACCCTGATCCGCGAAATGGGCGCCGCCTATCCCGAACTCGTTCAGGCCGAACCGCTGATCACCGAGACGCTTCGTCTCGAAGAAACCCGCTTCCGCAAGACGCTGGTGCGCGGTCTTCAGATCCTCGATGAGGAGAGCAGCCGCCTGTCGAAGGGTGATACTCTCTCCGGCGAGGTCGCCTTCAAGCTGCACGACACGTTCGGCTTCCCGCTCGACCTGACGCAGGACGCGCTCCGCAATCGTGGTATTGCCGTCGACACCGCCGGCTTCGAGACGGCTATGGAGCGCCAGCGCGCCGATGCCCGCAAGAACTGGTCGGGTTCGGGCGACGCCGCGGCCGAGACCGTCTGGTTCTCGATCCGCGACAAGGTGCCGGCCACCGAATTCCTCGGCTACGACACCGAGACCGCCGAAGGCGTCGTCCTCGCTCTGGTCAAGGACGGCAAGGAAGTTCCGGCGCTGAAAAAGGGCGAGACCGGTTCGGTCGTCCTCAACCAGACGCCGTTCTACGCCGAATCCGGCGGCCAGCAGGGCGATCGCGGAATCATGATCGGCTCCGGCATTCGCCTCGCGGTGTCGGACACCCAGAAGCGCGCCGACGGCCTGTTCGTCCATTCGGTTTCGGTCGAAGACGGCGAGGTGACGCTCGGCGCTGCGCTGGAGCTCAAGGTCGATCACGCCCGCCGCACCGCGATCCGCGCCAACCATTCCGCGACCCATCTCCTGCACGAGGCGCTCCGCCGCGTGCTTGGCGATCATGTCGCGCAGAAAGGATCGCTGGTTGCGCCGGATCGCCTGCGCTTCGACTTCTCGCATCCGAAGCCGATCGACGATGCCGATATCGCGACAATCGAGGACATCTCGAACGCGCAGATCCTCGCCAACGCCCCGGTCGAGACGCGGCTGATGGCGGTGGACGACGCGATCGCTTCCGGTGCGCGCGCGCTATTCGGCGAGAAATACGGCGATGAGGTCCGCGTCGTCTCCATGGGCGAGCGCGAAGGCAACAAGGTCTTCTCGGTCGAGCTCTGCGGCGGCACGCACGCTGCCCGCACCGGCGATATCGGCCTCGTCGCGGTCGTCGGCGAAAGTGCGGTTTCGGCCGGTGTCCGCCGTGTCGAGGCGCTGACCGGCGATGCCGCCCGCAAATACCTCGCCGATCGCGGCAGGGTGCTCGACGAGGTCGCGGCCCATCTCAAGGTCGCGCCTGCGGAAGCCGCCTCCCGCGTCGCCACGCTCGTCGAAGAACGCCGCAAGATGGAGCGGGAACTGCAAGACGCCCGCAGGAAGCTCGCTCTCGGCGGCGGTGGTGCCAGCACGGCGGTGGCCCCTGAAGCCAAGGATATCGGCGGCATCAAGTTTCTCGGCCGCGTGCTCAAGGGCATTCCGGCGAAGGAGCTCAAGGGCCTTGTCGACGACGCCAAGAAGCAGATCGGCTCGGGCGTCATCTCCTTCATCGCGGTCGACGACGAGAACAAGGCCTCGATCGTCGTCGGCGTGACCGAGGATCAGGTCGGCGCGAACAACGCCGTCGATCTCGTCCGCGCCGGCGCCGAGGCGCTGGGCGGCAAGGGTGGCGGCGGTCGTCCGGACATGGCGCAGGCCGGCGGACCCGAGGGCGGCAAGGCCGAAGCCGCGCTCGCCGCGGTCGAAGCCCAGCTCCGCGCCGGCTAGCGTACCGTCGGGGGTGGCCGACGCACTCATCAATCCGTAGGGTAGGGCGGTTCGCAAGCGAACCGTCACGTCCCTGTCTCGTTGATGCCCTGTGATCGCGAGATTGTTTCCGCGTTCGAGGATGTCATGCCGAGAAAAGGCCACTCCACCGTTTCCGTATACATGATGGCCTGGGATGCTCCCCGGGTGATCGAGTTCATCCGCGAGGTCTTCGGCGGTGAGGTCATCCTGCGCTACGACCGCGACGACGGCACGCTGATGCACGCCTCGGTCCGCGTCGGCGATTCAACCATCATGGTCGCCGACGGCACCGAGCAATGGCCGAGCTTCCCGGTCTGGCTTCACGTCTATGTCGATGACGTCGATGCCGCGTATCAGCGCGCGCTCGATCATGGCGGCATCCCGGTGCAGGAGCCGGCGAACCAGCAGGACGGCGACCGTCGCGCCGGCGTTCGCGACGTCGCCGGCAATACCTGGTGGATCGGCGGTTCCGCGCTCTAGGCAACATCTTCGCTCAGCGGCGGATGACCAGCATCCGCCAGAGCAGGCCATCGCGCAGCACGAACATGTGGAAGGCGACGCCTGCCAGATGCAGCCCGACGAGAACGTAGAGGACGTTCTTCAGGGCTTCGTGCACGGCCCCAAGATCGCGGGCGAACATCAGAGCTGACAGGCCCGTCAGCGGCATAAGGACTAGCACGGCATAGAAGGCGAAGTGGTTGGTCAGCGCGAGAAGCTGCAGCCCGCGCGGCAGGTCGCTCGGCAACGGCGGCGTCCCGTATTTCAGGCGGATCAGGAACCGCACCGCCATCAGGATGAGGATGGTCGCACCGGAGAGCGCATGAAGCGCGGATCCGGCGGTGTCCGGAAGGGTGCCGAGCGGGAGGTGCTCGGCGCGGCGGAAGAAGTCTTCCATCCAATCGGCCGAGAAAAGCTGGACGATCACCAGCGCGACGACCGTCCAGTGCAAGGCGCGAAGCTGGCGCGGATAGACTTGTTCGGCAATCGTAGCCATGTGCGGCCTCCTCGCGATAATCGCGAGGAGGCCGCATCGGTTCCTACGAGGCCATGACCTTCTTCAGGTTCTCATCGATCTTGTCGAGGAAGCCCGTGGTCGAGAGCCAGCCCTGGTCCGGGCCGACGAGGAGGGCGAGGTCCTTGGTCATGTAGCCGGACTCGACGGTGCGGATGCAGACCGTCTCAAGCGTCTCGGCGAATCCCTTGAGGTCGGCATTGTTGTCGAGCTTGGCGCGGTGCGCGAGGCCGCGGGTCCAGGCGAAGATCGAGGCCATCGAATTGGTCGAGGTCTCCTTGCCCTTCTGATGCTCGCGGTAATGGCGCGTCACGGTGCCATGCGCCGCTTCCGCCTCGACCGTCTGGCCGTCCGGTGTCATCAGAACCGACGTCATCAGGCCGAGCGAGCCGAAGCCCTGCGCCACGGTGTCGGACTGCACGTCGCCATCATAGTTCTTGCACGCCCAGACATAGCCGCCGGACCATTTCAGCGCGGATGCGACCATGTCGTCGATCAGGCGGTGCTCGTAGTGGATCTTCTTCTTCTCGAACTCCGACTTGAACTCGGAATCGTAGATCTCCTGGAAGATGTCCTTGAAGCGTCCGTCGTACTTCTTGAGGATCGTGTCCTTAGTCGACAGGTAGACCGGATATCCGCGGGCGAGGCCGTAATTGAGCGAAGCGCGGGCGAATTCCTTGATCGATTCGTCGAGGTTGTACATCGCGAGCGTCACGCCGGCGCCTGGCGCCTGGAACACTTCGCGCTCGATGACCGAGCCGTCCTCGCCGACGAATTTCAGCGTCAGCGTGCCCTTGCCCGGGAACAGGAAGTCGGTCGCACGGTACTGGTCGCCATAGGCGTGGCGGCCGATGATGATCGGCTGCGTCCAGCCGGGTACGAGGCGCGGCACGTTCTTGCAGATGATCGGTTCGCGGAAGATGACGCCGCCGAGGATGTTGCGGATCGTGCCGTTCGGCGAGCGCCACATCTCGGTGAGATTGTATTCGCTCATGCGCGTATTGTCGGGCGTGATGGTCGCGCATTTCACGCCGACGCCGTGCTTCTTGATCGCGTTCGCGGCGTCGACAGTCACCTGGTCCTTGGTAGCTTCGCGGTGCGGCAGGCCGAGATCGTAATATTCGAGATCCAAATCGAGGTAGGGGTGGATCAGCTTGTCCTTGATGAGCTGCCAGATGATTCGGGTCATCTCGTCGCCATCGAGTTCTACGACCGGATTCGCGACCTTGATTTTCGCCATCTGAAGAAGCCTTTCTCACCTGTTCGTGCGGGGCGCTATATCAACCGCGCGTGATCCCGTGCGCAAGCGGGGCCAGAAAATTGAATTCACTTTTGCGGGCTTCGCCATGGAGCGGAGGCCAGGAGTAGCGGATGAGCGGCGCCGGAACCGACAGCAGCAAGATGAATCTCGGCATGGCCGGTCCGGCGATCATCCTCGTTGAACCGCAGATGCCCGAGAATATCGGCGCTGCGGCGCGGGCGATGACCAATTTCGGACTGGCCGATCTGCGCCTCGTGAGGCCGCAGACGAAATTCCCGCATCCGAAGGCGCGTGCCATGGCGTCCGGCGCGGTGCAGGTCCTCGACGGCGCACAAGTCTTCGAGACGTTGGAGGAGGCGGTCGCCGATCTCGGCCTGCTTTTCGCAACGACCGCCCGCGAACGCGGCCAAGCCAAGCCGGTGGATGCCCCAAGCGAGGCGATCGCTCGCGTCAACGCGCTTCAGGCCGAGGGCATCAAGAGCGGTATCCTGTTCGGCCGTGAGCGAACCGGCCTCGAGAACGACGAGGTTTCGCTCGCTGATCGCGTTCTCACTTTTCCGGTCAATCCGGCCTTCGCCAGTCTGAACCTCGCTCAGGCGGTGCTGCTCGTCGGTTACGAATGGTTCAAGGCCGCGACCGGCAATGCGCTGCCCTTCGACATGCCGCAGCAGTCGCCGCCGGCACAGAAACAGCATCTCCTGTCCTTCTTCTCACATATCGAGGGCGCGCTGGAGCGGGCAGGGTTCTTTTATCCGGTCGACCGCAAGTCGATCATGATCCGGAACCTGCGCAACATCTTCCATCGGCTGGGCCTGTCCGAGCAGGACATCCGCACACTCCACGGCGTGGTCGCGGCGCTGGAGGAGGGCGGGCGCGGTCCTTCCCGCCGCGAGCGCAGGCGATTGCAGCAGATCGAGGAGCATATTGAGGGCGACGAGGTTTGAGCGTGGCGCTGTGCAAGCCGCCGTGCTAATCGCCCGGGCATGCCGGATATCCTCATAGCTCCTTCGATCCTAGCCGCCGATTTCGCACGGTTCGGCGACGAGGTTCGTGCGGTCGATCAGGCTGGCGCGGACTGGATCCACATCGACGTCATGGACGGCCACTTCGTGCCGAACATTACGTTCGGTCCAGAGGTCGTCCGGGCGGTGCGCCGCCACACGTCGAAGCCGCTCGACGTGCATCTGATGATCATGCCCGCCGATCCCTATCTCGAAGCCTTCGCCGAGGCCGGTGCCGATGCGATCTCGGTCCATGTCGAGGCGGGTCCTCATCTCCATCGCTCGCTGCAGACGATCAGGAAGCTCGGCAAGCGCGCCGGCGCCGCGATCAATCCCGCAACGCCGATCGAGCATCTGGTAAACATTCTCGACGACGTCGACGAGATTCTCGTCATGACCGTGAACCCCGGTTTCGGCGGCCAGAGCTTCATCCAGTCCCAGCTGCCGAAGATCGCACAGATCCGCGCGATGCTCGCCGGCCGCACGGTAGACATCGTCATCGATGGCGGCGTGACTCCGGAAACGGCCGGCGCCTGCGCCGCTGCCGGCGGCAATGTGCTCGTCGCGGGCTCGGCGGTGTTCGGCGGCGGCACCGGTTATGCCGACAAGATCGCGGCGATCAGAAATGCTGCCGAGGCGGCGAAATAAGTTCTCCGGCCCCATGCTTAGCCGTGCACGCAGTGCACCTGTCGAAGGATGGCGGCAAGTCTGAGTTCGTGACCCTCCTTCGACACGCGCTGCGCGCGGCTCAGGATGAGGCCCAGAAAGGAAAGACGAGATGATCCCCCGTTATTCCCGACCCGAGATGGCGGCCATATGGTCGCCCGAGACCCGCTTCCGCATCTGGTTCGAGATCGAGGCCCATGCCGCCGACGCTCTGGCCGAGATCGGCGTTATTCCGAAGAGCGCGGCGGCGACGATCTGGGAGAAGGGCGGCAAGGCCGAGTTCAATGTCGCGCGGATTGACGAGATCGAGCGCGAGACCAAGCACGACGTCATCGCCTTCCTGACTCATCTCGCCGAATTCGTCGGCGACGATGCCCGCTTCGTCCATCAGGGCATGACGTCCTCGGACGTGCTCGACACCTGCTTCAACATCCAGCTGACGCGCGCGGCCGACATCCTCATCGCCGATGTCGACCGCCTGCTGGCCGCGATCGAGAAGCGCGCTTTCGAACACAAGATGACGCCGGCCATCGGCCGCTCGCACGGCATCCATGCCGAGCCGGTGACTTTCGGCCTCAAGCTCGCGACCTATTTCGCCGAATTCACCCGCGCCCGCGCCCGCCTCGTCGCGGCGAAGGATGAGGTATCGACCGTCGCGATTTCGGGCGCCGTCGGCACCTTTGCGAACATCGACCCGCGCGTCGAGGAGCATGTCGCGGCGAAGCTCGGCCTCAACGTCGAGCCGGTTTCCACGCAGGTCATCCCGCGCGACCGTCACGCCGCTTTCTTTGCTGCGCTCGCCGTGGTCGCCTCATCGGTCGAGCGTCTGGCGCTCGAAGTTCGGCACATGCAGCGCACCGAAGTGCTTGAGGCGGAGGAATATTTCTCGCCCGGCCAGAAGGGCTCGTCGGCCATGCCGCACAAGCGCAATCCGGTCCTGACTGAAAACCTCACCGGACTCGCCCGCATGGTCCGCGCCTATTCGATCCCGGCCATGGAGAATGTCGGTCTCTGGCATGAGCGCGACATCTCCCATTCCTCGGTCGAACGCATGATCGGTCCGGATTCGACGGTGACGCTCGATTTCGCGCTGTCGCGGCTGGCCGGCGTGGTCGAGAATCTCGTCGTCTATCCTGAGCGGATGCAGAAGAATCTCGATCTGCTCGGCGGGCTCGTCCATTCGCAGCGCGTGCTGCTGGCGCTGACGCAGAAGGGCGCAAGCCGCGAGGACTCCTACAAACTGGTTCAGCGCAATGCGATGCCGGTCTGGCGCGGGGAAGGAGACTTCCTGGCGCTGCTCAAGGCCGACCCGGACGTAACGGCCTATCTGTCCGGCGCCGAACTCGAAGCCCTGTTCGATCTCAGCTACCACTTCAAGCAGGTCGACGCGATCTTCAGGCGCGTGTTCGGCAAGAGCTGAACCTGCGAAAAACCCGCCGGAAAGTCCCGGCGGGTTTCCTATTTGAGGGCTAACGGTGGCCGCCTCCACCGCCGCCGCCATGGCCTCCGAAGCCGCCTCCGCCAAAACCGCCGCCGCCGTGGCCACCACCAAAGCCGCCGCCGAAGTGGCCGCCGCCTCCGAACCCGCCGCCGTGGCCGAAGCCGCCTCCCTCGAAATGACCGCCCATGCCCGGAGCCGGTCCGAAGGTCGAAGCCCGACCTATGACGACCGGACCGTGGCCCGCACCCATTCCATGACCGGGGAAGCCGTGGTCATGGCCATGATGGCCGTGAAAGCCACGATGGTGAAAACCGAAGAAGAAGGGACCATTGTCGAAGGGATAATCGTCGTCATAGTAGTCGTCATAATAGTAGGGCTCGTTGTAAGCGTAGTATGAGGTTGAGGGATAGGCGGGCGCCGCGGCCGCTAGAAGCGACTGCTTCACCCAGCCGGAGCCGACCTGGCACCAGCTGCCTTGGCAGGGACCAGCCTCGACGGCCGCATTGTTCGCGAGATGATCAATGATCTTGTAGGTGGCACCCGGACCGGAGCGCACATTGGCAGACGCGGTGGACGTCGCCGGAAACGCAGCCGCCGCGGTCGCTGAAACGAAGACGAGCGCTAGCGCGCTGCCGGCAAGACTTAGAAACTTCATGACAAAACTCTCCTGCATATCGCACCGGCGATCTTGGGGGCGGAGGAGGAAGACGAACTCGTCTGGCGTCTTCGCCGCACGTCGGCTCGGCAGGAGAACGGGAAGAAAGGTGCTCTGTTCCGGGAGTAAACCCAAAGTATGTGACCGGTTTACCTGAGTATGTGAGACCAATTCATGAGATGGCGATAGCGCATTCTACTAACGTCGTGCGCGTAGCATGCGGGCATGAAAAAGCCCGCCGGCATTGCCGGCGGACCATGGTGTGTCAATGACGGGTCAATAGCCGCCGCCGCGACCCTGGCCGCCGCCGCCGGACCGGAAGACCGGTGCACCGCCGCCGCCTCCGCCGCCTCGACCGGCATTGAAGCCGCCGCTACCGCGCCCGCGTCCTTCTCCACCGCGGAATACAGGCGCCGGGCCACTTGTCGAAGCTCGTCCGGTCTGTAACCGACCTTCGCCACCGCCTCTCATGCCGCTGCGGACTACGGGCGCCGGGCCGCCTTCCGAATCTCGTCCGGCCTGTACCTGACCTTCGCCGCGGAATCGGCCACGGCCTTCAACGGCAGGTCCCTCGGTATTGCGGCGTATGATCCGCCGGTCGCCACCGAACTCACCGCTGCCGCTTCGGACGATCCGCTGGCGGCCGTCACCCCTGAACCGGTCGCCGCGCCAGCGGTTATCGAAGTCGCGCCGATGACGATTATCGGTCCAGCGGAAATCGTTGCGATCGCGGTCGCGGAACCAATCCCAGTCGACGCGATGCCTACGCCCGCCGCGCCAGTACCAGTAATAACCGCCGTCGTCCCAATAATAGGGGTCCGACCCGTAATAGAAGGCGATATCGGCGCCGTCATATCCCGGATCCTCGTAATAAGGCTGCTCCACGGCTGCGGTCCCGCCGCCGGAGAGATAGTTGGCGCTCGCCCAGCCGGACCCGTTGACCTGATACCAGCTTCCCTGTGTCGCGGTAACTTCGACCGTATCGCCGGGTTGAAGCTGATCGACCACGCCGAAATTCGTGCCGGGGCCGGAGCGGACATTCAGGCTGGTGGTCGCCGTCGCCGGGAAGGCGGCCGCGGCGCCCGCCGAGGCGAGGAACAGCGCCAATGCGCTGACGGCCGTTTTAGGGGACATCATTGTGGAGTTCCTCCGAAGCATGGCCGATCTGCCCTTGGCAGTCGGCAATGACAGGGTGAAGGCAGACGCGGTTCGGCCGCGTCACCATGGAACCACAACGAAAGTCGCAGCGCGGCAGTTCCCGCGACAGCGAAAGCCCTTAAAAGCTGGCAGTTTGGTCGGTTGACCTTAGAGCCCTTCGGCGATCTCGACCGACGCCTGGCCGAGCAGTTCGCCCATCAGATGCCGAAGCTCGGCGTCCGACACATCGATGCCCGCGGCATCGAGGTCGGCGCGCACCTTGCGAAACACATCCTCGTGTCCGGCTTCGGCGAGGTCAGCCTGAACGACGCTCCTGGCATAGGTCACCGCGTCATCCCCGGTCTTGCCGAGCTTTTGCGCAACCCATTCGCCGAGAAGACGGTTGCGGCGTGCCACGGCGCGGAAGGCCTGCTCCTCATCGAGCACGAATTTGCGCTCAAAGGCGGCTTCGCGTTCGTCGAACGTCGTCATTCATGCGTCTCCTCTGTCTCTGTGGGTTGAATATCTCCCGCCCGATGTCAAATCAACGGCATAGCCGGTCACGATGACAGAACCGCGCGCGTTGTAAGGCGAGACGTGATCGGATAGTTTCGGTCCGCGCGCCGGGCGGACGCAGCCGATGATACCGATTCGGCTCTCGCCTGCCGCGCCGCCCGCGGCTCAGTTCGGAGTCCGGCCGTTGGATTTCTCGAGAAACGGTATCTGCCGATGAACCGCCGCCGTCGCATTTATGAGGGCAAGGCGAAGATCCTCTATGAGGGTCCGGAGCCGGGAACGCTTGTCCAGCACTTCAAGGACGATGCCACTGCCTTCAATGCCAAGAAACACGAAGTGATCGACGGTAAGGGCGTGCTGAACAACCGGATTTCGGAATATATCTTCCAGAATCTGAACGATATCGGGGTGCCGACGCACTTCCTGCGCCGCCTCAACATGCGCGAGCAATTGATCCGCGAAGTCGAGATCATCCCGCTTGAGATCGTCGTCCGCAACGTTGCCGCCGGCTCGCTGTCGACTCGCCTCGGCATCGAGGAGGGCACCCAGCTGCCGCGCTCGATCATCGAGTTCTATTACAAGAACGACGCGCTCGGTGACCCGATGGTCTCGGAAGAGCATGTCACGGCCTTCGGCTGGGCCGCTCCGCAGGAGATCGACGACATCATGTCGCTGGCGATCCGCGTCAACGACTTCCTGTCGGGCCTGTTCCTCGGCGCCGGCATCCGCCTCGTCGACTTCAAGATGGAATGCGGCCGCCTCTGGGAGAACGAGATGGTCCGTATCGTCGTCGCCGACGAGATCAGCCCGGACTCATGCCGTCTCTGGGACATGAAGACCAACGAGAAGATGGACAAGGATCGCTTCCGCCGCGATCTCGGCGGCCTCGTTGAGGCCTATAGCGAAGTCGCCAAGCGTCTCGGAATCCTGTCCGAAAGCGATAACCCGGTCGCGAAGAGCGGCCCGACCCTCGTCAAGGGCTGATCGATGAAGGCTCGTGTTACCGTCACGCTGAAGACGAGCGTTCTCGACCCGCAGGGCAAGGCGATCGAAGGCTCGCTTCGATCGCTCGGGTTCGACGGCGTCGAGAGCGTCCGCCAGGGCAAGGTGTTCGATCTCGAAGTGGCCGGCGAGGACAAGGCCAAGGCAGAAGCCGACATCAAGGCGATGTGCGAGAAGCTCCTCGCCAACACGGTGATCGAGAGCTACCGGGTGGAGATCGCGGGTTGAAATCTGCCGTCATCCTCTTCCCGGGCTCCAACCGCGAGCGCGACGCTGCCCGTGCGCTGAAGGCCGCGACCGGTCGCGAGTCCGAAATCATCTGGCACGGCGAGACGGCGCTCCCGGACGGCACCGATATCGTCGTCCTGCCGGGCGGTTTCTCCTATGGCGACTATCTTCGCTGCGGCGCGATCGCGGCGCGCTCGCCGGTCATGGAAGCGGTGAGGGCGCATGCCAACCGCGGCGGCCTCGTGCTGGGCATATGCAACGGCTTCCAGATCCTTGTGGAATCAGGTCTTCTGCCCGGTGCGCTGCTGCGCAATTCGCATCTGAAATTCGTCTGCCGGATGCAGCATCTGAAGGTCGAGCGGGTCGGGACGCCGTTCACGCGCGACTATAGGCAGGGTCAGGTGGTCGAGGTCGCGGTGGCTCACGGCGACGGCAATTATCTCGCCGACCCGGAGACCCTGGCGCGCATCGAAGGCGAGGGCCTCGTCGCGTTCCGCTACTGCGACGCCTCGGGCAATCATCTCGAAGGAAGCCCAAACGGCTCGATGAACGCGATCGCCGGCGTCTATTCTGAGAAGCTGAATGTCCTCGGAATGATGCCGCACCCCGAGAACCTGATCGACCCGCTCGTTGGCGGCACAGACGGTCTCGGCCTCTTCACCAGCATCGCAGGCGGCGCGCGCGCCGCCTGATCGGGCGATGGTTAACTGCCGAGGCGCAGCTTGTTGATCTCGTTGGCGATGCCTTGGAATACCTTCGTCAGCTGCGCTGAATTGGTGACGTTGCTGTAATATTGCGACTTCTCGGCATCGGTCGTGCCGGTTGCGCAGTCTTTCAGCAGCCCTTGATTGCCGTCGATAACGCGAACGGTGAAAACCGTGCCGAACGTTTTGGCGTTCTGACACGCGAGTTTGGTGCGAGCATCGATCTTCTCTGCTTTCTCGTTTGAGTCATCATTGTCGTCGGTAAAGCGGTTTCGAGTGTTCTCGCCATCCGTCAGGACAATCATGATCTTCTGAACTCCCTCCGTTCCCGGCGGTACGCCTTGATCGAAAGGTTTTGCCGACGAGAGCAACGCTTGCGCCCACACCACGCCGATCGTGACATTAGTGTTGCCGGCTGGCGTCATCTCATCGATCGCGGTCTTTAAGCCAGCAAAATCAGTCGTGAGGGGGACCACGGTCTTCAGAGCACTTTCGGATGGCGGGCAAGATTGGACCGCCGGATATAGAGTCGTGGTATCCGCCGTATCATAGCCGTGATGACTGGCTGCGGCCGCTGTCGGGTTGATGATGTCCATCACGTCATAGGCGTAGTTGGAATCGCTCTGATAGCTTTGGTCGCGATCAAGTATGCAGCCCTGCCAATTCGATTTCTTGAACTTGTCCGGGTGCGACTCAAACCAGCATTTGTCCTCGCGCCCGTTCCTGTAACTGCAGACGCGGAACTGATCGAAACGAATCCAATCGGCGGCCTTGTATGTGGTGGTCGTGGGAACACGCACGCTGGTGGCGAACGGAACGATTCCGATCTTCACCGCGCCGTCCTCGTAGGCGCTGGCCGCGAGGATATCGATCATGTTCTTCGCGGCCTTCTTGAGCTCCGTCATCTTGTTGCTGCTGGCCATCGAGCCGGTGTTGTCGAGTGCCATCACGACCTCTACCTTACTCGAGCCCCAGACCGCCGTGCTTGAGACTGAGATGTCCATGGTCTTGATGTCCGCGACCTTCATGAAGCTCGTATCGATCGTCGCTGAGGCCTCGATGGAGAAAGAACCCCTCTCACGGGTGATCTTGGTCACCGTTGGTGACGCTCCAGACGGCGTCTTGTAGTTGTCAGACAGGAACTTGTTCACCTTCACCTTGAGGGCATTCAATTCGGCGTCGTCCTTCGCCATCGGCTCGTGCGCCAGCGCCAGAACTACGTTGTCGAGTGCCGTCTGCAGGCGTGTCGCTTCCTGGGCCTTCACAGTGTAGTCAACGGCGGCGCCGACCACGCTCAAGATTGGCAGCAGCATCAGGGCGAACATGATCAGGATGTTGCCCGAGGTCTCATCCCGGAACCGGCGAAGGAAGTCCATGACCGAAAACTCCATGTCTCGACCACTCTGTACGCGCGCATCATCCACGGGACCTGAACGAGTTGCCTAAAATTTTAGACAAATGCCCGGACCGTCGAACGGCCCTAACGGTGGGTTAACGAAACGACTGGCGGCACAGGCTTTGCGTTGCCACATAGGCGGCGGGAGGCTATTCCCTCCGCACCTTCTCCTTCCGCAGGATTCCGATGATCGCCAACCAGATTCCGATCACGCCCGAACTCGTCGCCCAGCACGGGCTGAAGCCGGACGAGTATCAGCGCATCCTGGATCTGATCGGCCGCGAGCCGACGCTGACCGAGCTCGGCATTTTCTCGGCGATGTGGAACGAGCACTGCTCGTACAAATCCTCGCGCATCCATCTGAAAGGTCTGCCGACCAAGGCGCCCTGGGTCATTCAGGGACCGGGCGAGAACGCCGGCGTCATCGATATCGGCGACGGCATGGCGGTGGTCTTCAAGATGGAGAGCCACAACCATCCGAGTTTCATCGAGCCCTATCAGGGCGCGGCGACCGGCTGCGGCGGTATTCTCCGCGACGTCTTCACCATGGGTGCCCGACCGATCGCGGCGCTCAATGCGCTTCGCTTCGGCGATCCGAAGCACCCGCGCACGCGTCATCTTATCTCCGGCGTCGTCGCCGGCATCGGCCATTACGGCAATGCCTTTGGCGTGCCGACGGTCGGCGGCCAGTTCGGCTTTCACACCCGCTATGACGGCAACATCCTCGTCAACGCGATGGCGGTCGGCATCTGCCGTTCCGACCAGATCTTCTATGCGGCCGCGACCGGCGTCGGAAATCCGATCGTCTATCTCGGCTCCAAGACCGGCCGCGACGGTATCCACGGCGCGACGATGGCTTCGGCCGAGTTCGACGAGGGCTCGGAGGAGAAGCGGCCAACGGTTCAGGTCGGCGATCCCTTCGCCGAGAAGCTCCTTCTCGAAGCCTGCCTCGAATTGATGGCTTCGGGCTCCGTCATCGCCATTCAGGACATGGGCGCCGCCGGTCTCACCTGTTCGGCCGTCGAGATGGGCGCCAAGGGCGATCTCGGCGTCGAGCTCGATCTCGACAGCGTGCCGACCCGCGAGGCGGCGATGTCCGCCTATGAAATGATGCTATCGGAAAGCCAGGAGCGCATGCTCATGGTGCTCGATCCGGCCCGCGAGGAAGACGCCAAGGCGATCTTCACCAAATGGGGCCTCGATTTCGCAATCGTCGGCTACACCACGAACGACCTCAAGTTCCGGGTGAAGCATGGCGGCGAGGAAATGGCCGTCCTGCCGATCAAGGAACTCGGCGACGAAGCGCCGCTCTACGATCGTCCCTGGGTGCCGACTCCGAAGGCGCCGGTCATCGCCGCCTCCGACGTCCCGGCTCCGGCCTCGCTCGGCAAGGCGCTGCTGACGCTGCTCGGCTCGCCCGACCTCTGCTCCAAGCGCTGGGTCTTCGAGCAGTACGACCACCTCATCCTCGGCAACACAGTGCAGCGCCCCGGCGGCGACGCGGCCGTCGTGCGCATCGAGGATGGCCCGAAGGGACTGGCGATCACCTGCGACGTCACCCCGCGCTATTGCGAGAACGATCCGATCGAGGGCGGCAAGCAGGCGGTGGCCGAGGCCTGGCGCAACATCACGGCGGTCGGCGGCCGTCCGCTGGCGATCACCGACAATCTGAACTTCGGCAATCCCGAGCGTCCCGAGATCATGGGCCAGTTCGTCGGCTGCTTGAAGGGCATTTCGGAGGCGTGCGTCGCGCTCGATTTCCCGATCGTGTCGGGCAATGTCTCGCTCTACAACGAGACGCAGGGCAGGGGGATCCTGCCGACGCCGACCATCGGTGGCGTCGGCGTCGTCGACGATGTCGCGAAGAGCGCCACGCTCGCGTTCAAGGATGCCGGCGAGCCGATCATCCTTATCGGCGAGACGACCGGCTGGCTCGGCGCCTCGACCTATCGCGCGGTCATCCATCAGCGTGAGGACGGGGCTCCTCCGCCGGTCGATCTCGAGACGGAGCGCCGCAACGGCAATTTCGTCCGTGGTCTTATCGCGCACGGCAAGGCGACCGCGGTTCACGACCTCTCGGACGGCGGTCTCGCGATCGCGCTCGCCGAAATGGCGATCTCGGGCAAGATCGGCGCCCTCATAAGCGCGCTGCCGGAGGGTATCCCCGCACATGCCGCGCTGTTCGGCGAGGACCAAGCGCGTTACGTTCTGACCACCGACGATCCGGAGAAGGTCCTGTCTGATGCCGCCGCTGCCGGCGTTCCGGCGCTTTGCATTGGCTCGACCGGTGGTAATGCCCTGACGTTGCCGGACGGCGAGTCCATCCCGGTCTCGGATCTTGAACATGCTCACGAGAGCTGGCTGCCGGCCTATATGTCCGGCGCGCTCGACGTTTCGGAGAACTGACCAATGCCGATGCAAGCCGCCGATATCGAGCGGATGATCAAGGACGCCCTGCCGGACGCCGAGGTGACGATCAAGGACCTCGCCGGCGACGGCGACCATTACTCCGCGACCGTCGTCTCGGAGAGCTTCCGCGGCAAGAGCCGCGTCCAACAGCACCAGATGGTCTACTCGGCGCTCCAGGGCCGCATGGGTGGCGTGCTGCACGCGCTCGCTTTACAGACCTCCGCGCCCAATAGCTGAGCAGAGTTGCGCGCGCAGGGTTGACGCTCTCGGGGTGGCATACTTACCTGACGGTCAGTGAAACAGGATTTCTCGAATGTCCGACACGCAGCAGTTTATCGACGAGACCGTGAAGTCGAACGATGTCGTGCTCTTCATGAAGGGCACGAAGCAGTTCCCGATGTGCGGCTTTTCCGGCCAGGTCGTCCAGATCCTGGAATATGTCGGCGTGCCGTATAAGGACGTGAACGTCCTCGAAGGCGACGGCCTCCGCGACGCCATCAAGCAGTACACCAACTGGCCGACCATCCCGCAGCTCTACGTGAAGGGCGAATTCGTCGGCGGTTGCGACATCGTCCGTGAGATGTTCCAGGCTGGAGAACTGCAGGAATTTCTCAGCGGCAAGGGCCTCGCGGTCAAGCAGGCCAGCTGAGCAGGCGTTCAAGGAGGTCAGGCCCAAACCTGACCTCTTTTAATCGATGAGCTGTTCGCGAATGGCCTGTGCGACGGCTTGGGCGCGCGTGCTGCATTGCAGCTTGCGTGCCGCCGACGAGATGTGATGCTCGACGGTCCTCTCGGAAATCCCGAGGATCTGGCCAATCTCCCAATTCGTCTTGCCTCGGCTGCACCAGTGCAGCGATTCGAGCTCGCGCGGTGCCAACTTGTGGCAGCGCGGCCCCCACTCGCGTCGCGGCCGGCCGTCATCCAGCAGAACGATCGCTCCAGGGAAGTGTCCGGTTTCCTTATCCCATCGGCCGCGTCCAAGCACGCGCTTCGTGGTGCCATCCTCGAGTACGACGCGATACTCAGCCCAGAAATCTCCGCCCACGGCGAGGGTCCGTTCCAGTTCCGCGGTGAAGCTCGGCAAGTCGTCGGCATGAATTCGCTTTAGGAATTCCGCGACAGGCAGGCCGCGAGCGGCGCGTTCTGGAGATAGCGAGAAAATCTTGGCGACGCCCGGAGAGGTAACGACCAAGTCGGCGGGGTGATCCCAATCGAAAATTCCGACAAAACTGGTCTCGCGAGGTGCTTCACGATCTGCAGGGAAGTATGCGGAAGGTTCGCATTCCTTCAGCATGGAAGCTTCTTTCTGTTGCGTCGGCACGATACTACTGTTGTTTGGAACTAGTTGAACCCGCCACAGGCCGTGCAATCAAGACGTGAGTAAGGCAACGCCCCGTTGTGCTGTTGAAAACAAAAAGGCCGCCCCGAAGGACGGCCTTTCGATTCTCAGGGATGTTGATCTTAGCGCGAATAGAACTCGACGACGAGGTTCGGTTCCTGCTGGACCGGGTAGGGTACTTCGCTCAGCGTCGGAACGCGGGTGAAGCTTGCAACACCCTTGCCGTGATCTACCTGGATGTAATCCGGCACGTCGCGCTCGGCGAGACCGGCGGCCTCGAGCACGATCGTCAGCTGACGCGAGCTTTCCTTCAGCTCAACGACATCGCCGGCCTTCAGGCGATAGGAGCCGATGTTCACGCGGCGGCCGTTGACCTTCACGTGGCCGTGGTTGACGAACTGGCGGGCGGCGAAGATCGTCGGGACGAACTTGGCACGGTAGACGACGGCGTCGAGACGCGACTCAAGCAGGCCGATCAGGTTGGCCGAGGTGTCGCCCTTCATGCGCGAGGCTTCGGTGTAGATGCGCTTGAACTGCTTCTCGGTGATGTCGCCGTAGGAGCCCTTCAGCTTCTGCTTGGCACGCAGCTGCGTGCCAAAGTCGGACATCTTGCCCTTGCGGCGCTGGCCGTGCTGCCCCGGGCCGTATTCGCGCTTGTTGACCGGGCTCTTCGGCCGGCCAAAAATGTTGACGCCAAGACGGCGGTCGATCTTATGCTTGGACTCGTGACGCTTCGACATATCGCGTTCCCTCGAATGCGAGTGGAAGACGCGCCCTCCTGGTCACCTCCTCTCGGAGGCCGACAGGCTCTTGGACAAAGACGCCCAGGCCACGGGTGCGTACAAAACAAAGCGCGGGCCAAAACGGCCCGCACGGCGCTGCTTCTAGACGATGGGGCAGGGCCAAGTCAACGCTTAGCGCACTGTCATGGTCTTCGTGTCATCAACCTGCTGCTGCGATCGACGAAGTCGTTGCGTTCGTGGAGTCGTTTGGCCGGATTCCCGGGCATCACTTCAAGATGGAGCGCCCTGATGTCATAGGCCTTGGCGCTTTCCCCCGAGCAGCCGCAAAGCGGTCTCGCGGAAGCCCGAATTTCGATGGTCTGGCCGGATGTAGAAGTCGTCGACAAACGCCTCCCGGGCCCCCCATTCTATCAATAGCCGAAGCAGAGAACCGCATAGCCGACGGTTTCGGTCTCCCGCCTTATCAGGAAGGCCGCTCCGAGCGCAGGATCGCCGAGCAATTGGCCGAGGGCTCGGGCACCTGGGTCGGAGAGCGGATGGCCGTCTTCGTCATCGAAGGCGCGCGCGAGAGGCAGAAGCCGTTCTAGATCGTCCGTACAGGCAGGAACGAGAGCCAATCTCCGTTCCGGCATGTCAGCGCGGACCTTAGCCGAGGCGGTAACAAAGAAAAAAGGCAGGCGTTCCCGCGAGGGAAGCCTGCCTTGAGGAACTCGTCGTCCGGGGAGGATAAGACGAGGGAGGAAACGCGGCACAAGGACCGCGAGGTCTGGGACCGGCACGGATGCCGGCCCCAAGCTCAGGATCAGTGGGCCGGCGCCGCCGAGGCGTCGGCGATATCGTCGGTCTTGGTAGTCTTCACCGAGGCGGCCGACCTTGCGACATGCGCCGCAAGGGTCGGACGGAGCGCTACGATCGCCAGGAACGCTGCGAGCAGGTCCATACAGGCGACGGTGTAGAGCACGGTCGACCAGGTGCCGGTCGCTTCCATCAGCAGGTTGCCGACCGGAACGAACAGCGCGCCGATACCCTTGGCGGTGTAGAGCACGCCGTAGATCTTGCCGATGTGCTTGGTGCCGAAGGCGTCGCCCGCCAGCGCCGAGAACAGCGAGTAGACCTCGCCCCAGGCCAGGAACACGAGACCCGACAGGAGCAGGAACGCCCACGGGTTCGAGCCGAAATAGCCGAGCGCGATGATGCCGATGCCTTCGAGCGTGAAGGCGATCACCATGGTCTTCTCACGGCCGATATTGTCCGAGATCCAGCCGAACAGCGGACGCGAGATGCCGTTCATGACGCGGTCGAGCATCAGAGCGAGCGGCAGGGCAGCCATCGTGAAGAAGTACATGTTGACTTCGAATTCCTTCACGCCGAGGTCCTGCGCGATGACGCCGAGCTGGGCCACTGCCATCATGCCGCCGGTGACGACGCAGATGAACATGAAGAACATGAGCCAGAACAGCTTCGTGTTCAGGGCCTCCTTCAGCGTGTAGTCACGACGGCTCTGGGCGAGCGAGGTCGAGGTCTTGACCTCGGACTTGGCCGGCGAACGCAGGAACCAGGCCGCCACGAAGGCAAGACCGCCCTGGAGCAGGCCGAAGAACAGGAAGGTTTCCTGGAAGCCCGACGACTCGATCATCGCCGCGATGGGCAGGATGGTCGCGGCCGAACCCGCGCCGTAGCCGCCCGCCGTGAGGCCAACGGCGAGACCGCGGCGATCCGGGAACCACTTGAGCGCGTTGTTGATGCAGGTCGCGTAGATCGAGCCCACGCCGATACCGCCGATGGCGGCGCCGACATAGAAGCCGAACAGGCTGGTCGCCTGCGAGTTGATGATCCAGGCCGCGCCGATGAAGATGGCGCCGAAGGCGACCATCAGGCGGGGGCCGAACTTGTCGATGAAAAAGCCTTCGATCGGCGCGAGCCAGGTCTGGACGAGCACGAAGATCGTGAACGCGATCTGGATCGATGCACGTTCCCAGCCGAAGGTCTGCTGGATTTCAGGAACGAAGAGGGTCCAGGCGTACTGAATGTTGGCCGTCGCGATCATGCAGACGACGCCGACGACGAGCTGGAGCCAGCGGGTGCTTTCGGACACCTGCGGGCGCAGAGAGGGATCGGATTTTTCACTCACGGACGTTTCTCCTAGTCTTGGGATGCGGAAATGCCGCGCTCTGTGGCCGGCTTATTGGTCTTGGAAGCTCAGTAGAGCGTCTGGAAAAGCTCGAGCGCCGCGAATTCCAGCGGCTGTCGAGGAAGATCTGCGGTCAGCGCGTAGGTGTCGGATACGAGCTGCCAGTAAGCGGTGGGTTCTGCGGTGTTCTTCGCGATCGTCGGCAGCACGATGCCGACGTCACGGGTATGGCGGGCCAGCAGGGACAGCCGGCCGAACTCGGGCGTCTCGAAGGTCATCTGCACCCCGGTGCCGCCACCGGACTGGACGATCTCGGCGCCGACGACCTTCCAGCCGGCCGGCACGCGCGGCAGCTTCACGTCGAGCGCCTGGCCCAGCTTGGCCGGGTCGAAGCTCATCGCGACGTGGTTGAGGCCATGCGCGGCGGGAGTGACGGAGCTCGACGACTGCGTGCTGACGGTCTGCGCCGACGGCTTCTTCAACTCGGTCCAGCCGGTATGCGCGCTCCATCCGAGCGCGAATATGGCAACCGCCGCTGCGAGGCGCTGCAGCGGAACCGCGAAACGACGGAAGTTCAGAGCCTTCGACAGACGGTCGGCGGCCACGATGTTGCGCGGCTCGACCACCGTACGCTGGTTGGTGAAGGCCAGGCGGAGCGCATCGCGCGCCCGCATGTCGGACATCACGCGGGCGGCGAGTTCCGGATGCCGGGACAAATGGTCCTCGACCTCGAGCCGGCCCGCGACATCGAGCTGACCGTCGACATACGCATGAAGTTCGGCATCACCCACGCGTTCAACGCTCGTCATCGCTACCTCCAACAAGCCGCAGGGGAACGACCTTCGCATCGGCGCTTTCGAGGGCGCGGAGCGCGGCACGGGCGCGGCCTAGACGCGACATCAGCGTGCCAAGGGGAATGGAGAGAGTGGCAGCAGCCTCCTGGTAGGCCATGCCTTCGATCGCCACGAGGTGAAGGACCTCGCGCTGATCGGCCGGCAGTGCCGTGAAGGCGGTGCGGATCTGCGCAAGCCGAAGCCGCGCTTCCTGCTCCGGCTCGACCTGCGTGTCGGCGAGTTCGGCCACATGGCCGATCCGCGCATCGTAGGCCCGGCGACTGCGGATCTTGGAAATGAAGGTGTTGTGCAGGACCGAGAACAGCCAGGTCTTCAGGTCGCCATCGGCCTTGAAGCTCGCTCGGCCCTCATAGGCGCGCACCAGCGTGTCGTGAACGAGGTCTTCTGCCTCGTGCTCGTCACGCGTCAGCGACCAGGCATAGCGCTTGAGCGCTCCCAGTTCGCCGGCGACATCGAAGGTCTGATCTTTCCCCATTGGTCCGTATACGTAGCGACGTAAAACTTTAATCCCGACGTCATGGAAATTTTTTTCCGGCGTCGCGTTAACCGGTTCCGCGGCCTACGATTCGCGGTTGCGCCGCCTTTGCCGTATCTTGGAGCGTTTCCAAGACAAGACTGGGCAAATGCCTGAACTGACCGTCCGGCACGTCACGACCTATCGCTACCGTCATCCGGTGGCGTTTGGCGAGCATCGCATGATGTTCCGGCCGATGGAGAGCTACGACCAGCGCCTGCTCGACATCCGGGTCGACATCGATCCGAAGCCGGTCGACCTGCGCTGGATCCACGACACGTTCGGTAATTGTGTGGCCATCGCCCGGTTCGGCGAGCACTCAGATCAATTGCGTTTCGAGAGCAATGTCCGGCTCGAGCATCTGCCGCAGAACACGCCCGACTTTCGAATGGAGACCTACGCCCGGACCTATCCCTTCACCTACGGCCCGGAGGAGATGCCCGATCTCGCGAGGTCGATCGAGCGGCATTATTTCGATCCGGACCACGAGGTCGATCACTGGGTCCGCCAGTTCCTCGACCGCGACGCCGAGACGCCGACCGGCGAACTCCTGATGACGATCACCCACGCCATCAAGGAGAGTTTCACCTACGTCCATCGCTATGAGCTAGGTTCGCAGGATCCGATCACCACGCTGACGAGCGGAAGAGGCACCTGCCGGGACTTCGCGGTGCTGATGATGGAGGCGGTGAGGGCGCTCGGTCTCGCCGCGCGCTTCGTCTCCGGCTACCTCTATTCGCCGGTCGAGGGCGGCCGTTTCGGCGGCGGCAATACCCATGCTTGGGTTCAGATCTATCTGCCAGGTGCCGGCTGGGTCGAGTTCGATCCCACCAACGGTATCATCGGCAATCGCGATCTGATCCGGGTTGCGGTCGCGCGCGATCCGCGGCAGGCGGTTCCGCTCTACGGCACCTGGGTCGGCTCGCGTTCCGACAGCCTTGGAATGACCGTCGAGGTCGAGGTGCGAGACGTCAGTGACGAAAGCGAGACGAGCTACGCCGCTGAATAGGAACGCCTAACGGCCAACCGCGTTCTCAGAACTGCCGATCGCTTCGGCACCCGTCTTGCTTCTACCGGAATGTCCGGCCGCAAGGATCGGGCAGTGGATCTCAGAGAGGCCTAGATGAAAATACGCTGCGGGTTCGACATCGCCTTCGAGCACCCCCAGCCGACGCCCATGCTCTTGATGCTGAGCGTCCACCCAACCCGGCTGAAGGATCTCCTGTCGCCACAGCATTTCTCCTACAGCCCGCAGGTGAACGCCGCCGATTATCGCGACAGTTTCGGCAATATCTGCACCCGCGTTCTGGCGCCCGCCGGCCGCTTCGAAATCAGGACCGACTTTCTGATCCACGATTCCGGCGAACTTGACGAATACGCGCCGGATGCCGAGCAGCACCGCGTCGAGGATCTTCCCGACGAGGTGCTCGTCTACCTGCTCGGCAGCCGCTACTGCGACACCGAGCACTTGCTGAACATCGCCTGGAACCTGTTCGGGAATACGCCGCCGGGCTGGCCGCGTGTGCAGGCGATCGTCGACTACGTCCACACCCGCATCAAGTTCAACTACAAGGACGCCTGCGCCACGCGCACGGCGTGGAACGGCTATAACGAGCAGATCGGCGTTTGCCGCGATTTCGCGCACTTGGCCGTCACGCTCTGCCGCTGCATGAACATCCCTGCGCGTTACGCGACCGGCTATCTCGGGGATATCGGCGTTCCGAAAGACCCGGCGCCGATGGATTTCTCGGCCTGGTTCGAGGTCTTCCTCGGCGGACGCTGGTACACGTTCGACGCACGCCACAACAAACCGCGCATCGGCCGCATCGTCATGGCTCGGGGCCGCGACGCGACCGATTGTGCGCTATCGACGATCTTCGGACCCTCGAATCTAGTGAAGTTCGAGGTGATCACCGACGAGGTGCTGGACGACGCGGCCTAGTGAGGCTGCGGCCCGGGTTCCTCGTAGCGGACGTGGAGCCGCCGCGACCAGGTGTCGACCTCCTTCTCGGCCTGCTCCCTCGCACAGCCGTATCGTTCCTGGATCTTGCCGACGAGCCGATCCCGCCTGCCTTCGAGCACATCGAGATCGTCGTCCGTCAGCTTGCCCCAGGTTTCCTTGGCATTGCCTTTGAACTGCTTCCAACGGCCTTGGACCATGTCCCAATCCATGCGGACCTCCTCGTTCTCTTTTGAAGCAACGTCTTGTTTCCGTAGGGGTTCCTGGAATACCAGGCATGCTGTGCGGTCAGTCTCCGCGTTGCTTTCCAAGAGGAGCTTAGCCTTCCGCGCTGGAAAGTGAATGCAGAATTCAGTTTTCCCCGTGCACGAAACGTCAACGACTCACGGTTTAGCTCGCTATGTTCGATATGCTCAGGGGGCTGGGTCTCGGGCAGGGGGCTGCGATGGCCATCGGCGGCAGCGGGCTCGCTTTCGCGGCGAGTCTCAGGGCGCGTGTGATCATTCTGACGATTGTGGCCATGACGTTGGTCGCAGTGCCGGCGGCGTTCGCTTTCGTCTGGATCGTCAACACGACCGTGGTGAAGATCGGTACTCTGTTCGCCGAGAACCAGATCCTCTTCGATCGCTATCGCGGCCTCGAATCCCTCATGCGGGAAGTTTCGCTGGCCGAAACCCTGGCCCGCTCGCCGACCATCGTGGAATGGGCCAAGAACCCGTCGTCGATCTCGGCGGAGAACCGTGGCGTCGCGGAGCTGGAGCACTTCCGGATATCATTCCGCGACAAAAGCTATTTCGCGGTCATCGGCTCGACCGGTGACTATTATTTCAATGACAAGGACGCGACCTATCTCGGCAACCAGAAGCGCTACACGGTCTCAGCCGACAATCCGCGCGACGGCTGGTACTTCAAGACGGCGGGATATGGTTCCGGCTGCCATCTGAACGTGGACCGCGACGACAACCTGAACGTCACCAAGGTCTGGATCAATTGCATCATCAGCGAGGGCGGCCGGGTCCTTGGCATCATCGGCACCGGCGTCGATCTCAGCTGGTTCATTCGCGAGGTCGTCGACTTTCCGCAGAACGGCGTCCAGAGCATGTTCGTCGATCGCGCCGGCGCCGTGCAGGCCCACCGCGATCCCCGCTTCGTCGACTTCCACAGCCTGACCAAGGACATCAAGGCCAAGAAGACGATCTACGGGCTGATCGACGACGACGAGGGCCGGAATGCGCTGTCCGGCATGATGCAGGACGTCGCCGACGGCCGCGCGCTCGTGAAATCGAGCTATCTGCGCATCGGCGGGCACGATTATCTCGTTGGCGTCGGCTATCTCGACCGCCTCGGCTGGTTCAACGTCACGCTTATGGACATCGACGAGATCGTCGACTGGCGGATGTTCGCGCCGATCGCGCTGCTTCTCGCCGCGATCCTCATCGGCGTCGTGGCGCTCTTATCCCTGCTGTTCCGCCGCAGCGTCCTCGACCGCCTGGAGCGGGTCGAGCGCGGAATCCGCTTCATGCAGGCGGGCGATTTCTCAAATCCGATCCGTGACGACAGCCCCGACGAGATCGGGCGTCTATCGCGAGCCTTCGGCGACCTTGCGGAATCAATCGGTACCCAGACGGGCGTTCTCGAAAAGCTCGTCTGCGAGCGCACCGAGAAACTCGAACATCTCGCCTCGCTCGACCCGCTGACCGAGATTTCCAACCGCCGCGGCTTCATCCGCCGGTTCGGCCAGGAGAAGAAGCGGCGCCTGCGCCGCGGCCGCCATCTGGGTCTGCTCCTGATCGACGTCGATCATTTCAAGACGATCAACGACAGTCTCGGCCACGAAATCGGCGATCGTGTCCTGCTTGAATTCTCCCGTCGGATTTCTTCGGCGCTGTCGAGTTACGACATCTGCGCGCGCTGGGGTGGCGACGAGTTCATAGTGCTGCTTGCCGACTGCAATGCGAAGTCGCTGGAGACGATGGCCGAGCGCCTGCTCAACGCTTTCCGTCAGGCCTCGCTGCCGATTCATGACGGCGGCACCCTGTCGTTGACCGCGAGCATCGGCGGCTATCTCGTCACGGCCGAGGACGAACTGCCGAAAGCGGCCGAACGGGCCGACGCCGCTCTTTATGCCGCCAAACGGGAAGGGCGGAACCGCTTTGCCCTCTATTGCCCGTCCCACGCGCTCCGCATGGTCGTCTAGCTGCCACAGGCTTCCGCCCTTTCGAGAAGGAAGGCCTTCTCGCGGTCGTTGCGGGTAAGCTCCGCCGCACGTTCGAATTGGCCCCTGGCTTCCGCCAGCCGGCCGGCCCGGAACAGGAAATCTCCCTTGGCGGCGGGCAGGGGCGCGTAGTTCCGCAAGGCCGCGACCCCGGCGATCTCGTCGACGAGCTTAAGTCCGGCCTCCGGACCGAAGGCCATGCTGTAGGCGACTGCCCGGTTCAGATCGACGATAGGCGATGGCATCGCCTCGCGCAGCGTGTCGTAAAGCACCGCGATCTTGTTCCAGTCCGTATCCTCCACCTTGCGCGCCCTCGCATGACAGGCGGCGAGCGCCGCCTGTAGCGTATATGGGCCCTTGGCCCCTCCCAGCGCTTCGGCACGTTCCAGGGCGGCGAGCCCGCGGCGGATCAGGAACTGGTCCCAGCGGGCACGGTTCTGCTCGGTCAGTGACACGAAAGAGCCGTCCGCCGCCGTGCGGGCGGCCAGCCGCGAGGCCTGGATTTCCATCAGCGCAAGGAGACCGAAGACCTCGGGCTCGTCGCGCGCCAGCCCGGCAAGGATCCGGCCCAGGCGCTGGGCCTCGGCGCACAATGCCGGGCGGATCAGGTCCTCGCCGGCCGTGGCCGCATAACCCTCGTTGAAAATCAGATAAACGACCTCCAGCACCGAAGCGAGGCGCTGCTTCCGCTCCTTGCCACGTGGCACCTCGAAGGTCAGTCCGGCGTTGCCGATCGTCTTCTTCGCCCGGACGATGCGCTGGGCGATGGTCGGCTCGGCCGACAGAAAGGCACGGGCGATCTCTTCCGTGGTCAGCCCGCCGATCAGGCGCAGAGTGAGGGCCGCGCGCGCCTCCGCCGACAGGATCGGATGGCAGGCGGTGAAGATGAGACTCAGAAGCTCGTCGCCCACATCGTCGTCCATGGCGGCCTCGATGTCCCCGACCGGATCGATCTCCTCGTCGAGTTCTTGGGCGATCTGGGAATGCTTTCGCGCGAGCATCTTGTCGCGGCGCAGCCCGTCGATGGCCCGGCGCTTGGCGGCAGCCATCAACCAGGCGCCGGGGTTTAGGGGAACGCCGGTCTTCGGCCATTCGGAGAGGGCCATCAGGAGGGCGTCCTGCGCCAGCTCCTCCGCCCGATCTAGATCGCGTACGACGCGAGTCAGGCCGCCGATGAGCCTCGCCCGCTCGATCCGGAAGACCGCCTCGATCGCCTGATGTGTTTCGGTCGCCGCCACGCTTCCCGCTTAAGGAAGCGAACTCCTACAGGCAAGCTGTGGCGGCGACCGACGCATGTCAGCGATCGGAAAGCTTTTCGCGAAGCTCTTCTTCCTGCGCGACGATCTCCGGCGTCACGATCCCTTCGAAGTCGGCCATCTCATAGATCGGCCGGATTTCGATCTCGCTCGGCCCGAACATCGGATTGGGGCAGCGCTTCACCCACTCGACGGCTTCGGCCATGTCCTTGACCTCCCAGAGCCAGTAGCCGGCGACAAGCTCACGGGTTTCGGCGAAGGGACCATCGATGACGGTGCGGCTCGGGCCGTCGAACGCCACGCGCTTGCCTTCCGAAGAGGGCTTCAGGCCCTCGCCGGCCAGCATGACGCCGGCTTTGACCAGTTCCTCGTTGAACTTGCCCATGGCCTCGAACATTTCGGTCAGTTTGGCCGAGGGCTTCATTCCCTCTTCGCTGTCCGCCGTCGCCTTCACGAAAACCATCACGCGCATTGTCTTGCTCCTATGATCGTGGAGACCTCTCTGGTCCCATACCAAGGCGACGAACGAGGTTTGCCAGGATCGACATCGCGCCGAAATTTTTTGCGATCGTTCAGCGGCCCGCCTGTTTCACCATGTCCGCATCGGGATAGCAGGTCGCCGCGCGGCCGTTCGCCTGCTGCCAGACGCCGATCGCGACACGCGTGCGGAAGCCGACCAGTCCGTCGGCGGTGCCGACATCCTGTCCCTTCTTCTCGAGCCGAAGCTGCATCTCGCGGACATCGTTGCGGGTGAAGCCGCTGAGCGTGTTCCACGGCGCCCGGATCGTCGCATCGCCGCGCAGCTTGTCGGCGAGGTGGCCGATGAACAGCGCGTACATATCTGACTCGTTGTAGCTCTTGAGAACGTAGAAGTTCTCCGACACCAGGAAGGCCGGTCCCTGCCGCCCGGCGGGCATCAGGAGATGGCCGGCGAGGTCGGGGGTCTTGGACATCACCGCCGAGACGGGTTTCACGCCCATTCCGAGCCATTCCTTCACCGGTCGCGGCTTGTCCGGTCCCTCATAGGTGCAGGACGCCGCCTGCGGCGCGTCGATCTCGGTGCCCCACCAGCGCCCTCGTACCCAGCCATGAGCCGCGAGGAAATTGCCGATCGAGCCCAAAGTGTCCGGTACGGATTTCCAGATGTCGCGCTTGCCGTCGCCGTCCTGGTCCACGGCATAGGCGAGGAACTTCGAGGGCAGGAATTGCGGCTGGCCCATCGCGCCGGCCCATGAGCTTTTGAGGTCGGCAAGGGCGATGTGGTCGCCTTCGAGGATCTCCAGCGCCGCGATCAGCTCTGGATAGAAGTAGTTCTTCCGCGCGCCGATATAGCCGAGCGTCGCCAGCGCTTGGATGGCGTTCTTGTTGGGCTTCGCCGCGCCGAACCCGGATTCCCGGCCCCAGATCGCGACGATGATCTCGCGCGGCACGCCGGATTTCTTCTCCACGGCGTCGAGGGTCCTGGCGTACTGCTGGAGTAGCGCCCGGCCTTTCGGCACGAGTGGAGCGAACTTGGTCTCGGCGACATACGCGCCCGGCGTCTGGAATTCCGGCTGGCGCTGTTCCTTCGCCGGCGGCGCGCCCGGCGCGGCGAGGTCGGGCAGGGTCCAGTCGAGCGTCACGCCCGAGAAAGCGGTGTCGAACGTCGCCTTCGACACCTTCTTCTTCTGCGCGTCGGGCCAGACCTTTGTCGTCAGCCATGTCCGGAAACCGGCCTCGATCGCGGCCTTGTCCTGCGCGAAAGCGGGAAGGGAGGTTGCGGCGAGTACGAAAAGGGCAAGCAGAAGGGCCGGCACGAAGACCTCGAATCCGAAGAATTATTGAACCGCGCTTTGGCCGGACATTGCCGCCGGAATTATGGCTTCGCCAAGCAAAGCGTGCAGGTCCTGCACATATCCGCTACCGCGTTCATAGTGGCCGGTGTCCGACATCATCACGACGGTTAGCCCGATATCCGGAACGACGTAGAGCATCTGGCCGCCGAATCCCCAGCCGTAGTGCACCTTGTGGCCGCCGATGTCGGTCTCGAACCAGCCATAGCCATAGCCGTGCCCGGTGAAGAAGCTCTGCGTCACCGGCGTCCACGACGCGTCGATCCACCCTTTCGACAGCACCCTTCTGCCGCCGGCCATGCCGCCGTTCCGGTACATCTCGCCGATCTTCACCAGCGCATGCGGCGAGAGCGACATGTTGTTGCCACCGAGATAGATGCCCTGCGGATCGCGGTCCCAAGACGGGATAGCGATGCCGAGCGGCCCGCCCAGCCAGTCGCGGGCGAGCTGCAGCGTGGTCTTGCCGGAGGCCTTGGTCAGGATCGCCGAGAGAAGATGCGTGTTGCCGGTCGAATAGAGCATCCGCCCGCCGGGCTGGTCGACGAACGGCCGATCCAGCGCGTCGCGCACCCAGTTCGCGCTCGAAATCCACGTCCCGTAGTTCTGCCCGGATGTCCGCTCCAGCCCGGAACGCATGGTCAGGAGATCACCGACGGTAATCTCGTTCAGCCGCGGATCGCCGTTCTTCGGCAGGCTCGAGGACAGGATCGGCGCGATCTTCTCGTCAGGTCCGCTCAGCACGCCTTTGTCGACCGCGATGCCGACCAGCGCCGAGATGACCGATTTTGACAGCGACTTGATGTTCGTCGGCCGATCGACCGGACCGCGCTCATAGACGATGGTTCCATTCTGAGAGACGACCACGCTTTCGAGCCGCTTCAGATCCTCAGCCCGCTGCTCGACCGCGACGAAGCGTGGGTCGATGCCCGCACGTGCGGCAAGGGGCAAGAGGAAGATCAGGCAGGCGAGGGGGAGGATTCGTCGGAGCATCCCGACGAATTTGGCGATCCCGGCTCGTTTTGCAATCCGTGATGTTCGGGTGGGCGGAGCCGAGGCCCCGCCCACGAAATGTCAGGCCAGGGCCTCAGCTGACGAGCAGAAGCGCGCGATCTCCCGCACATGGCGGTGGTCGGTGCCGCAACAGCCGCCCAGCATGGTGAGATGCCCGAAACTCCGACGCAGATCGCGATATTGCCGGCCGAGTTCGATCGGATCGCCAGCATCGAGATCCGGCGAGGAATCGAGTTCGGCATGGCTCCGCCTCGATGCATTCGCTCGCAAGCCGCGAATGCGCTGGGTCCAGGCGGCGTTGGCCTTGAGCGCGTCCTCGAAATGGGTCGGGTGCGCGCAGTTGATCATGAAGTAGGCCGCCGCGCCGCCGGTCTCCGCATCGGTTGTCTCGATCGCCTCCTGCAGCGTCTGCCCGGTCGGCAGCCTGCCGTCGGTCTCCAGCGTGAACGAGATCACGGACGGGACCTCCAGGCGCTTCGCCGCGCGTACGATGCCGACCGCCTCCGGGACGTTGTTGATGGTGAAGCCGGAGATGAAATCGGCCTCGGTCCAGGACAGGGTATCGATCTGGGTGCAGTGATAATCCTCGGCTTCGGCCGCGCTCATCAGCCTGCCGGGGTCATAGCCGTCGCCGCGCGGGCCGAGATTGCCGGAGATCACCATGGGCGAGGCCGGCGTCTCGAACTCTCTGCGGATGTCGACCAGCATGTCGATCGCGTCGCGGTTGGCGAAGGCGAGCGAACGCGCATCGTAACCGAGTTTCTTCGCCCAATCGGGATTGGCGCGCCAAGTCACGCTTTCGAGCACGAAACCCATGCGGTTCTCGACCGCCGTGCGGGCATGCAATTCGTAATAGTCGCGCAACCGCTTGCGTCCGGCCGCTGTCTTCAGAAGGTCGAAGCTCGCGAAATGTGGCAGCTCCATCCCGTCATGGAAGATCAGGGTAGTCTCAAGGCCGCTGTCGGTCAGGAACAGCGTGTCGCCGAGCTGCGGCAGGTCATTTCTGTATTTGGGCATTTTTGCTCCGTTCGGGTTTCCCCTCCCGGCGCGGACCCTAGGTCGGTGGTCCATCTTCAGCTAGAAAGCGCACGGTGCGGTTTGTCATATTTATAAATTGACGTTGGATATCAAGTGCTTGAAACAGGTTCCTTGGCAATCTGGTTCAGCCGGATCGCCAGACATGTGGGGGAGGACTGCACTCGTGGTACAGTTGCGTATGATCGAGGCTCCCACACGCAAGGGTTCGGATACACGCGAACGCCTGCTCGCTACTGCCGAGATGGCAGTGCTGGCGAAGGGTTTCGCCTCGACCTCGATCGAGGAACTGATCGCCGAGGTCGGTATCACCAAGTCCGGCTTCTTCTACCATTTCAAGGACAAGACCGAACTCGCCCGCGCCCTGATGGAGCGATACATGATCCACGATCGGGAAGTGCTCGATGAGCTCTTCCGCCGTGGCGACGAACTGAACGACGATCCGCTGCACGGCTTCCTCGTCGGCCTGCGTCTCTTCGCCGAGATGATGGGGCAATTGCCCGAAGCGCATCCGGGCTGCCTGGCCGCAAGCTTCTGCTATCAGGACCAACTCTTCGATCAGCAGATTCGCGATCTCAACGCCGAGGCGCTGCTGGTCTGGCGTCGCCGCTTCCGCGCCCGGTTCGATCAAATTTCGGAGCGCTATCCGCCTCGTCACAAAGTCGATCTGGACGCGCTTTCGGACATGGCCTCGACGCTTGTCGAGGGTGGTCTGATCCTCGGTCGTGCCCTCAAGGACGTGACCATTTTGCCGCGCCAGATTCTCCTCTATCGCGACTTGGTCAGGTTCACTTTCCAGCCCTGATGGGGCATTTCCCGTAGGTTTACGATCCTTGCCAATCCGGCCCGACTGCTCCATTTAAAGGCAGTCGGGGCGCTGATTTGCCGATGTTGTGAGCGGCCCCCGCGAGTAGAATTTGGACTGCCTTACTGCCGTACCCGAGTTTGGGATGTGCGTTCAGGTTCCCAAATTCCAGAGAGCGGCACGCGCCTGTCGGGTGCGTTTTTGAGGAGGCCAGTTCATGGCTACCGTTGGTACTGTTAAGTTCTACAATTCCCAGAAGGGTTTCGGCTTCATCCAGCCCGAGACGGGCGGCCCGGACGTATTTGTCCACGCCACCGCTCTTGAGGCGGCCGGCCTTTATACCCTCAACGAGGGCCAGAAGGTTGAATTCGACGTCGTTCCGGATCGCGGCAAGAGCAAGGCTGCGAACCTGAAGACCGTCTGATCCTGTCAGGGATCGAGGACTGAAAAGCCCGGCTCAGCCGGGCTTTTTTTGTTTCGGCAAGAACCTTGCAGGTTTATAGGCAAGCGCGGGCGTAAAGCCCGTGTTTGACTCGTAGTTCCGGCGACAACAGACTGGAACTGGAGTTCGCAGCGGAGAGTGTGTCCTGGCGTCGTCCAATGCTGTTCCGGCCCTGCAGGCCAAAGGTATCAAGAAGAGATATGGCAACCTGGAAGTCCTGAAGGGCATCGATATCGAGGCCCACACAGGCGAAGTGATTGCCATCATCGGCACGTCCGGTTCCGGCAAAAGCACACTGCTTCGTTGCCTCAATCTGCTCGACAATCCGGACGAGGGCGAGATCACCGTCCACGGCGAATCCATCCGCATGAAGCGCCAGCGCAATGGTACGCTCTGCGCCGCGGACTCGAAGCAGATTTCGCGGCTGCGATCCGATATTGGCTTCGTCTTCCAGAGCTTCAATCTCTGGCCGCACATGACGGTGATGGAGAACATTATCGAGGCGCCGATTCAGGTGCTTGGCCTGAGCTATCCCGAGGCGGTCGCCCGGGCCGAAAAGCTCCTGATGAAGGTTGGCATCGCCGGGAAGGCCGAGAGCTATCCGATGATGTTGTCGGGCGGCCAGCAGCAGCGTGCGGCCATCGCGCGCACGCTCGCCATGGAGCCCAAGGTCATACTCTTCGACGAGCCGACATCCGCGCTCGACCCCGAAATGGTCGGCGAGGTCCTGGGCGTCATCCAGCAACTCGCCCAGGAAGGGCGCACGATGCTCCTCGTGACGCATGAGATGCGGTTCGCGCGGAATGTCTCGACGAGAGCGATTTTTCTCGATGCGGGCCGCATCGAGCAGCAGGGAACCCCGGCGGAAGTCTTCGACCACCCCACCTCGGCTCGCTGCCGTCAGTTCATGGCCAGTCAAAATCATCAAGACAGGGAGTACCAACCGCAATGACCGTTCGCATGCTCGCCAAAGCCGTTCTGGCTGCCGCGCTCGCGCTTGGCGCCGTTTCCGCGGCCCACGCGGACAAGCTCCGCATCGGCACCGAGGGTGCCTATGCCCCCTTCAACATGAAGGACTCAAAAGGTGAGGTCGTCGGGTTCGACATAGACATCGCCAAGGCGCTCTGCGCCGAAATGAAGGCCGAGTGCACCATCGTCACCCAGGACTGGGACGGCATCATCCCGGCTCTGCAGAACAAGAAGTTCGACTTCATCGCCGCCTCGATGTCGATCACCGAGGAGCGTTCGAAGGTCGTCAGCTTCACCGACCCGTACTACCGCAACAAGCTTCAGTTCATCGGCAAGAAGGGCGTCGACCTCGATACCTCGGTCGACGCGCTGAAGAAGAAGACGATCGGTGCCCAGCGCGCGACCATCGCTTCCGAATGGCTCGAGAAGAATCTCGGCACCACCGACAACGTCAAGCTCTATGACACCCAGGAGAACGCCTGGCTCGACCTGAGCTCGGGCCGCACCGATGTCGTGCTCGCCGACTCCTTCCTCGCCTATGACTGGCTGCAGGGCGACGCCGGCAAGGGTTTCGAGTTCAAGAACAAGCCGGTGTTCGATGACGACAAGATCGGTATCGCCGTCCGCAAGAGCGACACCCAGCTCCTGGCTCGTCTCAATACGGCGCTGAAGACGATCATCGACAACGGCACCTACGACAAGATCAACGCAAAATACTTCCCCTTCAGCATCCGCTGATCAACAGTGAAGGGGCCGCCGCCGAGGCGGCCCTTTTTCTATCCCCATGATCGATCTTCAAGGTTTCGGAGCGCAGCTCGCGCTCGGCACATGGATGACGGTGCGCATCGCGTTCGCCGCGCTGATGCTCGGCCTCGCTTTGGGTCTGCTCGGCGCGATGGCGAAGGTGTCGCCGATCCGCTGGGTGCGCTGGCTTGGCGACATCTATTCCACGATCTTCCGTGGCGTCCCCGAACTCGTCATCATCCTGCTCGTCTATTTTGGCTCTGCCGCCGTGCTGAACGGCATCGGCGAGATGTTCGATCTCGACTACATGGAGCTCAACCCGTTCGCGGCGGGCACGCTCGCGCTCGGCTCCACCTTTGGCGCCTATGCGACCGAGGTCTTCCGCGGCGCGCTCCTGACCATCCCGCCCGGCCATATCGAAGCGGGAATGGCGCTCGGGCTCTCGAAAGGCCGCATCTTCCGCCGCATCGTGCTCCCGCAGATGTGGCGCATCGCACTGCCTGGCCTCGGCAATCTCTTCATGGTGCTGATGAAGGACACCGCGCTCGTCTCGGTCATCGGGCTCGAGGAGGTGATGCGCAAGGCGCAGATCGCGACCAGCGTCACCAAGCAGCCCTTCACCTTCTATTTCGCGGCGGCGGCGATCTATCTCTGCATCACCATAGTGTCGATGACGGCGCTCCAGTTCATGGAGAAGCGGGCCAATCGCGGCATCCGGCGGTCGCGCGCATGATCAATCTCGAACTGATCCTGCATTCGCTGCCTCAGCTTCTCTGGGGCGCGCTCCTCAGCATCCAGCTCGTCATCGTCTCGGGCATTCTCGGGCTCATCATCGCGATTCCGCTCGCGCTCGCCCGCGTCTCGCCGAACCCGCTGATCTCGGCCGGCCCCTATGCCTATGCCTTCTTCTTCCGTGGCACGCCGCTGCTCGTGCAGCTCTTCCTCGTCTATTACGGCCTCGGCCAGTTCGAGTTCATCAGGAACAGCGTGCTCTGGCCCTTCCTGCGCGAGCCGTACTATTGCGCGATCCTGACCATGGGCCTGCACACGGGCGGCTACATCGCCGAGATCCTGCGCGGCGCGATCCAGGCCGTTCCGGTGGGGGAGGTGGAAGCCGCGCGCACGCTCGGAATGTCGATGTCCAAGGCCTATCGCCGCATCATCCTGCCTCGTGCCGCCCGGATCGCACTGCCTGCCTACAGCAACGAGGTCATCCTGATGCTGAAGGGCTCCTCGCTCGCATCGACGATCACGCTGCTCGATCTGACGGGCATGTCGCGAACAATCATCGCGCGCACCTACGATCCGATCTCGATCTTCTTCGCGGCTGGTGTTCTCTACCTCATCATTTCGTTCATCCTGGTCCAGGGCTTCAGGCTGCTGGAGAGGCGCTGGAACAAGCATCTCGTTAGGGCGTGAGGCTCAGTCGTTGCTTTCGGGACGCCAGCTGAACAACTCGCCCCCGCGATCATCCAATATTCTCAAGCCATCCGGTTTCTGCGGTAGGTCGGCCGTTTCGAAGAAACGCTTGGCCCTCGGGATGACCTTCTGGAGGTCGTCGGCGGCCAGCGGAATGCGATCGAGAACGGCACGAGCGCCATCGCTCTCGCGCACCCGGATCAGTTCGACCGTTAAGTCGAAGCCGCTGTTCGCTGGATCGAGATTATTCGTGAAGCGGCGGACCTGTCGCAGGCCTTTGTAGAAGCCCTTGCCGGTGCCGCGGGGGCCCGTTCCTCCATACCGATATTGCCCATCCTCCCAGACCTCGAAGAGCTCGAACTCCGGAGACAGGGCCAACATTACGAAATCGAAGGCTCCTTGTGGGTCGTCGAAATGGGCATGAACGCCAGCGTCGCCACAATAAGCGATCCACTCATCGCATTCGAAAGTCACTTCGATCGAGAAGCCCGTCGGATCGGTCGGCCGTATGCGAAGGCGTTCCGGTGAAATCTGGACAGAGAGCTCGACTTGGTGAGCCAGCTTCTCGTAAAGCGCCTTCATCGGATCCATTGTAGTTCGTGCGCCTGTGGAAAAGCCGGTCCGCCACCTTTCGGCTCGATCCTACGCTATAACCATACTATGGCCTTCACACCCGACTTTCTTGACGAGATCCGCGCACGCCTGCCGGTGTCGGACGTCGTCGGCCGCCGGGTGAAGCTGAAGAAGCAGGGCCGCGAATGGGCCGGCCTGTCTCCCTTCAACAAGGAGAAGACGCCGAGCTTCTTCGTCAACGACCAGAAGGGCTTCTATCACTGCTTCTCCAGCGGCAAGCACGGCGACATCTTCCGCTTCCTGATGGAGACTGAGGGCGTCACGTTTCCTGAAGCGGTGGAGCGTCTGGCCGGAATGGCCGGCCTCGAAGTCCCGAAATCCGCGCCGCAGGAGATCGAGCGCGCCCAGCGCCGCGCCAGCCTAAACGACGTCATGGACATGGCCGCGGCCTTCTTTCAGGCGAGCCTCGCGGGACGGGCAGGGACCAATGCCCGCGCCTATCTCGACAAGCGCGGACTGAGCCAAGAGACGCGCACCAATTTCCGCCTCGGTTACGCGCCTTCCGACCGCACCGCACTGAAATCGCACCTCGCCGCGCAGAACGTGTCCGTCGGCGATATGATCGAGGCCGGGCTTCTTGTCCACGGCGATGACGTCGCCGAGCCGTTCGACCGCTTCCGCGACCGCATCATGTTCCCGATCCACGATGTGCGCGGGCGGATCATCGCCTTCGGCGGCCGTGCCATGCAGGCCGACGCCCCGGCGAAATATCTCAACTCGCCCGAGACCTCGCTCTTCCACAAGGGCGCGGTTCTCTTCAACCACCACCGCGCCCGCGCCGCCGTCCACCAAACCGATACCGTCATCGCAGTCGAGGGCTATATGGACGTGATCGCTCTGGCCCAGGCCGGCATCGCCAACGTGGTCGCCTCGCTGGGGACCGCGCTCACCGAGAGCCAGTTCGATATTCTCTGGAAGATGGCGCCCGAGCCGATCCTCTGCCTGGACGGCGACAAAGCCGGCCAGCGCGCCGCCCACCGCGCCATCGACGTCGCCCTGCCGCATCTCAAGCCCGGCCGTTCACTTCGCTTCGCGTTCCTGCCGGATGGGCAGGATCCAGACGATCTCGTCCGCTCGTCAGGGCGTGAGGCGGTCGACATGGTGCTGTCGCGCGCCCGCCCGCTGGTCGAGGTGCTGTGGGAGCGCGAGATCGACGCCCAGCCGGTCGATACGCCGGAGCGCCGTGCCGCCCTTGAGTCACGTCTGCGCGAATTGGTCCGCGCCATCTCCGACGAAAGCGTGCGCCGCCATTACGGCAATGCCATCGCCGAGAAGCTGCAGATATTCGCGCCGCCGGTGCCGGTGGCTTATCAGCGACGTGGTGGACCGCGCGGGCAGGGCGGTTTTTCCGACCGCCGCCCTTCGCGTGTCGGTCATCGAGTCGAGCCGCTCCGCGCAAGTTCGAGCCTGCGCCAGAGCCCGCAATTCTCGGGAGCCATCACCAAGGTCCGCGAGGCGGCGCTGCTCATCGCGCTGATCCGCCATCCACGTCTGCTCGACCGTCACGCCGAAACCCTATCGGAACTCGAACTGACCTCGCCCGAACTCGATCGTCTGCGGCGCGTCGCCATCGATGCCGCGGCCCACGACGAGGCCCAGAGTTCCGAAATGATGGAGGGCGCGGTTGCCCGCGCCGGCCTCTCGGCCTCGCTCGCGCGCGCCGAGGCCGCGCTGACGCCGGGCCTTTGGTGGGCGGCCGCCACAGCGGATGATCTGGACGCGGAGACCGGCTTCCTGCATAGCCTCGCCTTGCACCAGAAGGCCCATGCGCTACATAAGGAGCTGCGAGCGGCCGAGGCCGCTCTGGGGCAGGATACGACCGAGGAGAATTTTTCCCACCTCGTCGATATTCAAAACCAATTGAGCAAAGTCGAAGGCACCGAAGCCGCTATCGAGGGTTTCGGCGCTGCATCAGGGCGGCCTGCACGGAGTCTCTGATGTGGCTTGCGTTTTCGGCACGGTTAATTCGCGCTTAACGCAGCCGGCGGACAGTCGGATATAGTGATTCGCTGCGGATGTTTCCGAGCGCGGTTCGCGCTATATAGCTGAACGGTACATGAACGCCGGGCACCCCCGCGCCCCGCGAGAGATACGGACGACATGGTAGCAAACAAAGTCGCGACCAAGGAAGAAACGCAGGAAGCCCCGGCCGCTGATGCGCCCGATGGTGCTGTCCTCGACCTCAACGATCAGTCGGTACGTCGGATGATCAAAGCCGCGAAGAAGCGCGGCTATGTCACCCATGACGAACTGAACGAGGTCCTTCCTTCCGACCAGACGGACCCCGACAAGATCGAAGACATCATGTCGATGCTCAACGAGATGGGCATCAATGTCGTCGACGCCGAAGAGGCGGAAGCCGAGGAAGCCGCCGAGCGGAGCAGTGACGACGACGACGACGATGACGGCGGCGATATCGTCGAGGCGTCGCCGCGCGCTGTCGCGACGTCCAGTGCCAAAGAACCGTCCGATCGCACCGACGATCCGGTCCGCATGTATCTGCGCGAGATGGGCTCGGTCGAGCTGCTGTCTCGCGAGGGCGAGATCGCGATCGCCAAGCGCATCGAGGCCGGTCGCGAGGCGATGATCGCGGGTCTCTGCGAAAGCCCTCTGACCTTCCAGGCCATCATCATCTGGCGCGACGAATTGGCGGAAGCCAAGATCCTGCTGCGCGACATCATCGATCTCGAGGCCACCTATGCGGGCCCAGAGGGCAAGGCCATCCCGGCTCCCGTCGGTGGCGATGCCATGGCCGAAGAGGCGCTGCCGGAAGCCGACGCGCCACCGATCGACGGCGACATGGACGAGGATGAGGAGGGCAATCCCTCGCTCGCCGCCATGGAAGCCGAGCTGAAGCCGCAGGTCGTCGAGACTTTCGATAGCATCGCCGACAACTACAAGAAGCTCCGCCGCCTGCAGGACCAGAACGTCGAGCAGCGCATGCTCAATGCGCGCCTGACGCCGGCCCAGGAGCGGAAGTACAAGACGCTCAAGGATCAGATCGTCGTCGACGTGAAGTCCCTGTCGCTGAATAACAACCGCATCGAAGCGCTCGTCGAGCAGCTTTACGACATCAACAAGCGCCTCGTGTCGCTCGAAGGCCGGCTGATGCGTCTAGCCGACAGCTACGGCGTCGACCGCGTCCAGTTCCTCAAGGAGCATCAGGGCTCCGAGCTCGATCCGAACTGGCTTCGCCGCGTCGGCAAGCTGGGCGGTCGCGGCTGGAAGGAATTCGTCGCCGGCGACAAGGACGTCATCAAGGACATCCGTGGCGAGGTGCAGACTCTCGCGGCCGAGACCGGTCTCGAGATCGCCGAGTTCCGCAAGATCGTCCAGATGGTGCAGAAGGGCGAAAAGGAAGCCCGTCAGGCCAAGAAGGAAATGGTCGAGGCGAACCTCCGCCTCGTCATCTCGATCGCCAAGAAGTACACCAACCGCGGCCTGCAGTTCCTGGATCTCATCCAGGAAGGCAATATCGGCCTGATGAAGGCCGTCGATAAGTTCGAATACCGTCGCGGCTACAAGTTCTCGACGTACGCCACTTGGTGGATCCGGCAGGCCATCACCCGCTCGATCGCCGACCAGGCGCGTACGATCCGCATCCCGGTGCACATGATCGAGACGATCAACAAGATCGTCCGCACCTCGCGCCAGATGCTGCACGAGATCGGCCGCGAGCCGACTCCGGAAGAGCTGGCCGAGAAGTTGGCCATGCCGCTGGAGAAGGTGCGGAAGGTCCTGAAGATCGCCAAGGAGCCGATCTCCCTCGAAACGCCGATCGGCGACGAGGAGGATTCACACCTCGGCGACTTCATTGAGGACAAGAACGCGATCCTGCCGATCGACGCCGCGATCCAGTCGAATCTGCGCGAGACGACGACCCGCGTGCTGGCGACGCTCACGCCGCGCGAAGAGCGCGTGCTGCGCATGCGCTTTGGCATCGGCATGAACACCGACCACACGCTGGAAGAAGTCGGCCAGCAGTTCTCGGTGACGCGCGAACGCATTCGTCAGATCGAGGCAAAGGCGCTGCGCAAGCTGAAGCACCCGTCGCGCTCGCGTAAGCTCCGCAGCTTCCTCGACAATTGATTTGAGCGTCGTCCTCCGGCTTGACCGGAGGACGCATCCACCGTCCGATGCGCGCTCCGGTCCCACCGGAGCATGACGGCCCCAATGCTCACCCGCTTCGAACGCAGCAATCAGAAAGTCATCACCCGCCGCCAGTTCGCCAATCGCATGGCGAAGGCGGTCGGTATCTGGTTCGGGCTGACAGCGTTCGGCCTCGCGATAGGCATCGCCGGCTACATGCTGTCGGAAGGCATGTCGCTCATCGACGCCTTCGTGAACGCGGCGATGATCCTGTCCCGCATGGGCCCGGTCGGCGAACTCCACACCGAAGCCGGCAAGATATTCGCCGGCTGCTACGCCATCTTCTCCGGCCTGATGATCGTCATCGCCACTGGCTTCGTCCTGTCGCCGATCTTCCACCGGGTGCTGCACCACTTCCATGTGGAGATGAAGGGCGAGGATTGAGCCGATCCGTGTTGCGGCGGCTCTATTCGAATCGACGCCATCTCTGTCCATGATCTGGGTTGGTGTTGAGGCTGCGGCCTAGGGAGGGGACGCCGTCATGTCGCTGCCGCTCAGGCTTGGCTATCTCGGTTGGGTCCTCGCGGTCATCGGGGCCGGCCTGTTGCTTCGTAACGGCTATTTTGATCTGAGCCTGTCCGTCGAGAGGTGGGGCGGCTCGGTTATGTGGGGCGCGCTCTTCCTGCTCATCCTGCTGGTCATTGTGCCGAACGGCCGGCTGATCATCCTGGGTTTCGTCGCGCTTATTCTCGCCGCCGTGGTCGAGCTGAGCCAACTCTGGCATCTGCCCATGCTGGAAGCGGTCCGCGCCACCAAGGTCGGCGCGATCATGCTCGGCCGTACTTTCTCCTGGTGGGACATCGTCTGCTACTGGATCGGCATCGCGGTGGTCTGGTTCGTCGACAGTCGGGTGCGCTGACTGGAGATGTTTGCAGATGACGATCATCCGCCGAAATCGCTCCAATCGCGTCGGCGTCGCCGGGGGACTTCTCGATCGAGGACTGTGATGGCGGCGTCGACTCTCTCAGCGGGCGGCGAGGTTACAATTTCCTCGACCTCCATCGCGCGGGCCGCGTGGCAACTGCAGCGCTGGACACGGATGGCCGCCACGCAGTCCAGGGGAAGCGTGGCGGCCCGCCTGCTCGACGGGGATGCTTGAGGGGTCAGCAGGCAATTTGCGCCCGTCAGCAGAGCCTCTCAGACCAACGGGTTAAGCCAAAGCCTCATTTCTTATCGCGCGTTTAACCACACGAAGTTGGTCCGCTCTTTATCGTCCACCGTTGAAGGTAGAGGCGCATTGGATGCCAACGCCGGCTTTGCATGTGAGGGTGGCGGAAATCGCTAGCGAAGAGCGCGGCCGGCATCGTGGTTCAAGACAGCACGCGTCGGCTGGCCGGAGGCATCGGCAATTCCGAGGGTGTGAGTCCGGACGATAGATCGTCCGCAGACCAGCGGAGGAGAGTGAGGGCGGCTTGAACGAGGTTCACTCCTCAAACATCACCGGAACGCCCTTCTTCACCATTCCCGCCAGTTCCTCGACGTCCCAGTTCGTCAGGCGCACGCAGCCGCTCGACTGGTTCTTGCCGACTTTCTCGGGTTCAGGCGTGCCGTGGATGCCGAAATGATCCCGGTCGAGCGCGATCCACACAACGCCGACCGGATTGTTCGGACCGGGCTTCACCGTCATCGGCTCGTCGGGGCGGTCCTTTTCGCCTTCGAGCTTCAGCTTCGGGTCGTAGTTCCAGGTCGGCACTCTGGCGACGCGAGTGATCTTGGTCTCGCCGTCCGGTGCCGGGTTGTCCTTGCTGCCGATGGTCGCGGGGAAGAGGGCGATCAGCTTGTTGTCCTTGCCGAAGACACGAAGCGTCCGCTCGCTCTTGTCGACGACGAGGCGTTCGGCCGCGGCCTCGGAACTGGAGGCGCGGCCCTCTTGTTTTTCGACGGAGACCACATCGATCTCGGTGCCGTCCTTGCCGAAATCGGCGTCAGGATTCAGAGCCTTGAGAAGTTCCTCGTCCATGTGGAAGCGTTCGGCCAGCTCTTCCCGCAGGCTCGTGTAGGAGAGGCGATCCAGTTTCGCCTTCTCGGCGATGTCGTCGGGAATTTTCTCGGCGAACGGGCCCTTCAAGTCCTGGGCGGTGATCGTGTAACGCATCATAATCGGGGCGGAGTCGGCCTCCGTCAGCTTGCCGAGCGTGTCGGCATCGAGCTTGCCGGTCGGCTTCAATTCTTTGTCGACCTGAAATGCTTTCAGGGCGATCTCGGTGGCGTCGCCGCTGATCCCGTCGATCGCGCCGGGCGAATAGCGTGCCCGGTCGAGCAGGACCTGCGCCTTCAGGATGGCGGCCTTCGACGGCTCGCCGTTCTCCAGGCTGGCGCCGTTCACGTCGTCGGGCGACAGCCCCTTTGCCACGGCTGGCGAAGCCAAGGCCGCGAGAACCGCAATTCCCAATCCGAGATGTCTCATCGCATTCTCCCGTGCCGGAAAGAACGGCGCGGCGGGCAAACGGTTGCGTGTATAAGCGCGTGATGTTTCCGCTCTTTGTCTACGACCCCGATGACCCCCGCATTTCAGCCTTCCGCGCCGTGCGCGAGCGCGACCTCGTTGGCCGCGAGGGCCAGTTCATCGCAGAGGGCGAGGTTGTGCTTCGCATGCTCATCCGTTCGACGCGCCACAAGCCAAAGGCGGTTCTGATCGACGGCAAGAGGATCGAAAAGCTCGCGGCCCTTCTGTCCGAGCTTCCTTATGACGTCCCGGTCTATGCCGGGACTCAGGCAGTCCTCGACGCCATCGCGGGCTTCCATCTCCACCGCGGAATCCTCGCAATCGCAGAGCGCGGACTTCAGCCGACCACTGTCGAGCTACTGTCGACTCTGAGCGACAATGCGCTTGTCGTTGTCGCCATAGGAATCGCCAACCATGACAATATCGGCGGCATCTTTCGAAACGCTGCCGCCTTCGGCGCGGACGCGGTCCTACTCGATCCGGAAAGCTGCGATCCGTTCTACCGCAAGGCGATCCGCGTCTCGGTCGGCGCCGTGCTCAGCGTCCCGTCGGCCCGCTTCTTGTCGAACGATGAATTGTTCGAGGCATTGGGGCAGGGCAGTTTCACTCCGTTCGCTCTGTCGCCCTCGGGAAATCTAACGCTAACCGAGCTCAAACCGCCCGCACGCTCCGCCGTCCTCATGGGCGCCGAAGGCCCCGGACTGCCCGCCGAAGTCCTCGCCCGTTCCACGACCGTCCGCATATCGATGGCGGAAGGCTTCGACTCCCTCAACGTCGGGACCGCGTGCGGGATAGTGCTGCATCATCTGCGGTCTAGGCCTAATTGCTAGGGCATCAGGTCGCGGTGCAGAGCGGACCCTGACGGGGTTTTTCGCGTTTAGCGATCATGACAAAAGTCGCTTCCATTTCCTCCGCCACTCTCCTTTTCACCGCCGCCCTCACGGCAACCTCGAGCATATCCCCGGCCTACGCCGCCTCGGATTGCGAGACGCCTGATGGCCGCCGCGCCTTCACGCTAGAAGAACAGGATCAGGCCACGTATCCGAGCATTCCGGATGCGCGCTTCTTCGGCGACGATGAGAAGGCCTTCCTCAATGCCGTGCCGAAGCAGCCCGGCCCATGGCTCGTCATGTCAGGCGGGGGGGCAGACGGCGCTTATGCCGCCGGCATCCTCAATGGCTGGAGCGAGCGCGACGACCGTCCGCAATTCTCCGTGGTCACCGGAGCCTCGACGGGCGCGCTAATCGCGCCCTTCGCCTTCCTCGGCAAGGACTACGACCAGCATCTGCGCGAGAGCTACACGACGATCAATGCCGGGGACGTCTTCGAGGATGCGGCGACCCCGCAGAGCCTCCTCGACACCTGGCCACTCAAGGACACGATCGCGAAGCAGGTCACACCTGAACTGCTCGAAGCCATCGCGAAGGAATATGACAAGGGCCGCCGTCTGTTCGTCACGACGGTCAGCCTCGATTCCGAGCGCACCACGGTCTGGAACATGGGCGCGATCGCCAAGCACGGCGGCGAGGACGGACTCGCCCTGTTCCGCAACGTCCTGCTCGCATCCACGTCGGTACCGGGCCTGTTCCCACCGGTCACCTTCGACTTCGAGGCGAACGGCCATTGCGTCCGCGAAGTGCATCTCGACGGCAGCGTCGGCGGGCCATTCTATCTGGCTCCAGACGGGTGGATGGACGGTTCGAGCTTCATGCATCTGCCGTCCGAGGGCGTCTATCTCATCCTGAACAGCCAGATCGTGCGCCATTTCGAGATGACGCAGCCGAACACTTTGTCGGTTCTCGGCCGCGCCATCGGCATCGCGCTCAAAACGACCGGCCGCGCGGATGTCGAGCGGGTCTTCCAGTCGGCGCAACGTGACGCGATTCCGATCAATTTCGCCCATATCGGCGGCGATTTCGCCCAGCTTTCGCAGGGCGCCTTCGACGACGTCTACATGAAGGCGCTGTTCGAGCGCGGCGAGACCGAGGCACGTAAGGGCAGGGCATTCCGCCAGAACCCGCCGAGCTTCGATGCCGCGCCGCAGGATGCCGAAGTCCGCTAGTTCGCGGAAAATCCGCAGGTTGTGCTAAGAGGGCCGACGATTTTCGTCGGTCCTCTCCATGCTCATTCGCCAGCTCCACTATCTCACCGCGCTCGCACGTGAACGGCACTTCGCCCGGGCGGCTGCGTCCTGCAACGTCACCCAGCCGACCTTGTCGGCCGGCATCAAGCAGATTGAGGAGACGCTCGGCGTCCTCGTCGTCGAGCGCGGCCATCGCTTCATCGGCTTCACCGCCGAAGGCGAGCGCGTCCTTGCATGGGCGCAGCGTGTGCTGGCCGATTACGAGGGCCTGACCCAGGATCTCGGCGGCCTTCGCGAAGGTCTGGTCGGTCGCCTGCAGATCGGTGTCATCCCCGTCGCGCTCCCGCTCGTGCACTGGTTGACCGAGGCGTTCGCGGAAGCTCACCCGCGCACCACGATCCAGGTCCTGTCGCAGACCTCGGCCGAGATCCAGCGTGGCCTCGATGCCTTCGAGCTTGATGCCGGCGTCACCTATCTCGACAACGAACCCTTGGCCCGAGTCCGCACGTTCCCGCTCTACGAGGAACACTATGTGCTCGTCACGCCGGCTGGAGGCGCGTTCGACGACCGCGATAAGGTGACCTGGGAGGAGGCGGCGGGCATCCCGCTTGGGCTCCTCACCAACGACATGCAGAACCGCCGCATCCTCGACATGCATTTCCGCGAGGCGGGGCAGGTCGTCCGTCCGGTGTTCGAGACCAATTCGCCTTTCGCGCTGCTCCAGCACCTGACGACCATGCGCTGGTCGACGGTCCTTCCTCACACCTACCTAGCGGTCATAGGTGAATTGAGCGGAATGCGGACGCTCAAACTCGTCGAGCCGGACGCCAGCCATCAGGTCGGCCTTGTTGTGGCGGAGCGGGAGCCGCTTCAACCTCTCGCCCGCGCGCTTCGCGCCGTGGCAGCCCAGCCGAGCGTGCGACAGCGTCTGGAACTCGACATCCTGAATTGATAGGCCGAGCCTATCAAAAAACAAAAACAATCAGTTTGAAGGCTGCGCGAGGGGTCGCCATGTTCTCTCGCAGAAGCTGATGCCACGTGGGCGTCAGCAGATGTTCGCAACAACTGCCGCTTTCCAGATTTGGAGCTATTCCAGAGAAGAGGATAGCTTTGTCTGTACTTGCAGAGCAGCGCGAACGGTATCCTCTGGGAGGAGGAAAGCATGGCGAAGGTTGTTGCTGTACTTTATGACGATCCGGAAACCGGGTTCCCGCCGAAATATGCCCGTGACAGCATTCCGGAAATCAAGGTCTATTCGGACGGCCAGACGGCTCCGACGCCGAAGGCCATCGATTTCAAGCCCGGCGAAATGCTCGGTTCGGTCTCCGGCAACCTCGGCCTCGCCAAGTGGCTCAAGAGCCTCGGCCATGAACTCGTCGTTACGTCCTCGAAGGACGGCCCGGATTCCGAACTGGAAAAGCATCTGCACGATGCTGAGGTCATCATCTCGCAGCCGTTCTGGCCGGCCTATCTCACCGCGGAGCGCATCGCCAAGGCGCCGAAGCTGAAGCTGGCGCTGACGGCCGGCATCGGTTCGGACCATGTCGACCTTCAGGCCGCGATGGAGCGCAACATCACCGTTGCCGAAGTCACGTTCTGCAACTCGATCTCGGTCGCCGAGCACGTGGTGATGATGATCCTCGGCCTCGTGCGCAACTACATCCCGGCCCACGACATCGTCCGCAAGGGCGGCTGGAATATCGCCGACGCCGTCAAGCAGTCCTATGACCTTGAGGGCATGCATGTCGGCACGGTCGCAGCTGGCCGCATCGGCCTCGCGGTGCTCCGCCGCCTCGCTCCGTTCGACGTCAAGCTCCACTACACCGATCGTCACCGTCTGCCGGAGTCGGTCGAAAAGGAGCTCAACCTGATCTGGCATGCGAAGCGCGAGGATATGTATCCGGTCTGCGACGTGGTCACGCTGAACTGCCCGCTTCATCCCGAAACCGAGCACATGATCAACGACGAGACGCTCAAGCTGTTCAAGCGCGGCGCCTACATCGTCAACACGGCGCGCGGCAAGCTTTGCGACCGTGACGCCATCGTGCGGGCCATGGAATCCGGCCGTCTCGCCGGTTACGCGGGCGACGTGTGGTTCCCGCAGCCGGCCCCGAACGACCATCCGTGGCGCACGATGCCGAATGAGGGCATGACGCCGCATATGTCCGGCACCTCGCTTTCGGCCCAGACGCGCTATGCGGCGGGCACGCGCGAAATCCTCGAATGCTTCTTCGAGGGCCGTCCGATCCGCGACGAATACCTGATCGTCCAGGGCGGCGGTCTGGCCGGCGTCGGCGCGCATTCCTACTCGAAGGGCAACGCCACGGGCGGGTCGGAAGAAGCGGCCAAGTACAAGAAGGCCACCGTCAAGGCGTAAGGCTTCGCAAGGTTCGAAGGCCCCGGCGGCGCGCCCTCCACACAGTCGCGCCGCCGTTCGAGCCGACGACCAAGCGAACCAAGGTGCGGGCGCCGCAACGCCCGCACCTTTTTGTTTGTAAAAAGCCGGTGCGTCAGGCCGCCGGTGTCTTGGCCTCCTGTTCGAGTTTCTCCTCGAACAGGGCTGCGATGACGTCCGATTGGGTAATGATGCCGACAAGGCGCCCCTGGTCGTTCACGACCGGCAGGTGGTGGAGGCCACCATCCGCCATCAGGGGAAGCAGGTCGGCGACCGGCATGTTCGGCGTGGCTGTGCGGACCGGCGTCGTCATCACGTCGGAGACCACGTCCTGCGGCGCCGGTTTCATCCGCGCCGCGTTGCCGAGCCGCTGGCCAAACCGGACCGAGGGGCCACCATTGCCCCAGGATGTCTTGGTGAGGAGGTCGGTCTGGGTCAGGATGCCGATCACACGCGCGTCCTCGTCCGTCACCGGCAGGACCTTGATATGATGCTCGCGCAGCATGTGAAGCGCCTCGCGCAATGTCTCGCCGGGCGAGACCGCCAGCACGTCGCGTGACATGATGTCGGCGCAGCGCAGTTCGCCCGAGCGACGGCGGAAGGCCCGCAATTCAGCACTGCGCATCACCGCTTCGAGGTCGGCCCGGTCTACGTCGAGCAACTGGCCATATTCCATGAGCGCCGCCTCGATATCCGCGGATGTGAAGCCAATGCGCGACATTGGCGGCACGTCTCTGGTTCCGTGGCCTGGAGACGTCGTCGCCGGCATCACCGAATGCGGGTAGCTGCGGCCGGTGAGATTATTGAACACGAGCGCGGCCAGGACGATCAGCAGCGTATTCGCTCCGAGCGGCCAAAGCAGGAAATGATAGCCAGCGGCGTGGATCACCGGGCCGCCGAGCACGGCGGTCAGTGCGACGGCGCCGCTCGGGGGATGCAGGCAGCGCAGGCTGAGCATCGCCGGGATGGCGAACGCGATGGCAATCGCAGCCGCGATGGCTGGATCGTCGATCCATTGGGCCGCGGTGACGCCGATCAGCGCCGAGACCATATTGCCGCCGATGATCGACCAGGGCTGGGCGAGGGGGCTCGCCGGCACACCGAACAACAGAACAGCCGACGCGCCCATTGGCGGGAGCAGATAGGGCAGTTCGTTGAACGAGCCGAAGGCGAGGCGCGCGACGAGACCGGTGATCAGAATGCCGATCAGGGCGCCGATGCCGGCTCGAAATCGTTCCAGCCCGCTCACCGGCGGAGAACCGTGGAAGAGCCGCTTCAGCATATCGGAGTTCTGGGCCATCGAGTGCGCACATCCTCGCTGGCAGACTCAACCTGCGCCTGCCTAAGTTCTGTGCAGTTCGATCATGCCCGTTACGCGCCAGTCAACCCGACCCAAGGTCGCTGCCGTCATTGGTGCGCTAGTGTTCGCCATAGCGGAGTTCACACCACCACGCTCAACCGCTTCGCCGCCCGCGTGATCCCGGTATAGAGCCACCGTGCCCGGCTGTCGGGGAAGGCGAAGCTCTCGTCGAAGAGCACCACGTCGTCCCATTGCGAGCCCTGGGATTTGTGCACCGTCAGCACATAGCCGAAATCGAACTCGTCATAGGCCCGACGCTCCTCCCAGCTCAGATCCTCGATCGCGCCGAGGAAGCATTCCGGACGCACCGTCACCTTCACTTCGCGGCGTCCGCCTTCCTCTTCTGGCTTGATCCGCATGGTTACGAGCTTGGACTTGGATGTCCGGTTTTCGGTCACAGTCCAGAGGCCGCCGTTGAACAGCGCCTTCCTTCGGTTGTTTCGAAGGCAGACCAGCTTGTCGCCGGTCATCGGCAGTTCCTCGGTGAAGCCACGCCGTTCGCGCATGCGCTTGTTGTAGGCCTTACGGGTGTTGTTTCGTCCGACCAGCACTTGCTCCGCGCCAAGCACACGGGCGGGATCAAGTTGCGACTTCGGCACGACCTCGGTCTCGCCATAGACGCCCGGCTCCAGCGTCCGGCCCTCGCGCACCTGCATCGACAGCCGTACGATCGGATCGTCCTGCGCCTGACGGTGGACCTCGGTCAGCATCACGTCCGGCTCGGAATTCGTGAAGAACCCGCCACCCTGAACCGGCGGAAGCTGCGCCGGATCGCCGAGGACGAGCAGGGGAACGTCGAACGACAGCAGGTCGCGGCCGAGTTCCTGGTCCACCATCGAGCACTCGTCGACGACGATCAGCTTGGCGCGGGAGGCGGGGGCTTCGTCCCAGAGCTCGAAATTTGGCGTTTCCTCGCCGCTCTCCTTCGCCTTGTAGATCAGGCTGTGAATCGTCGACGCGCCCTCGCACCCCCGGGATCGCATCACCAGAGCTGCCTTGCCGGTGAACGCGGCATATTTCACCACGCCGTCGATGCCCTCGGCCAGATGCCGGGCAAGCGTCGTCTTTCCCGTTCCGGCATAGCCGAACAGGCGGAAGATCTGGGGCGTCGAGCCGCGTCCTGGTCTGGCCTTGAGCCAGTCGCCGACGGCCTTCAGCGCATCGTCCTGATGGGGAGTGAACTTCGGCATGGGATTCGCGGGAACAATACCAGAACTAAAAACGGAAGTCTGTCCCCCGGACCGCCCACGGTGCCGCCGTGTCGCGTGATCCGGGGCCCAGCACGTGAGTGCGCCGCAGGCGCTCTTTGGACATTGAGCTTCGCGAATATGCGCTGGGACCCGGTTCTCGTGATGCGCTATCGCGCACACGGACCGGGACACGGTTGTTCCATCAACCGCAATCCGCTATCTGACCGCGCTCCCTGACAACCTGAAGACGAGGCACGCGATGAACGTCACCATGATGAAGGGCAAGATCCACCGTGCGACCGTCACCGAAGCCGACCTCCATTACGAAGGCTCGATCTCGATCGACCGTGATCTGTCGGAGGCGGCGGGCTTCTTCATCAACGAGCGCGTCGAGATCTACAACATCGACACCGGTGCGCGCTTCGCGACCTACGTCATCGAGGGCAAGCGGGGCTCGGGCGTGATCGGCCTGAACGGCGCCGCCGCCCGTCTGGCCATGCCGGGCGACAAGGTCATCATCGTCGCCTATGCCGACATGAGCGCCGAGGAAGCCCGGACGCACGTTCCAAGCGTCGTCATGGTCGACGGCGACAACCGGATCCAGCCAAAAGCAGCCTAGGTCGTGGGTACAGCTCTCGTCTTGACGTCGAGCGCCGCGATGGCCTGCTCCAGCAGCCGCCGCGTTCTGTCCGCGGCAGCCGGATCCATCGCGTCGAAGTCGAGGAACACCTCGACGCCCTTGGCCTGTTCGCTCAACACCATCGGCCGGGTTTCCTCGTCGCCGGTCAGGCCGTCGACGGCATAGGGAATCACCTCGCGGCTGATGCCCTTCATGTGGATCGGCTCCAGCGGGTGAGCGCGGACGAGATCGCGAACCAGCGCGTAGGTCTCATAGCTCAGCACGATGCCGCCCGGTTCCGCCGTGGTCTGTAGGCGGGCCGCGAGGTTCGCCTCGGCACCGATGATCGTGTAGTCCATGCGGTCTTCCGAGCCGAAATTGCCGACATTGCAGAAGCCGGTATTGATGCCCATCCTCGCCTGGAAGGGCCGTTCGACACCGCGCCGCCGCCACTCACCGTTTAGCGTCACGAGCCGCTTCTGCATCTCGACCGCCATCCGGAGACAGGCATTTGCGTCCTCGGCTGCGCCCTTGGTTTCCGGGTCGCCGAAGAACACGAGCATCGCGTCGCCGATGAACTTGTCGACAGTCGCGCCGTGCTTCAGCGCGATGTTGGACATCTCGGTGAAATACTCGTTCAGCAGCGCCGTCAGGTCCTCCGGCTGCAGCCGCTCGGTTGTCGCGGTGAAGTCCTTGATGTCGGAGAAGAAGATCGTCAGCCGCTTGCGCTCAGTTGCGATCGCGACGTCGCGCTGTCCGGAGAAGATCGATTTGTATATCTGCGGCGAAAGGTATTTCGCGATCTTCATCGAGATCGCCGCGAGGAAGTCGTTCGCCTCGCTTAGCTCGCGGTTCATGCCAGCCATTGCGAGCGACTGGCGGCGCTGGAACAGCACGAACGAGATGCCGATGATAGCCGCCAGCGCGAAATAGCCGAGCAGGAACTTGAACGCGAAGACGTTCGCCGCGATCGGCTGATGGATCGTGATTTCCTGGATGCCGCGAACATCGCCGACCTTCCAGTCCTTCTTCGGACTTTCCGGATGCGTGTTGTGGCAGACCACGCAGGCGGCGGCCATCCGGACGGGACTGGCCATTCGGATCTCGCGATCGAACACCGATCCCGAGACGGAGATGATCGGCTGGCTCGGATCGTTCCTGAGGCGCTGGATCGCTGTCGTTTCGAAGAGATCGAGATCGCGCGGCCCGCGGCCGGAGAATGGGTAATCGGAGACGAAGCGGTATTTCACCGAGTCGTTTCGCTTGCTGATCAGGTTGCCGAGTTCGATCGACAAGGTCGCCGGGATCGGGATGCCGCCAATCACGGCATGGAAGTCATGCGTTGGCTTGATCGTCTGGCCATTGGCGGCAAGGACGCGGCCGACCACCTCGGCGGAATAGAAGCCGCGCATGTCGTCGATGATGCGGCTGATCTCGCCGCCCTGACGGCGCAATAGATCCTCGGACAGCGCACGCAGGTCGAGCAGTGCGGCTACGGGAAGGCCGGCGAGCAGCAAGAGAACCATGCCGGCGATCCACCATACCGACGTCGTCCGCCCGGTCGCGACTTCACCATCATCCGCCATGTCAGCCTCCATCCCCGAAACCCTTATAGCCGGGTTTCAGGGACGCGCCATGGGCGAACGCTAGGGGGCGATTTCCCAGGTCGCCGTGATGTTGATCTGGACGTCCTGCTCTCCTTCCGCGACCGGTACAGAGTCGGCCTTGGCCGCCATTTGCGGGCGCATGACCATCGGCCGTGGCGGGATGAAGCCGCCACCCTGTTCGGAAAGATCGCGCAACTTTCCTAACTTCACGCCGGCCGCCTCTGCATAGATCTCGGCCTTGCGCTTGGCATCGGCGAACGCTTCCTTGCGGGCTTCGTCCTGCAGCGGCGCTTTCTTGTCGATGTCGAAGCTGAGCCCATTGATCTGGTTGGAGCCGTCGGTCACCGCCTTGTCCAGGATCGTGCCGAGCTTCGAGAGATCGCGGATTTTTACCGATAGCGTATTCGTAACCGTGTAGCCGATGATGCGCGGATCACCGGTTCGGTTCGGCTGGTAATCGTATTTTGGCTGGACCGAGAAACCCGACGTCGAGAGATCCTTGTCCTCGATGCCGGAGGACTTGAAGCTGGCGAGCAGCGTTTCCATCGCCTTCGAATTGGCTGCGAGTGCGTCGCCAGCCGTCTTGGCCTCGGTGACTACGCCCGACGACAAGGTAGCCATGTCGGGCTTGGCCGAGACGCTGCCTTCGCCGGAGACGGTGATCGACGGTGGCAGAGGGGGGACCGGTTGGGCGAGCGCGGGAACGGCCAGAACGAGGAACGCGGCGGCAAGCGCGAGGCGCATTGAAAGACTCCAGTTTGCGGGAGGCGAACAGGAGCGGTGAAAGCAGGCGGGATGAAGGCATACGATCTTGCGCGAGCGGGCCGCCTCATGCGAGTGCTCGGTTTGCGTGGGCCTGTAGCTCAATGGTTAGAGCCGACCGCTCATAACGGTCTGGTTGCAGGTTCGAGTCCTGCCGGGCCCACCACGCCTTTCACCAGGCGGCCACTCTCCCACGATCGCGCTCCTGTCACTTCGGCGGGGCGTTTGCCTGTTCGAGCGCGACGAGCGGTTTGCCTTTTTCGACGATGTAGGTGGCGAGTTCGGCGGCATTGCCGGTGCCAACATTCTTCGCCGTATGGATCATGCCGGCCGGAATAAACAAGGACTCGCCTTGCTTGAGCATTACCGGCGGCTTGCCGTCGAGCTGATATTCAAGCAGGCCTTCGATGACATAGGCGATCTCCTCGCCCGGATGCTTGTGCGCCGGAAACGCGACCCCAGGGGCGAAGTCGACACGCACCTGGACGACGTCGCGTCCCGGTATGCTGAGGTCGTGACGCAGCAGATCGGTGCGTTTGACGCCGGGCTGCTGCGACTGCGCCATATCGAGGGTCAGGCCGCCGACGATGAGGACCGCTGTCGCGATAAACTGGACCGCTTTCATGTCGTACGCTCCGTGCTTCGGTGAAACTCGGCGATCAGTGCATATTGCGAAGTGTTCGGAAGGCCGCGCGGAGTTCGGCCGCGAATAGCTCGGGCTGCTCCCAGGCAGCGAAGTGCCCCCCTCGGTCGACCTCGTTGAAATAGATGAGATTACGGTAGGCCTTCCGCGCCCATGTCTCCGGTGCGCGATAGACCTCGTCCGGAAAGACCGTGATCGCCACCGGAAGGGCGATTTCGGAGGTCTTTTGTGCGGACGAGAGAATGACGCTCTGACCGCTTGTCTCCCAATAGAGCCGCGCTGCGGACGCCGCGCTGTTCGTCAGCCAGTACAGCGAAACGTTGTCCAGGAAGTCGTCTTTGCGGAGCAGACGTTCCGGCTCGCCGTTGTTGTAGTCGTACATGAAGACCGCGAGACCGGCCGGAGAGTCCGTGATGGTCTGGCCGATCACCTGCGGTCGCGTTCCCATGAGCGCTGCATAGGCCCGGTACATCTTGTAGAACCTGTCGAGCGCTTCGAACGCCGCGCGCTCCTTGTCGGACAGTCCTTCCGGTGGAGGCGCGCCACGGGCGAGGAGGGCCGCGATGTCGGGTGGCACCGTCGCCGGCAGGTTGATGTGAATGCCGAGCAATCCTGCCGACGCCTGACGCGCCATCGCGCTGGAGACGGGTGAGCCCCAGTCGCCGCCCTGTGCGACGTATCGGGTGTATCCGAGGCGGCTCATTAGTTCGGCCCAGGCTCGGGCAATGCGGTCCGGACCCCAGCCGGTACTCGTGGGTTTGCCGGAGAATCCGTAGCCCGGCATCGAGGGCAGGACGAGATCCAAGGCATCCTCGGCGCTTCCGCCGTGCGAGACCGGGTCCGTGAGTGGACCAACGGTGCCGAGCAGCTCGAAAACGGAGCCGGGCCAGCCATGCGTCATGATCAGGGGCAGGGCATTCGCATGACGGGAACGGACGTGAACGAAGTGAATGTCGAGCCCGTCGATCTCGGTGATGAATTGCGGGAGGGCATTCAGCTTCGCCTCACCCTTGCGCCAGTCGTATTCGGTTCCCCAATAGGCGATGAGCTGCTGCAACGCCGCGAGCTGTATGCCCTGCGATCGGTCGGTGACCGTCTCCTTGTCCGGCCATCGGGTCGCGGCGAGGCGCCTGCGGAGATCCGCGATCTGATCTACCGGGACGTCAACGCGGAAGGGGCGGAGCGTGGCGTCTCCCTCGGCCTCGGCCGGCCGGCTCCGGAATGGAATGAGGGCACCAACCGCCGCCAAGCCGGCCAGAATGCCACGTCTCGTGGACCAGAAGGTCGCATTCATGCTGCTCTCCCCCGGTGGCAGGAACCTTTGTCCTGGCGTGTTGAGGGCGCGCCTGCTCCGCACATTAGCGACTTCCGGTGATTAGTCGACTGATCGTGCGGACATCGAGACGCAGCTTAAGGGAGTGCAGAATGCTCGGCTTGCCGTGCTAGGCTCTTGTCCGCAGGTGATGAAAGCTTTCCTCCGCTTCCGCTCGAAACCGAAGGTTCTGCTGCTGCAGACATCGGACGCGGAAATCTACGCCCCGATGCTGGCGATCGGCGAGCGGGCGAACCGCGCCTATTGCGAAAGCCACGGCTTCGAATACCGGTCCTTCGTCGGGCTGAAGCGCGGTCATTATTCCTGGCACGCCACCTATAATCGCATCCCGCTGATCAAGGAGATCATGGACGAGGGCTATAGGGGCTGGGTGCTCTATCTCGACGCCGATGCCTATGTGCACGATCTCGGGTTTGATATCCGGGAGATCATCGGCTGGAGGTCCGAGCCGCTGATCGCCGATACAGCCGGCCGCGACGATTACTGGGCGATCAATGCCGGCGTCTTCCTGCTCAATCTCGGGGATCGCCGGGGCCGGAAGATCGCGGCGACCTGGTACTCCGATTTCATGGCGATTTCAGATGACGATCTCATCAAGGCAAGGCGGTGGTATTCGATCGCGAGCGATCAGGGTCTGTTGCACAACCTTCTTCGCCGCGACGTCAAGTATCGCAACGCGGTCAGGCGAGCGCCTCCCCAGCTGCTGAATTATCACAACGGCACATTCGTCCGTCAGTATCTCCGCGAGTTTGGCCCGCTCTCGAAACGGGTGGCGGTGATGGAGCAGGATATCGCCGAGATCCTGACCCGATGGGAACTGTCGCGAGACGAATAGGCAGGATCACTCGAGCAGGGTCGACGGATCGAACGGCAAGGTCTTCGGGTGGCTCGGCACCTTGCCGTCGCGCCACATCTCGTCATGAACGCGGGTGCCCTCGTCGGTGAGGCGGTAGAGCTGTTCGCCGTGTTCGTTGCGGCCGCGCTTTTCGAGAAGAGCGGAACTGATCAGCGCGGTGATGTCCGCGCTGCCGAGTTCCGGCCAGTGACTGGCCGGTGCTTCCAGGTCATGCGAACGGGCGAAGCGGTCGAGCGCGCGGCGCTGGGCCGTGGTCAGTTTGCGGTAAGTCAGCATCGCAAGCGACATAGGCCGCCGCGGGGCAACTGACCAGAAGGATCGTCTCTAATTCACGAGCTCCGCGACCTCGACTTCCATCATATCGACGAGGAAGTGAGGCGTGCGATGCGTCGTCGTCATTTCCGTGCGTGCCATGTCGATTGCCGCCTCGGACGAGGCGGCGGCCGGCACGTGGATGGTGCGCTGCAGGACTTTGGCTTCTCGGCCGACATCGTTGCAGACGCGCTTGAAGAAATGGACGGAATACGGAGTCGTGGCGGTTTTGCTGCCAAGCATCAGGGCCTCCCACTGAACCCACGCACCTTGAGGCGCTGTTTGGGCGTTGTCTTTGACCCTAATCAATGCCCCGATTATGCCGCCTTTGGGGCGAGACCGCCCGCTTTCTCAATAAAACTTGCGATCACGTCGACTCCGATGCCTGCGCGGATGTTCGAGAAGACATAGGGACGGGTGCCGCGCATGCGTTTGGTGTCGGCTTCCATGATCGAGAGATCGGCGCCGACATAGGGAGCGAGGTCGATCTTGTTGACGACGAGGAGGTCCGACCGGGTGATGCCTGGGCCGCCCTTGCGCGGGATCTTCTCTCCGCCGGCGACGTCGATGACGTAGATCGTGATGTCCGCAAGCTCCGGCGAAAAGGTCGCCGCGAGATTGTCGCCGCCGGACTCGATCAGGACGACGTCGAGGTTCGGAAATTTGCGGCGCATGTCGGCGACTGCGGCCAAGTTGATCGAGGCGTCTTCGCGGATCGCGGTATGCGGGCAGCCGCCAGTCTCGACTCCCATGATGCGTTCGACGGGCAGGGCGTCGGCGACCGTCAGGAGGCGGGCATCCTCCTTGGTGTAGATGTCGTTCGTGATGGCGCAGATGTCGTAGCGGTCGCGCAGGGTCTTGCAGAGCTGCTCCATCAGAGCCGTCTTGCCGGAGCCGACGGGGCCGCCGATTCCGACGCGGAGGGGGCCGTGTTCACTCATGAGCGGAAGAGCCTCGTGTATTGGGTTTCGTGGCGGAACGAGCCGAGATCGGCACGGAAGACCGCGCTGCCGACATCGTCGAGCGAGAGATTTTCGGCGGTTCCGGCCAGTTCGGTCACCAGCGGAGTGAGGGCGGACAGGACGCGCATTCCGGTCGTCTGACCGATCGGCGCGGAGCGGATCGCGGCTGAGACGAGGTTCTGCGCGAAAGCCAGAAGGAAGGCCGGCAGAGTGGCCTGCCGCGCGATGCCGTGGGCCGAGGCGGCAAGCCCGACCGCGACCGGATAGGCGATTTCGTCAATGCCCTTCGCGGCGTCAGTCAGGCTATCGTGCGGCCAGGCCGCAAGCACGGCGTCGAGGAAGCTGCGGCCCTGCTGGGCGGTTTCGAGGCGAAGTTCCTGCGATGGTGCAAAGGCCAGTGCCAGCTCGTTGATTTCATTTATTTTGGTGAGGTCGCCGAATGCTAGAGCTCGGTGCGTCGCCGCCAGGAAAATCGCGTCGTTCCGGCCAGCGCCGTGGGTCAAGGTATCCCTTAGCCAGTCGAGCAGGCTTGCCTCGTCACGGACATCGCCGTCTTCGACAGCCCATTCCAGGCCATGGGAGTAGGCATAGGCGCCGACCGGGAAGGTGGGCGACAACCAGGCGAAGAGGGGTAGGGTGGTCATCTGACCTCATCCTGAGCCGCGAGCGGAGCTCGCGTGTCGAAGAATGGCCGCAAGCTCAGAGGTCGTGACGATCCTTCGACGCGGACGCTTCGCGCCCGGCTCAGGATGAGGTCGGGATCAATGATGATGGTCATGGCCACACCCGCAGTCCGGGCCGTGGTCGTGATGATGATGGTCGTGATCGTGGCCATGCGAATGTGCACCGCCATGTGCATGACCATGGGAACCGGTGTGCACTTCCGCGCCGTTGTGCCCGTGTTCGCCGTGCTCATGATAGGCACCCTGTTCCGGCCGGAACGGACGCTTCACCGCAATTGCCTTGGCGCCGAGGCCGCGGACCATGTCGGCCAACACGTGGTCGGGCTGGATATAGAGCGCTTCCTTGGTGATCTCCGCCGGGGTGTGGCGGTTGCCGAGATGCCAGGCAATCTTCATCAGCCGCAGCGGATTCTCGGTCGTGATCTCGATCAGGTCTTCCGGCGCCGCGACGACGCGGATGAGCTTGCCGTCGTCGAGCTTCAGCGCGTCGCCGTCTTCCAGTATGGCGGCCGCGCCGAGATCGAGCAGGAATTCGAGGCCGTTGTCGGCGGTCATCGTCACCCGGCGGCGGTGGCGGGCCTGATGGTCGAGCGTGATCGTGTCGACGACCAGTTCCGGTTTGACCGCCAGGCGGCGGACGATGAGGGCGGCGCGGTTCATGCGGCGATCCTTTTGTCGGTGCGGCGGGTATAGGCCGTCGTCATCGTGTAGTTCTTGTTCGGGCCGGTGACCCGGTGGCGGATGGTGAACCCATCGCCCGCGAAGCGATAGGTGGTCAGATACATGTCGCGACCGCAAGGATGCGTCGCCTCTCCGGTCAGCGAGCCGTCCTCGGAGCGGATCAGGGCGATCTTGTGGAAGAGGCGGAGCGGCTCGGCGTCGAACCACACCGCGAAGCCGTTGGTCAGGGGTTCGAACAGGTAGCGCCGCTCGGCCGGATAGCTGCCGCCCGCAACCTTCAACTCGCCACGCTCGAAATAGGCGAGCCACCCGTCGGTCCGGCGGAAGAAGGTAGCGACGCCAGCAAGCGATCCTTCCGGGTCGATGGTGCGCGCAATCGACCAGTTACCTTCCAGGCCCTCTACAACGTCCAGCATCAGACCACTCAGAACATGAAATAGCGCTGCGCCATCGGCAGGCGCTCGGCCGGCTCGCAGACCAGAAGCTCGCCGTCCGCGCGAACGTCGTAGGTCTCCGCATCGATCTCGATGACCGGAGTGGCGTCATTGTGGATCATGCTCTTCTTGCCAATGCCCGAGCGGGTGTTGTCCACCGCCACGAACTCCTTCACCGAGCCGAGCCTGTCGCGAAGGCCGTTCTGAAGGGCGGATTTCGAGACGAAGGTCAGAGCGGTCGACTGTACGGCGCGGCCATAGGCGCCGAACATCGGGCGGTAGTGGACCGGCTGCGGCGTCGGGATCGAGGCGTTGGGATCGCCCATCGGGGCGGCCGCGATGGCACCGCCCTTGATGATCAGGTCCGGCTTCACGCCGAAGAATGCCGGCGTCCAGAGCACGAGGTCGGCCAGCTTGCCGGGCTCGATCGAGCCGATATGCGCCGATACGCCGTGTGCGATGGCCGGGTTGATCGTGTATTTCGCGATGTAGCGGCGGGCGCGCAGATTGTCGTTGTCGCCCTTCTCGCCGGGCAGGGCGCCGCGCTGCTGCTTCATCTTGTCGGCGGTCTGCCAGGTCCGGATGATCACCTCGCCGACGCGGCCCATGGCCTGGCTGTCTGACGACATCATCGAGAGCGCGCCGAGATCGTGGAGGATGTCCTCCGCGGCGATCGTCTCCTTGCGGATGCGGCTCTCGGCGAAGGCGAGATCTTCCGGGATCGACGGCGACAGGTGATGGCAGACCATCAGCATGTCGAGATGCTCGTCGAGCGTGTTCTTGGTGAACGGCCTGGTCGGGTTGGTGGAGGAGGGCAGGACGTTGGCGAGCCCTGCCACCTTCATGATGTCCGGTGCATGGCCGCCGCCCGCGCCCTCGGTGTGGAAGGCATGGATCGTGCGGCCCTTGAAGGCGGCGATCGTGTCCTCGACGAAGCCCGACTCGTTCAGCGTGTCGGTGTGGATCATCACCTGCACGTCGTGCTCGTCGGCGACCGAGAGGCAGCAGTCGATCGCGGCGGGCGTCGTGCCCCAGTCCTCGTGGAGCTTGAGCGCGCAGGCGCCGGCCAGCACCATCTCGTTCAGCGCGCCGGGCAGCGAGGCATTGCCCTTGCCTGCGAAGCCGAGATTCATCGGGAAGCTGTCGGCCGCCTCGATCATCCGGGCGAGATGCCACGGGCCAGGCGTGCAGGTCGTGGCGAAAGTGCCGGTCGCAGGACCCGTGCCGCCACCGAGCATGGAGGTGACGCCGGACATCAGCGCTTCCTCGATCTGCTGCGGGCAGATGAAATGGATGTGGGTGTCGAAACCGCCGGCCGTGAGGATCTTGCCTTCACCGGCGATGACCTCGGTGCCCGGGCCGACAATGATGTCGACGCCCGGCTGGACGTCCGGATTGCCTGCCTTGCCGATCTTGAAGATGCGGCCGTTCCTGAGCCCGACATCGGCTTTTACGATGCCCCAGTGATCCAGCACCACCGCATTGGTGATGACGGTATCGACCGCGCCGTCGGCATTGGTGATCTGGCTCTGGCCCATCCCGTCGCGGATGACCTTGCCGCCGCCGAACTTCACCTCCTCGCCGTAGGTGGTGAAATCCTTCTCGACTTCGATGACAAGGGAAGTGTCGGCAAGACGGATCTTGTCGCCGGTGGTCGGGCCGAACATGTCGGCATAAGCCTGGCGGGGCAGCGATGCGGGCTGGCGGGCGTTGGACATCTGAACCTCGGATCAGGCCGCGCGGCCGTTGTATTGCATCGGTGAAAGCGTCTCGATCTCGATGCCGTCGAGGCAGCGGACATTGATCGCCGCCATTTTCGTGCCATCGGGCATTTCGGCGCGCGCAAAGCTCTCGATGCCGCAGATCTTGCAGAAGAGATGCGAGATGACGTTGCGGTTGAAGCGGTATTCGGTGAGCTGGTCCTCGCCCTGAAGGAGCGTGAACTGCTCGGCCGGCGCGAAGGCGAGGATCGAGCCAAGCTTGCCGCAACGCGAGCAATTGCAGCTGATCGTCTTGTCGATGTCGGCGGTGACCTCGTAGCGGACCGCGCCGCATTGGCAGCCGCCGGTGTAGTGCTGCGCCGCCATCAGAGCGTCCCCATCACGTCACCACGGAAGCCATAGACTTCGCGCTTGCCGCTGAGCGGAACGAGCGTCACTTCGCGGCTTGAGCCGGGCTCGAAGCGGACGGCAGTGCCGGGGGCGATGTCGAGGCGCATGCCGCGTGCCTTGTCGCGCTCGAATTTGAGGCCGGGGTTCGCTTCGAAGAAGTGGTAGTGGCTGCCGATCTGGATCGGCCGGTCGCCGATATTGGCGACCTCGATGGTCACGCGCGTCGCGCCCTCGTTGAAGACGATCTCGCCGGGCAGGGCAGTTACCTCGCCGGGCACGCTCTTCGACGCCGCGCCCCGGATGGGATGGTGCACGGTGACGAGCTTGGTGCCGTCCGGAAACGTGGCCTCGACCTGGATGTCGTGGATCATCTCGGAGATGCCTTCCATGACCTGATCGGTGGTCAAAACGTGGGCACCACCTTCCATCAGGTCGGCAACTGAGCGGCCGTCGCGGGCGCCCTCGACCACATAGTCGGTGATCAGTGCGACCGCCTCCGGATGGTTCAGCTTGACGCCGCGCGACAATCTTTTGCGCGCGACTTCGGCCGCCATGGCAATGAGAAGCTTGTCCTTCTCGCGAGGTGTGAGGTTCACCGTTCAAGTCCCTCTCAGGAATGCCAGACGCGGGGCAGGGGAGCGCCCCGGAAGCGGGTCAGAATATCGATGGCGGCACGGCGCAGCGAGCCGATGTCCGGTGCCAGAAAACGTAGCACGAGCATGCCGTTCCAGGAGCTTGCGGCGCAGTCGCAGGATGCGTTTTCCATCAGTTCCCGAACAGGTTCGAGCCGGTTTTCGGCGTCGGGTGCCACATGCAGGAATGTTGCCAGCGCGCGGGAGCCCTTGGCGATCGACGGCTTGTCGAGGAGGTCCGCGATGGGGCCTTCGAGGCGGAGCGTGTCGGCGTAGATCAGCTTTCCGTCGCGGCGGATGCGCCAGCGGTCCTCCAGCAGCCCCTCGGCAATGCGTTCACCATGCGCGGCGCGTCCGAAGACGATGGATTCGAACATGCTGAAGCTCGCCGAGCCCGCGATCTCGGCCGAGAAGCTGCGGCGAAGTCGGGCACGGTCATAGAGGATCGTTTCCTGTGGCAGCCATGAGAAGACGGCGTCTTTCTCGACCCGGATCGAGACGTCGACCGTAGCGACGGGGCCGTCCGATTTGTAGACGCGCTCCGCCGCCGGCGTCGTCATGACCGTGTGCGTATCGGGGCCGGCATTGGCGGCGACCTCGAACCGGTCGCCGCAGGCAACGCCGCCGCCGGTGTTCATGATGACGGCTTCTAGCTCGCCTGTCGGGACATTCGGCAAGCGGATGCGCGACGGCCCGCTCTCGGCGATGCGCGCCGGGCGGGTGAGACCGTTGATGGAGGTTACGTCGAAGGAGAGCTGACCGTGGGAGCGCTGCCGGCGTGGGGCCTCGGCGCGGGGCGAGACATCAGAAGACCAGTCGCTGACGTACATCATCCCCCTCGAGCGCCTTCTGATCGCCCGACGCGACGACCTCGCCACGATCCAGCACGATGAACCGGTCGGCAAGCTCTTTCGCGAACTCGAAATACTGCTCGACCAGCACGATCGCCATATCGCCCCGGTCGCGCAAATAGGTGATCGCGCGGCCGATATCCTTGATGATCGAGGGCTGGATACCCTCGGTCGGCTCGTCGAGGACGAGCAGTTTGGGGCGGGTGACGAGCGCACGGCCGATCGCGAGCTGCTGCTGCTGTCCGCCGGAGAGATCGCCACCCCGGCGGTGGAGCATGCTCTTCAGCACCGGGAAGAGGTGGAAGATTTCGTCCGGCACGTTGCGCAGACTGCGGGGCAGCGGCGCGTAGCCGGTTTCGAGATTTTCGCGGACCGTGAGGAGAGGGAAGATCTCGCGGCCCTGCGGCACATAGGCGATGCCGAGCTTGGCGCGCTCATAGGTGCGGGTCTTCGTGATGTCGGTGCCGTCGAGCGAGATCGAGCCGGCGGAGATGGCGCGGTGGCCGACGATGGCGCGCATCAGCGATGTCTTGCCGACGCCGTTCCTGCCGAGCACGCAGGTGACCTCGCCGGGCTTCGCAATGAGCGAAACCGAGGAGAGGGCCTGGGCGGCACCGTAATAAAGCGAGAGTTTGTCGACGGTCAGCATGAAGACCTCATCCTGAGCCGCGCGCAAAGCGCGCGTGTCGAAGGATGGCGGCAGGCTCCGAGTTCGCGTCCGTCCTTCGACACGGGCCTTTGGCCCGGCTCAGGATGAGGGCGGTGGAATACGGTTACGCTCATTCCTCACCTCCCCAGATACACTTCGATGACGCGCTCGTCGGACGAGACCTGATCGAGCGTGCCTTCGGCTAGCACCGAGCCCTCATGCAGGCAGGTGACCTTCACGTCGAGATCGCGGACGAAGACCATGTCGTGCTCGACCACGACCACCGAGCGCGTCTGGGCGATTTCGCGGAGGAGATCGGCGGTGTCGGCGGTCTCCTGGTCGGTCATGCCGGCTGCCGGCTCGTCGACTAGGAGGAGCTTGGGCTCCTGCGCCAACAGCATGCCGATCTCCAGCCATTGCTTCTGGCCGTGGCTGAGCTCGGACGCCTTGCGACGGCGATGGTCCTTCAGACGGATACGCTCGAGGAGGGCGTCCATACGTTCCTTCTCCTGCGCGGTGCGGCGGGAGAACAAGGCGCGGAATGGCCGGCGGTCCGCCTTCAGCGCGAGGAGGATGTTGTCCTCGACCGTGTGCATCTCGAACACCGTTGGCGTCTGGAACTTGCGGCCGATGCCGAGCGTCGCGATCGATGCCTCGTCGAGGCGGGTCAAATCGTGATGGCCCTCGAACAGGGCCTCGCCGTCCGTCGGCCGGGTCTTGCCGGTAATGACGTCCATCATGGTCGTCTTGCCGGCGCCGTTCGGGCCGATGATGGCGCGCATCTCGGCCTGGTCGATGGCGAGTGACAACGCGTTCAGCGCCCGGAAGCCATCGAACGAGACGGTGACGTTGTTGAGATACAGAAGCGTCGGGGTGAGGCTTGGAATGGTCATTCCGCTCACTCCGCCGCGTTCGGGACGGGGGCAGGCACCGAGCCGTCCGAGCGGAAGCGGCGCTGGGTGCGCTGCCAGCCGTCAGTGATGACGCCAAGAATGCCCTTCGGCAGGAAGAGCGTGACCAGCACGAAGAGCAGGCCGAGCGCGAACAGCCAGGCGTCGGGCAGGACGCCGGTGAACCAGGTCTTGCCGGCGTTGACGACGAGCGCTCCGAGCGCCGCACCGACCAGCGTGCCGCGGCCGCCGACGGCGACCCAGATGACCATTTCGATCGAGGCCGCCGGCGCGAATTCGGACGGGTTGATGATGCCGATCTGCGGTACGTACAGCGCACCGGCGACGCCCGCGATCATCGCCGAGATGACGAAGACCGCGAGCTTATAGTTCTCGACGCGGTAGCCGATGAAGCGGGTGCGGCTTTCGGCATCGCGGATGGCGACGAGGACCTTGCCGAGCTTCGATGAGACGATGAAGCGGCAGAGGATATAGCCGCCGGCGAGCGCAAGGCCGGACAGCAGGAACAGGACGGCGCGCGTCTCTCCCGACTGGATGTTGTAGCCGAGGATGTCCTTGAAGTCGGTCAGGCCGTTATTGCCGCCGAAGCCCATATCGTTGCGAAAGAAGGCGAGCATCAGGGCGAAGGTCATCGCCTGCGTAATGATCGACAGATAGACGCCGGTGACGCGCGAGCGGAACGCGAACCAGCCAAAGACGAAGGCGAGCAGGCCGGGCACCACCACGACCATGATCGCGGCGAACCAGAACATGTCGAAGCCGTGCCAGAACCAGGGCAGTTCCTTGTAGTTCAGGAAGACCATGAAGTCGGGCAGGATCGGGTCGGCGTAGACGCCGCGCGTGCCGATCTGGCGCATCAGGTACATGCCCATCGCGTAGCCGCCGAGCGCGAAGAAGGCGCCGTGGCCAAGCGAGAGGATGCCGCAATAGCCCCAGATCAAGTCGATCGAGAGGGCGAGCAGAGCGAAGCAGAGATACTTGCCGAGCAGCGGAACGAGGTAGTCGGGCACGCGGAACGGCGATCCCGCCGGCAGGAAGAGGTTTGAGGCTGGGACGAGCACGGCGACGGCGAGGACGATCGCGAGGAAGATCCAGCCGGTGCGGTCGATGAAGAGCGAGCGGGTCATGCTTCCACCGCCCGGCCCTTGAGGGCGAACAGGCCACGTGGCCGCTTCTGGATGAACAGGATGATCGCCACGAGAAGCAGAATCTTGCCGAGCACGGCGCCCGCATAGGGTTCGAGGAATTTGTTGGCGATGCCGAGTGTCATCGCGCCGACGAGCGTGCCCCAGAGATTTCCGACACCTCCGAATACGACGACCATGAAGCTGTCGATGATGTAACCCTGGCCGAGATTCGGCGAGACGTTGTCGATCTGGCTGAGAGCGACGCCGGCGATGCCGGCGACGCCCGAGCCGAGGCCGAAGGTCATGGCGTCGATCCAGTCGGTGCGGATGCCCATCGCGGCGGCCATGCGCCGGTTCTGGGTGACGGCGCGGACCTGAAGGCCGAGCGAGGTGCGCCGCAGCACGAGCAACAAGGCAAAGAACACCATCAGCGAAAAGACGACGATTGCGACGCGGCTGTAGGTGAGGCTGATGCCGCCGACGTCGAAGGCGCCGCTCATCCATGACGGCGCGCTGACCGGCTGGTTGGTCGGGCCGAAGATCGAGCGGATCGTCTGCTGCAGGATCAGCGAAATGCCCCAGGTGGCGAGCAGCGTTTCCAGCGGTCGGCCGTAGAGGAAGCGGATGACGCAACGCTCGATGGCGACGCCGATCGCGCCGGCGACGAGGAAGGCGAGGGGGATCGCGATCAGGAGCGAGCCCTCGGACAGGCCGGGCGCGTAGGCGGCGATAACCTGCTGGACCACGAAGGTGGTGTAGGCGCCGATCATGACCATCTCGCCATGCGCCATGTTGATGACGCCCATCTGGCCGAAGGTGATCGCCAGGCCGACGGCCGCCAGCAGCAGCACCGAGCCGAGCGAGATGCCGTAGGCGACGTTCTGCAGCGCGGCCCAGAGCGCAAGCTTGTGCTCGATCGTGGTGACCGCGCCTTCCGCGTGGGTTTTCACCGCCTCCGGCGTATCGGCCGGAAGCGAGCGGAGCAGGGCGGCGGCCTCCTGGTCGGCACGAGAAGCGATCTTGTCGACGGCGGCGATCTTGTCGGCGTCGGATGCTCCCGGAAAGGTGACGATGATCGCGGCGCGCGCGACCTCCATCGCCTGCTTGACCCGCGTGTCCTTCTCGTTGGCAAGCGCGGTGTCGAGGGAGGGGAGAGCGGCCTGGTCGCGGGATTTGAAGATGGCCTCGGCGGCTCCGATGCGCTTGCCGGGATCGGGCGAGATCAAATCGGCCGAGCCGAGCGATGCCTCGACGACGCGGCGGAGACGGTTGTTGAGCCGCACCGTTTTCAGGGTCGCGGCGTCGACGGTCGAGGGCGCGCCGTAGCGGGCGTCTCGCAGCGTGCCGGACGCATCGCGGTAGAAGATCATCCTGTCGGCAGGGTTGAAGAACAGCTTGCCGCCCGCAAGCGCGGTCAGGATGTCGGCGGTACCGGGATGGCCGGACTTCGCCAGTTCCTCCACGCCTTTCTGCGTATCGTCGAACTTGTCGGTGGCGAACAGCGCCAGCGCATCATCGACGGGTTCGGCACGAACGGGGCCGGCGATCGCGACGAATGCGATCAGGACAATCGGCGCCACGCGGCGCAGCAATGCGAGGATCATCAGCCCTGGTGCCATCTGGAGTGAAAAGCGGGAGGCGGCCGCACGCCGCCTCCCGGCCTGGGGTCAGTTCAGCCTGGGAGAATTAAGAGGCCTGACCACCGCACTTCTTGGTCTTGGTGTTGTAGTTTCCGCACTTGAGCTTGACCCAGTCGGAATCGAGGTCCTTCGAACCATCGAGGAAATCGGACCACGCATCGCCCGGGACGAGGCCGTCGGTCTTCCACACGACGTCGAACTGGCCGGTTTCGTTCACTTCGCCGATGAAGACCGGCTTGGTGATATGGTGGTTCGAAAGCATGACGGAGGTGCCGCCCGTGAGATTCGGCGCCTCGGTGCCCGGCAGCGCGTCGATGACCTTGTCCGGATCGATGGTGCCGGCCTTCTCGACCGCCTTCACCCACATGGCAAAGCCAATGACGTGGGCTTCCATCGGGTCGTTGGTCACGCGCTTCGGATTCTTGGTGTAGGCCTGCCACTTCTCGATGAAGGCCTTGTTCTCCGGCGTGTCGATCGACTGGAAGTAATTCCAGGCGGCGAGATGGCCGACGAGCGGCTTGGTGTCGATGCCGGCGAGTTCTTCCTCACCGACCGAGAACGCCACGACCGGGATGTCGGTCGCCTTGACGCCCTGGTTGCCGAGTTCCTTATAGAACGGGACGTTGGCGTCGCCGTTGATGGTGGAGACCACGGCGGTCTTCTTGCCGGCCGAGCCGAACTTCTTGATGTCCGAGACGATCGTCTGCCAGTCGGAGTGACCGAACGGCGTGTAGTTGATCATGATGTCGTCGGCGGCGACGCCCTTGGCCTTGAGGTAGGCCTCCAGGATCTTGTTGGTCGTGCGCGGATAAACGTAGTCGGTGCCGGCGAGCACCCAGCGCTTCACGCCTTCTTCCTTCATCAGGTAGTCGACCGCCGGGATGGCCTGCTGGTTCGGAGCGGCGCCGGTGTAGAAGACATTGCGCTCGCTCTCCTCACCCTCGTACTGGACGGGGTAGAAGAGGATGGAATTCAGCTCCTTGAAGACCGGGAGCACGGATTTGCGGGAGACCGAGGTCCAGCAGCCGAACACGACCGAAACCTTGTCCTGGGCGATCAGCTCCTTGGCCTTTTCGGCGAAGAGCGGCCAGTTGGAAGCGGGGTCGACGACGACGGCTTCGAGTTTCTTGCCGAGAACGCCGCCCTTCTTGTTCTGCTCGTCGATGAGGAAGAGCATCGTGTCCTTCAGCGTCGTCTCGCTGATGGCCATCGTGCCCGACAGCGAATGCAGCACGCCCACCTTGATCGTGTCCTCCGCCGCGGCCGCAGCATTGAGCCCGCCCGCGACCATGGCCGCCGCGGCGAGTGTGCTCGCCGTCTTCGCCAGGGTTCCGAATAGTTTTTGCATCACGCCTCTCCGTATTCTGGGTTCGGCTGCCAGCAGCCCCCGGAGAACGGTCAGCAAAGCGCGTGCCAGCGTTTTCTGCACGCTAGGCGATCAAGGAAAGCCGTGTTCATTCAATGAGTTTGCTCGGGTCGCGTGACCCGCCCGCGACGGCCTGCGCTTTCGCACAAAATTAAGCCTCTTGTCGCGATTTGCTATATTTTTAGGCAGTTTCATGTGCGTCAGACTGTCCATCTACGCCTTTTTGCGTAGTTTATGACGGCATGTGGCTCTGCATATAGCGATTGTATAGTCTTTAGTATAATGCGAAGATACATGTTATATTTACTTGAAGTACTCTCTACATTCGAGTTATTCTAAATAAAATCAAAGATCATTTCATTGACAGTCCTGTCCGGATGGGCTTTGCCGTGTCTGTCCAGAGGCGGGCGCCGCGCCGCCCCCTTTGGCCCACGATTCCGCCCAGCCGCTCCGGCGGCGACAGGAGAAAACGATGATTTCGCTCCGCACCATGATCTCGGCCGCCGCGCTGTCGCTGGCCATTGCTGGTCCGAGCTTCGCCGCGACGAAGCCGGCCGACATCATGACCAACTACGCCAATGTCGCCGAAGCGATCTATTCGGACAGTCTCGCCAAGGCGAAGGATCTGCAGACCGCCATCGATGCCTTCCTCGCCAAGCCGAACGCGGACACGTTGAAGGCCGCTCGTACCGCCTGGAAGGCGGCGCGCGTTCCCTACCAGCAGAGCGAGGGCTACCGCTTCGGCAATGCCATCGTCGACGAATGGGAAGGCAAGGTGAACGCCTGGCCGCTCGACGAAGGCCTGATCGACTATGTCGACAAGGGCTCCTACGGCGAGACCTCGGACGAGAACCCGGCCTATACCGCCAACGTGATCGCCAACAAGACGATCCGCATCGGCAAGGACGAGATCGACGCCTCGACGATCAACAAGGAACTGCTGCTGAAGCTGCAGGAAGCCGGCGGCATCGAGTCGAACGTCGCGATCGGCTACCACGCCATCGAGTTTCTGCTGTGGGGCCAGGACCTGCACGGCACCGAGAAGGGCTCGGGCGAGCGCAAGGCGACCGACTACGACACATCGGCCTGCACCAATGACAATTGCGACCGCCGTCGCGACTACCTGAAGGCCGCGACCGATCTTCTGGTCGACGACCTGACCGAGATGGCGGGCAATTGGGGCGCCGACGGCGCTGCCCGCAAGGACGTGACGGGCAAGGACGAAAAGGCCGGCCTCGCCACGATCCTGACCGGCCTGGGCTCGCTCTCCTACGGCGAGCTCGCCGGCGAGCGCATCAAGCTCGGCCTCATCCTGCACGATCCAGAGGAGGAGCATGACTGCTTCTCCGACAACACCCACAACTCGCACTACTATGACCAAGTGGGCATGATCGCGATCTACAAGGGCGAGTACAAAGGCACCGACGGCAAGGTGACCAAGGGTGCGAGCCTCGCGGCCTATGCCGCCGAGAAGGCCCCGAAGGAAGCCAAGGCCGTCGACGCCGCGATGAAGAAGGCGGAAGCGGCTCTCGACGCGATCAAGAAGCGCGCCGACAGCGGCAAGGAAGCCTACGACCAGATGATCGGCGAAGGTAACAAGCAGGGCAACAAGATGGTGCAGGCGGCCGTCGACGGTCTCGTCGGCCAGGCCCGTGCGATCGAGGCGCTGGTCGCCAAGCTCGGCCTCGAGATCACCGTTGAAGGTTCGGACAGCCTGGACAATCCGTCGGCCGTCCAGTGATCCAATGCTGACGCGGCGCGCATTGCTCGGCGGCGTGGGAGGGGCGGCGGCTTTCGCCACCATCTCCCACCTTCCGGGAGTGCGTGCCGCGGCTGCGGGTTCGACATTGCCGCCGGCGCCTGTGGTGCCGGCCGGCGTACTGCACGAAATCGATCTCGTCGCGGCGGTCCAAAGCGGCAAAAGTATCGCGGGGGCCGCAGTCGACGCTCCGTTCTGGCTCTACAACGACGAGTTGTTCCCGACTTTTCGTGTGAAGCTCGGCGATAAGATTCGGGCGAAGCTCCAGAACAAACTTCCCGAACACACGTCGATCCACTGGCACGGCATCCGCCTGCCGAATGCGATGGACGGGGTGCAGTACATCACCCAGCCGCCGGTCGAGCCGGGTGAGAGCTTCACCTACGAATTCACCCCGCCCGACACCGGCACCTTCTTCTTCCATTCGCATTGCAACGGCGTCAGCCAGATCGGGCATGGCCTCGCGGGCCTGCTGATCGTCGAAGGCGACGAACTGGAACCGTTCGACGCCGAGCACACGCTGGCGATGAAGGACTGGCGACTGTCGCCCGAGGGGGAGTGGCTGCCCTTCTTCACCACCGAGGGCGCCGGCAGGGCAGGGACGTTCGGGACGGTTCGTACGGTCAACGGCTCGGCCGCATACAATGCCGACGTGCCGGCCGGCGCCGACATCCGCGTTCGCATCTTCAATCTCGATCCTACACGCATGGTCGATGTCGGTCTCGACGGCGCGGACGGCTTCGTGATCGCGACCGACGGCAACGCCATCGAGCCGATCCCGCTGCACACGTGGCGTCTCGGCGCGGCGATGCGGGTCGACCTCCACATCCGCGTCCCGAAGTCGGGCAGCGTCTTCCGTGTGCTCGACTATTTCTCGGCCACTCCCTGGCCGCTCGCGACCTTCAGCGCGACCGGCGAGGACCTGCCGGAGCGTCCGCTGGTCGCTCATTCGCTCTACGCGCCGCATGTGCCGCGTGCCGAGCCCGAGGCAGCGGAACATGTAAAATTCCAGTTCAGCGCCGCGAGCGGGGCTGCCGCCTCGATCGCCCAGAATTTCTCGCCGGACGATCCGCTGGCGAAGGAATTGCTCGACAGCCTCTGTGTCGGCAGTCGCGGCATGTGGGCGATCAACAAGCAGCAATGGCCGACCGGCGATCATCGCAATCTGCCGCCGCCGCTGGCGGAGCTTACACCCGGCAGGAACTACGTGTTCGAACTGATGAACGCGACGCCGCATCCGCACCCGATCCATCTGCACGGGCATACGTTCGAGGTGCTTTCGGCCTCGCGACAGAAACTGCCGCGCTTTCTGGCGGACACCGTCGTTGTCCAGCCGAAGGAGCGCATCGAGATCGCGTTCGTCGCGGCCGAGGGGAACTGGATGTTCCACTGCCATATCCTGGAGCATCAGGAGAACGGCATGATGGGCTGGTTGAGGATCGCCTGATGCGTGCCTGGCTTGCCCTCACGGCCGGTCTCGTAGTGACGAGCGCCTGCGGCGCCGTCGCAAGCGACGCGCGGCTCGGCCGCGCCATCGGCAAGGCGCTGTTCGACCGCGCCTGGGTCGCCGCGCCATCGTCGACGAAAGCCAATGACGGGCTTGGCCCGGTCTTCAACGCGCGGGCCTGCGTGTTCTGCCATCAGAGTCTCGGCAGGGCGGGTTCGGACGTCGGGCCGGACGGGCGGTTCGTCCACGACGGCATGGTGCTGAAGCTGAGCGATGCCGCCGGACGGTTCGATCCCGGCTATGGGGGGCAGTTGCAGACCTCGGCGGTCTCCGGGATCAAGCCGGAGGGCCGGGCGGTGATGACGCCGGCTGGGGCCGAGGCGAAGGATCTTGCCTATGGTCCGTTCGGCAAGGACACGCGGATCGGAGTCCGCGCGGCGCCGGCTTTGCGAGGGCTGGGCTTGCTGGCGGAGGTTCCCGACGAGGCCATCGTCGCGCTGGCCGATCCGGACGACAGGAACGGCGACGGGATTTCCGGCCGGGTGAACTGGATCGTCGGCCCGGACGGCAAACAGCATGTCGGCCGTTTCGGGCTCAAGGCGTCGGGGGCAACGCTAACACATCAGATCGAGACGGCGTTCTCGATGGATATCGGCCTATCGACCGACGGGATGCCGAAGGTCGAGGGCGACTGCCCGCAGAAAGCCTGCCGGAATGCTCCGAATGGCTCGGAGGCGGGACAGCCCGAAATCCGGCATGATCTCGTCGCGATGCTCGCCGATTACCTTGCCAACGTTCCACCACCCCCGGCGCCCGTTGCCGATCCCGAAGGAGAGCGGCTGTTCGCGGCGACGGGCTGCGCTTCCTGCCACGTGCCGTCGATGCCGACGGCGAAAGGCCAGGCGCGCGCCTTCACCGACCTCCTGCTGCACGATCTTGGCGCCGGCCTCGACGGCGGTGCGACTGAACCGGGCGTGGCGGCGACGGAATGGCGGACCGCGCCGCTATGGGGGGTATCTCGGGCGCTGGCGGCACATGCCGGTTTGCTGCATGACGGGCGGGCGGCGACTGTGGCCGATGCGGTTGCGCTGCATGGCGGCGAGGCCGCGGGAGCGCTGGCCAGGTTCGACGCGCTGAATGACGAGGACCGCAATCGGTTGCTCGCTTACGTCGAGGGTCTGTGATGCTGCGTTTCCTGTCTGCCGCCCTCATTCTTTTCTTGGTGCTTCCCGCGGCCGCGCAAGAATACGTGCCGGTCAACCAGAACCCTGACTTCAAAGCCGAGGCGGTGAGAATCGCCGAGCAGTTCGTCGTGCCGCGCTACGAGGCGCTGGCAGCGCGCTTCCTGACACAGAACGAGGCCTGGAAGACCTATTGCGGCAAGCCGGACGACCGGGGTTTCGAGCAGCTTGGTGTGCAGTTCCGTGAGGCGGCGGAGGCGTGGGCAGCGGTCGAACTCGTTCGCTACGGGCCGATCTCCGAGGATTTCCGGTACGAGCGGATCGCGTATTGGCCGGAGCGGAAAAACGATGTGGCGCGTGGCCTTGCGCGGCTTCTCTCAAGCAATGATGCACTGACGGAAGATTCGATGTACGACCGCAGCGTTGCGGTGCAGGGCATGAGCGCGCTCGAGCGGTTGCTCTACGACGAGGGAGCGGCGGCGGCGCTGAAAGCGGGCGATCTCGGGGCCAAGCGGCGCTGCGCGGCGGGGCAAGCGATCTCGTTCAATCTCACGCGCGTCTCCAAGGACGTGCTGACGGATTGGAAACCGCTGATCCAGAAGCTCAAGACCGGCGACGAGGGCCCGGCGCGCGAAGCGGTAACGCGCTTTGGGACGGACCTCCTGATGCTGTTCCAGGTCGTCGGCGACCAGAAACTCGATGTGCCAGTCGGCACGACTTCGGGAGAGGCCAAGCCGCAAGCGGCCCAATGGTGGCGGAGCGGGCTTTCGAACGCGACGATCGCGACCAATCTCAAATCGGCGGCTGACCTGAGCTACATGATCCTTGGCAGTGGCGGGCCGGGCATCAACACGGTGGGCGCCACAGAAACGGCGCAGAGCCTTGCGGAATCCCTGCCGGCGCCGCTGCCGGACATGATCAAGGACGGTTCGCAGCGCTCGAAACTGCTTCTCCTGCGCAATGCGGTGCGCGGCGCGCGGGACCTGACGACCGCCTATGTGCCGGCGGCACTCGGCATCGTGGTTGGCTTCAACAGCCTCGACGGAGACTGACGATGCAGATCGACCGCCGCTCCTTCATGCTGGCGCTGGCGAGTTCGTTCGTCGCCGGCGGCATGCCGGCCTTTGCCCGCGAGCGGCTGTACGTATCGGCCTGCAACGACGCGGCCGGCGTCTCGAACCTCGCAGTGTTCACCGCCGACGGCGGCACCCTGTTCAAGACGCAGCTGCCCGATCGCGGCCATGATATCGCATTGAGCCCGGCGAGCCCGGACCTTGTCGTCTTCGCTAGGCGACCGGGCGACTGGATGGCGGTGATCGACCGCCGCAACGGCGCCGTGAAAGTGGTTGTCCGAAGCCCCGAAGGCCGTCATTTCTACGGCCACGGCACCTATTCCGGCGACGGGACGCTTCTCTACGCGACCGAGAACAATCTGGAGACCGGGCAAGGCGTGCTCGGCGTCTATGATACGGCGGCAAACTATCGCCGCATCGGCGAGCAGCCGACGCATGGCATCGGCCCGCATGACGTCGCCTTCATGCCGGGCAAGGAGCTTCTGCTCGTCGCCAATGGTGGCGCACGTACGGACCCCGCATCCGGGCGCGAGATCCTGAACAAGCACCGCATGGAGCCGAGCCTCGCGCTGGTCGATCCGCGTTCCGGCGAGGCGAGGTATAAGGTTGATTTCGGGTCGGACCTGACGGGCTTGTCCGTACGGCATCTCGCGGTCGCCTCGGACGGCGAGGCGGCGTTCGCCTGCCAGTACGAGGGCGATCCGGAAGAGGCGCCGCCTTTGGTCGGCCTGGTCTCGAAGGATGGCAGGACCCGCATGCTGGGAATGCCGGACGAGGATCTCTACCGGCTCAACAATTATCTCGGCGCAATCTGTCTCGACGGTTCGGAGCGGCTGATCGCGGCGACGAGCCCGCGCGGTGGCATGGCGGCATTCTGGGATCGCTCGACCGGCCGCTATCTCGGCCTCGCACCCATGCCGGACGTCTGCGGTGTCGCGGCGGCGCCGGAAGCGGGGACTTTCATCGTCTCCTCGGGTAATGCCGGCGTGAAGATCGCCCGTGCCGAAACGCACGATCTGGCCCGCGTCGGCGGCAGCGATCTGGATCGATATATGTGGGACAACCACATCGAGATCGTCACCTGAAAATCACACTATTCCACCCTCGTTTGGCTGCGTGTGTAAGTCCCGAGACTGTCGTCAGTCCTTCATCCGGTGTCGTTTAGATCGCGTCCCGGGGCGGCCCCTTCGGCCGGATGGGGTGACAGGATATGTCCGAGGCCGCGGCCTGGTTCGCAGGACTGGAACGGTTCGCGAGAACCCGTCCTCTCGGCTTTCTCCTCGTTGCCATCCTCGCGATCAGCGTCCCTGTCATGCTCGTTCCCGGCATCGATATCGCGATCAGCCGCCTGTTCTATGTGCCCGGCGTCGGCTTTGCCGCCGGCAAGGCGCCGGGGCCGGTGGCCTTGCGCTCGATTGGACAGTGGGTCACCGGCCTGCTCGCCGTTTTCGTCCTCGTATCCTTGATCGCCAGTGCATTCGGACGCTTCCGTTATCTGCTGGGCGTGCGCGCCGCGTGCTTCCTCGCGCTCAGCCTGCTTCTCGGCCCGGCACTGCTCGTCAATGGCATCATGAAGGAGCTATGGGGGCGCGTCCGACCGCGAGATATCGTCGAGTTCGGCGGCACGCTCGATTTCACGCCGGCTTGGCAGGTCTACGGCCACTGCACTTCGAACTGCTCCTTCGTCTCCGGCGAGGCCTCGTCGTCGATCTGCATCCTCGCTTTCGTGCTCGTCATGGCGAAGGAATGGCGGGCGAGGGCCGCAACATGGCTGTTCGGCTATGCTTCCGTGATGTCGATGAACAGGTTGGCCTTCGGCGGACATTTCATGTCCGACATCCTGCTGAGCTGGTGCGTGACCCTGATCGTCGTCATCGCCTGCTATCGTCTCTGCTATTGGACCGAATACCAGCCGATGCGTGCCGGTTCGCTTCGCCTGGTGCGCGAAATTCCGGGAGCAATCAGGCAAAGGATCGCCACCGTTCGAGCGCGGAAGCCCGTCGAGGTCGGCGCAACGGCCTGATTTTTACTCCGTCCGGCTGCCCAGCAATCTCTCACGGATGCTTTCCAGCCGGCCGAGGCGCTCGGTCGTTCCGCCGCCTTCGAGCTCGGTCACGCGGGCGATCAGCGCCTCCGTCAAAGCCGAAAGCGCGCAGAGCGAATCCCACGCGCCCGGCGCGTCCGTGGGCGCCACGAAGACGATATTGGCGAAGCGGCACGCCGGCGCGGCGCGGCTGTCGGTGAACAGGATCACCATCGCGCCCTGCTGGGAGGCGATCTCGCAGAAGCGGACCACGTCCTGCTGATAGCGGCGAATATCGTAGGCAAGGATGATCGAGCGACGATCGACGTCGATCAGGCGGTCCGGCCAGGTCGCTGAGATCGAACCGACCTCCTCGATGCCGCCGCGCACGATCTCCAGATGACGGACGATGGTACGGGCGAGCGACTGCGTGAAGCGGCCGCCGATCGCGAGCGCCGCGCGTTTGCGGTCGGAGAGCGCCTTCGCCGCGGCCTCGAAATCGTCGCGCACGACCAACGAGAATGCCGCCTGCACGTTTTGTGCGACCTGACCGCCGAAATTGCCCAGCCAATCGGCATTGGGCTCCGGCTCCTGCCGAGTCACCCAGCGGCCCAGCGGCGAGGTGCGCTCGGCGGACACTTCGGCTCGCAGATGATCCTGCATCTCCCTGTAGCTCTCGAAGCCGAGCTTCGCCGTCAGGCGCAGCACGGTCTGCGAACTGACGCCGCTGGCGCGCGCCAGCCGGGCGAGGGGATCGAGGCCGGCCACGGGATAGTGATCGCGCAGATAGAGCGCGGCACGGCGCTCCTGCGCGGTCAACGAACTGAGCAGGCTACCGATCCGGTCGGGAAGTGAATGTCTTGCGTCAGTCACACTCTTGTCCACCGTTCGATCCCCTGATTGGCTGGCGGAGCGTTACTTCCAAGTTGACACAATCCTTGCATGTCTGGAACGATCATTCCCAGTCGAGAAGCGGTAATCAACCGCGCGGCTGGGGTGCTGAGGGACGATAGGTCCGAATGGCAGAGGGGACAGAGACATGGCAAGTGGCGGAACAGTGACCGGCGCTCAGGCGAGTCCCGGTGTAACCTATCAAAAGGTCGACGATGCCTATTTCGCCCAGCGGGGCCTCACACGCTACGCAGGCGTGGCGTCGCTTTGGGCGCTCGGTGTCGGCGCCGTCATCTCGGGTCATTTCTCGGGCTGGAACTTCGGTTTCGCGACCGGCGGCTGGGGCGGCATGCTCGTCGCCGGCATCATCATCGCGATCATGTATCTCGGCCTGACCTTCTCGATCGCCGAGATGTCCGCCGCGCTGCCGCACACAGGCGCGGCCTATTCCTTCGCCCGCACGGCGATGGGTCCGTGGGGCGGTTTCTTCACCGGTCTCTGCGAAAACGTCGAATATGTCATCACGCCGGCGGTCGTGGTGACCTTCATCACAGCGTACGTGAATTCGATCTTCGGTCTGGATCCGGCGTATTCACCCGTTATCTGGGTCGTCTTCTACGCGATCTTCCTCGGTCTGAACGTGTTCGGCCTCGAACTGTCGTTCAAGGTGACGATGGTCGTGACCCTGATCTCGCTCGCGGTGCTCGTCTTCTTCTGGGCAAGCGCGATCCCGCACATGGACTTCAGCCGCTGGGCGCTGAACATCGGCGTCGACGCCGAGGGCAAGGCAACCGAACTGGCTGATGGCGGCGGCTCGCTGTTCCCGTTCGGCTTCTCGGGCGTCCTCGCAACGCTCCCGTTTGCGGTTTGGCTGTTCCTCGCTATCGAGCAACTGCCGCTCGCGGCCGAGGAATCGATCGATCCGAAGCGCGACATGCCGAAGGGCATTGTGCTCGGCATGTTCACGCTGATTGTCTCGGCGTTCATGATCGTTCTGCTCAATCCGTCGGTCGCCAATGTAGGCTCGTTCAAGCTCTCGACCTCGCTCGAGCCGCTGCTTGATGGCTTCCGTGCGATCTACGGCGACAGCGGCGTCGTGCTGCTCGGCATCGTGGCGCTGACCGGCCTGATCGCGAGCTTCCACACGATCCTCTACGCGCAGGGCCGGCAAATCTATTCGCTGTCGCGTGCGGGCTATTTCCCGCGCGGCCTGTCGGTAACGCACAAGACGTATCGGACGCCGCACGTGGCGATGATTGTCGGCTCGCTCACCGGTCTTGCGGTCATGCTGGCGATCTGGTTCGCGCTCGGCGCGGAGCAGGGCGGAGCGACCATCGGCAGCGTGCTGCTGAACATGGCCGTCTCGGGCGCGATGTTCTCCTACATCGCGCAGGCCGTGTCGTTCATCCTGTTGCGCAAGAACAGCCCGCATATCGAACGGCCCTACAAGAGTCCGCTCGGCAATGTGGGCGCAGTGCTGACGATCATCATCGCGGTCGTTACGCTCGGCTACCAGGTGCAGGATCCGAACTTCACCAAGGGCGTGCTCTGGGTGCTGGTCTGGTTTGCGATCATGACCGTGTATTTCGCGGTGGTCGGACGCCACAAGCTGGTTCTGTCGCCGGAAGAGGAGTTCGCTCTCTCGAAGGGCGCGGCGGAATACAAGTCGCACTGACCTTGCATCAATGGCGGCCGGACCTCTGCGTCCGGCCGTCGTGTTCCCACCGTTTGAGCGAGCGATCATGGATCCCCGTGATGTGAAGACTGCCGCCGACGCGCGAGCGATCGTCGAAGAGCGCGGCCTCGACCATGTGAAGGTCGGCGTTGTCGATGCCGACGGCATCATGCGCGGCAAATACATGGCCAAGACCAAGTTCTTCGGCGCGCTGGAGAAGGGCTTCGGCTTCTGCGACGTGGTGCTGGGCTGGGATTCGAACGACCAGCTCTACGACAACGTCACCTATACCGGCTGGCATACTGCCTACCCGGATGCGGCAGTGAGGGTGATCCCCGAAAGCTGCCGCGACGTGCCGCTCGAAGGCGACATGCTGTTCTTCCTCAGCGAGTTCGCCGACGCTGCCGAGGAGGTCTGCCCGCGCGGCACGCTTCGCCGTGTGCTCGACCGTGCCAAGAAGCAGGGCTTCGACGTGACGGCGGCCGCCGAATTCGAGTTCTTCCTGTTCGACGAGACCCCGCACTCGGTGCGCGAGAAGCACTATCGCGGGATGACCAACATCACGCCGGGTTTCTTTGGCTATTCGATGCTGCGCTCGTCGGTGCACTCCGATTTCTACCACGACCTGCTGGCGCTCGGCCGCGACATGGATTTCCCGATCGAGGGTCTGCACACGGAGACCGGACCGGGCGTGCTCGAGGCGGCGATCGAATATTCGGGTGCACTTGAGGCCGCCGACCGCGCGGTGATGTTCAAGACCTTCACCAAGATCCTGGCCCAGCAGCGCGGTTGGATGGCGACCTTTATGGCGAAATGGTCGCCCGATTGGCCGGGCCAGTCGGGCCATCTGCATGTCTCGTTCACGAAGGACGGCAAGCCGGTCTTCCACGACGAGACCAAGCCGCACAACATGTCGGACACGATGCGGTGGTTCGTCGGCGGCCAGCAGAAGCTGATGCCGGAACTGCTTGCGATGGTCGCCTGCACGGTGAATTCGTACACGCGGCTCATCCCCGGCTTCTGGGCGCCGACCGATGCAACCTGGGGCGTCGAGAACCGCACCTGCGCGTTGCGCGTCATTCCAGGTTCGCCGAAGAGCCAGCGCGTCGAATACCGGGTGGCGGCGGCCGACATCAATCCCTACATCGCGCTTGCCGCGGCGATCGGTTCCGGTCTCTGGGGCGTCGAGAACAGGATCGAGCCGGATGCGGCGATCAAGGGCAATTCCTATGCGGTGCAGCACGCGCCGGAACGGGCTCTGCCGCGCTCGCTTATGGAAGCCGCGGGGCGACTAAGAGCCTCTGCGGCCGCGCGCGACCTGTTCGGTGACGCCTTCGTCGATCACTACGCCGCGACGCGCGAGTGGGAGGAACGAGAGTTCCGCCGGGCGATCACCGACTGGGAGATGCAGCGGTATTTCGAGATTATCTGAGGCTTTTGCCTCTCCCGCTTGCGGGAGAGGTCGACTCGCGCAGCGAGCGGGTGAGGGCATGATGGCAGCAATGAGCATCGTGCTTGCCCTCACCCCGGAGCGCTGCCGCGCTCTCGACCCTCTCCCGCTTCGCAGGAGAGGGGAACACAAGGAACGAGCATGAGCGAGATCGTATGCGTATCCCCGGTCGACGGACGCGAAGTAGCGCGCAAGACGACGGCCACACCGGCTGAGATCGAGACGGCGCTGGCGGAAGCCCGCGCCGCGCAGGCCGCCTGGCGCAAGACGCCACTTTCCGAGCGCAAGGCGCTGGCCGTGCGGTTCATGGATGCACTTCTCAGCATGAACCAGGAAGTGGTGCCGGAATTGGCGCTGCAGATGGGCCGGCCGGTGCGCTATGGCGGTGAGTTCAGGCCGGTCGAGGAGCGCGTGCGCACCATGATCGAGCTGGCGGATTCCTCGCTTGCCGACATCGTGCCGAAGGAGAGGGACGGCTTCCGCCGCTTCATTCGTCGCGACCCGCTCGGCGTCGTGATGGTGATCGCGCCGTGGAATTATCCGTTCCTGACGGCGGTGAACTCGATCGTTCCCGCGATCATTGCCGGCAATGCGGTGATCCTGAAGCATGCGACGCAGACGATCCTCGTTGGCGACCGCTTTCAGCAGGCGATGGACAGAGCCGGAGCGCCGAAGGGCCTGTTCCGCACGCTCGTCCTGACTCATGACGACACCACGAAGATCCTGTCCTCGGGGTCGGTCGACCATGTGAACTTCACGGGTTCGGTCGCGGGCGGCCGGGCGATCGAGAAGGCCGCCGCCGGCACGTTCACGACGATGGGTCTCGAACTCGGCGGCAAGGATCCCGCCTATGTACGGGCCGACGCCAATTTCGACTATGCGGTCGAGAACCTCGTCGACGGTGCATTCTACAATTCCGGCCAGTGCTGCTGCGGCATCGAGCGCATCTACGTGCACGAGAGCCTCTATGACGGCTTCGTCGAGAAGTTCTCCGACATCACCTCGAAATACGTGCTCGGCAACCCGCTCGACGAGACGACGACTCTCGGTCCGATGGCGCATGTACGCTTCGCCGATCTCGTCCGCGAACAGACGGCCGAGGCTCTGGCGAAGGGTGCCAAGGCGCATCTCGATCCGAAGGACTTCCCGGCTGACAAGGCAGGCACGCCCTATCTCGCGCCGCAGGTGCTGACCGATGTCGACCACTCGATGAAGGTGATGAAGGACGAGAGCTTCGGCCCGGTCGTCGGCATCATGAAGGTCAAGGACGACGCCGAGGCAATCCGCCTGATGAACGACTCCCCTTACGGCCTGACCGCGTCGATCTGGACGCAGGACGTCGACAAGGCGGAAGAACTCGGCAACCAGGTCGAGACCGGCACCGTCTTCATGAACCGCTGCGACTATCTCGATCCGGCGCTCGCCTGGACTGGCGTCAAGGATACCGGCCGCGGCGCGTCCCTCTCCGAACTCGGCTACGGCATGCTGACCCGGCCGAAGAGCTTCCATCTGCGTGAAAAGATCTGAGGACCTGATGAGTGCTGAATTGAAGGGCGCGTGGAATTATCCGACGCGCGTTCTGGTCGGACCCGGCCGCATTTCCGAACTGGCGGACGCCTGCAAGACGGCGGGGATTTCCCGGCCGCTGATCGTCACCGACAAGGGCCTCGTCGATGGCCCCGTGGTGGCCAAGGCGCGCGAGGTGCTGAAGGGCGCCGGGCTGACCTCGGACGTATTCTCCGACGTGAAGGGCAATCCGACGGAAGCCAACGTCAATGCCGGCCTCGTAGCCTATCGCGCCGGCAAGCATGACGGCGTCGTCGCGCTCGGCGGCGGCTCGGCGCTCGACGTCGGCAAGCTCGTTGCCTTCATGGTCGGCCAGACTCGACCGGTGTGGGACTTCGAGGATGTCGGTGATTGGTACACCCGCGCCAATGCCGAGGTGATCGCACCGAGCGTCGCGGTTCCGACGACGGCCGGCACCGGCTCGGAGGTCGGCCGCGCCGCGGTCGTGACCAACGAGACGACGCACGAGAAGAAGATCATCTTCCATCCGCTCATGCTGCCGAAGATCGTCATCGCCGATCCGGAGCTGAGCGTCGGCCTGCCACCGTTCCTGACGGCCGCGACCGGCTTTGACGCGCTCGCGCATTGCATCGAGGCCTATTGCGCGCCGGGCTTCCATCCGATGGCTGACGGCATCGCGATCGAGGGCATCCGACTCATCGCGGAATACCTGCCACGTGCCTACGTCAAGGGCGACGACATCGAGGCGCGCTCGCGGATGCTGGCGGCCGGCTCGATGGGCGCGGCCGCGTTCCAGAAGGGCCTCGGCGCGGTGCATTCGGTCTCGCATCCGGTCGGCGCGATCTTCGACACTCATCACGGCCTGACCAACGGCGTGATGCTGCCTTACGTCCTCGTCGCCAACCGCTCGGCGATCGAGGAGAAGATGGCGCTTCTCGCGCGCGTACTCGATCTGCCGAAGGGCGGCTTCGACGGCGTGTTGGAATGGATGCTCGAATTCCGTAAGGCGCTCGGCGTGCCGCACACCCTGGCCGAGCTCGGCGTCAAGGAAGACCGCGTGGCCGAACTCGCGGAACATGCGGAACGCGATCCGTCGACCGGCGGTAACCCGCTGCCCTTCAAGGCGAAGGAATTCGAAACGCTCATTCGCGCCGCGATCCGCGGGGACCTCGGAGCTGCTGCATGACACGTGCGCCGCGCCTTTTGGTCGTGGAGGGCAACACGCCGAGCGCTCGCGCTCGGCAGGCACAGTTCATGGGCCTCACCTACAGCGAGGCCTATGCCGACGTGCTGCGGGACCTGGCCCCCGATGCTGTCGTCGATATCTGCTTTCCGACGGACGAGGGCGCGAACCTGCCGGATTCCGGCGGGCTTGCCGGCTATGACGGCGTCGCGATCACCGGTTCGTCCCTGAATATCTACAAGGGCGAGCCGGAGAGCATGAAGCAGATCGAGCTTGCGCAGGCGGTCTTCGACTCCGGCGTGCCGTTCTTCGGCTCGTGCTGGGGCCTGCAGGTCGCGTCCGTCGCGGCGGGCGGAACGGTCGTGCGCTCCAAGCAGGGCCGGGAGATCGGGCTCGCCCGCAAGATCGTGCTGACCGATGCCGGACGCAACCACGCCCTGCATGAAGGCAAAGGGCCATCCTATGATGCGCCTGCCGTCCACACCGACGAAGTCGGCATGAAACCCGACGGCATGACGGTGACCGCGACCAATGCATTCTCCGAGGTGCAGGCTGCGGAAATCAAACACGGTAAAGGCACGTTCTGGGGCGTGCAGTATCATCCCGAGTTCACGCTCGACGACATGGCCGCGGTCGTCGCCCGTTATGGTCAGATTCTTGTCGACGAGGGGCCGTTCCGCGACCTCGACGAGCTGAACAGGCACGCCGAGGATCTGCGTGCCTTGGGCAAGGACCCGGCGCGCAAGGACATCGCCTGGCGGCTTGGCTACGATTCCGATGTTCTGGAAACTGGCCGGCGCCTCACCGAAATCCGCAACTGGATCGAAAAATTGGTGAGGCCGAGCATGAGCGCACGCGGTAGACTTTAGTCATCGTCCCGGGATTCGTAGTGCGGATTCCGGGATAACAGCCTTCCGTTTTCGGCACTTGCTCGCCGGCCAAATTGCCGCAAGTCTTTGGACTGTCGTCTAGCTGCCCTATGTCGTCGCCGGGGAGAGAGAATCCATGCAGCTTGGAATGATCGGCCTCGGCCGGATGGGCGGAAACATCGTTCGCCGCCTGCTCAAGAACGGTCATACGGCCGTGATTTACGACCGTGATCCAGCGGTTGTCGCCAAGCTTGCGGAGGAGGGGCCAACCGGTACGTCCGACCTCGCGGATTTCGTCGCCAAGCTCGAAAAGCCGCGCACGGCCTGGGTCATGGTGCCCGCCGGCGACATCACCGAAGCGGTGGTCAATGAACTCGCACGCCTGATGGAGCCGGGCGACACGATCATCGACGGCGGCAACAGTTTCTGGAAGGACGATATCCGCCGCGCCAAGATGCTGGCCGAGAAGGGCATCCATTACATGGATGTCGGTACCTCCGGTGGCATCTGGGGCGTCGAGCGCGGCTATTGCCTGATGATCGGCGGCGACAAGGAAGCCTTCGATCGTATCGAGCCGATCTTCGCCACGCTCGCGCCGGGGCATGGCGACATTCCGCGCACCGCCGGCCGCAACGGCGACTGGGCGCGATCCGAACAGGGCTACATTCATGCCGGCCCGAATGGCGCCGGTCATTTCGTGAAGATGATCCACAACGGCATCGAATACGGAATGATGCAGGCCTACGCCGAGGGCTTCGACATCCTGAAGAACGCCGCTTCCGAGCGTCTTCCGGAAGACGAACGAATCCAGATTGACATCACGGAAGTCGCCGAAGTCTGGCGGCGCGGCAGCGTCGTTACATCCTGGCTGCTCGATCTCAGCGCCGCCGCTTTCATGGAAGACGGCGAGCTTGCCCAGTATTCCGGCTATGTCGACGATTCCGGCGAGGGTCGCTGGACCGTCCAGGCCGCGATCGCCGAGGCCGTTCCGGCCGAAGTTCTGACCTCCGCCCTCTACACGCGCTTCCGTTCGCGCCAGGAACACACCTTCGCGGAGAAGGTGCTCTCGGCCATGCGTAAGGGCTTCGGCGGACATCTCGAACCAAAGGTCCCGCCGCCAGATGTTGATAAGTAACGAGACGCGCAAACCGCCGGCGGCTCCGCCCTGTTCGTTCGTGATCTTCGGCGCCTCGGGTGATCTCACCCGGCGGCTTTTGTTGCCTGCGCTCTACAATCTGGCTGCGACAGGACTGCTCTCCGAAGGTTTCTCGATCGTCGGCGTCGCCCGCCATGATCAGCCGCCTGAAGAGTTTCGCCTCCAGCTACAGGACTCGCTGAAGGAGTTCGCCACTCAGGCCGTCGATCCCGAGACGGCGCAATGGCTTCTGTCCTGCGTGACATATGTCTCGGGCGACTTCGACAACGACGAGACCTACGCCAAGCTCGGACGCGAACTCGATCGGATCGAGCAGAACGGGCGTACCAAGGGCAACCGCCTGTTCTATTGCGCGACGCCGCCGGCGGCCTTCGCGCCGATCGCCCAGCATCTGGCAAAGGCCGGGCTGACGCGCGAGGAGAATGGCGCCTGGCGTCGCGTCATCATCGAGAAGCCGTTCGGCACCGACCTCGAATCCGCCAGGGAACTCAACCGCAAGCTTCTCGCCGTCCTGAAGGAAGACCAGATTTTCCGCATGGACCATTATCTCGGCAAGGAGACGGTCCAGAACATCCTCATCCTGCGCTTCGCCAACGGCCTGTTCGAGCCGGTGTGGAACCGCAATCATATCGACCACGTGCAGATCACCGTCGCGGAGACGGTCGATGTCGGTACGCGCGGCAAGTTCTACGATGTGACCGGCGCGCTGCGCGACATGGTGCCGAACCATCTCTTCCAGCTTCTCTCGCTCGTCGCGATGGAGCCGCCGTCGCGCTTCGATGCGAATGCTGTGCGCTCCGAGAAGGCCGAGGCCTTGGACTCGATCCGTCAGGTGACGGAGAAGGAAGCGATCGCGATGTCGGTACGCGCGCAATATCGCGGCGGCTATGTCGGCGATCGCGAGATCACCTCCTATCGCAAATCGCCGGACGTCATGCCGGGTTCGACCACCGAGACATTCGCCGCGCTGAAGCTCGAAGTCGACAATTGGCGCTGGGCCGGCGTGCCGTTCTATCTGCGCACCGGCAAGGCCCTTAACAAGCGTCGCAGCGAGATCGTCATCAAATTCAAGAACGCGCCGGTTTCGATGTTCAGGAACCTGTCGATGGACGAACTCGGCGACAACGATCTGGTCATCCGCATCCAGCCCGACGAGGGCATGGTCCTGCACTTCAACGCCAAGGTGCCGGGTCCGGAAATCCAGACCGTACCGGTCGGCATGACCTTCCAGTACAAGGACTATTTCGAGGCGGCGCCCGCGACCGGCTACGAGACTCTGATCTACGATTGCATGGTTGGCGACGCGATCCTCTACCAGCGCGCGGATGGTGTCGAAGCCGGCTGGCGCGCGGTGCAGCCCTTCCTCGATGCCTGGGAAAAGGCCGGACCGATGGGCATGCATACTTACGAGGCGGGCAGCGACGGGCCGGAGGCCTCCGAGCACCTGCTCGAAAAGGACGGGCGCACCTGGCGCTCGCTCTATAACGGATGACGCTGAACGTCGAAATCCTGCAGGATCCGGACGATCTCGCCGAGCGTGCGAGGCAGTGGTTTCTGTCGGCGATCGACCATAATCCGGGCCGGGTGGCGGTCTGCCTGACCGGCGGCTCGACGCCTGAGCGTCTCTATCGGCTCCTCGCGGGTGAGAACCTGCCCTGGGAGCGCATCCACGTCTTCTTCAGCGACGAGCGTTTCGTGCCGCCGGGAGACGAATTGAGCAATGCCGGAATGGCGCGGCGGGTGCTGCTCGACCATGTACCCATGCCGGCCGAAAACGTCCATGCGATCCCGACCGAGACCGCGTCGCCGGAAGAGAGTGCCCGTCTCTACGAAGCCGAGTTGAAGGCGTTCTACGGCGCTGACAAGCTCGACGCATCGCGCCCGTTGTTCGATCTCGTACTGAACGGTATGGGAGATGACGGCCACACGGCCTCGCTGTTCGCGGGCATGTCGACGCTGAACGAGAGCGAGAAGTGGGTCGTCGCGTCCGAGCCCGGCATGAAGCCCTTCGTGCCGCGCGTGACGCTGACTTTCCCCGCGCTCGAGAGCTGCCGGTTCTCGGCTTTCCTGGTGGCCGGAGCCACCAAGGCGGCGACTTTGGCACGCGTCCGGGCAGGCGAGGATCTGCCCTCGGCACGGCTGAAACCGCATGGCGATCTGGTCTGGCTGATCGACCGGGCCGCTTCCACCGGCTGACCCGGAACTGGACCGCTCTTCCCGGGACGCGTATGCAGGCAACCCATGCCTGACACGGTTTCGCCCTATCTGAGGTTCGACAACGTTTCGCTCGGCCGAGGGGCGCGAACCGTGTTCGACGGGTTCTCGGCATCTCTAGGCGAACGGCGGGTCGGGCTGATCGGCAATAACGGCTCGGGCAAGAGCACGCTGCTTCGGCTCGCGGCAGGGCTTCTGCTTCCGGATGCCGGCGAAGTCTTCGTCGAAGGACTGGAGACGAAAACCCACCGCGGTGAACTGCCCGGCAATGTCGGTTTCCTGTTCCAGAATCCCGACCACCAGATCCTGTTTCCGACGGTCGGCGAGGAGATCGCCTTCGGTCTCACCGAGAAGGGAATGACGGACGCCGAGGCGAATGCCGCGGCACGCGAACTTCTCGCTGCAAACGGTTGCGAGGGGTGGGAAAAGCGTGCGGTTCACGAGCTCTCGGAAGGACAGCGGCAACTCGTCTGCCTGCTCTCGGTGATCGCGCCTGAACCCTCGGTGCTCCTTCTCGACGAGCCATTCTCGAGCCTCGATCTGCCGACCCGCCTCGACCTGTCGGACCGGCTGCGTGCGCTGCCGCAAGCGGTCGTCATGGCCAGCCATGATTTCGAATTCCTGTCGGCTTTCGACCGTCTGCTCTGGCTTGACGACGGCCGTGTCCGAGAGGACGGCAGGCCCGCGACTGTCATCGCCGCCTACGAGGCGTCCATACGCGGCCTGAAGACAGCGAGGCGGGCATGATCTCGAACTATCTCGGCCGTGAGACCTGGCTGCACCGCATGCCGGCCGGCGCGAAGCTGGCCGCGCTCGCCATTCTCAGCGTCGTCATCCTTCCGGTCGACGACTGGCGCGCGCTTGTCGCGGCGCTCGCCGGAGTGGTGCTGCTCTACGCCTCGCTCGGCAAGGAAGCCTTCAAACGGCTGGCGATGATCCGTTCATTCGCGGTGCTTCTGGCCATCATCGCCGCGCTGCATCTCCTCGCCGGAACATGGCAGGAAGCTGTCGCCGCGGTGGCAAGGCTCGTGATGATGATCCTGCTTGCGGACCTCGTCAGCATGACGACGACCATGCAGGCGATGATGGCGGCATTGACGCCGGTGCTCACATTGCTGCGACCATTCGGCCTCAATCCGAGGAAGCTATCACTTGCGGTTTCGCTCGCGATCCGGTTCATCCCCGTATTGAGCGCCAATTGGGAGGCGCGGAGCGAAGCTTGGCGGGCCCGTACGGGACGGCGGCCTTCGTTCAGACTGCTTGGCCCGTTCATCGCCGATACATTTCGGATAGCGGATCATGTGGCGGAAGCGCTGGATGCGCGCGGTGTCGCGCGGTCCCGGCGCGGGGGACGAGAATGGGGTTGAGAGATCTTGCACTGATCGTCCTGTTCGCGGCCATCATCGCCGCGCTCGGGTGGGTTCCGAAGGTCGATCTGCCGTTCGCGGCCGGTGTGCCGATCACGGCCCAGAGCATGGGCGTGACGCTCGCGGGCGTGATGCTCGGCGCGCGCCGGGGTGCTCTGGCGGCCGCTCTCTTCGTCCTGCTTCTGCTGTTCGGTGCTCCGCTGCTTGCCGGTGGGCGAGGCGGACTTGAAGTATTCGCCGGCCCGACTGCCGGTTTCATCCTCGGTTTCATTCCGGCGGCTTTCGTCTCCGGCTATCTGTTCGATCGCTGGTCGCTCCGTCTTGGAATGTTCGGCGCGGCATTTCTCGCCTCGGTCGTCGGCGGCTATGTCCTGCTGAACCTGATCGGCATTCCGGTGCTGATGGCGGTGAACGGAACGGGTCTCGACGAGGCCGCGGTCACGGCACTGTCGCTTCTTCCCGGTGGATTGTTGAAGGCTTTGGCCACCGGCGTGGTGTCATATGTCACGCGTCCCGATAAGGTGGCGGGGACCGAAGCGGGGGTCTGATTCATGGAAACGCGCGACCTCGTCCGGATCGCTCTATTCGCAGCGATCATCGGAGCGCTCGGGCTGCTCCCGAAATTCGATCTGCCGGTTGCCGGCGGCGTGCCGATCACGCTTCAGAGCCTCGGCATCATGCTGGCTGGCGTCGCGCTGGGCGCGCGCAACGGTGCCCTGGCGGTGCTGCTCTTCATTTTCCTCGTCGCGCTCGGAGCGCCGATCCTTGCGGGCGGCCGTGGCGGCCTTGGCGTTTTCTACGGGCCGAGCGCGGGCTTCATCCTGGGCTTTGTTCCGGCCGCGTTTGTCGCCGGTCTGGTGATGTCCAGGCTAGAGGACGTCCCGATCATCCCAGCGGCCATCATCGCCTCGCTGATCGGCGGCATCGGCGTCATGTATCTGTTCGGCGTGCCATTTCTCGCATGGAAGGCCGACATGACGTTCGTTCAGGCCTTGCTCGCCTGCATGGCCTTCGTGCCGGGCGACATGCTGAAAGCGATTGCTGTCGGCTTCATCGCCGATGCCGCGAGCCGCGCGGTGCCGAAGGCGATCGCCGGACGGGGATGAGCGTCACCGCACCGCTGGCAGGCCATGCGGGCCGGGCGCCCGGCCGAACGGCGTTGATCTTCGAGAACGACCGACTGACCTGGAGCGAGCTGGACCGGACGATGGCTCGGCTCGCGTCGTGGATCGCGGCGCAGACTCCCGACGGTGTGGGGGTTGCGCTCCATTTGCCGAGCGGACCCGCGCTCGCTCTTCTGTTTCTGGCGGTCGCGCATGCCGGCCGCGAAGCACAGATACTCGATGCTTCATGGCCCGACGGGCTCCGTGACGCCGCGCTCGAAGAGCTTGCCCCGGCGTTGATCGTCAGCACCGTCGAGGGCCTCAAATCAATAAAGCGGGCCGTCGTTCTGCCGGACGCGTTCGGTACGATGTCCGAACTGGCGGACACGGTCGGTGCGCCCGCCGAGGCGACAGCATTGCCCATGCCCGCCGCGAGCGCGCCGTTCTATGTCGGCTTCACCTCGGGTTCGACGGGCGTGCCGAAAGGCTTCCGGCGCGGGCATTCGTCATGGACCGCGAGCTTCAAGGGGGCGGATGCGGAATTCGGGATCGGGCCGAAGGATGTGGTTCTCGCGGCAGGAACGCTGACGCATTCGCTGTTTCTCTATGCCGTTGCGAGCGGCCTCCATGCGGGAGCAACGGTCGTGCTGACGCGCGGCTTCTGGCCGGGTGCGGTGCGGCTGATCCCGGCACACGGGGTCTCGGTGATCTACGCCGTGCCGACCCAGCTCGACGTTATGACCGACGCTGCGGAATTAGCAGGACTGGCGCCGTTCGGCTCGGTCCGTTGGGTGTTGTCGTCCGGCGCGAAATTTCCGGAGAGTCGGCTGCCGAAGATACGGCGTAGCTTCCCCGGCGCGCGTTTCGCCGAGTTCTACGGCGCATCGGAATTGAGTTTCGTCGCGCTCGCGCGAGACGACGAGCCGGTGCCGTCGGGCTCGGTCGGGAGGGCCTTTCCCGGCGTTTCGATCAGCATCCGTGATCGGCGCGGCCGCAGGCTGCCGGAGGGACGGGAAGGGCTTGTCTATGTCGAGAGCCCGCTCGTTTTTCTCGGCTATGCGACAGGCACCGGCGACCTGCATCGCGCGGGCGAGGAGGTGTCGGTCGGCGATCGGGGATATCTGGATGAGAGCGGCTTCCTGCATCTCGTCGGCCGCGATGACCGGATGACGATCGTTTCGGGGCGGAACATCCATCCTGAAGAGATAGAGGGCGCACTGGAGCGCCATCCCGCGGTGGCGGCGGCGGGTGTGATATCCGTTCCGGACGAGCGAAGGGGAGTGCGTCTGATCGGCCTGATTCATGCCGAGCCGGGTCCGAAACCCAGTCGCGCCGAACTGACCGAGCATCTCTTGATGAAACTGCCGTCGAACCGCGTGCCGAAGGTGTTTGCGCTCGTCCGCGAATGGCCGCGCACGCGATCCGGCAAGACCGATATTGCCACGCTTGAGACGCTTTGGCGCGACGGCTCCTGCGAGGTGCTGACATGAGGCCGGTCTATATCATCGCGGCACGGCGAAGCGCGGTCGCCTCGCGCAACGGCGCGTTCCGTAATGTCGAGCTTCACGATCTTGCGGCGCCGGTGATTGCCACGGCATTGAAGGACGCCGGTTTGCGGCCGGGACCTGTCGACGAGGTCATGTTCGGCAACGCCCTCTACGGCGGCGGCAATCCCGCCCGGCTCGCGGCTCTTGCCGCAGGCATCCCGGAAAGCATCCCGGCACTGACGATCGATACGCAATGCTGTGCCGGGCTGGATGCGATCATGCTGGCAGCGTCGTGCATCTCGTCCGGCGAGGCGGAGGTCGTCGTGGCCGGCGGAGTCGAGAGCTTCAGCCGCTCGCCGCTGCGCTTCGTCCGCCCGAGCGCGCCCAACGAAATGCCTCGCGAATATTCACGTCCGCCGTTCACGCCGTGGGCCGACCGGGATCCGGACATGATCGAGGCGGCTGGCCTCCTCGCTGAAGAACTCGGCATCTCACGCGTAGAACAGGAGGGGTTCGCCGTCGAAAGCCATCGGACGGCGCTCCGGACGGATCATCGCGATGAGATCGTTCTCGTCGCCCGTCTTCAGCGCGACGAATTCAGCCGCAAGCTCGATGCGGGTGTGTGTGCCCGGCTGCCGGCATTGGCCGGAGATCCGGGGCACGCGGTGACGGCCGCGACGACGGCGGTCGAAGCCGATGCTGCGGCTGCCGTCGTCGTGGTTTCGGAAGAGGTCGCCTCACGCCATTCCGGGCCGAAGCTCAGGATACTCGGCGGCCAGCGGGGAGGAGGCAATCCGGAGCAGCCGGGCCTCGCGCCGATCACAGCGGCGCAGACTCTGCTTCGCCGCCACGGCGTACCCCCGGGCGATCTGGCGCGCGCCGAGATCATGGAAGCGTTCGCCATTCAGGCGATGGCCTGCGTCAACGGTCTCGGATTGGATTCCGGCATCGTGAATGTCGGTGGCGGCGCCTTGTCGCGCGGCCATCCAATCGGAGCATCAGGCGCGATCCTGGCGGTGCGTCTGTTCCATGAGTTGAAGCATCAGCCTGCGCGATCGCTCGGCCTCGCGGCCATCGCAGCCGCAGGCGGTCTCGGAAGCGCGCTGCTGGTCAGCGCGTCAGCCTGATATCGCTCATTCGCACCGGCTTTCCGCCAGGCTTGTCGAGATCGTCGACCGCGAAGCTGAAGCCACTGCCGGTGTTGCTGATCGTCATCTTGGCCTTGGTATCGCCATTGACGGGTTTCGGCCAAGTGACGTCGAGAACGATCGTGTCGCCCTGGCGGCGTCCGGAAAGCGCGGCCGGGCCGATCTTGGAACCGATATAGGTGCCAGTATATCTGCCCGAGGAATCGACCGTGAGGTCCGCGCCGATCCTGCGGGTTACCACCGCCGCGGCCGTACAATTGCCGTCGATCTTCACCGATGAGTCGGTCGAGGCGCCGTTAACTTTGCACTTCACGTTCCACGGGCTACCGTCGGCTGCCGTGCGAACTCCTCCACCCCCCGCGAAGGAGCCATTGAAGCGCTTCAGGAAGTCACCTTCCGCGCTCTGCGCATGGGCAGAGCCGGCAGCGACGACGAACGCAGCGATCAGTGCGAGACGCGAGACGTTCATGTTGACCTCCTTGCGACGGCGGATCAGGCCTCAATTTGAGTGCCTTTGGCAAGCGGCGAGGTGCGGCAGCACTTCGCACACTTGAACGGGGTGTTTTGTTGCGCGTTCGAATTCGTTATCAAAATCGAGCCATTCTAAGGCAACCGGGCGAGTCGATGAGGATCGCGGGTGAGGGTTGATCTGCTGGCGGGAACGACGGATACGGCACGCGGCCCAGTTTCCGGCCGCCCGCCGCGCGTCGGTGTGTTCGATTCCGGAATGGGCGGGCTGACCGTCCATTCGGAGATCGCCACCCAGATGGCAGGCTCCGAACTCGTCTATATCGGCGACACCGAAGTCTTCCCTTATGGTCGTCTCGCGGAGAAAGCCCTGGTCCAGCGCGTTTCGCTCGTGATGGACCAGTTCATCCGTGGATATGCGCCGGACATCGTCTGCATCGCCTGCAATACTGCATCGACCCTGGCGCTACCTGTTCTGCGGGCGCGTCACGACATACCTTTCGTTGGTACGGTGCCGGCCATCAAGCCGGCCGTCGCATTGTCAAAGACGCGCAGGATCAGCGTGCTTGCGACCATGGGAACAGTCGCGCGCGACTACACGCATGAACTCGTTGCTGCCCATGCGCAGGATTGCGAAGTCAATCTCGTGGGCAGTAAAGGACTGGCGAGCCTCGCCGAGGCCGTCTTGCGCGGCGAGACGATCAGGGACGAGGATGTGCTCGCGGAAATCGCGCCCGCTTTTGTCGGTGAGGGCGACAGCCGCACGGACGTCATCGTGCTCGCCTGCACCCATTACCCCTTAATCCTCGATCGGCTGACGGCTTTGGCTCCGTGGCCCGTCAATTGGATCGATCCAGCACCGGCAATCGCACGTCGCGTCGCGGCCCTGGTCGGTCCGTACGAGACAGGTCTCCCCGTATCTGTTCCCCGGGCGTTGTTCACGCAGAGAAATTCTCTTCCTATTCCTCTGCTCGGCGCGCTCTCGGCGCGCGGCTTCGGCCAGGTCGGGCTCGAGGCGATCGGCTAGGCATGCTGAGCCTTCTTTTTCCGACAATGGTGGAAGTCGCCGGCCTGTTCGGCGACGTGCCGCATGAAGGTCACCTCACCGGAATCGAACAGGTGTTCGGCGACGAGCGGGTGATGAGGACGCTTGGCGGCGTGCGCCCGCCGCGGGCGGCGAAAGCGTTCATTGGCCGCGAGCGCGCGCATTGGCGCGAGCACAGCTACGGCATGTGGTTCTTCCGTGATCTGGAGACTGGCGATTTCGCCGGCTGGGGCGGCATCCGCCGCACCGAGGTCGATGGCGAGGAGGCGGTAGAGCTCGCTTACACGCTGGTGCCGGAAAAATGGGGGCAAGGCTGCGCGACCGCGATCGGCAAACTCGCGACCCAGCTCGGCTTTGAGAATCTCGGCCTCACCGACATCGTCGCCTTCGCGCTGACCGACAATACGCGGTCGGAAGCGGTGATGGTGAGGTGCGGCTTCACCTTCGAGAAGCCGATCGAGCGGGCAGGGCTGCCGCATGTGCTCTATCGGCTGAAGGCTGGTTCGTCGTCGTCCGGCCTGACCGGAGGATCGATAGGGCGCCCGTGAGTGGATCCTCCGGTCAGGCCGGAGCATGACGGTGGATACATCGTGCCTGCCCTCACCCGGGGGCGCGTGACCGAGACTCGACCCTCTCCCGCTTCGCAGGAGAGGGGAACTATGCCGCTTCCTCGACCTTGGGGCGCAGGCCCAGCAGATGGCAGATCGCGTAGACGAGATCGGCCCGATTCATCGTGTAGAAGTGGAAGTCGGTGATGCCGCGATCGACGAGGTCGAGCACCTGTTCCGCCGCCACGGCCGACGCGACCAGCTGACGGGTTGCGGGATCGTCCTCCAGCCCGTCGAAGCGCTGCGCCAACCATGCCGGCACGCTTGCGCCTGCGCGGCTCGCGAAATTCGAGACGGCCTTGAACGAGTGCACCGGGACGATGCCCGGCACGATCGGGATTTCGATCCCGGCCTTGCGGACGCGCTCGACGTAGCGCTCATAAGTATCGTTGTCGAAGAAGAACTGGGTGATCGCACGGTCGGCGCCGGCATCGACCTTTGCCTTCAACGCATCGATATCGGCGTCGATCGACGGGCTCTCCGGATGCTTTTCCGGATAGGCGGCGACCGAGACCTCGAACCCGGCGATGTCTTTCAGGCCGGCGACGAGATCGTTCGAATAGGCATAGCCGCCGGGATGCGGCTCGTAATGCGCGCCGATACCAGCCGGCGGGTCGCCGCGTAGCGCGACGATGTGGCGGACACCGGCCTCCCAATAGGCGCGGGCGACGTCGTCGATCTCTTCGCGGGTCGCGGCGACGCAGGTGAGGTGCGCTGCGGGTGGCGTTTCGGTTTCGCGCACGAGGCGCGTGACGGTCTGGTGCGTACGCTCGCGCGTCGAACCGCCCGCCCCATACGTCACCGACACGAAACGCGGGGCGAGCGGAAGCAGTTTGCCGATCGACGCCCACAGGCTGACCTCGGCCTCCGCCGTTTTGGGCGGAAAGAACTCGAATGAGACGCCGATCTTGCTGTGATCCTCGCGGCGGCTCAGGCGTTCGCTGTCGTTGTTGTTGTTTGTCATGCCACGGCCCGGCCGGTGTCTGTGAGTGGGATATCGGTGATGATGCGCGGATCGCGTGCGAGCCAGATCGACACGGTCAACTTGTCGGGCTCGCCTCCCGGAGCCGCGAGGTCGTGATGCTGCACGGGCTCCAGACCCGCCTGGCGCAGCCAGTTCTCGACCTGATCCGGGGCGAAACCGAGGCGGCGATGGGCGTGCTGGTCGCGCAGAAATTCGAGCTCATGCGGCGCGAAGTCGACGATGAGCAGGCGGCCGCCCGGCGACAGCGCTCGGGCCGCTTCGCGGATGGCGCGCGCCGGCTCGTCGAGGAAGTGCAGGACCTGATGGATGACGACGAGGTCGAAACTCTGCGGCGGGACGGGCAGGGCATAGACGTCACCCTGCCGAAGCTGAGCCGAAAGCAGACCCTTGTGCGCGAGATTGGCGCGCGCGACCGACAGCATGTCGAGCGAGGCATCGACGCCGACGGACCTTGTCGCCTGCGGGCCGAGCAACTCGATGATGCGGCCGGTGCCGGTGCCGATGTCGAGCATCGCATGGATGGGTTTGCTACCAACCGCGACGCGGATCGCCGCTTCGACTGCCGTCTCCTCGACATGCAGAGCGCGGATGTTTTCCCAATTGTCGGCGTGTTGCGAGAAATAGGCGGCAGCCTTTTCCGCGCTCGACGAACGCACCTCGGCGAGCCGTTCACGGTCGCGGGCGAGATCATGGTCGCCCCGATCCAGACGCTGCAGAACTGCCTGCGCGACGCCGGAGGCGGGCTCGCTGTCGGTCAGCCGAAAGAAAGCCCAGCTACCTTCGCGCTGGCGCTCAACCAGACCGGCCTCGACAAGGAGCTTGAGGTGGCGCGAGATGCGTGGCTGCGACTGGCCGAGAATGTCGGTGAGGTCGGAAACGTTAAGCTCGCCCTGCGCGAGCAACGCAAGGATACGCAAGCGCGTCTCTTCGCCGGCGGCGCGGAGCACGGAAAGAAGAGGAGGCAGCGGGAACTGCCTCGATTCACGTTCGGACATAAAGATATCTTTATGCCGTCTGGCTCAGCGCCGCAAGATGCCTTGCGGCTCAGTCGTTAATTTAGGAAGCGGCCGGACCGGGTTCTGAACCGCCGTCTTCGGCCGGCCCGGGCTTCGCGGGGGCAGGCTTCTTCGGTGCGGTGCGCTTGGCTGGGGTCTTGGGCGTCGTAGTCTTTGGAGTGGTGGCCTTCGGAGCGGCAGGCTTCGCTGCTTTCGGCGTTGCCGCTGGTTTGGCAACCGCCGGCTTTGCGGAAGCGGAGCTGATGGCCGATGCGCTGGAAGAGGCGGCGGTCTTCGAAGCCGCAGGCTTTTTCGTGGCGGGCTTCTTGGCGGCAGGCGCTTTCGCGGCTGCTGAAGCGGCCGAGGAACTGGCCGCCTTCGCTGGCGCCTTCGGCTTCGCAGGCGGCTTGGGCTTGGCGGCCTTCGCGGCCGGAGCCTTGGCGGTCTTCGGTGCCGCTGTGGACTTGGCGGCGCTGCGGGCCTTGGTCGTGCTTGCCTTCGGCGGTGCGCGGCGGGCGGTCGACTTCGGCGCGGCCTTGCGGACGGTGGTCGCCTTCTTCGGCGCGGGTTCCGACTTCGAGTGGGTGATGCTGTCCGCGACTTCGTTGACGGTCGCCTGGGCCTTCTTCACCAGGCCCTGCACGCGATCGTCATCACCCCATTTCAGGAGTGTTTCCTTGACACGCTCCCACAGTGATCGTTCACCGGCCATAGCTGCTTGCCTCGTTTATTGCGCGTTCCCCTGTGCTGGAAACTACACTCCGACTGGGTGAGTTCCAAGGGAACCTAAAGGATGCGCGCAATAATGGGCAGCAATCGCCAACAAATCATTTTTGCCGCGACGCGGTGAACAGGTTTTTCGCGTGGCTTCCGCGCCGCGAAGGGCACGGAAACAGACGGCCGTCAGCGGCTGAACTTCTTGTACTTCAGCCGTTTCGGCTCGACGGCATCGGGACCGAGGCGACGCTTCTTGTCTTCCTCGTAGTCCTGGAAATTGCCCTCGAACCATTCGACATGGCTGTCGCCCTCGAAGGCCAGCATGTGCGTCGCAATACGGTCGAGGAACATGCGATCATGGCTGATGACCACGGCGCAGCCGGCGAAATCTTCCAGCGCTTCTTCGAGTGCGCGGAGCGTCTCGACGTCGAGGTCGTTGGTCGGCTCGTCGAGGAGAAGGACGTTTGCGCCCGACTTCAGCATCTTGGCGAGATGGACGCGGTTGCGCTCACCACCCGAGAGCTGGCCGACCTTCTTCTGCTGGTCGGAGCCCTTGAAGTTGAAGGCCGAGGTGTAGGCGCGCGAGTTCACCTCTTTCTTGCCGAGGTAGATGATGTCGTTGCCGCCGGAGATCTCTTCCCAGACGTTCTTGTTGGGATCGAGCGCGTCGCGCGACTGATCGACATAGCCGAGTTGCACGCTCTCGCCGATTTCGATCTTTCCGGCATCCGGCGTTTCCTGACCGGTGAGCATGCGGAAGAGCGTGGTCTTGCCGGCGCCGTTCGGGCCGATGACGCCGACAATGCCGCCGGGCGGCAGCTTGAAGGTGAGGTCATCGATCAGCAGGCGGTCGGCGAAGCCCTTGGTGAGGCCGGTGAAATCGACCACGTTGTTGCCCAGGCGCTCGGCGACGGGAATGACGATCTGCGCCGTGCCCGGCGCCTTGTCGGCAGCCTTCTTGACCAGTTCATCATAACGCTGGATGCGCGCCTTGCTCTTGGCCTGACGGGCCTTGGGCGAGGCGGAAATCCATTCGGACTCGGCGGCGAGGGCGCGCTGGCGGGCGCTGTCTTCACTGGCCTCCTGGGCGAGGCGCTTCTGCTTCTGGCCGAGCCATGAGGAGTAATTGCCCTCGTAGGGAATGCCGCGGCCGCGGTCGAGTTCGAGGATCCAGCTCGTGACGTTGTCCAGGAAATAGCGATCGTGGGTGACGATCAGGATCGCGCCCGGATAGTTGCGGAGGTGGTTCTCCAGCCACTGCGTCGTCTCGGCGTCGAGATGGTTGGTCGGTTCGTCGAGGAGGAGCAGGTCCGGCTGTTCGAGCAGGAGCTTGCAGAGGGCAACGCGGCGGCGCTCACCGCCTGAGAGATTGTTCGGATCCGCGTCGTCCGGCGGGCAGCGGAGCGCCTCCATTGCCTGGTCGACGCGGGCATCGAGATCCCAGAGGCCCTGAGCCTCGATCTCGTCCTGCAGCTTGGTCATCTCGTCCGCGGTCTCGTCGGAATAGTTCACCGCGAGATCGTTGTAGCGGTCGAGGATCGCCTGCTTCTCGGCGACGCCGAGCATGACGTTCTGGCGGACCGTCAGCGAAGGATCGAGGTGCGGTTCCTGCGGCAGGTAGCCGACCTTGGCGCCCTGTGCGGCCCAAGCCTCGCCGTTAAACTCCTTGTCGATGCCGGCCATGATGCGCAGCAGGCTCGACTTGCCGGAGCCGTTGACGCCGAGCACGCCGATCTTGGCGTCCGGATAGAAGGAGAGGTGAACGTTCTCGAGGACCTTCTTGCCGCCCGGATAGGTCTTCGACAGGCCACTCATGTGGTAGATGAACTGACGTGCCATGGCGGCCGCGCTCCGGATATTTTTGCTGGGACTGGGATTTTGGCGTTGTTCTAGAGGGCGGAGCGGGGACGGGCAAGGGCAAGATGGGCGCGCTTCATCCTCGCCTGCCCAAAACAACGATGTCGGAAAGATCGCCCCTCGGAGGGGCGGGGGATGCGGTCGCATCCTCTGAATGGTTTGTGTGTTGACGCGATCCGCATCCCACGCACGGCGGTTAAGTCGGAGGAGGCGGGCGCTTCCACGGCCGATGGCCGTCGAAGGTTTGAGAGCCTTCGAAGACCACGGCTCGTCCCCAGTGCATGGCACGGACGGGTCATGGTGCCCGACGGGCCCGCGCGTCAGACGACCTTCTCGGTCGTCCTACATCCTCCGGCCTCCCGGGAGCGGGGTTCCGGACCCCGCCCGCAGGCGCCGCTCCTCATCCCGCGCCGGCCGGCCGGTACCTGGCAAGCGCCCCTCGCAGGGTGAAGATGACGGGAGGATAAGCACATGATAGGAATATTGTCAAGTCTCTCCGTCATTGCCGGGCTTGACCCGGCAATCCAGCCAGCTGCCCGTTGCTTGGCTCTGGATGCCCGGGTCGGGCCCGGGCATGAGAGCAGAGAGGGTATGGGGTGGTGGGACAAGGCAGCGCTGGCGCCTCTCCCTGCGCGGGACTAGAACCACGCCATGCACGAGATCACGCTTCCCGCCGTCTTCCTTGCCGGCATGCTGAGTTTCCTCACGCCCTGCGTGCTGCCGCTCGTGCCGGCCTATCTGTCCTATCTCGCGGGCACTTCGCTGGAGGAGCTCCAGGCGAAGCGGCCGGGGAGAGCGGTGCTGCTCCGCACTCTGGCGACGGCGCTGCTGTTCGTCCTTGGTTTCGGCACGGTGTTCGTCGCGTTGGGCGCGACGGCCTCGGTGTTCGGCGGCCTCATCCGTCAGCATCTCGCCTGGCTGACGATGGCGGCCGGCATCGGCATCATCGTCATGGGTCTGCACTTCCTCGGTGTGTTCAGGATCGGGTTTCTTTACCGCGAGGCCCGCTTCAACCCGGCCAAGCCGGTCGGGATCTGGGGCGGCTATCCGATGGGCCTGGCCTTCGGCTTCGGCTGGACGCCGTGTATCGGGCCGGTTCTCGCGGCGGTGCTGACGGTCGCGGCAGGCGAGGCGACGGTGACCCGAGGAGCTGGACTGCTTGCGATCTATGCGGCGGGGCTCGGCCTGCCATTTCTGCTGGCGGCCCTGGCGATGGGGCCCTTCTCCCAGTTTCTCGGCCGCTTCCGCCGCCATCTCGGTCGGGTGGAGCAGGTGATCGGCTTTCTGCTGATCCTCGTCGGGATCGCCTTCCTGACGGGTTGGATCACCCGGTTTTCATTCTGGCTGCTGGAGACGTTCCCGGTGCTTGGAAAACTGGGGTGATCTTACCCTCTCCCTCGTTGGGAGAAGGCAACAAAAAGCCCGCCCCGGTTTCCCGGAGCGGGCTCTGTCATTCAGAGGCCGACGATTAGTTCACGTAATCGTACTTGCCATCCTTCCACTCGTAGACGACGTAGCCCGGCAGGGTGACATCGCCCTTGGCGTCGAACTTGACGTCGCCGATGACGGTCTTGAACGAGCCCGAGTCGAGCGCCTTGATCACGGCCGGAGCTTCGGTCGACTTCGCGGTCTTCACGGCCTCGGCCCATGCCTGAACAGCGGCGTAGGTGTAGAGGACGTAGCCTTCCGGCTTCACGCCGGCGGCTTCGAACTTCTTCACGATCTCGGCGTTCGCGGCGTTCTTGGCCGGGTCCGGCGAGAAGGTCATCAGCGTGCCTTCACCGTCCTTGCCGGCGATGGTCCAGAACTCTTCGCTGACGAGCGCGTCGCCGGCCATGACCGGAGCCTTCACGCCCTGCTGGCGAAGCTGCTTCACGAGGTTGCCGGCTTCGGTGTGGTAGGTGCCGGCATAGACGAGATCCGCGCCCGCGGCCTTCAGCTTCGAGACCAGGGCCGAGAAGTCGGTGTCGCCCTTGTTGAACGCGTCGACGAGGACCGGCTTGCCGCCGGCGGCCTCGTAGGCCTTCTGGGCTTCCATCGCGAGACCTTCGCCGTAGGGCGACTTGTCGTTCAGGAAGGCGATCTTCTTGCCCGGGAATTTGGACTGGATGAACTTCGCGGCGGCCGGGCCCTGCTGGTCGTCACGACCACAGACGCGGTAGATGCCGGGGCCGGGGCGCTGGTCGGTGAACTTCGGGTTGGTCGAAGCCGGCGAGATCTGGACGATGCCGGACTCGGCGTAAACCGAGGAGGCCGGAATCGACGCGCCCGAGCAGTACGAACCGACGACGAACGATGCGCCCGAACCGGCGACGCGGTTGGCGACCGAGGTCGATTCCGTGCCGTCGCACTTGTCGTCTTCGATCTGGATGGCGATCTTCTTGCCGAGCAGGCCGCCGGCAGCGTTGATGTCGGCGACAGCGCGCTCGGCGCCGGCCTTCATCTGCGCACCGAAGGTCGCTTCGCTGCCCGTGATCGGGCCCTGAAGAACGATCTTGATATCCTGCGCCTGGGCAGCACCCGCGAAAGCGAGCGATGCGCCGAGCAGAAGGCCCGTCAACAATTTCTTGGTCATCAGCCTCTCCATGTCTTCTCGGAGGTTCTTGGCCCCGAGCGGCAGCAGCCGCATGCAAGTATTGTGCATGGCTTTTCAATAAGGGAAAGCCAGTTCTTCATGCGGCATCCGAGTTGCGCAGCCGCCAGGAGAACGAGCCATCAGGCTCGACAGCCCACGCATAGCGGCGCGTCATCTGCCGGACCCGCGTGAGGCGGTGTCCGAGCAGCGCGGCGGCGCTGAGAATGATGAAGTCGACGAGGTAGAATTGCGCCGACAGAAGCGTGCCGTGGAACAGCGCGAAGTGGATGAAGCGCACGGCGGCGGCGAGGGGGATCATCCACACAACCGCGCGCCAGGCCGGCTCCCAGCCGATCGCTGTTGCACGTCCCGTCATCATCGCTGCCGAGCAACCGAGCACGAGCGTGACGATGATGAAATCCGAAATGCCGACTTCCCAGAGAATGCCCATGCCGGCTCCTTCAGTGTCCGCCTTCGAGGTATGCAGCTCGCACTTCCTCGCGCGAGAGCAATTCCGCGCTCGGCCCCGACAGCGTGATCCGGCCATTGACCATCACGTAGCCGCGATGCGCGAGCTTGAGCGCATGATACGCGTTCTGCTCGACGATGAAGACCGTGAGGCCTTCGGTCTGGTTGAGTTGGCGGATCGCGTCGAAGATCTGCTTCACGATCAGCGGCGCGAGGCCGAGCGACGGCTCATCGAGGAGAAGCAGGCGAGGGCGGCTCATCAATGCGCGGGCGATCGCGAGCATCTGCTGCTCGCCGCCGGACAGCGTGCCGCCGCGCTGGGTAAGGCGCTCCTTGAGACGCGGGAACAGCGTGAAAACGCGCTCCAGATCCTCTTCGAAGTGTTCCGCGCCGGCGACGACCGAGCCCATCTGCAGGTTTTCGAGCACGCTCATGCGGGCGAAGATGCGGCGGCCTTCGGGCGACTGGGCGATGCGCAGCCGCGCAATGTGATGCGCGGCCATCCGGGTAATGTCGCGACCCTCGAAGACGACATGGCCTTCACGGGCGCGCGGGGCGCCGAAGATGGTCATCATCAGGGTCGATTTGCCGGCACCGTTCGAGCCGATCAGCGCGACGATCTCGCCCTGATTGACCTCGAGGTCGACGCCCGCGAGCGCGCGGATATTGCCGTAATAGGTGTGGACGCCCCTGATGGAGAGGAGAGCGCTCATCGCGAGACCTCCTCCTGCACGGCTTCCGTCTCGTCTTCCTCGACGCCGAGATAGGCGGCGATAACCTTCGGGTCCTGACGGACATCGGCCGGGGCCCCGTCGGCGATCTTCTTTCCGTAGTCGAGCACGATCACGCGGTCCGAAATCCCCATCACCACGCTCATGTCGTGTTCGATCAGAAGGAGCGAGGTCTGGTGCTGGTTGCGGATGTAGAGGAGGAGCTCGTTGAGCTCGTGGCTCTCGTTCGCATTGAGGCCGGCGGCCGGTTCGTCGAGGCAGAGCATGACCGGTTCCGAGCACATCGCGCGAGCGATCTCCAGACGCCGCTGGGCGCCGTAGGGCAGGCTCGCGGCCGGGTCGTCGGCACGGTCGATCAGCTTCACGCGCTCCAGCCAATAGCTGGCGCGGTCGATCGCCTCCTTCTCGGCCGCTCCGTAGCCGCCTAGACCGAAAAGACCGAGGAACGAATATCCCGAGGCCACCATCAGCTTGTTGTGCTGGGCGATGAGCAGGTTTTCGAGCAGCGTCATGCCGCCGAACAGGCGGATGTTCTGGAACGTGCGCGCGACGTGGGCCGTCTGTGAGACCTTATGGTTCTGCAGCCGCTCCAGAAGGAACAGCTCGCTGCCGTTCTTCTTGACCGACTTGAGGCCCGAAACCGTAACTTCGTCGATCTGCGACAGAATCGCCTCGTCGCCATGGACGAGCGCGAGACGACCTTCCGACGGCTTGTAGAAACCTGTGATGCAGTTGAACACGGTGGTCTTGCCGGCGCCGTTCGGGCCGATGATTGCCGTGATCTCGCCGCGGCGGGCGTCGAACGACAGGCTGTCGACGGCAACAAGGCCGCCGAAGCGCATCGAGAGATTTTCGACGCGCAGAAGGACTGGATTGGCCGACATCAGCCGCGTCCTTCGCTGACCATGGCCGCACTGACCGTCTTCTTCTTCTTGAGGAAGACCGATGGATCGCGCGACGAGATGATGCCGCGCGGACGCCAGACCATGATGATCACCATGACGAGGCCGAAGATCAGCATGCGGTACTGAACCGGATCGAAGCCCTCGCCGAAGATGGCTCTGATGAAGCCGAGGTTCCGCAGCATCTCGATGCCGCCGATCATGATCAGAGCCGAGAAGACGACGCCGAGATTCGAGCCGAGGCCGCCGAGGACGACGATGGCGAGGATCAGCGCCGACTGCAGGAAGGTGAAGTCAGACGGGCTGATATAGCCCTGACGCGCGGCAAAGACGGTACCGGCGAAGCCGCCGAACATCGCTCCGAGCGCGAACGCCGTCAGCTTGGTGTTGACCACCGAAATGCCGAGCGAGCGGCAGGCGATCTCGTCTTCGCGCAGGGCTTCCCAGGCCCGCCCGATCGGCAGGCGGCGCAGGCGGATCGTCACAAGCAGGACGATGAAGGCGAGTGCCAGGATCACGTAATAGAAGAAGATCAGGCGGTGCACCGGCGAGAACGGGATGCCGAAATACTGGGCGAAGCTGTTCTCTCCCGTCGCCACGAACTGCAGGCCGAAGAAGCTCGGCCGCGGAATCTGGTTGATGCCGGACGCGCCGCCGCTCAATTCGCGCCAGTTGATCAGGACGAGGCGGATGATCTCACCGAAGGCGAGGGTGACGATCGCCAGATAATCGCCGCGCAGGCGCAGCACGGGGAAGCCGAGGACCACGCCGAACAGCGCGGCGATCAGGCCCGCGATCGGCAGGCAGAGCCAGAACGACATGCCGAAATTCATCGACAGGATCGCGAAGGTGTAGGCGCCCACGGCGTAGAAGGCGACGTAGCCGAGGTCGAGCAGGCCGGCGAGACCGACCACGATGTTCAGACCCCATCCGAGCAGGATGTAGGTCATGACCAGGATGCCGAGATCGACCCAGTAGCGGCCGGTGACCAGGCCGCCCGAAATCCAGACCGACAGGAAGGGGTAGGTCAGGGCGATCAACACCATGGCCGGAACGAGGTATTTGCGCAGATTGAGCGCGGTCTTGGTTTCCAGAATGGTGCCCGCGGCGGCCCGCGCCTTCGGGCTCCGAGCCTCACGCCAGATGGTGAGGTTGAGGAAGATGCGGCCGAAGAAGACGATGGCGGCAAGCGCGAGAACCGTGCCCCAGCGTTCGTTGAATTGGTAGCGGCCGCCCTGTGCGACGGTCTGCAGACCGACAATCGGAGCGGTCGTCGCGAGCGTGATGAGGCCCCAAATGGCCGCGTCCTTCAGGAGGGCTGCGGCGGGATGAGGGTCTTTCGCGGGAGAAGTCTCGACGGGTTCGTCGGTCATCTCACACCTTTTCAACTTCGGGCCGGCCGAGGAGACCGGTCGGCAGGAAGATCAGGACGATGGACAGGATCGAGAACGCGGCGACGTCCTTGTAGTCGACGGAGACATAGCCGGCGAAGAAGGTCTCGATCAGTCCGATTGTAATACCGCCGAGCACTGCGCCCGGCAGCGAGCCGATGCCGCCAAGCACCGCCGCCGTGAAGGCTTTGATGCCGACGACGAAGCCCGCGTAGAAATCGGTCGAGCCATAATAGAGCAGGTGCATCAGGCCGGCGACGGCGGCGAGCGCGGCGCCCATGACGAAGGTCAGCGATATCGTCCGGTCGACGTCGATGCCCAGCAGCGAGGCCATTTTCATGTCCTGCTCGCAGGCGCGCTGGGCACGTCCCAGCGGCGTCTTCGTCACGACATAGGTGAAGATGACGAGAACGACGACGGTCATCACCATCACGGCGATCTGCGAGTACTGCAGCCACACCGAGAAGGTCGATTCCTTGAAGAACTCGATGCCGCCCGGGATCAGCGAAGTGAAGGCCTTCTTGTCCGCGCCCTGGGCGTTCTGGGCATAGTTCTGCAGCACGATCGACATTCCGATCGCCGAGATCAGCGGCGCCAGGCGGAACGAGCCGCGGAGAGGGCGGTAGGCCATGCGCTCGACCGTCCAGCCGTAAAGCGAGGTCAAGAGCACCGAAAGGATGAGGATGATCAGCAGAACCAGGATCACGTTCGTGACGCCGAGCGTAAAAAGCCCGACCAGAACGACCAGCGAAATCATCGTCGATATCATGAAGATATCGCCGTGCGCGAAGTTGATCATGCCGATGATGCCGTAAACCATCGTATAGCCGATGGCGATGAGGCCGTAGATGGAGCCGAGGGAGACTCCATTGATCAATTGCTGGAGGAAATACTCCATGCGCCTCTTACTCTCTTTCCGGAAGACTGGCGCGAAGCGGGATTTCGCATCCGTTGACCGGTTGTTGGGCCGAAAGGCCGGTACACGTGCAATGCAGGCAAGAATGATGCCTGCCCCAATGCGGCCACAACATCCGCAAGGCCGTGACGCTTTGCAAGAGAATTGAAAGGCTGTTCGGGTTTTTCTCACCGAATGAGCGACGTGCGTAACATCGGAGCACGCATTTCCACGAATCCGGTCGCAACCGTGCGCCCGATCGAAGGAACATCCTTGTTCCCGCTCGGCCAGCTGGTCGAGGCGAAGGTCGCGGCCGTTCTGGCCGACGGATTGTTCAAGTTCATCAGTTCCGACGGCGGCGAGTTCGAACTGCCACTGCCCGAGAAACTGCCGGAAGGCACGCCGGTTCGGGTCTCCGCGAAGCCGGACGGCAGCGTGACGGTCACGGTTACCGGCGAAGCGCCTGACCAGAGCGAGGCGATGATCGCCGCCGCGCTGAAGGAAGCCGTCCGCGGCGCCGCCGCCAAGCAGGCGACGATGTCGCCATTGTTCGCGACGCTCGAGGAGTTGCCGGATCGCCCGGATCTGCCGCAACCCGTCCGTCAGGCGGTGCAGAGGCTGTTGTCGATGCGGACGCCGTTTGACGCGCCACCCCGGCCTGCGGCGCTGGCGCAGGCCATCTCGCGATCGGGGCTGTTCACGGAGGCGCAGCTTGCAACGAGCCCGGACACGCCGCCGCCGCTCGATCTGAAGGCCGCGCTGTCGTCATTGCGGGCGGTTGTCCAGACGCTGGTCGATGCCATACCGCTTGCAACGACCGCTTCGGCTGCCGGACAATCGGTGCCGGCCCCCGCTGCCACGGCACAGCCGAGCGCGCCGCCATCGCAGACCCCCGGAAATGCGTCGCCGCCGAACCTGGCGCCGTTGACCCAGCCGACATCGGCTCAGGCTTCCCCCATTCCGCCGAACGTGCAGGCGCCGCCGCCTCCGCAGAATTCCGGTCTGTCCGTGGTCCAGGTCCGACCGCAGGTTCCCGTTTCCGCCGCGGTTTCCGTTTCGCCGCCAACAGCCGTGCCGGCGCAATCATCTTTGCGCATGGCGCAGGTTCCTGCCGCGCAACTCGCGGTGCCGGTTGTGGCTGTCATGCTCCAGGGCGACGAGGCGATCCAATCAACCGCACAGCCAAGCTCGGCAACAGGAGCCGCGCCGCAAACGGTGCCGAACGGGCAGGGTGGTCCTGTATCCGCACCGCAGCAGATGCCGGCGGCTCCGGCGCAGGCAATCGTCCAGTCCCAGCTGGCGCTCCCGGCGCCGGACGCGCAGACCCTGTTGCCAGCCCCGACGTCCGGCTCTCCACGGGCGCCTCAAATGCCGATCGTGGAGAATGGTGCGCCGCAGCCGGCGCCCGGAGCCTCCGTCGTCACGGCGCGCGGAACCTTGCTGCAGGTGTCGCCGGCGCCTTTGCCCGCTCAGCCCGCTACCGCGCCCATGCCGTCGGTCGCTGCTCAACCGCAACCGACGCCGCCTCAAACCGCATCCGTACCGTCCGTTCCGCAGGTCGTACCGCCCGCACCTCCTTCTACTATCTCGGTTCCGCCGGGCCTCCCTGGAATGCCGGAAGCCATTCTCCCACAGGGCCAACCCGCACCAGGTCCACTCGTACGCGCTGCGACCTTGGCCTTGGCGCAAGCCGCGGCGCTTCCGATTGGCGAGCCGAACCTGCCGCTCCCTGGCCAACAACCAGCGCCCGCGCCGGGGCACCTTTATCCTTCGGCACAGAAGCCCGACGCGCCGCCGCCGACGCACGGTTCTCCGCCGGTCTCGCATGCTCCCGTCGATGCCCACGACGCGCTCCGTGCCGCCGCGCAGACCCAGCCGCTGGAAGAGATCGCGCCGCGTCTTCTCGCCGACACCGAGGCCGCGATTTCGCGCGTCAGCCTGCATCAGATGGCATCGCTGCCGGACGATCATGCCCCCAGCCGTTTCGATGCGCCCGACGCCCGCTGGTCCTGCGAGATTCCGATCGCGCTCGACGGCCGGACCGCGCTGATGGGCTTCGTCGTCGAACGCGACGGCAAGAAGAACGACGATCCGCGAAAGCAGAAACGCTGGCGGGTTCAAGCCGCGCTAGACCTGCCGGAAACCGGGCCGCTTCAGGCGGACGTACAGATGCGGGGGACAGCGGTCGTGGCCGGCATATGGGTCGAGCGCAGCGACATCGCCCAATTGCTGGAGGAGGCGCTTCCGCTGCTTCGAGACGGTTTGACCGCCGCGGGCTTCGACGTCGAAGAGCTCAACGTCCGACTGGGGCACCTCAGATCGCATCTGCCGCCGCCGGGCGCCTTCCTGGACCAGCGCTCATGAGCGAGACCAAGCCCACGATCGCGGTCGCGCTCGAATACGACTACAAAGCCGCGCCGCGCGTAACCGCGTCGGGGCGAGGCGCGGTCGCGGAAGCGATCCTCGCGGCGGCGAAGGAGCATGGCGTCGCGATCGAGGAGAATCCCGCGCTCGCTGAAGCCCTGTCGCATGTCGAGCTCGATACCGAGATTCCAGAACAGCTCTACCGGGCAGTCGCCGAAGTCCTGACCTTCGTGCTCAGAACGACAGGGCGGTTGCGCTAGAACTTCGCGTCGACGCCGAGGCGACCGTAGGCGCCGGTGTCGTCTCCATCGTCCAGAGCGCCAATGCTCGTCTTGAAGCGAAGTCCCTTGATCGCGACGTTCTGGATGTAGAGTCCGGCGCGGCGCTGGTCCGACCCGGCATTGCCGAAGACCTCGATCTCCGGTCCGACAAAGACGCCGCGCCAGAGGTGCATTCCGCCGGCAACCCGAACCCTATAGAAATCGAATGCCGTGCCATAGGCGATCGAAGCTTCGATACGGCGATTGGCAGAGGGCTCCCACCAAAGCTCGCCGATCAGCCGCGCTCCGACACCGGTTCCTGACACATCGTTCTCCGGGTCCTCTACATCGAGGCGATGGTCCTCGACCTCGACACCGGCGAGAGCCGTGACCGCGAGGCCTGGGCGGAGGCGCCGCCAGCCGGCGACGATTTCGCCGAGAGTGACGTCCCCGTGGATGCGGCCGCTCGCTGCATATTCAGAAGCGTAATCATAACCGCCGACACCGCCGGCAAGACGAAGGACGGGTCCGGAAAGATCGCGCGATTTCAAGGCGATGTCGGCACCCGCCCAACTGAACATGGAGACCGATGAGATATCGACGCCGCTGAAATACAGGAGCCGACGGAGACCTCCCCGGGAGGCCGGCTCGGCGGCCAAATCGAACGGGCAGGCAACCATGAAGGCGCACGCAGCCCAACCGCCGAATCGTAGAAACATCGCCACGCCCGCCTCGTGGTGAAGTCAAGTTCGAGGGCAAGCTAATCACAGCTTCCTGTGGCAGGGAAGGTCGAAAAAAGAAAAAGCCTCCAGCGGGTTACGCTGGAGGCCTGTCATGATGTGGCAGGGCTCAGTTGAGGTTGAGCTTGCCGAGGCGGATGAACTGCGTCTCGCCCGAGGAGCCGTCGACACCGTCGTTGTCGGTGATGATCAGCGCCTCGCCCGACTTGTCGATGGCGAAGCTCTCGACCTTGTCGAGAACGTAGCCGTTCGGCTTCTTGAGGTCGGGCAGGAGGTCGCGGACCGTGGTCTTGGTCAGGACCGGAAGCGTGCCGCCGATCGGAGCCGGCGTGACGCCTTTCAGCGAGACCTTGGTCAGCTTCTTCAGCCTGGCCGCGTCGCCAACGAGGTTGTCGCGCTCTATGACGATCAAGCCCCCGTCGACAGCGGTGATCTCGGACAGCCCAACCCAACCGCCTTCGACCTTGTCGAGCGGGTAGTAGACCGCGCCCCAGCTCTTGTCGGAAGGCTTGTAGGCCAGGAGCTTGGTCATGCCCTTGGCATCGTCCTTCCACTCGCGCTGGACGGCGAGCCAGACGATCTGGTCGGCGCCGGTGCCGGTGACCGCGACACCCTCGAAACCGAAGCGGGTCTGCTGGCTCTTGAGCGCGTCCGGCAGCTCGACGATCTCTTCCACGTCGCCCTTGGCGTTGACGCGGATGAGCTGCGAGTTCGTGGCGTTTTCCTTCTTGTCCGGATTGCCTTCGGACGCGAGCCAAAAGCCGCCTTCCGGACGAACCGCGATACCCTCGAGATCGAGGCCCTTGGCCGGCTCGCCGTCACGGGTGACGGTGATGGCGCCGGTGATCACGGCCGGGGTCTTGGTCGTGTCGATCGTCAGGATGCGGCCCTGCGAGTAGAAGCTGTCGGTGACCTCGAAGATCTGGCCCGGGTTTGCCGGATCGACCGCAGCACCCGAAAGAGCGCCCCAGCCGGACGGCAGGCCGTCCTTATCGGCCGAGACGATGGTCGGATAATTCGCCGTACCTTCGGCGCGCGCATAGACAGTGACCATCGAGCCGGGGCCGCCGTCTTCACGGTTGTCCGCCTCGCTGGCGGTCACGAACAGCTTGCGGTCCGGAATGGCCAGCAGGCCCTCGGGACCGACGCCACCCGGCAGCATCTGGAGGAGGGTCGGGGCCTTGCCGGCGCCGTTGTCCTTGTAGACGCCGACGACAGAGGCACGCTCCGCGCCGACGAAGATCAGGCGGTCGGCGCCGAATGTGCCAACCGCGATGCCCTCGACTTCGACGCCCTTCTTGTTGCGCTTGTCGGGGTAATGGCCGATGCGAACCGCTTCGTATTCGAACGAGGCGCCAGACTCGTAATCGACCTTGCCGTCCTTGTTGAAGATCGTGAAGCCGCGGCTGCCGCCCTTCCAGTCACCTTCATTGGCGGTGACGAAGCGGTCGTCGTCGAGCCATTCGACGGCGTCCGGCTCGCGGACGACGTCTTCCGCCTTGCCCGTGAGCGCGATGACGCCGTCCTTCTTGGTGTCGATCTTGTCGAGAGTGACGGAGCCGGCCGGGAAGTGATCGATGACCTTGCCCGATTTGCCGTCGACGACGACGAGGTGGTTATTCTCCTGCAGCGTGAGCGCGATCTCGCCCTTGCCGTTGACGTCGACGAATTCTGGCTCGGCATCGTCGGGAGCGATCGGGGAGAGATTGCGGACGTCGACGAACCTGGTCGAGGTGCAGTCGGCTTCGCCGCCCTTCAGATTGACGATCGCGAGGCTGCCAGACGGCATCTGCGGGATGGCGCCTTCGCTCAGGTCCTCGTCGCGCTCGTTTTCGATCGCGATGGTGAGGAAGGACTTGTCGGCAGCGGCTGCGACCGAGTCGGGCTGGCCGCCGAGATCGCATTTCGAGACGACCTTCTTCGAGGCGATGTCGATCGTGGCCAGGTGGCCGGTCGGGTTCTGCTTGTTCTCTCCGGTGTTCACCGCAGCGAAGGCGCGGTCGCCGACGACCTTGACCGAGGTCGGCTCGCCCTCGAGCTGGATGAAGCCGGCGGCCTTCGGCTGCGCCGGATCGGTGATGTCGACCATGCCGAGCGCCTTGCGCGGGCTGTCGGTGTAGACGAGCAGCTTGCCGTCTTCAGATACGGAGATGATCTCGGAGACCGTCGGCTTGGATTTGTCGGCGTCCGCTGGCAGGTTGTTGACGACCGGGAAGGTCGCGACACGGTTGAACACCTCGGCCGCCACGGCGGGTGTGAAAGCCGTGCTGGCGAGAAGTGCCACGGCGGTGGCCTTCAGGAAATTCGCGCGCATTGAAACGCCCCCCATTGATTGGAACGCTGAGCGCTTATCGAGCGCAAATGACAGGAACGTGACAGTTGGAAAGAAGGTTCGTACGCCATTGTTTTACCTTGACGGCGTGAAGCTTCTCCGACATTCGCGAGCCGAAATGCGGACGTAATGTTTGTCTGTTATAGGCTGCGGTACACACAGGAGACGTTGCGGGTGGATCATCGCGCGCCGCGAACATCGGAAATCATCGCGGCTCTGCCAGACAGTTTCGTGGGCGACTCGCTGACCATCGGCGAGCTGATCGTCGCCTTGCGCAATCGTGTCTTCGGCGTCGGTATTCTGATCTTCGCCATTCCGAACATCTTTCCCATGCCGCCCGGCGTGCCGGCCGCCATGGGCGCGGTCCTGATGCTGCTCGGCGGCCAGCTTGCGCTCGGATGGAATTCGATCTGGCTGCCGAAGAAGTTGCAGAGCCGTTCCATTCCCCGGGAGACGCTGAAGCGGATCGCCGATCGCTCGGTGCCGTGGATTCAGAAATTCGAGAAAATCAGCAAGCCGCGGTTGGATGCGTTCACGACGCCGATCGCGGTGCGCTGGGTTGGCGCGGCGGTCTTCGTCCTCGGTTTCGTCCTGCTGATGCCGTTTCCCTTCCTCGGCAACATTCCGCCCGGCGCGGCGGCCTGCGTGTTCGGTCTCGGCCTCGTCGAGCGCGATGGCCTCATCGTCGTATTTGGCTATCTCGCCTCATTGGTCGCACTCGGGATCACGGCTCTTGCGACATGGGTGCTCTACGCCGGGGCAAGCTTCCTGTTCTTCTGAGGCTTGCCCGAAATGGGCCCAGCTTGTAGCGAACCGGGCATGACGAATTTTCCCAACATCGCACTCCTCGGCACCGGCCTGATGGGCGCGCCGATGGCGCGTCGGCTGCTCGGCGCAGGCTTCCCCGTCACCGTCTGGAACCGCTCTCCGGAGAAGGCGAAGGCGCTTGAGCCGTTCGGTGCCGTCGTAGCGGCGACCGCTGCCGACGCGGTGAAAGCGGCAGAGATAGTCGTTACCATGCTCGACAACGGCGCGGTGGTGACCGACGTGCTGTTCGGTCTGGGCGTAGCCGAAGCGATGCCCGCGGGAGCGGTGGTCGTCGACATGAGTTCGATCCCGCCCGCCGTCGCCCGAGACCATGCCGCCCGGCTGGAGGCGATGGGCAAGAACCACCTCGACGCGCCCGTCTCGGGCGGCACGGTCGGGGCGGAGGCCGGGAGTCTGGCGATCATGGCTGGCGGCAGGGTCGATGTCTTCGAGCGCGTCCTGCTGGTGTTGGCGCCGATGGGCCGGGCTCTGCGCGTCGGACCCTCGGGAGCTGGGCAGGTCGCCAAGCTCGCCAATCAGGCGATCGTCGGGATCACCATCGGCGCGGTTGCGGAAGCATTGCTGCTCGCCGAGCGCGGTGGCGCCGACCCGGCGGCGGTCCGCGACGCCATCCGCGGCGGTTTTGCGGAGAGTCGAATTCTGGACGTCCATGGTCGCCGGATGATCGAACGGGATTTCACGCCAGGCGGCAAAGTGAACACCCAGATCAAGGACCTGGAGACGATTGTTGCCACGGCGAATGAGGTGGGCCTGGACCTTCCGCTCGCGCGCGACGCGCTGCGCCGCTATATCGAACTACGCGACACGATGGGCGGTGGCGATCTCGACCATGCCGCGCTCTTCCTGCAACTCGAAGCGGCGAGCCCCGCCAAACACTAGAATGTGACACTCCAGCGCGTTGGAACCAAGAGACGCGCCTCGGGTTTTCCCTCAAGGTCAACGAACCGCGAAGATGCTCTGATCGGCGAGGTCGATCCACAGCAGCGTTCCATTGACGATGCAGGAGACGCGAGAGGAAGCGCGATGAACATCGCAGAAGCCGCACGGCGCGCCGGGCTCACGCCCAAGGCCATCCGCTTTTACGAGGCTCAGGGACTGTTGCGGCCGAACCGCGCCGCCAATGGGTACCGGGCCTTCGGGGACGCCGATGTCCACACCCTGCGGTTCCTGAAGCGAGCGCGAGATCTCGGCTTCTCGGTCGAGGAGTGCAGGGCGCTTCTGGCGCTCTATCACGAAACCGACCGTTCCAGTGCCGAGGTAAAGAAGCTTGCCGAGAATCGGGTCGCGGAGATCGACCGCCGGCTCGCCGATCTCGCTTCCATTCGTTCGGCTCTCGCGCATCTGGCCGAAACCTGCAGCGGAGAGGACCGGCCGGAATGCCCGATCCTGGAGGATCTCGCGTCAGATGCCGATCAGGACGAGGAGCGCAAGCGGACCCACAATCCGATGCGCCATTCGAGCGCGGCCTGAAGGCAGTGAGCCCGTCGCACCGGGACTCTTACCCCTGACCTCGCCGCTCGGCGCGCGATCATATTTTCAGCGTGCGACGATCGACTCCAGCGCTTCTGTCACTGTGTCGCTGAATTGTCGTAAACTCCCGATGCGCGGGAGCAAGTCGTGGAAACGGCGTTCAAAAGCGGAGCGAGGCACCGGGGCGCGGACACCATTGAGATCGAACTGAGGCTGTTGGCGTCGCCTGACGTGCTGTCCCAGATTTGCAATGCGCCCGCCGTGCTCGAGCGCGCCCGAAACAAGGGCGTCGTGCGGCGGCTTGTAGCGATCTATTACGACACCCCTGATCGCCTGCTCATGCAGGGCGGTTTGACGTTGCGTGTGCGGCGTAGCGGCAAACGATATGTCCAAACCATCAAGTGTGCCTCCGGCAGCGATCCGATGGTGCGCGCCGAATGGGAAACCCACGTTGCGACGATGGCGCCGGACCTGAGCGGTCTGCCCAGAGAGATTGCTGCTCCGTTCGACCAATTCGGCGATGACAATCTCGTGCCGATCTTTGCCACCCGGGTTCGCCGTCATTCGCAAGCGCTCGAATTGCCCGATGCAAAGATCGAGATCGCCTTTGACGAGGGGGTGATCGAGGCCGGCGAAAGACGCGAGCCGGTCTCCGAGATCGAACTGGAGCTGAAGGAAGGCGGTGCAGGTGCGCTCTATGAGCTCGGCCTGTCGCTGCTCGAGGTCGCGCCGCTGCGCCTGTCGGTGCACAGCAAGGCCGAGCGCGGATATGCGCTCGCCTTCGACATGCCTCCCGCAACGCTCAAAGCCGGGCCCGCCGGCATCAGCACCGAGGACACCGTCGACGAGGCGGCGGCCAAGCTGTTTGCGAACTGCCAGCACCATCTGATGGCGAACCTGGCCGCGGCGCGGAGCGGGCAAAGTCCCAACGGCGTCCACCAAGCGCGTGTGGCGCTGCGGCGGCTGCGGACGGCCATCGCCATCTTGCGACGCGAGCTACCGGCGACCTCTCTTCGGGCGCTTGCGGCTGACGCACGGTCGCTGGCCCGGACATTGGGTTCGGCTCGCAACTGGGATGTGTTCGTCACCGAGACGATTGCCGAGATCGACGAAGCCGATCTGCCGGATGTGGATTCCGGCAGGCTGCGCAGCGTGGCCGAACCGTTTCGTGGACGAAGCCATGCAGGGTTGCAGGAAGAACTCGAGAAACCGCAAACCAATCGCTTTCTATTGTCACTCGGCCGGCTGATCGAGCGCCGGAACTGGCGTGACGACGTCGCCAGCGAAACGCCGGCGATCCTGGCCGAGCAGGCGTCGGTTTTCGCCAGCCGCTGTCTGGCCCGACTTCAGCGGAAGGCGATCAAGCAGGGGCGTCATTTTCGGCACTTGCAGCCCGAGCATCGCCACGCACTTAGACTGACCCTGAAGAAGCTGCGCTACGCGGTGGAATTCTTTCTGCCCCTCTACGCGGAACAGGCGCTGGCCAGGAAATATCTCAAACGCCTGTCGAGATTGCAGGACGCCTTGGGCACGGACAACGATGTGACGACGACGCGCACGCTTCTCCGCGACATCGAGGGAAGCACCGCGCATCCCGATGTTCATCGGGCCATCGGCGTGGTCATCGGATGGCAGGGCCGCTGTCAGATCGATGCAACTAAACGTCTGCGTCGACGGTGGCGCGCCTTCAAGAAGGCGACGCCGTTCTGGGCAAGTTGAATGCAAATTTCGTCTCTTCCGCATGCGGAAGAGACGAAACGTCGAGATCAGATGAGCCCGAGCCCCTTGAGGCTGGCATGGCCTGCGCGGCCGATGATCAGGTGGTCGTGCACGTTGATCCCGAGGGGTTTCGCGGCCTCGACGATCTTCTGCGTCATCAGGATGTCCGCGCGGCTGGGTTCGGGATCGCCTGAGGGGTGGTTGTGGACGAGGATAATCGCGGTCGCGGACAATTCCAGCGCTCGCCGCACGACCTCGCGCGGATAGACCGGCGTATGGTCGACCGTTCCGGTCTGCTGCACCTCGTCGGCAATCAGTGCATTCCTGTTGTCGAGGAAGAGGATGCGGAATTGTTCGCGGTCGGCGAACGCCATCGCGGTACGGCAGTAATCAACAACCTTGGCCCATGAGCCGAGCACCGGCTTCTGGGCGATCTCACCCTTGGCGAAACGGCGGGCGGCGGCCTCGACCAATTTTATCTCGGTGACCGCGGCTTCCTTGATGCCCTTCGTTTCCATGAGCAGGACCGGCGGGGCGGCGACGACCTCGGCGAAGGAGCCGAACCGGCGGATGAGCGTCTTGGCCAGCCCCTTTACATCCTGCCGCGGAATGGCGCGAAACAGGATCAATTCCAGCAGTTCATAGTCCGGCAGGGCATCGGCGCCGCCCTCGCGGAAGCGGCTGCGCAGTCGATCGCGATGACCGAGATAATGCGGGGCCGCGTCCTCGAATCCGGATCGCGGCTCCTCAGTGCTCATGCGCGGGCGAGAAGCGGGTTGTCGTAGCCGGCGGGCGACAGGGTGAAGATCTCGACGCCTGTTTCCGTCACACCAATGGAATGCTCGAACTGCGCCGAGAGCGAGCGATCGCGGGTCACGGCGGTCCAGCCGTCGGCCAGAACCTTCACATGCGGGCGGCCGAGATTGATCATCGGCTCGACGGTAAAGAACATGCCCGGCTTCAGCGCGACGCCTTCACCTGGGCGGCCGTAATGCAGGATGTTCGGCTCGTCGTGGAACAGGCGGCCGAGGCCGTGGCCGCAAAAATCGCGCACCACGCTCATCCGCTCCTCGCCTTCGGCGAAGGCCTGGATGGCCGCGCCGATATCGCCGGTCGTGCCGCCGGGCTTGATGGCGGCGATGCCGCGCATCAGGGATTCATGCGTCACTTCGATCAGCCGCTCGGCCCGGCGCGGAATGTCACCGGCCGCGTACATGCGGCTCGAATCGCCATGCCAGCCGTCGACGATAACGGTTACGTCGACGTTCAGGATGTCGCCATCGCGCAGGGGCTTGTCGTTCGGAATGCCATGGCAGACGACGTGGTTGATCGAGATGCAGGTCGACTTGGTATAGCCGCGATACATCAAGGTTGCCGGGATCGCCCCGTTGTCACGGGCGAACTCGAACACCATCGTGTCTAGCTCGGCGGTCGTGACGCCGGGCTTCACCTTGCCGACGAGAAGATCGAGCGCTTCGGCAGCCATCCGGCCGGCCTTGTGCATGCCCGCGAAATCTTCGGGGCCGTGCAGCCTGATCTGGCCGTTCTTGCGGTTCGTGGCGAGGGAAGCGTCGATATAGGTCATGATCGGCAACAATGTATGCATTCAGCGGCGCGCCGTCACCCTGAACCATAAGGTGTACGAAGTTTGTCAGGCCGGCTGAGCTGCTGCGACCTTCTGCGGAGTCCAGGTGATCGGCACGTGCCCGGACTCTGCTTCGAGGCGCGCGAGCCAGGCCCGGACGGCCGGGAAGGGGGCCAGATCGAAGTCGCCCTCGTGCGCCAGATGCGTGTTCGCATAGAGTGCGATGTCCGCGATGCTCCGCGCGTCGCCAGCGAAATAGGGGTGTGAGGAGAGCTGGGTATCCATCACCCGCAGCGCCTGGTAGCCGCGGTCTTCCCATTCTTCCAGCAGGTTACGCTTCAATTCCCGCCCGCCGCGCACCAGCGACAGCCACCAGCGCGCCTGGCCGATGAACGGGTCGTGCGAGTGCTGTTCGAAGAACATCCAGCGCAGCACCTCGGCGCGGGCGAAACGCTCGGCCGGGAGGAGAGGGGTGCCTTCGGCCAGATAGTGCAGGATGGCACCCGATTCCGGCAGATGGCGGCCATCGGTCAGCACCAGCATCGGCACCTGGCCGGTCGGATTGGCGGCCAGGAATTCCGGCGTGCGGTGGCCGCCGGACAGGACGTCCACTTCGACGAGCTCGAAACGCCGGCCGAGCCAGGACAGCAAAAGCCGCACCTTGTAGCTATTTGCCGAGAGCTGCATGGAGTAAAGAGTCAACATCCGCGTCTCTTGCGTTATATGCGTGAGCGTCGTCAAGCGCGTGCCGTCAGGTTTGTCGAAAGGCTGTTGCAAAACTGTTTCATTTTGCGGCTTGCGCGCTCGGCTTCGGCGCACTAGGTTCCGCGCCGCCTTCCAATCCCTTCAATGTTTCGGAGATGTGACATGGCCTTCCTGGCCGAGAGCCTCAAGCGCGTTAAGCCGTCCGCCACGCTCGCTGTGACGCAGAAAGCCCGCGAGCTTACGGCAGCCGGCCGCAGCGTGATCTCGCTCGGCGCCGGCGAACCCGATTTCGATACGCCGGACAACATCAAGAAGGCCGCCATCGACGCAATCAATCGCGGCGAGACCAAATACACGCCCGTGCCCGGTATCCCGCAGCTGCGCGAGGCCATCGTCAAGAAGTTCAAGCGCGAGAACAATCTCGACTACACGGCGGCGCAGGTCATCGTCGGCACTGGCGGCAAGCAGATCCTCTACAACGCCTTCGTCGCGACGATGAACCCTGGCGACGAGGTCATCATCCCGGCGCCGTTCTGGGTGTCCTATCCGGAAATGGTCGCTCTGAACGGCGGCACTCCGGTCATCGTCGACACGACGCAGGAGAACAGCTTCAAGCTCCAGGCGAAGGACCTCGAAGCCGCGATCACGCCGAAGACCAAGTGGCTGATCTTCAACTCGCCGTCGAACCCGTCCGGCGCGGCCTACAGCTATGACGAGTTGAAGGCGATCACCGACGTCCTGGTGAAGCACGACCATGTCTGGGTTCTGACCGACGACATGTACGAGCACCTGACCTATGGCGACTTCAAGTTCGTCACGCCGGTCGAGATCGAGCCCAAGCTCTACGATCGCACGCTGACGATGAACGGCGTCTCCAAGGCCTATGCGATGACCGGCTGGCGTATCGGCTACGCGGCCGGCCCGCTGAACCTCATCAAGGCGATGGACATGGTGCAGGGTCAGCAGACTTCCGGCGCTTGCTCGATCGCCCAATGGGCGGCGGTGGAAGCGCTCAATGGTCCGCAGGACTTCATCGAGGAGCGCCGCAAGATCTTCGAGCAGCGCCGCGATCTCGTCGTGTCGATGCTGAACCAGGCCAAGGGCATTCAGTGCCCGGTGCCGGAAGGCGCGTTCTACGTCTATCCGTCCTGCGCCGGCACGATCGGCAAGACCGCGCCGTCGGGCAAGGTGATCGAGACCGACGAGGATTTCGTTTCCGAGCTTCTGGAGACCGAAGGCGTCGCGGTGGTGCATGGCTCGGCCTTCGGCCTTGGCCCGAACTTCCGCATTTCTTATGCGACTTCGACAAAGGCGCTCGAAGAGGCCTGCCAGCGTATCCAGCGGTTCTGCGCCAGCCTTCGCTGACGCGGGGCAGGGGTTCCGCGCCTCGCTGCGCTGAATCGACTAAATCGCCTGCACAAAGAAAGGGCGCTCCTCAGGAGTGCCCTTTTTTGCGTCTTGCGTCCGTATCCGTGCGGGTGTCCCATCGATGGACCGGGCGCTTGGCCGCGCGCCTCGGGCCTGAGCGTGGGGTGGGGAGCCCGTCGTAAAGCGGTCACGTCTCTGACGCCCGGGTAGGGAGCTACCACCATGGGCCAAGACGTAAGACCAGTTGCGGGTCCGCGATGCATTGCACTCGTGGGCCCGTTCCAGAGCGGCAAGACAAGCTTGCTTGAAGCCATTCTCGCCTATTCCGGTGCGATTCCGCGTGCGGGCAATGTCGAGGACGGCACGACCATTGGCGACACCAGCGCCGAGGCCCGCGCCCATCGCATGAGCACTGAGATGAATGTCGCCACGGTCGACTTCTTCGGTGACGCCTACACTTTCGTCGACTGCCCCGGCTCGGTGGAATTCCTGGAAGACATGCGGCGCGCTTTGCCCGCGGTCGACGCGGCCGTCGTTGTCTGCGAGGCCGACGAGCGGAAAGTGCCGGCGCTGCAGCAGATCCTTCGGCTCCTCGAAGATCAGGGCATTCCGCGCTTTCTCTTCCTCAACAAGATCGACAAGGCGGAATCGCGCATCCGCGACGCGCTCGAAATGCTGCAGCCGTCCTCACGCACGCCGCTCCTTGTGCGTCAGATTCCGGTCTGGGAGAACGAGATCATTACCGGCTATATCGACCTCGCGCTCGAACGCGCCTTCGTCTACCGCGAGCATGCGGAGTCGAACATCGTCGACATCGCCGAGGGCGAGCGCATCCGCCAGCGCGAGGCGCGCTTCGCCATGCTGGAAAAGCTCGCCGACCACGACGACGAGCTTCTCGAGACCCTGCTGGAAGATCTCGAGCCGCCGAAGGACCGCGTATTCGACGATCTGTCGCGCGAACTGAAACAGGGGCTCGTCGTGCCGGTTCTGCTCGGCTCGGCTTTGCGCGGCAACGGCGTGTTGCGGCTCCTGAAGGCTCTTCGTCATGAGGCGCCCTGCATCACGGCGATGGCGACCCGTGCCGGAATGGCAGGCGAGGGCGATCCCGCGGCATACGTGCTGAAGACCGTCCACACCGCGCATGGCGGCAAGCTGTCGGTCGTCCGGATGATGCGCGGCGCGATCCCCGACGGCGCAACCGTCATGGGCTCGAACGGTGCCAAGGCCCGCATCGCCGCGATCCAGCGCCTGACCGGCGCAGCCTCGGTAAAGGTCGGCTCGGCGGTGCTCGGCGATACGGTCGCACTGGCGCGACTCGACGGCATCCAGACCGGCCAGATGGTGACGGCCGGACCGGTGGCGCTTCCCGAAATCGAAGTTGAAAGCCCTGACGCCGTTGTCAGCGCGACTTTACTGACGAAGGAGCGCAAGGACGATGTGAAGCTCTCGGCCGGCCTTGCCAAGCTCGTCGAGGAAGATCCGTCCTATCATCTGTGCCAGACCGGCGAGGGAGGCGAAATCCGTCTCGACGGGCAGGGCGAGATGCATCTGCGTGTCGCGACCGAGCGGCTTGCCGAGCGTTTCGGCGTTGCCGTGACGTCAAAGGCGCCGCGTGTCGGCTATCGCGAGACCATCCGCGGCAAGACCAGCCTGCGCGGCCGCCACAAGAAGCAAAGCGGCGGGCATGGGCAGTTCGGCGACGTCGTTCTCGAGATCGAAGCCCTGCCGCGTGGCGAGGGCATTCGCTTCGAGGACAAGATCACCGGCGGCGTGGTGCCGCGTCAGTTCATCCCGTCGGTCGAGAAGGGCGTCCGCGACGCGCTGAGACAGGGGCCGCTCGGCTTCCCCGTGACGGACGTGCTGGTGCGTCTCGTCGACGGCTCGTTCCACACGGTCGATTCGTCCGACGCCGCGTTCCAGGCCGCCGGCCGCATCGCCATCAGCGAGGGCCTGCCGCAATGCTCGCCGGCTCTGCTGGAGCCGATGTTCAAGGTCGAGGTCTATGTGCCGAACGACGCCACGGCGAAGATCAACGCGATCCTTTCCGCCCGGCGCGGCCAGATCCTCGGCTTCGATGCGCGCGGCGGCTGGCCGGGTTGGGACGTCGTGCAGGCGATTTTGCCGGAGGCGGAAATCGGCGATCTGATCATCGAGATCAGATCGGCCAGCGCGGGCGTGGGCAGTTTCACCGCCGGCTTCGACCATATGGCGGAGCTTGTGGGACGATCTGCCGATCAGGTGATCGCAAGCAGGCACGCGGCGGAGTGAGTTCCCCTCTCCTGCGAAGCGGGAGAGGGTCGAGAGCGCGGCAGCGCTCCGGGGTGAGGGCAGCACGATGCTCATTGCTGTTATCATGCCCTCACCCGCTCGCTGCGCGAGTCGACCTCTCCCCCTGAACTCGGGTGTTCCCGAGTTCAGATGTAAAGTGGCGAAGTCGGGCACACCCGACTTCGCTCGGGAGAGGGGAACGCTCAGCTCAACGCCTGAACCTTCGACAGCAGGAAGTCGCGGAAGACCTGGATGCGGCGGACGCTGCGGAGCTCTTCCGGATAGGCGAGATAGGCTTCGAGCGTCGGCGATTCCGCGTTCGGCAGCAGCCGGACGAGGTTCGAATCCGGCTCGATGAGGTATTGCGGCAGGATGCCGATGCCGACGCCGCCTTCGACGGCCCGTTTCAGGCCGAGCATGTTGTTGACCGACATGTTCGGCTGCCGCGGCTCACGGTCGTCGCGGCCGACCATGGCAAGCCAGTTCAGCGGCTGCAGGAAGCTCGGCACGAGGCCGGCGAAGCCGACGATGCGATGATTGTCCAGGTCCTGGACGTCGCGCGGGCTGCCGAAGCGAGCGATGTAGTCCGGCGAGGCATAAACCCAGTAATGCACCGGGAACAGCTTGCGCTGGATCAGCTCGGACTGGGTCGGCTGGCGCAGGCGAATGCCGATATCGGCCTCGCGCATGGCCAAGTCGAGCTCGTCGTCGGTCAGCATCAGCGTGACGCAGATTTCGGGATAAAGATCGAGAAATTCCGAGATCAGTGGCGCCAGCCAGCCGCCGCCGAGACCGACCGACGTCGTCACCTTGAGCACGCCATGCGGTCGCTCGCGGCTGTCGGTGAGCAGGAGCTTGGTCGATTCGAGCTTGGCGAACAGTTCCTGCGTTGTGCGGAACAGGAGTTCGCCCTGTTCGGTCAGAAGCAGGCCGCGCGCATGGCGATGGAACAGCGGGACCTTGAGCTCGTGCTCAAGCGCCGAAACCTGGCGGCTGACGGCGGACTGGGAGAGGCCCAGTTTGTCGCCACCATGGGTAAAGCTCTTTGCTTCGGCGGCCGCGTGGAAGATGCGCAGCTTGTCCCAATCGAGCGACATAATGTGACCGGTCTATTCCGCCGCCAATTGGAGAGCATTCAGGCCATGCAAATAGCGCTCGGCGTCTAGAGCGGCCATGCAGCCCATTCCGGCAGCCGTGACCGCCTGCCGGTAGATATGATCTGACACATCGCCCGCCGCGAATACACCCTCCACATTGGTGAAAGGCGTTCCAGGCTGAACCTTGAGATAACCGGCCTCGTCGAGTTCGAGCTGTCCCTTGAACAATTCGGTCGCCGGGGCATGGCCGATCGCGACGAACACGCCCTCGACCATCAGCTGGGTCTCGACCCCGCTCTTGATGTTCTTGAGGCGCACGCCCGAGACGCCGGGAGGCGTGCCGGAACCCAGTACCTCGTCGATCACCGAATCCCAGATCACTTCGACCTTGGGATTGGCGAACAGGCGATCCTGCAGGATACGCTCGGCGCGGAAGTGGTCGCGCCGGTGCACGACGTAGACCTTCGAGGCGAAATTCGTGAGGAAGAGGGCCTCCTCGACGGCCGTGTTGCCGCCGCCGACGACCACGACCTCCTTGCCGCGGAAGAAGAAGCCGTCGCAGGTGGCGCAGGCGGAAACGCCGAAGCCCTTCAGCCGCTCCTCGCTCTCGAGCCCGAGCCAGCGCGCCTGCGCGCCTGTCGCGATGATCAGCGCGTCGCAGGTCCAGATCTTGCCGGACTCGCCCTTGAGCGTGAACGGACGCTTCGACAGGTCGACCGAGGAGATGTGGTCATTCTCCATGATCGTGCCGAACCGCTCCGCCTGCTCGCGCATCTGGTCCATCAGCCAGGGCCCCTGAACGGCCTCGGCGAAGCCGGGATAGTTCTCGACATCCGTCGTGATGGTGAGCTGCCCACCCGGCTGGATGCCCGCGATGATGACAGGCTTCAACATGGCACGCGCCGCATAGACCGCAGCGGTGTAGCCGGCGGGGCCGGAGCCGAGGATGATGAGGCTATGATGTTCGGGGGAGGGCATGAGAAGCTTTCAAAAGCAGCGGAACGCAATCGCGCTCCTGAGTTCGCGCTAATGTAAGGAGGTAGCGGGAGCGCTTTCAAGCCAACGCCCACCATCGCGCCGAGCTTTGTGCACAAGCCTTACCCTGTCGGCCTGTTACATGCTATCCGAGCGGCCCCACGTCATAGGGTCGTAGATGAAAGTCGTCATACTTGCAGGTGGACTCGGAACCAGGATTTCCGAGGAATCGCATCTGCGCCCGAAGCCGCTGATCGAAATCGGAGGGCGTCCCATCCTTTGGCACATCATGAAGCGGTATTCTCATTGCGGATACAATGACTTCATCATCTGCGCGGGATACAAGGGGTACATGATCAAGGAGTTCTTCCTGAACTACTTTGCTCATCGATCCGACATAACCGTCGACCTGACGACCAACAGCGTCGAGTTCCATCAGAGCTTTGCCGAACCGTGGCGGGTAACGATCGTTGATACCGGCGAGGCGACGCTGACGGGTGGGCGCTTGAAGCGCATCCGGCATCACCTCGTCTCGGGCGAGCCGTTCTTCATGACCTACGGCGACGGTGTTGCGGACATCGATCTCACCGAGGAATTGGCTTTCCATAAGCGAAATGGTCGTCAGGCGACGTTGGCCGGGGTCATTCCTCCGGGCCGCTACGGAGCGCTCGACCTCGCCGGCGACGAGGTGATGACGTTCATAGAGAAGCCGCCCGGCGACAATGCCCGCATCAATGGGGGCTTTTTCGTTCTGGAGACCTCCGTGCTGGACCGCATAGAAGGCGATCAGACCTCGTTCGAAGGTGACGTCCTGAACTCCCTTGCCCGGGATCGGCAGCTTTCGGCTTATCCCCACAACGGCTTTTGGCAGCCGATGGATACGCTTCGCGACAAGAACCACCTCGAAGCTCTGTGGTCCGCCGGGCAGGCGCCTTGGAAAGTCTGACGATGCGCTTCTGGCAAGGAAAAAGGGTTCTCCTGACCGGCCATACCGGCTTCAAGGGCGGCTGGGCGGCCGCGATGCTGTCTCGCTTGGGCGCCGACCTGACGGGCCTCGCTTTGGCTCCGGACACCGAACCCAGTCTCTTCGATCAGGCCGGGCTCGACGCCGTGGTTGATCACCATGTCGTCGATCTGCGGGATGCCGGATCTGTCCGCGGTCTGGTGCACCGCGTTCAGCCGGATCTGGTCCTGCACATGGCGGCCCAGCCGCTCGTCCTGAGATCCTACCAGGCGCCGGTCGAGACCTTCGCGTCGAACGTCCTCGGCACGGTTCATCTTCTCGACGCGCTTCGTGATCTGGACGGCCTCGGCGTCGTCCTTGTCGTGACCTCCGACAAGGTATACGCCGACGATGGTACCGGAGCGCCTCGCGACGAAAGCGCGACGCTCGGCGGGCGTGATCCGTACTCCGCATCGAAGGCAATGACGGAGATCGCGGTTGCGAGTTACGCGAAAAGCTTTTTCGACAAGACCGGGACCGTCGTCGCGACGGCACGCGGCGGAAACGTCGTTGGCGGGGGCGACTATTCAGTGGACCGCATATTGCCCGACGCGTGGCGATCGGCGCGGGCTGGAACGCCGCTCGTTCTACGCAACCCGCACGCGGTCAGGCCCTGGCAACACGTCTTGGACTGCCTGACAGGCTATCTGCTGTATGTGGAGAGACTTGCGAAAGACCCGGACGGCCCCAGGAGCCTCAATTTCGGTCCGGACGACGAGGCCGTCAGCGTGGAGACCATGGCGCGAACCTTCCTGGACGGACTGAACCGGCAGACGCAGATCATGGTCGAGCCCCGACCGGACGTCGTGGAAACGCGGCATCTCGCTCTTGACGCGGCGCGCGCGAGATCGCTGCTGGATTGGCGTCCGAAGCTCGACGCGAAGCAGGCCGCCGCCTGGTCCGCCGACTGGTATCGCCGTGTTGGCGATGGCGAACCCGCCATTCGAGTGACCCTGGATCAGATCGATCACTATGCCCAGCTCAACTGATCGCAGATTCTGTTGCAAGTCCTGCGGCTCGGAGCTGCGGGACGTCTTCCTCGATCTCGGCGAGCAGCCCCTCGCGAATGCATTCCTCGTGCATGCGGATGAGGACGAACGCCGCTATCCGCTCACCGTCCGGGTCTGCGAAGAGTGTTTTCTGGTTCAGGCGGATCACGACATTCCGGCCGACGCGATCTTCACCTCGGACTATGTCTACTTCTCGTCCACCTCCAAGAGCTGGGTCGAGCATGCACGGCGCTATGCCGAGGTGATGATCGATCGCTTCGGGCTCACCCCCGGCTCACGCGTGGTGGAGGTCGCCTCCAACGACGGATATCTGCTCCAGCACTTCAAGGCTGCCGGCATCCCTGTTCTCGGCGTGGAACCCACGGCGAATACGGCAGCGGTGGCCCGTGAGCGCGACATCCCGACGGAAAGCGCGTTCTTCTCGGCCGAAGTCGCCGCCGATCTGAGGAAGCGTTATGGCCCAGCCGACCTGATGGCCGCGAACAACGTGCTTGCTCACGTGCCGGATATCGTCGGCTTCGTGCGAGGTTTCGCGGAGCTTCTCGCGCCCGACGGCGTGGCGACGTTCGAGTTCCCCCATCTCATGGAGATGATCGAGAGCGGAAAGTTCGACACTGTCTATCATGAGCATTATTCCTACCTCTCGCTCGTAGCAGCGGAATCGGTGTTCCGGCGGTGCGGACTTCGGGTCTTCGATCTCGAGACGCTACCGACCCAGGGCGGGTCGCTGCGGCTCTATGTCTGCCAGGATGGCAGCTCCTGGAAGGAGACGCCGGCCGTCGAAGCGTTCCGCGCCCGGGAACGGGCGCTCGGCATGCACGAAATGGCCGGCTACCGGGGCTTCGAGCCAAGGGTGCAGAAGATCAGGGACGCATTTCTCGGATTTCTCGCCGATGCCAAATCCGAGGGACGTACGATCGCCGCCTATGGCGCGGCCGCCAAGGGCAACACCTTCCTGAATTTCTGCGGCATCACGGCGAGCGACATCGTGGCGGTTGCCGATGCCTCTTCTGCGAAGCAGGGGAAGTTCCTACCCGGGAGCCGGATTCCGGTCGTGACACCAACGGAACTCGCCGGCCTTGGCCCGGATTATGTGCTGATCCTGCCATGGAACCTCGCGTCGGAGATCGAAGCCCAACTCGCCTATTTGGCAGCTGACGGAACGCGATTCGTGACCGCGATCCCGCGACTCGATATCCATTGACGCCATGAGGTTCGCTGCGACCGACATCGCTGGCGTATTCGAGGTCCATGCCGAGCCGCATGTGGATCCCCGCGGGGCCTTTGCCCGGCTTTACTGCCCCGACGAATTCGCCAGGGCGGGGATCGACTTCACCTCGGTTCAGATCAACCTGTCCACGAACCCCACGGGAGGAACGCTGCGCGGCCTTCATTTCCAGGATCCGCCCTTCGCAGAGGCGAAGCTCGTGCGCGCGGTCCGCGGGAAGGCTTTCGACGTCGCGGTCGACCTGCGCCCGGACAGCCCGACATTCAGGCAATGGACGTCGGTGGTCCTCGACAGCCGGTCGATGAATGCGATTTTCATCCCCGAAGGCTGCGCCCACGGCTTCCTGACACTGGAGGACGACACCGATCTCCTCTATCAGATGGGCCGCGCCTACGAACCGGGGCAGGCCCGGGGTTACCGCTATGATGACCCGGCGTTCGGGATTGGATGGCCGAAAGAGATCAGAGTGATCAGGGACGCGGATCTGGAGTGGCCGGCCGCGTGATCGAGATTCATCCCACTGCTCGAATATCATCGCTTGCGGATATCGAGGATTCCGTCCGCGGAAGCCGGATTGTCGTCGGCGCCAATTCGGTGATCGATTCATTCGTGAAAATCAAACCCGCCGGAGGGCGGGGCGATTTGGTGGTCGGCAGCGACTCCGTGATCAATTCGGGCTGCGTTCTTTACACCGGAAACGGTCTTGAGATCGGAGATCAGGTCGCTATCGCCGCGAACTGCGCCTTCGCGCCAACAAATCATGAATTTTCCAGCCGGAGCATCCCCATCCGCAGCCAAGGATTCCGACCCAGCAAGGGAGGCATCAAGATAGGAAACGATGTGTGGATCGGCGCAAATTGCGTTTTCCTGGACGGATCGGCCGTGGGCCAAGGCTGCGTAATCGGCGCGAGCTCTGTCGTAAGAGGTAGGCTGGACCCTTACGGCATTTATGCCGGGAATCCGCTGGTCAAAATCGGCGAGCGGACATGATCTCGACGGTAATCGGGGGCACCGGCTTCATCGGAAGCCATCTGGTACGTCATTTGAAAAGTCTGGGGCGAGACGTCTTCGTGCCAAAGAAGGGTAGCGAAGAAGTCCTGAGCCGACCGCTGGGACAGGTTTTCTATTGTGCCGGCCTAACCGCCGATTTTAGGTGGCGGCCATTCGAGACGATCGATGCGCATGTTTCCTACCTCGCCAGAATACTGTCAGTAGGAGCCTTCGACAGCCTTCTGTACCTGTCTTCGACACGTATCTACGCAGGACTTCGGTCCGCATCTGAAGACGAAGAGATTCGTGTGAGGCCAAACGCTCCCGATGACCTTTACAATATCTCGAAGGTCGCCGGGGAGGCCCTGTGCCTGGCTCAGGCAAATCCGAGAGTGCGAATAGCGCGACTATCAAACGTCGTCGGCCTCGATCTTGAGTCGAGCAATTTTCTGATGGCTGTAATTCGTGAAGCCGTACGTGGGCGGATAGAGCTGCAATCGAGTCCGGAATCCTCCAAAGACTATATTGCGATCGAGGATGTCGTTTCCCTGCTCACGCTCATCGCCGACAACGGGGAACATCGGGTCTACAACGTGGCTTCGGGAAAGAGCATTCGTCATGCCGAAATATTGGAGAGGCTGCAGCAACTTACGGGGTGCGACATCGTGCAGGCCAAAAGCGCCCCGGGAATGGATTTCCCGGACATTTCGGTTTCACGTCTCAAAGGCGAATTTCCGTTCGAGGCTCAGTCTATCCTCGATTATATCCCCCTCATAATAGACGCGAGCCGTCAGGCGGCGAGAGAGTAGAGTTATGGATCCGGTCTCTCAGTTCAAACATGAAAAGAGTGCTCGCATTGCCTCCTATGGTTCCGACGAGTCGTTCAATAGGCTGTCGCAAGACTGGCTCCGAGAGTCGATGGCGCGGCAGTACGTATACAATTTTGAATGGCTGGGCCGACCGATCATTCAATATCCGAGCGACATCATCGCTGTTCAGGAACTCATTTGGTCAGTCCGACCTGATTTGATCATAGAGACCGGAATCGCTCACGGCGGATCGCTGATCCTGAGCGCCTCGCTTCTGGCGCTTCTCGATCTGTGTGATGCGGCCGAGACGGGTGAGCTTCTGGATCCACAAGCTCCGAAGCGAATGGTCATCGGGGTCGATATCGACATCCGATCGCACAATCGTGCGGCCCTCGAAGCCCATCCGTTGGCAAATAGGTTCAACCTCATCCTGGGTTCTTCCATCGACCCCCAAATAGTATCGTCCGTGCGTGAGATTGCTCAAAAATACAACAGGATCATGGTGTTTCTCGACAGCATGCACACGCAAGATCATGTTCTTGCGGAACTGGAAGCCTACGCGGGCCTCGTTTCGAGCGGCAGTTACTGTGTTGTCTTCGACACCTTTGTCGAGGACATGCCGAAGGGTTTTTTCCTATCTCGACCTTGGGACGTTGGAAACAACCCCAAAACGGCCGTCCATAAGTTTCTGGCAAAACACGATGAATTTGAGTTGGACCTTGAGCTTCAGAGGAAGCTGCAAGTGACGGTCGCACCAGATGGTTTTCTCCGCCGGCGGTGACGCCGGCGAGGATCGCTGGATGGGGTCAGAGTTTGCCTAGCAGGCGATAGCCGGTCTTACGACGAGCATCACGCCAAAACATCCGGAACAGCTTATAACGGGTGCGCACCGAAAGAGGCGGGAGGAAATCGCGAACTCGGAAACACCCCATCGTATAGAGCCAGCGTTGGGAAAGGCGTTCTTTCCAAGCTTTGGCCTTGTATAAATTTTCCGAGTCTGAACCCCGGAAGAAGAGATACTTTTCTTCGGGGACGTAGGTGACCAAATCCCGGACGACGAATTCCGCTATCGTATATGACGCCGCACACTAGGCGCGACCGAGTTCGGGCCAGCGACGCAACATGATCTCCGCGCCGCCGGCGGAGCGGACCACGCCGTAGAACCATTCCGAGGGAAAGATCAGACCTCGTGGAAGGTCACCCGCGGCGAGCTTGCTCCCGAAGTCGAAGATATCGGATTTCGGGGTCAGGTGTTTGATACCGTCCGGCTCATAACGGTCGACCGAGCCGACGGCCAGCATTTTGCTTGGATCGGCTTCGAGCGCCGCAAGGAGGGACTTGAGAAAGCCAGGGGTGGAGAGATCGTCGCAGGCACGCAGGCAGAAATATTCGCCACGAGCGCTCGCCAGTTCGATCGTGTGGGAAAATTTGCGATGGCGTCTCGATGAAACTCGTTTTCGATCAGTTCAAAACGGGAGTCTTTTTCGCAGAATTTTCGAGCAATGAGTAGCGTGTCATCAGTCGACTTATTCTCGACAATTATCGCCCGGAAATCTCGATAGTCTGATCTGCGATGCATTGGAGACTCTGTTCCATGGTCTTCGCGCCGTTGTAAATTGGAAAGGCGACGATCAGCTTTGTCTTTGTCACACGGAATCCCTAACTTGGATTTTGCTTCTGCTGCGCCGATCAAGATCTGATCAGTGCAAGAGAATCTCCCTCCGTTCGGAGTTGCTGGAAGCCGAGCGCAGCAAGTCTACGAACCACTCGCGCCGGCTGCTCCGGATCAACAATATGTGGATGAGTTTCGATCAGTATTTTCCGTACACCGGGGAATTCGGTGGCACCAATTAATTCCTCCTCCGCTCCTTCGACATCCATGGATACGAGCGTTGGCCTCTCTTTTTCGAGGACGGCGGCGATTGGCTCGCTCGGTATGCTCTCGGTATCGGTCTGGTGTTGGCGGTCAATGAGGCTCGATGAAAATAGGTTGCCGGTAATGTGAAGGGTGACGGCCCTGCCATCGGCCGTGATGGCTTTCATGTGCAAATGCGGGGAGACTCCGTTGAGTGCGAAATTGCACAGTATGAGTTTCTGAAGCCTCGGATTGGCTTCGTAGGCTACGACGTTTTCACTACCGACCGTCATTGCTGAAAGCGATGCGATGAGGCCGGTGCACGCGCCTATGTCCAGGACGCGGTCTTCGGGGGTGAGCAACATTTTCAGCAGCGCACGTTCGGGCGCCTCATACACTCCCTTGAAGATTTTTGCCCGGATAGGCCTCAGAAGAGGGTCATTCGGGTCGGTGCTGACGAGAACGCCGTCGATCGTCGCGGTCCTCGCCCGTAGAGCTCGAAGCGTCAGGGCGCGGAGATTGGTCAGGATGCCGGTCATCGGGCTCGCTTAGCATAAAATGCGGTCACCGGAGCCGTTCGTGCCAAGAATGGCCACACGCTTATTCCACCGAGAAGAAACCCATCCGAGCGAGTTTCCTCGCGCCCGTATAGGTAATCGATGTTGCCGTTTCCAGTACTATCTGAGCGGGTTGTTGAATTTTCTCAAGTATATCCTGGTATATCTGTCCGCCGCCAAAATGTTGGCCGTTGCGGACGACTTCGGCAAAATCATCCGAGAAGCCTGAGAAGAATTTGAAATGCAGAAGTGCTCCTGCCGGAGCGGAGAAGTTTCTCCAGTAGGGGTTTGGGAAATGTATGCTCTTGTCCAGTCTGGTGAGAGAATCCCAATGCATTAGAGGATATTTCATTAGTTCGGCTTTGCTTTGGAAAAAGCGTTGCCGAACCCCGCCCTTCAAGCTCCAGGCGCGAGCGCCCGCCCTCAGGTCATATCCGTCCTCATCTACCAGGCTGGCGATAGTCCAAGGCATACCATCGCGCGGGAAGGCATAATCGGCCGCTTCGACATATCCCGGAGGATACATGTCCAGCATGGGAGCCGGCATATGCCTTATACCCCGTTTTTCGAGCCACGATATTAGCTGAGGCAAGCTCGGCGCGGCTGCGAATACGAGAAATTCGTCGGAATCGACATTCAAGTACCAGCGACCTCGGCCGTATCGATTGACCAGGATCTGGCGCCAGGCGCGACCACGATAGGCATCGCTGTATCGGCAATTCGATTCATAGAGATCGACATCAGGTTCCTGCGAGAGGAATTCTTTCGTTCCGTCAGTCGATCGATCGTCAACGATGAGAAACCGAGTGACGCCGAGTTGGCGATAGTGAGTCAGAAACGGCTGGAGCAGGCGCTTGTCGTTGTGGGTCAACGTAATCAGCGCAACGTCGTCCTCATTCAGTGCGCGAAACGCTTTCCCGACCTGCTGGATTCTGATCTTTTTATATCGCATCCCGGGAAACAAATCCCCGAATGCCCTGAATGCAGCCCGGATTCGATGAATGGTCGGCACGCGAGGGCGGCCACCAGGAAATGGATACGCGCTCTCCGTCCGGCGAACCATCATTCACTCTCAGATACTGCAGCAAGGCCGATCATGGTCGATCGACTGGTACCAATTGGTCCTTCGCCCAGCAAATACAGAATGGCTTGATCGAAGTTGAACCGCTTCATAGAGGCCGCGGCGCATCGACTGGGAGGCCGAGAGCCTGTCAACGCAATTCAGCCAGCCTTCGATAAAGTCTCTAAATTCGCTGCGCTCGCCTGCGATGAAACTTGGTTGCGTCAAATCGTATGTTTTGCCATGGAGTGCGCCCGAAAGATCCATTCTTTCTCTCTTTACTGAACCGGGGGCGCATGGCCACGCCGACACGACTCCCTCTCTCGGCTTTCATCATCTGCAAGAACGAAGCGCACTACATCGAGCCCTGCATCCGCAGCCTCGATCTGTGCGCCGAAATTATCGTCGTGGATTCGGGGTCGACGGACGGCACGCTCGACCTACTGGAGCGGCTGCGCGAAGAGGGATTTCCGATCAAGGTGTTCCAGCGCGGCTGGCCGGGCTATGCCGCGCAGAAGCAGTTCGCGCTGGAGCAGTGCACGCAGCCTTGGTGCCTGAACATCGACGCCGACGAGCGGTTGGATCTGCAATTGAGAGAACATCTGCCCCGTTTGCTGGCCGAAGATGAAGCCGTTGCCTGGCGTATCCGCCGTCGGCCCTTTCTCGTCGGGTTCGGCTATACGCCAACCTATGTCTTCGAGCGGCCCAATCTCCGTCTCGTTCGCCGCGGTGCCGGCGCCTACGATCTGTCCAAACGGGTGCATGAAGGCATTTCGGTGGAGGGCCGCGTGAAGAGTGCGCGACCCGGCAGCCTTCTTCACTTCCGTCCCTTGCCCCTGGATGAGCAGATCCTGAAGGAGAACGCCTATTCGACCCTCAAGGCGGACCAACTGTTCGATCAGGGCGAAAAGCCTCGCTGGGCGAAGCTGGTGTTCAACCCGCCCTATTATTTCCTTCGTCTCTATTTCGGCCGATGGCTCTTCCTTTGCGGGTGGGCCGGCTTTATCCAGGCGATGACGGGGGCGGTTTATTCGTTCATGACGGAGGCCAAGATCTGGCAGCGGCATGCGCTGATCGCGCATCCATCCAAGGAGCCTCCGCTAGACGGGATCTAGTTTTGAAGGTCATCCATATCCATTTCGGCAAGGACGGCGGGTCCGAGCGGTTTTTCGTCAATCTGGTCAACGGTCTGGCGAGCAAGGGCGTCGAGCAGTGGGCGTTCATCCGCCCGAACCGCGTCTGGAAGAAGGACATCGAGAACGCGGCCCATATCAATGAGGGTACGTTCAACCGGATTTCGCTCTACCGGTTCTGGCTCGCGGCCAAGCTGAAGCGGAAGATCGGCAATTTCCAGCCTGATGCGATCATGGCCTGGGCGCCGCGCGCGAGCCGCTTCCTTCCGTCCTACCAGGGTTGCATCAAGATCTCGCGGCTCGGCGATTTTCCGCTGCGCCTCGAATATTTCACCAACACCGACACGATCGTCTGCAACACGCCGGACATAGCCCAGCGGGTGCGCGAGCTCGGTTGGCAAAAGCCGGTCGAGGTGATTTCCAATTTTACCCGAGCGCATGCTGCGGCGCCGGTCGCACGTTCGACACTTCAAACGCCGGACGACGCGTTCCTTATTGTCGGCGCCGGGCGCTTCGTCCGCCGGAAGGGGTTTCACACGCTGCTCGATGCGGCGGCCCGGCTGCCGCGGGCCTGGGTCTGGATCGTTGGTGACGGCGAGGAGCGGCAGGCGCTGGAGCAGCAGGCCGTCGCGCTCGGCATCGCCGATCGTGTCCGTTTCGCCGGCTGGCAGGCCGATACCTCACCCTTCGTCGCGGCGGCCGATGCGTTCGTCGTGCCGTCACTGCATGAACCCCTGGGCAATGTCATCCTGGAAGCATGGTCGATCGGTCGGCCGGTCGTCTCCTCGCGTGCCGAAGGCCCGCGCTGGATGATGACGGACGGCGAGGACGGTCTGATGTTCGACGTCGAGGATGCCGACGGGCTCGCCCAAGCTCTCGCCAGACTGGAGGCCGATCCGGCTTTGCGCGCATCGCTCGTCGCGGGCGGCACGCAAACGCTCGCGGCCCGCTTCTCGCTCGATGCGATCACGGACGCCTATATCGAGCTGTTCCGCTCCCAGAGCCCGCGATAAACGGCGTTGATGGCCTCAGCCTCGCCGGCGAGGCTGAACGCGGCGACATGTGTCCGTGCCTGCCGCGACATCGCAGCGGAACGGTCCATATCGTCGAGCAGCGTTGCGATAGCGCTCGTCATCGCCGGGACGTCGCCGGGCGGCACCAGGAAACCGCTCTCTCCATCGACGAGGAGTTCCGGGAACGCTCCGACGGTCGTCGCCACCACGGGCATGCCGGTCGCCATCGCTTCGAGCGGCGTGACGCCGAAGCCTTCCCAGCGCTGCGGCGCTACATAGACGTCGAGCGCCTGATACCAGCGCGGTGTTTGCTCTGGCGGTACTTCGTCGGCGAACAGCAGCCGGTCGCTCAGTCCGGCATCAGCCACGCGGGTCTTCAATGCGTCGAGAAACGACGCATGCGGTCCGGTCGCGCGGCCGAGCACGACCGCGCCGGCATCCGGGCGGGCAGGGAGCAGAGCGAGCATCGCCTCGACGAAGACGTCGGTGCCTTTTTGCGCCCGGATGCGGCCAAAGCAGCCGACGAGCCGCAGGTCGGGAAGGCCGAGCATCCGGCGAGTTTCAGTCCGATCCGGCGGTGGCTTGAACTGCGTGAGATCGATGCCGTGGCGGATCACCGTCGATGGCCGCTCGAGATAAGACGCGGTCGCGGAGGAGGTTGCGATCACCGCATCCATCCGGCCGATCAGAAAGCGGGTCCAGCCGGTATGCCTGCGCTGCGACGCCGAGGTGAAGACCAGCCGGAGCGGCATGCGCAACAAGTCGCGCAGGAGAATGCCGGCGAGCATTTCGATGTTGCGTCGGGCGTGCCAGATCCGGAACGGCCGGTCGGCCGGAGCGCGCCATAATCCCGCAAGCTGATGACATCGAAGCTTCGGCAGGGATGCCGACAGTCCCGGGCCGAGTGCGGCGATGGCGACTGAGCGGGCCTGTTCCGGTACGACACGCTCCAGCGTCGAGGTCACACCCGACAGGCGGCGCTTGAAATTAGGCGCGATCACCTCGACGCGCCGCACGTCCACCTCTGTCGACGGCGGCGTCATCCGGCGCGTCCGGAACGAGAAAATTGGAGGCCCGGCTCTGGACTTGAACCAGAGTTGTAAAGACACTGCCGCGTCTCGGAGTAGCCGCTCCCCCACCGGGCCAAGGCGCGAACGCTAGGCCCGGAGAGGTTGAGAGAATCTAAACGGCTCACGCGAAGCGGATGTCGAGGACCTCGTAGCTCTTGGCGCCGCCAGGGGCGGTCACTTCGACCTGGTCGCCGACTTTCTTGCCGACAAGGGCGCGGGCGATCGGGGAGGTGATCGAGACGCGGCCGAGCTTCACGTCGGCCTCGAACTCGCCGACGATCTGATACGTGCGCTCTTCCTCTGTGTCCTCGTCAACGAGCTTGACCGTCGCGCCGAAGGTGATCGTGTCACCCTTCAGCTTGGTGGGATCGATGATTTCGGCGCGCGCGAGGATGCTCTCGATCTCGGCGATCCGACCCTCGTTCAGGCTCTGCTGCTCTTTCGCCGCGTGATATTCGGCGTTCTCGGAGAGGTCGCCGTGGCTGCGGGCCTCGGCAATGGCAGCAATAATCCGCGGGCGCTCCTCGGCCGAACGGCGTTTCAGCTCCACTTCCAGCTGAGTGTGGCCGCCCGCGGTCATCGGAACCTTTTCCATCGTCGTCTTCTCTTCCGCGCAAAATCCGCCCAGCGGCAGGGGTTGCTGTCCTCTGTCGCTGGTGTCTGGAGATTATGGGTCCCCGGTCAGGCCGGGATATTTTCCGTCCCTGCGAAATAGGACTGCAGCGCCCGAACCTCCAGCTCCCCGTCAAGGTAAGCCCGGATGCCCTGCGCCGCAGCAATCGCGCCTGCTAGGGTGGTGTAGTAGGGCACTTTGTGCAAGAGGGCCGCGCGGCGGAGCGACCGGCTGTCGTGCAGCGCCTGCGCCCCTTCCGTGGTGTTGAACACCAACTGGACCTCGCCGTTCTTGATGGCGTCGACGATGTGTGGCCGCCCTTCGAGAACCTTGTGAATCTTGGTCGCGGCGACGCCCTCGCTTTCGAGGAAGCGCTGGGTCCCCGAGGTCGCGATGATCTTGAAGCCTAGGCTCGACAGCAGCTTGACCGCAGGCAGGATGCGAGCCTTGTCGTCGTCCTTCAGCGAGACGAAGACCGTGCCGGACTTCGGCACGCGCGTGCCGCCGCCGAGCTGGCTCTTCGCGAATGCAATGCCGAAATCGCGGTCGAGGCCGATGACCTCGCCGGTCGAACGCATCTCCGGCCCGAGAATCGTGTCGACGCCCGGGAAGCGGGCGAACGGGAATACCGCTTCCTTGACCGCGATATGGTCGAGCTTCTGCGGCGTCAGCCCGAAGCTCGGGAGTGCCTCGCCGGCCATGATGCGCGCGGCGATCTTGGCGATCGGCCGGCCGATCGTCTTGGCGACGAAGGGCACCGTGCGCGAGGCGCGTGGATTGACCTCGAGGACGTAGATGTCACCGTCCTTGATCGCGTACTGGACGTTCATCAGTCCGCCGACATTCAGAGCCAGCGCGAGCTGTTTCGTCTGTTTCTCGATCTCGGCGATCACATCGGGCTTGAGCGAGTAGGGTGGCAGCGAGCAGGCCGAATCGCCCGAATGTACGCCCGCTTCCTCGATGTGCTCCATGATGCCGGCAACGAAGGCATGTTTGCCGTCGCACAGGCAATCGACGTCGACCTCGATCGCATTCGAGAGATAGCGGTCGATCAGGACCGGGCTATCGCCCGAGACGACCACGGCCTCGCGCATATAGCGATCGAGCTGATGGTGATCGTGGACGATCTCCATCCCCCGTCCGCCGAGCACGTAGGACGGACGGATGACGACCGGGAAGCCGATGCGCTCGACGATTGAGATGGCCTGCTCGGTCGAGGTGGCGATGCCGTTTTCCGGTTGGCGGAGCTGAAGTTTGTCGAGGAGCTGCTTGAAGCGGTCGCGGTCCTCGGCGAGGTCGATCGCGTCCGGCGAGGTACCGAGGATCGGGATGCCCGCGTCCTCAAGCGCCTGCGCCAGCTTCAGCGGCGTCTGGCCGCCGAACTGGACGATGACGCCGTGCAGAGTGCCGCGCGACTGCTCGATGCGCAGGATTTCCAGCACGTCCTCGGCCGTCAGCGGCTCGAAATAGAGGCGATCCGAGGTGTCGTAGTCGGTCGACACCGTCTCCGGATTGCAATTGATCATGATGGTTTCGTAGCCGACGTCGCGCAGCGCGAAGCAGGCGTGGCAGCAGCAATAATCGAACTCGATGCCCTGGCCGATCCGGTTCGGGCCGCCGCCGAGGATCACGACCTTCTTGCGGTCGGAGGGCTGAGCCTCGTCCGCGGCCTGGCCGGCGAAGAGCGGAGCATAGGTCGAGTACATATAGGCGGTCGGCGAAGCGAACTCAGCGGCGCAGGTGTCGATGCGCTTATAGACCGGGTGGACGTCGAGCGAGGTCCGGAGCGCCGTGACCTCCTTCTCGGTCGTGCCGGCGAGCTTGGCCAGGCGTGCGTCGGAGAAGCCGAGCGATTTCAGCGAGCGGAGCGCGCCGGCCGTCTTCGGCAGGCCGAGGCGGCGGACCTTCTCCTCGGTGTGGACGATGGTCTCGACCTGCTTCAGGAACCATGGATCGATCTTGCAGATATCGTGAATCTGCTCGACCGAAAGGCCGAGGCGCATTGCGTGCGCGCAGGTGACGATGCGGTTCGGCTTGGGAGCGGCAAGGGCGGCCTTGATGGCGTTCTTGTCGTCGCCCTGGCCCATGCCCTCGATCTCGACCTCGTCGAAGCCGGTCAGGCCGATTTCCAGCGAGCGGAGCGCCTTTTGCATCGCCTCGCCGAAGGTGCGGCCGATCGACATCGCTTCGCCGACCGACTTCATCGAGGTCGTCAGGTTGTCCTCGGCGCCCGGGAACTTCTCGAAGGCGAAACGCGGAGCCTTCACGACCACGTAGTCGATGGTCGGCTCGAAGCTCGCCGGCGTCGCGCCGCCGGTGATGTCGTTCTCGATCTCGTCCATCGTGTAGCCGACGGCGAGCTTCGCCGCGACCTTGGCGATCGGGAAGCCGGTCGCTTTCGACGCCAGAGCGGACGAACGCGAGACACGCGGATTCATCTCGATGACGATCATCCGGCCGGTCTCCGGATCGATCGCGAACTGCACGTTCGAACCACCGGTCTCGACGCCGATCTCGCGGAGGACCGCGAGCGAGGCGTCGCGCATGCGCTGATATTCCTTGTCGGTCAGCGTCAGGGCAGGGGCGACGGTGATCGAATCGCCGGTATGGATGCCCATCGGGTCGATGTTCTCGATCGAGCACACGATGATGCAGTTGTCCGCCTTGTCGCGGACGACCTCCATCTCGAACTCCTTCCAGCCGATGACGCTTTCCTCGATGAGGACCTCGGTCGTCGGCGAGGCGTCGAGGCCGCGCTCGACGATCTCGATGAATTCGGCCTTGTTGTAGGCGATGCCGCCGCCGGTGCCGCCCATGGTGAAGCTCGGGCGGATGATGGCCGGCAGGCCGATCTCGTCGAGCGCTTCCAGCGCCTCGATCAGGCCCTTCTCGACATAGCGCTTCTTGCGCTCGCTCTCGCCGCCATCCCATTGACGGCTATAGGCCTCGGTGACGCGCGCGGCCTCGCCCGCAGGCAGGTTGCGGGCGGCGATCTCGGCCAGAGCTGCCTTGTGGTGGTCGCGGTCGGCGTGTTTCAGGTCGGTCGCGGTGGCGAGCGCCGATTTCGGCGTGTCGAGGCCGATCTTTGTCATCGCCTGACGGAAGAGCTCGCGATCCTCGGCCTTGTCGATCGCCTCGGCGGTCGCGCCGATCATCTCGACGCCGAACTTCTCAAGCACGCCCATTTTGCGCAGCGACAGCGCGCAGTTGAGCGCGGTCTGGCCGCCCATGGTCGGGAGGAGTGCGTCGGGACGCTCCTTTTCGATGATCTTGGCCACGATCTCGGGCGTGATCGGTTCGACATAGGTCGCATCCGCCAGCTCCGGATCGGTCATGATCGTCGCCGGGTTCGAATTGACCAGGATGATGCGATAGCCTTCCTCGCGCAGCGCCTTGCAGGCCTGGGTCCCGGAATAATCGAATTCGCAAGCCTGCCCGATGACGATGGGGCCAGCTCCGATGATCAGGATCGACTTGATATCTTGGCGTTTGGGCATGGTTCTGCGATGCGCGCTTTCGTCGGTCGCGGGTTGATACCCGCGCGCGGAGTGGCGGCGGTGAATCGTTCCGGTCTGTAATGGCTAGAGGCGTCGTTTACACGGCGAGGTCGGTTTGCGAAAGTCCCGCGTATGGGCATGGGCGGGATAGTTGATGGTAGACAGACGCTGGACGATCATTACCGGCGCCTCGTCGGGTATAGGTGTGGAACTCGCGCGACTCTTCGCTGCGGAGGGCGACGGTCTAGTTCTGGTGGCGCGGCGCAGGGGCCGACTCGATTCGCTGGCTGCTGAACTCAAAGCCGCGCATTCGGTGCCGATTCTCGTCATGGATCTCGATCTTTTCGATGAATCCTCGCCGCAGGCGCTGTTCGACTTCGTCACAGGCCAGGAAATCGAAATCCATACACTGGTCAATAACGCGGGGTTCGGCCTCGCCGGACGCTTTGACGTTCTGCCAGCGGACCGTTTGACCGAGATGGTGCGGTTGAACGTGGAGGCGGTGACCACGCTGTCGCGTCTGTTTCTTCCGGGCATGATCGAGAGGCGGCAGGGCGGCATCCTCAACGTTGCGTCCATGGCGTCGTTCCAGGGCGGACCGTATACGGCGGTCTATTCCGCCACCAAGGCCTTCGTGCTGTCTCTGTCGGAGGCCCTGCACGAGGAGGCGCTGCCTCACGGCGTCGCAGTTTCGGCACTCTGCCCGGGGCCGGTGGCGACTGAATTCGGGAAGGTCGCGCATCTTGAGGATACGATGTTGTTCAAGCGGGCGGCCAATGCCGCGTGGGTGGCACGCGTCGGGTTCGCCGGATATCGCGCCAACAAGGCCATCGTCATTCCGGGTTTCTTCAACACGCTCGGAATCTTACTTGGCCGGCTTTTTCCGCGGGCCCTCCCGCGAAAGGTCGCCGGTCGCCTCCACAAGCTCGACCACTAGTCCGGTCAGGCTTCCCACAGGGCTTCATGGAGAACCTGGCGCGCATGCCACCAGAGCTGCGCGAAATTCGCCCCATGCCGCTCCTCGATGGTGGCATAAATCTCTGCATCGGGAGCCTGGCCGCTCGACGTCGAGCATCTGACAGAAGCCTTGGAGCGTGTCGTACAGTTTGCGTGTGGTCGAGTGATCGATCCTGAGATGCCCGTTGAACCGATCGCGCCCGAGACCGTTTGGCACCAAGCGGCGAGAAACCGCCACATACCTTGGCCAGAACGGAGAATCCGACATGGGATTCGCCTTCCCCCACTGGATGTTGAACCTGCCGCCGTGGGTCCTCTGCATCACCGCTGTTGGCATCTCCGCCGTGGTCTGGGCGATCGCGAATGCGAGCCTCGCCTTCTTCATCAATCGGCTCGCATCGTTCGGCTGGACCACTAAGCTTCGCCTGTTCCTGCGCCGCGTCCGGCCCTCGCTCGCGATCATTATCGGCACGCTGTCCTTCCTGCCGATGATCCCCGCGACGGGCTTTTCCAGCGAGGTCCAGGTCGGGCTCGTCCGTGCCTGTCTCGTTGTCATCACCCTGGCGCTCGGCATCGCGTCGTGGCGGATGAGCCAGCTCGCCTTCGACATCTACACGCGCAAGCATGGTGGGCTCGACTTCTCCGAGGACGTCCAGATCAGGCGCCGCCAGACGCGGCTCAACCTGCTGCGCCAGCTCACGACTGTCTGCATCGCGCTGACCACTGTCGCCGTCGTCTTCATGTCGCTTCCGGCTCTGCGGACGGTCGGCGTCAGCCTGTTCGCCTCGGCTGGTGTCGCAGGTATCGCCATCGGTCTCGCCGCGAGACCGGCTATCTCCAGTCTTCTGGCAGGCATCCAGATCGCTTTCACCGAGCCGATCAGGATCGGCGACCAAGTCGTGCTGGAAGGGGAGTGGGGCACGGTCGAGGACATCACCGCGACCTATGTGGTGGTCAACATCTGGGATCTTCGCCGGATGATCGTTCCGCTCAGCTACTTCCTGGAGAAGCCGTTCCAGAACTGGACCCGCGAGAACCCCCAGATACTCGGCACGGCGATGCTGTTCGTCGACTATTCGGTGCCAGTCGAGGAGATGCGCGAGCAGCTCAGGCTTATCCTGAAAGGCTGCAAGCTCTGGGACGGGCGCGCCATGGCGCTTCAGGTCACCGATCTCCGCGAGAACACGGTCGAGGTCCGCGCCCTGATGAGCGCGAAGAACGCGCCCAATGCTTTCGACCTGCGCTGTCACGTCCGCGAGAAGATGATCGAGTGGCTGCGCGCCGAATATCCGCACGCGCTGCCGAGAACGAGGTTCGCCATCGATTCAACGCTTCTGGAGGTGCCGGGCATTGGCGTCCATAACGGCGGTGCGTTCGCCCAAGTCCGGGCGCAGTGATCTCAAAACGGATGCCAGCCGGCCTGTAAGCCGGGTTCTGTAGGGCCGCAGCGGTTGCCCACTGCGACGTGACGGCCATTCCTCTGGGACGTCCGTTGCCGGACGCCTCGAGCAACCAACCCGAGCGGCTGTCTGGAGGCGGGACCTGGGCGGACCCGCGCCACTCCTATTCGGTTTTGCTCCCGGTGGGGTTTGCCGTGCCGCTCCTGTTGCCAGGCGCGCGGTGCGCTCTTACCGCACCCTTTCACCCTTACCTCCGGCGAACCGGCGGCGGTTTGCTTTCTGTGGCACTTTCCCTGGGGTCGCCCCCGCCGGACGTTATCCGGCACCGTGCCTCCATGGAGCCCGGACTTTCCTCTCCTCGCGGAGCGGCCGTCCAGCCGGCTGGCGAGCATGACTTACGGGTGGATGACGCTCCGCGCAAGGTTGCCGAACGGTCGGCCGGGTCCAGGAGACCACGCAAACTGATCGATCCCGTCACTTTGTTTCACTTGTTTCCGTCGGGAGGCAGGTCTAGCCAGCCGCGATGGCCGATATCGCTTCCGGATCTGCATCCTCGGGTCTCTTCACCCGCCTTGCTCCAGCTCTCTTCGTGGTCCTTTGGTCGTCGGGCTTCATCGTCGCGCGCCTCGTCGCGCCGCATTCCGATCCACTGACCTTCCTTGTCGTTCGCTATGCGCTGGTCATCGCGATACTCGCCCCATTCGCACTACTGATCGGTGCTCCGTGGCCGAAGGGCAGGGATTTCACCAATAACGCCGTATCCGGCTTCCTGCTGCACGGCGTTTATCTCGGCGGCATCTTCTGGGCGGTGAAGCATGGTCTGCCGGCCGGATTCGCGGGCCTGTTCGCGGGCCTTCAGCCGCTCGTGACCGCCACGCTCGCGGGGCCGCTCCTCGGCGAGGCGGTCAGTGGGCGACGTTGGGCGGGTATCGGGCTCGGTTTCGTCGGGGCGGCACTGGTTCTGCTGCCGAAGATCGGCGGCCACGACGCCATCCCAGCGCAGGCGCTGATCGTCGGCGTGCTCGCGGTGGGCGCGTTTACCGCGGGTACGATCTGGCAGAAGCGCACCGGCAATTCGATGGACATGCGGACCGGCAACGTCGTCCAGTTCACCGCCGCTCTGCTCCCCACGGCGCTGGTCGCGGCGCTGACCGAGAGCGGCCGGTTCGACATGACGCCGGAACTTATCGCCGGTCTGTTCTGGGCCGTCATTGGCCTCTCGATCGGTGCCATCACCATGCTGCTCGTCATGATCAAGCGCGGTGCAGTGGTGCAGACGACTTCGCTGCTTTACCTCGTTCCGGCAGTGACAGCGCTGATGGCCTGGATCGGCTTCGGCGAGACGATGAATGTGCTGCAGATCGGTGGCATGGTATTGGCTGCCGCCGGGGTCTTCCTTGCCAACCAGAAATGAAAAAGCCCGGACCGTTGGTCCGGGCTCTCGTCGTCAGGATTTCGCCTGGCTGGCGTCGGCGACCTGGGTGCCGCCCTTCGGCACGCCGCGGGCGATGAAGTTCTTCACCTTGCCGCAATAGGCCGATCCGGCCCGCGTCACGCCACGCACGCCGTGGCCGCCCTGATATTTCGAGACTGCACCGCACATGCTCCCGCCGGCCTTGCGATAGGCCTCGCCGAGATAGCGCATGCCGTAGCGAAGATTGGTCTCCGGATCGTAGAGCGCGGCGCGCGAGCCGGAATAGCCCATGCCCTGCGCGGTGCGGTAGCTGAGCTGCATCAGGCCGATATAGCCGCCACGGCCGGTCGCCTTCGCATTGTAGCGGCTCTCGACCATCACGACGCCATGCGCGAGGTCGTAGGGTACGCCGTTCTCCTGGGCGTAGCGCTGCACGAGAGAGTGCAGATTGCCGCGTCCGCCCGGCGCCGCGGCAGGTTCCGTGGAGGTTGATGCACGACCTTCGATGAGTTTGCGGGCGGGCTTCCTGCTGTCCTTGCCATCGCGATCGTTCTCGTCGAACGATCGCTTGGCCTGCGTTTTCGACGCAGCGGAAGCCTCGAGTTTTTCTCTCTGCTGCTGAATGAAATCGAACCGGTCGTCCGCGGCCGCGCTGTGGGCCAAGAAGAGCGAGCAAGTGAGTGCCGCACCGGTGAGAAGACGATTGATCATGCGGAACTGTCCCCATTCCGTTAGCAATGGTGGGGGACTTCGCGTGGAATCGGGGCTCAGATTAGAAGCAGTCGGGACTCCAAGCCGGCGAGACCGTGACCATTCTGGGGCGTATTGTTAATCTGAATTAACCTTTGGAAGCGCTTTCAATAGTCTTCGAAGCGTCGCGATCGTCGAAGGGTCGATGATCCCATCGACTTTCTCTTGTCTGAAATGGCGCTGGAAAGCTGTAACTACAGCCTTGGTCTGCTCGTCGAACCGGCCGGAGATTTCGATCCCGTAGCCGTAGATGGCGAAGAGTGACTGTACTTCCTCGACCGGCTCGCCTTCGTCGCCGGGAAGGAAGGTGTCTCCTTGGGTCGTAAGCGGAGCGGGCTTCTGCCAATGTCCGAGCTTGGCGGCGGCGAGCCGGTCCCATGGAAACTTCTCGCCGGGATCCTCCTTGCGGCGCGGCGCCACGTCGGAGTGGGCGAGCACGCGGTGACGTACGATGCCATGCCGCTCGCAGATGTCGAGACCGAGAGCGATCACGGCATCGATCTGGGCATCGGGAAAATCGACATAGCCGAACTCATGGCCCGGATTGGCGATTTCGATCCCGATCGAGCGGGAATTGGTGTCCGGCTCGTCCTCCCAGACAGACAACCCGGCATGCCAGGCGCGACGAGCCTCGGGTACCATCTGCACGATCCGCCCGTCCTCGTGGACGAGGTAATGACAAGACACTTTCGACGCCGGGTCGCACAGCCGGGCGACAGCTTCGTCAGCGGAGACCATGCCGGTGTAGTGCAGGAGCAGCATGTCAGGTTCGATGTCGTCGGCCCGCCCATCGTGGCTGGGCGAGGGGACGACGGTGGCGGGCAGGGGGGTGTCGGGCTGGAAGCTCATGCCCCAGCCCTGCCACGGCCTCATCCTTTCGGCAATCGCCGGAACGCTGCCTCCCGCCATGCGTTTGTCGACAGAGTCCATTGGTCCGCGAGGTATCGCACCATGAACAAGGCAATTTCCTTTGCCGCAGCGCTGCTTCTCGCCGGAAGTTCCATCGCGTTCGCGCAGTCTAGCGGCGGCTCCGCTGGCGGGGGCTCCGCTGGCGGTTCGGTCGGCGGCGGTTCGTCCATAGGCGGCGGTTCGTCGGTTGGCGGCGGGGCGGCCATGCCGCGCGCAGGCGCCGCCTCCTCACGAGCGGCGACCTCGGGGCGGGCATCGACTTCGACCGCGCCCGTCGATCCCATGGCCAGCCAGAACAATCTCGTGTCGCCGCAAAGCCAGACCGGAGGCGTCAGCACCCAGACAGCGCCGGGCAGTTCGATCGGCGAGCAGGTTCCCGTCTATGGAACCAACCAGCTTTCGGGCCAAGGGCTGGCGAACTCGATCGATCAGTCCTCGGCGCGTTCGCGTGGAACGGCATGCGGTGGCACCGGCGAGCGGAGCACGACCGTCGGCGGCACCAGTACGTCGACCCAGAGCGGCGATTGCGCCAGCCAGGAAATTCTGGGAGCGCCGTCGATCATCAGCGGCTCGGGCGGAGGCGCGGTCGACGTGTCCCGTCCCTGATGAACAGTAACATGCCGGCGAGGTTGACGGCCGCCCGCCGGCGCGATGTGAACGGACCGCCGAGGTTCGCATCATGAGAGTTGTTGCGTTCAGGCCGCTTGTTGTGGCGGCCTTTTTCGTCGGTGGCGCCAGCGCCGCCTTTGCTCATGGCGGCGGTGGTGGATTGGCCGTGCATTCCCTCGCCGCCGCGCCTGGCCATGCCGCGGTCAGCCACCAGGTCATCAGTCCGCCGCCGAGCGGCTCCCTGGTCGGCCTGTCGGGAATATCGTCCTCCATCCCGGCCGCCGGCTTGGCATCCGAGCAGGCGGCGACCGCCAGGCTGACCCAGGCGCCGGAATTCGGCACGGTCGACCCGTCGGGTGAGGCCAACGACGCCATCACCACGTTCAATGGCAGCGATGTCAGCGGCGCGACCACGCAATCCCTGCCCGGCAGTTCTGCCGGCCAACAGGTTCCAATCTACAATACGAGCCAGCTCTCGACGCCCGGCCTCAGCCAGTCGATCAACCAGGCCTCGCAGGATTCCGGGGCGACTTCGTGTAATGGGCTCGGTCAGCGCAATGCCACTATCGGCAATGGCAGTTCTTCCCAGATCGACAGTTGTTTGACCACCGGCGGAAGCATTTCCACCATGTCGATCATGAGCACGTCGTCGAGCCTCGGCCGCCCGATCAACGTCGGCGGTACGCCCTGATCATTCGTCCATGGGATCGTGAAGGAAGCCGTCCGGCACGCTGCCGGTCGGCAGATGATCGTGGTCCGCATAGGACATCGGCACGTCAGGTGAGTAATACGGCTCGAGAGCCGGCTGTTGAGGCGGATAACCACGCGGGTAGGCGTCGTAGGACGGCTGCTGCGGTATCATCTGCGGCGCCGCCGGCACGTTCGTCGGCCGCGGCCGGCAATATGATGTCCATCGGCTGTTGTGGCGCGCCAGATCCAGATGAATATGGTCGTCGTGGTAGGCGACGCCGGGTCCGAGCACGGTTCGGAATGGCCCGCAGGCGGAGCCGATCACCTGCCGGAGGAAGGCGCGCTCGTCCGGCGCGCCGTTCCAGCCCCGCGTCACGCTGATCTCGCGGCCGTTCGCCAGGACGAAAGCCCGGATGTCGAGTGCGTTGCCGAAGGAATGTTCGGAGAGCTTCTCGCCGCGCTTGTTGTTGCGCGTCCGGCAGCCATAGGAGGCCGCATTCTTGATGCCGACGATAGGCTGCCCGAAATTGGCATAGGCCGCGGGCTGGACCGACTCCGTCATCCAGCGATTGAGGGCCGCGGCAACCGGGCATCCGAGCCTTGCGGCCGGTTCGACCGCCACCGATCCGTCCGCGAGCGCCGAGACCTTGAACGGGTGTTCCAGTCCGCAGGTGCCGGGCCCGTCGATCGTTCCGATCATTTCCGCAGAGGCTGAGCGGGTGAAACCACCTGCTCGCAGGCATTGCAGTTCGGCCGCGTCGCGCCAGGGCTCCCGCTGCTCGAAATCAAACGCGCCACACGAAGCGACGAGCCCCGCCAATGCAATGGCGGCAATTCGGGAGGCGATACGCAAACTCATGGATACAGAGAATGCGACGCTGCCTGTTAAGGACGGGTCAACGATAGGCCGGTCAGGCCGCGCGCATCTCGCTGAGGAAGTGCGTCACCGCCTCCGACATCTCCCGGGCCTGCTCGGTCAGTTCCTCGGCGGCCGTTGTGACGTCGCGAGATGCCGTATCCGCGTCCTCGGCAGCCTCACGCACGGTTTCCATACTCGAACGGGCACTGCCGGTCTGGTGCGCCGCCTCGCCGATGGCTCCGGCGATTTCGCGGGTCACCGCGCTCTGCTCCTCGATTGCCGAGGCAATGGCGGATGCGATCGTATCCATCTCGCCGATCGTCCGCGACACGCTTTCGATCGCCCCGACGGCGTTACGGCTGACCTGGTTCATATTCTCGATCTGCCGGGCGATCTCTTCCGTCGCACGGGCGGTCTGGTCGGCGAGCGACTTCACCTCGGCAGCAACGACGGCAAAGCCCTTGCCGGACTCGCCGGCCCGTGCGGCCTCGATCGTGGCATTGAGCGCGAGAAGATTGGTTTGCGCCGCGATGTCGCCGATCAAGGTCAACACCTTGCCGATTTCCTCGGTTGCCGAGGACAGGCTCTGGATCTGCTCGGTCGAATGGCTCGCTTCCGAAACGGCGCGCGAGACGATTGCCGAGGACTGGCTGACCTGACGGCTGATCTCGTTGACCGAGCCCGACATTTCCTCGGCCGAGCTCGTCACGGCGGTCGAATGCTGGCTCGCTTCGTCCGAAGCCGCCATCGCATGAGCGACGCGGGTCTTCGTGGTGTCGGACACGGCGGTCAGGCCGGATGCGGTCGAGTGCAGGCGTCCGGCCGCATTGCTGACCGCCTGCAGGATGCGTCCGACGGTCTGTTCGAAACGGCCAGCGGCCTGCGCCATGGTCTCGCCACGCATGCGCTGGCGGTCGGTGTCGCCGCGCGCCGCATCTTCGAGATCGCGCTGCCGGAGCGCATTGGTCTGGAACGTCTCGAGTGCGCGGGCGATGTCGCCCACCTCGTCGGCGTTGGCGGTGTAGGGGATCGCGACATCGAGCTTGCCGTCGGCGAGTTCGCCGACGGTCGCGGTGACATGGGCCAGGGGCTTGAGGCCGCGGCCGATCACGACGCTCGCGAGCAGGATCAGCAGAAGGCCGGCCACAGCCGCCGAGCCGAAGATCGTCAGCGCCGTCTGCCAGAGCATGGCGTCGAAGCCGCTTTTGTTGAGGCCGACATAAAGAATGCCGGTCACGTCGCCGGAAGCGGATTTGATCGGCACATATTTCGTGAAGAACGGCTTGCCGAGGATGTTGGCCTCGCCCTGGTAGGTCTTGCCAGCTTTCATCGCCTGCCAGACTTCGCCGCCCTTGCCGAGTGGCGTGCCGATGGCGCGCGAGCCGTCCGGCTTCTTCACGCTCGTGCTCTTGCGGATGAAATCGTCATGGCCGGGATCGTAGGCGAAGAGGGTCGAGGTCTGGCCGGTGATGCCGCTGATTTTGTCGATCAGGTCGTGTTCTGCGAATTCCGGAACGGCAGACATCGTCACTGACTGGACGTCACCGCCGGTGGCCGAGACCGTCGCGTCGGCAAAGGCGTCCTTAACCGCCGAGGCGGCGATGCGCATGTTCTGCTGCTGGCTGGCGATGGCCTGCTTGGTCAATTCCCCCCGCAGGCTGTGAAGCGTGATCGCGCCGATGGCCGCCGTATTCACGGCGAGCAGGCAGGCAATGAACAGATAGGATTTGCCGCGCAGGCGCAGTTTGGGAAGACGCATCGATTGAGCCCCGCACGCGCCATCACCCCGCTGATAGCGCATCTCTATCGGATGATTGTCGAAAACTGTTAGCGGCGGGTTACGGTCGAAGACCTGCTGGCGCCTCAGCCGGACGCCACGCGAGCATGGTCATGCATTCGTGCCGCCGTCGACCGTGAGGAGCGCGCCGGTGATCTGGCGCCCGCCGTTGCCCGCAAGGAACGCCACCATCGCGGCGATGTCCTGCGGCTCGCCGAAGCCACCGAGCGCCGTCAGCGCGGCCTGCGCCGATGCATGCTCGCCATCGGCCGGATTCATGTCGGTATCGGTGGAGCCCGGCTGGACCAGATTGACGGTGATGCCGCGCGGTCCGTAATCGCGGGCAAGTCCTTTGGTCATTCCGATCAGCGCGGCTTTCGTCATCGAATAGACGGTCAGGCCGGGAAAAGGCACGCGCTCGGCCAGGTTCGATCCGATCGAGATGATGCGAGAGCCCGGCTGCATGTGGCGGGCGGCGGCTTGCGAGGCGACGAGGACGGATCGCGTATTCACGGCCAGAGAATGGTCAATCTCCGCCGCCGACACCTCGTCGATCGGCGTCGTCATGAAGATGCCCGCATTGTTGACGAGCACGTCCAGCCGGCCGAAGGTTTTGATGGTCTTCTCAATAGCTTGCACGAGAGAATCCGTGTCGCTGCTATCGGCCTGGATGGCGACCACGTCCCGGCCCCCGGCCTTGAGGCCGTCCGCGATCGCGTTCGCCGCCGTCTCGTTGCGGACATAGGTGAAGGCCACCGAGAATCCGTCTTCCGCCAGCGCCCGGACGATCGCGGCGCCGATGCCGCGGCTGCCGCCGGTCACGAACGCAACCCTTCTAGTGCTGAGAGCCATGGGATAATCCTTTATATATACCGAGCGGTATATATATTGGTATGCCGACCGATGCGGCGGGTCAACAATATTATACCGATGAGTACAAATTAAATGGCACGCGGACGCCCACCGGAATTCGATCGCCAGAAGGCCCTTGAGGCAGCGATGCGTCTGTTCTGGACGCGCGGCTATGCCGGGACCTCGCTCACCGACCTGACCGAAGCGATGGGTATCGGCCGGCCAAGCCTCTATGCCTCGTTCGGCTGCAAGGAAGAGCTCTTCCGGGAAGCGGCCAATCTCTACAATTCACTGGAAGGGGTGCTGGCCTGGAAGGCGCTCGATGGCGGCAAGACCGCCCGCGAGGCGGTCGAAGAGATGCTGCTGACCCATGCCGCGGCCTATACCAATCCGGACCTACCGCCCGGATGCATGATCGTCCTCTCGGCTTTGGTCGGGACGCCGGAGGACGAGGAGGTGAGGGACTTCCTTGCAGATTGCCGCAAGCAGGGCATCGCGCAGTTTGCGGCCAGGCTCGATCGGGCGGTCGAGGAAGGAGATCTGCCTCGCGGCACCGATACCAATTCGGTCGCGCTTTATCTGACGACCGTTCTTCAGGGATTGTCCGTGCAGGCACGCGACGGAGCGACACGCGCCGACCTGGAACGCATCGTCCGTCAGATCATGGCTGGCTGGGACGGTGTGATCGCGGGCAGCGGGGCCTGATCAGCTCAGAAGGTCCTTCACCACGCCATTGGCGCGGCCGAAATCCATCTGGCCGGCATATTTCTCCTTCAGCGCGCCCATGACCTTGCCCATGTCCTTGACACTCGAGGCGCCAGTCTCGGCGATCACGCCCTGGATAGCGGCGCGGGTCTCGGCCTCGTCCATCTGCTTCGGCAGGTAATTCTGGATCACCGCGATCTCAGCGCGCTCCTGGGCTGCCAGTTCTGCACGGCCATTGGCTTCGTAGATCTTCGCTGACTCGTCGCGCTGCTTGATCATCTTCTGGAGAAGAGCGAGGAGCTCGTCGTCCGTCGCCTTTTCCTTGCCCGCGCCGCGCGCCTCGATATCGCGATCCTTGAAGGCGGCATTGATGAGACGCAGCGCGCCGACACGAACTTTGTCGCCGGACTTCATTGCGTCTTTCATTGCGGCGGTGATCGCCTCGCGCATCTGGATAGCTCCGAATAAAAGGGCTTGTGGTGTTGACCGGCGGGCATACGAGTTCTAGCTACTGGCCAGTCCGCCGGCCGCGACCGGACACCTAAGGCAGCCATGACGACCGAACAAGCCCTAGGGGTCCATATCCATAATCAATGGCCTTCTGATGAGGCCAAAACCGTCCGCCGGCACGGAGGATCGCGCAGGGCAATGCTGTCGCATCGCACAAGCGGTCCGACACCGCCGCCGGGCGGTTTTCGCCTCACCCCGCAGGGGCGCGGTCCCTGCGGCCGGCTGGTGCGTCGCGGTCCGTCGCAAACCGTCATGGTTTGCTGCCGGCTCGCTCCTGCCAGCCAACCACATGTCCTCGCGTCAGAAGGCCATTGATTATGAATATGGACCCCTCCGCAGGCGGTGACGCCTGGACCGATCCCAAACCCACGGCCGTACTCGTTCTGGCCGACGGCACCGTTTTGGAAGGGCAGGGGATAGGCGCCATAGGCCAAGCCAGCGGCGAGGTCTGCTTCAACACGGCGATGACTGGTTATCAGGAGATCCTGACCGATCCGTCCTATTCCGGGCAGATCATCACCTTCACCTTTCCGCATATCGGCAATGTCGGCACCAACGAGGACGACATCGAGACCATCAACATGGCCTCGGCATCCGGCATCCGCGGCGCCGTTCTCGCGGCTCCGATCACAGATCCGTCCAACTGGCGCGCCAGCCGCGATCTGGACGCCTGGTTGAAAGCTCGCAACATCGTCGGCCTTACTGGCATCGACACTCGGGCGCTGACGGCGCTGATCCGCGAGCGGGGAATGCCGAACGCGATGATCGCGCACAATCCGGACGGCGTGTTCGACATAGAGGCGCTGAAGCGCGAGGCGGCCGGCATCCCGAGCATGGAAGGCGTCGACCTCGTTCCCGGCGTCACCACCGCCCAGAGGTTCGAATGGGACGAGGCCGGCTGGACCTTCGAGAACGGCTATCGCCGGATCGGCGAGGGAAAGCGTCGCGTCGTCGCGATCGATTACGGGCTGAAGCGCAACATCCTGCGCATGCTGGCCGAGCAGGATTGCCATGTCATCGTGGTGCCGGCGACGGCGACGAGCGAAGAGATCATGGCGCTAAAGCCGGACGGCGTGTTCCTGTCGAACGGCCCGGGCGATCCGGCCGCGACCGGCGAATACGCCGTGCCGGTGATCCGCGAAGTGCTCGACAGGAAGGTGCCAACCTTCGGCATCTGCCTCGGCCACCAGCTTCTCGGCCTCGCCATCGGCGCGACGACCAAGAAGATGCATCAGGGCCATCACGGTGCGAACCATCCGGTGAAGGACTTCACCACCGGAAAGGTCGAGATCACCTCGATGAACCATGGCTTCGCCGTCGACCGCGAAACCCTGCCGGGGAACGCCGAGGAGACGCACATCTCCCTGTTCGACGGCTCGAACTGCGGTATCCGCCTGACCGACCGGCCGGCCTTCTCGGTGCAGTATCACCCCGAGGCCAGCCCCGGTCCGCAGGACAGCCACTATTTGTTCAAGCGCTTCGCCGATCTGATCGACGCGTCCAAGGCCTGAGCGGCCGTTACGGCCGCTCTTCCGTACCGTCAGACACGGTCTCGTATGTCATCGGCAGCGAGACGTCATGCGTCTCCTGACAGTGATGGCAGGGAAAGGCACGATAGGCCATGCGCGGGGTGTCGCGCGAGGCGAGTAGCAGGGTCTTGCCCGTGTTTGGGCAGCGTGTGGCCCAATATTTCTCGCCCCGTTTCGCCGGGACTTCGGCGGCAAAGATGATCATGGTCCCTCCAGGGTCTGGAGCCGCATCCCTCGGACGCGACAGTACTCCTAGAACGCATCAGCGCGGGTAGGGTTCGGCAAATTCTTGGGGCCGATGGTCGAGGGGAGGGCGGCAAGTGTGACTTGACCCGTAACCAGTCCAAAAGGCCTCGCCACGGTTCCCGGGAAGGCTCACTTCAGATCCAGACGGCCGCGCGGGGCCTCTTTTGTGTTCGTCAATCGGTCGCGAGATGTCACGACTATCCAGTTCGGATCAGTTCGGAAGAGTTTCCTTGTAGATCATCCCGTCCTTCATGATGACCAGGAAACGCCTGTCGGGCTCCTTCACTAGACCGATGTCCTTCAGGGGATCGCCGTCGACCAGCAGCAGGTCGGCGAGCGCCCCCTTCTCCACGACCCCGAGCTTGCCTGGATAAGGATTGCGAAGACCGGACAGGGCGAGCAGTTCGCCGTTTGTCGAGGTCGCCATGATCAGCGCTTCGGCCGGCGAATACCAGCGTGTCAAATCAGCCAGCGCGTGCCCCTGGCGTTCCGCCAGTTCCTTCGAGAACAGGACATCCGTGCCGAAAGCCGTCTTGATCCCGTACTTCTTTGCGAGTGCGTAGACCTTGTCGGTGCCGGCAATGACCTGCCGCATCCGCGCCTGCTGCTGCGGCGCCAGCACGGCAGCGCCGCCAAGGTCGATAAAGGGCTGCGTGCTCAGCCAGATTCCCTTCTCCACCATCAGCTTGGCCGTTGCTTCGTCCATCAGATGGCCATGTTCGATGCATTTCACGCCGGCTGCGATGGACCTCTGAATCGAAACGACCGTGTAGGCGTGAGTACAGACATAGGTGCCCCAGTTTTCGGCGGCTTCGACCGCAGCCTGAAGCTCGGGCTGGGTGAATGTGGAAACCTCGAGCGGGCTGAACGGCGATGCCACGCCGCCGCCTGCCGTGAGCTTGATCTGCGAAGCGCCGTGCATGAGCTGCTCGCGCACGCGAACACGCACCTCGTCCGGACTGTCGGCGATTGCGCTGGCGCCGAGCTGTTCGATGCGGCTCGGCGCGCCGCCTATGGCCCTCGGCAGCTCCGTGAGTTGACGGAAGTCGCCGTGACCGCTGGTGACGGTGATCATCGCCCCGGACGGATAGATCCGCGGACCTGGCAGGATGCCTTCGTCGATGGCGCGCTTCAGCGCGAAGGACGGACCGCCCATGTCGCGCACCGTCGTGAAGCCGCGCATGAGTGTGGCCGTGGCCTCGGCGCCTGCCAGAAGGGTCGTGTAGCCGACATCGCTGGTAAGCATGGTCGCGGGTGTCGGCCGCGCGAACATTGCGTGCCAATGCACGTCAATCAGACCGGGCATCAGCGTCCGCCCATCGCCGTCGATGATGCGGGTGGATGCGGAGCGATCGACCGTGATCGGCGTCGTCGAAATCTCTTCGATCAGGTTTTCGCGGATGAGAACATTGGCCGGCTCCGACAGCGAGGGGCTCTTTCCGTCGAAGACCCTGACGTTGTTGAACAGGACAACAGTGGGTTGCTGGGAATGTGCCTCGTCCGCGTGGCACGCCAGTAGCACCACTATCGTGAGCAGGCCGCGCAGGGATAAGATCATCTCGACTGCTCCCTTCGCATGGAGCTTAGCATGGTATCGGGCCAAGCCCTCGTGGCGAAGGCGAAGCCTGGTGCGCTTGTTACCTCGCCAGCTGCTACGTTGGGCCGTTCGACACGCAACCAGAGGTCATCCTCCTCCCGGCGTTTTTATTGGCAATGAATAAGAGACCGGTTCAGGGTAGGCCGCTCGCTTCCCCGACCTTAAAGCCGACACCACTGGGTGAAGTCAGAGTCCCTCAGGAGGAAGGCGTCATGGCAGCTCCAGCAGGTGAATACGGCGCTCTCGCACTCAAAAAGCTCCTGGCGATCCTGCTGCTTTTTGCGGGTCTCGCCTTTACGGCGGTCGGCTTCAACGGCGGATCGGTCGGTACGACCCTGCTGGGTCTGGCCCTGATCGCTGCAAGCGTGTTGTTGCTGATACTCAAGATCGTTCGGCGCAGTTCACTGCCCTAGGCCTCTGTGAAGTGGCCCGAATGAGCCATCGCGGATCCGGGAATCTGAGTACTCGATCGGTCCGAACGACATGATGCTTCGGAGAATTCGTCGGACGCGCCATCCTGATAGCCGTCTCGGCTCTCGTATTCTTCCTGAGCTTCCGCCTGAAACTGGACCACGGGCGTCCCGACGTCCGGATCGTCGGCGTCGTCCTGGCGCGGCGTCGCGGACTTCGCGTCTGCGTCGCCTCCTGCAGTCTGCTTGCGATGTCGCTCGTGCCTCCGTGTAGGCCTGCCGGCCGTGGCAGCAAAGGCCCAATTATTCGGTCAAGTGACACAAGCCCGTTCGACCTGAATCCCTTGAGCTTTTCACGGCAACTGCCCGTTAACCTTAACAGCCCAGATTCAACAGCGACTTAGCGCGGAAATTCGCGGCCAGTGACAAGGCTGTGAATGGTTAATTGTGGCGAAATATCGTTGACGCCCATGTGGTCCCATGATATCCCAAATCATCCCTAGCGGAGCGTTCGCCGAGAGGCTTCGCCCGGCGGCCGAGGGAGGCCGTTTGGCGTCGAAGGCGGAGCCTTGTCCGGGGGAAGAGGGGCCCCATGGACCGCTTTGTGTCCAACTTCACGAGCCGGCTGGACGCCAAGGGACGGGTTTCGATCCCGGCCTCGTTCCGTGCCGTGCTGGCGAGGGATGGACACGAGGGCCTCTGCGTTCTTCCGTCGCTGGATACCCAGGCGCTGGACGCGGGCGGGAACGCGCTTCTTCAGGAAATCGACCGTCTTCTCGAGGGCTTCGCGCCGTATTCGGAGGAGCGGGACGCGATCTCGACCTCTCTTCTCGGCACCAGCGAAATACTGAAAACGGATCCGGAAGGACGCGTCGTTCTCACCGAGAGCCTGAAGTCCTATGCTGGCATCACGGATTCGGTGACCTTTGTCGGTCACGGACACAAATTTCAGATCTGGGAGCCGGAGACATTTCGCGCCCATCTCGACGACGCCCGCGCAAAGGCGCGCGATCTGCGGCGCCGCATCGGCGCGGGCCGGATCGGCAACACGACGGAGACGCCGCAATGACGGCGCTTCACGTCGAAGGCGGAGCGCCTGTCCGCCACATCTCGGTTCTTCGCGACGAGGCGGTCGATGCGCTCGCACCGGTCGATGGAGCGCTCTATATCGACGGCACGTTCGGTGCCGGCGGCTATTCGCGCGCTCTGCTCGAAATGGCCGACTGCAGGATCGTCGGCATCGACCGCGACCGCGAGGCAATCGCCGGTGGCGCATCGCTCGTCGAGGCGTCGCAGGGACGGCTGATGCTGGTCAACGGCCGCTTCGGCGATCTCAAGGAAATCACGGCAAATCTCGGCGTCGAGCGGGTCGATGGCATCGTTTTGGATGTTGGGGTTTCGTCTATGCAGATCGACGACGCCCACAGGGGCTTCTCGTTCCGCTTCGACGGGCCGCTCGACATGCGCATGGGCGGCGAGGGGCCGAGCGCCGCGGATCTCGTGAACGATTTGTCCGAGAAGGACTTGGCAGCGCTTATTCGGACCTTGGGTGAGGAACGCCGGGCCAATGCGATCGCGAAGGCGATCGTTTCGGAGCGGAATAATTCGCGCATCGAAACCACGCTTCATCTCGCGAAAATATGCGAAACGGTCCTCGGCCGGGCGTTCGACCAGATCAATCCGGCGACCCGCACCTTCCAGGCGCTGCGCATCGCGGTGAACGACGAACTGGGCGAGCTTCTCCGCGCGCTGTTCGCGGCGGAAGAGGTTCTGGCGCCGGGCGGACGCCTCGCGGTCGTCAGCTTCCACTCGCTGGAAGATCGGATCGTGAAGACCTTCCTCGCCGAGCGCTCGCGCACCACGCCGAACGTCTCGCGTCACGCCCCCGCGACCTTCGCCGCGGCGCCGACCTTCATTCCCGTGGTTCGTTCAGCGACGCCGGGGGACGACGAAATCGCTCGCAATCCGCGCTCGCGTTCGGCGCGTCTGCGCGCCGCCGAGCGCACGGATGCTCCGGCGCGCGGCCCGAGTGACTCCCTGGCCTATGGGGTGCCGCATCTTCCGGCCCTGACGACGATCATGGGTGGCCAGTGAAGATTGCGCGTTTCTTCAACGTCATCGCCGTCATCGCGCTGATCGCGGCGGCGGTCGTCGTCTATCAGATCAAGTACCGCGCGACCTGGCAGGCCGAGGAGGTCGCCAAGCTCGAACGGCAGATCAACCGCGAGAAAGCGGCCATCGCCGTACTCGAAGCCGAATGGGCGCATCTCGTACGTCCCGATCGCATCCAGCTCCTTGCGTCGAAGAACCTCGATCTCAAGGCGGCCGATCCTCGTCAGCGGATCGAGATCGCGGCGCTACCCCTGCGGCCGGCGCGGGTCGACTCAATCGCCGCCACGATTGAATCGCTCGGTCTCGAACAACAGCCGCTCCTGCCCGAACCGAAGGCGCCGGGCGAGGATCCGATCGCCCGCACCATCGAGGCAATGGGCCTCGCTCTGCCGAGCGGCCAAGACCGCGTCGACCGCGTCATGAATTCGCTCGGCATCGGCCAGTCTCCCCCGCCACGTCACGGAGTTCCGCAATGAGGTCTGCGAGCAATGCCGGCAGGGTGAGGCTCGCAATGGCGGGCTTTATTGCCGTTTATCTCGCAATTGCCGGCAAGCTCGTTCTGCTCGGCACTAAGCCCGACGAGCAGGCCAAGGCACGCATCGACGCGGAAGCCGGTCTCGCGACCCGGCGTCCGGTCATCGCCGACCGCTACGGCCGCCAGCTCGCAACCGATATCGAGACCTCGTCGATCTTCGCCGAACCCCGCAAGATGATCGATGCCGACGAGGCCGCGGAAGCGCTCGGCCGGGTCATGCCGGACCTCAACCTCGACGAATTGCACAAGAAGTTCTCGACCGATCTCGGCTTCGTCTGGGTGAAGCGTGAAATCTCGCCGCGCGAGCAGGCCGAAGTGCATCGCCTGGGCATTCCGGGCGTCGGCTTCCTGTCCGAACAGCGCCGCGTCTATCCCAACGGTCCGATCGTCTCGCACGAACTCGGCGCCGTGAATGTCGACAACCAGGGCATTTCGGGTCTCGAAGCCTATATCGACAAGAGCAATCGCGTCGTGAAAGACGGCTCCAGCCAGCCGCCTGAACTCAACGTGGCGCTCGACCTGATGGTCCAACACGCGGTGCGTGACGAGCTCGAAGTCGCGATGAAGGAGTTCGATCCGATCGCGGCCTCGGGCGTCGTCATGGATGTCGAGACGGGCGAGATCGTCGCCTATGTCTCGCTTCCCGATTTCGACCCGAACAAGCCGGCCGATGCCCTGAAGCCCGAAGCGATCAACCGCGTCAGCGTCGGCGTGTTCGAGATGGGCTCGACCTTCAAGGCGCTGACGCTCGCGATGGCGCTCGATTCCGGCAAGGTGAAGCTTAGCGACCGCTTCGATGCCCGCGCGCCGATGCGCTACGGCAAGTTCTCGATCGACGACTTCCATCCGACCCGACGCATCCTGTCGGTGCCGGAAGTGTTCATCCACTCGTCGAATATCGGCACGGCCAAGATTGCGCTGGCCGTCGGCGTCGACGGTCACAAAGCGTTCCTGAAGAAGATGGGCCAGCTGGATCGGCTGCGTACCGAACTACCGGAAAGCGCGATGCCGATCGTCCCGAGGAACTGGGGAGAGTTGAACACCGTCACGATCTCGTTCGGCCACGGCCTGTCGGTCTCGCCGCTGCAGACGCTGATGGCGACCGGCGCGCTGATGAATGGCGGCTATCTCATTCCGCCGACCTTCCTGAAGCGCAGCAAGGAAGAGGCGATGACTTTGGCCAAGCGCGTCATCAAGCCAGAAACCAGCGATATGATGCGCTACCTGATGCGCCTCAACGCGACGTCTCCGGCGGGCTCGGCAAAGAAGGCCGACATCCCCGGCTATCGCGTCGGCGGCAAGACCGGCACGGCCGAGAAGGTTGTGAACGGTCGGTATTCCGACGATAAGGTGATGTGCGCGTTCACGGCGGTTTTCCCGGCCGACGCGCCGCGCTACGCTTTGCTGGTCATGCTCGACGAACCGAAACCGACCAAGGAAACGCACGGCTTCCGCACCTCCGGCTGGAATGCGGCCCCGGTGACCGGCCGGATCGTCGCCCGTATCGCGCCGCTGCTCGGCGTCAAGCCGGACTTCGATATTCCGCCAATGCTGCCTCCGGCCACACAGGCCGCCGCGCTCGGCTCGATTCAGTGAACGAAACACAGGAGGCGCGGGCGGTCTCGCTCGGGGAGCTTTTCCCCGATGCGGAGTTTTCTCCCAATCTCAGGGCGCTGATGATCGCCGGGATCACCGCCGACAGCCGGGCGGTGAAGCCCGGTTTCCTGTTCGCGGCGCTGCCGGGCGTCAGAGCTGACGGACTTAGCTTCGCTCCGGCCGCGATTGCCGCCGGAGCGGTCGCTGTCCTGACCGACAAGCCCGACATGGTCGAAGGAGCGGTCACGGTCCATGTCCCTAACGCCCGTTCGGCCTTGGCAAAGGCCGCTGCAAGATTTTATCCGCGCCAGCCGGGCGTCATCGTCGCCGTCACCGGCACCAACGGAAAGACGTCGGTCGCGAGCTTCGTCCGCCAGATCTGGACTGCGCTCGGTCATCAGGCCGCGAGCCTCGGCACGGTCGGTCTCGTCAGCCCGAAAGGTGAGGAATATTCGACCCACACCACGCCCGACCCGATCGTGCTGCACAAGCTGGTCGACCGGCTGGCGGGCGAGGGGGTCGATCATCTCGCGATCGAAGCGAGCTCGCACGGCCTTGACCAGTACCGACTCGACGGCCTGCATCTGAAAGCCGGCGGCTTCACCAATCTCACCCGCGATCACCTCGATTACCACACGAGCTTCGAGGCCTATCGCGATGCCAAGCTGACCCTGTTCACCCGCGTCCTGCCGAAGAAGGCGGCGGCGGTCATCGCGGCCGACGGCGAGGGCGCCCGGGTCTTCATCAAGGCCGCGCGGGATCGCGGCCTGCGCACGCTGACCGTAGGCGAGCACGGTCTCGATCTGCATCTCCTCAAGGTCGAGCCCGACGGCTTCGCTCAGATACTGACGATACGGCATTGCGAAGAGGACTATCGTATTCGCCTGCCGCTCGCGGGCAGCTTCCAGGCGGAGAATGCGCTCGTCGCCGCTGGCCTCGCCATCGCAACGGGAGGCCGACCGGACAAAGTCTTCGGAGCGCTCGAGAGCCTGAAAGGCGCGACGGGGCGGCTGGAGCGGGTGGCCGAGGTCAATGGCGCTATCGCGGTCGTAGACTACGCTCATACCCCCGACGCGCTCGCCAATGCGCTCGACGCGCTTCGTCCCTATGCCACCGGACGCCTGATCGTCGTGTTTGGCGCGGGCGGCGACCGCGATCCCGGCAAGCGACCGCTGATGGGCGAGGCGGCAATCAAACGCGCCGATATCGCCATCGTCACCGATGACAATCCCCGTTCCGAAGAGCCGGCCGTGATCCGCGCGGCGATCCTGGCTGCCGCCCCCGGCGCGCGGGAAATAGGAGACCGCGCGCAAGCCATAGCCGCAGGCGTGGCCGAGTTGAAACCAGGGGATGTTCTCCTCGTTGCGGGCAAGGGTCATGAAACGGGCCAGATCGTAGGCGACCGAACGCTTCCATTCTCCGATCACGCGGCGATCCTGGCCGCGATAGGTGGGCCACATGAGTGAAGCGTTGTGGACGGGAAAGGACTTCGCCGCGGCTCTCGGCGGCCAGGTCACGGGCAAGCTGCCGCGTGCCATCACCGGCATCTCGATCGACAGCCGGACGATCGACAAGGGCGAGGCCTATTTCGCCATCAAGGGCGACCGCCACGATGGCCATGCCTTTGTCCGTTCAGCGCTCGACAACGGCGCCGGCGTCGCGGTCATCGCCCAGAGCAAGCAGGACGAAGTCGGGACGACGTCGCCGCTTCTCGTCGTTCCGGATGTGCTCGATGGCTTGATGGCGCTGGGCAAGGCATCGCGCGACCGGTCCAAGGCATGGGTGATCGCGGTCACCGGCAGTGTCGGCAAGACCGGCACCAAGGAAATGCTGCGCCTGATGCTCTCAGCCGATGCGGATACGCATGCCTCCGTCGCGAGCTTCAACAATCACTGGGGCGTGCCGCTGACGCTCGCCCGCATGCCTCAGTCGACGCATTACGGCATCTTTGAAATCGGCATGAACCATTCCGGCGAGATCACGCCGCTGACCAAGATGGTTCGCCCGCACATTGCGATTGTCACCACGGTCGAGCCCGTCCACGTCGAGCATTTTCCCTCGATCGAGGCGATCGCCGACGCCAAGGCGGAGATATTCTCCGGCCTCGAACCGGGCGGTGCGGCGATCATCAACGCCGACAATCCCTACGCCGACCGCCTCGTCACGGCCGCGAAGGCGGTTCAGGCCGAGGTGCGGACCTTCGGTCAGGCTGCGAATGCCGATGCGCGGCTCCTGACGGTCGCAAGCTTGCCGGCGCATTCGATCGTCACCGCCTCGATCCTCGGCCAGGAGATCGCCTATCGCCTCGGGGCGCCGGGCCGGCATCTCGTCATGAACAGTCTCGCGGCGTTGATGGCGGCGAAGCTTGCCGGTGCCGATCTGCATTCGGCCGCCTCCAAGCTGATGGAGTTTCAACCGTCCGCGGGTCGAGGTCTGCGCCACGAACTCGTCACGCCGACCGGCCCCGCCGTTCTCCTCGACGAGAGCTACAACGCCAATCCGGCCTCGATGCGCGCCGCGATCAGCCTGCTCGGCCTTTCACCCGCCGCCGGACGTCGTATCGCGGTGCTCGGCGATATGCTGGAACTCGGCGACCAGGCCGACGAACTGCACCGCCAGCTCGCGCCTGCATTGGCCGAAGCCCGTATCGATCTTCTGTTCGCAGCCGGTCCCGCGATGCGGGCGCTCTACGAACAGGTGCCGGCGACCCGCCGCGGCGGCTGGGCTGAATCGTCGTCCGAACTTCAGCCGCTCGTTCTCGACGAGGTGAAGGGCGGCGATGCCGTGATGATCAAGGGCTCGAACGGCAGCAGAATGAGCCCTATCGTCAGTGCGCTGATCCGCCGATTCGCCCCGGCGGACGCTTCCGTTTAAAGACGATCATATGCTCGCTTTCCTCGCCGAATTCTCCGGTAGCCTGCCGTTCCTCAACGTCTTCCGCTACATCACCTTCCGGACTGGCGGGGCGGTCATCACCGCGCTTCTGTTCGTCTTCATGTTCGGCCCGTCGATCATCGACTGGCTGCGTTCGATGCAGGGCAAGGGCCAACCGATCCGCGAGGACGGTCCCCAAACCCATCTGCTCTCAAAGAAGGGCACGCCCACGATGGGCGGGCTGATGATCCTGCTCGGCCTCGTCGTCGCGACGCTTCTCTGGGGCAATCTCCGCAACGTCTATGTCTGGGTCGTGCTTGCGGTGACTTTGGGCTTCGGTCTCGTGGGCTTCTACGACGACGTGCTGAAGGTGACGAAGCAGAGCCACAACGGCTTTTCGGGCCGTTCGCGTCTCGCCATCGAGTTCGTGCTGGCGACCTTCGCCGTCATCATCATGAGCGCGGTCAGTCCGGTGCACCTGCAGCATGGCCTTGCGCTGCCATTCTTGAAGGAAGTGCTGATCAATCTCGGCTGGTTCTTCCCGATCTTCGGCGCCTTCGTCATCGTCGGCGCGGGCAATGCGGTGAATCTGACCGACGGCCTCGACGGCCTCGCTATCGTTCCGGTGATGGTCGCGACGATGAGCTTCGCGCTGATCGCCTATCTCGCCGGCAATGCGGTCTTCGCCGACTATCTGCAGATCAATTTCACGCCCGGCACCGGCGAGCTCGCGGTGATGTGCGGCGCGATCCTTGGCGCGGGTCTCGGCTTCCTCTGGTTCAACGCGCCGCCGGCGCAGATCTTCATGGGCGATACCGGTTCTCTGGCGCTGGGTGGCCTGCTCGGTTCGATCGCGGTCGCGACCAAGCACGAAATCGTGCTCGCGATCATCGGCGGCCTGTTCGTGCTCGAGGCGGCCTCGGTCATCATCCAGGTCGTTTCGTTCAAGCTCACCGGCAAGCGCGTCTTCAAGATGGCGCCTATTCACCATCACTTCGAACAGCTTGGCTGGACCGAACCGCAGGTCGTGATCCGGTTCTGGATCATCGCCGTTGTGCTGGCGCTTGTCGGATTGTCGACGCTGAAGCTGCGATGACCGCTGTCGTTCATACCTCTCCCCGCAAGCGGGGCGAGGGAGCCCGGCCGCTCGTGGCTGAGAAGATCGCAGAATGACTCCTGTTACATGTTTCAGAGGCAGGACCGTCGCGCTGTTCGGCCTCGGCGGTTCAGGGCTGTCCACGGCCAGGGCGCTGATCGCTGGCGGGGCCGAGGTTATCGCATGGGACGACGGTGCGGCCGGTCTGGAAAAGGCGAAGGCGGCGGGCATCCCGACCGAAAACCTGCGCGAGATTGATTTCGGCCGCCTCGACGCCCTCATCCTGTCGCCGGGCGTGCCGCTGACCCATCCCGTTCCGCACTGGACGGTCGACAAGGCGAAGGCCGCCGGTGTCGAGATCATCGGCGACATCGAACTCTTCTGCCGCGAACGACGGGCAATCGACCCGGAAGCGCCGTTCATCGCAATCACCGGCACCAATGGGAAATCGACCACGACGGCGCTGATCGGCCATATCCTGCGCTCGGCGGGCCTCGACGCCCAGATCGGCGGCAATATCGGTACGCCGATCCTCGATCTCGCGCCGCCGTCCAGTGGTCGCGTCCACGTCATCGAGTGCTCGTCCTATCAGATCGACCTCGCGCCGACGCTCGATCCGACGGTTGGCGTTATGCTGAACCTGTCGGAAGATCATCTGGAGCGTCACGGTACGATGGAGAACTACGCGGCGATCAAGGAGCGGCTGGTGGCCGGCGCCGGCACCGCGGTCATCGGGATCGACGATGCGATGAGCTCCGCGATTGCCGATCGCCTCGAACGGAAGGGCGGGGCGGTGATGCGCATCTCTCAGCACCTGCCGGTCGCGGACGGCGTCTACGCCGAAGGCCAATCGCTGATCTATGCCCAGAACGGAGCAACGCGTCAGGTCGCGAGCCTGAAGGACATCGGTTCGCTGCGAGGCGCCCACAACGCCCAGAACGCCGCTGCCGCGACCGCCGCCTGCCTTGCGCTGGGCCTATCTCCGGAAACCATCGCGAGGGGGCTACAGACTTTCCCGGGCCTCGCCCATCGTATGGAGCAGGTCGGCAATCTCGGCCGTGTCCTGTTCGTCAACGATTCCAAGGCGACGAACGCCGACAGCACTTATCAGGCGCTGGCGAGCTTCCCGTCGGATGTGTACTGGATTCTTGGCGGCAAGCCGAAGACCGGCGGAATTCTCAGTCTCGCGCAGTTTTTCCCGCGCGTAACGAAGGCGTTCCTCATCGGCGAGGCGGCGGAGGCTTTCGCGGGCCAGCTGGGCTCGGTTCCGCACGAGATCGTCGGGACGATGGACCGCGCCGTCGAGCGGTCGGCCGAGGAGGCCGGGAAGTCCGGAGGGCGAGAGCCTGTCGTGCTGCTGTCTCCCGCCTGCGCGAGCTTTGATCAGTATCCGAATTTCGAAGTCCGCGGAGATCATTTCCGCCGTCTCGTGCAAGAGCTGATTAACGCTAATCGCGCAGAATCACCTTTATGATTTCTCGCGCAGAACGAACCCCATTCAGCGAATGGTGGTGGACGATCGACAAGCCGCTGCTGTTTTCGCTCGCCGCCCTGATGGTCGGCGGGATCGTGCTGTCGCTCGCGGCGAGCCCGGCGGTCGCCGACCGGCTCAACCTCGACCTGTTCCACTTCGTCAACCGCCAGGTGATGTTCCTCATCCCGACGGTGCTGCTGACGCTGGGCATCTCCTTCCTCGACCCGCGCAAGGTGAGGCGGCTCGCGCTCGGCGCCTATCTGATCTTCTTTCCGCTGATGATTTTTGCGCTGTTCTTCGGTCCGGAGATCAAGGGCGCGCATCGCTGGATTCAGATCGGACCGCTCGGGGTGCAGCCGTCCGAATTCGTCAAGCCGAGCTTCATCGTGCTCGCGGCCTGGCTGTTCGCGGAAGGAACCAGACGCGACGACGTGCCGGGCCATCTGCTGGCGATGACGTTGTTCGGCGCCACCATCGGCGTCCTGATCCTGCAGCCGGACTTCGGGCAGACCATGCTGATTGGCGTCGTCTGGGGCTGCCTGTTCTTCCTCGCCGGCCTGCGCTGGATCTGGATGATCGGCCTCGGTGGGCTCGGCGTCGGCGGTGTCTTCCTCGCCTATGAGGCGCTGCCGCATGTCCGCGCGCGCTTCGGCAAGTTCCTCAATCCGGAGACCGGCGAGAACTTCCAGACCGAGCGCGCCTTCGAGAGCTTCGTTTCCGGCGGCTGGTTCGGAAAAGGACCGGGCGAAGGGACCGTGAAGCGCATCCTGCCGGACGCCCATACCGACTTCATATTCGCCGTAACCGGCGAGGAATTCGGCATAATCTTCTGTTTGATCCTGCTTTCGCTGTTTGCGTTCGTGGTGCTGCGCGGGTTATGGCACGCCCTGAACGAGGACGAGCCATTCGTGCGGCTCGCGATTGCTGGCCTCACAATGTTGTTTGGCCTGCAATCTGCCATCAATATGGCAGTGAATGTGCAACTCATGCCTGCAAAGGGCATGACTTTGCCGTTCATCTCGTATGGCGGCTCCTCGCTGATCTCGCTTGCTTTGGGTATGGGAATGTTGCTCGCACTGACTCGCCGCCGGCCACGCGCCCGGCTCGTCGAAGGTTTCCCGGGCGCGGTACCAGCCGGGCAGTTCTCGTAATGGCAGTGGTAAGGCCTGTGCTGCTCGCTGCGGGCGGCACGGGAGGTCATCTGTTTCCGGCCGAAGCGCTGGCGACTGAACTCGGCAAGCGCGGTATTCCGGTCGAACTCGTAACCGATCCGCGTGCCCGCGATTATGCGATCACGTTCCCGGCGCGGGCGATCCACGCTGTCTCCTCCGCGACGTTCGGCAGTCGCAATCCGATCGACATCTTCAAATCGGCCAGCAAGCTCGGCCTCGGTTTCGGCGAGTCCGCGCGACTTCTGCGCGCCATCAGGCCGTCTGTCGTCGTCGGCTTCGGCGGCTATCCGAGCCTGCCGCCGCTCGCCGCCGCGCAATTGCTGAAAATGCCCACGGTCGTCCACGAACAGAACGCCGTGCTTGGCCGCGCCAACCGTCTCCTTGCCAAGCGTGCGACGCGCATCGCGACCGGCTTTCCGACCCTCGCCAAGGCATCGGACCAAGTCCTCGCCAAGGGCGCTCATGTCGGCAATCCCGTCCGCGAGGCGGTATTGAAGGCAGCCGACTCGACCTATTACCCGCCGCGTCCCGACGGCTTCCTTCGCCTTCTCGTCTTCGGCGGCAGCCAGGGCGCGCGGGTGATGTCGGAGATCGTGCCGGCCGCTATGAAATGGCTGGAACCTGAATTCCATCCGCATCTCGTCATCGTACAGCAGGCCCGCGCCGAGGATATCGAGGCGGTGTCCGGCATCTATGCCAGCGCCAAGATCCAGGCCGAGGTCGCACCGTTCTTTCGCGACCTGCCGGCGCGCATGGCCGACTCGCATCTCGTGATCGCCCGTTCCGGCGCCTCGACGGTCGCCGAGCTCGCTGTTGTCGGCCGCCCATCGATCCTGGTTCCGCTGCCGCATTCACTCGACAACGATCAGCTCGAAAACGCCCGTTCGCTGGCTTCGGTCGGAGGTACCACGGTCGTGCCGCAATCGGAGTTCACGCCTCAGGCCCTCGCTCGCCTGTTGACGGACCTCATGGCAAAGCCGCAAACACTCGCGACACAAGCTGCCGCGGCCCGGTCGTATGGAAAGCCGGATGCGGCGGCGCGGCTCGCCGATCTCGTTCTCGAGGTCGCCCGCGTCCATTCCTGATTTCGACGGGACCTCCTGAATGAAGCTGCCCCGCCATACTGGCCCAATCCATTTCGTCGGCATCGGCGGCATCGGCATGTCCGGCATCGCCGAAGTGCTGGCCAATCAGGGTTATACGGTTCAGGGCTCCGACGTTGCCGAGAACGCCAACGTCAAGCGGCTGCGCGAGAAGGGCATCGCCGTCACGGTCGGCCATCGCGCCGAGAATCTGGGCGATGCAGCGGTTCTCGTCGTCTCGTCCGCCATCAAACGGGATAATCCGGAACTCATCGCGGCGCGCTCCAAACGCCTGCCGGTCGTCCGCCGGGCTGAGATGCTGGCCGAGCTGATGCGGCTCAAGACCTGCGTCGCCATCGCCGGCACCCACGGCAAGACCACGACGACTTCGCTGGTCGCGACATTGCTCGATGCCGGTAATTTCGATCCGACCGTCATCAATGGCGGCATCATCAATGCCTACGGCACCAATGCGCGCATGGGCGCGTCCGACTGGATGGTCGTCGAGGCAGACGAGTCGGACGGCACGTTCCTGAAGCTTCCCGCCGACATCGCGATCGTCACCAATATCGACGCGGAGCACCTCGACCACTTCAAGACCTACGACGCGATCAAGGCCGCGTTTCACTCCTTTGTCGAGAACGTGCCGTTCTACGGCTTTGCCGTGATGTGCCTCGATCATCCGGTCGTGCAGGATCTCGTCGGCCAGATAGAGGACCGCCGCATCGTCACCTATGGCGAGAACCCGCAGGCCGATGTCCGCCTCGTCGACATCGATCTCAAGGGCGGCCGCTGCCGTTTCCGCGTGATCATCCGAAGCGCGGACGGCGGCAAGGACATTGTGATCGACGGTCTCGAACTGCCTATGCCGGGTCATCACAACGCGCTCAACGCCACGGCCGCGATCGCCGTTGCGCACAATCTCGGTATTCCGCCGGACAAGATTCGCGAGGGTCTGTCGCGCTTCGGCGGCGTGAAGCGTCGGTTCACCAAGACCGGCGAGTGGAGGGGGGTCTCGATTTTCGACGATTACGGCCATCACCCGGTCGAGATCGCCGCGGTCCTTCGAGCGGCCCGCGCCTCGACCGACGGCCGTGTCATCGCCGTTGTCCAGCCGCATCGCTACACACGCCTGCATGCGCTGTTCGACGGCTTCTCGACCTGTTTCAATGACGCCGACACGGTGATCGTCGCCGACGTCTATGCCGCCGGCGAGCAGCCGATCGAGGGCGCGGACCGCGACCATCTCGTCGCGGGATTGCGGGCGAGGGGGCATCGCAGCGTCATCCCGCTCCAGGCGCCGGAACAGCTCGCCAATCACATTGCGGGATTTGCCCGCGCGGGCGATTACGTCGTCTGCCTTGGTGCCGGCTCGATCACACAATGGGCCTACGCACTGCCGGGAGAGCTCGAGGCACAAGGAGGGAAGGCGTGAGCTTTCCCGAACTGAAGCTCGGCGACTGGACCCAGAAGGTCCGGGGCAATCTTGTTCCGAACCAGCTCCTGTCCGAGATCACCTGGTTTCGCGTCGGCGGTCCCGCGCAGCTGTTCTTCCAACCGGCGGACGAGGAAGACCTCGCGTTCTTCCTGAAGAACCTGCCGGAAGACATTCGCGTCACGACGATCGGACTGGGCTCCAATCTCCTCATCCGCGACGGTGGTCTCGACGGCGTCGTCATCCGCCTGTCGGCGCGCGGCTTCGGCAATGTCGAGGTGCTGGACCGCCATCGTCTCCGCGTCGGTACGGCGCTTCCGGATGCCCGCGTTGCAACCGCTGCTGCGAATGCCGGCATCGACGGCTTGACCTTCTACAGCGGCATTCCAGGCGGCATCGGCGGCGCGCTCTACATGAATGCCGGCTGCTACGGCACCGAGACGCGCGATCGCGTGGTCGAGCTTCGGGCGGTCACCCGCCAGGGTGAGATCGTCAATCTGACGAACGGCGACATGGGCTATCTCTATCGGAAGTCGAACGGCCCACGCGGCGCGGTGTTCACCTCGGCGGTCTACCAGGGCGTGCCCGGCGAGCCGGAGGCCATCAAGGCCGCGATGAAGGAAATCACCGAGCGGCGCGAGGCGACACAGCCGATCCGTTCCAAGACCGGCGGCTCGACCTTCAAGAATCCGGACGGTCATTCGAGCTGGAGGCTGATCGACGACGCCGGTCTGCGCGGCTTCAAGGTCGGTGACGCGCAGATGTCCGAACTGCACTGCAATTTCATGCTGAACACGGACGCAGCCAGCGCCCACGATCTGGAGACGCTTGGCGAGACCGTGCGCAACAAGGTGCGTGCGAAGTCGGGGATCGAACTGCGCTGGGAAATCCGCCGCATGGGTCACTTCCCGCCGGGGAGGGAAGTGCGCGAGTTCCTGGATGGGGATGTGTTTACGGGGGCGGTGTGAGCCCTCTCCTGCGGAGCGGGAGAGGGTCGAGTGCGTGTCAACGCACCGGGGTGAGGGCAAGCACGATGCTCGTTGCTGCAATCATGCCCTCACCCGCTCGCCTGTCGGCGAGTCGACCTCTCCCGTAAACGGGAGAGGCAAGGGGAAGGTGCTGAAATGCCGAAACATGTCGCCGTCCTGATGGGCGGCTGGTCCGCGGAACGCGAAGTGTCCCTGAATTCAGGCGCACCCTGCGCCGATGCGCTGGAGCGCGCCGGCTACCGCGTCACCTGCGTCGATGTCGACCGCAACATCGCGAAGACTCTCATGGACCTGCGGCCCGACGTCGCCTTCAACGCGCTACACGGCCGTTTCGGCGAGGATGGCACGATCCAGGGGCTGCTCGAAATACTCGCGATTCCGTACACCCATTCCGGCGTCCTAGCGTCGTCGCTGGCGATGAACAAGCACCGCGCGAAAATCGCCATGGCCGCCGCCGGAGTACCCGTCGCGGACGGCAGAATGGTTAATATTCGCGAGGCGGCGGCATCACATGTGTTAACGCCTCCTTACGTCCTGAAGCCGGTGGCCGAAGGCTCGAGCGTCGGCGTCTTCATCGTCCCCGCAGGGCATGAACATCCGCCTCAGGAACTCACCCGAAGCGACTGGCCGCACGGCGAATTTCTCTTAGCTGAGAGGTTCATAGACGGTCGTGAACTGACCTGCGCGGTCATTGATGACAAGCCCACGGCGGTGATCGATATCGTCGCTGCGGAGGGGTGGTACGACTACCACGCGAAGTACGCGAAAGGGGGGTCAAAGCACATTTTGCCGGCCGAACTTTCAGACTCTGTTTACCAATTTGTTCAACACTCCACGCTTAAGGCCCATCAAGCACTGGGTTGCCGTGGGGTGAGCCGTGCGGACTTCCGATACGACGACCGGCCGGGTGGAACCGGCGAACTCGTCTGTCTCGAAGTCAACACGCAGCCCGGAATGACGCAGACCAGTCTTGTGCCGGAATTGGCGGCGCACGCCGGGTATGCGTTTGAAGAGCTCGTGGCATGGATGGTGGAGGACGCAAGCTTAGATCGTTAGATGGCCCCCTAAAGGCTGTCGGCGATGTCGGCCGTCCGCTCACAGCCGAACGCCGCACGGTCGTCTACCGCACCGAGCCGCGCCTCGGTAAAGCTCCGAATCAGGTTCGCCCGGCACTTCCGCAGCGCCCCGCCCGCCGTCCCGAGAGGACCTGGCTCGATCGCCTGACGCGGCCCGGCATGGGCTGGCTCGCCGCATTCCTCTTCCTCGCCGCGACCGGCTCCTATGGGGCGACGCTCGGCAATCACTGGCAGGGCATGGCCGAGGCGGCCGTGGTGATGCCGGATGCCTTCGCGCGCGGTTCCGGTTTCACCATCGAACGAATCGATGTCGATGGCCGGAAGATCCTGACTGACGACGAGATCCTGACTGCGATCGGTGCGCAGGTCAGCCAGTCTCTGCTGTTCGTCGATGCCGACGCGGCTCGCGAACGTCTCCTGCAGAACCCGCTGGTCATGACGGCGTCGGTTCGCAAGCTCTATCCGCACACGCTGTCGGTCTCAGTGACCGAGCGTCAGCCCTATGCGCTGTGGCAGCGCGGCGAGAAGCTGGCGGTCATCGCCAGCGACGGCACGGTCATCGACGGAGTCGAGCAGGGGCGTTTCGCCGATCTGCCGCTCGTCGTCGGCCGAGGCGCGGAGAGCCAGGTGAAGGCGATCCTGGCCGCGCTTGAGCCCTATCCGGAGCTGCGTTCCAAGGTCTATGCGGCCGTCTTCGTCGGCGGTCGCCGCTGGAACCTGCGCCTCACCAATGGCATGGATGTCAAGCTGCCGGTCGAGGGCTTCGAGCAGGCGCTCGCCAATTTCGTGGAGCTCGATCGCACGTCGAAGCTCAGCGAGCGCGACATCACCGAAGTCGATTTCCGTCTACCCGATCACGTCACCGTCCGCCTTTCCGACGCCGCAGCGGCAGCCGATGCCGAGGCGAAGAAGGAAAAATCGAAGAGGGCGGGCACATGAAGAAGATGCCCCATGGCGTGACGCCACGCCTCAAGCCGCTTCCGCCCAAACGCGCGATCGACATTTCGATTCTCGATGTCGGCACGACCAAGATCGGCTGCCTGATCGGTCGCCTGCGTCCGATCGAGACCGGTCCGTTCCTGCCGGGCCGTACCCATCGCATCGAGGTGCTCGGCATCGGCCATCAGCGGTCGCGCGGCATCAAGGCCGGCGCGGTCGTCGACATGGAGGCCGCCGAGCAGTCGATCCGCCTCGCGGTCGACGCCGCCGAGCGCATGGCCGACGCCCGGATCGAGAGCCTGATCGTCACCGTTTCCGCCGGCCGCCTGTCGAGTGAGCATTATCACGCGACCGTTCCCGTGCACGGCCGTCCGGTTTCGGAGTCAGACATCCAGCGCGTCCTCGGCGCGGGTTCCAGCCATGTCGTGAAGCCGGGCCGCAGCGTCCTGCACTCGATCCCTGTCGGCTACGCGCTCGAAGGTGCCCGTGGTATCCGCGACCCGCGCGGCATGGTCGGCATGGAGCTCGGCCTCGATATGCATGTCGTCACGGCGGACGCCGCGCCGGTGCGCAATCTGATGCTTTGCATCGAGCGCTGCCATCTCAGCGTCCAGACCCTTGTCGCAGCGCCGTACGCATCGGGTCTCTCCGTCCTCGCCGACGACGAAGCCGAGATCGGCGTCACGCTCGTCGATATGGGCGGCGGCACCACGACGGTGGCGTCGTTCTCGCGCGGCCAGTTCGTCCACGCCGACGCGATCGCGCTCGGCGGTCACCATGTCACGCTGGATATCGCCCGCGGCCTGTCGACAACGATCGACCATGCCGAGCGACTCAAGACGCTTCACGCTAATGTCTTCCCGGGCATGTCGAGCGAGAATGAGATGATCGACATCACGCCGGTCGGCGAACCGGATGGCGAGATCGCGCACCACGTGCCGAAATCGCAGCTTATCCGCATCGTCAAACCGCGCGTCGAGGAGACGCTGGAACTGGTCCGCGACCGCCTTCGGGCGTCGGGCCATGCCAACGAGGCCGGCAAACGTGTCGTCCTGACGGGCGGCGCCTGCCAACTGACCGGTTTGGGCGAACTCGCCGCGAAGATTCTGGGCCGCCAGGTTCGGGTCGGACGGCCGCTCGGCATCAAGGGCCTTCCGGAAGCCGCCAAGGGGCCAAGTTTCGCGGCGGCGGTAGGCCTGCTCGTTTACCCGCAGCGTGCGGCTGAAGAACATTTTGACCCGGTGCGCAGAACCATGCGCTCCACTGGAACGAACGGCTACTTCTCCCGCGTGGGGCAGTGGCTGAAAGAGAGCTTCTAGTGGGCGGCCGCAAGCCATCCACTGCTCACACAACTAGGAACCCGGCGCGCGCGCGTGCGAAAACTGAGAGGCGATCGATGTCTATCAATCTGAGAATGCCCGATATCCGGGAGCTTCGGCCCCGTATTACGGTCTTCGGCGTCGGAGGCGCCGGCGGCAATGCGGTCAATAACATGATCGAAGCCGGTCTCCAGGGCGTGGAATTCGTCGTCGCCAACACCGACGCGCAGGCGCTGACGCTTTCCCGCGCCGAACGCATCGTGCAGATGGGCCTGCAGGTCACCGAAGGACTGGGTGCCGGTTCCCAGCCCGAGGTCGGCTGCGCCGCCGCCGAGGAAGTCCTCGACGAAATCCGGGATCACCTCCAGGGTTCGCACATGGCCTTCATCACCGCCGGCATGGGCGGTGGCACGGGCACGGGAGCCGCCCCCGTCGTCGCCCGCGCAGCACGCGAAATGGGTATCCTGACCGTCGGTGTCGTCACGAAGCCGTTCCACTTCGAAGGCCACCGGCGCATGCGCATCGCCGACGCCGGGATAGAGAGCCTCCAGGCGGTCGTCGACACGCTGCTCGTCATTCCGAACCAGAACCTGTTCCGGGTCGCCAACGAGCGCACGACCTTCGCCGACGCCTTCGCAATGGCCGATCAGGTGCTCTATTCGGGTGTCGCCTGCATCACCGACCTGATGGTCAAGGAAGGCCTGATCAATCTCGATTTCGCCGACGTCCGCGCGATCATGCGCGAGATGGGCAAGGCTATGATGGGCACCGGTGAGGCGCAGGGCGAGAAGCGCGCCATCGCCGCCGCCGAGGCCGCGATCGCCAATCCGCTGCTCGACGACGTCTCGATGAAGGGCGCTCGCGGTCTGCTGATCTCGATCACCGGCGGCAACGACCTCACTCTCTATGAAGTCGACGAAGCCGCGACCCGCATTCGCGAGGAAGTCGATCCGGAAGCCAATATCATCCTCGGCGCGACCTTCGACGAGAAGCTCGAAGGCACGATCCGCGTCTCGGTTGTCGCCACCGGTATCGATATGGTCGCGGGTCAGGCCGCTCCGGTCTACAGCGAAGCCCGCCTTGCCGAGATCGCCCAGCGGCTGAAGCCCGCTCCGCGTCCGGCCACGCAGGCCGCCCTCGCGATGGAAGAGCAGGCCCGTCCGTCAATCATCCGTCCGGTCGCGGAAGAGGAACCGGTGTATGAGGATCACTTCGAGATCCACGAGCCGGCTCCGGTCGAGCAGCTTGCCGACGAGATGACGATCCGCCCCTTGGCGCCGCCGCCGGTGTTTCAGGAGCCGGTCGTCCAGGAAGCTCCGGTCGACATCCACGAGGAACTGCCGTCGCCGTTCATCCCGCCGGCGCCCGAGCGCATGGTTCGCCAGCCGCGCATGCCGCGCGTCGACGAGCTGCCGATCCCAGCGCAGAACCAGATCGCCGCCCAGCAGCGAATCGAGCCGGCGGAGGATCACGCTCCGGCTGCGAAGCGTGCCTCGCTCCTGCAGCGTCTCGCCGCCGTCGGCCTCGGCCGCCGCGAGGAGGAAGATCATGGTTCGCACCACGAGCCGACGATGGAAGCTCCGTCGAACTCCGCTCAGGAATATGCCCGGCGTCTCCAGCAGCAGCCGCAGCAGAGCTATCGCCCCGCCAAGGGCGCTCTCGACCCACACGGCCGTCCGCAGTCGCGCGGCCTTGAGGACGATCTCGAGATTCCGGCGTTCCTGCGCCGTCAGTCCAACTGACGAACGCGGACCGGCAACAAAACTGTGGCTTCGGAAACACAGCAGGGCGGCGTCGTGAGGCGCCGCCTTCGCCTTTGACGGGTTCGCTCGTGAGGGAGAGGCCTCACATTGTTAATGAGGTGTAACAGTCCGAAACCAAGCGTGATTTGTTCGGATTCTGACCGACTCCTATCTTTCTCAAGGAAAGCACGAGTCGTTTTTGCGGCGCGGCTTTCGGGGATCGCAGCGCCAAGTTCGGGTCACGGCGCCGCAGTGTAAGGGGTAAGCGGGGGCATGGCTAACCAGCAGACGACTCTTGGCGGATCGATTTCGATCGCCGGCATCGGTGTCCACAGCGGCGCTCCTGCGCGCATCACTCTTTTCCCGGCACCGGCTGGCACGGGCATCCAGTTCCGCCGCACCAATCTTCCGGGCGGCCAAGCTCGCGCTCTCCGCGCTCATGTCGATCTGGTTACCCAGACCGATCTCTGCACCGTCATCGGCAATCGCGACGAAGCCTCGGTCTCGACGATCGAGCATCTGATGGCTGCACTGCGCGGCCTCGGTGTCGACAACGCAGTTGTCTCGATCGACGGCCCTGAAATGCCGATCATGGACGGAAGCTCGCAGGCATTCGTCGAGGCGATCGACGCCATCGGCGTCACCTCGCTTGCGACGCCGCGCAGCTACATCAGGATTTTGAAGCCGGTCCGTGTCGAGCACGGCCGCGCCTGGGCCGAGCTGTCGCCGTATCGCAAGGGCTTCCGTCTCGAAGTTGAGATCGATTTCGACGACGCGCTGATCGGCCGTCAGTCGATCGAGCTCGACCTCACGCCGAAGGTTTTCCGTCGCGAACTCGCTTACGCCCGGACCTTCGGTTTCATGAAGGATTTCGAGAAGCTTTCGGCGATCGGTCTCGCCAAGGGTTCCTCACTCGATAACACCGTCGTCATCGGTGACGGCGAAGTTCTGAACGCCGATGGTCTTCGTGGCGCCGACGAATTCGTCCGCCACAAGGCGCTCGATGCGGTCGGCGACCTCGCGCTATCCGGCATCGCATTGCAGGGCTGCTACCGGTCCTATTGTGGCGGTCACAAGCTGAACGTCGCGATGCTCCGCGCACTGTTCGCCGATTCGTCGGCATGGACTGTGGTGGAGGATACGGTTCCGGCTCGCGCGGGTCTTGGCGATCTCATTCCGGCGCTCAAGCCCGCATTTTCCCCGGACAAGAACTGAGGTTCCTCGGCGCGGACACGACTTCGCCACGGTGGCAGTTCAGTCGTGTTTGCGCTAGAAGGCGGCGGGGCAGTTCTCAGCCTTCGACCTTATGTGTTTCGAGGCCTTTATGATGTCGAGCATCTCCTCTGTGTTCGCCGCGGGCTCGCGCGGCATCTGTATCGTCGCCGTCGCCCTGGTGTGCGTGACGAGCCTGACGGCTTGCTCAACCATGGCGAAAGACGATGAGGAGATCACCGTCAATGACGAGCCGGCGGACAAGCTCTACAACGAAGGCCTCTACAATCTGAACAACGGCGATACGAAGGCCGCGCTGGAGCGGTTCAAGACGCTCGACCAGCAGCATCCGTATACCGAGTGGGCCCGCAAGGCTCACATGATGGAGGTCTACGCGAATTATCGCGCGGGAAATTACGACGAATCTTCCATCGCCGCGAAGCGCTATCTGACGCTTCATCCGGGCAGCAAGGATGCCGCCTATGCGCAGTTCCTGCTCGGCATGTCCTACTACAACCAGATCCCGGACGTGACGCGCGACCAGCAGCGCACGCAGCAGGCGTTGCAGGCGCTCGACGAAGTCGTCCGCAAATACCCGGATAGCGAATACGCCGATGGCGCGCAGAAGCGCGTCCAGATTGCCCGTGACCAGCTCGCCGGCAAGGAGATGGAGATCGGCCGCTTCTATCTCCAGCAGCGCAACTGGATCGGCGCGGTCAACCGCTTCAAGACCGTCGTCGTGCAGTATCAGACGACCCGCCACGTCGAGGAAGCGCTGGCACGTCTCGCGGAGGCCTATATGAGCCTCGGCATCGTCGGCGAAGCGCAGACTGCGGCGGCCGTCCTGGGCCACAACTTCCCGCAAAGCGATTGGTACAAGGACACCTACAAGCTCGTTCAGTCGAAGGGTGTCGAGCCGCGCGAGGACAAGGGCTCCTGGATTTCCAAGGCGTTCAAAGGCATCGTCGGCTGATCTTTCAGACCGGTTGGGACATACTGGGGCGCAATGCTCGTCCAGCTCTCGATTCGTGACATCGTTCTCATCGAGCGGCTGGACATCGCAGCCGGCAGCGGTCTGACCGTGCTTACCGGTGAGACCGGCGCCGGCAAGTCCATCCTTCTTGATTCGCTCACGCTCGCGCTCGGCGGACGTGGCGATTCAGGACTGGTGCGTACCGGTGCCCCGCAGGGGCAGGTCACCGCGATGTTCGATGTCGGCCCGGGACATCCCGCGCGCGCCGTGCTCCAGGCCAACGACCTTCCCGACGACGGCGATCTCATTCTCCGTCGCGTCCAGCTTTCTGACGGCCGCACCCGCGCCTTCGTCAACGACCAGCCCGTGGGCGTGCAGGTGTTGAAGGCGATCGGCACTACGCTCGTCGAGATCCACGGCCAGCACGACGATCGTGCTCTGGTCGATTCCGCCCAACATCGTGCATTGCTCGATGCGTTCGGAGGCCTGGAGGACGAAGTCGGCAGGCTTCGTGGCTTTTGGTCCGCTTGGCGCAAGGCCGAATCCGCGCGCGAGGCGCAGCGCCAATTGGTCGAGAAGGCACAGGCGGAGGCGGACTATCTTCGTCATTCCCATGCCGAGCTGTCCAAGCTCGCGCCGGAGACAGGCGAGGAGGATAAGCTTGCCGAACTGCGCACGACGATGATGCAGTCGGAGAAGATCGCGGGCGATCTCGACGAGGTCTATCAGGCGGTCGCCGGCACGAATTCTCCGATTCCGCAGCTCGCCGCCGCTATCCGCCGTCTGGAGCGCCGGGCAGGGGCCCTGCCGTCATTCGTCGAGCCGGCCGTGAAGGCCATAGACGCCGCGCTTGTCTCGCTCGACGAGGCTCGGGCGCATCTCGAAAGCGCCATCGAGACCGCCGCTTTCGATCCGAAGGATTTGGAGCGCGCCGAGGAGCGTCTGTTCGCGCTCCGCTCTGCGGCACGTAAATTCGGCACCGGTGTCGAAGAGCTTCCCGCGGTCGCCGCGCGGTTTGCGGCGGAGCTCGCCGCGCTGGAGAACGGCGAGGGCGATCTGAAGCGTCTTGGTGCGGAGGCTGAGAGTGCCGAGGCCAACTATCGCAAGGCTGCCGAAGAGCTGGCGCAAAAGCGCGCCAGGACGGCCGACGCGCTTGCCAAGGCAGTGATGGCCGAACTGCCCGACCTCAAGCTCGAGCGCGCCCGCTTCACCGCGAACATCACGACCGACGCGGCGGCTCCCGGTCCGGAAGGCATCGACCGCGTCGAATTCTGGGTCCAGACCAATCCAGGCACGCGTGCCGGGCCGATGCTGAAGGTCGCTTCGGGCGGTGAACTCGCGCGTTTCCTGCTGGCATTGAAGGTCGCTCTTGCCGATCGGGGTTCCGCGCCGACGCTCGTCTTCGACGAGATTGACACCGGCGTCGGCGGCGCGGTCGCCGAAGCCATCGGAACCCGGCTCGCGCGGCTCGGCCAGCGAGTACAGGTTTTCGCCGTGACCCACGCTCCGCAGGTCGCGGCGCGTGCGGCGAGCCATCTCTTGATCGCCAAGGACGACGTGAAGGGCGAGGACCGCGTCTCGACGCGGGTCACTCCGCTTGAGGATGGCCACCGCCGCGAGGAGATCGCGCGCATGCTCGCAGGCGCGCGGATCACCGACGAGGCCCGTGCCGCCGCTGACCGATTGATGAAAGGCGCGGCTTAGATCTGCCTCATCCTGAGCCGCGAGTTTAGCTCGCGTGTCGAAGGATGGGCGCGAACTCCGAGCTTGCCGCGATCCTTCGACACGGACCTACGGTCCGGCTCAGGATGAGGTGGTGTAAGATTTTCTGCATGTCCGATTCACCCACTTCTCTCCCCACCGATCCCCAAGACGCACAGGCCGAGCACAAGCGCCTCGCCGAGGAAATCCGCGCTCACGACAAGCGCTATTACGAGAACGACGCCCCCACGGTCTCCGACGCCGAATATGACGCACTCCGCAAGCGCCTGATCGCGATCGAGGCCGAATATCCGGAGCTCATCACCCCGGACAGCCCGACGCAGAAGGTCTCCGGTGCGCCATCCGAGAAGTTCGCTAAGTCGAAGCATGGTGTGCCCATGCTGTCGCTCGACAACGCCTTCGATGCTGAGGACGTCGAGGATTTCGTCGGCCGCGTCCGTCGCTTTCTCAATCTCAAACCGGACGATTCGATCGCCTTTACCGCCGAACCGAAGATCGATGGCCTGTCCGCCAATCTTCGCTACGAGAAAGGCCGTTTCGTCCTCGGCCTGACGCGCGGCGATGGTGAGATCGGCGAGAACGTCACGGCCAATCTCAGGACCATCGTCGACATTCCGCACGTGCTGAAAGGCGAGGGCATCCCGGACCTCATCGAGATCCGTGGCGAGGTCTATATGGGCCACGAGGAGTTCCGCGCCTTCAATGCGGGCCAGGAGGCGGCGGGCAAGCCGATCGCGCCGAACCCGCGCAATCTCGCCGGCGGCTCGTTGCGTCAGCTGGACGCCGAGATCACGCGCTCACGACACCTGCATTTCTTCGCCTACGCCTGGGGCGAGAACACCTCTCTGCCGGCCGATACCCAGATGGGCATGGTCGAGGCGATGAGGGCCTGGGGCTTTGTCACCAATCCGCGGATGAAGCGGGTCAATTCGCCCGAGGAGATGGTCGCCTATCATACCGCGCTGGAGACGGAGCGGGCACTTCTCGGCTACGATATCGACGGCGTCGTCTACAAGGTCGACCGTATCGATCTGCAGCGCCGGCTTGGCTACGTCTCACGCGCGCCGCGCTGGGCCATAGCCCATAAATTCCCGGCCGAGCAGGCGACGACGCTGCTGAACGGCATCGACATCCAGGTCGGCCGCACCGGCAAGCTGACCCCGGTCGCCAAGCTGGAACCCGTCACCGTCGGCGGGGTCGTCGTCTCGAACGCGACCCTGCACAACGAGGATTTCATCCACGGTGTTGATTCCGCCGGCAATTCCGTTCGTGACGGCAACGATATCCGTATCGGCGACACGGTCGTCGTGCAGCGCGCGGGCGACGTCATTCCGCAGATCGTGCGTGTGGTCGTCGAGAAGCGGTCGGCGGATTCCAAGCCGTTCGAATTCCCGGAGACATGCCCCGTCTGCGGCAGCCATGCCGTCCGGGAAGAGGGCGAATCCGATCGCCGCTGCACCGGCGGCCTGATCTGCGCCGCCCAGCAGGTCGAGCGCCTTCGCCATTTCGTCTCGCGCAATGCGATGGACATCGAAGGGCTGGGCGAGAAGCAGATCCAGGCCTTCTTCGAGCTCAACGAAATGCGGGAACCGGCAGACATCTTCCGCCTGCAGCGCAAGGAAGAAGGGCAGCTCCAGCGGCTGAAGAACCGTGAAGGCTGGGGCGAGACGTCGGCGCGCAATCTGTTCGCCGCGATCGACGATGCGCGTACGCGCTCGGTCAACCGCGTGCTGTTTGCGCTCGGCATCCGTCATATCGGCGAAATCAACGCCAAGAGGCTGATGCGCCATTACGGCTCCATCGAGAACCTGCGCGCCGCCGCCCGTACCGCGGTGATGCCGGACGCTTCCGTCAAAGGCGACAAGGGCAACGAGGCCTGGCAGGAAATGGTCGACGTGCCGGGCATCGGCTCGATCGTAGCCGAGGCCGTGGTCGATTTCTTCCAGGAGCCGAAGAACGATCCGGCGCTCGATTCTCTCCTTGCGGAGCTCAAGCCCGAGCCGATGGAAGAAGTCGCCCGCGACACCCCCGTCGCCGGCAAGACGGTGGTCTTCACCGGCACACTGGAAAAGATGACCCGCGACGAGGCCAAGGCGCAGGCGGAACGTCTGGGAGCGAAGGTCTCGGGCTCGGTGTCGAAGAAGACCGATGTCGTTGTCGCTGGACCCGGCGCAGGCTCGAAGCTGACGCAGGCGACTGCCCTCGGCATCCAGGTCCTGACCGAAGACGAATGGCTTGCTCTGGTGGGCTGAAAACTAACGGAGCCGACCCGCGAAAAGCGGATCGGCTCCGTTGGTTGCCTCGAGTTCGATAACTATCTCTCGAGTGTCAAAGTCGGCCGGTGAGGGCCAGAACGATCACGATAATCAGAAGGACGCCAACGATACCGCCGGGTCCGTAGCCCCAGCCGCGGCTGTATCCCCAGTTCGGCAGGGCGCCGACAAGGATCAGAATGAGGATGATGATAAGAATAGTCGACATGACCCGGTTCTCCGTGGCTCTTTCGCTGCCCGGGGAGTGAACGCGGCAACGAAAACAGAGTTCCCCCAAGCTAGAAGGCTCCTTCCAAATGTCGGTGAGTAACGGCGTTTCGGCTCCCGCGGCCGAATGGCGAGCGGGGATCATGGCCATCATGCCGGCGGCGATCGCGGTCGTGCCGTTCGGGCTTCTGCTCGGCGCGGCGGCCGCATCAAAGGGACTTTCGCCGCTTGAAGTCGGGCTGATGGGCGGGCTCGTTTTCGCCGGCTCGTCCCAGTTCGTGGCCGTCGATCTCTGGACGCACCCGGCACCGTGGCTCGCGCTCGGCTTCGCCGCGCTGCTCATCAATCTCCGCCATGTCCTGATGAGCGCGTCGATCTCCTCGAAGTTCGGCTCATTCGCACCCTGGCAGAAGACGCTCGCGGTGTTCGTCCTCGCCGACGAGATCTGGGCGGTCGCCGAGCGGCGCGCTTTGTCCCAGCCGCTGACGCCCGCCTTCTATTTCGCGACGGGCGTTTTCCTGTACGTCAACTGGCTGGTCTGGACGGTGCTGGGCACGGTGCTCGGCGCGGCAATGGGCGATCCGAAGGCGATGGGCTTCGACTTCGCGTTCACCGCCATCTTCATCGGCCTCGTCGTCGGCTTCTGGCAGGGCAGGCGCACCGGCTTCGTCATCGCCGCGAGTGCAATCGTTGCCGCGATCGTCGAGAAGGCGGTCGAAGGGCCGTGGTACGTGCTTGCCGGTGCGCTGGCTGGCATCGCCGTCGCCGCGATCATGGCACCGGCCGAGAAGGCGGCATGACCGTCACCCTCGCCAACCTCCTCGCGATCCTCGCCATGGCCGCCGCGACCTATGCGACGCGCGTCTCAGGCCTGTTCATCGCCGACCGCATCCCGAAAAGCGGCCGCGCTCGTGCCGCGCTCGATGCCTTGCCGGCCGCCGTTCTGACCGCCGTCATCGCGCCGACCGCGGTTGCGACCGGGCCGGCCGAGACCATCGCGGCGGGCATAACCGTGCTCGCCGCGTTCCGTCTGCCATTGCTCGCGACCGTCGTGGTGGGCGTGGTCGCGGTGGTCGTTCTGAGGTTGCTTCTGGGAAGCTAAAGCGCCCGTCGCCCGGTCATCGTGTGGTAGAGCCACAGCACGATGATCGAGCCGATGACGGCGACGATCAGGCTCCAGATGTTGAAGCCGGTGACGCCGGCCGCGCCGAAGAAGCTGAACACTAGGCCGCCGACAATAGCGCCGACGATGCCGAGCACTATATCCATCAGCATGCCCTGACCGCTTTCGTTGACGATCTTACTGGCGATAAACCCGGCAATGAGACCGAGCACGATCCAACCAATCACCGACATGGCGTTTCCTCCTTAGGGGAACTGCGGGACGCAGTGTGCTCCTTTCCAGCGCAGCCGCCAAATGGCCATCGGTCTCGCTTGCCAAAAGGGTCCGCTGGCGCGAAGGTCACGTCCGGGGGGCGCCGGACCATAATTTGGGAGGCTCCCATGGGTCTGTTCGACGACGCTGTTCCTGGCGGTAATATCTCGAAGCCCATTCTGATTGCGCTCGGCGCGCTGCTCGTCAGCCGCATGTTCGCGAACAAGGATGCACAAGTTCCCGAGGGCGCGGGCGCGCCAATGCCCGACGCTGGCGCCGCCCCAGCCGACGGCGGGCTGCTCGGCGGCCTTGGCGGCCTTCTCGACAAGCTCAAGAATGCAGGGCAGGGCGAGGCGGCGGACAGCTGGGTGCGCCCCGGTCCCAATCAGTCGATCGAACCCGGCCAGCTCGGCTCGGCCATAGGCCAGCAGACGATTGGAGATCTCGCCCGGCAGGCCGGCGTGAGCGAGCAGGAACTGCTGCAGCAGCTGTCGAAGATCCTGCCCGGAATGGTCGACAAGCTGACGCCGGACGGCCGTTTGCCGAACCAGCAGCAGGTCGCGGCGCTTTTCGCCCGCCAGGTTTGAGAACAGAGGCGCGGGAGCTCGGCTCCCGCGCTCTCATTTCAGCGGAGCGCAGGCCTTCTCGAGCCAGCCTTGCGTCTCGGCATCGACCAGCGGACCGATCTCCTTCAGCACCCGCGCATGATAGGCGTCGAGCCAGGCGCGCTCCTCCGCCGTCAGCAGTGAAAGCTCGATCGGCCGTGTGTCGATCGGTGCGAGGGTGAGCGTCTCGAAATCCATCATCGGCCGCTCGGCACCAGCAATCTCAGCCGTCTGGACGAGAACGAGGTTCTCGATCCGGATGCCGAAGGCTCCCTCGCGATAATAGCCGGGTTCGTTGGAGAGGATCATCCCCGGTTCGAGCGTCACATGGCCAAGCTTCGAGATGCGCTGCGGTCCCTCATGCACCGACAGATAACTGCCGACACCATGGCCCGTGCCGTGGTCGAAATCGGTGCCGATGTCCCAAAGTGCGCGCCGCGCCAACGGGTCGAGCTGCGCCCCGCTTGTACCCTTGGGGAAACGCACGGTGGCGATGGCGATATGGCCCTTCAGCACGCGCGTATAGCGATCGCGCATTTCGGCCGTCGTTTCGCCGACCGAAATCGTGCGGGTGATATCGGTGGTGCCGTCCTCGTACTGGCCGCCCGAGTCGATCAGGAAAAGGCCCGGCTCGACGACGCGATTGCTCGCCCGCATCACCCGGTAATGCGGAAGGGCGGCGTTCGGCCCGGCGGCCGAGATCGTCGTGAAGGAGATGTCCTTCAGGGCACCGGTCTCGCGGCGGAAGCTCTCCAGCGCCTCGGCGGCGCCGATCTCGTCGACCTTTCCGGTCGGCGCCTCGCGGTCGAACCAGGCGAGGAAGCGCGCCATCGCCGCGCCGTCGCGCACATGAGCCGAGCGCGTGCCGCCGATCTCGACGGAGTTCTTGACCGCCTTCAGCTTGGCGATCGGTCCCGGAGCCTTGATGACGGTCGCCTCGGCGCTTTCAAAAAGCGCCTTGACCTGTTCCGGGGCCATGCCCGGATCGAGCAGGACATGGGGCCGCGCATCGGCGAAGTCCTTCAGCGCATCCTCAAGCTCGGCCTCGTCACGGAGCTCGGCGAGGTCCGCCAGACGGTCGCGAATGCTGTTCGAAAGCTTCCGGTTGTCGATCAGCAAGATCGGCTTGCCCTCGGCACGGACGACCGCCCAGGCGAGGGGCAGGGGAGTGTGTGAGACGTCGCCGCCGCGGATGTTGAACAGCCATGCAATGTCGTGCGCATCGCTGAGCACGACGGCGTCCGCCTTTACCTTCTTGATCTCGGCCCGCACCTTGTCGAGCTTCGTCGCGCTGCTGTCGCCAGCGAAACGTTCGGGATGGTCGACCACGGCGGACAGCGGCGGGGCAGGGCGGTTGATCCAGATAGCGTCGATCAAATTGGTCTCGACCGGGACGAGATGCGCGTTAATGGCATCGCAGGCCTTTTTCAGCCTCTCGACATTTTCGATCGTATGCAGCCAGGGATCGAAGCCGAGCCGCCCGCCGGGTGGGAAGTTCTCCTTGATCCAGTCGGTCGTCGAGACGTCGCCGATATTGATCGGGGTCACGAGACCGGCATCGACCTGCTCGCGTGCCTGGACCGTGTAACGGCCGTCGATGAAAATGATCGCGCGGTCCTTGAGGATCAGCGCCATGCCGGCCGAACCAGTGAAGCCGGTCAGCCAAGCGAGCCGCTCTTCGCTCTTCGGCACATATTCGTTCTGATGCGCGTCCGAGCGCGGCACGAGGAAGCCGTCGAGCGTCAGCCGCTCCATCTCCGCGCGCAGTTTCGCGATGCGGCCTGCGCTGGCGGCCTTCTGCGACGGTTCGTCGAAGCTCTGGAACACACTCTCAAACATCGCTTCCCCTCTTGGCCGTCGGCTTTTTCACATGTGAAGGATTCGTTACCCCGGCCTCATAAACAAGCAAGATCAGTCATGCGATAATTGCATCACTGTGGCATCTCAAAAGGCGTAATGTGCATACCGTTGGTATACCAGATACCACATGCCAAGGAGCCAAGAACAATGCCGACAGCAGTTTACACCTCTGCCAACTTCCCCGCCCGCGAGACCATCGTCGAGCGTTTCCTGGGCTGGCTGACCCAGTTGTCGACCGTTCCGGAAGGCGGCACGGATTCCGGCCGCGACCTCGCGATCTATCACTCGATGTATCGCGGTTTTTGATCGTCTCATCTAGAGTTTGGATGCTCGCGGTGATTACGCCGCGAGCGTCAATGTTACCCAGTTGTCGATGACGAGCCTGCGTTTCACGACGAGGCCCTGAATCCGGTAGGCGGCCCGCACCTGCCGCTCCTGCTGGGTCAAAAGACCCGATAGGATGACGTGGCTGCCCGGCATAACGTGCCTGGTAACGGTCGGCGCCAGCTTCACCAGCGGCCCCGCCAGAATATTCGCGAAAATCAGGTCGTAGGGCGCGTTCGCCGCGATCATCGGATGGTTCATCCCGTTCGCATGGACGACACGCACGCGATCCGCGACGCGGTTCAGCTTCGCGTTTTCGCGCGCGATTACGACTGAGGTCGGGTCGATATCGCTCGCGGCGATGCCATGCCCCGTCGCCTTCGCCGCCGCGATGGCCAGCACGCCGGTGCCGGTGCCGAGATCGAGGATGCGGCGCGGCCGTCCTTCCTTCAGCAATTGATCGAATGCGAGCAGGCAGCCCTTCGTCGTGCCGTGATGGCCGGTACCGAAGGCGAGCGCGGCCTCGACCTGGATTCCGTGCGAGTTGCCGGGCACACGTTCCGCGTCGTGCGCGCCATGCACGAAGAACTGGCCGGCGACGACGGGATCGAGACCCGCAAGCGACTGCGCTACCCAGTCGGCATCCTCGATGACTTCCGAGACGATTTTCAGCCCTTCGAGGTCATCGCCCATCGCCGCGCGGACCTCGGCCTCGACGTTCGCCGGCTCCGTGTTCGGACCGGCGAAGACGTCGACGCGCCAGAGCGGGTGGTCAGGCTCGGTCTCGGAGACGGCGATGGAGAGATCATCGAGCGTCAGACGCTCCTCGGCCAGAAGGGCGAGGCGTTCGGCTGCGCGTTGATCGGCGAAAATTCGGACGACTGCGGTGGGCATGCGCGCTTGTTAGACGCGCTTCACGAAACTGTCGATCACGCGTTTCTGGCCGGCCTTGTCGAACTGCACGGTCAGCTTGTTGCCCTCGACCTCGGTGATGTCGCCGTAGCCGAACTTGTCGTGGAAGACGCGCTCGCCGAGTTCGTAGCTCGCGGCGTTCGCGGTCGACTTCGCGACGAGTTCGCCCTCGATCACCGTCGGCCCGCCGCGACGGCCGCTATAGCCATTGCCGAACGAGTTCGCGGTGAAGGTCTCGCGGCGCTGCTGGGCGCGCTGCCAGCCGGGCGTGTTGTAGGTCGAGCCGAACGGTTCGATGCGGTCGAACCGGCTTTCACCGAAGCCGCGGTTCGAAAACGCCGCCGGCGCCTCGACGACCTCGACATGGGTGTCGGGCAATTCGTCGAGGAAGCGCGATGGGATCGACGACTGCCACATTCCGTGGATGCGGCGGTTGGAGGCGAAATAGATCTTCGCCCGCTTCTTGGCGCGGGTGATGCCGACATAAGCGAGGCGGCGCTCTTCCTCGAGGCCGGCGCGGCCGTTCTCGTCGAGCGAGCGCTGATGCGGGAACAGGCCTTCCTCCCAGCCGGGCAGGAACACGACGTCGTATTCGAGGCCCTTGGCCGCGTGGAGGGTCATCAAAGTGACCTTCTCGTCGGCGTCGCCGGTGTCGGTGTCCATCACCAGCGAGACATGTTCGAGGAAGCCCTGCAGGTTCTCGAACCCGTCCATGGAGCGGACCAGCTCCTTCAGGTTTTCGAGCCGGCCGGCGGCGTCCGGCGAACGGTCCTGCCGCCACATCTCGGTGTAACCGGACTCGTCGAGCACCATTTCGGCGAGATCGGTGTGTTTCATCGTCTCGGCGGCGTGCGACCAGCGCTGGAAGCATTGCGTGAGGTCGCGGAGCGTCTGGCGCGGCTTCGGCTTCAGCTCCTCGGTGTCGGCGGCCATGCGCGCGGCTTCCATCAGCGGAATGCGGGCCGAGCGGGCGATGCCGTTCAGCGTCTGCACGGTAGCGTCGCCAAGGCCGCGCTTCGGCGTGTTGACGATGCGCTCGAAGGCGAGGTCGTCCGACGCCGAATTCACGCAGCGGAGATAGGCCAAAGCATCGCGGATCTCCTGGCGCTCGTAGAAGCGCGGGCCACCGATGACGCGATAGGGCACGCCGAGCGTCATGAAGCGATCTTCGAACTCGCGCATCTGGAACGAGGCGCGGACGAGGATCGCGACCTCGTCGAGGCTGACGTCCTGGCGCTGGAACTGCTCGATCTCCTCGCCGATCGCGCGGGCTTCCTCGCCGGAATCCCAGGAGCCGGCGACGGTGACCATCTCGCCGTCCTCGCCCTGCGGGCGGAGCGTCTTGCCGAGGCGGCCCTGATTGTGGGCGATAAGGTGCGAGGCCGCGCCGAGGATATGGGCGTCGGAGCGGTAGTTGCGCTCCAGCCGGATAACCTTGGCGCCCGGAAAATCCTTCTCGAAGCGCAGGATGTTGTCGACCTCGGCGCCGCGCCAGCCATAGATCGACTGGTCGTCGTCGCCGACGCAGCAGAGATTGCGCGGCCCCTGCGCCAAGAGGCGGAGCCAGAGATATTGCGCGACGTTGGTGTCCTGGTACTCGTCGACCAGCATGAACTTGAAGCGGCGGTGATATTGCGCCAGCACGTCCGGGCTTTCCCGGAAGATGCGGATCGGCTCCAGCAGGAGATCGCCGAAGTCGGTCGCGTTCAGCGTCTTCAGCCGTTCCTGATAGGCCTCGTAGAGCTGCTTTCCCTTGCCGTTGGCGAACGACGCGCCTTCGCCGGCCGGGACTTCCTTCGGCGACAGGCCGCGGTTCTTCCAGCCGTCGATCGTCCAGGCGAGGCTGCGCGCCGGCCAGCGCTTCTCGTCGATGTTCTCGGCCGAGAGGATCTGCTTGATCAGGCGGATCTGGTCGTCGGTGTCGAGGATGGTGAAGCTCGACTTGAGATCGGCCAGCTCGGCGTGGCGGCGCAGGATCTTCGTGCCGATCGAATGAAACGTGCCGAGCCACGGCATGCCCTCGGCGACGTCGCCGACCAGTGAGGCGACGCGGTGCTTCATCTCCCGCGACGCCTTGTTGGTGAAGGTCACCGCGAGGATTTCGGAGGGGCGGGCGCGGCCGGTCGCGAGGATATGGGCGATGCGGGTCGTCAGCACCCGCGTCTTGCCGGTGCCTGCGCCGGCGAGCACGAGCAGCGGCCCGTCGAGCGTCTGCACCGCCTCGCACTGTTCGGGGTTCAGGCCGGCGAGATAGTCCTTCGCGCCACGCCCCGATGCCGCCAGAGCGCGAGCGGCGATGCCGCCCGGTTTGGGGGCAGGGAGGTCGTCGTCGAAAAACGGAACGGGGTTCGTCTCGGCCAAAAACTATCCTCGAAACAGGCAGGTGCGGCGATGCCGTGTGCGATTCGCCTACGTGAACAAAATGGCACCTCGATGGGCGGATTGCGAGAGGTGGGGGTGGTTGCCTCTCCCGCCTGCGGGAGAGGTCGACTCGCGAAGCGAGCGGGTGAGGGCATTGGGACGGTGATGCAGGCGATCCGGAGATGCCTCGCAGCCCTCACCCGGTTCGGCTTCGCCGACTCGACCTCTCCCATGAATGGGAGAGGCATGGGCGCACCCTCTCCTCGCCTGCCAAAACAACGATGTCGGAAAGATGCTCCCTCGGAGGGAGCGGGGAACGCCTCGGCGTCCTCTGACTGGTTTGGTTTGCGTGGATGCCTGAGGCGTTCCCCGCACGGCGGTTAAGTCGGAGGCGGCGGGCGCTTCCACGGCCTGTGGCCGCCGAAGGTTTGAGAGCCTTCGAAGACCACGGCTCGTCCCCAGTGCAT
>NZ_JBHSJF010000006.1:901179-1506992 GCF_042652085.1 Flaviflagellibacter deserti | reverse complement strand
TTCTCGGTCGTCCTACATCCTCCGGCCTCCCGGGAGCGGGGTTCCGGACCCCGCCCGCAGGCGCCGCTCCTCATCCCGCGCCGGCCGGCCGGTACCTGGCCAGCGCCCCTCGCAGGGTGAGGATGAATGGAGGACTAGCAGAAGATAGGAATATTGTCAATATATTTGAGCCATGCGCGGACCGGGAGACGGGTGCGCCAAATCCCATTCTCCGTCATTGCCGGGCTTGACCCGGCAATCCAGCCAGCTGCCCGTTGCCTGGCTCTGGTCAAGCCCGGGCATGAGGAGTGCTTCCCCTCACGCACTCGAATCTCCCGGCGTCGAGTCGCCTCTCCCGTAACGGGGAGAGGCGCTCGCCCCCTGTGCGCAACCGTTATCGCGGTCCCATGCGTTCCTAGGGGAAGCGACGGTCCCGTTGGCGGGTGGTCACGCTCCAGCGCAGCCACGCGGGGGTGCGCAGTCACAGGGTCGAGATCGGCGAGGGTCCGTGTATCCAAATCCGCTGCCGCGCTTCGTTCTGCTCTATGCGCTGATGTATGCGGCGTTCGGGGTGACCTCGCCGTTCTGGCCACGGTTCTTCGAGACGCGCGGGCTGACGCCGGAAGAGCTCGGCCTGCTGTTCGCGGCCGGGACGGCGGTGCGGCTGGTGTCCGGTCCGCTGGCAGGCAGGGTGGCCGATCTTGTCGCGGCGCGGCGCGCGGTGCTCGCCGTCTGCACCGGCACGGCGGCTTTGGTCGCGCTCGGCGTGCTTCCGGCGCAGGGCTTCTGGCTGTTGCTGCTGGTGAGCCTGTGCCATGCGGCGGCGCTCGCCCCGGTCACCACGCTCGCGGATGCGCTGGCCCTGAACGCGGCCACGGCGTCCGGGCGCGCTGGCGGCAAGAGGTTCGAATATGGCTGGGTGCGCGGCACCGGCTCGGCGGCCTTCATCGTCGGGACGCTCATCGCCGGGCAGGTGGTGGGCGAAGCCGGGCTCGCTCTTATCGTCCCGATGCATGCGGGACTGCTCGCCGGCGCGGCTCTCGTCGCTCTGCTCGTCCCCGAGGTGATGTCCAAGCGGGACGCACCGGTGGCGAAAGAAGCGGCAAAGGAAGCGGGCTCGCCCGCCGGAGGCTTCGCGGCGCTACTGCGCATCGCGCTGTTCCGCCGGCTCCTGCTGGTGGCGGCGCTGGTGATGGGTAGCCATGCCATGCACGACGTGTTCGCGGTCATCCGCTGGCATGCGGCGGGCATGAGTGCGGGGCTGGCAAGCGTGCTGTGGTCGCTGTCGGTGGCGGCGGAGGTGGTCGTGTTCTTCCTGATCGGCCCGCCGCTGATCGCGCGGCTGGGCCCGGCGGCGGCGGCCGCCATCGCCGCGGCAGCGGGCGTGCTCCGCTGGATCGTCATGGCTCTGTCGGTCGATCCGCTGGCGCTCGTCCTGGTACAGCCGCTGCACGGCCTCACCTTCGCGCTGCTGCATCTCGCCTGCATGAGGCTGCTGGCGCAGACCGTGCCGCCGCAGCTCGCGGCGACCGGGCAGGCGGTCTACGCGCTCGCCGTCAGTGCGGCGACGGGGCTGCTGACGCTCACGGCGGGCGCGCTCTATGCCCGGTACGGTGCGCCGGCGTTCTTCGGGATGGCGGCGTTGTGTGCCGTGGCGCTGCCGCTGACGCTGGGGCTGCGGGTGCGCGTTCAGGAGGGGTAGGGCGCGATCGCCGGCGGTATCCGGCAAGCGTCCTCGGACGAACTTCCACTTATAACTGGCGGAAATCAGCGTTCGCTCCGCCCTCGATGAAAGTTTCAAAAAGCGCTCGCTCGCTCGCGAACATTTCACCGAGCTTGTCGGCCACCGTTCGGACCGGCGAATTCTTTCGGTCCTGGCGCCGTGTCAGAATCCAGACCTCGCGTGGCGGCGGGAGGGGCTCAAGTCTGCAGGGGCGCAGGCCGTTCTCCTGCCGCCCGATATAATGAGGAAGCAAAGCGAGACCGGCGTTCGCCTTGGCGGCGGTGGCCTGTGCGACCTGGTTGTTGGCACGGAACGAGACGCGCGCTCGGGGGAAGTGACGCGACAGCCAGGCGGCCTCGGGAATATCGGCGTTGACCTCGTCGAAGCCGACGAAGATCGGATCCGCCCCCGCCTCGACCTCGTCGCAGACAGCAGGCGTGCCGTAGAAGCCGTATCCAATGGTCGCGAGCTGGCGGGCGATCAGATAGCTGTCCTGCGGGCGACCGAGCCGGATGGCGATATCCGTCTCGTGCCGTTCCAGGCTGACGGCGCGGAGATCGGTAGCGAGATCGATGTCGAGCCCGGGATATTCGACGGGGATCCTGGCCAGCCGGGCGATCAGGAAGCCTTGGGAGAGCGCCGGAGAGGCGTTGATCCGTACGAGGCCGCGCGGGGCGTCGTCGGTGCCGGCGCGGCCGAGCGTCTGGGCGGCGGCTTCCATGTCGCTCGCCGCAGCGAGCGTGCGCGTGCCGGCGGGCGTCAGGACATAGCCGTCCGGCCGCCGTTCGACGAGCCTTTCCCCGAGCGAGGCCTCCAGCGCCTTGATCCGGCGCGCGACGGTGGCGTGATTGATCGCGAGCGTGCGCGCCGCCGCCGACAGGCTGCCATGCCGGCCCAGCGCGAGGAAGACGCGGAGGTCCTCCCAATCGAGGTCTGTGCGTTTTTGCTCAGCCATTGCGCAAGAATAGCGAATTTTGCGCAGGTGTGAACGACCCTATTCATTTGGGCACCGACAAACACGAGGTGTCCGGATGTCCTCCCAAGACCTGAAACTGACGCTCATCGGCGGCCCGACGGTCCTGATCGAATATGACGGACTGCGCCTGCTGACCGACCCGACTTTCGACCCTCCGGGCCTGTACCGCGAGGGACCGCCGGTCCGGTTCGAGAAGACCTCCGGCCCCGCGCTTTCGGTCGAGGAGGTCGGGCGGCTCGACGCCGTGCTGCTCAGCCACGACCAGCATTTCGACAATCTCGACGATTCCGGCCGCGCGATGCTGCCAACGGTTCGCGTGACCTACACGACCAGGGTTGGGGCGGAGCGCCTCGGCGGCAATGCTCGGGGACTGGCGCCGTTCGAGACGGTGTCCCTGACCGGCGCGAGCGGGCAGAGGCTCCTCGTCACGGCAACGCCCGCGCGGCATGGGCCCGTCGGCATCGAGCCGATCTCCGGCGATGTCGTCGGCTTCGCGCTCGGCACCGACAGGCCGGGCGACCTCCTCTACGTGACCGGCGACACCGTCTGGTACGACGGCACGGCCGAGGTCGCCCGCCAGTTCTCGCCCCGCGCCGTGATCCTGTTCACCGGCGCCGCCGAGCCGCGCGGCCGCTTCCACGTGACCATGGGCAGCGAGGACGCGCTGGAAGCGGCGCACGCCTTCCCGAACGCCACTCTGGTCGCCGCGCACAACGAGGGCTGGGTGCATTTCCGCGAAACCCAGGCGCAACTCGCCGACGTCTTCGCCCAGTTCGGGCTAAGCGACCGCCTGAGGCACTTCGAGCGCGGCAAGCTTCTCGTCATCGGCCCGCAGGCCTGAGCGATCCCAAAACCTTCATTCGACAACCCGCGCCAACGCGCATTTCCAGAGGTAACTCATCATGAGAACAGAGCAGAAAGTCGCAATCGTCACCGGAGCCTCGCAGGGCATCGGAGCGGCCATCGTCGAGGCGTATCGCAAGGACGGCTTCGCCGTCGTCGCCAATTCGCGCAGCATCAAACCCTCGCAAGACGATGGCGTGGTCGCGGTCCCCGGCAATATCGGCGATCGCGAGGTGGCGGCGCTGGTGGTCAAGACGGCGATCGAGCGCTTCGGGCGGATCGATACCTTGATCAACAATGCCGGCATCTTCATCGGCAAACCGTTCACCGACTACACGCCGGACGACTTCGCCAACGTCCTCGACGTCAACGTGCGCGGCTTCTTCCACGTGACCCAGCTCGCCGTCCCGCAGATGCTGCGGCAGGGCAGCGGGCATATCGTCCAGATCACGACGGCGCTCGTCGACCAGCCGATGACCGCGCTTCCGTCGGGCCTCGCGGCCCTGACCAAAGGCGGCCTCGACGCGGTGACGCGTTCGCTGGCGATCGAATATGCCAGGAGCGGTATCCGCGTGAACGCGGTGGCGCCGGGCATCATCAAGACGCCTATGAACCCGCCGGAGACGCACGCCGCGCTCGGCGCCCTGCATCCGGTCGGACGCATGGGCGAGGTCCGGGATGTCGTCGATGCGATCCGCTATCTGGAACAGGCGAGCTTCGTGACAGGCGAGACCCTGAACGTCGACGGCGGCCAGCACGCCGGCCATTGGTGATCGATCCAACCTGAAGGAGAACGACAATGCCCTATGTGAACATCAAGGTGACGCGCGAAGGCACCGCGCCAGGCGCCTTCAGCACGACACCGGAGCAGAAGGCCGCGCTCATCAAGGGAGTGAGCGACCTACTGTTCGAGGTGCTCGGTAAACCGCGGAATACGACATTCGTCATCATAGACGAGGTGGAGCTGGACAGCTGGGGCTTGGGTGGACTGCCGGTTCTGGAATATCGCGAGCTCGTGTCACGGGCGGCTCCGAAGGACGAGTGAACGTCATTCCATGGTCCGATGGCGCGGTATTTCGAGCTGGCTCGCCCGGCTAGCGGACGACGGCAATTACGAGCGAGAAGCAATCGCCTGTAATCGCCGCCGCGTCAGGATCATGTAATCCAACCGCATCAAAATTGTCGGTTTCTGTATCAGCCGCCCGCACGTTCGATAGAATCGTGCAATTCTGCCGGAGGCTTGGTCTACCGCTTCAGACCCTTCCGCCCCCATCTTCTTCTCACGCCAGCCAACACTGGCTGACACCATCGGAGGAGATGACTATGACCACGAACAAGACCCTGATCCTTGCCGCTGCCGCTCTGGTCGTCGGCGCCACGCCGGCCCTGGCCTGGAAGGACTCCCGCAACAACCAGAACGGCATGTATGCCTTCGTCCGCGAGCACAATGCGAAGATGGAGCGCCGCTTCGAGGTTCCGGCTTCACTGGAGATACGCGCCGCGACGACGGTGCAGCCGAAGAAGGCCGTGAAGCAGCAGCCGAAGGCGCAGTGAGGGTCGTTTGAAGGGCGTTATCCTCCTGCCTGACCGGAGGAGATCCACGCCAAGCGGCGCCCGAAAGGGCCGTCCCGACGGGGCGGCCCTTCTTTGTGCCCCTAGGCCGTTTTTAGCCGGCGCGTGTTCAGGCGTGGCTCGGGCGGATCGATCCTGCGGTAGAAGGCCTGGGCGATGGCGAAGGCGCCGAAGGCGAACAGGCCGGCCGATACGAGGGCGAGCAGGGCCCAGCCATAGGGCTGCTCGCGCAGGGTCTGGAGCGCGCCGCCAAGTCCCTTCGCGGCCGATGGATCGTGGGTCCAGGCGGCGAGGACGAGCAGGGCGCCGACGATAAGGAAGGTGACGCCTCGCGCCGCATAGCCGGCGCGGCCGAGCGGGATGAGCCAGGTTTCCTCGTCGCGGCCGCAGCGCAGCCTTTTGCGGAACGCGGCCGTCCAGGCGCGGACGAGCATCGCGCCGCCGGCGACGACGACGGCGATGCCGGCCGCGGCGACCAGCCAGGGGCCGAAAGGCTGCGACAGCAGCCAGCGCGTCCAGTCCTGCGCGCCGTCTCCGCCGCCCGACGAGCCGATGCCGAGCGAGAGCTGGATGGCCCAGGCCGCCAGTCCGAAATGAAGGGCGGAGCTGACGAGATGGGCGCCCCGCACCGCGAGTCCCTTCGCGCCGGTGCCGTGGCCGTCGGCATCGCTCAGCGCCTCGACGAGCCGCCAGAGCGCGAAGGCGAGGAGGCCGGCGGCGACGACGGCCAGGAGAACGCCGCCGAAGGGCTGGTTCATCAATTCGCGCAGGGCGTCGGTCGAGCCGCCGCTCATGCCGCCCGCGCCGATGGCGGCGAGAAGCGAAAGTCCGCCGACCAGGAGGTAGACGATCCCGCGCGCCGCATAGCCGCATCGCGCGGCATTCTCCAGTGTCTCCTTCGCCAAAGCCATTTGTCATCGCTCCGTTACAGGCTACAAACTCGCGACCTTCTTTCTTGTTCGTTCGCCATGACACCCCAAGCTCTCGTCGCATCCTTCTCAGCCGGTTTCGTCTACGGCATTTCGCCCGGTCCGGCGGTGCTCGCGATGTTCACGCTGACGGCGCTGTCCGGCCGCAAGCATGGCGCCCGGTTCATCGGTGCGCATCTGTTCGGCGACACGGTCTGGTGCTCGCTGGCCATTCTCGCGATCGTCGGCGTCAGCCAGTTGGGGCACACGCTGTTCGACGTGCTGGGCGTCGCCTGCGGGCTCTATCTGATCTGGCTGGGCTGGCAGGCGATCCGGCAGTCGGGCGATGCGGAGACGACGGCGATCGGCGCGATCAATCCGGCGCGCACGGGCTTCCTGTTCGGCATCACCAATCCGAAGGCCTATCCGGTCGCGGTGGCGATGTTCACCGCGCTGACCGCGCCGTTCGCGTCGAGCCTGACCTGGTCGGACGCGCCGGCCTTCATGCTGGCGGCGATCGTCGGCTTCGTGCTGGCCTATGCGCTCCTGTTGTGGATGGCCGGGCTGTCGCCGATCCGAAACGTGGTCTCGCGCCACCACCGCATCATCACCCGCATCACCGGGGCGATGTTCGTGCTGTTCGGCGCGAAATCGGTGTTCGACGTGTTCAATGCAGTGAGATCGCGGGCCTGACACGCGCAGGCTGTCGCTTTCTCACCATGTTGCAGTCATATTGAACGAATGCGACCGCGCCGGGGGATCCGGCGCATAGGTTCTGGGGCGAAGGGGCGGGGCGCTTCTTAACGTGACCAACACGCTGACCGGTCTCGGCATCGCGCTTCTGCTGGCATTGGCCACCGCGCTGATCGGGCCGCTGTTCATTGACTGGACGACCTATCGCTCCTCGTTCGAGGCGCAGGCGAGCCGCGTCATGGGCGTGCCGGTGCGCGTGCTGGGCGATGTCGAGGCGCGCATCCTGCCGAGCCCGCGCATCCGCTTCGGCAATGTCGTCGCCGGGGACGAATGGGATTCCGCCAAGCTCGAGGCGGATTCGTTCTCGCTCGACATGGCACTGATGCCACTGCTCAGCGGAAGCTACCATGTCAGCAATCTGCGCATCGACGGTGCGAACCTGAAGACGGCGCTCGCCGCCAATGGCGAGGTGACGCTGCCGGTGCGCAACGGCGGTGTGTCGCGCGAGGATCTCGACCGCGTCCGTGTCGAGAAGCTGTCGATCACCAGATCGAAGCTGACTTTGGCCGATCCGGCGGCCAATCGCATGATCACCATCGACAACCTTGCGCTCGACGGCGAGGCGGCTGCGCTGGCGGGACCGCTGAAGCTGCAGGGCTCGGGCACGGTCGACGGCCAGCGTTATTCGCTGCGGGCGGGGACGGGCGAGTTCGACCAGGCCGGCAATGGCCGTGTCGAACTGGCGGTCGAGGGACCGGATGGCGGCACGCTGTCGGTCGACGGATCGCTGACGCTCGGCGCGCTGCCGCGCATCAAGGGCAAGGCTGTCTATGTGATCCCGCCGGGCGAGGCGGCCGAGGACCGGCCCGCGCGCTCGCGGCTGAAGCTGCAGGCGCAGATCGAGGGCGATCCGCGACGTCTGGTGTCCGACACGGTCGACGTCCAGCTCGGCGACGAGGGCAGCGGCACCCTGATGTCGGGCACCGGCGAGCTGTCGCTCCGGGGCGTGCCGGCGCTCAAGCTCGACCTCAACGCTCGCCAGGTCGACGTGGACCGCAGCCTGGCGCGGCCGAAGGAGGTCCCGCCGCTGACCCCGGCCGACGCGCTCGGGGCCTATTCGGCGCAGCTTCCAGTCTCGCCGTCCTCCGCGCTCAATCTCCAGCTCCGGCTCTCAGCCGAGGGCGTGGTGCTGGCCGGCGACATCGTCCAGAATCTCCGCGCCGAGGTCTCGAACAGCCGGACCGGCTGGACCATCGACAATCTCGCCTTCCGCGCGCCGGGCGGCGGCGACGTGAAGACTGCCGGGGCCGTGACCTTCGAGGGCGGCCCGGGTTATGCCGGCCTGTTGTCGGTCGATGTCTCCAACATGCCGAGCCTCGTGCGCTGGCTCGAAGGCGCGACGGCGACGCGCTCCGACATCGCGGTGCGTCGCCTCAAGGTCGACGGCGATATCGCGGTCCGTGCCGACGCATACGTCCTGCAGGACTTCCGGATGACCGCCGACGGCGCCGACCTCAGCGGCCGCGTCGCCTGGAGCGGCGAGGACGGCAAGACGCCGAAGCTCGAAGCCAAACTTAGTGCCGACAGGCTCGATCTCGACGCGATCGATATCCAGCGCTTCGCCTCGCTGTCCGGCGTGCAGAACGCGAACGTGGACCTGACGCTGAAGGCGAACCAGATGACCTTCGCCAAGGTGCCGTGGAGCAAGGTCGACGTGGATCTGTCGGCGTCGTCCGGCGCGGTCGACATCCGCCGCCTGAACGTCGCCGATCTCGGCGGCGCAAGGATCGAGGCCAAGGGCAGGATCGGCGAGAAGGACGGCCGTCCCGACGGCAGGATGGACGCGAAGATCAATGCCGCCAGGCTCGACGGGCTGGTCGCGGTCCTGAGGAAGACGCCGGCTCCGGCCGCGCTCGTCGACGCCTTCGCCGCGCGCACCGATCTTCTCGCGCCGGCGGCGCTGACGGCTACGGTCACCTCCGATCCGAAATCGACGAAGCTTTCCGGAAAGGTGCGCGGCAGCCTCGGCGGTTCGACGGTCGATCTCGATCTCGGCGCCGATCCGCGTAATGTCGCGCCGACGCTCACGGCCACCCTGAGGGCGTCGTCCGACAACCAGGCCAGGCTTCTCGCGCAGCTCGGCCTGCCGGTCGTCGCGATCGATGCAAGCGGTCCGGCGAGCGTCGAGGCGAGCATCCTGAACAACGGCAAGGACAAGCCAACCGCCCAGGCCAAGTTCATGGCCAACGGCACGACCGGCGCGTTCAGGGGCACCTACGATCCCTCCGGCAAGCCGCTGCTCGCCGGCCACCTCGAAGCGGGCACCGAGGATGCCGGGCATTTCGCGATCATGCTGGGTCGTGCGGCACCGGGCAGCCTGCCGTCGATCCCGTTCAACGTGACCGGCGATCTCAGCATCGCCGACGACGGCTGGCGGCTGGCGAAGGCGAGTGGCTTCGTGCAGGGCCGTGCGATCAATGGCAGCCTTGGTTATGGCGGCAAGAACGGCGTCTCGGGCAATCTGTCGGTCACCTCGCTCAGCCTGAGCGAGCTTCTCGCGACCGGCCTCGGGCCGCTCGTCGTCAGCGGGGCCGATCCCGCTGGCTGGCCGACCGGGCCGATCGCTCCGGGGCTCCTCGAAGGGACGAGCGGCAAGGTCGACGTGACGACCGACGCGCTCGAACTCCTGCCGGGTTATGTCGCCGGCAAGGCCGCCTTCACCGTGTCGGTCGGCAAGAACGAATTCGCTCTGCAGGACGTGAGGGGCGTTCTCGCCGGCGGCGAACTCAAGGGCAGTCTTAGCCTGCGCCGGATGGAGAACGATACCTCGGTCGCCGCGCGCATGGCCCTGACCGATGCCGAGGCGCGGGATCTCGTCTGGTCGTCCGATCGCCCCGCCGTCGTGGGCCGCCTCAATGTCTCGGCCGACGTGCTGGGTAATGGCGCCAGCCTTTCGGACGTCATCGCCAATCTCTCGGGCAGCGGCACGGCCACGCTTCGCGACGGCCGTTTCGCCGCGCTCGATCCCGGCGCGTTCGAGCGCACCCTCCAGTCCATGGAGGCGGGAAACGGGGCCGGCAATGCCAATCCGGCCCAGATCGGCAACCGCTTCCAGACCGAACTTCTGCTCGGCGATCTCGGCGTATCTGAAGCGACGACGTCGTTCACGATCGGCGCGGGCGTTCTGCGAGCGCAGAACGCGGCGGTGACCGGTCCCGCCGCCAACGCCACGGCTTCGGCGACGATCGATCTGACCAAGGCCAATGTCACCGGCGACATCACGATACGCCCGCGTTCGCTGGCCGACATCGCCGACGACAAGGTTCCGCAGGCCGACATCATGTTCTCCGGTCCGATCCAGGCGCCGGTCCGGACACTCGATACGACCACTTTCGCCAACACGCTGACCGTCCGCGCGTTGGAGCGCGAGGTCGCCCGCGTCGAGAAGATGGAAGCGGAGAGGGCGGAGCGGGAGCGGATCGCGGCGGAGGAGGAGGCCAAGCGCGCCGCCGAAGAGGCCGAGGAGGCCCGCATCCGCGCGATCACCGAGAGTACGGGGCAGGTGCCGTTGCCCGCGCTGCCTCCGCCGATCCAGGTGATGCCGATGCCGAGGAATTCGCCGGTTACGTCCGCGACGCCGCCCGCAGCGGCGCCGTCCGCGATCGTGCCTCCTCCCGCGGCGGCGTCATCGCCTCCGCCTCCGGCGACGCCGCGTCCCCGCCCGCCGGGGCGCTCGGACGAGGGATCGCCGCTCGACTTTCTCCGTCAGCGCGCCGCGCCGGCAGCCTCGTCGCGGTAATAGCGAAGCACGTACAGTCTGATCGCCGACGAGAGATTGTTCTCGCCGCGGTTGCCGTCGATCTCCGCGACGAGCGCGCGGAGAGTGACCTCGCGCCGATGGCCGATCTCCTGAAGGGCTGTCCAGAAATCGTCCTCGAGCGTGATGCTGGTCCGGTGCCCAGCGATCTCGATCGAGCGCTTGCGGACGCCGCTCACTCGGGGTCCTTGTCGATCCGGTGCTGATCGATGAGGCGCCGGGCCTGTTCCTCGCGCGCGCTTGCCGTCGACTTCTCGGTTTTGGTCCGGCCGAAAGCGGCCCGATTTTCGGTCGCTTTCGCCTTTTTGTCGGCGCGGGCCTTGTCCTTGCGGAAACGGTTGAGGTTGATCAGATCGGCCATCGGTCAGATCCCGGTGAAGAGCAGATCGAGCGCGGCGGCAATTGCGGTGCGTTCCGGTTCGAGGTTCTGCACCAGCCGCCGCAGTTCGGATGTCAGAATATTCACGATCTCCAACGGCGAAAGCAAAACGGCGGCGCCCTCGATTTCAAAACGCGGATTAAGCCGCTGGACCGGTTTCAGCAATTCAGCGCCAATAAGAGGCGCGATAACCGTCCGCCGATCCAGAAAGTACCCGCCGGGAAGGGCCAGCAGGTATGGCGCACGTTCCCGCGAGCGCGCGCTCTCGTTCTCGAAGACGTCGAACTGGCGCATTCAGAGGCTCCGCCATTCCTAGCCGAAAACGCCGTGCTCGCTTACGTATCTGTCGAAGTCCTCCAGCGCGGTGCGATTTTCCGCGCGCCAACGCCGCTCTCTCTCAAGTCGAATGGCCTTCGAGAGTGCCGCTTCCGCCAGATGCGATAGATTGATTCCCATCGCCTTCGCCTCATCGAGAAGCTCAGCATCCACCGACAGATTCACAGCCCGTTTCGAGCTCATCGCGATCACTCCGTTCTGATGCGCATATCGCATGCGCATCAGGTGAGAAATCAACCTGGCCCGACCATCTTCTCCGGGCGAACCAACTCATCGAATTCCGCGTCGGTCACGTAGCCGCCGCCGACGGCTTCCTCGCGGAGCGTCGTGCCGTTCTTGTGCGCGGTCTTGGCGATCTTGGCAGCGTTGTCGTAGCCGATCTTCGGCGCGAGCGCGGTGACGAGCATCAGCGAGCGCTCCAGCGCCGACTTGATGTTGTCCTCGCGCGGCTCGATGCCGACGACGCAGTTCTCGGTGAAGGAGATTGCGGCGTCCGCCATCAACCTGACCGACTGCAGGAAATTGTAGGCCATCACCGGGTTGAAGACGTTCAGCTCGAAATGGCCCTGGCTGCCGGCGAAGGTGATGGCGGCTTGGTTGCCGAACACCTGTATGCAGACCTGTGTCAGCGCCTCGCACTGCGTCGGGTTCACCTTGCCCGGCATGATCGAGGAGCCCGGCTCGTTTTCCGGCAACGCAAGCTCGCCGAGGCCCGAGCGCGGACCGGAGCCGAGCAGGCGAATGTCGTTGGCGATCTTGAACAGCGACGCCGCCACCGTGTTGATGGCACCGTGCGAGAACACCATTGCATCGTGGGCCGCCAACGCTTCGAACTTGTTCGGCGCCGAGGTGAACTTCAGCCCGGTGATCTGTGCGATCCGGTCCGCCACCGCCTCGGCGAAGCCGACCGGCGCGTTTAGCCCCGTGCCGACGGCGGTGCCGCCCTGGGCGAGCTGCATCAGCGCGGGCAGGGTACTTTCGATCCGGGCGATGCCGTTCTCGACCTGCTGGGTGTAGCCCGAAAACTCCTGACCCAGCGTCAAAGGTGTTGCGTCCTGTGTATGGGTGCGGCCGATCTTGATGATGCCCGCCCATTGGTTCGCCTTGTCGTTCAGGGCGTTGCGCAGCATCTGCAGCGCCGGCAGGAGCCGGTGGACGATCTCCTCCGCGCAGGCGATGTGCATCGCCGTCGGATAGGTGTCGTTCGACGACTGGCTCATATTGACGTGGTCGTTCGGATGGACGGGCTTCTTCGAGCCCATCTCGCCGCCGAGGATCTCGATGGCGCGGTTCGACACCACCTCGTTGGCGTTCATGTTCGATTGCGTGCCGGAGCCGGTCTGCCAGACTGCGAGCGGGAAATGCGCGTCGAGCTTGCCTTCGATGACCTCCTGCGCTGCCTGCACGATGGCGCGGCCGAGCGCCGGATCGAGCCGGCCGAGGTCCATGTTCACCTCGGCTGCGGCGCGCTTGACGATGCCGAGCGCGCGGACGATTGGCAGCGGCTGCTTTTCCCAGCCGATCTTGAAATTGCCGAGGGATCGCTGCGCCTGTGCGCCCCAGTAACGGTCGGTGGCGACCTCGATAGGGCCGAACGTATCTGTTTCGGTACGCGTCTTCGTCATGGAACTCGCCCTCCCGCGGCGAGGCGGGATGTGCCCGCTGATGGAGCCGGGCTTAGCCCGTTATTTTTTCCGGAATTTGTCGAGGCTGACGATTTCGGCGCCGCCGGTGTCCGGCGGGTTGGCCTGGACGCTCGGCGTTTCGGCGGCCGCCAGAGTCTCGACCGACGCCTTCTCGCTTTTCTTGCGTCCCGTCTGCGCTGGCGCGGGCGGCGAAACGGCCGGTTCGCTTCCGGCGCCGCGAGGCAGATCGCGCGGTCCCGTCGCCTTCTCCGGCTTCTCGGTGGCCTTCTCGTCGGTCGGCACCTGATTGAGCGCCTCGAACTTCAGGCCGAACTTCACCGATGGGTCGAAGAAGCCGGTGATCGCGTCGAACGGCACGTAGAGCTTCTCAGGCACGTTCGAGAAGGACAGGCCGACCTCGAAGCCGTTCTCGCCGACCGAAAGGTCCCAGAACTGATGCTGGAGGATGATCGTCATCTCCTCCGGATACTTCTCGCGCAGGCGCGGCGAGATCCGGACCCCGGGAAACTCGGTGTTGAAGGAGATATAGAAATGGTGCTCGCCGGGCACGCCTGTCCGGGCGACGTCCTCGAGAACGCGACGCACGACTCCACGCAGGGCCTCCTGCGCCAATAGGTCGTAACGAATAAGGTCCGTTGCCATGCTCCGCCGCTTGCGACCGGATCCGAAATCAGGCCGCCCCAGCAATGCCGAAGCGGAGTTAAGTGGAGGCTTCTGTTGCCAGGTGCCTCCGAACCCCGCCTGACGAGTGCTAGCCCGCCAGGACTTTGATTTCGGTACTCAAACTGCGTTACGCAGCCTGGGCAACCGGAGCATAGTTGTCGTTGGCAACTACAAATTTAGCCCGATAACGGCGGTACAATGCCGAGCAAAAGCGCAACCTTTACACCCTCGTCGATCCTGTTTCGCCCCCGCCGCAATCCGCTGAAAACGGATTCTGGTGGAGGCGCCGGGCACTGCCCCCGGGTCCGAAAGGCTTATTACGTAGGCCGTTTATCGCCATATCTGGCCGAAGCCAGCACGTGAAATATAGGGATTTGAGTCGCCGACGCAAAGGCTTTGCGGCGGAATTCGGTGGACCGGTGAACGTTTCGCGACCATTCGACGACTGACGGAAAGTGCTTCACCAAGGCAAGGACCGTTCGCCATGACCATGACCACCGAAATATCGATGCTGCCGTCCGTCGAGACGGCGCCACGGGAATCGGCGTCCGGCGTCCGGCCATTCGGCCCCTTCGTATCCATCCTCCTCGTGCTTGCGATCATGATCATGGGGATCGCGATCGCTTTCGCGGTGGCTTTCGTGGCGACCGGACTGCTGCACGGCGGCGGCTGGCAGAGTTTTCTCGACGCACTCGATTCGCCGGAAGAGGCGACCGGGCTCGCTCAACTGGGCGAGAGGTTTTCGTGGCTGCTGGCCGCGACCTGGAGCTTCCTGCTCATTCCGCTGATCGTCGCACTCGCGGCGATTCGAGGCGGCGGAGGAATCCGCAGGCTCCTCGCGATCAATTTCAGCGTGCCGCTCAAGCCGATGCTGTGGGCGCTCGGCTTCATCGTCCTCGTCGCATTGGTCGAGGGCCGGCTCGCCGAGATGTATCCCTCGATCCAGCAACTCTTCGGGCTGGCGCAGGATCCGCTCGCCCTGGCGATCTCCGCGGTGGTGATCATGGTCCTCGCGCCGATCGGCGAGGAACTCGTCTTCCGTGGCTTCCTCTACACCGCGTTCCGCGAGCGGTGGGGCTATGCGCCGTCGCTGATCGTCGTCTCGGTGCTGTTCTCGGCCATGCATTTCGAGCCGACGATGATGTATCCGCTGCTCGTCCTGCCGCTCGCCTTCGCGCTCGGCTGGCTGCGCGAGAAATCCGGCGGGGTATTCGCGCCGATCCTGCTGCACATGATCGTCAACGACTGGGCGTTTCTCTCGACCTATCTGACGAGATGAATAAAACGGCGGGCATGGGAGCCCGCCGTTTGGATTCCTCGTTCGGCTCAGCGAACGACGCGGGTGACGCTGATCACGCGGCCCGAGCGGTCGTCGATGCGAACGCGCAGGTTGCCGGGTCCGCGACGGGCGGTGCCGACGACCACCCAGTCGCCGCGATTGCGCGAGACCGAGCGGACACGCTCGACGCCGTTGCGGCGGGCGATGAAAATCGCGTCGCGCTGGTCGACATTGCGGCGCCAGCGGCGGTCGTAACGATCATAGCCGGCATCGCCGGGATAGACGCGGACGCCGTTCGGCGTGATCACGATACCCTGGGCGCTGGCGGGGGCTGTGCCGGCCACGGCGGCGAAGCCGAGCCCGAGGCTCAGCGCCATCAGCGCGCTGGCTGCAAACTTACGCATGGACATCTCCTGAAGGTCAAAATTGAACCCTTGCAGCGCATTAATAGGAAATCGCTGCTGAACGGGCTGTGAACGCCTCGTCCGGGTTTTCGTTCAGAAAGGGCGGAAGGGACTGCATGGACAGCCAAACGAAACACGCGGTTCCGGATGTCGCTCTGGACCGTTCTTTCTTCGACCTTCTGACCGGAAGCCATCTCAGGATCGTCGGGCGCCCGCTGATGCCCGTAGATCAGGGGCCGCGCTGGCTCTATGAGCACGCGCCTTTCGTCCTGCTCGCACACGATGGCGGCACGGATCCGACGTTCGTGTATGCGAACCGGACCGCGCAGACCCTGTTCGAATATGACTGGAACGAATTCGTCGGTCTGCCGTCGAGGCTTTCGGCCGAGCTTCCGGACAGGGCCGAGCGCCAGCGCCTGCTGGACAGGGTCGCAGCGAAGAGCTTCATCGACGACTACAGTGGGATCAGAATCGCGAAGTCCGGTCGCCGCTTCCGGATCGAGCGGGCGGTGGTCTGGCAGTTGATCGACGGCACCGGGGTCGATCGCGGGCAGGCGGCGGCATTCTCGTCGTGGACCGACGTGACCTAGTCGCCGACCTTTCTGTTCAGAAGGGTCGGGCAGGGGTTTTGCGGCCCCCGGGCGCGGTATAAATAAGCGCGACCAGCGCGCGGGACTCGACGCAGATGCAGGCCTATCTCGATCTACTCCGCCGCGCCTTCGACGAAGGCGCGCAAAAGGGCGACCGCACCGGCACCGGGACATTGTCGGTGTTCGGCCATCAGATGCGTTTCGACCTGTCGGAAGGCTTTCCGCTCGTCACCACGAAGAAGCTGCATCTGCGCTCGATCATCCATGAGCTTCTCTGGTTCCTGAAGGGCGACACCAATGTGCGCTACCTGCAGGACAACAAGGTCACGATCTGGGACGAATGGGCGGATGCCGACGGCAATCTCGGCCCGGTCTACGGCAAACAATGGCGCTCGTGGGCGACGCCTGACGGCACGACGATCGACCAGATCAGCGACGTGCTGAACGAGATCCGCAGCAATCCGAATTCGCGACGCATGATCGTCTCAGCCTGGAACCCGGCCGATCTCGACAAGATGGCGCTCGCGCCGTGCCATTGCCTGTTCCAGTTTTACGTTGCCGACGGCAGGCTGTCCTGCCAGCTCTATCAGCGTTCCGCTGACATCTTCCTCGGCGTGCCGTTCAACATCGCTTCCTATGCGCTGCTGACGCAGATGATCGCGCAGGTCACGGGGCTGAAGCCGGGCGATTTCGTCCACACTCTGGGCGATGCGCATCTTTATCTGAACCACGTCGATCAGGCGCGCGAACAGCTTGCCCGCGAACCGCGACCGCTGCCGACGCTTCGGCTCAATCCGGCGGTGCGCTCGCTGTTCGATTTCAAATTCGAGGATATCGAGATCGTCGGCTACGAGCCGCACGCCACGATCAAGGCGCCGATCGCGATCTGACGGCCTTGCCGTTCCCGGCGTGTTGCCTGACAACACGCCGGACATTCCTCACCAGGTTTCCCGATGACCCTCACCATCCGCCCCGCGCGTCCCGGCGACGCGGCGCTCATCCTGCGTCTCGTCCATGAACTCGCAGAATACGAGAAGCTGACACACGAGGTTCTCGCGACCGAGGAGCTGATAGACGCGGCCCTGTTTGGGCCATCGCCGCGCGTCTTTTGCGAGATATCCGAATGGGACGGCGAGCCGGTCGGGCAGGCGCTGTGGTATTATACGTTCTCGACCTTCACCGGTCGCGGCGGTCTCTATCTCGAAGACCTCTACGTCCGTCCCGAAGCGCGTGGCAAAGGGATCGGCAAGGCGCTGTTGATCCATTTGGCCCGTCGCTGCGTTGATGAGAATCTGACCCGGTTCGAATGGTCGGTCCTCGACTGGAACACGCCGTCCATCGAGTTCTACAAATCGCAGGGAGCGGTGATGACAGATGGCTGGACGGGCTGCCGGGTGAGCGGCGAGGCGCTGAACAGGCTGGCGGAGAAGGGCGCATGATCCCGGATATCGTCTTTGTGGTCGCGATGGCCGACAACCGCGTCATCGGCCACAACGGCGACATGCCGTGGCATGTCCGCAGCGATCTGAAGCGCTTCAAGGCGCTGACCTGGGGCAAGCCCATGATCATGGGCCGCAAGACATGGAAGTCGATCGGCAAGCCTCTGCCAGGCCGCGAATCCATCGTGGTCACCCGCGACGCGGGCTTCGTGGCGGAAGGCGCGCATGTCGTCCATTCCGTCGAATGCGCCGTCGAGCGCGCGAGGCAGATTGCGGTGGAGCTTGGCTCCGACGAGATCGCGGTGATCGGCGGCGGCGACATCTTCGCACAGCTTCTATCGCAGGCGCGCCGCATCCACGTGACGGAGATCCACGCCGATCCCCGCGGCGACGCCTTCTTCCCGGAGCTCGACCCCGGCCAATGGGTGGAGGAAAGCCGCGCCCGCCACGAAGCGGGCGAGGCCGACGACCACGCTTTCGACTTCGTCACTTATGTTCCGCGGGCGATGGCCGACGTCACGTAAACGTTCCCGTCTACCGTAGTTCTGCTCTCTTGAACCGCGGCAAAGGATTAGCCATTTCGTGGCCCGCATTCTCTGTCTGGGTTGATCGGTCGCCGTGCGGTCGCCTACAAGCTTTCCAACCAATTGACGGAATACATCCGCATTCCGAGCGGAATGGAGAAGGATTTCTATGCCCTGGAGCAATCAAAGCGGCGGTGGCGGCGGTCCCTGGAGGCCCAATCCTGGTCCGTGGGGCGGTGGCCCGCAGTCGGGCGGCCCGCGTCCGCCGGATATCGACGAGCTTCTCCGCCGTAGCCAGGACCGCCTGCGTCGCGTCATGCCGGGCGGTTTCTTCGGTGGCGGCCGCGGCATCCTTCTCATCATCATCGCGGCTCTGGCGCTGTGGGCCGCATCCGGCTTCTTCACGGTCAGCCCGAGCGAGCAGGGCGTCGTGCTACGCTTCGGCAAGCATGTCCGCACGACCGGCGACGGCCTGCACTATCACCTGCCTTATCCGATCGAGACGGTGATCATTCCGAACGTCACCGAGAACCGTCGCCTGGAGATCGGCCTGCGCATGGAAGGCGCAAGCCAGCGCTCGACGGTCGGCGTCCGCGAGATCCCCCAGGAAAGCCTGATGCTGACGGGCGACGAGAACATCGTCGACGTCAACTTCACGGTGGTCTGGCAGATCAAGCCGGGCAATCCCGCGACCGATACCCCCGGAGGTGCGGCCGACTTCCTGTTCAACCTGCAGGCGCCCGAGAACACGATCCGCGCCATCGCCGAAAGCGCGATGCGCGAGGTCATCGGCCGCACCGATCTCCAGCTCGTCCTCACCCAGGGCCGGCAGAACATCGAGTCCGCGGTCCACGAGCTGATGCAGAAGACGCTGGACGAGTACCAGGCCGGTGTCCTCATCATCCAGGTACAGATGCAGAAGGTCGATCCGCCGGATCAGGTCATCGATGCGTTCCGCGACGTCCAGGCGGCCCGTGCCGACCAGGAGCGCGTGCAGAACGAGGCGCAGGCCTACGCCAACCGCGTCGTGCCGGAAGCGCGAGGCGAGGCAGCCCGCATCTCGCAGGCCGCCGAAGGCTACAAGGAGCGCGTCGTCAACGAGGCGCGCGGTGCCGCCGACCGTTTCAACTCGGTCTTCAACGAGTACCGCAAGGCGCCGCAGGTCACCCGCGAGCGCATCTTCCTCGAGACGATGGAGCGCGTGCTCGGCTCGACCGACAAGATCATCATCGATCCGACCACGGGCGGGCAGGGTGTCGTGCCCTTCCTGCCTCTGACCCAGATGGAGCGCTCCCAGCCGCGCGGCGGCTCGACCAGCGCTCCGCCGGCGGCTGCTCCGCGTCCCGCCATTCCGCCGACCACGGGAGTTGCCCGATGAAAAGTCTCATTGGCGGTGCGGCGTTCGTCGTCGTCATACTCGCCGCTTTCCTTGGTCTGAGTTCGCTGTTCACGGTCAGCCAGACCGAACAGGTGCTCGTCCTGCGCTTCGGCCAGGCGATCAAGATCGTTCGCGAGCCGGGTCTCAACCTCAAGCTGCCGTTCATCGACAGCGTCGTCCGGATCGACAAGCGCATCCTCGCGCTCGACCTGCCTGAGCAGGAGGTCATCGCCTCCGACCAGAAGCGGCTGCGTGTCGACGCCTTCGCGCGCTACAAGGTCATCGATCCGCTTAAGTTCTACCAGACCCTAGGTTCGGTCGAGACGGCCAACAGCCAGCTCGCGACCTTCGTGAACTCGGGTCTTCGCCGCGTGCTCGGTGAATCGACGTTCCAGCAGGTCGTCCGTGACGAGCGCGCGCAGTTGATGTCGCGCATCCGCGAAACCGTGAACACACAGGCTGCGAGTCTCGGCATCGACGTGATCGACGTTCGCATCCGCCGCGCCGATCTGCCGGAGCAGAACAGTCAGGCAATCTACCAGCGTATGCAGACCGAGCGTGCCCGCGAAGCCGCCGAGATTCGCGCCCAGGGCCAGGAAGCGCAGCAGCGTATCCGCGCCAGGGCCGATCGTGACGTGATTGTGATCACCGCCGAAGCCAACCGCGCCGCCGAGGCGATCCGCGGCCAGGGCGATGGCGAGCGCAGCGCGATCTTCGCGAATGCCTACGGCCAGGATCAGGACTTCTTCGCGTTCTTCCGCTCGATGCAGGCCTACGAGACCGGCCTCGGCGCGAACGACACGCGGCTCGTCCTCAGCCCAGATTCGGATTTCCTGAAGTATTTCAGATCTCCGAACGGGCAGACGCCGCCGGCCCCAGCTCTTGGAGCCGCGCCGGCACAGTGACCGACTTCATCGTGGCCCTCGGTCTCGTTCTCGTGATCGAGGGCCTCGTGTCGGCCGCTTTTCCCGGTGCGGTCGTCCGGGCAATGGAAAGGGCGGCGGCGACGCCGCCGCAAACGCTTCGTCTCGTCGGTCTGATCTCCGCCGCCATCGGCCTTGCCCTCGTCTGGCTGATTCGCGGCTGACGGAACGGTTTTCATCGCGGCGTTTAACGGGTTAGACTTCGCATCAGAGGTCGCCCATGACAGATTTCGTTTCGCGTAGGATCGTCCGACCGGCCGCCGGAATTGCCGGCCTTCTGCTGCTGATCGCAGAGGCAACAGCCCAGACACCTCCGCCGCCGACACCGCGTGGACCAGAGGCACTTGCCGATACGATCGACCAGGTCGTGGATTCGGTCGTCCTGATCTCGACCTCCGAGGACGTCGACGGCACGGGCGGGGACGACACGGACGATCCGAAGCTTTCCCCGGATGTGCCGCTCGACGAATTCTTCGACGATTTCTTCAAGCGCCAGCAGGGTGGCGACAACCGGGCACGCCCGACCGGCGAGGGGTCCGGCTTCGTGATCGATCCTGCCGGCACGATCGTCACCAACTTCCACGTCGTCGACGGCGCCGACCGGGTCGAAGTGACCTTCAATGACGGTTCCAAGCTCCCGGCCGAGGTCGTCGGCAAGGACAAGGAAACCGACGTCGCGGTGCTGAAGGTGAAGCCGTCCGCGCCGCTTGAGGCCGCGAAGTTCGGCAATCCCGACCGGCTTCGCGTCGGCGAATGGGTGCTCGCAATGGGCAATCCGTTCGGCATCGGCCTGTCGGCGACCTCGGGCATCGTCTCGGGTCGCAATCGCGACATGCGCACCGGCCGCTACGACAATTTCATCCAGACCGACGCGAGCATCAACAAGGGCAATTCGGGCGGTCCGCTGTTCAATCTGGACGGCGAGGTCGTCGGTATGAACACCGCCATCCTGTCGCCTACCGGCGGCTCGGTCGGTATCGGTTTCGCGGTGCCCGTCTCGACGCTCGCGCCCGTCATCGATCAGTTGATCCGCTTCGGCGAGACGCGGCGCGGCTATATCGGCGTCCGTATCCAGGACGTGCCGCCGGAAATCGTCCAGCGCCTGTCTCTGAAGAACGTTCAGGGCGCTCTCATCGCCGGCGTCAACGAGCAGGGACCGGCTGCCAAGGCAGGCCTCAAGATCGGCGACGTCATCGTCACCTTCGACGGCAAGCCGGTGACGACGTCGCGCGTTCTGCAGCGCCTCGTTGCCGATGCGGGCGTCGATCGCAAGGCCGAGATCCTGATTCTTCGCGACGGCAAGGAAATCCGTACCCAGATCGATATCGGTCGTCTCGAGGAAGGCGCGGCCGCGGAGGCCAAGCCATCCGGGGAGAACGACAAGCCGCTGGCGCCCCCGGTCGCGACGGGTTCCGTCCTCGGCCTCGACGTCGCGCCGCTCAATGACGACACACGCGCCCGCTTCAAGATCGACCCGACGCTCGAAGGCGGCGTGGTCGTCGTCGCGGTGAAGCCGGAATCGCCGCTGAAGGACTCGAACGTCCGGGTCGGCGACGTCATCCTCGAAATCGCGCAACAGAAGATCGCGACGCCGGAGGACTTCACCGCCAGGCTCGCAGCGTTGAAGAAGGACGGCCAGTCGAGCGCGCTCGCTTTGGTCGCCAACGCCAAGGCGGAAATGCGCTTCCTGCGCGTGCCGACGGAGTGAGATGTTTTCCCTCCCGCACGGGGGAGGGAGGGCGCTCACGCTGCGAATTCGTCGCGGTGATAACCCTGCAAATAGAGGAGGGCGGTCAGGTCGCCGTGGGTGACCCGGGCCCCCGCGGCAGCGGCCACGGCCGGCTTTGCGCGGAACGCCACTCCGAGGCCCGCCTCCGCGATCATCGCCAGATCGTTCGCTCCGTCGCCGACGGCCAAAGTCTGCTCGCGATTGAGGCCGAGCGCGTCGCGCAGTTCGACCAGCGCCTCGCGTTTGGCCTCGCGCCCGAGAATCGGCTCTGCGATCGTGCCGCGCAGGAATTCGCCATCCAGATCGAGCCGGTTCGATCGATCCTCGTGAAAGCCGAGCCGTGCCGCGACCGGTCCGGTGAACAGGGTGAACCCGCCCGAGACCAGAGCCGTGTGCGCGCCGTTCGCCCGCATCGTCTTCACCAGCGTCTCCGCGCCGGACATCAGGGTGATGCGCTCCTCCAGAAGCCGATCGATCTGATTCGTCGCCAGACCCTTCAGAAGCGCGACACGCTCCCTCAGGGCCGGTTCGAACGCGATTTCGCCCTGCATTGCACGCTCGGTGATGAGGGAAACTTGCGCCTTCAGCCCGACGAGATCGGCCAGCTCGTCCACGCATTCCTGGCCGATCATGGTCGAATCCATGTCGGCGACGAGGAGCGCCTTCCGGCGGTGCGCCGGAGGCAGGATGTTGAGATCGACGGGGGAATTGCCCAGCACGCTGCCGACGTCGTCCAGCAAACCGGGCAATGAGCCGGCGTCGGCCTCAAACGCGATCTCGGCTGCAACACCGTCCGCCAATGATTTCGGATCGTGAGCGCCGGGCAGGGCCGCCCGAACGCGATCGAGGAGATCGCCATTCACAACGGGATTGTCGGGATTGGCAGTGAGAACGGCGATGTGCAGCATGGTCGCGCACGACTATAAGGGCCGGCTCCCATGAACAAGCCCGTGCCGTCCCAACCCCGTATCATCCTTCTCGCCGGTCCGACGGCCAGCGGGAAATCCGCGGCCGCACTCAGGCTTACGGAGGAGACCGGCGGTACGATCGTCAATGCCGATTCGATGCAGGTCTATCGCGACCTGCGGCTACTGACCTCCCGGCCACCCGAGGCGGATGAGGCGAGGGCGCCGCATCTTCTCTACGGCCATGTCGATGGCGCGGAAGCGTATTCGGTCGGGCGCTGGCTCGCGGATGTCGAGCCTGTCGTCACCCAAGCGCGGGAGGACGGGCGCATCCTGATTTTTGTCGGCGGGACAGGCCTCTATTTCGAAGCTCTCACGCAAGGTATTTCGCCTGTTCCCGACATTCCCGAGGCCGTGCGGCAGCACTGGCGGACCCGCGGAGCGGAAGCTTCGACTGAGGACCTGCACCGCGAACTTGGCCGCCGCGATCCCGAAATGGCCCGGCGCCTGCGTCCGTCCGACCCGCAGCGGGTGATCCGCGCCCTTGAAGTGCTGGAGGCCACCGGGAGCTCGCTGTCGCACTGGCAGGAAGTCGCTTCCAGGCCGCTGATCGATCCGGGGCAGGCGGAGAGATACGTCTTCAAGGTCGAGCGCACGGAATTGCGCCGCCGCATCGGCGTACGATTCCAGACGATGATCGAGCAAGGTGCGCTCGACGAGGTACGGGCTATCATGGATCGCGGGCTCGATCCGGCGCTGCCGGTCATGCGCGCCATCGGGGTGCCGCTGCTCGCGGCCCATCTGCGGGGCGAAATGTCGTTGCAAGCCGCGATAGATCTCTCGATCACAGAAACGCGCCAGTACGCGAAGCGCCAGGACACCTGGATGCGGCGCCGGTTTGGAGACTGGCCGGAATTTCCGATCACGGAAGCGTGAGGTCTTGCCGTCTTTCCGGCGCAACGGAGGCAGGGCCGTCACAATCGAGGCGCCTGTGGCTTTCGCGTTACAGCGTTTCAGGCCCTCAATCTGTACAAACTGATTCACAAACATTCGGGGGCCACCTCTCATGAAGCGTATTCTTCTCGCCGGCGCTGCGTTCGCCGCTCTCTCCACCGCAGCCATGGCGGCCGACATGCCGATCATGGCTCCGGAAGCGGCTCTTGCTCCGGTTGACATCTGGTCGGGCCAATACGCCGGTATCCAGGGCGGCTTCGCCTGGGGCGAGTTCGACGACGACACCTTGGCCGACACCTTTGACGCGGAAGGCGGCTTCGGCGGCCTCTACTACGGCAGCAACTGGCAGTTCGGAAACTGGGTCCTTGGCCTCGACGGCAGCGTGTCCTTCGCCGACATCAGCGTTGACGACGATGCCTATCCGGCCGGCGACGATTTCAAGATTCAGGGCTTCTCGGCTTCGCGTGCCCGTGTCGGCTACGCCTTCGACAACGTCCTGCTCTACGCCGCCGGTGGTTTCTCTCTCGCCCGCGCCGAACTGGACGTTGCTGGCGTCGATGACGACCAGTGGCTGAAGGGCTTCACGGTCGGCGCTGGCCTCGAGACCAAGTTCGCCGAGAACTGGTCGGCTCGCATCGAGTACATGTACTTCAACTGGGGTGACGAGGACTTCGACGTTCCGGCTGCGGTCAACATCGACGTGGAAGACACCCACATGATCCGCGCCGGTATCGCCTACCACTTCAACCTGTTCTGATCTCTGTCGCCTCGGCGATTGTCAGACCCCGCCCGGGCAACCGGGCGGGGTTTTTGCATTTTTGACTTGTGTGATGCTGAGGGTACAGCAATCGCAGCAAATTCGGCTTACTGGTTGCACCAATTCAGGATTTGGCTCGGAATGATCAGACTCCCTCTCACCTTTGCCGCATTGGCGCTTTCGACGACGGTGGCTTTTGCCGCCGACGTGACAGCACCTGCGCCCGCGGCGGGCGACTGGGGTGGTTATTTCGTCGGTGTGCAGGGCGGTGGCGCTGTTTCCGGCGAGGCTGAGTTCACGCCTGGAACGGCCGCGCCCGGCACGCCCGGCGAGTTCGACGCCGAAGGCGGCTTTGGCGGCGTCTTTTACGGCCGCAACTGGCAATCCGGAAACTGGGTCTACGGCCTTGAGGGCAGCCTGTCCTTCGGCAAGATCGACGGCGGGGAAGATCTCGGCGGCGGCGCCGACATCGACGCCAAGATCGACGCCTTCTCCACGTCCCGCGTGAAGCTCGGTTACAGCTTCGACGACATCCTTCTGTTCGTCGCCGGCGGCTTCTCGCTGGCGCATGTCGAGGCGGAAGCGTCCGACGTAGGCGGTTCGCCGCTGTTCGACGACAGCGCTTGGGCCAAGGGCTTCACCTTCGGCGCCGGCGCCGACATGAAGGTCTCGGAGAACTGGACCGCGCGCGTCGAATATCTCTTCGTCGATTACGGCGACGAGGATTTCTCGCTCGCCGGCACGTCCGGTACGAAGATCGACCTGAACGATCTGCATCTTGTTCGCGGCGGATTTTCGTACCGGTTCTGAGCCGTTCCGCGTTAAGTCTCCGGCAATGTCCGTCGGCCAAGATCATGGCGGTCCACATTTTCGCCCAAAGTCCGCTTGACCGTTCCCAGGCAGCGGATTATGTGACTGTCACGATCAACAGGAGAGGCTGCGCCGTGCGCACGCTCATTATCGTATCGGGAGCGCCATCAACGTAACGGTCATGGACCGTCGCGAAAGGTGGCGCATGCAGGGGCTCTTCGAGGCCCCTTTTTTATTGCCCGGTCGGTACCGAAAACTTTCCGGGTGGTCTGCAAGTGAGGGCGGAGAAATCGCCATGGCGAAGAAGATCGCGAAGCAACAGATGACCGGCGCCGAGATCGTGGTTCGGGCTTTGCTCGACCAGGGCGTGGATACCATTTTCGGCTATCCGGGCGGCGCGGTACTTCCGATCTACGACGCGCTCTTCCAGCAGAACGAGCTCCAGCACATCCTCGCCCGTCACGAGCAGGGCGCGACCCATTCGGCCGAGGGCTATGCCCGTTCGACCGGCAAGGTCGGCGTCGTCCTCGTGACCTCGGGTCCGGGCGCGACGAACGCCGTCACCGGCATGGTCGACGCACTGATGGATTCGATCCCGCTCGTCGTCATCACCGGCCAGGTCCCGACCCATCTGATCGGCACCGACGCGTTCCAGGAATGCGATACCGTCGGCATCACCCGCGCCGCGACCAAGCACAATTATCTGGTCAAGGACGTCAACGATCTCGCGCGCATCCTGCACGAGGCGTTCTACGTCGCGCGCTCCGGCCGCCCCGGCCCCGTTCTGGTCGATATCCCGAAGGATCTGCAGTTCGCTGCCGGTCTCTACACCGGTCCCGAGAATGTCTCGCATCCGACCTATCAGCCGCGTGTGAAGGGCGACGAGGACCGCATCCGCGCGGCGGTCGAGTTGATGGCATCGGCCAGGAAGCCGGTCTTCTACACCGGCGGCGGCATCATCAATTCGGGGCCAGAAGCGAGCGAGGCGCTGCGCGAGCTCGTCCACGCGACCGGCTTTCCGATCACCTCGACCCTGATGGGCCTCGGCGCCTTTCCGGCATCCGACAAGCAATGGCTCGGCATGCTCGGCATGCACGGCACCTACGAAGCCAATCACACGATGCATGATTGCGACGTGATGATCTGCCTCGGCGCCCGCTTCGACGACCGCGTCACCGGCCGCGTCGATGCGTTCTCGCCGGGCTCGAAGAAGATCCACGTCGATATTGACCCGTCCTCGATCAACAAGATCATCAAGGTCGATATCCCGATCATCGGCGACGTCGGCAACGTCATCAAGGAGATGCTGCGTCTCTGGAAGGACGAGAAGAAGAAAGCCGACAAGGACGCGCTGAAGGACTGGTGGAAGCAGATCGGCCGCTGGCGTTCGCGCAAGAGCCTCAACTACACGGGCTCGAAAAACATCATCAAGCCGCAATACGCGGTCGAGCGGCTCTACGAGGCCACCAAGGGCCGTGAGACCTATGTCACGACCGAGGTCGGCCAGCACCAGATGTGGGCCGCGCAGTACTATCATTTCGAGCAGCCAAACCGCTGGATGACCTCGGGCGGCCTCGGAACGATGGGCTATGGCCTGCCAGCCGCGATCGGCGCGCAGGTCGCGCATCCGGACGCACTCGTCTGCTGCATCGCGGGCGAGGCCTCGGTCCTGATGAACATGCAGGAGATGTCGACCGCCACGCAGTTCCGCCTGCCGATCAAGGTCTTCATCCTGAACAACGAATATATGGGCATGGTCCGCCAGTGGCAGCAACTGCTCCACGGCGCTCGCTATTCGCAGTCGTACTCAGAGGCGCTGCCGGACTTCGTGAAGCTCGCGGAGGCCTATGGCGGCAAGGGCATTCGTTGCGAAGACCCGGCCGAGCTCGACCAGAAGATCCAGGAAATGCTGGATTACGACGGTCCGGTCCTGTTCGACTGCCGCGTCGAGAAGGTCGAGAACTGCTTCCCGATGATCCCGTCGGGCAAGGCCCACAACGACATGATCCTGGGCGATGCCGCGGCGGCCGAGGACATCGGCTCGGTCATCTCCGAAGAGGGCAAGGTCCTCGTCTGACGACATGTCAGGGCGCGGCGGGGGGCCGCGTCCGACGACACTCGTAGGCCGGGGGCTCCTGCCCCCGGCGATTGAAAGCGCACAATGCTCTCCCAAAAAGAACCCATCGAACGCCATGTCCTGTCTGTCCTCGTGGACAACGAACCGGGCGTACTCGGCCGCGTCGTCGGCCTCTTCTCCGGCCGCGGCTACAATATCGAGAGCCTGACGGTCTCCGAGATCGAGCACGACAAGCATCGCTCCCGCATCACCATCGTCACCTCCGGCACGCCGGCGATTATCGACCAGATCGAGGCCCAGCTCGGCCGCCTCGTGCCGGTTCATCGCGTGGTCGACCTCTCCAATTCCGGCCCGATGGTCGAGCGCGAGCTCGCGCTCATCAAGGTCGCCGGCAAGGGCGAGATCCGCGCCGAGGCGCTGCGTCTGGCCGAGGCCTTCCGCGCCCGCGTCATGGACGCGACGATCGAAAGCTTCGTCTTCGAGCTCACCGGAAAGTCGGACAAGCTGGATCAGTTCATCTCGCTTATGCTGCCGCTCGGCCTTGTTGAAGTGTCCCGCACCGGCGTCGCCGCGATCTCGCGCGGCCCCAAGGGGATGTAAGTCTGACTTGTCCCAAACGCCCCCGGGCCGTATAGGCCCCGCGGGGAGGGCGCTTTAGCCCGCAAACTACTCACCTCGAGCCGCGTCCGCGGCCATCCGTTTCAGGGGTTTACGAACATGCGCGTCTATTATGATCGGGATGCCGACATCAATCTCATCAAGAGCAAGAAGGTCGCCATCATCGGCTACGGCTCGCAGGGCCGCGCCCACGCGCTGAACCTCAAGGAATCCGGCGTCAACGACATCGTGGTCGGCCTGCGTCCGGAATCGACCACGGCGAAGAAGGTCGAGGCCGATGGCCTCAAGGTCATGTCGGTCGCGGAGGCCGCCAAATGGGCGGATCTGATGATGATGGCCACCCCGGACGAGCTCCAGGCCGACATCTGGAAGGACGAGATCGCTCCGAACATCCGCGACGGCGCCGCGATCGCCTTCGCCCACGGCCTCAACGTCCACTTCAACCTGATCGAGCCGAAGTCGACCATCGACGTCGTCATGATCGCGCCGAAGGGCCCGGGCCACACCGTGCGCGGCGAATACCAGAAGGGCGGCGGCGTGCCGTGCCTGGTCGCCGTTCACCAGAACTATTCGGGCAATGCCCTCGAGCTCGCCATCGCCTATGCTTCGGGCGTCGGCGGTGGCCGTTCGGGCATCATCGAGACGACGTTCAAGGAAGAGTGCGAGACCGATTTGTTCGGCGAGCAGGTCGTCCTTTGCGGCGGTCTCGTCGAGCTGATCCGCGCCGGTTTCGAGACGCTGGTCGAGGCCGGCTACGCACCGGAAATGGCCTATTTCGAGTGCCTGCACGAGACCAAACTGATCGTCGACCTCATCTATGAGGGCGGCATCGCCAACATGAACTATTCGATCTCGAACACCGCCGAATGGGGCGAGTACGTCTCGGGTCCGCGCATCATCACCGACGAGACCAAGGCCGAGATGAAGAAGGTCCTGAAGGACATTCAGACCGGCAAGTTCACGTCGGACTGGATGCAGGAATATCGCGCCGGCGCCGCCCGCTTCAAAGGCATCCGTCGCGTCAACGACGCCCACCAGATCGAGCAGGTCGGCGAGAAGCTGCGCGGCATGATGCCGTGGATCGGCAAGAACAAGCTGGTCGACAAGGCCCGCAACTGATCGCCATCGTCGGCCGACATGATCGAGCCCCGGCCATCGCGCCGGGGCTTTTCAGTTCAGGGGGAATATCGCGTGCTGGTCATCTTCGATTGCGACGGCGTGCTCGTCGATTCCGAAATCCTCGCTCTGCGGCTGATGGCCGAACGGTTGACGGAGGCCGGCTTTCCGATCGAGGTCGAGGACATGCTCGGCCGCTTCGCCGGGTTCACCGACGAGCAGACAATCCACATCCTCGAGGAGGAGTTCGGCCGGGGCATTCCGGACAGCTTCCTCGCCGATTATTCCGCCGAGCTCGACAAGCGCCTGCCGAACGTCCAGATCATCCCCGGCGCTCAGGAGGTGCTCGACCTGATCGACGCGCCGCGCTGCGTCTGCTCGAATTCCGAGACGCACCGCCTCAAGATCACGCTCGGCGCGACCGGGCTGTGGGACCGGTTCCGGCCCTACATCTTCTCGGCGCGCGAAGTCGGCGAAAAGAGGCCGAAGCCGGCGCCGGACGTCTATCTTCATGCCGCGAAGGAGATGGGCGTCGCTCCTGCCGATACCATCGTCATCGAGGATTCGGTTGCCGGCGTTGCGGGCGCGGTCAAGGCGGGCATGCGGGTGATCGGCTTCGTCGGAGCTTCGCATCAGCAACCCGGCGCCAGCGAGGCCTTGACCGATGCCGGGGCGGAGACGGTGGTACGCCGCCTCGTCGACGCGGCGGCAGTGGTCGAAGCCTTCAAGGGCTGGCGCGATCCGGGCTGACGTTTCGCGTGATGGCAGTCATCACGCCTTTTCGCTTTGCCGCCTGCCAACTCTGCCCTAAAGCGCATCCTCTCGAAGGTGCGTCATGAACATCCTGTCCATCCAGTCCTGGGTCGCCTACGGCCATGTCGGCAATGCGTCGGCGGTTTTTCCGATGCAGCGCCTCGGCCACGAGGTCTGGGCCGTCAACACGGTCCAGTTCTCCAACCACACCGGCTACGGCGCCTGGAAAGGCCAGGTTTTCTCCGGCGAGGCGATCCGCGAGGTCGTCGACGGCATCGCCGAGCGCGGCGTGCTCGGGACCTGCGACGGCGTGCTGTCCGGTTATATGGGCGATGCCTCGATCGGCGAGGCGATCCTCGACGCCGTCGAGCGGGTGAAGACGGCGCATCCCGGCGCGCTCTATTGCTGCGACCCGGTGATCGGCGATGTCGGGCGCGGCGTGTTCGTGCGGCCTGGCATTCCGGAATTCATGAAGGCGCGCGCGGTCCCGGCCGCCGACATCATCACGCCGAACCATTTCGAGCTCGAACTTCTGTCCGGCATGGAAGTGAAGGGAACAGAGGACCTGGCCCGCGCACTCGACGCAGTCCACGAACTCGGCCCCAAAGTGGTGGTCGTCACCAGCCTGCAAACGGACGACACGCCGCTCGGCTCACTCGATCTCGTTGTCTCCGATGCCGGCAAACGTTCGCGCGTCCGCACGCCGCTTCTCCCAGTCTCGGTCAACGGGGCAGGGGACGCGATCGCCGCTCTGTTCTTCGTCCACTTCATGGAGACCGGCAGCGCTGCCGAGGCTTTGGCTCGCGCGGCATCGTCGGTCTACGGCCTCCTCAAGCGCACATCGGACGCCGGATCGCGGGAGATCCTGTCTGTCGCCGCGCAGGACGAGTTCGTGAAGCCGACCACCCGCTTCGAGGCTGAGCCGCTATGAAATCCCGTCGTTTCGTCACGCTCGACGTCTTCACCGACAAGCGGTTCACCGGCAACCAGCTTGCGGTTGTTCTCGACTCCGAGGGACTTGAGACCGAGGCGATGCAGGCCATCGCCCGCGAGTTCAACCTGTCGGAGACCGTGTTCGTCCAACCGCCGCAGGACTCGGTCAATCTCTCCGCCGTGCGCATCTTCATGCCCGGTGGAGAACTGCCTTTCGCCGGCCATCCGACGGTCGGCTCGGCCGTCCTGCTCGCGATGCTCAACAAGGCCAGCATCGGCCACGACCTGAACTTCACCATCGAGGAGAAGATCGGTCTCGTCCCGTGCACGGTCCGTCTGTCTGCAAGCGATACCGGCCGCGCGCGGTTCGAGCTGCCGAAGCTACCTTATGAAGCCGGCGAGGCGGCACCCGCCGCAGACATCGCGGAGGCGCTCGGGCTGGACGCCTCCGACATCGGGTTCGGCAATCACGTGCCGAGCCGGTTCGGCGTCGGTGCTCCCTTCACCTTCGTGCCGCTGAAGTCGCGCGATGCGCTCGATCGCGCCGCGATCCATGCACAGCATTGGGCTAAGGCTTTCGGCACCGATTCTCACAACGCTGCACATCTCTACACGCCGGGTGGTGTCAGTCCCGATGCCAGCTTCGACACCCGCATGTTCGCGCCGGGAATGGGCGTCACCGAAGACCCGGCGACCGGCTCGGCGGCCGCGAGCTTCGCGGGCGTGCTGATGAAATTCCAGCCATCCGGCAATGGCCAGCACACCTATGTCATCGAGCAGGGCCGCGTGATGGGCCGCCCGAGCCGCATCGTGCTCGGCCTCGACGTCTGGGACGGCGCGCTGACTGGAGGTACGATCGGCGGCGAGGCGGTCGTCGTATCTGAGGGCACCATCACCGCATGAGCATCTTGAATCCGTCCGGCAGGGCTCCCATCGTGGGCGACGTCACGTCGTTCGAATGCCGGATGGTCGACGAGGTGTGGCCCTGGGCGGAGAACAATTCCGCCGCCATTGCCGCGAACTGGGCCACGGCCAAGGCCAGGAAGCCGGAACTGTTCGACGGCGAGGTGATCATCGCCCGTAGTGTCGAGATCACGGGTTCCCAACTCGTCTCGACACATACGATCGTCTCGTACTCCGCGCTGATGTATTGGCAGAGCCTCAATTTCCCTCCGGCCGGCGCCTTCAATCTGTTCGGCGCGGCGGCGGTCGTGACGAGCGATGGCGCGCTACTGTTCGGCCGGATGGCCGCCCACACCAACAATGCCGGCAACCTTTACTTCCCGTGCGGAACGCCGGACCGCGCCGACATCGTCGATGACCGGCTCGACATCGAAGGCTCGATCCTTCGCGAACTCGATGAGGAAACCGGCCTCGGCGCTTACCTGACGGCGACGGACGATCGCTGGATCGTCTGGGATGGCGGTCTGTTCGGCTGCATGCGCCGCTATGATACGGCGCTCGATGCAGCGCAGGCGGCCGAGGCCGTGGCTGCCTATCTGGCGAAGGACGAGAAACCGGAACTGTCCGAAGTCGTTTTCGCACGCGCGATGAGCGACATCGATCAGGCGGTCACCCCGGCTTACGCGCGGGCTATCGCCTCGCAGATACTGCCCGACTGATCACTGCAGCTGGGGCGGATAGCCGTAGCGCTTCTTGGTCGCCAACACGGCCTGGATCGCGGCGTCGTTCTGGCCCGCTTTGCAGAGTTCGTTGGTCTTGACCAAGTCCGCGCTCGCCTTGGCGTAGATTTCCTTGCCGACGAAGCCGATGCGGAGATCGTTGTCGAGCAGCTTCTGATACTTCGTGATCTGGACCTTGCAGTCGACCTTCTGCGCGAAAGCGGGCGAGGCAGTCAGCATAATTGCTGCGAGAAGAAGCGGAAGACGCGGCATGGATACCCCCGGAAACACGCCTCAAGGATTAGGCAGCGGGACCCAAGCGGGCAAGACGGACGAAGGTCTCGACTTGCCCGACACACAGGAAGTCGGCTATCAAGCCGCTCTGCCGCGCACACGGTTTGGTAATCGGCGTGCGGCAGAGTTGAACGACAGGCGCAAACGGAACGCGACGACCATGCTGGTCCGCACCACGATCGACGACAAGACCGCACGGCGTTTCGCCGCCGGCGTCGCGCGCCTTCTTTCCGGGCTCCTTCTTAGCCGCCCCTGAGGGCCGGCCGGGCTTTGCCTGGGCGCTCAGGGGACTTTGACCGCTCAGAAGACAAACCCAACCCGCGCTGACCAGGCCGGGCGAAAAATTCAGAAGGCAGTTTCCGATGACGAATTCCGCAAGCGACCGCGTCGTAATCTTCGACACCACCCTGCGCGACGGCGAGCAGTGTCCCGGGGCCTCGATGACCTTCGAGGAGAAGCTCGAAGTCGCCGAACTCCTGGAGGAGATGGGCGTCGACATCATCGAGGCCGGCTTCCCGATCGCCAGCGTCGGCGATTTCGAGAGCGTGCAGGAGATCGCCCGCCGCGCCAAGAAGGCCGTCATCGCGGGTCTGGCCCGCGCCATTCCCGGTGACATCGCCCGTGCCGGCGAGGCCGTGCGTCTCGCCCAGCGCGGCCGCATCCACACTTTTGTGTCGACCTCGCCGATCCATCTGGAACACCAGATGCGCAAGACGCAGGAGCAGGTGATCGAGATCATCGCCGCGACGGTCGCGCAGGCGCGCAATCTCGTCGAGGACGTCGAGTGGTCGGCGATGGATGCGACCCGCACTCCGCTGGATTACCTGGCGCGCTGCGTCGAGACCGCCATCAAGGCCGGCGCGACCACGATCAACCTGCCGGACACGGTCGGCTATTCGACCCCGGACGAATACGCCCACATGTTCCGGACCATGATCGAGAAGGTACCGAACGCCGATCAGGCGATCTTCTCGACCCATTGCCATGACGATCTGGGTCTGGCCGTCGCGAATTCGCTGGCCGGCGTCGCCGGTGGCGCGCGGCAGATCGAATGCACGATCAATGGCCTCGGCGAGCGTGCCGGCAATGCCGCGCTGGAGGAGGTCGTGATGGCGCTCCGCACCCGTCGCGACGTGCTGCCGTATTCGACCGACATCGACGCCACCATGCTGACCCGCGCTTCCAAGCTGGTCTCGGCCGTCACCTCGTTCCCGGTCCAGTACAACAAGGCCATCGTCGGCCGGAACGCCTTCGCGCACGAGAGCGGCATCCATCAGGACGGCATGCTGAAGAACGCGCAGACCTACGAGATCATGACGCCGGAATCGGTGGGCGTGACCAAGACCTCGCTGGTGATGGGCAAGCATTCCGGCCGCGCCGCCTTCCGCACCAAGCTGAAGGATCTCGGCTACCAACTGGGCGAGAACGCGTTCGAGGACGCCTTCAACCAGTTCAAGGCATTGGCCGACCGCAAGAAGCACGTCTACGACGAGGACATCGAGGCGCTGGTCGATCAGGAGATCGCGCTGGCCGACGACCGTATCAAGGTGCTGTCGCTGACGGTGATCGCCGGCACGCTCGGCGCCCAGTCGACGGTGACGCTCGATATCGACGGCGAGCACAAGACGGTGCAGGAAACCGGCAACGGCCCGGTCGATGCGATCTTCAACTCGATCAAGACGCTCGTTCCGAACGAAGCGGTGTTGGAGCTCTATCAGGTCCACGCCGTGACCGAGGGCACCGACGCCCAGGCCGAGGTTTCGGTCCGTCTCACCGAGAACGGCAAGACCGTTACCGGCCGTGCCGCGGACCCGGATACACTCGTCGCGTCCGCCCGCGCCTATGTGGCCGGCCTCAACAAGCTGATGATCAAGCGCAACACGGTTGGCGCCCAGGTCATGATGGCCTGATCTCGTGCGCAGGCTGCACGGAAATGAGAGCCGCCCTTCGGGGCGGCTTTTTTCATGACAAAGTAGTGATCGAAATCAGTTGCAACCCCGATTGACTGTCGTTTTCCGCCGATTACAGTGCCGGGTTATCTCAGAAGCTTATCGTGGCCAGTAATCGGAGCGGATCGCGCGCTCCAAGTCGTGTCTTCGCGAAAGTCGTGAGGGATTCGATGGAATATGAAATCAAGCGGCCCGACATTCTTTTCCGTCTGCGTTTCTACGCCGACGATATTGAAGATGTGCCGGAGAGCGATCTGATCAGCATCCTGCAAGAAGCGGCCGAACTCATCGAGACGCTCCGTGACAGCGTCAACGGGACCGAGCGTCTGGCTCGGGCCTAAAGATCGCCGCGAAACCGGGACGGATTGACGCCGCTGATCCGCCGGAACGTCCGCGTGAAATGGCTGACGCTCTGGAAGCCGACGCGCAGCGACAGATCGAGCACCGACACCTTCTCCGTCGACAATATCCGCATCGCCCGTTCGATCCTTCGGCGGGTGATGAAATCGAGCGGCGTCGCGCCTGTCGTTTCACGGAAGGCGCGATGGAGATGCCCGGCGGACAGACCGATCTCCTGAGCCAATTCCGCGATCCGTATGTCGCGTTCCAGATGCGCGTCGACGAACTCGGCGATGCGCCGGAGGCGCCACGGCGCCAGCGCCCATGGCCGGGCAGGGGCGGATGCCGGCCGGCCATAACGGCAGCCCATATAGCTCCGCAGCGCGTCCGTCATCGTCTCGCAATAGAGAGTGGAGAGCACTCCGCCGGCCGTATGCAGCCGGGCGAATTCCTGCACGAGACCGAACAGGAACGAGTCCTCGGCATGGGTGAACGGCGCGAAGTCGAACCTCTCCTCGTTGTCTCCCGTGTCGGGATCGAACGCGATCGAAGCCCAGCGCATGTCCACGCCGCGCATCCGCATCCGGCGCTCCGAATTAGCGGGAATGAACGAGACCGAGCCCGCGCGGTCGGGGCCTGAATAAAGGTGGCCGCAATCCGTCTCGACCTCGATCCTCTCCGCTCCGCCGCTCAGGGTGGCGATCAGGATGTGATCCGGAGTCCGGATCGTGCCTTCCACGACGTCGGTATAGGGCCGGCGGGCGGTATCGAAGCTGCCGCCCGCCCAGGCGAAATTCTGCCAGTCGCGGGGTAGGGGATCGAGCCTGCGGACACGCATCGGATGTGCTCCTGCTTATTGCCCGAACTACTATCGACAGGCGTGCGTGTGCCGGATTTTTTGTAGCGAGGATCGCCAGCAGGCCGGCCTGACAGATTTCGTTACAAATCCATGCGTGATTTCCGCGAGGATCCGACAAACGCGGTCAGGATCGGGAGCGCGCGATCTTCCGCGCGCAGGCAGTTTGGCGCCATGGGAGCGGGATTGCCGCTCGATGGAGCTAATCATGACTTACCCGACGACAGCGAGCCGCCGCGACATCTTCAAGGGCGCGCTCGGCCTCGGCCTTGCGGCGGCGATGCCCGGTATCGTCCCGGCTTTCAGCCAGACCGCCCCGGCCGCCAGTGACGGCATCATCCGCCGCACGATCGGCCGCACCAACGAAACGATCCCCGCGCTTGGCCTCGGCACGTTCCTGACCTTCGACGTGCTTCCTGGCGAAAAGCGCGACCATCTTCGGGAGGTCATCCGTACCTATTGGGACGGCGGCGCCCGGATGATCGACACCTCGCCGCTTTACGGAACGAGCGAGAACACCGTCGGCGATTTCGCGACCGATCTCGGCATCAATGACCAGGCTTTCATCGCCAACAAGATCTGGGCGACCGGCGAATTCCTCGCCGACCAGAGCCATGCGCTGGCGAGCCTCCAGCAGTCGCAGACGCGGCTGTGGCGGGAGCGGTTCGACCTCATGCAATGCCACAGTCTGGTGAATGTCGACTTCATCGTGCCGCTGCTCAACAGCTGGAAGAAGGAGGGCAGGGTCCGCTATGTCGGGATCACCCATTTCGAAAATCCGTATCACTCGATCCTCGTCGACTGGATCGGCAAGGCGCCGCTCGATTTCGTCCAGGTCAATTACTCGATCGCCAACCGCGCGGCCGAAGACCGGATCATTCCGGCGGCGGCCCATCGCGGTGTCGCCGTCCTGACCAATCTGCCGTTCGAGAAGGCGAGGCTGTTCAAGCTGGTCGAGGGGCGGCCGGTGCCGGATTTCGCGCGGGAGTTCGGCGCGGAGAACTGGGCCCAGTTCTTCCTGAAATGGGTGATCTCGAACCCGAACGTCACCTGCGCGCTGAGCTCGACCGCGAACCCCGCCCATGCCGCCGAGAACATCGGAGCGCTCAAAGGGCCGCTGCCGGATGCCGCCATGCGCCGCCGCATGGTGCAGCACATGGAGACGATTCCCGGCTTCGATCAGGTCGCGACCACGCCCTGGTATCCGGGCAAGCGCTATCCCGGGATCATCGCACGCTCGCAGGCCGAATTGCGGGCTAGGAGTTGATCAGAGGGAGGATGACGGCGATGCGTGATGTGTCCCGGGGCCGCGAAAGCGGAGCCGGGGACACATACTCCGCAGCGCCTCGGCTCAATCATTGACACCGGGGGCTATGGGTTCCGGGCCCGGCTTCGCCGTCCCGGAACACGCGATTCACTCAGCTTGCGAGACCGAGTTCCTTCAGCAGCGATGCGACGCGGGTCTTCTCGGTGTCGAGGAAGGTCTTGAACTCGGCGGCCGGCATATGGAGATTCTCCCAGCCGCGGTCCTTGCAGGCCTTCGCCCATTCATCGCTCTTGGCGACCTTGGCGATGACACCGTCGAGCTCTTCGAGCTTGGCCGCGTCGATACCCGGCGAGGCGACGAGGCCGCGCCAGTTCACGAGCTCCGCGTCGACGCCCTGTTCCTTGAAGGTCGGGACGTCGATGCCCGCCAGTCGCTGCGGCGAGGACATGCCGATCGCGCGCAGCTTGCCGCTCTTGATGTGGTCGGCGAACTCGGCGTAACCGCCCGTCGCGACCGTGACCTTGTTCGAAATCACGAACGGCAGCATCTCGCCGCCGGCGCCGACCACGATGTAGTTCATCTTGGTCACGTCGCCGCCGACCGCCTTGACGACGAGGGCGCTGACGAGGTGATCCGGACTGCCGAGGCCGAATCCGCCCCAGCTCACCGAACCCGGATTGTCCTTGTACTTCTTGACCAGGTCGTCGAGCGTCTTGATGTCGGACTGCGCCGATACGACGAGCGGCTGGTACTCGCCCTGGAGACGGGCCAGGGGTGTCACCTGGTCGAGCGTGACAGGAGCCTTGTTGAGGATCACCGCGCCGACCATGCCGAGCCCGACCGTCAGCATTCCGTTCGGCTTCTTGGCGTTGACGAACTGGGCGAGGCCGACCGTGCCGCCCGCGCCGGGCACGTTGAGGACCTGCGCGCTCGAGACCGTTTTCTGGCCCTGCGCGATCTGCTGGACGGTACGGGCCAGCGTGTCGTAGCCGCCGCCGGGGCCCGCCGCCGCGATCATCTCGATCGAAGGGCCGGCTGCATGCGCGGGGCCTAGACCGGCAAGGCTCCCGCCTGCCACGGCCGCGAGGCCGGCGTTGAAGCTGCGTCGTGTGATGTTCATGTCCATTCTCCCAAATTTATTCTTTAGTCGACGTGCCCATGCTGCTTGGATAAAGAAACTTGCCCGGTTGCAGCAAGGGCTTGCTCCCAACCGATTTTCGCTCATGATTACTTCGCACAGGACACGGCAGCCGCGAGGCTGAAAGATCGTCCAGCCTGGGAAGGAACAATAATATGCGTAAGCTTCTCGCTGCAGCGCTTGGCGCCGCCGCACTCCTCGCAACCCCCGCCTTCGCCGCTTATCCGGAACGCGCCATCACGGTCGTCGTGCCGTTCTCGGCTGGTGGTCCGACCGATACGGTCACCCGAATCCTCGCCGAAGCCATGAGCCGCGAGCTCGGCCAGCAGATCGTCGTCGACAATGTCGGCGGCGCCGGCGGCACGCTCGGCGCGGGCCGCGTCGCCAAGGCCGATCCGGACGGCTACACGCTGCTCCTGCACCATATCGGCATGGCGACCTCCGCCTCGCTCTACCGCAAGCTCGCCTATGACACGCTGGGCGCGTTCGACTATGTCGGCCTCGTCACCGACGTGCCGATGGTCATCGTCGCCCGTCCGACCTTCGAGCCGAAGGACCTCAAGGGCCTGATCGACTACGTGAAGGCCAACAAGGACAAGGTGACCTATGCCAATGCCGGCATCGGCGCCGCCTCGCATCTCTGCGGCATGCTCTTCATGAGCGCGATCCAGACACCGCTGACGACCGTTCCCTACAAGGGCACCGGTCCGGCGCTCACCGACCTCATGGGCGGTCAGGTCGACTTCATGTGCGACCAGACGACCAACACGACGAACCAGATCAAGGAGGGCAAGATCAAGGCCTACGCGACGACGACCGCGAAGCGCCTTGCCCCGCTGCCGGATGTCCCGACCGCCGAGGAAGGCGGTCTGCCCGGCTTCCAGGTCGGTATCTGGCACGGCATCTACGCCCCGAAGGGCACGCCGAAGGAGGCGCTCGACAAGCTGACCGCCGCTCTCCAGAAGGCGTTGGCTGATCCGAACGTGAAGGAGCGCTTCGCTTCGCTCGGCACGGCTCCCTCGACGACTGCGGAAGCAACACCGGAGGCTCTGAAAGCCAAGCTGGAATCGGAAATCGCGCGGTGGCGCCCGGTCATCCAGGCAGCCGGCCAGTACGCCGACTAAAGCTGAGAAAGGACCGGCCCGCCTCGTGCGGGCCGGTTCGCTTTAGCCATGACCTTTCGCTCGAAATCGATTGCAGTGCGGCTGATCTATCCGCTGCTCACGCTCGGTCTGTTCGCATTCCTGCCGATCGCGATCGCGCGCGAAAACAAATGCACGAGCGGCGACACCGCCTTCATGATCGCCAAGCGCTTCACGACCGAGCAGATGGTGCTCGTGAAGGAAGACGAGCCCGACTTCCCCTGGATGGAATCTTCAATGACCCATTATCTCAGCGGCTGCACCCACGAGGTGGAGTCGTGGTTCGACCGCAAGGCCGGCGAGGGCCGTGAGCGTGTGAACTACACGGCGCGTGTCCACTACGACGTCTTCAACAATCACTGGGATCTCGAAACCTGGCAGATGGACGCGCACGCGCCGATCGGGGGGCGGTCGTGACCCTCAATCGCAAGGACCTTATCTGCGGTCTCCTATTCATCGTCATCGGCCTCCTGTTCGCCTATGGCGGCAAGGACCTGCCGCTCGGTACGGCGTTCCGCATGGGGCCGGGTTATTTCCCGATGGTGCTCTGCGGTATCCTCATCCTGCTCGGCCTGATCATCGCCTTCCGCTCGTTCGGCGAGGTCGATTCGCCTCTCGGCGGCGTGCCGTGGCGCGCGCTGCTTCTCATCCTCCCGGCGACCGTCATCTTCGGTTACGGCGTTCGCGGCCTCGGCCTCATCCCGGCCGTCTTCCTGGTCGGTTTCAGTTCGGCTTTCGCCAGTCGTCAGACCGGGCCGATCTTCGCCTTCGTTCTGGCGGTGATTCTCACGCTGTTTTGCGCGGGCGTCTTCTATTGGGGGCTCGGCCTCCCGATGCAATTGTTCGGCCCCTGGGTGAGGTTCTGACGCCATGGATCTTCTTGCAAATCTGGCGCTCGGCCTCTCCACCGCGTTCGCCCCAGAAAACCTGCTCTACTGCTTCATCGGCGTCCTGCTTGGAACGCTCGTCGGCGTGCTGCCGGGCCTCGGACCGACGGCGACCACGGCGATGCTGCTGCCGATCACCTTCGCGCTCGAACCGACGCCCGCGCTCATCATGCTCGCGGGCATCTATTACGGCGCGCAGTACGGCGGCTCGACCACCGCGATCCTGATCAACATGCCGGGTGAAAGCTCGTCGGCGGTGACCTCCGTCGACGGCTATCAGATGGCGAGACAGGGCAGGGCAGGGCCGGCGCTTGCGGCCGCGGCCATAGGCTCGTTCTTTGCCGGTACGGTCGCGACCTTCCTGATCGCGCTGTTCGCGCCGCCGCTGACCACGATCGCGCTCGAATTCGGCCCGCCGGAATATTTCTCGCTCGTCGTGCTCGGCCTCGTCTCCTCTGTCGCGCTCGCGCACGGCTCGGTCCTGAAGGCGATCGCGATGATCGTGCTCGGCCTCCTGCTCGGGGTCGTCGGCACCGACATCTACACCGGCACGCCGCGCTTCACGCTCGACCAGCTCGAACTCGCCGACGGCATCAACTTCGTCGCGGTGGCGGCGGGCGTCTTCGGCGTCGCCGAGATTCTGCGCAATATGGAGACCGAGCATACGCGCGAGCCGATCATCGCCAAGGTCGCCGGGCTGATGCCGACGCGGGATGATTTACGGCGCATGATCGCGCCGGTGCTTCGCGGCACCTTCATCGGGTCCGCGCTCGGCATCCTGCCGGGTGGCGGCGCGATCCTGTCATCCTTCGCGGCCTACACGATCGAGAAGCGCATCTCGAAGCATCCCGAGAAGTTCGGCAAGGGCGCGATCGAGGGCGTTGCGGCGCCTGAATCGGCCAACAATGCGGGTGCGCAGACCTCGTTCATTCCAATGCTGACGCTCGGCATCCCGGCCAACCCCGTCATGGCGCTGATGATCGGCGCGATGATCATTCAGGGCATCGTCCCGGGACCGAATGTCTCCCGAGAGCAGCCGGAGCTGTTCTGGGGCGTCATCGCCTCGATGTGGGTCGGCAATCTGATGCTGGTGATCCTCAATCTGCCGCTGATCGGCATCTGGGTCCGCCTGCTGAGGATTCCCTACCGCGCGCTCTTTCCGGCGATCCTGGCGTTCGCCTCGATCGGCGTCTGGTCCGTCAACTCGAACCCGTTCGACCTCTATGCGATCGCGCTGTTCGGCGCGCTGGGCTGGGTGCTGCTCAAGCTCGATTGCGAGCCGGCGCCGCTCCTGCTCGGCTTCGTCCTCGGCCCCCTGCTGGAGGAGCATCTCAGGCGCGCCATGATCATTTCGCGCGGCGATCCGACGATCTTCGTCAACTTCGCCGAGCGGCCGATCAGCGCGATCCTGCTCATGCTGTCTGCGATCGCTCTCGTGATCGTCTTCCTTCCGGCGATCGCCAAGAAGCGCGAAGAAGTATTCGAGGAAAGCGACCCCGTATGAACACCTACTTGCCGGGTGGATGCGGCATGACGATCTAATATGAGAGGATCGTCATGAGTGTTGCATTCACCCGGGAAGAGGATCTGGAAGCGGTTGCCGCGCATCTGCCCGACCGCCCCATATCTCCTCATCCGAATCTCGTTACGCCGGCCGGGCTCAAGCAGCTCGATGAGGCCCTAGCCGCCGCGCGCGCGGCATATGCAGAGGCGCAGCAGGCGGGTCAGATCGACGTCGATCGCACTCCGATGGCCAGGGCCGCGCGTGACCTTCGCTACTATTCGGTCCGTCGTGCCAGCGCGCAACTCGTCGAGCGGACGGCGGCTCCGGACGTCGTCGCGTTCGGCGACAAGGTCACGTTCAACCGCGATGACGGCCGGCACCAGACATTCCGCATCGTCGGAGAGGACGAGGCCGATGTCGCCAAGGGTTCGATCTCCTACGTCTCGCCTCTGGCGCGCGCGCTGATGGGCAAGAGCGTCGGCGATGTCGCCGTGGTAGGCGAGGGGGAAGTCGAGATCGTCGCGATCGAGCGTTGAGCCAAATCGCGACGATATTTTGTGACCGGCGGTATGGACACTGCAATTCGGGTCTGCTACCTCCACGGCCCGCGCGAAACTTCGGTTCGCACAGGCGGGCGCATAGCTCAGTTGGTAGAGCAGCTGACTCTTAATCAGCGGGTCCTAGGTTCGAGCCCTAGTGCGCCCACCAATCCTTTCAAAGGGTTAGGTGTGAATTTCCGTCCGACCCGGACACTGATTCATGGGTTGGAAGGCGGACCTACGATTTCCACTGAAATCTGGCTACAGCTAGAAATAGCTTCGTGCCGATCTACTACTTTCCCGTCCCGCGCTCCATTCTACCGTAATAGCGGCTGAAGGCTGATGTTCTTCTTCTTCTCGAACAAGCTGGGATGCGGCGGGTCGATCTTGATCTCGCTCATTCTCACCGGCCTAGTGCTGTTCCTCATGGGCGTTTTCTGACGCGGGAATTTAACGCTGCCGCGAGCTCCAGGAGCCAAGGGCGGCGCGGCGCTCAGAAGATGCCGATCCCACAAATCAGTCGGCGGCGGGTATTCGTGCGATGACTTTGATCTCGAGTCGAAGCCAGCCAGCCAATTGACGCCAACAGCGGTGATGTTCGGTAGGGAGGCTCGCCAAGAACCTGTCCCGGACAGCCGGGAAGGTCGATCTGAGAAATGGAAGTCTCCAGAGGCAAGATCACTGTTTGACGTGGACGTTTGCTCCACCGCTGGCCACCGCCGACCCACCCTCTGCCAGCTCTAAAATCAGCACACACGGCGCGTGATGTTGTGCGCAACTCGCGCTGCAATTGTTGAGCGGCTTCCCGCATGATAATGATTCGCCATTAATAAATATGGCGCAAACGTGGCACTTCTCGATTTCCCGATCTCTCGCCCGCGTTTTCAGCTTCGGTTCGGCTTTGGCTTTCGGGAGCCGCCACGCGATGGCCTGTGGCATCGCTACATGCCGCTTCTGTCCGTTCGCCTGATCGATGGGACGACCGGCTACTCCGCGCTCGGCGACATCTTCTGTCGCTTCAGGGGCGGCCGGTGGGAATACCGGCAGGAGGCTCGAGCCTGGATCGATGATCAGTTGTGATCATCCTGGCGACCATGCTGCCATAACGTTCTTATTGCACCGCCCAACATAGGTTGTGCACAGGTTGCACATTGCAATCATTGGTAGATTCGGTAACATCGTCGTGAGCGCGGCCGATTCTACAAAAGCACAGGCGGCGAATAACGGGAGCATTCATGGCGCGCGACGGCTTTGAGGATGATACGTCACGGGCCGCGACCGCGCGTTATCTCGCAGACATATCCAGCGAACTGTCATCCTTGGCGCATCGCGCCGGTCTCGACGTCGTGGCTCACCTGTTCGAGATGGCGAGGGCGGAGGCCGAGGAGAACATCCTCGCCGACGATCCTATAGCCGGTCGATCAAACTGACCCGTCCGCCGGCATGTCGATCGAGGCGTCCGGCGAGTTCCAGCTCCAGCAAAATCAGGTGAACGAGCCGCGCCGGTGCGCCTGACATCCTGATCAGGTCGTCCACCGCGGCCGGGGATGGACCCAGCAGTTCCTCGACACGCGCGCGGACCTCGCCATTGGGAACTGGCGGGGGCATGTCGTGTTCGGGCTCGGCGAGAACGGGCAGGGCGGCCGGCGGGAGATTGCGGCCGAGCATTCCGGACAGCGCTTCGATGACGTGTTCCGAGCTTGCGATCAGGGTCGCGCCATCGCGCAGCAATTTGTTCGAGCCCTCGCATCGCGGATCGAGCGGCGATCCGGGCGCGGCCATGACCTCGCGGCCGAGTTCCGCTGCAAGACGCGCGGTGATCAGCGAGCCCGACCGCAAGGCCGCCTCTACGATCACCACGCCCATCGCAAGACCGGCTATGATCCTATTGCGTCTCGGGAAATCCTGTGCGCGCGGTTCCCAGCCGAGCGGCATCTCGGTCAGGCCGGCACCGCTATTTTCGACGATGCGGGCGAGGAGCGGGACGTTCTCCGGCGGATAGATCCTGTCGAGCCCGCCGGCCAATGCCGCGACCGTGCCGGTGGAGAGCGAGGCCTCATGTGCCGATGCGTCGATGCCGCGCGCGAGGCCCGAGCTGATGGTGAAGCCGGCATCGCCGAGCTCCCGTGCGATCCTCGCCGCGAAGGATCGGCCGGCAGCGGAAGCATTGCGCGCGCCGACGATCGCGACCATCGGCCGGGACAGGCATTCGAGGTTGCCGATCACGCTGAGGATGGGTGGCGCACCGTCGGCCGCTGCCAGGGCGGAAGGATATTCCGGCTCGCCGAGCGCGATCAGGCGTCCGCCGAGCTTCTCGATGCCCGCGATCTCCCGTTCGGCATCGGAAACGGAGCAGATTTTCGGGCTGATCAGCGCCCCTCCGCGACGGGCGAGATCCGGCAGCGCGTCCAGCGCGGCTGCGGCTCCGCCGTGATAGTTCAGCAGATTACGGAAGGTTCTCGGCCCGACGTTCTCCGACCGGATCAGGCGGAGCCATGACAGGCGTTGCGCATCGGTCAGGTGCTTTGCCGATGGCGCGTGCACCTCAATGGTCCGTGACGGCGGCTTTCTTCGCGCCGATTTTTGTTTCGGTACCAGCGAGAAGCCGGCTGATGTTCGCGTGATGCTTTATCCAGACGAGCGCCGTCAGAAGAAGGAAAAGCGATGCGAAATCCGGCTGGCCGAGCGCCCAGAGTACCAATGGGGTCGCGCCGCTGGCGATCAGCGCCGACAGAGACGAGTATTTCGTCAGCCAGGCCACCGCGATCCAGATGAGGCCGAAGATCAGCGCCGCCGGCCAGGCGAGGCCGAGGAGGACGCCGATATAGGTCGCGACGCCCTTGCCGCCCTTGAAGCCGAGCCAGACCGGGAACATGTGGCCGAGGATCGCTCCGAGGCCGGAGGCGATCGCGGCGTACGGGCCCCATTGCCAGGCGATCAGGACGGCGGCCGTGCCTTTCAGGGCGTCGGCGAGGAGCGTCGCCGCGGCGAGGTCCTTCCTTCCGGTGCGGAGCACGTTGGTGGCGCCGATATTGTGCGAGCCGATGGCGCGGATGTCGCCCATGCCGGCCGCCTTCGTCAGCAGGAAGCCGAACGGGATCGAGCCGAGGAGATAGCCGAAGGCGAGGGCGAGAAGGGTTGTCGTCGTGAACAGGTCTTGCACGGTCAGCACCGGTGATGCAGGAGGCTAAGCGTATTCGTAGACCGTTTTACCGGCAACAAAGGTTCTGAAAACTCGGCCCTGAAGGCGGGCTTCGTCGAACGGCGTGTTCTTCGATTTCGAGCGCAGCGTCTTCTTGTCGAGCACCCAGGGTTCGTCGGGATCGAACAGGACGAGGTCGGCCGGCTGGCCTTTCTCGAGGCGTCCGCCCGGCAGGCCGAGAAGCTCGGCGGGGCGCGTCGACATCGCGCGGAAGAGTTTCGGCAGGCCGAGATGGCCGGCATGGACGAGGCGGAGCCCCGCCGAGAGCATCGTCTCGATGCCGAGCGCGCCGTCGCCGGCTTCGGCGAAGGGCTGGCGCTTCTGCTCAACGTCCTGCGGATTGTGGTCGGAGACGACGATGTCGATCAGGCCGTCGGCGAGCGCTTCCGCGAGCGCGAGGCGCTCTTCCTCGCTCCGGAGCGGCGGCGCGAGTTTGAAATAGGTGCGGTAGTCGCCGATGTCGGTCTCGTTGAACGACAGATGGTTGATCGAGGTGCCGCAGGAGAAGGGCAGGCCCTGGTCCTTGGCGCGGCGGGCGATCTCCAGCGAGTCGCGATTGGTGATGATCGCCGCGTGATAGCGGCTGCCGGTCATGCGGACGAGGCGGGCATCGCGTTCGAGGACGATCGTTTCCGCCTCGATCGGGCGGCCGCCGAGGCCGAGCCGGCTCGCATATTCGCCGGAATTCATCACGCCATTGCCGGCGAGGTTCGGATCCTCGGTGTGATGGACGATCAGCGCGCCGTAATCGCGGGCATAAGTCAGCGCGCGGAGGAAGACACGGGCGTTGGAAATGGTCTTCGCGCCGTCGGTAAAGCAAACCGCGCCGGCCTGTTTCAGAAGCCCGATTTCCGTCATCTCCTCGCCCCGCAGGCCCTTGGTGATGGCGGCGGCGGTATGGACGTTGACGACGGCCGTGTCGCGGGCGCGGCGGATCAGGTAGTCGACGATCGCGGGGTCGTCGATGGCCGGATTGGTCTCGGGCGTGCAGACGACGGTGGTGACGCCGCCGGCGGCGGCCGCCTGGCTACCCGAGGCGATGCTCTCGCGATGCTCGGAGCCCGGCTCGCCGAGAAAGGCGCGGGCGTCGACGAGGCCGGGGGCGAGGACCTTGCCGCGTGCGTCGAGCGTCTCGGCGCCGTCCGGAGCGGTGTTCAGGTTCGGCCCGAGGTCGGCGATCAGGCCATCCTTGATGAGCAGCGAACCGCGCGCTTCCGATCCCGCGACGGGATCGACCAGTGTCGCGTTGGCGATGAGGAGAGGGCGGCTCGTCATCGCATCACCGGTTCGGCAGGTTGCGGGCGAGGGCCTCGAGCACGGCCATGCGCACGGCGACGCCCATCTCGACCTGTTCGCGGATCAGGCTCTGTGCGCCGTCCGCCACTGCGGAGTCGATCTCGACGCCGCGGTTCATCGGCCCGGGATGCATGACGAGCGCGTCGGGCTTGGCCCAGGACAGCTTCTCGGCATCGAGGCCGTAGAAGTGGAAATATTCGCGCACCGACGGCACGAAGGAACCGTTCATCCGCTCGAGCTGCAGCCGCAGCATCATGACGATGTCGGCATCCTTCAGGCCCTCGCGCATGTCGCGGAAGACCTCGACGCCGAAGCGGTCGATGCCGCGCGGAAGGAGCGTGGACGGGCCGATCACCCGGACCCGTGCGCCGAGCGCCTGCAACAGGATTATGTTTGAGCGCGCGACGCGGCTGTGCAGGACGTCGCCGCAGATCGCGACGATCAGGCCCTGAATGCGGCCCTTGTTGCGGCGGATGGTGAGGCCGTCGAGCAGCGCCTGGGTCGGATGCTCGTGCGCGCCGTCGCCGGCATTAACGACCGAGCAGTCGACCTTGCGGGCGAGGAGATGCACCGCGCCGGCCGCGTGATGGCGGACCACGATCAAATCGGGATGCATCGCGTTCAGCGTCGCGGCGGTGTCGAGAAGCGTCTCGCCCTTTTTGATCGAGGACGAGCCGACCGCCATGTTCATGACGTCGGCGCCAAGCCGTTTGCCCGCGATCTCGAACGAGGACTGCGTCCGCGTCGAATTCTCGAAGAACAGGTTGATCTGGGTGCGGCCGGTGAGGGTGGTGCGCCTCTTTTCGACCTGACGATTGAGCTCGACGGCCTCGTCGGCCATGTCGAGCAATGCCGTCATCTCGAAGGGCGATAGCCCCTCTATGCCGAGCAAGTGCCGGTGAGCAAATTGTGAAGTCGGGGCCGTGGCGGTCATCCGAAGGCGATCTCATATGGGGAGTCGGAACCGTCCGCAAGCCAGGGACGTTATTCAGGGTAAAGGGCTGACTGCGTCGGCTGGCGATCCGTTCAGGAGGATCAGACTATGTTCAGAGTTTCCGGTACCAAAGCCTTGATCGCCGCCGTGGCGCTTTCCGTTGCCGCAACGACGGGTGTTGCCAATGCCGCTCCGATCACAGGCGGCGCCAAATCGATTTCGCCAGCAGCTGCGACGACGAGCGACGCCACTCTGACCGACGTGCGCTGGCGCGGTGGCCGTCGTGGCTATTATCGTGGCTACCGTGGTGGCCGCGGTTGGGGCCCGGGTATCGGCATCGGCCTCGGTCTCGGCGCTCTCGCAGCCGGCGCGGCAATCGCCAGCAGTCCATATTACTACGGCCGCGGCTATTGCGACCCGTATTATGATTATTGCGGCCCGCGTCGCCGGGTCTACTACAACTCCTATTACGCTCCCGGCCCGTACTACTACGCGCCGCGGCGTTACTACGGTTACGGCCATCCCTACTGGTGATCGCAGCTCACCACGGGATGGTGGAAAGGGACGCCTTCGGGCGTCCCTTTTTTATTGTTCGCGCATAGCCCGGCTTAACCACGACCGCAGGTTTGGAGCGCTTCGGCTCAGAGAACGAGGCGCGATGCGGTAGATTCCGATGCGCGCACAGCGCCTTGGAGACGACATGCACCTCGTTCGAACCATCGGGATCGGCCTCGTTCTGGCCGCTGGTCTTGCCGGCGCCGTCTCGGCGCAGCCGGTCGGCACGTCATCCCATGGCGGCGGCCATAACGGCCCCGGCTGGAACAACGGACCGAGTTGGAACCGGCCGGGTTGGAACGGGCACGGCCGTCCGGATTGGCGTCGTGGAGATTTCGCCGGCGAGGCCGGTGCGGCCGCGATCGACAATTACTACAACAATTGCAATCCCGAGGCGGAGTATTGCGGCGGTCGCCGTGTGACGCCGACATATCGCGACCGGCCGATGTCACCTCCGCGAGGGGGGTATTCCGCTCAGTCCGGCGGCTGGTAGCCTCAGGCTGTCAGACCGGACAGCAGTCGCATTCAATCGTCATCCTCCGGCTCGACCGGAGGATCCATCCTACAGCGCCCAATGGGTCCTCCGGTCAAGCCAGAGGACGACGGCACCTAAGCCGTCATAACCCGCAGCCGGTCGAGCGCTCCCTGAAGGATGAAGCTCGCGGCATGCGCGTCGATCACCTCGGCACGTCGGGCGCGGCTCATGTCCTGCTCGATCAACAGGCGTTCGGCGGCCGTCGTCGAAAGCCTTTCGTCCCAGAAAACGATCGGCAGGTCGGTGACGTTCGACAGATTGCGGGCGAAGGCGCGTGTCGCCTGGGCGCGCGGGCCTTCGCTGCCGTCCATGTTGATCGGCAGGCCAAGAACGAAAGCCGCGATCTTGCGTTCGGCGGCAAGCGCGAGAAGCGTCTCCGCATCCTTGCCGAATTTCGTCTTCGAGAGCGTCTTCAGCGGCGTCGAGACACGGCGGCCGTCGTCCGAGACCGCGATGCCGATCGTCTTCGTCCCGAGATCGAGGCCGAACAAGGATGCGCGGGGCGGCAGAAGCGGCGCGAGGGCGTCGAGCGTCAGGATGGGGGCGGGCATCGGCCGGAAGTAGCACGCGCCAAACCCATCCGCCACGCCGCCGACCGTTGACCAATGCTTTCCGGCCGCTAGCTTGTCGCCCGAGTCCAGCGGGAGAGTTCGATGCGCATTACCTGGTACGGCCATTCGGCGTTCAAGCTCGAGTTCGGCGAGGTCGGCATCCTGTTAGATCCCTTCATCACCGGCTCCGGCTACAGGGGCGACATGAACGAGGTCACGCGCGGCGTGACGCATATCCTGCTGACGCACGGCCATGGCGACCATGTCGGGGATACGGTTCAGATTGCCAAGCAGACCGGCGCAACGCTCGTCTCCAGCTTCGAGGTGGTGAGCTGGCTGAACGGGCAGGGTGTCGAGAAGGTCGAGCCGATGAACACCGGCGGCTCGATCCAGCTCCCGGGTTTCACGGTCACGCTCGTCCAGGCCTTCCATTCGTCGGGCGAACTCGTGAACGGCGTCTTCGCCCAGCTCGGCCATCCGAACGGCATCATCGTTGAGGCTCCAGGGCAACCGACCGTCTACCATCTCGGCGATACCGGCCTGTTCAGCGACATGAAGCTGATCCAGGAACTGTACCAGCCGAAGATCGGCTTCGTGCCGATCGGCGACCGCTTCACCATGGGCGCGCGCACGGCGGCCTATGCGGTTAACAATTTCCTCGATCTGGAGACGGTCGTTCCCTGCCATTACGCGACGTTCGGGCTGCTCGCTCCGAACGCGGACGACTTCATCAGGCAGGTGACGAAAGCCAAGACCAAGATCGTGGTGCCGGAGAAGGGCGTGGCGTTCGAGGCGTAGTCGTCGTTCTCCAAGCCGGAGGATCCGAGGGCGCGGCGATATGGATCCTCCGGTCAAGCCGGAGGATGACGCCGAGAGCGTTGCGACACCATCGTGGCAAGTGCTAATCCGGCTTCAACAATCAATACTGACTTATCAAAGGGAATGGCATGGCGGTCGACGAGACCACGGTCCGGCGCGTCGCGAAGCTCGCGCGCATTGCGGTGAAGGATGACGAGGTTCCGCATCTGGCGGGCGAGATCAACGCGATCCTGGCCTTCGTCGAGGAGCTGAATGCCGTCGACGTGACCGACGTGCCGCCGATGACGTCCGTGACGCCGATGGCGATCCCGATGCGCAAGGACGGGGTCACGGCCGGCGGCGAGCCGGAGAAGGTGCTGGCCAATGCGCCGGTTCGCGAGGGTGATTTCTACGTCGTGCCGAAGGTGGTCGAGTGATGAGTGAGCTGACCGACCTGACGCTTGCCGAGGCGCGCGACGGCCTGCGTGCCAAGAAGTTCACCGCGACCGAGCTTGCCGACGCCCATATCGCCGCCGTCGAGGCCGCGCGCGGGCTGAACGCCTACATCCTCGAAACGCCCGAGAAGGCGCGCGAGATGGCCAAGGCCAGCGATGCGAAGCTCGCGAAGGGCGAGGGCGGAGCGCTCGAGGGCATTCCGCTCGGCGTGAAGGATCTGTTCGCGACCGAGGGCGTGCGGACGACCGCCTGCTCGCGCATTCTGGACGACTTCAAGCCGACCTATGAATCGACCGTCACGAGCCAGCTCTGGCGCGACGGCGCGGTCATGCTCGGCAAATTGAACAACGACGAATTCGCCATGGGCTCGTCGAACGAGACGTCGGCGTTCGGTCCGGTCGCCAATCCCTGGCTTGCCGGCAATGCCGATCGCGCCCGGGCGAAGGCGAGCCTGTCGAACCTCGCGACGGCAGGCGAAGCCGGCGTGCTCGTTCCAGGCGGCTCGTCCGGCGGTTCGTCTGCCGCCGTGGCCGCGCGTCTGTGCCTCGGTGCGACCGGCACCGATACCGGCGGCTCGATCCGCCAGCCGGCCGCGTTCACCGGCATCGTCGGCATCAAGCCAACCTATGGCCGCTGCTCGCGCTGGGGCATCGTGGCCTTCGCATCCTCGCTCGACCAGGCCGGTCCGTTCGCCCGCACGGTGCGCGATACCGCGATCCTGATGCGCTCGATGGCGGGCTACGACCCGAAGGATTCGACCTCGGTGAACCAGCCGGTGCCGGATTACGAGGCGTCTGTCGGACGCTCGGTGAAGGGGCTGAAGATCGGCGTTCCGAAGGAATACCGTGTCGACGGCATGCCGGAAGAGATGGACAGTCTCTGGCACAAGGGCCGCGAATGGCTGAAGGCGGCGGGTGCCGATGTGGTCGAGATCTCGCTGCCGTACACGAAATATGCGCTGCCGGCGTATTACATCGTGGCGCCGGCCGAGGCCTCGTCGAACCTCGCCCGCTATGACGGCGTCCGCTACGGCGCCCGTGTGCCGGGCAAGGACGTGACCGAGATGTACGAGAACACCCGCGCCGCCGGTTTCGGCGCCGAGGTGAGGCGGCGCATCATGATCGGCACCTACGTGCTGTCGGCGGGCTATTACGACGCCTATTACGTGCGGGCGCAGAAACTGCGTACGCTGATCAAGCGTGATTTCGAGCAGGCATTTGCGGCGGGCGTCGACGCCATCCTGACACCGACGACGCCGTCGGTAGCCTTCCCGATCGGCTCCAAGGGCTCGGTCGATCCGGTCGAGATGTACCTCCTCGACATCTTCACGGTGACGGTGAACATGGCTGGCCTGCCGGGCATTTCGGTTCCCGCCGGCTCGTCGCAGGACGGCCTGCCGCTCGGCCTGCAGCTGATCGGCCGCCCGTTCGACGAGGAGACTTTGTTCTCGGTCGGCCAGGTCATCGAGGACGCGGCCGGCGTCCATCCCAAGCCGGAGGCCTGGTGGCGGTGAGCACGGATCGCGAGTTTCTGACCGAGGCGCGTGCCGATATCGACGCGATCGACGCGGAACTCGTGAAGCTGCTCGCCAAGCGCGTCGCGGTCGTCGACCGCGTTATCGCCATCAAGGCGGAGCAGGGAATTCCGGCGCTCCTGCCGGAGCGTGTCGAGGAAGTCGTCGCCCATGCCCGCCAAGAGGCCGAGGCCAATGGAGCGCCGCCCGATCTCGCCGAAATCTTGTATCGCGCCCTGATCGCGTGGACAGTCGAATATGAAGAGCGAACGCTCGGGAGGTGACCTGATGAACCTCGCAGAATTCAAGGACAGCCTGACCGGCGAGCGCCCGCCGCTTGAGGCGACACCGGTTCTTGTCGCCCTGTGGTGGGCGAAGAAGGGCAATTGGGAGCTCGCGCACGAGACCGCGCAGGGTATTCCCACCAAGGAAGGCGCGTGGGTGCACGCGCATCTTCACCGCGTCGAGGGCGACCTCGACAATGCCGGCTATTGGTACGGGCAGTCCGGCCGCGCGCGGAGCCAGGAGCCGCTCGACCAGGAATGGGACAAGATCGCGACGACCTTGCTCGCCTCCGTCCCGTCGAACGCAAGGGTGGCCTGAGCGATGGCGATGCTCCGTGCCATGTTCGGAATGCTCGTGCTTGCCGGCTTGATGCTGGCGGCTGGGTCGGCGAGCGCCGGCACGCTGCGGCCGCTCGGAAAGTCCGACCTGTGCCTGACGGCGGAGCCGACCAACCAGCCGGGATACAAGCTGTCGCTGAAGGCGTGTGCCAACTCGGAATTCCAGGAGTTCCGCAAGGGCCAGGCCAATGTGCTGATCGTCGCGAAGGCCTGCGTCGAGATCATCGCGGTCGACAGCACCCGCCAGAACCTGATCGCGGCCGCCACGCAATGCCGGGGGCTGCCGGGCCAGAGCTGGACTTTGTCCCGCGCCGGTCTGCTCGTTGGCGCGAACCGGCTCTGCCTCGTGCCGAGGGGTGAACCGGTCGACGGTGGTCCGATTGCCGTGGAACAATGCGCCGAGGACAACGCCGCCGCCCTCGACCAGAAATGGGCTGTCTACGGACGCCTCTGAGAGACCAGGAAATTCCGATGAACATGCATGTCCGTCCCGCCGATCCGAAGAAGCTCATCAAGGGCGCAACGGCCGATTGGGAAATCGTCATCGGCATGGAGATCCATGCCCAGGTGACGTCCGAGGCCAAGCTGTTCTCCGGCGCCTCGACCGAATTCGGCCGTCCACCGAACTCGAACGTCTCGCTGGTCGACGCGGCGATGCCGGGCATGCTGCCGGTGATCAACGAGGAATGCGTGCGGCAGGCGGTGCGCACCGGTCTCGGCCTGAAGGCGGAGATCCATCCGCGCTCGGTGTTCGACCGCAAGAACTACTTCTATCCGGACCTGCCGCAGGGCTACCAGATCTCGCAGTACAAGAGCCCGATCGTCGGCGAGGGCGAGGTCGTGCTCGACATGCCCGACGGCCAGATCAAGGTCGGCATCGAGCGCCTGCATCTCGAACAGGACGCCGGCAAGTCGATCCACGACCAGGACCCGCGCAATTCCTTCGTCGACCTGAACCGTTCGGGCGTCGCGCTGATGGAGATCGTCTCGAAGCCCGACCTTCGTTCGTCGGATGAGGCGCGGGCGTTCGTCACCAAGCTGCGCACGATCCTGCGCTATCTCGGCACCTGCGACGGCGACATGGAGAAGGGCAATCTCCGCGCCGACGTGAACGTCTCCGTCCGCAAGCCGGGCGAGCCTTTCGGCACGCGCTGCGAGATCAAGAACGTCAACTCGATCCGCTTCATCGGCCAGGCCATCGAATACGAAGCGCGCCGCCAGATCGGCATCATCGAGGACGGCGGCACGATCGATCAGGAAACCCGCCTGTTCGATCCCGGCAAGGGCGAGACGCGGTCCATGCGTTCGAAGGAAGAGGCGCACGATTACCGCTACTTCCCTGATCCGGATTTGCTCCCGCTCGACCTGCCGGAAGGCCTGATCGAGGAACTGGAAGCCGCGCTGCCGGAACTGCCGGACGAGAAGAAGGCGCGCTTCCAGACGCAATACGGGCTCTCGGCCTATGATGCCGACGTGCTGGTGGCGGAGAAGGCTTCGGCCGATTTCTACGAGACCGTCGCCAAGGGCCGCGACGGCAAGATCGTCGCGAACTGGGTGATCAACGAACTGTTCGGCCGCCTGAACAAGGAAGGCCATTCGATCGACGACAGCCCGTTCTCGGCGGCCCAGCTCGGCTCGCTGATCGACCTCATCAAGGACGGCACGATCTCGGGCAAGATCGCCAAGGACGTGTTCGAGATCGTCTGGACCGAGGGCGGCGACCCGAAGGAGATCGTCGAGACGCGCGGCCTGAAGCAGGTCACCGATACCGGCGCGATCGAGAAGGCCGTCGACGAGATCATCGCCACGAACCCCGAAAAGGCCGAGCAGGCCAAGGGCAAGCCGGGCATGCTCGGCTGGTTCGTCGGCCAGGTGATGAAATCGACCGGCGGCAAGGCCAACCCGCAGGCGGTCAGCGATCTGCTGAAGGCTAAACTGGGCATCGACTAATGACGGACGCCGCGGTCGGCCGGACCCGGTCGCAGCGTCTTGCGGCGGGGCTGGACCGCGTCCTCGACGTGCTCGCCAACGCGCGGGCGATCACGGCCTTCTGGCTGTTCTACGTCCTCGTCCTCGGCTCGCTGCGCCTCGTGCGGTCGAGCTTCCTGCCTTTCGACGATGCGCTGTCGGCGGAGGTCATGCAGGGGCGGTTTTCCTGGGTCTATCAGGCCCGGAACCCACCGCTGTACGAATGGCTGCTATGGGCGGTCCAGCAGGGTATGGGTCCGGGCGTCGCCGGCCACCTCTTCCTTCGTTCGCTGATCATCGTCGCGATCGGCGTCCTGACCTTCGATCTCGTTCGCGCCGCGACCGGCAGGCCGCGCGTCGGCGTCGCCGCGTCGCTGTCGCTGCTGTGCTTCTACTGGTTCGGCTGGCACGTCCACGATTCGCTGACCCAGTCACTGCTGCTGATCCTGTTCATCTTCGGTCTGATGCGGGCGCTGATCCTGTTCATGGAACAGCCCGGACTGCGGTCGGCGATTCTGCTCGGTATCTGCGTTGGCCTCGGCCTGCTCTCCAAATGGAGCTTCTCGCTGCCGGCGGCCGCTGCCGCGGCGGCGATCCTGTCGGACCGCGAATTGCGCGGGCAGTTCGCGCGGCCATGCCTCCTGGTCGTTCCGCTGATCGCGCTCGTCCTCGTCGCGCCGACGGGGTTCTGGCTCTACATGCATCAATCGCGGTTTGCCGAGACCGTCGGCGGCGTCATGACTGGAGAGGGGCAGAACCATGCCATGCGCGCGCTCGAGGGCCTGATCAGGCTGCCAATCGCGCTGTTCCTGTTCCTGTCGCCATGGCTTGTCGCGTTCGCAATCGGGGCAGGGCGCCCCCGTGCGTGGTTTCCGGCGTCACCGTCTCCAGTCATCCGGCTCCTCGTCCGCCTCTCGCTCGCAACGCTGGTCATTCTCGGCGCATCGATCCTCGTGGTCGGCATCGCGAATATCCGCGAGCACTACCTCTATCCCGTCGGTCTGCCATTGATCATCGCCCTCTGGGCGGCAGTGGCAGGGAGCACACGCGAGGAACCCGTCTTGCGGGTGACGACGGCCGCCTCAATCCTGTTCGGGGCGCTGGTGCTCGGCATCAAGGTGGCGATGGCCGCGAATGCGCTGATGCCGTCGGACAAGGTGGCCAAGGACCTCGTCCCATATCAGGGTCTCGCGCAGACGCTGACGTCGTCCGGCCTCGGCGCGGAGGCTTTCATCGCCTCCGACCATATCCTGGCTGGCCAGCTCATCGCGGCCATGCCGCGTGCGACGGTGGTTTCGCAGTCCACCCGCCGCGCCACGGTGCCCGGAACCTATCGTCCAAGCCAGCAATGCATCCTGATCTGGCCGAAGGGCGGTGCCCCAGCAGGAAATCGCCTGGCCGGGCTCGGCATTGCCGAAACCTCGGCGAAGATCTCCATGCTGTCCATTTTCGGGTCGCCGGGTGGTATTGGTCCCGCGCGTCGTGGCGAGTTCGAACTGGCCGATCTCGGTCGGGACGCCGAACCATGCCGCCGGCTGATCGGCACCGGCGAAACAGCAATTCAATAACGGCAGGCGCGTCGTGGTCGACAATGCAATCGGACCAGCGGTTATCGCTGAACAGGGATTAGCCCGGGCAAAAGCACTGACGACGCCGGCTGTCTGGTTCCTGGTCGCGATCACCGTCTATTTCGCGCTGCAGACCGTGCTGCGGGTGCTCTACGCTCCGTCGGTCAGCGCGGACGATGCCGAGCTCCTGATCACGACACAGTCGCTCGACTGGGGACACGGCACCCAGCCGCCGCTCTACAACTGGATCCAGATCGCCGCATTCAGGCTCTTCGGCGTCAACCTGTTCGCGCTTTCGGCGATCAAGAACCTCTTGCTGTGGGTCATCTTTGCCGCCGGCTTCTTCGTCGCGCGACGGCCTCTCGACGACGACCGCAAGGCGGCAATTGCCGCTCTCTGCCTGTTCCTCGTCCCGCAGATCGGCTGGGAGTTTCAGCGCGCACTGACCCATTCGGTGATCGTGCTGGCGATGACCATGCTCACTTTGCTCGCTCTGCTGCGGGTCGTGCAGGCAGGCAAGACGGTCGATTACGTCCTGCTCGGCGTTTTCATCGGGCTCGGCTGTCTGTCCAAGTACAATTTCATCATCGGCGTCGCCGCGATGCTCGTATGCGCGGTGACGATCACTGAACTCCGCCCGAAGATCATCAATGTGCGGCTTCTTCTGTCGCTCGCGATCGCGGCGCTGATCCTTTCGCCGCATGTCCTGTGGACCGTGTCCAATATGGAAACGGTGCTGGGCCGGACCTCCAAGTTCAAAGCGGAAGAATCGGCTTCGTTCTCGCTGACGCCGCTGCTCGCCGTCGTGGAGGCGACCTTCCAGTCGGTCGTGCTTCCCTGCGCCGTCTTCCTCATCGCGGCCGCGATCGCCTGGTTCCGGGGGAGCCGTCCGGGACCGCATGCGAGCCGTCCGCCGGTCCAGGTGTTCTTCCTTCGCCTCGTGCCGGTTGGAATTGGCCTCATCCTCATCGGCTCGATGTTCGCGGGCATCGGAGAGCTGAAGGAGCGTTGGCTCATAACGGTGACCTTCGCCGTGCCACTGGCGCTGTTTCTGCTCACCGAAGACCTGCTTGGCCGGCGAGGCCGGAACGCGATCGGGATCGTTGCGGCGGCCTGCGCCGTGCTCGCTGGCATCGGTCTCGGCGTGATGTATCTCCTGCCTCGCTCCATTCCACCGGAGCCGAACCGTCCGCTGCCAGTCATTGCGCAGGATATCCGGGCGTTGGGCTATCAGCGCGGGACGATCATCGCCGGCCATACCCGGCTCGGCGGCGCGATGAAGCTCGAATTTTCCGACAGCCGGGTGGTCGAACCGCAATACCAGATGCTTCCGGGGGGCGCCGCCGGACCGTTCCTGCTGGTGTGGACCGGAGACAAGACGGTGCCCAGCCAGGTCTCGGACCTTTACCGCCAGACCTGTGGCGCCGATCTTCCAGCGGTTACGAGCAAGGAACTGTCGGCGCCATACCTGCACTCTTCGGCGCTTTGGCGCGTTAACGTCGTGCTGATCGACGGTTGCACGCGCTCCTGATGCGCATTTTGGTGATCGAGAGGCCTCTTTAGTCTTCTCGACGTTTGCCTCGCCACAATCGCATGGCTATGGTGCGCGCCGCTTCGCCGGGCGAAGCATAGATTCCGAACAGAACCGGTCCATGTCCGACATTTTCAACGAAATTGAAGAAGACCTGCGGCGCGAGAAGCTGGACCGGCTTTGGAAACGCTTCGGGCCGCTGTTCATCGCCATTGCGGTGCTGATCGTTCTCGGTGTCGCCGGCTGGCGCGGCTGGGAATGGTATGCCGACAGGCAGTCGGCCGAGGCCGGCGCCAAATACAATGCCGCTTTGGCGCTCGCCGGCGAAAACAAGCATGCCGACGCTGAAACGCAGCTCCAGGCGCTGGCCAAGGATGGACCGGCCGGATATGCGCTGCTGGCGCGCTTTCGCGCCGCGGCCGAGCTGAGCCTCACCAAGCCCGCCGACGGCGTGGCGGCGTTCGAGGCCATCGGACAGGACGTGGCGGTTCCGCAGTTGCTGCGCGATCTAGCCCGTGTCCGGGCCGCGATGCTCCTCGTCGACAGCGGCAGCTACGCCGATGTCGCCAGCCGTGCCGAACCGCTGGCAGCACCGGGCAATACCTGGCGCCATGCGGCGCGCGAGGCGCTCGCTCTGGCCGCCTGGAAGGCCGGCAATCTTGCGGATGCGCGGCGTTGGGCCGAAGCTTTGGTCCAGGACGTCGAGGCGCCGGGCGGAGCGCGTGCGCGCGGTCAGGTCATCCTCGATCTCGCCGCCGGCAGCGAAGCCCAGCCTGCGCCGACCCCAGCACCGGCCCAGCCGGCCGCGCAGCAATGAGGGGACAGATGATGTTTCGTACCGTCCGCACCGTCACCTTGCTGGCCGTTGCCGGCCTTGCGCTCGCAGGCTGCAGCGGGATCAGCAGCATGAACCCGTTCGCCGAGAAGGACACCAAGCTTTCCGGCCAGCGCCAGCCGGTCTTCCCAGCGGGCAGCCCCTATGCCGGCCCGCGCAAGCTGCCGCCTCCGAACAGCCAGGCTTCCGGTCCCAATATCCGGGCTGATGCTCCTCCGCCGTCGGTGTCGGCCAATCCGCCGCCTCCGGCCCAATAAAGTTCGCGGTCGCGGAGAGTCTCATGCCGGTCGTTGCGATCATCGGCCGGCCCAATGTCGGCAAATCGACCCTGTTCAACCGTCTGATCGGCAAGCGCATCGCGCTCGTCGACGACCGGCCGGGCGTGACCCGCGACCGCCGCGAGGGCGAGGCGCGCGTCGGTGACATCGAATTCGTCGCGGTCGATACCGCCGGGCTTGAGGACGCGTCCGAGGATTCGCTCGCCGGCCGCATGACGGCGCAGACCGTCTCCGCCATCGAGGGCGCCGACATCGTGCTGTTCATGATGGATGCGCGCGTCGGCGTGACGCCCGAGGACGAGCACTTCGCCAATCTGGTCCGCAGATCCGGCAAGCCGGTTGTCCTCGTCGCCAACAAGAGCGAAGGCAAGGAAGGCCTCGCCGGAGCCTATGATGCGTTCCGCCTCGGCCTCGGCGATCCGATCGCTCTGTCCGCCGAGCATGGCGAAGGCTTCGCCGATCTCCATCTCGCCCTCAGCGAGGCGCTGGAGAATGGCGGCGTTTCCGAAGAGGAAGACGAAGACGAGGATGCGACGGGTCCGCTCTCGGTCGCGATCGTCGGTCGTCCGAATGCCGGCAAGTCGACTTTGATCAACCGCCTGCTCGGCGAGGAGCGGATGCTGACCGGCCCGGAAGCGGGCATCACGCGCGACTCGATCTCGGTCGAGCTCTTGTGGCGCGGTCGCGAGATCAAGCTGGTGGATACCGCCGGCATGCGCCGCAAGGCGAAGGTTCAGGACAAGCTGGAAAAGATGGCGGTGCAGGACGCGCTCCGCAGCATCCAGTATGCCGAGGTCGTGGTCGTCCTGCTCGATGCGACGATCCCGTTCGAGAAGCAGGATCTGCAGATCGCCGACCTCGTCGCGCGCGAGGGCAGGGCGATCGTCATCGCGCTCAACAAATGGGATCTGGTCGAGAACCGCGCCGGAGCGCTGAAGGCGCATCGCGAGGCCGCCGACCGGCTCCTGTCGCAGGTGAAGGGGATGCCGCTCGTTGCGGTGTCGGCGTCCACGGGCGAGGGCGTGGACCGGCTGATGCAGGCCGTCATCACCGCGCATGAGGTCTGGAACCGCCGGGTGTCGACGGCGAAGATCAATCGTTGGCTGGAAGCAGTGCTGCAGCAGCATCCGCCGCCGGCGGTGCGCGGCTCGCGGGTGAAGCTCCGCTACATGACGCAGACCAAGGCGCGGCCGCCTTCTTTCGTGCTGTTCGGCACGCGGACTGACGTGCTGCCGGACAGCTATGTGCGTTATCTGGTGAACGGGCTGCGCGAGGCGTTCGACCTGCCGGGGACGCCGATCCGGCTCAGCTTCCGAGAGCCGAAGAACCCGTTCGAGGGCAAGGAAAAGGACAAAGACTAGGGCCGGGTTATGCCTCGTCATGGCAGGGCTTGTCCCTGCCATCCAAGTTCTTTTCTTCTCGACAGGCTGTGAACTCGTGGATGCCAAGGCCAAGCCTTGGCATGACGGAAGGTCGTCATTGCCGGGCTTGACCCGGCAATCCAGCAGCGCCCATTGCCTGGCTTCTGGATGCCCGGTCGAGCCCGGGCATGACGACGGGTGGGGCTAGGCCGGCTTCTGGAAATCCAGGAATGTGCCCAGGCGGGCGTCGAAGAGTTTGCCGGTTTCCATCAGCGCCGGGTCGGCGAGCGTCAGGATGTGCTGCGCGACCCCTTCGGCGGTCGGCAGTGTGTCCGGATCCTCGCCCGGCATGGCCTGCTTGCGCATCGCGGTGCGCGTCGCGCCCGGATTGAAGAGATTGGCGCGGATGGGCGAGTTGCGGGTCTCTTCCGCGTAGCTGCGGACGAGCGCGTCGAGCGCGGCCTTGGAGGTCGCGTAGAGGCCCCAGTAGGCGCGGACGTTCGTCGCTGCCCCGGAACTCACGAAGATGGCGCGGCCGGCATCGGAGCGGCGGAGCAGCGGGTCAAGCGAGCGGATCAGCCGCCAGTTCGCCGTAACGTTGACCGCCATGACGTTGTCCCACTGCTTCGGATCGATGTGGCCGACCGGGGTGAGCGGACCGAGCGCGCCGGCATTGCCGACCAGGATGTCGAGCTTGCCGAAGCGCTCGTGCAGCGCCGCGCCGAGACGATCGAGCGCCTCGTAATCGGTGACGTCGAGCGGAACGAGCGTGGCCGAGCTTCCGGCTGCCTTGATCTGGTCGTCGAGCGCTTCGAGGCCGCCGACGGTACGGGCGAGGGCGACGATGTGCGCCCCGGCCTCGGCCAGAGCCAGGGCCGCGGCCGCGCCGATGCCGCGCGACGCGCCGGTGACAACCGCGACGCGGCCCTTCAGATCAGGTTTGCTCAAGACTTCGCTCTCAGCCGGCTTCAGCAAGCAGCGAAAGCTGCTTCGGATTGCTGCCTTCGCCCATGACGTCGGTCAGCGGCGTCGGGTAGTCGCCGGTGAAGTAGTGGTCGGCGAACTGCGGACGGACCGGGTTGCGGGCCTCTTCGCCCATCGCGCGGTAGAGACCGTCGACCGAGACAAAGGCGAGGCTGTCGGCGCCGACGAATTTCCGCATGCCTTCGAGATCGAGGCGGGCGGCGAGCAGCTTGTCGCGCTCGGGCGTGTCGATGCCGTAATAGTCCGGATGGGTGATCGGCGGGCTGGCGAGGCGGAAGTGGACTTCCTTGGCCCCGGCATCGCGCATCATCTGCACGATCTTCACCGAGGTCGTGCCGCGCACGAGGCTGTCGTCGACGAGGACGATGCGCTTGCCCTCGACCATCGCGCGGTTGGCCGAATGCTTCAGGCGGACGCCGAGCTCGCGGATGCGCTGCGTCGGCTGGATGAAGGTGCGGCCGACATAATGGTTGCGGATGATGCCGAGCTCGAACGGAATGCCGCTCTCCTGGGCGAAGCCGATGGCGGCAGGCACGCCGGAATCCGGCACCGGAACCACGACGTCGGCATCGACGGGCGCCTCGCGGGCCAGTTCTTGGCCGATCCGCTTGCGGACCTCGTAGACGCTCTTGCCCTGCACGATCGAGTCGGGGCGGGCGAAGTAGATGAACTCGAAGATGCAGGGGCGCATCGGCTGCGGCGGGAACGGCTTGTGCGATTCGATGCCGTCCTCGGTGATGACGACGATCTCGCCGTTTTCGATGTCGCGGATGTATTTCGCGCCGATCGTGTCGAGGGCACAGGTCTCGGACGCCAGAATGTAATGGCCGTCGAGTTCGCCGAGCACCAGCGGGCGAATGCCGAGCGGGTCGCGGGCGCCGATCAGCTTCTTGGTCGACAGCGCGACGAAGGCATAGGCGCCTTCGAGCTGGCGTACGGCGTCGATGAAGCGGTCGAGGAAACGATTGCGCTGGCTGCGGGCGACGAGGTGGAGCACGACTTCGGTGTCGGTCGTCGACTGGCAGAGCGCGCCGTCGCGGACGAGCTGGCGGCGAAGTGCGAGGCCGTTGGTCAAGTTGCCGTTATGAGCGACGGCGAAGCCGCCGGTCTCGAGCTCGGCGAAGAGCGGCTGGACGTTGCGGAGAATGGTTTCGCCGGTCGTCGAATAACGGTTGTGGCCGATGGCGGCTGAGCCGGGCAGGCGTTCGATGACACGGGCATCGGAGAAGTTGTCGCCGACGAGACCGAGCCGTTTTTCGGCGTTGAAGCGCTTGCCGTCGTAAGTGACGATGCCGGAGGCTTCCTGGCCGCGATGCTGGAGAGCGTGGAGACCGAGAGCGGTGATCGCCGCGGCGTCAGGGTGTCCGAAGATGCCGAAGACGCCGCACTCCTCGTGGAGCCGGTCCGCTTCGACCTGACGCCAAAAATCGTCCGCTGCGCTCTCGCTCGCGTCCATGCTCATTGCAAACTCCCGGCGCGGCTCCTGCGCGCAATCAGTTCTGCGGAGGTGGCGGCGAGGCCGGTTCCGGTTCCGCAGGAGGCGACGACGGATCGCTGTCCGGCACCGCACTCGGTTCGGTGCTCTGTCCGGGCAATCCACCCTTTAGCCTATTCAAGATGGTGGCTTCCGGGTCTTCCGGCAACATAGTGAGCAGAGATTTACCCGCGCTTTCCAAAACCGGTTTCGAAGCAGCGTCGGCAACCCATTGCGGCTGCGAGCGTTCCGGCACGAGCCAGGCGAAGAACAGGAAGGCGATGACCGCCAGAAGAAGCCCGCGCGCGCCGCCGTACACAAAGCCCAAAGCGCGGTCGAACGGACCGATCCTGCTGTCCAGAATGACGTCCGACAGCTTCATCGTGATCAGCGAGACGATGAGCAAAGTGACTAGGAAGATCGCGGCGCCGGCGATGACGTCGGCCAGGATCTTCGGCTCGAGCTTGATATAGGCGTGCGCGAGTTCGCGCCCGGCCGGAAGGAAATAGAGCGTGGCGGCCGCAGCCGCGGCCCATGAGGCAATGGACAGCACTTCGCGAGTGAAACCGCGCACCATGGCCAACAGGGCAGAGATGAGGACGACGCCGAGAACGATGAAATCAAGGTACGTGATCGGCATAGACCCGCCTTTGGCGCCGGTAACCAGGCACGGGACTCAAAACGGGCCGTGCGGCGCACTTATAGCGGCACGGTTTCGAGACGTCACGCCTCATTCACAGATGACAGATGCGCGTCCTGTCGCGCCGGACCCTTGCGGACACCGCGCGCCGCGATCTCGGCAACGAGAGAATCGAGCGCCGTCAGGCCGGTGAGCGAGAAACCCGAATCGTTTGCACCTTCCGACGAACTCGCCGGAGCGAAGGCGCGGGAGAAGCCGAGCCGCTTTGCTTCCTTCGCACGCAATCCCGCATGGGACACCGGCCGGACCGCCCCCGACAGGCTGACTTCGCCGAAGAAGACGCTGTCCAGCGGAAGAACGGAATTGGCAAAGGAGGAGACGAGGGCGGCCGCGACCGCGATATCGGCCGCCGGCTCCTGGATGCGCAGACCGCCCGCGACATTGAGATAGACGTCGTGGCTCCCAAGCCTGAGCCCGGCATGGGCTTCGAGCACCGCGAGTACCATCGACAGCCGGTTCGAATCCCAGCCGACGACGGCGCGGCGGGGCGTGCCGAGCGAGGAGGGGGCGACAAGTGCCTGCACCTCGACGAGGATCGGCCGCGTGCCTTCGATGCCGGCGAAGACGGCGACGCCTGGAGCGGCGACATCGCGGCTCGACAGGAACAGCGCCGAGGGATTGGCGACGTCTTCGAGCCCGTTTCCGGTCATCGAGAAGACGCCGATCTCGTCGGTCGGGCCGAAACGGTTCTTCTGCGCCCGCAAAACGCGGAAGGCGTGACCCTGTTCGCCCTCGAACGACAGCACGGCGTCGACCATGTGCTCGACGACGCGCGGGCCGGCGATCTGGCCGTCCTTGGTGACGTGGCCGACGAGGATCACCGCCGCGCCGGAAGTCTTGGCAAAGCGGATCAGCGCCTGCGCCGATGCGCGGACCTGCGTGACTGTCCCGGGCGCGGATTCCACGGCCGAGGTCCACATGGTCTGGATCGAATCGATGACGACGAAGCGCGGCACCGTGCCGGCCGACAAGGTGGCGAGGATGTCCTCGACATTCGTCTCGGCGCCGAGTTCGACGGGCGCGTCCGCCAGGCCGAGGCGATCGGCGCGCATGCGGACCTGCGCGGCGGCCTCCTCGCCGGAGATATAGACGGTGCGATGACCGGCGCGGGCGAGGGCAGCCGCTGCCTGGATCAGGAGCGTGGATTTGCCGATGCCCGGCTCGCCGCCGAGCAGAAGCGCGGAGCCGCGAACGAAACCGCCGCCGGTGACGCGATCGAGTTCGGATATCCCGGCCTTGAGGCGCGGCGCCTGTTCGGTGACGCCGTCGAGCCCCTCAAGCGGGATCAGCCGTCCGGACCGCGCCGAGATCGTCCCGCCCTTGGTGACGGGAGCGGAGGCAGCCTCCTCGACGATCGTGTTCCACTCGTTGCAGCCCTCGCATTTGCCAGTCCAGCGGTTATGCAGCGTCCCGCAGTTCTGACAGACAAAGGTGGATCGCGCTTTCGCCATGAATCACTCCGCGAGCGGAGGATGCCGGATATTCGGCCCGTGCGCCAGCGGAATGTTCTATTTTTGTTCTTACCGTGGAGGAGCTTGTCGGAACAGGGTCCTTCTAGTCCCACCGAGCTGCCGGCAGGACATCGAGCGGAATCCTCAGATATCGTCTTCCATTCGTTTCCGGCGCGGGCAGTCGGCCAGCGGCAATGTTCACCTGGAGCGCGTGAAACATCAGCCTCGGCATCGGAAGCTCGGCGTCGCGGGCCCGGCGGAGTTCGATGAACTCCTGTTCGTTCTGCGCCTGCCGAAGATGAACATTGCGGCGCCGCTGCTCGGCCACGGTGCTCTCCCAGGCGGGACCACGACCGTCAGGCATGTAGTCATGCCCGGTAAACAGGCGCGCATCGTCCGGCAGGGCAAGAATGCGCTGGAGCGTTCGCCACAGCTGCCCCGCATCTCCACCCGGGAAATCGCAACGCGCGGTGCCGAAGTCCGGCATCAGGAGCGTGTCGTGGACAAAGGCCGCATTGCCGACGACATAAGTGACCGATGCAAGCGTATGGCCAGGGGAGAACAGGACTTCGGCATCGAGTGCGCCGATCTTGAATCGCTCGCCGTCCGCGAACAGGTGGTCCCATTGCGAGCCGTCCGTCGGGAAGGTGTTCGGCAGGTTGTAGATTGCCTTCCACAGCGTCTGAACCTCGACGATCTTCTCGCCGATTCCGGTCCGTGCGCCGGTTTTCTGCTTCAGGTAATCCGCAGCCGACAAATGGTCGGCATGAGGATGGGTGTCCAGGATCCACGTCGGCTTTAAATGCCGCTCGGAGATGTGTCGGAGTAATTGATCCGCCGATGACGTCGCGAGCGACCCCGCTTTCTCGTCATAATCGAGGACGGGGTCGATGATGGCGCATTCGCCGGTTGCCGGATCGGAAACGACGTATTGGATGCTGCAGGTGCGGCGTTCGAAAAATCCGCAGACATGCGGCTCATGTCCGCTGTCGGGAACAGGACGCGAGAGATCTGCTGTGCCCATCCTTCATGCTCCCGCGGGCACCCACTCAGGCCGCGCCCATTCTCGAACGGAACAGCGAAACGCTGGGACCGTCAATGATCCCAGCGTGTTGGCGGGAGGGAGAGCTATTGAACTCTCGGCTGCGGCACGATGCGAATATAGGGTTTCGGCGATTTCCAGCCGCCTGGATAAATCTGCCGGGCTTCGTCGTCTGTCACCGAGCCAGCAATGATGACATCCTCGCCCTGCTTCCAGTTAACGGGCGTCGCGACCCTGTGCTTCGCCGTAAGCTGGATCGAGTCGATGACCCGAAGCACTTCATCGAAGTTGCGGCCGGTCGTCATCGGATAGATGAGGATCAGCTTGATCTTCTTGTCCGGGCCGATGAGGAAAACGTTTCGCACAGTCTGGTTGTCGGCCGGCGTGCGCCCTTCCGAGCTGCCTCTCGTGTCTGCCGGAAGCATTCCATAGAGCTTCGAGATTTCGAGATCGGGATCGCCAATCATCGGATAGTTCGGCGCGTTTCCCTGCGTCTCCCTGATGTCGTCGGACCATTTCGCGTGGTTGCCGACCGGGTCGACGCTCAGGCCAACGATTTTGACGTTCCGCCGCTCGAACTCGGGCTTGATCCTGGCCATGTAGCCAAGTTCGGTCGTGCAGACAGGGGTAAAATCCTTCGGATGCGAGAAGAGTATGCACCAAGAGTCGCCAACCCAGTCATGAAAGCGAATTCGGCCTTCCGTGGTGTCAGCTTCGAAGTCCGGTGCCACATCGCCAAGCTGGAGAGCCATGGTAACCTCCCTCTGGAGAGTTTCGATGTAGAAGCCGGCAGTATAGCACCTCACCGAGATAGGCGAAATCAGCTCGGCTACGGGTGGTGAGCGGGAAGGTGGGCCCGGCGAACATCTGACCGTCACCTGGCGGTGCAGCAGCGATAGGTGGTTTCTTGACATGCAATAATTTTATTGCATGTTCGTCGCCATGAATGATGACGAACTTGATCGGATCTTCAGGGCGCTTGCCGACCCGACCCGCCGAAAGATCATAGATCGGCTGCGCGAACAGCCTGACCAGTCGCTGTTCCAGATCTGCGCGATGTCGGTCGCGGAAGGCGGGAAAGCTCTGTCCCGTCAGGCAATCACCCAGCATCTCGATATGCTTCAGAACGCTGGGCTGCTCCACGTGTCCTGGTCAGGTCGGACCAAAATCCACTCGCTTGATCTCAAGCCATTGCGGGAAGCGGCGGACATCTGGTTTCGCAAGCACCTTCTGGAAGGGGAAAATCCATGAGAATCTATGTCACGAGCGTCTTCGTGGATGACCAATCGAAGGCCCTCGATTTCTACACGCGTATACTGGGGTTCAAGGTGAAAAATGATGTGCCCCTGGGAGAGTATCGCTGGCTTACCGTTGTCTCGCCGGAAGCGCCTGAAGGTACCGAACTGCTTCTCGAACCGGGCGAGCATCCCGCCGTCCAACCCTACAAGACTGCGCTCGTCGAGGACGGTATCCCGGCGACATCGTTTCAGGTCGATGATGTCGATGCCGAATATGACAGGCTTCTTTCGCTTGGCGTCTCGTTCACCGTGGAACCAATGGATGCCGGACCTGTCCGGATGGTGGTGTTCGACGATACCTGCGGCAACCTCATCCAATTGATTGAGATGAAGGGCGGTTGAGGGCCCGATCCGGCCGTCCAATGTGCTGTCCGACTGATCTCGCGTTCGTGAAGAGAGGCCGGAAGCCGCCAAGCCCGGTCCTGCGTAGCTTCGGTTGAACGATCCAGGAGGCTCACATGTTGAACCGGCGAGCCGTGCTTTTAGGCGGCGCAATTATGGGAACGGGATTGTCGATGTTCGGACGCTCCTGGAATCCGTTTGCCGTAACTCCGGCCGAGGCTTTCGAAATTGAGAAAACTCCGGACGAGTGGAGACAGGTGCTGACGCGGGAGCAGTTCGCCGTTCTGCGTCAGCATGCCACCGAACGGCCCGGCTCGAGCCCTCTCAACAAGGAGCATCGCAGCGGCATCTTCGCCTGCGCGGGCTGCGACCTTCCGCTGTTCTCGTCCGAGACGAAGTTCGAGAGCGGAACGGGCTGGCCGAGCTTCTGGCAGCCGCTCGCCAATGCCGTCGGCGAGACCAAGGATACGACGTTGATGATGGTGCGGACGGAAGTGCATTGCGCCCGCTGCGGCGGCCATCTCGGCCATGTCTTCGACGACGGCCCGAAGCCGACCGGACTGCGCTACTGCATGAACGGCGTGGCGATGACGTTCAAGCCGGCGGGTGCTCAGCCGACGTAACGGCGTGCGAGGTGGGGCGTCATCCTCCGGCTTGACCGGAGGATCCATGATCTTGGTCAAGGCCCGTCGGGTCTCCTCCAGTCAAGCCGGAGGACGACGACGGAGGGCGACCGGAAACAATCGAGGGGCTCTCCCTCCCCGGAACGGGGAGGGCCGAGTTGCGCGCAGCGCGAACCGGGGTGGGGATGCGGTCTATCGAAACGCGCTCGGGTGGGAGAGGCCGTTTGCCCCACCCGGCTCGCTGCGCGAGTCCGCCCTCCCCATGCTGGGGAGGGAGAGGCGTGCTCAGCCGATGTAGATCCTTGCGAAGCGGCTGCCGAGCCCGGTCAGGATCTCGTAGCCGATTGTGTTCGCCCTAGCGCCGACTTCGTCGATCGTGATGCCGTCGCCGATCAAGGTCACGAAGTCGCCGCGCCGCACCGCATCGGGGGCGAGGTCCGTGACGTCCACGGCGATCAGGTCCATCGAGACGCGGCCGATCAGCGGGCAGCGTTTGCCGGCGACGATCGCGTCGGCGCCCCGGCGGTCGTCGCTTGAGCCGGCCGCGCGCATGAAGCCGTCGGCATAGCCTGCCGAGACGACGGCGACCCGCGATGGACGGCGCGCGGTTTCGGTGGCGCCGTAGCCGACCGTCTCGCCTTCGTCGACCTCGCGGACCTGGATCACACGAGCGTCGAACAGGACCACCGGCTTCAGCGGGTTGTCGCCGCCGAGCGGATGACCGCCGTAGAGCGCGATGCCGGGCCGGCAGAGATCGAAGACGAAGGCGCCGCCTTGCAGCGTGCCGGCGGAATTGGCCAGGCTGGCCGGTACGCCGGGGAAGTCGGCGGCCACATTTCCGAAGCTCTCGATCTGATGCTCGGTCAGCGGATGGTCGGCATCTTCCCCGCAGGCGAGATGGCTCATGATCAGGCTCGGCCGGAAGGCGAGATTGCCGCCGGCATAGCGCTTGGCCACGTCCTGCGTTTCCGCGAAGCTGAGGCCGAGCCGGTTCATGCCGGTGTCGACATGGATCGCGGCCTCGCCGGCGATGCCGTTTTCCTTCGCGAACAGCTCCCATTCGTCTATCTCGGGCAGGCTGCCAAGGACCGGATGAGCCTTGATCTCGGCGAGGATCGGAGACGAACCCGGCGCGAGGCCGCCGAGCACATAGATCGCCGCGTCCGGCAATTCCTCGCGGACGGCCCGGGCCTCGAAGGGAAGGGCGACGAAGAAGGTGCGGGCGCCCGCCTGCCACAGCGCGCGGACGGCCGGCCTGATGCCGATGCCGTAGGCGTCCGCCTTGACCACGGCCGCGCATTCGGCCTCGCCGGCGCACGATGCGAGGTGCTTCCAGTTGGACTGGAGGGCACCGAGATCGATGGTGAGGCGGCTTCCGGTTTCGAGGTCAGGTGGCCCGGTGAACGGGTCGATCATTCGGAGCTGCGTTCCGGGAGGTAATCCTCGCGGGCGAGATTGCCGAAGCGGGTGACCTCGGCCTCGAATTGAACCTGAACCGTGCCCGTCGGTCCATGGCGCTGCTTGCCGATGATGACCTCGGCGCGGCCGTGGATCTGTTCCATCTCGGTCTGCCACTTGATGTGCTCTTCGGTGCCCGGGCGGGGCTCCTTGTTCTTGTGATAGTATTCCTCGCGGAACACGAAGATGACTACGTCGGCGTCCTGCTCGATCGAGCCGGATTCGCGGAGGTCGGAGAGCTGCGGGCGCTTGTCGTCGCGGCTTTCGACCTGACGGGAGAGCTGAGACAGCGCGATGATCGGGACGTTGAGTTCCTTCGCCAGCGCCTTCAGGCCGGTGGTGATCTCGGTCACCTCCTGCACACGGCCCTGGTCCTTCTTCGCGGAGCCCGACAGAAGCTGAATATAGTCCACGACCAAGAGGTCGAGGCCGCGCTGGCGCTGTAGGCGACGGGCGCGGGCGGCCAAAGCGGCGATGGTGATGCCGCCGGTCTCGTCGATGTACAGCGGCACGGCCTGCATGGCGCGCGCGGCGTCCGACAGGCGGATGAATTCCTGCTCGGTGATGTCGCCTCGGCGGATCTTGTAGGAGGCGAGGTTGGCCTGCTCGGCGATGATACGGGTGGCGAGCTGTTCGGCCGACATTTCGAGCGAGAAGAAGCCGACGATGCCGCCGTCGACCGTCTTCGAGACGCCGTCGACCTCCTCCGCGCGCCAGGCCTTGGCGATGTTGAAGGCGATGTTGGTCGCGAGCGCCGTCTTGCCCATGCCCGGGCGTCCGGCGACGATGATCAGGTCGGAGCGCTGCAGGCCGCCCATCATCTTATCGAGGTCGCTGAGGCCGGTCGAAACGCCCGACAGGCCGCCGTCGCGCTTGAAGGCGTTCGCGGCCATGTCGACGGCGGTGTAGAGCGCGTCGCCGAAGCGCTGGAAGCCGCCGTCGTAGCGGCCGAGCTCGGCCACCTCGTAGAGCCGGCGCTCGGCGTCCTCGATCTGGCTGCGCGGCGGCATGTCGACCGGCGCGTCATAGGCGATGTTGACCATGTCCTCGCCGATCGTGATCAGCGAGCGGCGGATGGCGAGGTCGTAGATCGTGCGGCCGTAATCCTCGGCGTTGATGACGCTGGTCGCCTCGGCGGCGAGGCGGGCCATGTATTGCGACAGGGTCAGGCCGCCGAGATCGGTGTCGCCCGGCAGGAAGGTCTTGAGCGTGACCGGCGTCGCGATCTTGCCGGCGCGAATCAGGCTGGCCGAGATCTCGTAGACGCGTTGATGAATCTGCTCGTGGAAATGGCGCGGTTCCAGGAAGTCGGAGACCCGATAGAAGGCTTCGTTGTTGACGAGGATCGCGCCGAGAAGAGCCTGCTCCGCCTCGATATTGTGAGGAGCCTGACGGTATTGCGGCTCTTGTACAGGGGTGAGCGCGCGTGCGGCTGAGTTCGCGGGGGGCATATCGATCCGATGTGTGAATATGGATTCACCATGGTCCCGCGCCTCAGCGCAGACCAGCGAATCTGCGCGATCCTAACCCACCGTGCCCACCATCCACAGCCCCGTGATTTGGTCAGCCTCTGTGTCTTGATTTACTCGCCCGCAAGACGCAGCGGGGCGTTCTCCGCTTCCTGCAGCATCCGCTCCCGCTCGGCGATGTAGTCGCGGGTGAGGGGAAGCGCGTCGACCTTCTTGGCGATCTGGAGCTGGAAGACGACGTCGTCGCCGTTGCGGAAGGTCGCCTCGCAGCCGGCGAGGTAGAATTCCCACATCAGGCAGAACCGCTCGTCGTAGAGCGCCTTGGCCTCCTCGCGCCGGGCCATGAAGCGTTCGCGCCAGGCCTTCAGCGTCTCGGCGTAATGCAGGCGCAGGATCTCGACGTCGGTGATGATCAGGCCGGCCTTTTCGATGGCGGGGATGATCTCCTCGAGGTCCGGCAGATAGCCGCCGGGGAAGATGTATTTGGTGATCCACGGATTGGTCACGCCCGGCCCGGTGGTGCGGCCGATCGTGTGGATCAGCATCACCCCGTCCTCGTCCAGCAGGCGGGCGCACTGGCGGAAGAAAGTGCCGTAATAGCCGACGCCGACATGCTCGAACATGCCGACCGAGACGATGCGGTCGAACGTGCCTTGCGTCTCGCGATAGTCCTCGATGCGGAATTCGACCCGGTCCTGCATCCCGCTCTGCTCGGCGCGGTCGCGGGCGATGGCGAACTGTTCTTCCGAGAGCGTGATGCCGACGACCTCCGCGCCCGCGGTCTCGGCGAGGTAGAGGCCAAGGCCGCCCCAGCCGCAGCCGATATCGAGCACCTTGTTGCCCGGCTCGACCGCGAGCTTGGCCACGATGTGACGTTTCTTGGCGAGCTGCGCCTCTTCGAGGCTCTGGCCGGGCCGCTGGAAATAAGCGCACGAATACTGTCGGTCGGAATCGAGGAACAGATCGTAGAGCCGCCGGTCGAGGTCGTAGTGATGAGCGACGTTGCGCTTCGAGCGCACGCCCCGGTTCCATTGCGCGAAGCGGCGAAGCAGGATGCGTCCGCGCTCCAGGATGCGGGCGGTCAGCGGGTAGGGGCGGTGGCGGAGGTTGAGGAGAACGAGATTCAGGAGGTCGTAGATCGACCCCTGTTCCATCACGAGGCGGCCGTCCATGTAGAGTTCGCCGAGCTTCATCTCGGGATCGGCGATCAGGGCCCTCTGAGCCGCGGCGTCGGTGAAGCGGATGACGACCTTGTTGCCCGTGCCGTCGCCAAAACTAAGCCGGCGGCCCTGCGCCGTCAGCACGTCCAATGAGCCGCGCAGGATCGCCCGCCGCAGCATGCCCCCTAGGATCATCGCCATATTGTGCGCCCGCACGGGCAAGCGTCGAACGCGTTCCGTGCGCCCTCAACGTTACAACGTGCGATAAGCTATGGAGGGGGCGTGGCGATTTCAATGCGTCAAGAGACGTAGAAATACGAAGAAGCCCGCCGAAGCGGGCTTCCAGTGCACAGTAATGAGGCTTTGCTGATCAGGCTTCGTCACCCGGGCCGCCGGCTTCGGGCACGAAGGTCTCGAAAACCGCGTCTTCCTCGCGGACCGTGAGGTCCTCGCCCTTGGTCTGGCGCTCGGCTTCCGCCGCGCTGCGGGCGATGTTCACCGTGACCGAAACCTCGACCTCCGGATGCAGTGCGACCGGGATCTCGTGCAGGCCGATCGTCTTCAGCGGCGTGTTCAGGACGATCTGCTGGCGGCTGACCGAGTAGCCGGCGGCGGTCAGGGCCTCGGCGACGTCGCGGCCGGTGACCGAGCCGTAGAGCTGGCCGGTCTCGCCCGCCTGGCGGACCAGGACGATCGCCTGGCCGTTCAGCTTCTCGCCGACCTTGTCGGCTTCCTTCTTGGTCTCGAGGCTGCGGGCCTCGAGCTGGGCGCGCTCGCGCTCGAAGCGGGCCTTGTTGTCGGCCGTGGCGCGGAGCGCCTTGCCCTGCGGCAGGAGGAAGTTGCGGGCGAAGCCGTCGCGGACGCGGACTTCTTCGCCCATCTGGCCAAGCTTGGCGATGCGTTCGAGAAGGATGACTTGCATTGGTATTCTCCGTCTTAAGCTTTGATGTTTTTTATGATTTCGGGTTCGATGCCCGGCTGATCGCGATCCGGTCTCGGATCGAAAACACATGTTCGGCGATGCCGATGAAGGTGAGGATGATCACCGTCCAGGCCTGCACCGCGAGAAGCACGTAGGCCGCGCCGATGATCAGGCCGCGCCCGGTGGTTCCGCGCGTCCCGGCATGGATCAGCGCCAGACCGAGCATCGCGAAAGGGATGGCGAAGCTCGTGCTCAGGATGCCGGCGGTGAAGCCGGCAATGCCGGGCAGTATGCTCGCCGCCGTCGCGCCCAGCATGATCAGCAGGCTGAACCGGGGCAGCTGGAACTCGGAGATGTTCGGCCAGGGGCGCGCGAGGCGGCCCGAGGTGCGGACGACGCGGCCCGCGACCCACAGATTGACCAGCGAGACGGTGCTCCAGAGCGCTGCCGCCAGCGGCGGGAGCGCGAGCACGGCGAGCTCGGTGATGCGGGTCGGATCGCCGCCGCCGGGCAGGGTGACGGGCTGGCCGGCGGGCGTGCCGGTCTCGACTCGAAGGAAGGTCTCGAAGGTCGTGCGGATCGCGGCGCGGTATTCGTCGAGCGAGCCGGCGACGAGCGGAATGGTGACGAGGACGAGGCCCGCGCCGAGTAGCGCCGCCCAGATGATCAGCCGGCCGACCGGATACCAGTCCATGCCGGCTTCCGGATTGCCCTCGTCGCGCGAACGGCCGAGCAGAGCGAGATAAGCGAGCCACCACGACGGCGCGCCGACCGAAAGGACATAGGCGCGGGCGGTGTCGAAATCACCGAGGCCAAACAGGACGGAGGCCGCGATCATCACGCCGATCAGGCCGGCCTGATGCTGCCAGCCGAGGCTTGCGATGAAGATGGGAAGCGGCGCGAAGATGAACAGCAGGACGGACAGCGTCGAGCCGGACGCGAGCGCCAGGCTAAGCGTGGCGGACGCAATGCCGCTCGCAAGTCCCACAAGGAAAACGATCATCATCGGTTCTGCTGTCCCGCTTCATCAGCGGTTAGAGGAGGATCGCGATGTCCGCCCCAACCCGGTATGGAAACCGGGCACCTGGCGGCGCCCGGGCAGTTCGTCAGATTACTTGATCACGTACGGCAGCAGGCCGAGGAAGCGGGCGCGCTTGATCGCCTGAGCGAGTTCGCGCTGCTTCTTCTGCGAGACGGCGGTGATGCGGGACGGGACGATCTTGCCGCGTTCGGAAATGTAGCGCTGCAGGAGCTTGACGTCCTTGTAGTCGATCTTCGGCGCGTTGGCGCCCGCGAACGGGCACGACTTGCGGCGGCGGAAGAAGGGGCGGCGGGTCTGGGTCGCGGCCATGATCAGACTTCCTCTTCCACGACGGCTTCGGTGGTTTCACGGTCGTCGCGACGCGGCGGACGATCGCCACGCTCGCTGCGATCGCGCTCGTCGCGGTCACGCCGCTGCATCATCGCAGACGGCTCGGTCTCGTGCTCGTCCACGCGGATGGTCATGAAACGCAGGATGTCTTCGTTGATCTTCATCTGGCGTTCCATTTCGGCGACAGCCGCCGGAGGGGCCGAGATGTTGAGCAGCGTGTAGTGCGCCTTGCGGTTCTTCGAAATGCGGAAGGCGAGGCTCTTCACGCCCCAATATTCCACCTTGCCGATTTCGCCGCCGCCGGCCGAAATGACGCCCTTGTACTGGTCGACGAATTCCTCGACCTGCTGGGCCGTCACGTCCTGGCGAGCCAGGAAGACGTGTTCATACAATGCCATAGGTGTTTGGCCTCTCTCATCGTTCCCGTGACCCTGGCGCTGAGCCCTTCGAGCCCGGGAAAGGCTCGAACCAAACTCTCGAAGGCGGAGACACGGGACGACGGGATCACCAGGAGCCCTGCCACCCTTGAAGGGCGACCGTCCGTTCAGCCCCCGGCCGAGGCATCACGAAGGGCGCGCTTATACGCGAACGTCCGTGAAAAGCAACCCGGCCAAGGGGTAATTTTCGGAGAAGTCAGCCCGCCCGGCGATAGGTCATCTGCATGACCTGCTGCCAACTGCCGTCTTCCTGCTTCATCATCGAAGTCAGGGTCCGTTTGTCCGACCCGTGGAATTCGATGATGTCCTGATAATCGGCCGTGCCGCCGCCGCCCTCGGGCGAGAAAGACGGTCCCACGGTGTCGAGCGTCAGCTTGTTGCCGGAGTCATCGACCGATCCCTCGTAGTGCCAGAGATAGGCCATCATCGAGCCGAACCACGAGCCGACATATTTGCCCTTGGCCGGGTCGTAGCCGAGCGTCAGGACAGAGCTTCCCTTGCCGCCGCCCGGCATGTCGCCTGTGGCCTCGCCCTGGATCCAGAGTCCGCCGATCGTGCGGACATGCTCTTTCCACGGCTCGAGCTTTTCGCCCTCCGGCGTCGGCATGTCCGCCTCGGCGATCCAATCTCCGAGGAGCTTTTCGAGCCACTTATGTTCGGCCTGCGGTTCGCTGTTCATCATGAGCCGTCTCTCCCGTTTTCCGGCTGTCCGGAATTCCGCCAGCTATTCCGTCGGGGCGCAAAAGAGCACGGACGGGCGACACCCGGCAGCCGTAACCTCACGGTAGACGGCGATTGTGGAGGCCGTTTGCCATGATGCTTCGAGACGCGTTACACGACCGCCATGCCTCTTAAGGTCGCCGCCCTCTATCAGTTCGTCGCGCTGCCGGATTTCCGCGATCTGCGCGCGCCTTTGTTCGATCTCTGCCAAGGACTCGGCATCAAGGGTTCGCTGCTGCTCGCTCCGGAAGGCATCAACGGGACGATCGCGGGCCCGGAAGAGGCCATCGACGCGCTGCTTCCCGAGATGGACGTGCTGTTCGGTGGCCGTCTCGACAATCTCGAACTGAAATTCTCGGCCGCCTCGGAGATGCCGTTCGGCCGGCTCAAGGTGCGGCTGAAGAAGGAGATCGTCACGCTCGGCGATCCCGCGACCGATCCGACCGCTAGCGTCGGCACCTATGTCGATGCGAAGGACTGGAACGCGCTGCTCGACGATCAGGACCTGATCCTGATCGACACCCGCAACCACTTCGAAGTCGAGATGGGGACGTTCGAGGGCGCGGTCGATCCGCGGCTTCGCCATTTCAGCGACTTCAAGGACTACGTGGCCCGCGAACTCGACCCAGCGCGGCATCGCAAGGTGGCGATGTTCTGCACTGGCGGCATTCGCTGCGAGAAGGCCAGCTCCTACATGCTCGCGCACGGCTTCGAGAACGTCTTCCACCTCAAGGGCGGGATATTGGCCTATCTGGAGAATGTGCCGGCCGAGGACAGCCGCTGGCGGGGCGAATGCTTCGTCTTCGACGAGCGTGTCGCGCTTGGTCATGGCCTGTCGGAGCGTGCCCGTGAAATGGCGGAGGCCGACGATGAGTGACGATCTCGCCGCGCGGCTCGAAGCGCTCGAGATCCGCGTCGCCTATCAGGACCAGGTCCTCGAGGACCTGAACCAGACGATCACGTCGCAGTGGAAGGACATCGACCGGCTGCGCCGCGAAATGGCCGCGCTCGCCGACCGGGTCGCACAAGCCGAGCGCGGGGCAGGGGGCGAGGCGGAGGACGAGCCTCCGCCGCCACACTATTAGGGCCGGCCCTAAGCCGGCTGCTCCGACATCGGCGCGCTGAACAGCCGTCCACCCTCCGCGAAGAAGACGAAGCCGACCGACAGCAGGCTGAACACCGCGAAGCCGATCGTCAGCGGCACGGTGGTGCCGTCGAATTGCTGGCCGATCGCGAAGCCGAGAATGGCGCCGCCGAAGGTCGAGACGAAACCCTGCACCGCGGATGCCGTGCCGGCGACATGGCCGAGCGGCTGCATCGCCATCGCGTTGAAATTCGAGACGCAGAGACCGAAGCAGAACATCATTGCTGCCTGGAAGATGCCGAAGGTCCAGATGTTCTCGAGATCCATGACCGCGACCATCATGTGAGCCACGGCGACGGCGGCGAAGCCGAGGACCGCGCCGTGTGACACGGTACGGGTGCCGAGCCTCTCGACGATGCGCGAATTCAAGAGCGACGACAGCGCCATGAACGCCGCGATGAGCGCGAAGACGGTGGTGAATAGGCCGGGATGGCCGAGCGCGTCGGCGAAGACCTGCTGCGCCGAATTGATGAAGGCGAACAGCGCGCCCATCAGGAGCGTGATGGCCAGGTTGTAGCCGACGGAGACCCGCGTCGTCAGCGTGACGTAGAAGCCGTGGCCGATGCCGCGCAGCGAGATCGGGATGCGGTCTTCCGGGTGCATCGTCTCGGGCAGCTTGAGCACCGCCCAGACCAGGGTGATCGCCGAATAGAGCGAGAGACCGAGGAAGATCGCGTGCCATGACGCGAACAGCATGATGATCTGGCCGAGCGACGGAGCGATGATCGGCGCTATCAGGAAGACGATGAAGGCGAGCGACATCACCCGCGCCATGGTCGCGCCGGTATAGCAGTCGCGGACGATCGTGATCGCCAGCACGCGCGAGGCGGCGGCGCCGATGCCCATGACGAGGCGGGCCAGAAGCATGGTCTCGAAGTTCGGCGCGATCGCCGCGGCCGCGGCCGCCACGACATAGATCGCGATACCGACGATCAGTACCGGCTTGCGGCCGAAACGGTCCGACAGCGTACCGTAGATGATCTGCGCGCCGCCGAAGCCGAGCAGATAAGCCGTCACCACCCATTGCGTCTCGTTGGCATTGGCGATGCCGAAGTCGCGGCCGATATCCGGCAGCGCCGGCAGCATGGAATCGATCGCGACCGCGTTGAGCGCCATCACCGCGGCGATGAAGCCGACGAACTGGCGAAAGGTCATCCCGGCATGCGGTGAAGGCGGGCGGTCGTCCGTATCGGGTGTCATGGCGCTGGCTATTGAGAGGTGGCGGCCCGGCCGGGCGTGACGAGGCCCGGACATAGGCACGACCATGCGATTTGGCCACCCGCAACGTGTGAAAATTGCTCAGACCCAAATATTACATAATTGAAGCGTGATATACAACTGTATTCAAGTTTGACTTGTATATTTTATCGGCAAATGCCTATTCTTGCGGCGAACCGGCTCGGTGCCGGCGTCGTTTCATAGGGATGGCAACGCCGTCCGGGAGTTCAAGATGAAGATCGTAAAGTCCATTCTCGTCGCCGGCCTGCTCGGGCTCGCCGCAGTTGCGCAGGCACAGGCTCAGGGCCTTGAGCGCATCAAGAGCGCGGGCGTGCTGAAGATCGGCACCGAGGGGACCTATTCGCCGTTCACCTACCACGACAAATCGGGCGCGCTCGTCGGCTTCGACGTCGAGATCGGCCGCGCTATCGCCGACAAGCTCGGCGTCAAAGCCGAGTTCCTGGAGGGCAAATGGGACGGCCTTATCGCCGGTCTCGACGCCAAGCGCTACGACGCGGTGATCAACCAGGTCGGCATCACCGAGGCCCGCAAGGCGAAATACGACTTCTCGGAACCTTATATCGCGTCGAAGGCGGTGCTGATCGTTCGCGAGGACAACAACGAGATCAAAACCTTCGCCGATCTGAAGGGCAAGAAATCGGCGCAGAGCCTGACCTCGAATTTCGGCAAGCTCGCGCAGGATTCGGGCGCTGAATTGGTCGGCACCGACGGCTTCGACCAGTCTATCCAGCTTCTGCTGACCGGCCGGGCCGACGCCACGATCAACGACAACCTGTCCTTCCTCGACTTCAAGAAGCAGAAGCCCGACGCCAAGGTGAAGATCGCCGCGACGCAGGCCAATGCCGACTATTCGGGCGTCATCGTCAGCAAGGGCCAGCCCGACCTCGTCGCCGCCATCAACGATGCGCTGAAGGCGATCAAGGCCGACGGCACCTACGAGACGATCTCGCAGAAATATTTCGGCGCCAACGTCTCGAACTAATAGTATCGACGGGCACCAGGGCCGGGTGCGGGGGCACCCGGCCTTTTTTATGGGTGCGGACAAGGGGATCGAGGCGTGCCGCACTGGCTTCAATTGATGCTGGAATCGCTCGGCCCGCTGCTGTGGGCCGGGGTCCAGTTCACGATTCCCCTGACATTGCTGTCGTTCGCGCTCGGGCTCACCGTTGGGCTGGCCGCGGCGCTGATCCGCCTATTCGGACCGAAACCGCTCGCGGCCATTGTCCGCTTCTACGTCTGGATCATTCGCGGCACGCCGCTTCTGGTTCAGCTCTTCCTGATCTTCTATGGCCTGCCGAGCATCGGCATCCTGCTCGACGCGTTCCCTGCCGCGTTGATCGGCTTCACGCTGAATGTCGGCGCCTATACCTCCGAGATCATCCGTGCGGTGATCTCATCGGTGCCCAAGGGCCAGTGGGAAGCGGCCTATTCGATCGGCATGACATGGCCGCAAGCGCTGCGCCGGACCGTGCTGCCGCAGGCCGCGCGGACCGCCGTGCCGCCGCTCTCAAACACGTTCATCTCGCTGGTGAAGGACACCTCGCTCGCGGCCGCGATCACCGTGCCGGAGCTGTTTCAGGCCGCCCAACGCATCGTCGCCACGACCTATGAGCCGCTGATCCTCTATGTCGAGGCGGCGCTCATCTATCTCGCGCTGAGTTCGGTGCTGTCTGTGCTTCAGGAGCGGCTGGAGATCCGGCTCAACCGCCAGGGCGGCTTCGTCGAGGCGCGGGCATGATCAACCTCACCGCCATCGAGAAGAGTTTCGGCGATCTGCCGGTGCTGAAGGGCGTTGACCTTGTCGTTCCGCGCGGCGGCGTCACCGCTCTCATAGGACCGTCCGGCGGCGGCAAGAGCACGCTGCTTCGCTGCATCAACCTGCTCGAACTGCCGACCTCCGGCACGGTCGAGGTCGGCGAATGCCGGATCGAGTTCCGGCCGGGCCGCAAGGTCAATCAGAAAGCGGTTCGCGAGCTTCGCCGCCAGACCGGAATGGTGTTCCAGAACTTCCAGCTCTTTCCGCATCAGACTGCGGTGGCGAACGTCATGGAGGGTCTGCTCACCGTCCTGAAATGGCCGAAGGACAGGGCACATGCCCGGGCGATTGAACTGCTCGACAAGGTCGGCCTCGCGCATAAGGCCGATGCCTGGCCCTCCAGCCTCTCAGGCGGCCAACAGCAGCGCGTCGCGATCGCTCGGGCTCTCGCTCCGGAACCGAAAGTGCTGCTCTGCGACGAGCCTACCTCCGCGCTTGACCCAGAACTCTCGGGAGAGGTCGTCGCCGTGCTGGCTCAGCTGGCGGAGGAGGGGACGACCATGGTGATGGCGACCCACGATCTCAGGCTCGCCCGCCAGATCGCGCATGACGTCGTCTTCCTGGAAGCCGGCAAGGTGGTAGAGGCCGGGCAGGCTTCGCAGATATTCGAGAAGCCGTCGCAGGCGAGGACGGTGCAGTTCATTTCCACGCTGACCGAGCAGGGTATGGCTGCCGGCGCGGGGATTTAGGCTCAATCCTGTCCGCATCGTAATGCTCCGGCTTGACCGGAGCATCCATTCACGAGCGTTCGATGGATCCTCCGGTCAAGCCGGAGGATGACGACCTGGTCGAGGGCTGTTCACAGCACTTAATCTCGTGTATGACTGACCGGTCAGTCATTATAAGATCAGTGCGATGCAAGTGACCAAAACCGCCCGAAAACCGGGACGGGCACTCACTCCCGAGGAGCGCCAGACGAAGACGCAACAGCTGCTCGACGCGGCGCTGGACGTCTTCCTCGAACGCGGCTTCGAGGCGGCGCGGCTCGACGAGGTCGCCAAGCGCGCGGGCGTCGCCAAGGGCACGCTCTACCTCTACTTCGCCTCGAAGGAGGCTTTGTTCGAGGACCTGATCCGCTCGCTGATTGCCTCGCCCATTCAAGAGGTTGGACAACGGATGCTCGCGCAGGACATTCCCGCCGAGATGATGCTGCGCGGCCTGTTGAACTGGGCGAAGAAAGAGGTGCTCGGCACCCGCCGCAAGGACATCGCCCGCCTGATCATCTCCGAAGCCGGCCGTTTCCCCGAGCTGGGCGCCTTCTACCACCGCGAAGTCATCAGCCGTGGCACCGCGGTCATCCGCGCCATCGTCACGCGCGGCGTCGAGCGTGGCGAGTTCACCTCCGACGCTCTGGACCGGTTCCCGCAACTGCTGATCGCGCCGGTCCTGGTCGGCATCATCTGGAACGGCCTGTTCAGCCATGTCGAGACGCTCGACACCGATGGCCTGCTCGACGTTCACGCCGATCTCATTATTCGCGGTCTGAAAGGCGGTGCGGCATGAAACGCATCGTCCCGCTCATCCTGATCCTCGCGATCGCCGCAGCCGCGGCCTGGTATCTCTGGCCGGCTCCCACCGACCCGGACCGGGTGCAGGGCTATATCGAGGGCGATCTCGTTCTCGTCGGTCCGGAAAGCGCGGGCAGGGTGGTCAGCCTCACCGTCGATTCTGGCAGCGATGTCTCTGAAAACGCGGAGCTTTTCTGCCTCGATACCCGCTCCGAGGAAGCCGCGCGCGACGAGGCGCAGGCAAAGCTCAACCAGGCCAAGGCGCAATTGGCGGATCTTCAGGCAGCGGTTCAGCGGCCCGAACAGATTGCCGTTCTGAGGGCGACCGAGAACCGCGCGAAGGCAGCGCTCGATTTGTCCCGCGCCGACGTCGAACGCCAGAGAGCCTTGTTCCAGAAGGGTTTTTCCTCCGAGGCGCGGCTCCAGCAGGCGCAGGCGCAATTCGAAAGCGATGGAGCGGCCTTGGCCGAGGCTCGCCGGCAGATCGAAGCGGCGGAAATCCCGGGCAGAAGCGAACTGATCGCGGGCGCGGAAGCCGCCGTGAAGGCAGCCGAGGCCTCGCTCGACGGCGCGGTCAAAGCGCTGGAGAAACGCCGAGTGTTCGCGCCCGTCGCGGCCGTCGTCGAGGATGTCTATTTCCGCGCGGGCGAGGTCGTGGCGGCCGGCCAGCCTGTTCTTGCCCTGCTCCCGCCCGGCAACCGTAAGGTCCGCTTCTATGTTCCGGAACCTCAGCTTTCCGGCCTAAGGCTCGGGCAGGACGTGACAATCTACTGCGACGGCTGCCAACCGATGACGGCCAGGCTGAGCTTCCTGTCGAGCGAGGCCGAGTTCACCCCGCCGGTCATCTTCAGCGAGGAGGAGAGGGCGAAGCTCGTCTTCAAGGCGGAAGCGAAGCTGACCCAGGGCGAGACCCTGCCGCTCGGGCTGCCGGTCGATGTCGTCCTGCACGGGCGCGCAAAATGACCGCCGCAGCCCTGCCAGCCGACCTCCCACAGACCGACCCGGACGTGGTCATCGACGTCGAGGGGCTGACCAAGAAGTTCGGCGAGCGCACGGTGGTGAAGGACCTGACCATGCAGGTCCGGCGCGGGCTGATCTACGGCTTCCTCGGCCCGAACGGCTCCGGCAAGACGACGACGATCCGGATGCTGACCGGCCTGCTGACGCCCGACAGCGGGCGTGGCACCTGCCTCGGCTACGACATCCTCACCCAGTCGACCGAGATCAAGCGCCATGTCGGCTACATGACGCAGAAGTTCTCGCTCTATACCGACCTGTCGATCCGCGAGAACCTCGAATTCATCGGGCGCGTTCACGGCCTCTCCGACCCGCGCGGGGCGGCGTCGGAGGCCATCGCCCGGCTCGGGCTGGAGAATCGGGCGAGCCAGCTTGCCGGCGAACTCTCGGGCGGCTGGAAGCAGCGGCTCGCGCTCGGCGCCTGCATCCTGCCGAAGCCAGATCTTCTCCTCCTCGACGAGCCGACCGCCGGCGTTGACCCCAAGGCCCGGCGCGAATTCTGGGATGAGATCCACCATCTCGCCCATGACGGCATGACCGTCCTCGTCTCGACCCATTACATGGACGAGGCCGAGCGCTGTCACGAGATCGCATATATCGCCTATGGCGAGCTCTTGACCCACGGCACGGTCGACGAGGTCGTCGCGCAATCGGGTCTCGCGACCTACACCGTCACCGGCCGCGATCTCTCCGCGCTCGCCGACCAGCTCTCGAAGACCGAAGGCGTGGACCAGGTCGCGCCGTTCGGCTCGGCGCTCCACATCTCCGGCCGCGACAAGGCCAGGCTCGACGCCGCCATCGAGGCGCTGCCGGAGACCGAGGGCGTCGAGGTCACGCCCTCCGAACCCACGCTCGAGGACGTCTTCATCGAGCTGATGAGCCAGAGCCGGGACAATTTCGCATGAGCGCGCCGGCCGAACCGCGCGCGAAACCCGGCGGCAGCTTCAGCCGCTTCCGCGCCGTCTTCATCAAGGAGGCGATCCAGCTCCGCCGCGACCGGCTGACCTTCGCGATGATGGTGATGATCCCGCTGATGCAGCTGCTCTTGTTCGGCTACGCCATCAACACCGACCCGAAGAGCCTGCCGACGGCCGTCCTCCAGCTCGACGACAGCGCGTTTGCACGCTCCTTCATCGGCGCCATGCATGCGACCGACTATTTCGCGATCGAGAAGACGGTCCACAGTGAAAAGGAACTCGACGACCTCTTCCTCTCCGGCGCGATCCAGTTCGCGGTGCAGATCCCGGTCGATTTCGGCAAGAAGATCATGCGCGGCGAGAAGCCCGCTCTGCTGGTCATTGCCGACGCCACCGACCCTTCCGCCTCGGGCAACGCCATCGCCGCGCTGCAGCAGCTTCCGCAGACCGTCTTCGCCCGCGACCTGGAGGGCGCCGCCGCGATGCGGGAGGGCCAGGCGCCGCCGTTCGAACTCCGTCTCCACCGCCGCTACAACCCGGCCGGCGAGACCCGCTTCAACATCGTGCCGGGGCTGATGGGCACGATCCTGACGCTGACCATGCTCCTCTTCACCGGCCTGTCGGTGACGCGCGAGGTCGAGCGCGGGACGATGGAGACCTTGCTGTCGCTGCCGATCCGCCCGGTCGAGATCATGCTCGGCAAGATCTCGCCCTACGTCGTCGTCGGCGCGGTGCAGATGACGATCATCCTGACGACGAGCTTCCTGCTGTTCGGCGTTCCGATTGTCGGTTCGCTCACGCTGCTCTTGGCGCTAACGACGCTCTTCATCATCGCCAATCTCGCGGTCGGCTACACCTTCTCGACCATCGCCACGAGCCAACTCCAGGCGATGCAGATGTCCTTCTTCTTCTTCCTGCCGTCCATGCTGCTCTCGGGCTTCATGTTCCCGTTCCGCGGCATGCCGGTCTGGGCGCAGTACATCGGCGAAATCCTGCCGCTGACGCATTTCCTGCGGGTGGTGCGCGGCATCATGCTGAAGGGCGCGGGGCTATGGGACCTGAGCCACGATGTACTGGCGCTGGTGGCGTTCGTTCTGGTGGCGATGGGGGTCGCGGTGGCGCGGTTTCGGCAGACTTTGGATTGAGGCGAGGCGCTACAGCGCGCGCTGCCGGATCGCCGTCACCACCAGTTCGGCTAGCACCACCACGGCGAAGATCGTCAGCAGCACCACGGCGACCTGATCCCAGTAGAGCAGGTTCAGCGCCGTATCGAGCGCGACGCCGATGCCTCCCGCGCCGACGAGGCCGAGCACGGCGGATTCGCGGATGTTGATGTCCCAGCGGAACAGCGCGATCGACCAGAAAGCCGGGCGAACCTGTGGCCAGTATCCCATCAGGATCTGGCTTCGCTTCGGCGCGCCCGCAGCGACCAGTGCCTCGATCGATCCCTGGTTCGCCTCCTCCAGCGCCTCGCCGAACAGCTTGCCGACGAAGCCGATGGAACGGAACGCGATCGCCAATGTGCCGGCGAGGGGACCGGGACCGAAGATCGCGACGAACAGCAGCGCCCAGACGAGCGAGTTCACCGAGCGCGAGGTGACGAACAGGAAATGGGCGAACCAGTTGAGCACCGGAACGGGCGTCAGGTTGCGCGCGGCGACCAGGCCGAGCGGCACTGCGAAGAACAGCGACAGGATGGTGCCGAGCGTCGCGATGTGCAGCGTCTCGATCAGCGAGGCCCAGACGGCCTCGCCGAAATAGCTCCAGTCCATCGGCCACATGCGGACGAACAGGTCGGCGATCTGCTGCGGCGAGTCGTAGAGGAATTCCGGGATGATCTCGATCGTCCGGAACGACCAGACGATCGCGATGACGGCGGCGAGATAGAGCGCGTAGCGGCCGAGCCTCTGGGCCGGCGTGAAGCGCACCCATTCGCGGTCGATGGCCGTTCCGACCGTGCTCATTGAAACGCCTTCCGGATCCAGCCCGAAAGGACTTCAGCGACCATGATCATCGCCACCGTGACGATGAGGATCGCGAGCACGTAGTCGTAGTCGAAGCGCTGGTAAGCGGTGAACAAAGTGGCGCCGATGCCGCCGCCGCCGACGATGCCGACCATGGTCGAGTTCCGCAGGTTGGAATCGAGCTGGTAGGTCGCGAAGCCGATGAAGCGTGGCAGGACCTGTGGCTGCACGGCCATGATCAGCACGTTCAGGAACGGCGCGCCGGTGGCGCGGACAGCTTCGACCTGCTTCAGCGAGATTTCCTCGATCGCCTCGGCGAACAGTTTGCCGACGAAGCCGATCGACCCGACGATCAGCGCCAGCACACCCGCGAGCGCGCCGAAGCCGACCGCCTTCACGAACAGGATCGCGATGATGATCGGGTGGAACGACCGGCAGAGTGCGATGATCGTCCGCGCAGGCCAGGTCACCCAAGGCGGCATCAGATTGCGTGCCGCCAGCAGTCCGACCGGCAGCGACAGCAGAATGCCGAAGAAGCTCGACAGGATCGCGATCTGCAGGCTCTCGACCATGCCGTCGACGAGAAGCTGGGTCCGCTCGAAATCGGGCGGGAACATCCGGGCGAGGAAGGTCCCTCCCTGGCCGAGGCCGGTGACGAACCGGTCCCACGAGAAGCCGAGATGCGAGGCGGCGTAGATCGTGTAGACGACCAGCGCCCCGAACGCGATGCGCCCGCTCCAATTGGCCTGGAAGGCTTGCCGACCAAGGGGGAGGCCAGGATCAGGGGCGCTCATCGAGCCAGTTCTCCCCGCCATAGATCGCCTTGAGGTCGGCGTCGGTCAGTCCGTCCGGCGGGCCGTCATAGACGACGTGGCCGCCTGTCATGCCGACGACGCGTTGCGCGAAGCGCTTGGCCAGTCCGACATTGTGGATGTTGACGATCACCGGGATGTCGCGCTCGCCGGCCAGCCGCGAGAGGATCTCCATGATCTCGACCGAGGTTTTCGGATCGAGCGAGGAGGTGGGCTCGTCGGCGAGGATCAGGTCGGGCTCCTGCATGATCGCCCGGGCGATACCGACGCGCTGGCGCTGGCCGCCGGAGAGTGCGTCCGCGCGGCGGAGCGCGACGCGTTCGAGCCCGACCGCGTCCAGCAGTCCGAAGGCGCGGTCGATGTCGGCCTGCGGGAATTTCCGCAGCCAGGCGCGCCATACCGGGACATAGCCGAGCCGGCCGGAGAGCAGGTTCTCCATCACCGTCAGCCGTTCCACGAGATTGTACTCCTGGAACACCATGCCGATGCGCCGCCGCGCCTCGCGGAGCTGCCGGCCGCGAAGCCGCGCGAGATCCTGGCCCATGAACTTGATTTCGCCGGACGTGGGCTCGACCAGCCGATTGATGCAGCGCAGCAGCGTGCTCTTGCCGGTGCCGGACGGGCCGATCACGGCGGTCAGGCCGTGGCCGGCAATCGTCAGGTTGATGCCGCGAAGGACCGGCTTGTTGCGCCGGTACTCCTTGACGAGATCGCGGATGACCAGAGAGCGGGCGTCCTGCCCGCTCTCCGTCACGAGGCCCGGCGCCGCGTTCACTGCGTCTTCTTCTGTTTCTCTTCGGCCTTCTTGCGCGCGGCTTCCGCCTCGCGGGCCGTTTCCTTCTCGTAGGCGGCCTTGTTGTACGGCGTGCCGGACTTCTCGCCGACCTCGCGCACCACGGCCCATTCCTTCTGATAGGTGATCGGGAAGAAGCGGTCGTCGCCGTTGAACTCCTTCTGCATCTCCGGCGGGAAGCGGAAGTCGTAGAAGCACTGCTTGATCTTTTCGGCGAGCTCCGGCTTCAGGTCGTGGGCGTAGGCGAACGAGGAGGTCGGGAAGACCTCGCTCTTGAAAATGATGCGGAAGTTCTCGCCCTTCACCGTGCCGCGGTCGACCATGCGGTTATAGACGTCGGACGCGACGGGCGCAGCGTCGTAGTCGCCGGCCTCGACGCCGAGCGTCGACTTGTCATGGCCGCCGGAGAAGATCGGCTTGTAGTCCTCGTTCGGCTTAAGGCCTTCCGCGGGAAACAGCACGACCGGCGCGAGGTGGCCGGAATTGGAGGAGGGCGAGGTGTGGGCGACCTTCTTGCCCTTCAGGTCGGAGAGCTTCTGATACGGGCTGTCGGCCTTCACCAGCATGAACAGCTGATAGCCCTGGAAACCCTTTGCGGTGCCCTTGGCGGCGAACGGAATGGCGCCCGCCATGTTGACCGCGAACCCGGTCGGGCCGGTCGAGAAGCCCGCGACGTGCAGGCGCCCGGACCGCATGGCCTCGATCTCGGCGGAGTTCGACTGGACGGGGTAGTAGACGACCTTCTTGCCGGTGCATTCGGAGAGATGCTTGGTGAACGGCGCGAAGGCGTTCTCGTAGACGGCGGGGTCCTCGACCGGGGTATAGGCGAAGACCAGCGTGCTCGGATCGCGGGTTTCCTTCGGCACGTCGGCGACGAGGTCGTTGTTGGCGTCGCAGTACATGTCGTCGAGCTGGCCGCGATTGGCGCAGTCCTGGGCAGAGGCAGTTCCGACATAGCCGAGGCCCGCGGCAAGCGCGAACATGGCTGTCCAGATTCTGAGCATTTTCTATCCTCCCTGCTTATTCTTATTTCCATAAGCCAAGCGGAAAATAGCGCTCAAGCCAAGCCTCTAAATCGCGAAAAGATGTGATTTCTCTGCGATAAGGCTCGTCATGCCTTTGTCATTGTGACGATTGGCGAGGGTGGCGGGGCAATGAAGTGGCCCGCGGGCGACCGGTGTTGCTTTGGGCTTCATGTCCCATTCCGCGGCCGCTCTTTCGGCGGCCGCGCTTTCGCGATCTCCGGCTGCTCCTCACCCTTTACCCAGATATGGGATCGTTCCGGCCAGATCGGTATCGTCGATCAACTGGAAGCGGCTTTCACTGCCGTCCCTGCGGGCCTGGGCGTGAGGGGCATATCTGGGGTCGTTGACGAAGGCCTCGGCTGCTTCGGCCGATGGAAACTCCAGAAGCGCGATAAGGGTGGTTTCCAGAGGCGTGCCTTCCAGCGTCTTCACGTTCCCGCTTCTTGCCAGATACTTGCCGCCGTGCTCATGCACCAGATCATGAACCGCCGCGGCGTATGCCGGCACCCATGCTTCGTCAGTCACCTTGACGTCAGCGATGATGTAAACGGTCATTTTGGTTTATCCGTTCCTATGTCGGACGAGGGCGGTGGCGGGCACCTTCATTGCACCACACATCGCACGATCGATGATCGCGTTCTTCCCTAGCATCGGCAGACATCCGGCGTTCATCCCGAACGGCTCTCCGACTTCAGCTTCTCCGTATCGATCGGCAGCTTCCGCAGCCTCACTCCCGTCGCCGCGTAGACCGCGTTCAACACCGCGGGCGCCAAGGCCGAAGTCCCCGGCTCACCAAGCCCGCCCGGTGCCTCGCTGCTCTTGACGATCTCGACCTCGATCTTCGGGGCCTCGTCGATGCGGAGCATCTGGTAGGTGTCGAAATTGGTCTGCTCGACCCGGCCGTCCTTGAGCGTGATCTCGCCGTAGAGAGCAGCGGTGATGCCGAAGATGATGCCGCTCTGGATCTGCGCCTCGATCGTGTCCGGATTGACGGCGACGCCGCAGTCGATGGCGGCGACGACGCGGTCGACGCGGACGGTGCCGTTGTCCGCGACCGTCACCTCGGCGACCTCCGACAAATAGCTTCCGAACGCGAACTGCACGGAGATGCCGCGACCCTTCCGGGGCCCGAGCGGGGTTCCCCATCCGGCGTTCCTGGCGGCGGTCTCCATCACTTTCAGCGCGCGCGGATTGTCCGCCAGCAGCGCGCGGCGATACTCGACCGGGTCCTTCTTGGCCGCGGCGGCGAGTTCGTCGATGAAGCTTTCGACCACATAGATGTTGTGCGTCGGGCCGACGCCGCGCCAGAACGCTGTCGGGATGCCCGGAGGCTCCACCTGGACGTAGTCGACGTGCATGTTCGGGACGGCATAGGGGATCTCGGCCGCGCCCTCGACCGCGTCGGGGTCGACGCCGTTCTTCATCCACGAGGGGGAGTAGCGGGCTATGATCGACGAACCGGCAATGCGGTGGCTCCAGGCCGTCAGTCTGCCGTTCTCGTCGAGCCCGGCGCTCATCCGGTCGAAATAGTACGGCCGGTACATGTCCTGGGTGATGTCTTCCTCGCGGCTCCAGACGACCTTGATCGGGTCCTTGGACTGCTTCGCGATGAGCGCGGCCTGAGCGATGAAATCGACCTCGAGCCGGCGGCCGAAACCGCCGCCGAGGAGGTGGTTATGGATCGTTACCTGCTCGGGCTTCAGCCCGAGCGACTTCGCCACCACCGCCTGGGCGATATCCGGCACCTGCGAGCCGACCCAGACATCGCAGCTATCCGGCTTCACCTGAACGGTGCAATTGATCGGCTCCATCGTCGCATGGGCGAGGAACGGCGCTTCGTAGATGGCCTCGACCTTGGTGGCCGCCTTGGCGAGGGCGGCTGCGACGTCGCCCTTGTCGGTGGCGACGGCCCCGGGTTTCTCGGAAGCGGTTGCCAGAGCGGCGACGACATCCGCCGTGGTGACGGATGCGTGAGGGCCGTCGTCGAAGGTGACGGCAGCGGCTTCCAGGCCCTGTTTCGCCGCCCAGTAGTGATCGGCGATGACCGCGACCGCATTGTCGAGCTTCGCGACCTGATGCACGCCCGGAACCTTCAGCGCCGCCGCTTCGTCGACCGAGGCGACCTTGCCGCCGAAGACCGGAGAAGCGGAGACCGTGGCGACCTTCATGCCGGGCAGTTTGACGTCGATGCCATAGATCGCCGTGCCATTCACCTTGCCCGCGACGTCGAGCCGTTTGACCGGCGTGCCGATCAGGCGGAACGTGGACGGATCCTTGAGCTTGACGTCGGCCGGGACGGGGAGTTTGGCGGCGGCGTCGACGAGTTCGCCATATCCGATCCGGCGTTTGCTCGCGGCGTGGACGACGAAGCCCGGCTCGGTGGTCAGGCCGGCGGCGTCAACCTTAAGATTGGTCGCGGCAGCCGTGATCAGCATCTGCCGCGCCGTGGCACCGGCCTGGCGCAGCGGCATGTAGAACGCCCGGATGGACGTCGAACCGCCCGTCATCTGCACGCCGCCGATCAGGGCGTTGCCGTAGAGCTTCGCGTTCGCCGGAGAGTGTTCCACCACGACATTGGTCAGGTCGACATCGAGTTCCTCGGCAACCAGCATCGGCAGCGAGGTAAAGGTGCCCTGGCCCATCTCGATCATCGGGGAGATGAACGTCACCTTGCCCGTCTGGTCGATGCGGATGAACGCATTCGGAGCGAACGGCTCGCTACCCGTCGCGGCGTCTGCCGGCAGGATTGCGGAGGGCAGGGTGAAGCCGATCATCAAGCCGCCGCCGACTGCGGCGCTCGAGCGGAGGAAGGTGCGGCGGGAAACAGTCCGGTCCATCACGTCGTCGAGAAGAGTCATGGCTGTTGTCCTCACTGCGCACTGACGGAGTTGGCGGCCTGCTTGATCGCTTCGCGGATGCGCACATAGGTGCCACATCGGCAGATGTTGCCAGACATCGCCGCGTCGATGTCGGCATCTGTCGGTTTCGGATTGCCCGCGAGAAGCGCGCTCGCCGACATGATCTGCCCTGATTGGCAGTAGCCGCACTGGACGACTTCGACGCCAAGCCACGCGGTCTGGATCGCCTTGCCGGCCGGCGTTTCGCCGATCGCCTCGATCGTCGTGACCGACCGGCCCGCAGCGTCACTGACTGGTGTGATGCAGGAGCGGGTCGGCTCGCCGTCGATGTGCACGGTACAGGCTCCGCACTGGGCGATGCCGCAACCGAACTTCGTTCCCGTCATGCCGAGAATGTCCCGGATCACCCACAAAAGCGGCATGTCGTCCGGAGCATCGACCGAATGGGGTCGGCCGTTCACATTAAGATTGAGCATGGAAGAAACCCCCTCGGCCTGTGCTGACAATTATGGTTTGGAAAACTGCGTGGTTCGGCGGACCGGACGGACCCCGGGGCGAGGTCCGGACGACAATTCCGCGAAGAGCGTGGCGCTCGCCACCGATGTGGCGACAGCGAGGCTTCTCTACAAGTATCAGCAGGTATGCCACCTCCTGACCGGCTCACGGAATCACTCAGTTTTCAGGACTCGGGACGGAACGAACGCTCGCTCGTCGAGCGTCAGTTTGGAACGAATCTACGTCCCAAAGTATGGCCGGAATGAGGAGGCGGGACCTGCTAGTGGGTATCGGCATCCAGCGCGCGAGCAAGGTCGGCCGCACTTACCAGATGCACTTCCTCGCGGCCTGCCGGCCCGGTGAGCGCCGGAGTGTGGAGCATGGTCGCGACGCGGTGATAGGCGATGTGGGTCAGGCCGGGGAGTTCCTCGTCGTCGGTGACGAGCCGGTAAGTGCCGGCCGGCTGCGGGCCCGTCAGGGTAGACAGCTCGAAGGGGTGCTGGAAGGTGATTGTTGTCTCGGTGGTGCGGAGTGGCATGGCAAAGCCTCGCTCGTTTATGGCCGGCCCAGCGGCATTGCCGGCTCCGTGCCCAACAGCAGCCCGGTCATTTGCACCCATTTGACGAAGGCCTTCAGCACCTTGGCCTTATCCTGCGTCGTTCGCGCTTTCTTCAGGGCGAGGGCGATGCCGCCCAGAACCGCGCCGTTCGACGGGTTGAGATAGGCTTCCACGTCGCCGATCGTGCGCAGCCGAATTTCGGCATGGCCGTCCATCACGACGAGGATCCGGCTTAGCCGGTCGGTCAATTCAGCCATGCCGGGGGTCCGGCTCGCGGCCCCCTTCGTTCAGCCAGGCGTCCTCTTGCGCGGACGTGGCCGAAGACCGGTCGCGTTGGTCGTCCTCGATGTCTCTCTCCTGATTGGCAAGCGTGCCGTAGAAGCGGGAGAAGCCGAGCAGGCCGCCGACGAAGGGAGCGGTGCTTTGTCTTGCAGCCTTCAGAAATGTATCTGACTTGAGCTGCAGGCGCATCGAGTAGAACGGCGGCGCAACTGTTTCAGTCATGGCTCGCTCCTAGACGAAAACCTGGTTGCCGGCATGGCTGTGCGAAATCTCTTTTTCCGTCACCACTCGCTCGGTGACCTCAGTCGGACTCTTCATCCGGTACTGCAGCGTGCCATCGGCACCTTCGGGAAGCTGTCGCGTGATCTCGTACGGGCCGCGTTGAACATTGAGAGGAACGCGGATCCACTCGACCTGATCGCCCAGCTGGAATTCATGATCGTGTTGCATAAATTGAAAGTGGTGATTGCTACGTCGAATACAAGGAGCGAGCGGCTGATGATAAATAAAAATAACGACCTAGTAGTTGATAGAAAATAAGACTACCATCGGAGATACGAAAAATACATCGCCAATCCAAATAGATCGGAAGCGACCATGCCGGTCGAAATCTATCCATGGCATGATTGGTTCGCCTGGCGGCCAGTATTCGTCAATGGCGGCATAGCCTGGTTGAGCACCATCAGGCGCAGGCGGCGCTCAATGGATCAATGGGAATACGCCGGGGGTCAGACTGACTGACTCCTCGCGCAAACACCCGGGAAATCCGGTGTCGGGCGACGCGTCGCCCGAGTGGCCTATTTCTTTTTTTCCGTCGACCGTGCCACCGTATCTCCGACGATCGAATTCTTGGTCGACGGGGCGGCGGCGATCACCTTAGGGGTGACCTTCTTCGGTTTCTTGGCTTCGCGGTTGCCGCGTTGTTCCTTGGACATGTCGTTTCCTCCGAGGGTGTCAGCAGACGCCCGTTTTATGGCTGGAACAAGGGGTCAGTGGATTGGGTGAGCGAAGGGCAGGTCGGGCGCTTCCTCGGTCACGACCTTGAACTCGATCAACTGGTTTGGGCCGAAGGTCAGGGTCAGCGGCACATCGGCGGCGTCGCGGCCATAGGCGATCAGGATGCGGCCGATGCGGGGATCGTTGTTTCTCGGGTCGAACATGTGCCAGCGGCCGCCGAGAAAGACCTCGATCCAGGCGGCGAAGTCCCCGGGTGCATGCGGCAGGGGCAGGCCGATATCGCTGACATAGCCGGTGCAGTAGCGGGCTGGGATGTTGAGGCAGCGGCAGAAGGTCAGCGCCAGATGAGCGAAGTCGCGGCAGACGCCAATCTTCTCCTCATACGCGTCCATCGCCGAACGGGTCGGCCGAGAATGCGCGTAGCCGAAAGTGATGTGGTTGTGCACGAACTCGCAGATCGCCTGAACGCGCGACAGGCCGGGCGGCAGCGCACCGAACAGGTCCCAGGCAATGTCAGACAGCCGGTCGGTCTCGCAATAGCGGCTGCCGAGCAGGAAGAGCAGCGTCTCGGCCGGGAGGAGAGCGGGTGAAACCTCGTCGGCGGCCTTGGCCACCGCATCCCACTGGCCATCGTCGCGGACGACCGTGTCTGTCTTCAGCGTGAAACGTCCGACGGGCGCGGTGAAGCGGCTGCACCAATTGCCGAAGCTGTCGCGATATCCCTGGATCGGCACGGCGGGCGAGGTGGTGAGGTAATCGGGCCGTTCAAGATCGGAGACGCGCGAGGAATGCACGTTGAGCATCGCGATCATCGGCGTGATCTGCTCGAATTCGTAGGTCATCTCGCAGCCAACCAGAATCCGCATGCTCTCTCCTCAGTCGATGGAATCTTCCGAGGGACCGCGAAGGTCGGCCCGCGTGGTCCGCGGCGGCAAATATCGATGACAGACAACTTGGAGCACATCGGCGGCGGAGAAGATACAGGCGCGCCTAAACCAATCGACACATCATCTTTTCCCGAAACGATGTGCGAACGTCGTCGAACGGCATTATCGTCCGCCGCATCTTTGGTTTCGGCAGGAGCTTCGAACGCATGAACGCATCAGTGAACCCCAATGCCGGGCGCCTGACCGACCTTCGCGATCTCGCCGACATTCCGAGCCTCGTCGTCGCCTATTACGCGGAGCGGCCCGATCCCGGTGTCGTCGAGCAGCGCGTGTCGTTCGGCACGTCGGGGCACAGGGGCTCGTCGCTGACGCGGAGCTTCAACGAACGCCACATCCTCGCCGTCACGCAGGCGATTTGCGAATACAGGAAGAAGGAGGGCATCGACGGGCCGCTGTTCATCGGCCTCGACACCCACGCATTGTCGCGCCCGGCATTCGTGACGGCGCTCGAAGTGCTGGCGGCGCATGACGTCACCGTGATGGTTGCGGCCAACAACGATTTCACCCCGACGCCGGTGATCTCGCGGGCGATTCTTGCCTACAATCGCAGGCGCCAGAGCGGGCTCTCCGACGGCATTGTCATCACGCCCTCGCACAATCCTCCCGGCGACGGCGGCTTCAAATACAATCCGCCGCATGGCGGGCCGGCGGGCTCGGCGGTGACTGGCTGGATCGAGGGCAGGGCGAACGAGCTTCTCGGCGGCGCGGAGATCGCCCGCGTCAGCTACGAGCAGGCCCTGCGCGCGCCGACCACGGTTCAGCACGATTACGTCACCGCCTATGTCGACGATCTCGCCTCCGTCATCGACCTGGAGGCTATTCGCGCGTCCGGTCTGCATCTCGCGGTGGATGCGCTGGGCGGCGCCGGCATCCATTATTGGCATCGCATCGCCGAACGCTACGGGCTCGACCTCACCGTTCTGAACGACGTCTACGACCCGACCTTCCGCTTCATCACGCGCGACTGGGACGGCAAGATCCGCATGGACCCGTCCTCACCGGATGCGATGCGGAGCCTGATCGGGCTGAAGGACGATTTCGACCTCGCCTTCGCCTGCGACACCGACCACGACCGCCACGGCATCGTGACGAAGAGCGCGGGCCTGATGCAGCCGAACCATTATCTTGCGGCGGCGATCGACTACCTCATCACGCACCGCCCGGACTGGAAGCCGGATATCGCGATCGGGAAGACGGTCGTCAGCAGCAGCATCATCGACCGCGTGGTGACGCGGAGGAACCACCGGGTCCACGAGACGCCGGTTGGCTTCAAATGGTTCGTCGACGGCCTGACTGACGGCTGGATCGGCTTCTGCGGCGAGGAGAGCGCCGGCGCGACCTTCGTCGAGACGAGCGGCCAGGTTTGGACGACCGACAAGGACGGCATCACCGCGGGCCTGCTGTCGGCCGAGATGACCGCCCGCACCGGTCGCGACCCGGCGGAACTGTACAAGGGCCTAACCGAGGAGGTCGGGACCTCGTATTATCGCCGCAGCGACGCGCCGGCCAACAAGGAGCAGCGGACGGCCCTCGGCCGCCTGACCCCCGACACGTTCAAAGTGACGGAACTCGCGGGCGAGGCGGTGCAGCACGTGCTGACCCACGCGCCCGGCGATGGCAGCGCGATCGGCGGAATCAAGGTCGTGGCCGCGAACGGCTGGTTCGCCGTGCGTCCGTCCGGCACCGAGGATGTCTACAAGATCTATGCCGAGAGCTTCATCGGCGACGACCATCTGCGCCGGATCGAGGATCAGTCGCGCCAGCTGGTCGGCGAAGCGCTGTCGGTCGCGTCCGCAGCCGCCTAGAACGTCGTTCTGGTCAGGCCGCTCGCTGCCTCTCCCGGCGGGCGAGATAGCCGTGGATCTGGGCGACGACGGCCGCGCCGTCGCCAACCGCCGCAGCGACACGCTTGGTCGATGACGCGCGCACATCGCCGATCGCGAAGACACCCGATCTGTTCGTTTCCAGCGACGTGCCGTTTGAATCGTTGCGATCCGCTCCGGTGAGAACGAAGCCCTTGTTGTCGACGTCGACGCAGCCGTTCAGCCAGCCGGTGTTGGGATCGGCGCCGACGAACAGGAACAGGTGCTTGATGTTCCGGGTAAGCGTCGTGCCGGTCGCGGCCTTGCGCAGGACGATCTCCTGCAGGCCCCGGGTCTCATCGCCGCCGAGTTCGGTGACCTCGGTATTGGTGTGAATCTCGACGTTCGGCAAAGCAGCGATGCGCTCGATCAGGTATTGCGACATCGATGATTCCAGGCCGTTTGCCCGGATGACCAGATGCAGGTGCTTCACCTTCGGCGCGAGATAGACCACGGCCTGTCCGGCCGAATTACCTCCACCGACGAGCGCGACCTCCTCGCCCTTGCAGAGCTGTGCCTCGACTGGCGACGCCCAGTACGAGATTCCGCGACCCTCGAATGTCGCAAGATTGGCGATGTCGGGCCGGCGGTAGCTTGCGCCCGAGGCGATGACGACTGTCCTCGACGAGATCGTCTTGCCATCGGATAGGAGGAGATCGAGCGTCGCGTGCACGTCGTCCTCCGTGCCGGGGCAGGTCAGCTTGGTGACCTCCAGTGGGATGGCCAGCTCGGCGCCGAATTTCTGCGCCTGCGTGAATGCTCGGCCGGCGAGCGCCTGGCCTGAAATGCCGGTCGGGAAACCGAGATAGTTCTCGATCCGGGCCGACGCGCCCGCCTGTCCGCCGATCGCGCGGGTGTCGAGAACGAGGACCTTCAGACCCTCCGATGCGGCATAGACGGCGGTGGCGAGGCCGGCCGGGCCCGCGCCGACGATCGCCACGTCGTAGGTGACCGACGGATCGAGCTCCGGCGTCATGCCGAGGCAAACGCCGGCCTCGGCATTCGTCGGATGCTTGAGGACTGTGCCGTTCGGGCAGATGAGGATCGGGAGATCCTCTTCCGCAATGCCGAGGCGTTCGATGAGAGCGCGGGCTTCCGCGTCATGGCAGTCGAGGACAGTGTTCGGATGGCCGTTCCGCGTCAGGAACCCTTGCAGCCGGACGAGGTCGCGGTCGTTTGCCCGCCCGAGCAAAGTGGAGCCGGCATTGCCGCCCTCGATCAGGGCGACCCGGCGCAGAATGTAGGCACGCATGACGATCTCGCCGATTTCGGCCGAGCCGATGACGAGAGCGCGCAGATGAGGGGCGTCCAGGGGAACGGCGACGCAGCCCTCCGCGCCGGCCTTGCCCGCCGCCAGGGAGGCGCGTCCGGCAAGCTGGCTGATCTCTCCCGAGAACTGACCGGCCATGTGCGAAACGATCGGCTGTTCGTGGCCGAGGCCATCGCGCCGGACGACATCGATCGATCCGCGCAGGATCAGCCAGGCTGGGGAATTGCGCTGGCCAACCTCGAATACCGTTTCGCCGGGCTGAAACTCGCGCTCGCCGCCACTGGCGAACCGCTTCATCACCTCGACCTGTACGGGATCGAGCTTCGGGAATCTCTGGTGGAAACGTGTGTCTATCGCCGACATGGGGATCTATCCGGGGAACGAGCGGAGTCTTCAGCATGCGATGGTCATGCGCAAGCGCACCGAGCAAAGGCAGCCATCGACTTGGTCTGTTGGGATAGCCGGTCACGCATTCGTAAACGCTCTTGTTAAGGTCAGGCAAAGATTGTTGGTGGATGGTTCCCTTATTGGAGGGGGCCTCATGCGTTTGACGAGGCAGATCACGGCCTGTCTGCTGATCGGTTGCGCCATCACCTTTTTAACGGTCGGGGCGATGACTGTCTGGATGGCCAGGCAGTATGACGCCCAGGCGGCAGCCGCGGCGCAGATCATGATGGCGGGCAATTCGGAATCGGCACATTACCGCCTGAAGAACACGACCGACGATTATTCCTGGTGGGACGATGCCTACCTGGCCTATGCCCGCGGCGACCGGGACTGGCTGAACACCAATGTCGGCACCGGGATATCCGAGACCGCCGTCGGCGACGTCATGGTCATCGCCTCGCCCGACGGCAAGATCGTCTACGGCTGGACCTCGCAGGAAAACGAGACGCTCGAGCAGACGATCACCGCGACCACGATCCGCCTGGCCAGGCAGGTGCTCGCGGATGTGCCGCTCGGCCCGACCTCGGCGAAAACCATGCTCGCCCGTGGACCTGCGGGTGTTCTGATGATCGGCGCGGGCCGCCTGACGCCGAAGAATCATGCCGGCGTCGACGTGTCCCGCCTGCCCATCCTGATCATCGGCCGCTACCAGACTCCGGAGCGGATCAGCCGCGTCGGCAGGAGCTTCCTGCTCGACGACCTCGCGGTGAGCGACACACCCGTTCCGGGCAAGGATTTCCGTCCGCTGCTCGATCCCGCCAAGCAGAGGGTGGGCTATCTGGTATGGACGCCGCCGCGGCCGGGAGCGGCGCTGCTCCAGGAACTGCTGGTGCCGCTCGGCATCGCTCTGACGGTGTTTGCGGTGGTGATGCTGTTCGTCGCCACGCGCGCCCGCGGCTTTGCCGACGAACTCGCTATGGCGGCGCGGCTGGATCACCTGACTGGGCTAGATAATCGCAAGGGGCTCTCGGATTTCCTTGCCTCGAAGGCATGTCAGGACGAGATCGGGAAAGGCGGCGTCGCGGTCATCTATGTCGACGTCAACGGGTTCAAGACCGTCAACGATTCCGTCGGCCACAAGGGTGGCGACGTCCTCGTGCGCGAGGTCGCGGCGCGGCTGATCGCGGCGACGCCTGGCAGGGCGCGGGTCGCCCGCGTCGGTGGCGACGAGTTCGTCGTGGTGCTTGTCGGCGACGACGCCGAAAATGTGGTCGAGATCGCGAATTGCATACCGGTCGCGATGGAGAAGCCGTTCGTCGTCGCGGAGATCGAATTCAACGTCTCCTGCGCCGTCGGCTATGCGCGCGGCACGGATGCGGAAGGCGGCGCTGACGCGTTGCTGCAGCGTGCCGATCTGGCGATGTACCAGGCCAAGCAGGAGCAGCGGCTGTCGCCTGTCGCCTATACGCCGTCGATGGAGACCGACGCGCTGGCGCGCAAGCAGTTCGAGGCCAAGCTCCGGAATGCCATCGAGGCCGGCGAGCTGCACATCGTCTATCAGCCGATCGCCTCGACAATCGATATGAGGGTGTGTGGGCTGGAGGCACTGGTGCGCTGGCATTCGCCGGAGCTCGGCGATGTCCCGCCGCAGAAACTGATCGCGGTTGCCGAGGAATCGGGACTGATCCGCTCGGTCGGCGATTTCGTGCTGAACCGCGTCTGCGAGGACTCCTGGCGCTGGCCCAACCTGAAACTGTCGGTGAACGTGTCGCCGGCGCAGCTGCGCGACGTCGCCTTCGTGTCGCGCTTCAGGACCATGCTCCGAAAGCATGGCGTTACGCCGGGCCAGATCGAGATCGAGCTGACCGAAACGGTGCTGCTGAAGGATCCCGCGCCCGCCGCCAGGAAGCTTGAACAGCTTCGGAACCTTGGGATCACGGTGGCGCTCGACGATTTCGGCACTGGCTTCTCGTCGATCAGCTCGCTCCGCGCATTTCCGCTCGACCGCCTCAAGATCGACCGCTCCTTCGTGCAGGATCTCGGCACCGATCCGGACGCGGCGACGCTGATCCAGTCCTTCGTTGCGGTGGCCCGCGCCAAGCGCCTGTCCGTGGTCTGCGAAGGTGTCGAGACCGAAACGCAGGCGGAGATGATCAGGCTCCTCGATTGCGATTTCATCCAGGGCTATCTCCTGGCGCGGCCAATGCGGGTCGAGCAGATGGCCGAGTTCCTCGCAGGCGAAGAGCTCCGCACGGAGGCCGTATAGCCAGCTCGGAAGGCTGCAGAACATCGGGCGCTGTGTTTCTCCGGGACGGATTACGTCGTCGGCGATCAGCTGCAAATGCGAATGACTTGCAATATCAACTCAAACGTGGAAGCTTATTGAGAGTCATTCTCAGCTGGAGCGGGAGCCGGAATGTTAGCTCAGATCAGACGTGGTGCAGTCGCTGGTTTCGTGGCCATGGCCGCCTTCTCGATTTCGGCCGAAGCCGGCGCGGCGGCCGAGAAGTTCAAGGCGGTGACGACGTTCACCGTCATCGCCGACATGGCGAAGAACGTCGCCGGCGATGCCGCGATCGTGGAGTCGATCACCAAGCCCGGTGCGGAAATCCATGGATACTCGCCGACCCCGGGCGACATTCAGCGCGCGCAGGACGCCCAGCTCATCCTCTGGAACGGCCTCAACCTCGAGCTCTGGTTCGAGAAGTTTTTTCAGAACCTGAAGAACGTGCCGGGCGCGGTCGTCTCGAACGGCGTAGAGCCGATGGGCATCACGGAGGGGCCCTATACCGGCAAGCCCAATCCGCATGCCTGGATGTCGCCGAAGAACGCGCTGATCTATGTCGACAACATCCGCGACGCCTTCGTGAAATACGATCCGAAGAATGCCGCGATCTATGAGGCGAACGCCGCCGCCTACAAGGCTAAGGTCGAGGCCGCCGTCTCGCCCATCCGGGCCAAGCTCGATACCATCCCCGCGGACAGGCGCTGGCTGGTCTCCAGCGAGGGAGCGTTCTCGTATCTCGCCCGCGATTTCGGCCTGAAGGAGCTCTATCTCTGGCCGATCAATGCCGACCAGCAGGGCACGCCGCAGCAGGTCCGCAAGGTGATCGACGCGGTCAAGGCGAACAGGATCGCCGTCGTATTTAGCGAGAGCACGGTCTCCGACAAGCCGGCCAGGCAGGTCGCCCGCGAGACTGGCGCGCAGTATGGCGGCGTCCTCTACGTCGACTCGCTGAGCGAGGCCGACGGCCCGGTGCCGACCTATATCGATCTCCTGCGCGTCACCTCCGACACCGTCGAGAAGGGACTCGCCGAGGGATTGTCCCAGTGAATATTGCCGTGTCCCATCCCGCCGCCGTTGCTCCCGCCGGCGTGGGGGCGGGCATCCGCGTCGACGACGCGACTGTCATTTATCGCAATGGCCACACAGCGTTGCGTAATGCCAGCTTCGATATCCCGACCGGCACGATCACCGCGCTCGTCGGTGTCAACGGCTCCGGCAAGTCGACCTTGTTCAAGGCGATCATGGGCTTCGTCCGGCTCGCGCGGGGAAACATCTCGGTTCTCGGCCAGCCGGTCGAAAGGGCGCTGAAGAAGAACCTCATCGCCTATGTGCCGCAGAGCGACGAGGTGGACTGGAATTTCCCGGTCCTCGTCGAGGATGTCGTGATGATGGGCCGCTACGGCCATATGGGGCTGCTGCGCCGGCCGAAACCTGCCGACCGTCAGGCTGTCGACGTCGCGCTTGCCCGTGTCGGCATGACGGACTTCCGCAAGCGCCAGATCGGCGAGCTGTCGGGCGGACAGAAGAAGCGCGTCTTTCTTGCCCGTGCTCTGGCGCAGGACGGGTGGGTCATCCTGCTTGACGAGCCGTTCACGGGCGTCGACGTGAAGACCGAGGACGCCATCATCCGCCTGCTCAAATCGCTGCGGGACGAAGGGCGGGTGATGCTGGTCTCGACGCATAATCTCGGCAGCGTGCCGGAATTCTGCGACCGTACCGTGCTGCTCAAGGGCACCGTGCTGGCCTATGGGCAAACCGCGGAGACCTTCACCCAGGCCAATCTGGAAAAGACCTTCGGCGGCGTGCTCCGCCATTTCGTGCTGAGCGAAGGCGGAAGGCCGGGTTCGCTCGACGTTCTCACCGATGACGAGCGGCCGCTGGTGCTCCGCGGCGACAGGCCGGCGGAGCGCGACGTGGCGAAGAGCACCTGACGGATGGCCTATCTGCTCGAACCCTTCTCCTACGAATACATGCGCAACGCGATGTGGGTGTCCACTCTGGTCGGCGGCGTCTGCGCCTTCCTCTCGGCCTATCTCATGCTGAAGGGCTGGTCACTCATCGGCGATGCGCTGTCGCACTCGATCGTCCCCGGCGTTGCCGGCGCCTATATGCTCGGCCTGCCGTTTTCGATCGGCGCGTTCTTCTCGGGCGGACTGGCCGCAGCCGCCATGCTGTTCCTCAACCAGCGCACCCGGTTGAAGGAGGACGCGATCATCGGGCTGATCTTCTCCTCCTTTTTCGGGCTCGGCCTATTCATGGTCTCGCTGTCGCCGACCTCGGTGAACATCCAGACGATCGTCCTCGGCAACATTCTGGCTATCACGCCGGAAGACACGCTCCAGCTCGCCGTCATCGGCTTCGTCTCGCTGGCCGTGCTCCTGGTCAAATGGAGGGACCTGATGGTGGTCTTCTTCGACGAAAGCCACGCCCGTTCGATCGGACTCAATCCGGTCAGGCTCAAGATCATCTTCTTCACCCTGCTGTCTGCATCGACGGTCGCGGCGATGCAGACGGTCGGCGCGTTCCTCGTCATCTGCATGGTGGTGACGCCGGGCGCTACGGCCTATCTGCTGACCGACCGTTTCGAGCGCCTGCTCGTTCTTGCCGTCGCCATCGGCGCCGCGACCAGCCTGGTCGGCGCCTATGCGAGCTATTTCCTCGATGGGGCGACCGGCGGCATCATCGTCGTCCTGCAGACGCTGATCTTCCTCACCGCCTTCTTTCTTGCCCCCAAGCACGGAATGCTGGCGGCCCGCCGCCGCGCGGCGGAAGCCCTGGAGGCCGACGCATGACCATGCTCGATACGCTGCTCGCGCCGTTCCAGTTCGAGTTCATGATCAATGCCCTGGTGATCTCGGTGCTGGTTGCGGTGCCGACGGCGCTGCTGTCCTGCTTCCTCGTCCTCAAGGGCTGGTCGCTGATGGGAGACGCGATCTCGCATGCCGTCTTTCCGGGAGTGGTCATCGCCTACATCGTCGGGCTTCCCTACGCCGCCGGTGCCTTCGCGGCCGGCATGATGTGCGCGCTCGCGACGGGATTTCTGAAGGACAACAGCCGCATCAAGCAGGACACGGTGATGGGGATCGTGTTCTCCGGCATGTTCGGCCTTGGGCTCGTGCTCTACGTGAAGATCCAGTCCGAGGTTCACCTCGACCACATCCTGTTCGGCGACATGCTCGGCATCGGCACCCGCGACATCGCCGAGAGTGCGGTGATCGCCGCGATCATCGGCGGCATCATCGTGCTCAAGTGGAAGGACTTCCTTCTTCATGCCTTCGATCCGGCGCAGGCCAGGGCGCTCGGCCTGCCGGTCAGGCTCCTCCATTACGGCCTGCTCTGCCTGATCTCGCTGACGATCGTCGGCGCCCTGAAAGCGGTCGGCATCATCCTCGCCATCGCCATGCTGATTGCGCCGGGGGCGATCGCATTCCTACTCAGCCGGACGTTCGGCACGATGCTGATCCTCTCGGTGGCTATCGCGATCGCCGCGTCCCTTCTCGGTGTCTACCTGTCCTTCTTCATCGACAGCGCTCCGGCACCGACGATCGTGCTGCTGCTTACCCTGGCTTTCGTGATGGCATTCGTCCGTACCATCCTGGCGGCAGGTCGGGGCGGGGCGGAGGCGCCGACAGGCTAGGCTTCCGTCCTGAGTATCGCTTCGCCGGGGGTACTCACCCGAGGCCAGCGGCCGCGCCACATCTTCCAGCGCCCGCCGCGCCGTTCCGGCGCGCTTACGCTGCCAACCCCTTCACGACCATCTCCAGACTCTGCTCGATCAGTGCCTCCCGCTCGGCCCAAGGGAAATTCGGCCAGTCGATCAACATCAGGCAAACGCCCTGGAACACCATCCAGGTGGTCTGCGCGATCACGGTCGGGTCGGCTGGCCTGAGCACGCCCGCTTCCAGCAGGCGTTCGATCTGCCGGCGGAAGGTGAGGAAACACTGGATGCCCGGGGATTGCTCGGCGTATGGGCGCGAGAGGTCCAATTCGGCTGTGCTGTGCTTGCGGGTCGATCCTGCCTTGAAAGTGAGTTGGAATTCCTTGGGGTGGGTGAAAGCGAAGCCGATATACGTGCGGCCGATCGCTCTCAGCAGATCGATATTGGCCGGCGCATCCTTGGCGACACCGCTGATGACCTCGGTCAGTGCGATGAAGGTTTCCCGCCGGATTGCATCGAGGATCGCTTCCTTGTTCGGGAAATACACATAGAGGCCGGTCTGGGACACGCCGACCCGCTCAGCGAGCCGGCGTGTGGTGACGCTCTCGACACCTTCGTCGAAGAACAACGTTTTCGCCGCTTCGATGATTTCCGCCCGGCGCTCATGGCCGTGCCCGCGCGGCTTGCGTGCCTGTTCGGCAGTGCTTCGTGTGATCACACGAGACGCCTTCCATCCTCGACGCCGCCAGATCGCGACTGGCTTCGGTTGCAGCGGTCGCTGTCCTACACCCTTCCGGAAGCTGACGAAACCGCCTTGATAAAGTCCAAATGTTCAAGATAACTGTTCAATGAACACTTAAGGTGTTCGTGGGGATCGCAAGGGGGTTTTATGGGTGCGTCTTGTCTCGAAATGGCCGACCGGTTCCACGGATCGCGTCCGTCCTTCATTGCCTCCCTTCTCGCGCTGCTTGCGATACCATCCGAGGCGGCCTTTGCCGCCGATGCGACTACGCGATCGCCCGGAGACGACCTTGTGATCGAGCTCGGCGGCGGCGCGAAATTCGAACCTTCCTATGAAGGTGCGTCCGACTATGACGTGTCGCCGTTTCCGACCATCAAGCTGGAATATCTGAACGTGCCGGGCCTGTTCACGATCGGCGGCGGCGGCGACGATCTCGGCTTCTCGATCGGACCGTCGTTCAACGTCACCGGCGAGCGCGACAGCTCCGACCATGACGAACTGACCGGCCTGAACGATGTCGACGCCACCTATGAGCTCGGCCTGAAGGCCAGCTATGAATGGGAGCATGCCGAGGTCTACGGCGCGGCGCGTTATGCGTTCGGCGGGGCCGAGGGTTTCGTCGGCGATGTGGGTGCGAACGCGATCTTTCGGCCGACATCGTATCTGGAGTTCAAAATCGGTCCCGTCGCGACCTTCGCGGGCGAGGACTACATGGACACCTATTTCGGCGTGACACCGGGCGAGTCGCTCTCGACCGGCGGTCGCCTCTCGGCCTTCGATGCTGAAGCGGGCATCAAATCGGCCGGCGTGGAGGCGAAGGCGCGCTACGAGTTCCGGGAGGACTGGTTCCTGAATGCCGAGGCCTCGTGGACCAGCATGGTCGCCGACGCGAAGGACTCTCCGATCGTCGAGGCCGGCGACGACCAGCAGTTCACCGTTGGACTGGGCGTCTCCAGGCGGTTTTCGCTCGACCTGTTCGATTGAGCTGACCGTCACTCCCAGGCGAGCGGCCGGGCAACGTCTTCCAGCGCCCGCCGCTCGGCCGCGATGCCCCATTTCCACATCACGGCTGCCGCGAACAACATGAGCGCCGATCCGAACACATAACCTCCGAACACCGCCTCACGCGACCCGGTCTCGACCAGCCAGGCGAACACCGCCGGGCCGGCCACGCCACCCACGCCGGTGCCGATCGCGTAGAAGATCGCGATGGCGAGAGCGCGGACTTCCAGCGGGAAGGTCTCGCTGACGGTGAGATAGGCCGAGCTCGCGGCGCAGGAGGCGAAGAAGAAAATCACCGACCAGCACAGCGTCTGCGTGGTCGCCGAGAGCACGCCCTCGACGAAGAGCCAGCCGGTCAAGGTCAGCAGCAGGCCGGAGATGGCGTAGGTGCCGGCGATCATGATGCGGCGGCCGATCGTGTCGAAGAGGTGGCCGAGCATGACCGGGCCGAGGAAATTGCCGGCGGCGAAAGGCAGGATGTACCAGCCGATATCGGCCGAGGCGACGCCGTAGAAGTCCATCAGGACGAGAGCGTAGGTGAAGAAGATCGCGTTGTAGAAGAAGGCCTGCGAGGCCATCAGCGACAGCCCGACGAAGGCGCGCCTCGGATTGGTGACGAAGATCGCGGTCAGTGCTTCCCTCATCGGCGTATGGGTGCGCGGGCGTACCCGGATCGGTTCGCCGTCCGGATCGGGCAGGGGGATCGCCCACCCCTGTTCGATGCGCTCGACGACGAACTCGGCCTGGTCGGCGCGGCCATGCGTCATCAGCCAGCGCGGGCTTTCCGGCAGCCATGAGCGCAATACGAGGATGAAAAGTCCGAGCACGGCGCCGATGAAGAAGGCGAGTCGCCAGCCGAGTTCGGGGTCGATGATCGCGGGATCGAGCAGGATCAGCGAGCCGATGGCGCCGAGCGCCGCGCCGATCCAGAAGCTGCCATTGATGATGAGGTCGGTCCGGCCGCGATAGCGCGCGGGGATGAGTTCTTGGATCGTCGAATTGATCGCGGTGTATTCGCCGCCGATGCCCGCGCCAGTCAGGAAGCGGAAGAGGACGAAGCTCCAGACGTTCCATGAGAAGGCGGTGCCGGCGGTGGCCAGGATGTAGACCGCGAGCGTGATGAAGAAGAGCTTCTTCCGCCCCAGCCGGTCGGTCAGCCAGCCGAAGCCGAGCGCGCCGAGCACCGCGCCCGCCAGATAGGCGCTGGCGGCGAGGCCGACTTCCGCATTGCTCATCCTCAGGACGGGACTGTCCTTCAGCGCGCCTGCCAGAGCTCCGGCAAGCGTCACCTCCAGACCGTCGAGGATCCAGGTGATGCCGAGCGCAATGACGACGAGCGTGTGGAATCGCCCCCAGGGCAGCCGTTCGAGGCGGGCGGGGACTCGGGATTCGACGATGTCGAGAGTGGGGGAGCGCTGCATGGTCGGAGAACAAACCCCGACGGCGACGGACCCGTTCCGGTACTGCGAAGTTCCCTCCGGTTCCCATCGGCGGGCACGGTCCGGTTCTCTTCTCCCGGCGGGGCGCGGATTAAAAATCGTAGGGGCAGCGTCAGCGGTCTTTCCGCATTTATCCTTCAACTTCAACGTGTAGCGCGATTTTGCCCGTGTTTTGATTTTCGCAAAACGGTAAACGCGCCGTCATAAACTTTGGTCAAAGAGGCGGCCTGAGTTTCCTGAGCCGGCTCGGCGCCGGACTGCGTTCGAACTTCTACGACTATACATTCCACGAGCAGTGTTCGTGGAAACGAAACCGTCTTTCCTACTGAGATCTTCTGGAGAACTCCCATGGTCGATCAGCTGAATTATCCCGCCGCGAATCCCCAGGGCGGCTTCCTCGTCGATCCGGGCATCGCCGGCACTGTGTCGAGCTACACCATGGTGTTCGATATCAACGTCGCGACAATGGGCGGCTACGCCGCTCTGCTGCAGACCGATCTCAACAACGCCAGCGACGCCGAACTCTTCATGCGCAAGAGCGGCTCGACCTTCGGCATCGGACATAACCAGGACTATGACGGCTCGGCCGCGCTCGGCCAGTGGCACCGCGTGGCGGTCACCATCGACGGCGACCAGATGGCCAAGTACATCGATGGCGTGCTGGTCGACACGCAGACGATCACGAGCGGCAATCTCGCCCGCTTCACGCTGTCGGACGGCGGCTTCCTGATCCTGGCCGACGAGGACGGGGAGACGGCTCCGGGCTCGCTCAACAGCTTCCTGTTCGTCGACCGCGCGATGACCGCGACCGAGATCGGCGCGCTCGGCACCTCGGACGGCGTTTCGGGCATCCTCGCCTCGGCCCCGGAAGGCACGCAGGCAACCCAGTTCGACTTCACCGGAGAGAGCTTCGAGCCGACCTTCGGCAACGGCACCCTGGTCGATCGCGCCGCGCCGCCGGTCGAGCCGGATCCCGATCCGGTCGCCGTGATCAGCCAGATCAAGGACATGATGGTCACCCCGGACGAGGAGACCCTCGTCATTGATCTCGCGACGGTGTTTCAGGGCGAAGGCCTGACCTACACGGTTGAGACGGCCGAGGGCGAAGTAGTCAACGCGACCATCACCGACGGCAAGCTCAGCCTCGACTTTGGCGATCTCGGCTTCTCCGACGTCCGCGTCAAGGCGACCGATGGTGAGGGCAATGTCGCGAGCGACACGTTCCGCGTCCGCGTCGCCGGCGAGAACGCCTACACGCTCGCGGTTCTGCCGGATACGCAGGACTACACCGACAACGCGCATCTCTCGCACATCTTCGGCGACATGACGCAGTGGCTCGTCGACCAGAAGGACACCATGAACATCAAGTTCGTGATGCATGTCGGCGACGTCACCCAGAACAACCTGCCGGGCCAGTGGGATATCGCCGAGGCGGCGCTCCGCAAGCTCGACGGCAAGATCCCGTACTCGCTGCTGCCGGGCAATCACGACCAGGCCGCCGGTGGCTCCGCCGCCGACCATTCCTCGGTCTATCTCGACGAGCGCTTCTCCCCGGACAAGCAGGAAGCCACGAACCCGGACACGTTCGGCGGCGCATACGACCAGGAGCAGAACAGCGCCCGCAACACCTATTCGACCTTCGAGGGCACCGACGGCACCAAATGGCTGGTGCTGAACATGGAATTCGGTCCGCGCGACGACGTGCTTCGCTGGGCCGGCGACATCATCGAGGAGAATCTCGATCACCGCGTGATCATCGTCTCGCACTCGCTGACCGACTATGCCGGCCGCCACGATCCGCTCGGTGGTCCGCTGTACGATGAAGGCGCGGGCTACGATTACGGCATCGGCCGCGACCCGCAGGGCGCCAACGACGGCGAGACGGTCTATCGCGAACTGCTGGCCAAGTACCCGAACATCTCGATGACCTTCTCGGGTCACATCTTCGGCGACGGCGCCGAGACGAATGTCAGCTATTCGCAGTACGGCAATCCCGTGTTCGAGATGCTGGTGAACTACCAGAACGGCATCTCCCGCGAGATCACCGGCAACGGCAACGAGGCGCTCGGCAACAATGGCGGCAACGGCGCGATGCGCCTCGTCGTCATCGACCCGGACAACAACACGATCTCGACCGAGACCTATTTCACCGAGTTCGACGACTACCTCGACGGCTACCGCGTGAAGCCGGAGCTCGATCGTGACGGCCTGACCGGCGAATATCGCGGTCATCAGGAGACGTTCACGGACGTGAACGTCGGCACGCCCGACCTCTTCGCCATGGCCAAGGCCGGCGACGACCTGTTCGTCGAGGCCGGTGACGGCAGCGACGCGGCGCTGGTCAATCTCGACGCCTCGACCTCGCTCAACCCGAAGTCCGAAGGCCTGACCTATGAATGGCTGAACGAGGACGGCGACGTCGTCGCGACCGGCCAGAAGCCGTCGGTCGAATTCGATCTCGGCAAGCATGAGCTGACGCTGAAGGTCACCGACACCAATGGTCTCGTCACCACCGACAAGGTCGTCATCGTCGTGCGCGGCGAGGACACGCTGCTGGTCGAGAACTTCAACGACGGCGACGCGGCGGGCTGGTCGACGGGCCCTGACCAGGGCATCACGGTCGGCGTCGGCACGGCCGCCGATTTCGGCATCCCGGCGCTCGGTCCCGAAGACAAGGTCGGCCATGTTCCGGCGCTGTCGAGCGGCGAGAAGTTCTTCCTGTCGCCGCTGCCGGGCGTTCCGGCCGGCACGGTGATCACGTCCTACACGCTGGTCTACGACCTCTACGTTCCGCTGGCGACCGCGAGTGAATACACCTCGCTGTTCCAGACCGACGTGAACAATGCGAGCGACGCGGAGCTCTTCATCCGCAAGACCGGCGCCACCACCGGCGGCATCGGCATCGGCGGCAATTATCCGGGCGCGTTCCAGTACGACGCCTGGCAGCGCATCGCCTTCGTCGTCGAGGACCAGGGCAATGGCAACGTCCTCATCAGCAAGTACATCGAGGGCCAGAAGGTGGGCGAGCAGACCATGCCGGCTGACCGCTTCGCCTTCGACGTCTCGAAGGGCGGCCTGATCTTCTCGGACGAGGACGGCGAGAACTCGAACCTCTACGTCTCGAGCCTCTTGATCACCGACAAGGTCTACACCGACCAGGAGATCGCCGATCTCGGCGGCGCCAAGGCCGGCGGCATCACCCAGTCCGCTCCGAGCCTCTATGCTTCGCAGTTCGACTTCAACGACGACGACCTGGCCCCGACCTACGGCCCCGGCCATATCGGCATGGGCCAGGGCGGCGAGACCGGTCCGTTCCTGCTCAAGGGCACCGTGTTCTCGCGGCCGGACGCCGAGGCCGGCATGCCGGCTCCGGAAGGCGCGCTGTGGGACATGTCCGACGCGGCCGGCAACAAGCTGGTGTGGACGGGCGAGGGCGCCAATGACTGGGCGAACTACGTCCTCGAAGCCGGCGTGACCTCGATGGACAACGACGCGGTCGGCGTCGTCTTCTACTATCAGGACGACGAGAACTATTATCGCTTCACCCTCGATGGCGAGACCAACCGCCGCGAGATCGTCAAGGTGCAGGACGGCGTCGAGACGGTGCTAGCCTCGACCGAGGCGGGCTACCAGTTCAACGTCGAGCTGAAGCTCAAGGTCGCGGTGATCGACGGCGTGATCAACGCCTTCCTCGGCGACAAGAACGTCTTCGGCGGCCCGGTGGTCGATGCCACCAACCCGCTGACGCACGGCACGGTCGGCCTCTATTCCAGCGGCCAGCGCTCCTCGATCTTCGATGACATCGCGGTCACCCGCGCCGACCTCACCGCCCATGCCGGCGAGGACCAGCGCGTGTTCGACACCGACGGCGACGGCCATGTCGCGGTGACTTTGCATGCCGACGGCTCGTACGGCCTGACCGACATCGTCTCGTGGGTGTGGACCAACGAGGACGGCGAGCAGGTCGCCACCGGCAAGAACCCGACGGTCGATTTCGACGCCGGCGTCAACAAGCTGACGCTGACCGTCACCGACGGCAGCGGCAAGACCTCGACCGACCGCGTCGACGTCGAGGTGGTGGCCAAGGACAAGCTCCTCGTTTCCGAGGATTTCTCGTCGGCGGCTTCCCTGTCGAAGTGGACGATCGTGGACGAGGGCGAGTTCGGCGGCATCGGCGCCGACGGCAAGTCCTCCGACTGGGTACTCGTCGACGGCAAGCTGCAGCAGAATTCCGACCTGCAGAGTCGCGAGCTGACCTGGGACGGCGCGAGCAATCCGGATTACTGGCAGCGCGGCTGGAGCCCGCTCGGCGACGGCGTCAATGTGCTGCGCGTCGGCACCTACGCACTCTACAACGACCCGGCGGCGAAGGATTGGGACGACTATTCGGTCCAGGCGACCGTGCAGACGCCGGACAATGACGGCCTCGGCTTCCTGTTCCACTACACGGACGCCAACAACTACTACAAGCTGGAGCTCGACGCGGAAGGCACGCTCGACCGCGATCCGGGCAACGGCGCGGGCAGCGTCTTCAACCTGCTGCGCATGCGCGACGGCGTCGAGGAGATCCTCGGCCAGGTTCCGGGCAAGTACGAGCCGGGCAAGGCGTTCGAGCTGCGCGTCGACATCGTCGACAACCGCATCACCGCCTTCATCAACGGCGAGGAAATCTTCGCCTATGCGATCGAGGACCACGGCAACGAGAAGGGCACTGTCGGCCTCTATTCATGGGGCAATCAGGGCCTGAGCTTCGACAACGTCACCGTCGTCGATCTCTCCGATGCCGAGCCGCCGGTCGGCGACCTCGTCCTCATCGGCGACGAATTCGACAATGAGCTGACGGGCGATATCGGCGACGACGAGATCATCGGTCTTGCCGGCGACGACACGCTGACGGGCGCGGCCGGCGACGACAGCATCAATGCCGGCGAGGGCGACGACCTGGTCGACGCCGGTGAAGGCGACGACCTCGTCGAGGGCGGCGAGGGCGACGACGACATCCAGGGCGGCGCGGGCGACGACGAACTGCTCGGCGGCGAGGGTGACGACGTCATCGACGGTGGCGAAGGCTACGACACGATCGACGGCGAAGCCGGCAACGACACTTTGATCGCCGGTGAAGGCGACGACGTGTCGGGCGGCGAGGGCGACGACGAGATCCAGGTCTCCATCGAGAGCGGCCTCCCGGCCTCGCTCGACGGCGGCGAGGGCGACGACACGGTTCGTCTCGGCGGCGCCGGCACGGCTGCGCTTGGCGAGACCACCGATGTCGAAAACCTCGTGGTCGCGGGCGGCACCTGGTCGGTCGCGGACAGCGACTATTCCACGGTCAGCATCGAGGACGGCGCGACCGTCACCAGCGCGGTCGTGCTCAACAACGAGGATGTCCTGACGGTCGAGACCGGCGGCAAGCTTCTTGCCAACAACGCCGTCACCTGGACGGGTGGCGACGTCGTGGTCGACAATTCGGGCCTGATCGAAGGCAGTCGCACGCTGCAGACGACAGCAGGCGCGAGTGGCGATCTCGAGTTCAACAATCTCGCGGGCGGCACCATCCGTGGCCAGATCAGCCCCGGCGCCAGCGGTGCCGCGACGGCCACGATCACGCTCAACAATTCCGGTGTGATCGAGGCCTCGTCGGGCGGTCGCGTGATCGACTTCCGCAGCTTCGATGGCTCGGGCGGTCGCGCCACCATCAACAACCTGGCCGGCGGCGTCATCCGCAACACCGGACTGACCTCCGGCGACGCCGACGTGCTGCGTCCCGGCCAGAACGGCACCGTCAACAATTGGGGAACGATCATCGCGGCCGAAGGCCTAGTCGGCGGCGGAGACCTGATCGACTTCCAGAGCGACACCGGCGGCAAGGTCAACAACTATGCCGGCGGCCTGATGGAAGGCTCGCGCCATGTCGTGACCGGCGATCATGCCGTGACCGTCGTCAACGACGGCACGATGATCGGCCGCAACGGTTCGGCGGTGAACATCGACAATGACGGTTCGGAAGCCGACAAGGTGTTCATCACCAATCGCGGCACGATGGAAGGCCGCTCGGCGGAGCTCGCCGACTCGGACGGCGACGCGATCGACGTCGACGGTCTGGTGCAGATCCTGAACTACGGCAAGATCAAGGGTCTCGGCGCCGAGGGCTACCATGACGGCGAGCCGAACGTGTCGGAAGGCATCGCGATCGGCGGCGGCACCATCGTCAACAATGCGTCGGGCGAGATCTACGGCTACGGCCGCGGCATCCAGGTCGACAATTCGAGCAACGAGAACGCGCTCGGTGCGACCCTGATCGTCAATGACGGCCTGATCCAGGGCGACGGTCATGGTCCTGAAGGGGTTGATCCGGCGGACGCAGCGCGGTTCGACCTGCGCGGCAACGAGGCGATCAACCTCGTCGGCAACTACGCTGACGAACTCATCAACAACAGTGCCGGCCGGATCGTCGGCGGCGTGTCGATGGGCGGCGGCAACGACGTGCTGAGCAATTCGGGCTCGATCACGGCGACCGGCGGTTCGGCGATCGACATGGGGGCGGGCGATGACGTCGTGAACCTCTATATCGGCTCGACCATCAGCGGCACGATCCTCCTCGGCGAGGGCAATGACCGGATCACGATGAACTCGTATCTCGGCGCGGTGACGGTCGATGCCGGCGACGGCAACGACGACATCACGACGAGCTTCGGCGACGACCTGATCTATGGCGGCGCTGGCAACGATTACATCTACGGCGCGGAAGGCAACGACACGATCTTCGCCGGCTCCGGCGACGACACGATCCTGGCCGATCTCGGCAATGACACGATCGACGGCGGCGACGGCTTCGACACCCTGTTCCTGGCGCGCGCCACCGGCCCGATCACGGTCGACTTCGCGGCGGGCAAGGTGTCGGCTGAGGGCATCGGCAGCGACACCTTCACCAACATCGAGAGCCTCCTCTTCGGTGCTGGCGACGACGTCATCACCGGCGGCAACGGCAATGACGGCATCGATGGCGGCGAGGGCAACGATACGGTGAAGGGCGGGGCCGGCGACGACCTGGTCGCGGGCGGTGCGGGCAACGACTTGGTCGACGGCGGTTCTGGTGACGACACCGTCTCCGGCGGCATCGGCAACGACACGCTGAAGGGCGGTTCGGGCAACGATCTCGTCGACGGCGGCGAGGGCAATGATCTGATCGACGCCGGTTCTGGCGACGACGTGATCACCGCCGGCGCCGGCAACGACACGGTCGACGCCGGTTCGGGCGTGGACCGGATCGAGGGCGGCGCGGGCGACGACCTGCTGAAGGGCGGTTCGGGTCAGGACACCTTCGTCTTCGCGGCCGGCTTCGGCCACGACACGATCTCCGACTTCGCGACGTCGGGCGCCAGCGCCGACGTGCTGGAGTTCTCGATCGACGTGTTCGCCGACTTCGCCTCGGCGATGGCCTCGGCGACGCAGGTCGGCTCGGACGTGGTGTTCACGATCGACGGGGACACCACGCTGACCCTCGACCACGTCAAGCTCGCCAATCTCGGCGCGGACGACTTCCGCTTCGTCTGAGCATTGAAGCGGGGCGGCCCGGCCGCCCCGCCACACGACCCGCTCTACTGAGGAAAGACCGTCTTTTCCGCCGCCGCACCTCGTGCGGCGGTGGCTTCCGCACGCCTGAACGGGCGTCCCTTCCAGGCCGGTCATGAACGGAGCCGGTCCGGTCGTTCAATTCGATTCCGTTCGCTCGCGTCGCGATGCTGCTGTCGCGGCTCATGCCATCATTGTTTGAGGATTCATCATGTCCGATATCGATATTTACGCCCATCGCGGAACCAACCCGTACCCGGATCACTCGCGCGAAGCCCATGTCTGGGGCGTCAATTGGGGCGCGGACGTCATCGAGCCGGATCTGTGGCTGACCAAGGACGGCGTGCTCGTCGTCAGCCACGACAACCACAACTATTCGAACCTGACCTATGAAGAGGCGAAGGCACTCGAGCCTGCGCTCCAGACCTTCGGCGAGGTCATCGAGATCGTCAAAACCATGTCGATCGAGACCGGTCGCTCCATCGGCATCATTCCCGAGACCAAGAGCACCGACTACGCGACCAGCGAGGCCGTCGTTAAGGAGCTGATCGCGCACGAGTTCACCGATCCGGACCGTGTCGTCATCCAGAGCTTCTCCTCTGCGAACCTGCAGATGCTGAACGATACCATCATGCCGCAATACGGCCTGGACATTCCGCTCGCTTTCCTCGGCGCCACCAATCTGAGTACGGCGACCCTGGAGCAGGTCGCGGCCTATGCCGACATCATCGCGCCCCATCAGAGTCTCCTGACGGCGGAGGGCGTCGCCGCCGCTCACGCGCTCGGACTCGAAGTCGTCACCTGGACGATCACCGGTACCCGTGACCAGATCCAGAGGCTCGTCGACCTCAATGTCGACGGCGTCTTCGTCGACGAGACCAATACTGCCCGCGAGAGCATCTCGAACATCAACAACGTGACCGTTGCCTACGGCACGGAAGGCGACGACGAGATCTCCGGCACGGCCGGCGACGACCTCGCCTATGGCATGAAGGGCGACGACACCATCAGCCTCGGTGACGGCAACGACGTGGCGTACGGCGATGCCGGCGACGATGTGATCGACGGCGAGGCCGGAAACGACGTCCTCTTTGGTGGTTCGGGCGACGACGATCTCGCCGGCGGCGAAGGTGATGACGTGCTGGTCGGCGGCGTGGGCGACGACGTGCTCGATGGCGGCGACGGCATCGATACCGTCTCCTATCTGGCCGGACTCAGCGACACCACGGGCGTCACCGTCGACCTTTCGACGGGGAGCGCCTACGGCGACGAAGCGGGCGCGGATGAGCTCGTCGGAATCGAGAATGTTATCGGCGGCAAGGGCGACGACACGCTGACCGGCGACGATGCCGCAAACGTTCTCGACGGCAGCGCCGGCAACGACACGATCGATGGTGGTGCCGGCGACGACACGCTGAAGGGCGGCGCCGGCGACGACACGATCGCCGGCGGAGCGGGCGTCGACACGCTCGACCTTTCCGATGCCACCGGCGCGATCAATCTCAATGTCGGGGCCGGCACGGCCTCGGGCGCCGGCATCGGCACCGACACGTTCTCCGGCATCGAAGCGTTCCGGTTCGGCGCGGGCGACGACGTCGTCACCGGCGGCAACGGCAATGACGTGTTCGACGGCGGCCTCGGCAACGACACGCTGAAGGGCGGCGCGGGCGACGACCTCGTCGCCGGCGGCGCCGGCAACGACAATGTCGACGGCGGTTCGGGCGACGACTCGGTCTCCGGCGGCATCGGCAACGACACGCTGAAGGGCGGTTCGGGCAACGATCTCGTCGACGGCGGCGAGGGCGATGATCTGATCGACGCCGGTTCTGGCGACGACGTGATCACCGCCGGCGCCGGCAACGACACGGTCGACGCCGGTTCGGGCGTGGACCGGATCGAGGGCGGCGCGGGCGACGACCTGCTGAAGGGCGGTTCGGGCGGCGACACCTTCGTCTTCGCTCAAGGCTTTGGCCACGACGTGATCTCGGACTTCGCGACGTCGGGCGCCAGCGCCGACGTGCTCGAGTTCTCGATCGACATCTTCGCCGACTTCGCCGCGGCGATGGCCTCGGCGGTGCAGGTCGGCTCCGATGTCGTGTTCACGATCGACGAGGACACCACGCTGACGCTCGACCACACCAAGCTCGCCACGCTCGGCGCGGACGACTTCCGCTTCGTCTGAGCCGATAGGACAGAAAAACGAGAGGGCGCCGAAAGGCGCCCTTTTTGTTGATCAGACAAGTATTTCCCTGGGAACCGTAACCTTGTTTCTCGCTTGCGATCCCTTCCACTCACACTTTCGGCTATATCGTCCGCAACAAAGCCGTCCGACACATTAGCGTACGCATCTCGCAAGGAGAGACAGATGCCGAGGATCAAATCAGACCAACGCACTCTCATGTCCCGGTCGGGCATTGCAGGGCTCGGCGCGCTTGCTTTCGCGAGCGTTCTATCGGTCTCGTCCGCGCAGGCGGCGGATGTCCTTCTCCTGATAGACGGTATCGAGCCCACCAAGGGCATCGTTCGCGTCGCCTTCTGCAACACCGGCCCGCTCGACGAATGCAGGCAGTTCTCGGCGGAGCAGCCGGCCAGCGCCGAGACCCTCGGTTTCCGCTTCCAGAACGTGCCGCCCGGCCGCTATGCCTTCGTCGGCTATCAGGACATGGACGAGAGCGGCAAGAATGAGCGCAACATGCTGGGAATGCCGAAGGAGCCGTTTGCTCTCAGCAACGGTGCCGGCTCCAAGCTGATTCCGCCGCCCGATCACGAGGATCTGGCGATGGACGTGCTCGACGGACCGGAAGAGACCACGATCGAGATCACGCTCCAGACCGTGACCGCGACCAAGAAGAAGAAAGGTCTCGGCAAGGCGCCGATCGAGACCGTGCCGGTCGTGCTCGTCGGCGACGTCATGAATCCGCCGCCCGAGGGAACCCCGCTGCCCGCGCCGGTCCTCGGCGGTCTTCCGCCGGCCTCAACTCCGACCACCGCGAAACCGGCCACAGCCAAGGCGCCGGCCGCTCCGAAGGCCGCCGCGGCGCCCAAGCCGACCGCCGTGATGCCGGCACCCGCGCCAAAGTAAAAAAGCAAAGCCCGGAACGCGAGTTCCGGGCTTTTTCGTCAGCGCGGCAGGTTCAGTTCGCCGCGAGCCATTTCTGCATGTCGCCGCGAAGCTGCGCATCGGCCTCGTGGAAGAAGTATTCCGAGACGATCGTCGGCGACTTGATCTTGCTGTTGATGCCGTCGTTGATCGACATATGCACGCCGTCACGGCCGGAAAGCTGGTGGCACTGGGCGCATGAGACGGTGTTGAAGCGGATCGCGTGGACGTCCTGCCGCTTCGGATCGCGGAAGGTGTCGACCGTCAGTGAGGACAGCACCTCCGTCAGCTCGGCCTTCCGCGCGCCTTGCGACTTCTCGATCTCGGCGCGCAGCAGATCGGTGTCGTAGACCGACGAGTAATAGCCGTAGTCGATGCCCTGGCGGATCGTTTTCGCCGCCGCGAGCTGGCCGGTGAGGTTGTGGCGTTCGAGATTGCCGAAGATCCAGATGCCGGTCAGCGCCGAGCCCCACTGGATGCCGTGGACCGGCCGCGCCGTCGTGAATTCGCGGATGAAATCGCGCAGCTTGCCGTCGCCATTGCCGCTTTCGCGCGCCCGGGTCAGTTCGTCGAGGCGGGTCATGAAATGGCGCTGCTGCTCGGCGCGGGTTTTGTCGTCGGCAAGGCGGTCGACGACGTCCCATTTGAGGTGCAGGAAAAGCTGCTCGCTCATATGGATGGGATCGAGCGGATTGATCATCTGGTACGTGAAGCGCACCTGCGGGATGATGCGCTCGCCGGTCCAGGCCGCGTCGAGCTGCGGCTCCTGCGGCTTCATCGTCATGCCGACCAGCCTAAAATGCGCCATGTCCGCGACGTCGGCCTCGACATCCCTGATCGGCTGGATGACGAGACCTGAGGTGTAGACGTTGTTCGGCGTGACGTCTGAAAGGCGCAGCGTGTCGTTGCCGGGCTCGGTGGAGGGGTCGTATCCGGGGAAGGGCTGGCCCTTCAGGAAGTCGAGCAACTTCGCGAACTCGTCCGGCTGCAGCAGCGAGCCGAGCGGATATTCCGTCCGCATCTCAGGCGTCGCCTCGACCACCATCTGGCGCGGCAGCGAGAATGCCTTCAGGCCCTTCTGCGGGCGGGGCGTGTCGATGCCGTAGTCGAAGGCGTGGCCATCGGGGTAGTACCAGAGCGAGTTGCGCTTCAGGTCGTTCAGATCGAACGGCTTGCGCTGATCGTAGTCGCGTAGCTCTTTCATCGGGTAGTTGACCGAGAGCTTGGCCTCGAAGCGCTGGAGCTCTTTCTGGGGAAAATCCGCGAGGCTCATCGCGTCGCGATGGTCCCACATGAACTTCATCGGGTCGAAGTTCGGATCGGGATCGTGCGCGACATGGCGGCCGCATTCGGCGTCGGGGCGCAGCCTGGTATAGTGCTCCAGCCGGACGACGACGCGGGTATAGCCTTCCTTGCGCTCCTTCTCAAACGTGGTCTTCGGATATTCGTCGATGTGGCGCAGCAGATAGGCGCTGTCGACCTTGCAGCCCTCCGGCGTCTCCAGCGAGGACTGGTGGTCGATGTGGCGGGAATCCTCCCAGATCGCGGCCGGGATCAACTGAGCGTAGCTGGCCTGATGGCCCTTCTGCATCATCGGATAAAGCGGCTCGGTGGCGCCGAGGCCGGAATCGATGAACTCGTAATTGTAGCCGGGCCGCGGGGCGCGCAGCAGCGACTCGAAATAGGTGATGACGTCGTAGACGGAACCCGGCCGGAGCGACGGAGTGTTGCTCTGCAGGATCTTGGTGCGGTTGAGATTGTAGACCTTCTCGGCGACCAGCGAGCTGTTGACGGGCTTTTCTTCCTCGGCTGAGGCGAGGAATGGAGATGTAGCGAAGAAGGCAAGCGACAGAACGGAAACTCGTAAGCCCGGCCTCATCCAATCCCCCCTTTGACCCCTGTCAAAATCGTATCAGGCTTGGGTGATTTCGCCATTGGGCCGGAAAAAAATCCCCGGAAAGTTGGGATGGTGTGTCGCAGCCGCCACATGCTCGCAAGCGGATTATCGTCCGAGCGCGGCTTCGATTTCTTGGATCAGGGCATTGGCCTGAAACGGCTTGCTGAGGAAGGCGGAAGCCCCGGCTTCCTTTGCTTTCCGCTCCAGATGGGGGGCGGCAAAGGCGGTCATGAAGATGATCGGGAAGGCATGGCCCTGGTCCTTGAGCGCGGCCTGAAGGTCGATGCCGGACATTCCAGGCATCTGGACGTCCGTGATCAGGCACGAGATCGCTGTCTTCTCTTCGGAGCCGAGGAACTCCTCACCGGACGCATAGGTACGAACGGAATAGCCGAGCGAGCGCATCAGGCTGGAAAGCGCGATGCGAACGGCTTCGTCATCGTCGGTGACTGCAATGAGAGGAACAGCGGCCAAGATACACTATCCAATCGACCGTACGCGCTGAAGAATCTGGTGGCGACGGATCATGATCCTATTTAGCTGACCTCTAATGTGGCGGGTATCATACGGAGGTTTGCCCGCATGCTGTAATCATCGCCCGGCCAGTGCCTCGGCCATGCGGACCAGGTCCGCGAGCGAGCGGGCATTCATTTTCCGCATGACATTGCCGCGGTGGATCTTGACCGTGATCTCGCTCAGGCCGAGCTCGCCCGCGATCTGCTTGTTCATGAGACCCTTGGTCACGAGCGCCATGACCTCCCGCTCGCGCGGGGTAAGCGTGTCGTGATTGCTGCGAAGAGCCGAGGCCACGCCGTCCAGAGCGCGGCGCTCGCGGTCCTTCTCAAGCGCGGTGGAAACCGCGTCGAGCATTTCCTGATCGCGGAACGGCTTGGCGAGAAAATCGACCGCGCCGGCCTTCATCCCGCGAACCGTCATCGGGATATCGCCGTAGCCGGTCATGAATATCACCGGGATGTTGATGCCCGAGCGAGAGAGCTGCGTCTGGAAATCCAGGCCGCTGACGCCAGGCAGGCGAACGTCGAGCACAAGGCAGCTCGGCGTTTCCGGCAGGGATGCTGTCAGCACATCGGCGGCAGAGGGAAAGACTTTCACGTCGTAGCCGATTGAACGGAACAGGCTGCTGAGCGCGTCGCGGATGTCGGCGTCGTCGTCGACGACCAGAACCAGCGGGTTGGGTGCGGTGGTAGTTGCAGGTTTCACTGGCGATTCCGAAGTATCAGGCGGAAGGTCGAGCCGGGCTCGCTCTTTTCAACCGTTGTCAGCTCGCCGCCATGGGCAGCGGCGATCGAGCGGCAGATCGATAGGCCCATCCCCATGCCGTTTGCCTTCGTCGTGAAGAACGGCTCGAAAATACGGGACGCGATTTCAGGCGGCAATCCGGGTCCGGTATCGGAAACTTCGATCATCGGTCCGTCTTGTCCGTCGATCGTGCGAAGCGCGATCAGTCGAGTATCCCTCGGCTGGCCGTTCATCGCCTGCGCCGCGTTCAGCAGGAGGTTCAGGACGACCTGCTGGAGCTGCACCCGATCGCCGGTGATTTCGGGGCTGGGATTGGCGAGATCGACCGTCAATTGCGCGCCGTGGATGCCGAGCTCGCGGTCGACAAGGGCCGCAGCCTGTTCGGCGACCTCGTTCAGGGATAGCGGCTCGTAGCGGGGATCGGTCTTTTTTGCCATCGCGCGCAGGCGAGCGATGACCTCGGCCGCGCGATTGCCGTTGGCGATGATCCTGTCGAGGTTTGCCCGGATCTCGCCGAGATCGGGCTCTTGCCGCGACAGCCAGCGGACACAGGCCTCACCATTGGTGACGATCGCGGCGAGAGGCTGGTTCACCTCGTGCGCGATCGATGCCGTCAGCTCGCCGAGCGTCGCGACCCGTGCCGCGTGGGCTAATTCGGAATTGGCGCGATCGAGGGCTTCCTGGAAGCGATGCCGCTCGGTGATGTCGGTCATGCTGATCAAGACCGAGTTCATCACCTCCGGTTCGGAGGCGAGCCTCATGTTGAACAGGACTGAAATGTTGTCGCCGGCCAGCGTGTGCAGAACAGCCTCCGAACTGGTCGTCGTCTCACCGCGGAAAAGCGCATCGATCACTTCGACGAACCCGGCATCGCCGTCGGCGCCGACGACGGTCGAGATCGGTCCAAGCAGTTCCGATCGGTCCTTCGCACCAAACAGCTCCACTGTCGCATCGTTCACGTCCATGGTGCGGACGAGAGCCTTCAGTCGTGCGATCTCATCGGGCCTCTGCTCCAGATAGCCTCGGGCGTCGAGGACGCCGTCCCTGCGAAGGGCGTCGATGGCCTTCTTGATCCCGGAATAATCCTGCTCCCAGATCGACACGCCCGCGGCGTCGAAGATGTTGCGGTAGCGCCTTTCGCTCCTCCGCAATTCGGCGTCCGCGCGCTTCTGCTCGGTGACGTCCGTATTGGTTTCGAGGATGGCCAGCGGCCTGTCCTGGTCGTCCCGCTGAAGCGCCCAGCGGCTGCTCACCGTCAGCCGCCGTCCGTCACGTGTCGTCTGGATGAGCTCGCCCTCCCAGCGCCCAGTTTGATGGATCTCGGCGATGATGGCCTCATGGCTCATCGGAAAGACGGTGCGGATCAGTTCCCTCGGCTGCTGGCCGGCGGCCTCGTCGCTCGACCAGCCGTAGAGTTGCTCGGCGCCTCGGTTCCAATAGGTGATGTTGCCGGACAGGTCGTGGACGAAGATCGCGTCGTGCGACAGATCGAGCAGCCGCGCGCGCTCCTGAGCGACCTTCACGGTGGATAGATTGCGTAGCGCCAGCACCGTGGTGATGGCGATGGCGGACAGGCTCATCATCGACCGGACCCATGCCGAATCCTCGAAGTGGAAGCCGTGAACCACCACATAGCTCGTGACGGTGAGGACAACACAGGCGATGGCGGCGACGATGACCTCGCGGCGGCCACAGGTGCTCGCAATCATCATGATCACGACGACGTACAAAACCGCGATCGCAAACTGCATCGGGCTCAGGGTGTCGAAGACGAAGAGTGCCGTTGCGAGTAACGCCGCGACATACGGAATCCAGCGCGACCACCGGCGGTCGTCCAGGGGGTCTGCCAGATAGGTCTTGTCTGTCGCTTCGACGGTCATCGCCTGGTCCACAAGCCGCCGCGCGCTCTTCGCGGCCCGACTCGTTTGCTCCGTACGAACGATGACGGCAAGCAAAACGAGCGTTTTTCGTGCCTACCCCAAACCTATGTATGGGGCCGCCGATCCCTAAGCATGGTGTTTGAAACCCAGCGTAGGATTCTCTCCGCAGTGCCCGGTCGTCAATCTGCGTCCATCGAAACGCCGCTGCACCGCGTCGGCGAAGATCGGGGGATCAGATGGGACAGATCATGGCATTCAACGACAGCTCGGACGAGACGGTCCGGATTGACGAAAAACAGGAGCGCAAGCACCTCTCGAGAATTCTCGGCGTGATCGGCCATGACCTGAAGCAGCCGGTCTCCGTTGCGATGATGTTCGTGGAGATGGCGCGCGCCGATCTCAACGGCGAGAAGAGTCCCGAACGCCTCCAGCGCGCCTATGATGCGCTCCGTCAGGTCTGCCGCGAACTCGATGCGATCGCCCGCACCTCGCAGGGCGGCAAGGCGTTCAGCCCCCGGACCACGGAGGTGCCGGTTCAGGTCCTATTCGACCGGCTCGATGCCGAATGGCGCGCCTATGCCGCCCATTTCGGGGTCTTCCTTCGCCTGCTGCCGAGTTCCGCAGTCGTCTCCACGGATCCGGAACTCCTCATGACGATCCTGCGCAACCTGGTCGGCAACGCCGTCAAATTCTCGTCGCGCGGCCGTCGCGTTGTCGTCGGCTGCCGGCGCGTTCGCGGCGAAGTTCGCTTCGAGGTGCATGACCAGGGGCCGGGCATGCGCTCCGACCGCCTGGAGAAGATGTTCGACGCGTTCGAACGGGGCGAGCAGCGGGATTCCATTCCGGGGCTTGGCCTTGGCCTCCATCTCGTCCGGGAAACCGGCGCGCTTCTCGGCTGCAAGGTGGCGATCTCGTCGATTGAGGGACGCGGAACGTCCTTCCACGTCTATGTGCCGAAACCCGCGCTCAACAGCTGACCGCACCGCTTCATCAAGTCGGGGGGCCGACCGAAGGAAACCGATCATGAGCACTGAACTCGCAACCCGCATGAAGGCGCCTCTGACGACACCGACAGATCTCGGCGCGGAGGCTCGCCGGAATGTCTCCGCCGCCTTGAACGGGATTCTCGCGGATATGTTCGCGTTGTACCTGAAGACGAAGAATTTCCACTGGCATATGTCGGGTCCGCATTTCCGCGATTACCATCTTCTGCTCGACGAGCAGGGCGATGAGATTTTCGCGACGACCGACGACATCGCCGAGCGGGTTCGAAAGATCGGCGGCACGACGATCCGCTCGATCGGTCATATCGGGCGCCTGCAGCGGGTATTGGACAACGACGCCGACTATGTGACACCGGAGGACATGCTCGCCGAGCTTCGCACCGACACCCAGGAGCTGATCGGTCGGATGCGCCGTGCCCATGAAGTTTGTGACGAACACAATGACGTCGCGAGCGCCAGCCTGCTGGAGAACTGGATCGACGAGGCCGAGGGTCGCGCCTGGTTCCTGTTCGAGACGGGCAGGGAAGTTCGGGTGCTCTAGGATTGCGACAGAGCCGGCGACGTCGCCGGCTCTGTCTGCATAACGTCAGGGCTCTTCGTTGGGGATTTTGAGAGGATGCCCGCAAGCCTTGCAGAAGACGGCATCCGGCTCGTGCCGCATCAGTGCGCATTGCGGACAGCGGAAGCTGACCTTTCGCGGCCTGAAGATCGCCTGCGCCAATTGCACGAACAGCGAGATGCCCGCGATCATCGCCACGACCGAAGTCAGCTTGCCCCATGGACCGGGTAGGGTGATGTCGCCGAAACCGGTCGTGGTCACCGTCGCGACGGTGAAATAGAGCGCGTCGACATAGGTCGTCAGTCCCTCGGTGCGCCCGGCAAAGGTCGTGTAGACGAAACCGGTGAACACGAAGAGGAACGTGACGAGCCTGATGATGGCGCGCGTAGCGTTTTCCCAGCTTTCCAGCCCGCGTTTGCGCAAAGGCCGCCACACCACATCGGTTCGCGACAGGGTCCATAGCCGAAGCGCCCGCAGGAAGCTCAGATTGGCCAGCCAAAGCGGCGCGAGCAAAGTGGCGAGCACCAGAAGATCGATCCAAACATCCAGCTGGCGCACCCACTTCCGGATGTCTTCGGCGGCCAGTGCCCGGGCAACAAGATCAGCGGCCACCACGAGCGCAATCGTGTAGTCGAGCCAGAAATAGACCGGCTTGTCGCTGATAATCGGCGCCAACAGGAAGAAGCCGATGATCGCCAGGTCGATGACGACGACCGCCCATTGGAAGCGCAACGCCGTCGTCGACCGGCCGTGATAAAGCGACCTGAGTGTCTGCTGAAGGCGCTGGATCGACACCTGTTTCCTCTCGATTCTTCTTCTTTGCCCGGCAGGGTAAGCCTGTCTGCCGCCTACAGGAAACGCCGTTCCGCCCTTTCAGTGCCTTGTTTACGTGTCAGAGGGATTCGCGTCGGAATATTCGTTGCGACGGAGCCTTGGCGGTTCGGTCGGAATTTCGGCATCGACAGTTTATCGGGGCAGGCTGGGGACGCCGCGTTTGCGGTGGCTTGTTCGCATTGGGTGGGGTCTTTTCGTTGGGTCTGTTTCGCGCCGTTCCTCTCGTCGCTTTCCTCCTCGCGGGCTGTGCGGGTGGTCCCGATCTGTCGGGCGATCAGTATCCGTCGGACATTGCGCGCACCGGGACGCTGACTGCGGTGACGACCCGCAAGCCGGTGGGCGACGGACGCGTCTCGCCCTGGTTCGGGCCGGAGCGCGGCAATCCGCACATTGCCGAAGTCCGTTTCGATTCGCCCTACAAAGCGGGCCGCTTTTCGACACAGGCGATCGGCATCAGCGACTGGAAGATCCAGAGCGTCCAGCAGGTGGCCTCGATCGCCGCCGCGCAGCCGCTCGACGGTGGTTCGCAGCGCGACGTCCTGATGTACGTGCACGGCTTCAACGAGAGTTTTGCCGACGCCACGCTCGATGCGGCTAGGCTGTCGGATGCGCTGCATTTCCGCGGCAACACCGTCGTCTTCAGCTGGCCGTCCCGGAATTCCGTTCTGGATTACATGGCCGACCGCGAGAGTGCGATGTGGTCCCGCGATGCGCTGGAAGACGCGCTTGACGATCTCCTGACCACGCCGGGTGTCGGCCGCGTCAACATCGTCGCCCACAGCATGGGCGGCATGGTCACCGTCGAGGCGCTCCGGCAGGTGGTTGCGCACAATGGCGGCGCGACGGGCAAATTCGGAGCGATCATCTTCGCCTCGCCGGACATCGACGTCGACAGCTTCTCGGCTTCGGTTCGGCGATTGGGCGATCTCAATCGCCGGATGACGGTGATCACCTCGAAGGACGATCGCGCGCTGGCGATTTCTGCCAGCCTCGCCGGTGGCGGCCGTGCGGGCCGGGTCGACAAAGCGAAGCTCGAGGATCTCGGCATCGAAGTCGTCGACGCTTCCGGCCTGTCGCGCGGCCTGATCCGCCACGATCTCTTCCTGCACGACGCTTCGGTTCAGAAGGTCATCGCCCAGGCGATCCGCGACGCCGGCAGTCAGGTCAGCACCGGGGCGGTATCGTCCTATCCCGCTCCGGCCATCACCCCGGCTGTGCCGGTCGCCGCGCAGCCACAGGTGCAATACCAGCCGCCGCCAGCCCAGACGCAGCCCGCCGTTCAGCCGCAGCAGCCAATGGCGCAAGCCCAGCCGCCACTCCAGATCCCGCCGCCCGTGGAGGCTTCGCCGGTGCCCACGCAGTAAAGAGCGGGAACCAGCGGCGCAATTCTCCGTTATCACCCAGCCGTGCTGCGACTTCCGTCTTGCAAACAAAGTTGGCTTGCGGTCCGTGCGTTTTGCCGCGGGCAAAAAGAGGAAGCGAGCGTTGAGACAATCGACTGGGACTGAGGCGTGATTGTTTGGGGTCCGGTCGGGCCCGCGCATCGGGAAGAAGCAGCGTGAGCGATGCGATCGACACTACGCTCTGCGACCGCGAGCCCATCCACATTCCCGGATCGATCCAGCCGCACGGATTGTTGCTGGTCGCGGATTTGGGCGGACTCGTAGTCCGCCATGGCGCCGGCGACATCGAGGGCCGCCTCGGTCGACAGAAATGGCTCGGTGCATCACTGGTCGATCTTATAGGCGGGGAGATGGCGGACCGTGCGGCCGGGGTTGCTAGTCTCGACACATCGCCAGGCTTTCTCGGACGCATTTTGCTCGCCAATGTGGCGTTCGACGTCAGCGCGCATCTCTCGCATGGACAATTAGTCGTCGAACTGGAGCCCACGCCCGATCAGGTGACGGCTTCGGCGATCTTGTCGCGGCTGGAGGCGGCGGCGGGGGCTCTCGAAAAGGCGCTCACGCTCAACGAACTCTGCCAGGTCGCGGCCCTCGAGTTCCGGCGGCTCACCGGCTACAGCCGGGTCATGATCTATCATTTCCTTGAGAACGACGCGGGCGTCGTCCTGGGTGAGGACCGAGCGCCCGGCCAGCCCTCGTTCATGAATCATCATTTCCCGGCATCGGACATCCCGAAGCAGGCGAGGGCGCTCTATATCCGCAATTTGGTTCGGGTCATCCCGGATGTATCCTACGAGCCCGCGCCGTTGCGTCCGACTCTCTCGCCGGACGAGACGCTCGACATGAGCGACTGCATCTTGCGAAGCGTCTCCTCGGTTCATATCCAGTATCTGCGGAACATGGGCGTGGCCGCCTCGGCGTCGATCTCGATCGTCAAGGACGGCGTGCTGTGGGGGTTAGTGGCCTGTCACAACGAGACGCCACTTGCGATCAGCTACGACGTGCGGGCCGCGTCGCGCGCTTTGGCCGGCAGCCTCGCGCGGCAGATCAAGGCCCGGGAAGAGACGGACGCCTATCGCGAGCGGGTCCGTCTGCGCAGTTTCGAGGACGACATCGTGTCGCTGCTCTCGCGAGAGGGATCGCTCGACAGCGCGATTTCAAACCATCTCGCCGAACTGATGCGCATGCTCAACGCCGACGGCGTGGCGGTCCTGCGTAGCCAGGATCTCGTCGTCGGTGGACGCTGTCCGCCTGAGGAAGAGGTGCGGGCGATAGGTGCCTGGGCAACCGACAAGGCCGTGGAGACGACGTTTGCGACCGAGCGCCTCTCCGAGGTCTATCCGGGAAAGCTTGAGGCCGCGCCCCTGGCCAGTGGCCTCCTTGCGATCACCCTGTCGGCCAGCGAGCCCTGGCTCGTGCTCTGGTTTCGCGCCGAGCATATCAAGACGGTGGAGTGGGCAGGGAATCCGCAAAAGGACATCACCACCGGTCCGGGTGGAGTGCTCAATCCGCGCGCGAGTTTCGAGGCGTGGAAGGAGACGGTGCGCGGCCGCGCCCGCCGCTGGACGTTGCCCGAGGTCGAGGCGGCCGGCCGCCTGCGTGTCGCGGTGACCGGTGTCTGGCAGAACCGGCGCATGCGCGACCTCAACCGCCAGCTTCTCGCCACTCTAGACGAGAAGGATGTGCTGATCCGCCAGAAGGAGTTCCTGATCGGCGAGGTCAATCATCGCGTCCAGAACAGTCTCCAGCTGGTGTCGAGCTTCCTGTCGCTGCAGGCGCGGGCGTCGAACGATCCGGCCCTGCAGTCCGCCATCGACGAGGCACGGCGCAGGCTCGCGGCAGTGTCGCTCGTTCATCGCAGGCTCTATCGGGCCGATCAGGTGGAGGCAGTCGACGTCGCCCGCTATATCGAGGAACTGACGCGCGATCTCGTGGCATCGATGGGCGACGAATGGGCGCCGCACATCACGCTCGATCTGTCCCCGGTCATGCTGCCGCCGGATCGTACGGTTGGTCTCGGACTAGTGCTCACCGAGTTGATTATCAACGCCAACAAATATGCCTATGGCGGACAGCCGGGGCCGCTGCGGATCACTCTTGCCGAGGACCGGGCGGACTTCCGCCTGACCGTCGCCGACCAAGGTGGCGGCCGTGCTCCGAATTCCAACAGGCGTGGCTTCGGCAGCCGCATGATGGATGCTCTGGTGACCCAACTCGGGGGCGATCTCGGCTATGAGGACGCCAAGCCCGGCCTGCGCGCCGTTCTGAAGGCTCCGATCAGCATGCAACACGAGACGGCGCCTGCATAAGCGGGCATAAAGCTCTTGCCTGTACTTTCTGCCCTGGCGAGGAAACTTTGCCACGACAGGTTCAGTCAGGAGCGTCGATGTCAGCCAGTCCCTCCGCGAAGATGCCGATTATATCTTGGGCCTGTCCGCTGCTGGCGGTTGCCTTCTACGTCGCCGCGTCGTCTGTCGGCTTCAAGGACGCGCTTCCGCCCGGCGTGACCGGTATCGCACTGGCGCTCCTTCTCATGCCGGTCCTGTTCGGCGCGATCTTCGCCGCCGTCTACCATGCGGAGACGATCGCGCACTGGTCAGGCGAGCCATACGGCACGCTCATTCTCACGGTAGCCGTAACGGTTATCGAGGTGGCGCTGATTGCCTCGGTCATGATGTCGGATGCGAACGGCAGCCCGGCGCTCGCGCGCGACACGGTCTTCGCTGTCGTGATGACCGTCTGCAATGGTCTCGCCGGCCTCTGCATACTCGTCGGCGGACTGAAATATCGCGAGCAGAGTTTCCGAGTTCCCGGCGCAGCCGCCTACGTGACCGTTCTGATCGTCATGGCGACTTTGACGCTCGTCCTGCCGAACTACACCAGAGAGACGCCGGGACCGAGCTATTCGGACAGTCAGCTCATCTTCGTCGCCGTGGTCACCGTCGTCCTCTACGCCGCGTTCCTCTATATCCAGACTGTCCGCCACCGCGATTACTTCATTATCCAGGCGGGCGATCAGGGATGGCACGAGACGCATTCGATGCGACAGCTGGCCCTAAGCGGGCTGCTCCTGCTTGTCGCCCTGGTGGCGATCATCATGCTGTCGAAGAAGTTCGCGGTGGTGGTCGAACTCGGTCGGGAAGCGGCAGGTGCGCCCGCGCCGGTGACGGGCCTCATCGTTGCCATCCTGATCCTGCTTCCCGAAGGCATCGCGGCCGTTCAGGCGGCTCGCAAGGATGCGCTTCAAAAGTCGCTCAATCTTGCGCTCGGCTCAGCGCTGGCGACCATCGGCATGACCTTCCCCGCCGTCACCATTGTCGCGCTCGCACTGCACACACCGCTGACGCTGGGCCTCGATCCCTCGGACACGGTGTTGCTCGCCCTGACGCTTCTCGTCAGCACCATGACCTTCGCCACCGGCCGCACGAACATCCTCTACGGCTTCGTGCACCTCGTGATCTTCGCGACCTTCCTGTTCCTGACCTTTCAGCCCTGAACCGCCGACCGCGCCTCGCGCGGCGTCACGAGATAGCGGCGGCGGAAGACGCGGTTGAAATAGGAGAGGTCGCCGAAGCCGACCTCGTACGCGATGTCGCTGATTTTGCGGCCATCGCCGGACCGCAGCACGGCCCAGGCGCGGTCGAGCCGCTGTTCAAGCACATATTCCGAGAACGTCGTGCCCTCGGCCTCGAACAGCTTCTGCACGGTGCGCGCCGTCACACGCTGACGGCGGGCGACATGGTCGATCGTCAGCTCCCGGTTCGCCAAGCACTTGCGGATGTCATCCTTGATCGAGTCGAGCCGGCTCGTCGTAGCTTCGTTGTCCTGACCGCTTCGAAGCAGGAGCGTCAGCAGATCCTGGATGTGGGACGCGGCGATGCGGCGGCTCTCCGACGTCACGACCGGCAATATGCCCTGCAGCAGCGCGCCGCCGTAATGGGCGAGAAGCTGGAACGCCGCGACCTCGTGGGAGACGAGGCGGGGCAGGGTGGAGAGAAGGTCCGCCGAAGCGCCACGCACGGCCTGGCGTGGGACGCGCAGGCAGTCGAGCCGAGCGAGTTCGGAGACGTCCCAGGTCCAGGTCTTCCCGGTGGAGACGAGAACCGCGTCTCCCGCCTCCACGCGCAATACGCGTCCGTCCTGCTCGACCGTGATCGGCCCGCCCACCGGGCGCAGCAGCATGATGTCGTCGGCGCCGTCCTTGAGGCAGTGCTCTGTGTTGCGGCACGCGCTGGCGCAATTCAGGAAGCAAGTCGTCAGGCACGCATCGGGTAGCTCGCAGGACACCGCGCGCGCCATGAAGGGAATGCCGGGGTTCGGCACGATGTCGAGCGTCGCGAAAAGATCGCTCAGCCGCCGGCGCGACTGGCTGAGCCGCTCGCCTTCCGGCATATCGTCGGTCGTGAACCAGATCGGCGCGGCGGCGCTGGCCAAATCCCCATTCCCCTGATGCTTTGATGCAACTCGAGTGCAAAACAGCGCTTGAGTTCGTCCTAGTCCTAGTTCTACTTCGTCCTGCCCCAAGAAGCACGTTCTTATTGAGGCTAGTCGATCAAAAGAATGATTGATTAGGGGCTGGGGAAGTCTATGCGTATCCGTGGTACCGCGCTGTTTGGAATAAGTCTAATCTTGCCAACGGCAGTATTTGCCCAGGAAACACAACCGGTGATCGAGCTCGAGCCGATCATCGTCACTGGAGCGCGCACGGAGCGACCGGTATCGAGGACTCCCGCGACCGTCCGCGTGGTCGAGCGGGACGAGATCGAAAAGCAGATGCAGCTGACGTCGAATCCATCGGCGATCATCTCGCGCCTGATACCCGGCTATTCGGTCTCGAACCAGACGATCTCTGGCGCGTCCGAGACCTATCGCGGCCGCGACCTCCTCGTGATGCTCGACGGTGTTCCGCTGAACACGCCGCTCCGCGACGTCTCGCGCATCCTGGCGCTGATCGACCTCAACACGGTGGAGCGCATCGAATTCGTTTCCGGCGCTTCGAGCCTCTATGGCTCTGGCGCGACCGGCGGCACGGTGAACTTCATCACCAAGAAGGCGACGGACGGAAAGCCGATCGTCCGGATCAACACCGCGCTGCGGGCCTTCACGGCGAATGTCGGCGACAGCCTGCAGCCGGAGATTTCGGCCTCGATCACCGGCAAGGCCGAGAACGGTCCGGACTATGTGTTCGTCGGCTCGGGGCGCTTCGCCGACAAGACCTATGATGGCGCCGGTCGCGAATTGCCATCCGACGGCATGCTCGGGCAGGGCGGCGGCGACCGTTTCGAAAGCGGCAATCTGTTCGGCAAGCTCGGCTACGACCTCGATCTCGGTAAGCGCTTCGAGGTGTCGGCGAACTGGATCTATCTCAACCAGGATCCGGAGTGGATGACGACCTATCTGCCACCGTTTGCGCGGCCGGATTTCACGCGGCCCTACGAAGGTAAGAGCGTCCTGGAGGATTCAAAGCAGATCTCGGCGCGCTACACCGACGATGACTTCGCGCTCGGCAGCCTGAAGGCGGTGGCGTTCTTCAACGACGTCCGCAAGCGCTTCAACTATTCGGAGTTCGATCTCAACTACAACAACGTCGTCTACTATTCCGGTAATCTCGGCGACCCGACGAGCCCGTTCAACCAGACGGACCTCTCGAACCAGCGCGGCGGCGTGAACCTGACCGTCGATTCCCCACTCGACCGTCTCTACGACGGGATGCGGCTGACCTGGGGCGCGGACATCATTCACGAGAAGACCTCACAGGTGACGACGGAAGGCCGCGACACCTTCAATCCGATGTCGATGATGACCTATGCCGCGTTCGGCCAGCTCGAAGCGCCGGTCACTGAGCGCCTGACCGTCCGTGGCGGCATGCGCTACGAATATTTCGACCTGACGGTCGACGATTTCGTGCGGCCCGCCGCATTCCTCGGCTTCCCGGGCCTCGGCTATGCCGTCCTGCCGGACCTGCCGGTGGCGGGCGGCGAATTCGACTACAGCGCGCCGACTTTCAATCTCGGCGGCACGTTCGACCTCACCGAGACCTCGCAGATCTTCGGCGGTTTCAGCCAGGGCTATGCATTGCCGGACGTTGGTTCTTTCACTCGCCGGGCGGGTGCGATGAGCACTCCACAAATCCTGTTCTTCGGCTGCTTCCTTCCTCCCGGGCCGCTGCCGCCGGTTCCCTTCAATTGCGCGAAGAATCTGACGACGAGCTTCGACCAGATCTCGCCCGAGGCGCAGATCGTGAACAGCTACGAGCTCGGCGTGCGTGGCAGTTACGACCAGTTCAAGGGCAGCCTCGTCGGCTTCGTCAGCACCTCGGAGGAAGGCGTGACCTTCGATCCAGCGACGAACTCGCTGTCGCAACAGAAGGAGATCGTCTGGGGCGCCGAGTTCCAGGGCGAATGGGCAATGACCGAGGCCTTCTCGCTCGGCACCTTCCTCGCCTATCGCGAAGGGCGTTTCGACCAGAACAAGGACGGCGAGTACGATAGCTGGCTGCCGAACAACCGCATCGCGACGCCGTTCCGCGCGGTCGTCTACGGCGACTATCGGTTCGACAACGGCGTGGTGTTCCATCTGGAAGGCGAGGGTTGGACTGGCCGCAACAAGGCGGTGAACCCGGCGGGTCTGAGCTACGAGCTGGAAGGCGATTTTCTGGTCAACACGTCGATCTCAGCGCCTTTGGCAGGAGGCACCTTCTATCTTGGCGTCCAGAACCTGTTCGACGAGGACTATGCCAATCCCACCGCCAGCTCCGTTCGCGAGAACGCGGCGCTGGGCACGCTCGAAGTCCATGGCTGGGGCCGCACGGTCTCGCTCGGCTACGCCAAGACGTTCTGATGGTCAGTCTTGAGGAGAAGGACGGGCTCGTGACGCTCAGGTTTCACGAGCCCTACGCAGAGCCTGACGAGACGGACTATCTGACCGCGCTGAGGATGATCGAGACGCGCACGGAGCCGTTCGCAATGCTTTCGATCATCGGCTCGGCCGGGCATTTCTCCGACGCCGGCGAGCGCGAGCAGGCCTTGTGGTTCAAACGCTCGCGGCTGCACATGAATCTGTTGTGCAGGGCCATGGCGGTGGTGCGTCCGCAGGTGTCGGATCACATGCGCTCGGTCTTCTCCAAGCTCTGGAATCTGCCGGTGCTCGTCACCACCGACGAGGCCGAGGCGCGGGAGTTTCTCGTGCCGCATCTGAAGGAACTGGCATGAGCGAGGTCGTGGCTGCCCCGGCAAAGGCTAGCGAACGGTTCAGGCTGTTCGCGGTCCTGGGCGGGCTCTATCTCGCGCAGTCTATCCCTAGCTATCTGATCGCCGCCGCTCTGCCGCCGATCCTTCGCGAAAACGGCGTCTCGCGCACCTCGATCGGCATGATCAGCATTCTGTTCCTGCCGCTCGTCCTGAAATTCCTCTGGGCGCCGCAGATCGATCGCATCCGGCCGGTCGCCAGGCGGCACCGGGCAGGGTGGGTATTCATCACCCAGTCGTTAACGGTCGTCTGCCTCGTGGCGATGGCGTTCGTCGTTCCGACGAACATGCCGGTCGTGCTCTCGATCGGAATGGCGATCTCGATCCTGGTCTCGACCCAGGACATCGCGACCGACGGCTACGCCGCCAAATATCTGCCGCCCGAGGACCGGGCTATCGGCAATGCGATCCAGGGCGGCGCGATCGCGTTCGGCGTCGTGATCGGCGGCACGATGGGGCTCGTCCTCTATGAGCATATCGGCTGGACCCCGACCGTACTCGCCATTGCCGCGGCATCGCTGCTTCCGCTTCTGGCCGCGCTGGGAATGCGCGAGGAGGACGGATCGGTGGATATCGCGCGTGGTCCGCGCCCGTCGATCCGCGCGTTCTGGCGACGGCCGGAAGCTCGTCAGATCCTGATGGTCGCGCTGATCTATCGGGCGAGCGAAGGCCTCGTGAAGGCCATGGAGGGGCCGTACCTCGTCGACCGCGGCGTTCCGCTCGACTGGATCGGCTACATTTCCGGCGGCGGTGCGGTGACGGCGGGTTTGGCGGGTTCGGCCATCGCGGCCGTCCTCGTTAGGACGATGGGGAACACCAACGTCCTCCTGTTGCTCGGCGGATTGCGGACAGGCTGCTTCCTGATGTTCGCGGCGCACGCGGTGGGGCTGCTGACCGGTTTCGGTCCGCTGTTTGGCGCAGCCGCCTTCCAGACGCTCATCCGCTACATGGAGATCGTCGCGCTCTACAGCCTGTTCATGAGCGTATCGTCGTCCGAGCAGCCGGGAACGGATTTCACCATCCTCGCCTGCGCGCAACTCGGTGTTTATCTCATCGGCTCGTTCGTTGCCGGTGCCATTGCGGACGCGCTTGGCTATCCGGCGCTGTTCGGCGTCGCGGCCGCGATTTCGGCGGTCGCTGTTGTCCTGACGGCCTGGACCGTCAGGACACCGCGCGTCGTACCCCCGTCAGCTCAGTGAGCGCGTTCGCCTTCCGTTGATCCGCCGACATCGCCCAGCGGCGGCAGCACGGCCGAGCGGAGCTCGCGCTCCTCGCTCGCGCTGTCCATATGGGCGATATAGGCCGAGCGGCAGAGAGCATAGGCGAAGCGGGCTTCGATCGCCGCCGTGTCCAGCCGGCTCAGCGCCGTGCAGGTCGCCTCGAACCTGTTCATCACATCCTCGGTCGCTCCGGCGTTGCGGCGAGCAAACAGGAGCGCCTCGACGAGCGCGCTGCCGTTCCTCTCTACATCAGCATTGGTCCGGACGACCTCGCGCAGCGCGTTGTCGAGCCGTTCTTCGGCGGAGCTCAGGATTTCGAGATCGTGGGCAACCATCTTCGCCGCAACCCGCAATTCGCGCGAGCGTTTTTCGATGCCTTCGAGCGCAACGTGCTCGGTCTCTTCGAGCTCATCCCCAGAGCTCGCCACGAAAGGGGTTTCGGATGAAACAAGCTGGGCGATTACAACACCTTCGCTTGCCGCAGCTTCAACGTTACGAAGCAACTCATCTTCGTCGACAGGGTGAGGTCTAGATCGAACAACACGCATGAGCAAGTCCTCCCGTGGCTACTCTTGCGTCGTAATCTCGTCAGCACAACACTTTATTGCGCTTAGACTCTTCACAACTTCCGGAATTGCAGATGGTATCTCGGCACTCTTGCTTTTAAAATCAAGCACTTAAGGTCGTTAAGGATGATGAGTGCATCCACGCTTTATTGGCCGAAAATTTGACGAATATCATCGGAATCTGCGTCGATCACGGGCTGTTCTGAGAGTGAAACAGAGGCCCCTCGGGTCCGCTGGGAACCTTCCTCCTCGCTTCCTTGTTACGCCTCAACCCCGCGATGACGCCGGGGACGGAGAACAACGAGGCGCCAGAGGAAATGCCGTCCCCCCACGTGCCAGCCTCCAGCATGCCGGTGCCGCCCAAGGCCGAGGCATTCTATGCGGATTGCTTGAAACATTTGAAGAAATCCGGCGTGCCGTTCATGGTCGCCGGCACCTACGCCGTATCAAGCTATACCGGCATCCGTCGCCCGACCAAGGATCTCGACGTGTTCTGCCGGGCAGGGGACTATCCCCGTATCCTCAAGTACTTCCAGGCGCTTGGTTACAAAACGGTTGTGGAAGATGAACGCTGGATCGCCAAGATCAAAAAGGACCGCTGGACCTTCGACGTCATCTTCAATTCCCGCACCGCCGCGACGCCGATCACCGATAGCTGGTTTGCCGAGAACCACCGCTGCAAGATCTACGGCACCGAGGTCCAGCTCATCGCGCCGACCGAGCTCGTCTGGTCCAAGGTCTTCGTGCAGAACCGTGAGCGCTATGACGGTGCCGACATCGCCCATGTCATCCTTCGCCAGCACCAGCAGATCGATTGGAAGCGGCTCCTCGGCTACATGGAACAGTACTGGGAGGTGCTCCTCATCCACGTCCTCAATTTCCGCTTCGTCTATCCGACCGAACGGCAGTGCGTTCCGGACTGGCTGTTCGACGAACTGATGTCGCGCATCGCCAATCAGCGTGCCATGCCCGAGGGCCGCACCCGCGTCTGCCGCGGCCGCCTGTTCTCTCCACCGGACTATCTGATTGACATCGCGGAATGGGGGTTCGCGGATCTGGTGGGGTGACCGCGCCCTGGACAAAGCGCACACCCCGGCGTTTTGAGTGCGCCGCAGGCGCTCTCTAGATAAAGAGTACGGCGGTGCCGCGAGGAACGCTGGGGTCCCCGGTTCTCGGGATGCAGCTTCGCTGCACCCGGACCCGGATACGGGGAACCCCATCCGCCTCCCGCACATTCCCCACATGAGGAACGCCCTATCAACGGAGCCCCGCATGCAGGACGACTCCACCGTCATCGACATCTCTCCCGTCGCCAATGGCGAGCCGCACCAGGTCCCGACGCCAGGCACGATACGCATCGCCGCGATCGGCGATCTCCACGTCAACGAGGCGTCCGAGCATCCGTATCGCGATCTCTTCCTGGAGATGAACGACATCGCGGACGTGCTCTGTCTGTGCGGCGACCTCACGGATTTCGGCAAGGTGCGCGAGGCGGAGATACTCGCCGAGGACATTCGGCACCTGAAGATTCCGACTGTCGGCGTGCTCGGCAATCACGACCATGAAAGCGGCCATTGCGACGAGGTCGGGCGCATCCTCCGCCAGGCCGGCCTCTGCCTCCTCGGCGAGAACGCGCACATCCACAAGGGTGTCGGCTTCGCCGGGGTGAAGGGCTTCGGCGGCGGCTTTGGCCGGCGCATGCTCGGTGCCTTCGGCGAGCGCGCCACCAGGGCCTTCGTGCAGGAATCGATCGACGAATGCATGCATCTCGAGATCGCGCTGCGTTCGCTCCGCACCGAGAAGAAGATCGTCGTCTTGCACTATGCGCCGGTCGAGGAGACCGTGGTCGGCGAGCCGGAGCAGATCTATCCCTTCCTCGGCAATTCGCGGCTGGGAGAGACGATCGACCGGTTCGACGTTACCGCCGTCGTCCACGGCCACGCCCATCGCGGCACCTATCGCGGCAAGACCCCGAACGGGGTCCCCGTCTTCAACGTCGCCGCCGGCATCGCCAAGGAGAACGGCAAGCCCTACGCGCTGATGGAGATTTGAGAACTCAAGGACGAAGCGGGGCTGGTATCTGTTCATCCCTATGGGGCGATGAACTTGCGGCGTTGTGCAGTGGTGTGAAATCGCAAACTGGGACTTGAGTATCCATCCATATATCGATAGTTCTCGATATATGGATAAAGAGAGAGCTCTTCTCGCGCTCGCGGCCCTTTCCCAGGGCACGCGGTTCGACACGTTCCAGCTGCTCGTCAGGCACGAGCCGGATGGCCTTCCGGCGGGCGAGATCGCCAGGCTTCTGGCCATCCCGCAAAACACGATGTCGTCGCATCTGGCCGTTCTGACCCGCGCCGGCCTCGCAAAGGCGGAGCGCCAGAGTCGCTCGATCATCTACCGCGCGGACATCGCGGCCTTCAGCAAAATGACGGTCTTCATGCTGAAGGACTGCTGCGGCGGACGGGCCGAAATCTGCGCGCCGATCATCACCCAGCTCACACCCTGCTGCCCGGAGAAGGAGCCGATCCATGGCTGACCGCGTCTACAATGTGCTGTTCTTGTGCACCGGCAATTCCGCCCGTTCGATCCTCGCCGAGGCCTATCTCAATCATATCGGCAAGGGCCGTTTCCGCGCCCATTCCGCCGGCAGCACGCCGAAGGGCACGGTCCATCCGATGACGCTGAAGGTCCTGGAGGCCGAAGGGCTGCCAACGGAGGGGCTGCGCTCGAAAGCGTGGGACGAGTTCGCCGCTCCCGGCGCGCCGGTGATGGATTTCGTCTTTACTGTCTGTGACAATGCCGCGGGCGAGACATGCCCGATGTGGCCGGGGCAGCCGATGACGGCGCATTGGGGCATCGAGGACCCCGCCATCGCCACGGGATCCACTATTGGCATGGAGCGGGCCTTCAGCTCCGCCGCTCGCTATCTCCGCAACCGCATCAACCTGTTCACCGCGCTGCCGATCGCGAGCCTCGATCACATGGCGCTCGGCAGCAAGCTTCGTGAGATCGGACGCGGCGAAGGCAGCACCGAGCAGCGCTCGGACGTCGCCTGATGTCCGATATCGCGATCCCGGCCGCCGCCAGGCCTTCCATGAGCGTCTTCGAGCGCTTCCTAACGGTGTGGGTGTTTGCCTGCATCGTCGTTGGCATCGCGCTCGGCTCAGCGCTTCCCGGCCTGTTCCAGGCGATCGCTGCCGCGGAGGTGGCGAAGGTCAATCTGCCGGTTGCCGTGCTGATCTGGCTGATGATCGTGCCGATGCTGCTGAAGATCGATTTCGGCTCGCTCGGCGAAGTCGGCCGGCACTGGCGCGGCATCGGCGTGACCTTGTTCATCAACTGGGCAGTCAAGCCGTTCTCGATGATGCTGCTCGGCACGCTCTTCATCGGCAATCTGTTCGCGGCCTATCTGCCCCAGGACCAGATTTCCTCCTACATCGCCGGCCTCATCCTGCTGGCAGCCGCGCCGTGCACGGCGATGGTGTTCGTCTGGTCGAACCTCTGCGAGGGCGAACCCAATTTCACCCTCAGCCAGGTCGCGTTGAACGACATCGTCATGGTGTTCGCCTTCGCGCCGCTCGTCGGCCTTCTGCTCGGCGTCGCCTCGATCTCCGTGCCGTGGGACACGCTCGTCCTGTCGGTCGTGCTCTACATCGTCCTGCCGGTCATCGCCGCCCAGCTCTGGAGGCGAGGGCTTCTGGCGACGGGAGGCGAGGGGGCTCTCAAGCGCACGCTCGGACTCCTTCAGCCGGTCTCGCTGGTGGCATTGCTCGCGACCCTCGTTCTGCTGTTCGCCTTCCAGGGCGAGCAGATCCTGGCGCAGCCGATGGTCATCGCACTTCTCGCCGTGCCGATCCTGATTCAGGTCTACCTGAACGCCGGTCTCGCTTATTGGCTCAGCCGCCGCTTCGGCGTCGCCTGGTGCGTCGCCGCTCCCGCCGCGCTGATCGGCGCCTCGAACTTCTTCGAGCTCGCGGTCGCCGCGGCGATCAGCCTGTTCGGCCTGAATTCCGGCGCCGCGCTAGCGACCGTCGTCGGCGTGCTCGTCGAGGTGCCTGTGATGCTCTCGGTCGTTCGCATCGTGAAGGCGTCGCGCGGCTGGTACGAACAGGGCGCCAAGGGAGCCGCATGATGGACGTCACGATCTACCACAACCCCGATTGCGGCACGTCGCGCAACACCCTGGCCCTCATCCGCAACGCGGGCATCGAGCCTAAGATCGTTGAATATCTGAAGACGCCGCCGGACAGGGAGACGCTTCGGGGTCTGATCACCCGCGCCGGACTGACGGTCCGCGAGACACTCCGCCAGAACGGCACGCCCTACGCAAAACTCGGCCTCGACGATCCGTCGCTGTCGGATGAAACGCTTCTCGACCGGATGATGGCCCATCCCATCCTGATCAATCGACCCTTCGTCGTCACGCCCGAGGGCGTGCGCCTCTGCCGTCCTTCCGAGGTCGTGCTGGACGTCCTGCCGCTGCCGCAGAAGGGGCCGTTCTCCAAGGAGGACGGCGAACTGCTCATCGACGCCGCCGGTAATCGCGTCGGCTGAGGAGAACAAACACCGGGGACGAGGCTCGGTGCCCTGGCATGCCGATGCGGCCATTCGCCCGTCATCCTATCCGTCGAAACGGTTGCGAAGGAACGTTTTTTCCTTCATCACGAGTTCAATCGAATGGAGCCCGGTGCAAGCCCGGGTGGCTCTTCCGGCCGCCGATCCGCCGGACCACGCAAAAGACACGACTGAATACCGAGGTGGCTGTGCGGCCGCCGCTGTCGTGCGCCTGTTGCGGAAACACCAGATGCAAACCTCACAAAGCTACCTTCGCGAGTGGTTCTCCAACCCGCGCCGCGATGTCCTTTCAGGAATCGTCGTCGCTCTTGCCCTCATCCCCGAGGCAATCGGCTTCTCGGTGATTGCCGGAGTCGATCCCAAGGTCGGCCTCTATGCCTCGTTCGCGATCGCCTGCGTATCGGCGGTCGTTGGAGGACGCCCGGGCATGATTTCGGCCGCCACCGCCGCCACCGCGGTTCTGATGGTCGATCTCGTGCGAGACCACGGGCTCCAATACCTCTTCGCGGCGACGATCCTGATGGGCCTCCTCCAGTTAGGGGCGGGATTTCTGAAACTCGGCCGATTAATGCGCTTCGTCTCACGCTCGGTCATTACTGGCTTCGTGAATGCCCTAGCCATCCTAATCTTCATGGCCCAACTGCCTGAACTCCTGGGCGTGCCGCAGCAGACCTACATCCTCATCGCCGCTGGCCTCGCCATCATCTACCTGTTCCCACTCGTTACGAGGATGGTTCCATCACCGCTCGTGGCCATCGCTGCGTTGACAGCTGTGACGATCTGGACGGGGCTGGACGTCCGGACAGTTGGAGACCTCGGCGAGTTGCCGTCCACGCTGCCCGTGTTCGCGCTGCCGCAGGTGCCGCTTACCTGGGAAACGCTTCAGGTCATATTCCCGTATTCCGTGACGCTGGCGGCGGTGGGGCTGCTTGAGAGCCTACTGACCGCGCAGATCGTCGACGACATGACCGACACCGGGAGCAGCAAGAACCGCGAATGCTACGGTCAGGGAGCGGGGAATATCGCGTCAGCGCTCATCGGAGGCATGGGCGGCTGTGCGATGATCGGGCAGTCGGTCATCAACGTGACGTCTGGCGGGCGCGGTCGGCTTTCGACCTTCGTCGCCGGAGCGTTCCTCTTGTTCCTGATCCTTGTGCTCGACGATATTGTGCGCATCATTCCGATGGCGGCGCTGGTTGCCGTCATGATCATGGTATCCGTGAGCACCTTTTCGTGGCGCTCTCTCCTGGAACTCCGGAGCAATCCCTGGCAATCATCGATCGTGATGATCGCGACCGTCGTAACGGTTGTGTCCACGCATGATCTGGCCAAGGGTGTTCTGGTCGGGGTCCTTCTGTCGGGAGTGTTCTTCGCCGGAAAGGTCGCCCGCATGGTTTCCGTCGAACGCACCACGGACGCTGCGGGCGCGGAAATCTGGAACGTGTATGGCCAGATATTCTTCGCCTCCGCGGAAGCTTTCATCGCCTCGTTTCGTACTGACGAGACTGCCGAGAGGATCACGATCGACGTCAGCAGAGCCCACTTCTGGGACATCACCGCGGTGGGAGCGCTCGACAAGGTCGTGCTGCGGTTCCGGGCAAAAGGGGCGAACGTGACGGTAATCGGCCTCAACGAGGCGAGCGCAACCATGATCGACCGCTTCGCAGTCCACGACAAGGAGGATGGCGTGCTGCGCGCTCACTAGGCGACGCGTCTCCCATCATCCTTCGCCAGATGCGGGCGCTGCTTTTTTCTTGCGCGATGACGTCCGGCGCGCTGCGGAGCCTGCTGTCGGCGGCGAGGCTTCATTTCATCCGCAGAAGCGAAGTAAGTTCCCGGGATTATCGCTTCGACTGGTGGGCGGCTAAAGAGGACTGGTTCTCACGAGGATAGTAGATGTGGGAGATGAACAACAACAAGATGATGGCTAGCACACCTGCCACTACCCCAATGTAGGAAATTCGGATCATGTTCATTTCCTGAACAGCTCCCGCGGAACGTACCGCTGGAGGATCGCGGTCGTGCCCGACCCATATGTGTCGCTCCGCCTCCTCAAAGAAAGACCCACCGGAGCTTCGCCTAATGCCTCTAACGAACGCCAGAAGCATTCTATTCGACGGCTTGAAGCGTTGAGGCGTCGACATGAAGCATCAGGGAAACCTCACGGCAAATCGCTCCCGGCACGAACCTTCAACCCATCGATGGTTGATATATCGATCCCCTAGGTATAGGGTGCACCCATGCCTAGATCATCAATGCATGCCGTAACCCGTCCGGGTCCCGACTTCTTGAATCGCTCCTACTGGAGCGGCACGATCAAGATGAGCCTCTCCAAGTACTTCATCCTCTGCGTCCTGCATGAGAAGCCGATGCACGGCTACGACATGGCTCGCGCCGTCGAGCGCACGACGAGCGGGTGCTGCTCTCCGACCGAGGGGACGATCTACCCGGTTCTTCGCGAATTCGAGGAGGGCGGCTTCGTCTCGGTCGAGGCTGAGGTCGTGTCGGGACGCGAGCGCAAGGTCTACAGCCTGACCGACAAGGGTAGGGCGGCCTTCCAAGTGGCGCTCGCCGCCTGGATGGAGGTCACGCAGGCCCTGACGGAATCCCAAAAGCTCGCCGCGCCGGACCGGGACGGTCCGTCGTGCTGCGGGTAATTCGCAGCACGGAGATCCTGTGATGAGTTCGACGGTTGCCATCATCGGCGCTGGTCCGATCGGCCTCGCGGCTGCTGCCTACCTCGTGAAGCGTGGGCTGAAGCCAGTGATCCTGGAGCAGGGACCTTCCGTCGGCTCATCTCTACGGAGCTGGTCGCATGTCCGGGTCTTCACCCCGTGGTCACTCAACATCGACGGCGCCGCGCGCGAACTGCTGATGCAACGCGGTTGGGAAGAGCCAGAACCGGACGACCTGCCCACCGGCGCCGATCTCGTCGATCGGTATCTTGAGCCGCTTGCGCGGCATCCCGCCATTGCAGAAGGACTGCTCCTCAACGCCAAAGTCATTGCGGTCGCCCGCACCGACACCGACAAGCTCGGCGACCGACGCAAGGGAACCTCTTTCACGGTGCGCTGGGTCGATGGCGAGGGGTGCCAAAACGACGTCAAGGCGAAAGCGGTGATCGACGCCTCGGGGACTTGGGGACACCCTAACCCGATGGGTCGCAACGGCCTGTCGATCCTCGGCGAGGACGAGCTCGGAGACAGCATCCTTTACGGCATTCCCGACATCGCCGGAAAACTCGCCGACGAGTTCGCCGGCAAGCGGACGCTGGTTGTGGGTGGGGGCCATTCAGCTATCAACGCCGTCCTCGACCTGGTGCGGTTGAAGGACCGAGACCCCGCCACGGAAGTTCTCTGGGGTCTACGCCGAAGCGGGGTCGATCGACTGGTCGGTGGCGGCCTGAACGACGCCTTACCCGGACGAGGATCGCTCGGGCTCGCCGCGCAGAGGGAGATTGATGCGGGGCAGGTGACGCTGCTCGCTCCGTTCGTCGCCGGGAGCGTTTCGCGGAAGGACGGCGCAGTCCACGTGTCGGCCAGTTCCCCGGGAGGACGGACGCCGCTGGTAGTCGACCGAATCGTCGTCGCGACGGGATCACGCCCCGACTTCGGCTTCCTGCGGGAGCTGCGCATCTCGATCGATGCGGCTGTCGAGGCGCCTCCGGCGCTGGCACCGCTGATCGACCCGAACGTCCATTCGTGCGGGACGGTGTCGCCGCACGGTGCCGTGGAACTCGCCCACCCGGAATCGGACTTCTACATCGTCGGCTCCAAGTCCTACGGACGAGCGCCCACCTTCCTGATGGCGACGGGTTACGAACAGGTCCGCTCCGTTGTCGCTGAGATCGCCGGGGACCATATCGCGGCGCGCGAGGTCCGCCTCATCCTGCCGGAGACGGGCGTCTGCGGCAGCACCGCATCCGCAAAGGCATCGTCGGGCTGCTGCGCTCCGCCGCCCCCGGCCGAGCGCGCCGTCGGGGCCTGTTGCGGGGTAACCGCATCGACTGAGGAACCAACCAGTGCTTGATTTGCCAAACGTGATGCCGGGCGTCATCGAGCCGCCGGACAGGGAGCGGCTGTCCGTGCCGATTGGCACCCATAGCCCGCGCATCCTGATGCTCTACGGCTCGCTCCGCGCGCGCTCCTACAGCCGCTTCCTCACCCAAGAGGCCGCCCGGCTGCTCGAATATTTCGGCGCGGAAGTCCGCATCTTTGATCCCGCCGGCCTGCCGCTGCCCGATGCCGAGCCAGACAACCATCCGAAGGTGCGCGAGCTTCGCGAGCTGTCGCAATGGTCGGAGGGGCAGGTCTGGTGCAGCCCCGAGCGCCACGGAACGATTTCCGGCGTCATGAAGGCCCAGATCGACTGGATTCCGCTCTCCGTCGGCTCCGTCCGTCCGACACAGGGGCGGACGCTCGCCGTGATGCAGGTGTCCGGCGGCTCGCAGAGCTTCAACGCGGTCAATCAGCTCCGTCAGCTCGGCCGCTGGATGCGGATGATCACCATCCCCAACCAGTCCTCGGTCGCCAAGGCGTTCCAGGAATTCGACGAAGCGGGGCGGATGAAGCCGTCCGCCTATTACGACCGCGTCGTCGACGTCATGGAGGAATTGGTCAAGTTCACGCTGCTCACGCGCGACGTCTCGCGATATCTCACCGACCGCTACAGCGAGCGCCGAGAACGCGCCTCGGAACTTGAATCCCGCGTCGCGCTGAAGTCTATCTGATGTCGCGCGCGGCCATTCTCGTCTGGCTGTTCGGCCTTACCCAGATCGTCGGCTACGGCACGCTGTATTATTCGTTCAGCGTGCTGGCGCCCTCCATGGCCGAGGATCTCGGCCTCGCCATCGGCTGGGTCTATGGCGCGTTCTCGTTGGCCCTGCTCGCGGGTGGCCTCGTCTCACCGTTCGTCGGCCGGGCTGTGGATCGGCATGGCGCCGGCGCCGTCATGACCTTCGGCTCGCTCGCCGCCGCCGCCGCGCTCGTCCTGTGCGCAACAGCCGGCAATGCTCCCATGCTCGCCATGGGCCTCGTCGCGATCGAGGTGACGGCGATCTTCGTGCAATACGAGGCAGCCTTCGCCGCTCTGGTCCAACTCACCGGCTCGGATGCCAATCGCCGGATCACCCATCTCACTCTGATCGCCGGTTTCGCCTCGACCATCTTCTGGCCGCTTACCTCGGCGCTGCACGACATCATGTCGTGGCGGGACGTCTATCTCTGGTACGCCGGGCTTCACGTCGTGCTCTGCTTACCCATTCACATCTGGGTCGCGCGCCAGCCCCGAACGGGCGGAGCAGACTGCGCCACGATCCCGGACGGCGATACCGCCGACCGTCCATCGATGGGCAGCGAGCGCCGCGCCTTCGCGCTCCTCCTCATTGGCTTCTCCCTCGTCGGTTTCGTCATCTCTGCTTTGCTGGTTCACATGATTCCGCTCCTGACGGCGCTCGGCCTCGGCTCGATGAGCGCCATCGTCGGCGCCGTCTTCGGTCCAGCGCAGGTTCTCAGCCGAGTGGTCAATATGGGCTTCGGTCGCGAGCTTCATCCGCTCAGGCTGGCAATGATCTCGGCCGGCATGATGGTGCTGGCGCTGGGGCTTCTGGCCGTTGCCTCTCCCTGGCTGGTCGCGGCGCTCATGTTCTCCGCTCTGTTCGGCCTTGGCTCCGGCCTCACCAGCATCGTCCGGGGCACGGTTCCGCTCGCTCTGTTCGGCTCGCGGGGCTATGGCGCGCGGATCGGGAAACTCACCTCGGCAAGGCTCATTCTCTCCTCGATCGCCCCCTTCGCCTTCGCGCTGGTGCTCGAGCGGGCAGGGACGGCGGTGGGGCTGTGCCTCCTGGTCGGTCTGGCTTTGCTGGCGGTAGGGGCGCTGTGGGCGATCGACCGGCAGAGAGTGCGGGCGGGTCTCGGTTATTCTCCGGCGGAATAGTTTCCGCGGACGAATTTGACCAGATGACGTGCATTGGCCGCCTATGCCGCATCCGGATTGGCGGTTAGCGGCTTCGGAACGGCCCTAATACCGTTTTCACGGAATGCACTGTGTATAGCCGTCAGGGCGGCCCGGCGGATCAACGACTGCTGACCGGCCTTCGCTCTGAATTTGGCATGGATGATCAGCGTGCCGTCCTCGACCTCGCCTATGCCCTTGCTCTTCAGCGGTTCCAGAAGATCGACCGCAAGTTCGGGGTCGGCAGCGATGTCCTCGCCGATCTTCTTGATGATCTTCCGGACTTTCTCCACGTCGGTGTCGAACGCGACCCGGAACGCCAGCTTTTCGATCACCCAATCGCGGCTGAAATTCTGGATCTTGCCGATCTGGCCATATGGCACCGTCGCCAGGGTCCCACGCGTGCCTCGCAAGCAAACGGACCGGACCGAAATCTTCTCCACGGTTCCCTTGGCGCCCGAGGTTTCGATGTATTCGCCGAAGCGGAAAGCATCGTCGATCAGGAAAAACAGGCCGGACACAACATCCTTCACGAGCGTTTGCGAGCCGAAACCGATCGCCAATCCGAAGATGCTCAGGCCGGTGATCAGCGGCCACACATTGACGCCGATCGATACCAGGACCGAAAGCAGTGCCAGTACGACAATGCTTGCTTTGCCGATGCCGCTCAGTAGCGGGACAAGGGTGCCGAGACGGGATCGCGGTGCGTTCGGCACCTCCGCATCTTCACCAACAGCTGGAAGCTCCGGTCGCAGGGCGCGACCCGCGGCCGTTCCGACCAAGTTCCACAGGAACGCCGTCGCCATGAGGATCAACGCCAGTCCGAACGAGTCGCGGGCGACCTGTCCGAGATCTATTCCGAAACCGTCCGCCAGCGGCGTCGCCCATATCGTCGCGAGCATGCTGAGTATGATGATCACCACCGCGAATCGGGCTGTCTGGCGTCCCGCGGCCGCGAGGATCGAGATGTCGGGAGATTCCAGTCCTCGTCGCGCCCAGCTTCCGATCATCGCGTCCAGATGCGGGATCGCGACAAACATCAGCCCCGTCAGCAGGACGGCTGATCCGGGAAAGGCCCTTCCCATGGTCAGGGCGCCCTGGGTGCTGAGAAAGGTGACGATCAGAAACCCGATGATGATCCCCGGCCATGATCTGGCGAGACCGGTGCGCCAGCGGCTTCTGGGACGTGGACCGGCTGCCGCGACCGCCATCGTGCGCCTGTTACGCCATGCGACGGCGGCAAACAGAAGATAGGCCGGAATACCGACCAGTCCCGTCCGGACCAGATCCTCCAGACCCGGTCCAGCATTCCAAAGCCGCAGTGTCGCGATCAGCGCAACGCCGATGATTGCGAAGGCGACGACGACGGAGAGGTCGCGCACCAGCGCCCTGAGATGGATGGAGCGGCTCGGAGTTTCGGTTCGCCGCGATGCCATGAGGATGAATCTCACGGTGGCGAGTATCAGAAAGCCCGCAATGGTGACGACAGCCCAGAGCCGCAGTGTCCGCATCGGCAGGCCGGCGCCGGTGAGGACTTGCGTCGCGATGAAGCCGAAGACCAGCGCGAGGGCCGCGGCCTCGATGCTCGCGAGGAATTTGCGCCAGACGCTGCGCGCGTCCGTCCTCTTCGTGAGCCAGCGATTGACCAGCACCAGCATGCCCGCGACGAGCGACACAGTCAGGATGATCTGGAATAAAAGAAAAGGGCCCGATGTTCCGGCACTCGCGAGCGAGGCGTTCAGGCCTTCAAACTCGGCGGGCACGGCGCGCAAGGCGTCCGATCGGGCGTCCAAGCCGCTGACGAACTCCTCGGCGAGATGTTCAAGCCCGGAAATCAGGGAGGTGATGTCGTCTGCCGCCGCCGTTTCACTCACAATTCCTCGGCCTTTCGTCTCTTGCAGCCGATCCGTCGGTGTGTGGTTTCATGCTAGCGCGAATGCGGAAGCTTCGGCGCGCGTAACAGTTACGTCGCCGCAAGGTAACGGTAACGGGGAGCGCGGACAGCCGACGGGCCGAAGCGCTACAGGAGTGCTATCCTCCTCTCTGGAATGACTCCAATTCGGGGGTCAGGGGCGGGCCTTTTGGGGGAGGTTTTGCGATGTCGAGCTACATTTATCTGCTGACGCTCGTGCACACAGCGATCAGTCTGGTCGCCCTGGTGCTCGGCTGGCCGGTCATCTCCGGCTTTCTGCATGGCCGGGTCTCGACCTGGACCTTCTGGTTCCTCGTCACCGCGATCGCCTGCAGCGTGACCGGCTTCTTGTTCCCGATCACGGTCATCACGCCCGGCATCGTCTTCGGCATCATCGCGCTCGTCACTTTGGCGATCGCTCTCTATGCCCGCCGCGCCCATTACGCCGGCCATCTGCGCTGGATCTATGTCGCGACCATGGTGCTGAACGTCTATCTTCTGCTGGTCGTGACGATCGTCCAATCGTTCCAGAAGATCCCGTTCCTCAACGCGCTGGCGCCGACCGGTGCCGAGCCGCCGGTCCTGATCGCGCAGGTCATCGGCCTCGTCGCCTTCCTGGTCCTCGGCGTTTTCTCGGTGATCAAGTTCAAGGGCGAGTTCGGCGGCGGCGTGATGCCAACTCCGGCCTGATCTCAGCGCAGGCCGAGAAATCTCAGGGCGAATGCCAGCGCGGGGTGCTCCCTGCGCTGGGGCGGGGTCAGCCCGAGCGCGCGCCAGCCGTGCGGCGTCAGCTCGAAATGCGATCGCAACCCGAACGGACCCGCAAGCGCGAAGCGGACGAGGTCGCGCCGCTCGGCGCGGAGCGCGCAGGTCTCGTCGATCTGCCGCACGGTTTCCACGTCGCCGAGAAGAATGCGCCCGCCTGCGAACGAAAGCTTGCGCAGAAAACGGCCGAGCTGAGGGTCGAGGGCGCTGTCCATGATTCAAGTGGTAACACCACAGTAGAACTACGGATACGTCAGAAATCCTGACATTCCACGTCTCGATTCCGGCAAATTGCTCCTCGATCCTCGGCCGGCCGCATCCCGAAACCGACCAGCCGCGCGAAATCACGCTGATATTATAGCTCATTAGACGAAAGGAGGAGCGTATCGAAGTTGATGAAATCCGATCCCGGAGGCGTGAACAGATTTCCTTACTGAATCAACAGATTTCGAGTCCGGCGGGAGACCTCCGAAATCTCTAGAGAGACGGAACTTTCGAGATCTGGACCATGTAGTTTCCCGTAAAGGGTAAGGTCTCCGGTGACGATCCAGCGGAGGAAATAAACCGTTAACCATGTGGGTGGCTCCCTCGAAGGTGAAAACAGGGTCCGGGGGACGGCTATGAAATTCACCAACCTGAAGCTCGTGTACAAAGTGATGTGCGTGCTGATCGCCATGGCGGGCGTGGCGATCTTCGGTGTTGTGTTCTCCGACAAGAAGATATCCGAGGTCGAGACGACCTATATGGAGCTCGTCGAGCATACGAGCCCGACACTCGTCGCGATGACGAGGCTGAACCTTCGTCTCGTGATCCTGAGCTCGGGCATGTACGAGACCTTTGCCTTCCATGGCGAGGACGCGAAGAGCGCCCGCGACGAGGTGAAGAAGGCCCGCAAGGAGTATCAGGAGCAGGTCTCGCAGCTGCAGAAGCTCGATCCCGACGACAGCACGATCTACGAGAGCTTCCTCGACGACTTCGAGGATATCAGCGACGAGGCCAACAAGGCTGCCGACCTCGCAATGGCCGGCCGCGTCGACCAGGCGCTGCCGATTGCGCACAAGGTCGACGATGCGATCGACGAACTGCGCACCAAGATCCGTAACAAGACCAATGCCGACTCCCAGGAAATGGAACGAAAGGCCGAACAGGCGGCGGCAACGGCGGAGAGCGCGCAGACGGAAAACATGGTCGTTTCCCTCATCGGCCTCGGCGTGGTCTTCATGCTCGCGGTCTGGATGACGATCGGCCTGATTTCCCGCCCGCTGGCCCGGATGTCGGTGACGATGGCGGCTCTGGCCGGAGGCGATCTCACCGTCTCGGTCGATGGGCAGAAGCGCAAGGACGAGGTCGGCGACATGGCCAAGGCGGTCGACGTTTTCAAGCAGAACGCGATCGCGGTGAAACAGCTCGAGGCCGAGCAGGAAGCGCAGAAGGCGCGTGCCGAGGCCGAGAAGCGGGCGGCGATGAACGACCTCGCCGATAGGTTCGAGGTCGAGGTGATGGGCGTGGTGCAGGCGGTGTCGGCGTCGGCACAGCAGCTTCAGGCCAATGCCGAGACCATGTCCTCCGCCGCGGAGGAAACGAGCCGACAGTCGAACGCGGTCGCGGCGGCATCCGAACAGGCGACCACCAATGTGCAGACCGTCGCCGCCGCTGCGGAGGAGCTCTCAAAATCGATCCACGAGATCGCCGAGCAGGTGACCTCGGCGGCCACCGCGACCACGACGGCGACGAACCAGGCGTCGAGCACGGTGACCCTCGTCCAGGGGCTCGCGCAGAGCGCCCAGCGTATCGGCGAAGTCGTCGGCCTGATCGGCGACGTCTCCGCGCAGACGAACCTTCTGGCGCTCAACGCGACCATCGAAGCAGCACGTGCCGGCGAGGCGGGACGCGGTTTCGCCGTCGTCGCCCAGGAAGTGAAGCAACTCGCGGCCCAGACGTCGCGGGCCACCGAGGAGATCGCCTCGCAGATCCAGGCCGTTCAGGGGGCGACCAATGAGGTTGTGCAGGCGATCACCGGGATCAGCAATTCGATCAGCCAGATCGACAACATTTCCGGCGCTATCGCCACGGCGGTGGAAGAGCAGGGCGCGGCGACGCAGGAAATCGCCCGCAACGTCGTCCAGGCCTCGACCGGCACGAAGGAGGTGTCGTCGAACATCTCCGGCGTTAGCGAGGCTGCGGCGTCCACCGGCAAGGTATCCGAGGAGATCGTGGGCGCCTCGGTCAGCCTGGCCAAGCAGGCAAACGATCTCCGCGATCAGGTGTCGGCGTTCATCGGACGAGTCCGCGTCGCCTGACGGACGATTTGAAACGAAAGTCCACCGTCAGGAACGACGGCGGGTTTTCCTTTGTCCGGCGCGCGAATGCTGGCCCGCATAGGCGGCGTCGAGGGCGCGGATCTCGTCCTCGGCGCCTTTGGGATCTAGCTTCCGGATAAGAACGTCGATCTTGGCTTCCAGTCGCTCATCGCCTTCCTTCGACTGCGGCGAGCCGACATAAAGGAAGAGTGCGAGACCACCGACCTGCCATAGCAGTTGTAGAAATTCCGATTGCCAGTTCTCGAACGTGTCGCGCAGCATCTCGACCGAGTAGCCCGAAAGGGTGATGGGCTGACTGAGTGCGCGCTGCTCGTCGATGTAGGCGAACCAGCCGAAGATCCAGTGGCCCGCGATCGAGAAGAGGAACAGTCCGAGCGTGATCCACGCATAAGAATAGCGTTTCAGGACCGATCTCATCGGAAGATCGGTCTCGGCCATGGGTTCGGGGTTCTTCGGCGTTTCTCCCAGCGCCTTTTGACGGGCGCTGTCTCCTGTTCTTCTCGAACTTCTGGCCATGATTATCCTAGCTCGGTTGACTCCTTCAGCCGCTCACCGACTGGTTGTTCGACTTTCTGCTCTACCTTCTGCGCCCCGAGCGGACCGTCGGCGTCCGGCTCGGGCCTGAACTGGTCGCACATCTCGCGCCGGGCCTGCTCCCAGTGTTCGCGCTCGCGGCCTTCCGGCTGGCCGAGCTGAATCCATATCTCATAGGCGCGCAGTCGGATGCGTTCTTCCTTGTCCATTCCGTCCCCCCGATCCGGTTCAGTGCTTTGCGGCGTGCTCGGGTTTTCCCTTGCGCTTGGTCGAAGCCATCTTGTCGAGTTCCTTTTCGCTCATGGACTCGACCATCTGCTTTGAGGCGCCGCGCAGCTTCGATTTCGGCATGTCTCCGCGCTTGGCGGCGAGGGCCGCTCCGGCGGCCTTCTGTTGGGCTCCAGATTTGGCTGGCATGATGCGCTCCCGAATGTGTTGGGTTTCCCATGACGGGAACGCGTGGACCGACGCAGGGTTCCGGCACGAACGCCCTTGCTGAACCGGGGAGCGGCACCTTAAATCCCCGCCATGACCACGCCCGACATCGTCACTGCCGCCGTCCTCGTGATCGGCGACGAAATCCTATCCGGCCGCACCAAGGATCAGAACATCGGCACGATCGCCGACTGGTTGACCGGGATCGGCATCGATCTGAAAGAGGTGAGGGTGGTTCCCGATGAGGAGCCTGAGATCGTCGGGGCTGTGAACGCGCTTCGAGCGAAATACACCTACGTCTTCACCACTGGCGGTATCGGCCCGACGCATGACGACATCACTGCCGATTGCGTGGCCAAGGCGTTTGGCGTCGGCATCGATCACGATCCGCGAGCCGTCGCTTTGCTCCAGCAGATCCCCGGCATGGTGCTCAACGAAGCGCGGCTGCGGATGGCGCGCATCCCGAACGGCGCCGATCTCATCGTCAACAGCGTATCCAAGGCGCCGGGCTTCCGGATCGGCAACGTGCATGTGATGGCCGGCGTACCGAAGATCATGCAGGCCATGCTGGTGGAGATCGCACCGACGCTGAAGACCGGGCCGAAGGTGCAGTCGGTGACGATTCCGGCCGGCCTGAAGGAGGGCGATATCGGCACGCCGCTCGGCCTCATCCAGAAAGCGTATCCGGCGGTGACGATCGGCAGCTATCCCTTCCAGGACGAGCGCGGCTACAACACCAACCTCGTCGTCCGCTCGCGCGATACCGAGGCCCTGGTCGCCGCGACGAACGCGGTCGAGGCGATGCTGGCCGATGTGAGAGAGCAGCTCTCGCGTTGAACCCTTCCGCACCGTGAAAGGTTGAACTCCCGAGACAATAGCGGGAGGCGGCGATGGATTTCGTACTCGAAGCGGAACGGGTTCTTCATGCCGAGGTCGGCATCGGAACGATGATGAGCAGACTGGTGACGGCGGCTCTCCTCGGCCTCGTCGTCGGCCTGGATCGCGAATATCGGCAGCATTCGGCGGGCATGCGGACGCATATGCTGGTGTCGCTCGCCGCGGCCACATTCGCGCTGCTCACCTTCGAGCTCATCGCCCGCATGCGCGGCGATCTCATCCAGGCGGATCCGGTGCGCGTGATTGGTGCGGTGACGAACGGCGTTGCCTTCCTCGCCGCCGGCACGATCATCCAGGGCCGGCGCGGCGTGAAGGGTCTGACAACGGGCGCCGGAATGTGGATGGCCGGCGCCATCGGCCTTGCATGCGGGATCGGCGCCTATGTGATCGCGGTGACCGGGACCGTGCTCGTGGTGATCATCCTGTCGCTTCTGGCGCTGGTCTCGCCGGCGCTGCCGAAGCAAGGCGCCGACGCCCGCGACAACGAAGCGAAAACGTCGGATTGATCCGGCAGACGTTGAGCGACACAACCCCGTCATCTAGGGTGCGCGCCCACGCGGGCGTGGTGGAACTGGTAGACACAAGGGACTTAAAATCCCTCATCCTCTGGATATGCGGGTTCGACCCCCGCCGCCCGCACCACACCCCGCTGTGCTGCCGCCTTCGCTCACGACCCGTTCAGGAACAGCACTCGGGTGAAGAGCGTGTAGCCCGACTCCTCGACCATGATCCAGACGAAGACGAGCACCGCGCCGACCGGGACGAGCATCGCGTAGACGAGTGCGAGCCGTTCCCAGGCGAGGTGCATGAAGACCGCGACTATCAGGCCCGCCTTCAGGATCATGAAGGTCAGGATGAGAGTGTACCGCATCGGCCCCTGAACGCCGAAATAATCGACCAGATACGAGAACGTGCTAAGCACGAACAGCCAGCCCCAGACGATCAGATAGAGCTTGATCGGATGATGCTGGCCTTCCGCCTTTTCGGTCACGGCATGTGTCATGTCTGTTCTCACCACAGATAGAAGAAGGCGAAGATGAAAACCCAGACGAGGTCGACGAAGTGCCAGTAGAGGCCCATGATCTCGACGGCCTCGTAACGGCCCTTGCGGCTGGTGAAGAAGCCCTTGGCCTCGCGGTCGAAGTCGCCGCGCCAGACCTTCCGGGCGACGATCAGCAGGAAAATCACGCCGAACGTCACATGCGTCCCGTGGAAGCCCGTGATCATGAAGAAGGCCGAGCCGAACTGGGCCGCTCCCCACGGATTTTCCCATGGCCTGACGCCCTCGTGGATCAGCTTGGTCCATTCGAACGCCTGCATGCCGACGAAGGCCGCACCAAGCAAAGCGGTAACCAGCATCAGGATCGCCGTGGTGCGCCTGTCGCGCCGATAGGCGTAGTTCACCGCCATTGCCATCGTGCCGCTGCTGCTGATCAGCACGAAGGTCATGATCGCGATCAGGAGCAGCGGCAGCGTCACGCCGCCGATCTCCAGCGCGAAGACCTCGCTCGGATTGGGCCACGGCACCGAGGTCGACATGCGGGCCGTCATGTAGGCGATCAGGAAGCAGCTGAACACGAAGGTGTCGCTGAGAAGGAAGATCCAGATCATGGCCTTCCCCCAGGAAACGTTCTTGAACGCCTGCTGGTCCGACGACAGGTCGGCCGCGATCCCCTTCAGGCCGGCCGGCATCGTCTCGGTCTGGATGTGGGTCAGGGGAATGTCGGCCATCCGCGATTTCTCCCTAGCTGAGAAGCTGCCGGCAGAGCTCGAGCGCATCGGCTGCCCAACCCGTCAGGAGGGCGAACAGGATGAGCCAGACGGCGAGCAGGAAATGCCAATAGATCGCGCAAAGCTCGACGCTGAGCCGAACGGCCCGGACATCGTCGCTCAACCATGTCCGGTACATGGTGCGGGCGAGGGCAACCAGGCCGCCCAGCACATGCAGTCCGTGTAGCCCGGTGATAAGATAGAAGAACGAATTCGCGGGATTGCCGGCCAGCACATAGCCGGCCTCGTCAAGCTGCCACCAGGCGAGGAACTGCCCGACGACGAATGCGAGGGTCGAGCCGCCGGCCGTCAGCAGGCCGATCTTCACGCTCTGGATGTCCCAACGGTCCGCGGCCCGCTTCGCGCCCTGCAGGACCACGCTGCTGAGGAGCAGAAGCGCCGTATTCGGCCAGAGCAGCGCCGGCATCGGCAGCGACGACCAATCGGAGAATTGCATCCGCATCGAATAGGCGCTGATCGACAGTGCGAAGAGCGAGCCGAGCCCTACTAGGAGCACGCCGAGGCCGATCTTCGCGAGCGGAACCGTGCGAGGTGCTTCGTCGATCACGCCCTGTTCCAGCCAGGGCTTGGCCATCAGCCGCTGCCGCGACATCCACCAGCCTGCGACGACGCCGACCGCGGCGAAGAAGAGTAGCGCACCCGTCATGGCGAATGCCCCTGCATCGCGACGACAGCCGGCGGCGGCTCGTTCTGCGGGATGAAGTCCCGCGCGGCGCCGGGCACGTTGTAGTCATAGGCCCAGCGGTAGACGACCGGGACATGCGGACCCCAATTTCCATGCGGCGGCGGCGTCTCCGGCGTCTGCCATTCGAGCGAGGCGGCACCCCACGGATTGCCGTCCGCCTCGCGGCCTCGGAACAGGCTCCAGGCGAGGTTGAACACGAACATGAACTGGGCCGCGCCAACGATCAGCGCCGCTATCGTGATGAAGATGTTCAACTGATGCGCCGAGGCTGGGTAAGTCGTCGATTCCAGCATCTCGTGATAACGGCGCGGCACGCCCATCAGCCCGAGATAGTGCATCGGGAAGAAGATCGCGTAGGCGCCGAGGAAGGTGATCCAGAAGTGGATCTTGCCGAGCGTCTCGTCGAGCAGCCGGCCCGTCACCTTCGGATACCAATGATAGATCGCACCGAAGATGACCAGGATCGGCGCGACGCCCATCACCATGTGGAAATGCGCCACGACGAACATCGTGTCCGACAGCGGCACGTCGACGACGACATTGCCGAGGAACAGCCCCGTCAGTCCGCCGTTCACGAAGGTCACTATGAACGCCAGCGCGAACAGCATTGGCGTCCGCAGATGGATGTCGCCCCGCCAGAGCGTCAGCACCCAGTTGTAGACCTTGATCGCGGTGGGGATCGCGATGATCAAAGTGGTCGTCGCGAAGAAGAACCCGAAATAGGGGTTCATGCCGCTCACATACATGTGGTGCGCCCAGACGACGAAGCTGAGCGCCCCGATGGCGATGATCGCCCATACCATCATGCGGTAGCCGAAGATGTTCCGCCGCGCATGCACGCTGATGAGGTCGGAGACGATGCCGAAGGCGGGCAGGGCGACGATGTAGACCTCGGGGTGGCCGAAGAACCAGAACAGGTGCTGGAAGAGGAGCGGGCTGCCGCCGCCGTATTTGAGCTGTTCGCCCATCGAATAGAGCGTCGGCATGAAGAAGCTCGTGCCGAGCAGCTTGTCGAACAGCATCATCACCGCGCCGACGAACAATGCCGGGAAGGCCAGCAGCGCCATGACGCTCGCGGTGAAGATGCCCCAGACCGTCAGCGGCATCCGCATCAAAGTCATGCCGCGCGCACGTCCCTGCAGGACCGTCACCACATAGTTCAGGCCACCCATGGTGAAGCCGATGATGAAGACGATCAGCGAGACGAGCATCAGGACGATGCCCCATTCCTGGCCCGGAGTGCCGGCGAGGATCGCCTGCGGTGGGTAGAGGGTCCAACCCGCGCCGGTGGGGCCGCCGGGCGCGAAGAAGCTCGCGACCAGGATCAGGACCGCGAGGAAATAGACCCAGAAGCTGAGCATGTTGACGTACGGGAACACCATGTCCCGCGCACCGACCATCAGGGGGATCAGGTAATTGCCGAAGCCGCCGAGGAAGAGCGCGGTCAGCACGTAAACCACCATCATCATCCCGTGCATGGTGATGAGCTGGTAATAGCGGTCGGCGTCGATGAACTCGAACACGCCCGGGAAGCCGAGCTGCAGCCGCATCAGCCACGACAGAACTAGCGCGATCAGGCCGACCCCGAGCGCAACCAGCGAATATTGGATGGCGATGACCTTCGCGTCCTGCGCGAAGACGTATTTCGTGATCCAGCTGTGTGGATGATAGAGCTCGACGTCCTCGACATCGGCGGACATGCCGCCGGGCCCGAGCGGGATCTCGGTCATCGCGTTTCCTCATTCTTGTTATTGGCGGGGGCGGTGTCGTTGTCGGCCAGCACCGGTCGCGTCTGCTTGTCGAGCCAGTCCTGGTAGGCGACCGCCTCCTCAACCACGACCTGACCGCGCATCATCGGATGGCCGACGCCGCAGAGCTCGGCGCAGAGAATTTCGAACTGCCCGGTCCGCGTCGGCGTCAGCCAGAAATAGGTGACCATGCCGGGCACCAGGTCCATCTTCGCGCGGAATTCCGGCACATAGAAATTGTGCAGCACATCGACCGATCGAAGCAGCGCCTTGATCGGCTTGCCGACCGGCAAATGCAGTTCGGCGCCCTGGACGACGACATCGTCCTTGCCGTTCGGATCGTCGGGATTGAGCCCGATCGGGTTCTCGGTGGTGATGAATTTGGTCGAGGACGTACCGAGCTTCCCGTCCGGCCCCGGCAGGCGGAAGCTCCATTGCCATTGCTGGCCGACGATCTCGGCCTCCGTGGCTTCCGCAGGAACGTTGATGAACCGGTCCCATACGAACAGGCCGGGCGTCAGCATCGCCGCGACGCCGACGCCGGTCACCACCGTCAGCCACCACTCGAGCCTGCGGTTCTCGGGCTCATAACTTGCGACATTGCCGGGCCGGTGGCGGAAGCGGAACACGCAATACGCCATGAACAGCAACACCGCGACGAACACCACGCCGGTGATCCAGAAGGTGATCAGGATCGTGTCGTCGATGTACTTCCAGTTCGAGGCAATAGGCGGCCACCACCACGGGCTCAGGAAGTGAAACAACACCGAGCCCAGCGCGACCACTACGAGCATCACCGCGGCGAACATCGCTCACCTCCCGGCCCGTCTTTTTTGTTTTTACTCCTTGATCAGCGTGACGGGTGCGCTGTCGAACGTATGCAGATAGGCGATCAGATCCTTGATCTTCTGGTCGTCCTTGAGACCGGCATAGGTCATCTTCGTTCCCGGGATCTTGGCCTTCGGGTTCTTGATGTATTCGGTGAAGGTCGGCTCGTCCCAAGTCAGATGCGCTGTCTTGTTTGCCTCCGTATAGGCGTATCCGGCGACCTTGCCGGAGACGCGTCCGAAGAGCCCGTTGAGAGTCGGGCCGACGCCGTTTTTCGCAGTAGGCCCGACCTGATGGCAGGCGCGGCAGGCCGCATAGACCTTCTCGCCCGCCGCCGCGTCCTGTGCCCGGACCTCGGCGGTGAAAAGCAAGGCAATCGCAAGTGCTGTGAGTGGGAGGGCGGGGCGCCAGCGGGCGCCCCAGGGACAACCGCCGTAGATGTCAACGTCGCTTTTTTCCGTCATTGCAATACCTTGCGATAAAGATGCCATGTTGCGTGACCGAGAACCGGCATGACGACGATCAGCCCCAGCAGGAGCGGGATCGTGCCGAGGACAAGGCCGCACGCGACGATCATTCCCCAGAGCAGCATCGGTCCGGGGTTCATCATGACGGCCCGTACGGAACTCTCTATCGCCGTCCTCAGGGTAACGTTGCGGTCGAGAAGGAGCGGGAACGACACCACGCTGATCGTCAGCACGAGCAGAGCAAACAGGAAGCCGACGCTGACGCCAACGATCATGAGCGCCCAACCCTCGGACGTGGTGAATATCTGACGGGCGAAGTCAGTGATGGAAGCCGGCATATGTGCGCCGAAAATGAGCCAGTAGATGCCCATGGCAACTGCCAGCCAGACCACGAAGATCGCGGTCAGCAACAATCCCAGCCCGACGAACGCCCCAAACGATGGCCGGTTGAGCACGGCCATGGAGTCGGACCATGAGACCTCGAGTCCGAGCTCGCGCCTTCTGCTCATCTCGTACAGACCGGCAGCTGCGAACGGACCGATCAGCGCGAAACCAGAAATGAGGGGAAACAGCAGCGGAAGCATCTCGTTGTGCAGCGCCACATGCGCCAAAACGAGACCTGCCAGGGGGTAGACGAAGGCGATGAAAATGACGTCTGTCCGACAGGCGCCAAAATCCGCGAGCCCCTTCGACAGTGCGTCGCGTATGTCCGCCGCGGTGATGCGTTGCACCACGGGAATGTCGCTCAGTGCTTCTCTGGGCCTCTTCCAGTCGTGGGCAGTATGGCCTAGGCCATGAACCGTTTCGCGGATCGCGTCATAACCCCATTCAACGGGGTTTCGGATCGTCATCTCCGTTTCCTCCCGAACCTTGAGGTCGAGATCACGGACGGTTTCATGACGATTGGGTCACGAACACACCGCGACCTCAGCCCAAAGTCGAGAATACGCCCGATCTGCCCGAAAACAAGTGGATTGCCACATGGATCGGTCCAGCGATGAAGCCAGGCATTTGGTTTCGGAAGACACGAACGGCGTGATCACACCTGTGACGACGCTGGGCCGAGGATGCGACACGTCCACCAGGAGCGATCGCTTTGTTCGAAGGCACAAATTGAAGCCCCGCGCGCCGCGACCTCACTTGAGATCAGGAGCGCGCGGCGGCTGTACTATTCAAGACCATTGCCGGCATTGCTGTCGGCAATGTTCGGCGATCAGATTTCGCCGTCGTCCAGGCCTTCAGCCGGCGTATAGGCCGTGACTTCGAGGCCGCATGCGGTTTCGACGATCTTCGGTGTTTCCCAAGTCATTTTTCATGCTCCGTCTGCTTGTTCTACCCGAACCGTCGATTGTCGGCCGCCCGGTCATTTGGCTCCGGAAAGTTGCTTCGCCTGCCTGACAGAGGTCATGCAATCAGCTTCCTTGCCCTGCCGATCGAATTCCCTCGCGCGCTGCAGAGCTGCGTTTGCATCGGTCGGCTCGGCTGCTGCCCGCCCGCTAGCCGCCTGGTCCGCCGCAGTTGGCTGACCTTGCGTCTGGCGGCGCACGTCCGCGGGCGACGTGGCCTTGCCCTCGGCCTGCTTGCCCATTGCGCCGGTCGGCGCATGCTGACCCGACGAAGCGGCTGACGAGCCGGTTCCGGATGTCGGACCCGCACCCGCATCACTGGCGGAGAGGGTCTTCGTCAGATTGTTGATTTCCGTCGTACACGGGCCAGCCATTGCAGGGCCGAGTCCCAACCCCAGTGTGGTGGCGGCGAGAATGAATGTCGTGGTTTTCATCGGCCTCTCCTAATTGTCAGGGGAATGGAGGCGCGCAAATTTGGCTTCCTTGTCTGCAACTCAATTCGGGGGTTCCTCGTTCCTTCCGGAATGACCGGATTGAACACCGGCACCGGGGGGAGACGATGAGACGACTGATCCTGATCCTTGCGATCATGTTGGCTCCGCTCACATCTTCAGCCATAGCGCAGGTCAACGAGGTCCGGATCGGCTATCTGCGCACTCCGCCTCCGCGCGAGGCTCTGTCCCTGATCGACCTCCCCGCGGAAAACGACGGGTTGGCCGGCGCTGAGCTTGCCGTCGCTGACAACAACACGACCGGTCGGTTTCTCAAGCAGGCCTTCCTGATCGAAGAGACGCGCCTTGCCGATGGAGAAGATCCCTCGCAAGCGGTTACGGCGATGGCGGATAGGGGCATATCTTTCGTCATTGCCGATCTCGATCCGGACTTGTTGCTGAAGACCGCCGCCGCGGCGCAGGGCAGGGGCATCCTCCTCTTCAATGTCGGAGCGGCGGACGACAGGCTCCGCGAAGAGGACTGCCGAGCGAACGTCATCCACGTGGCTCCCACGCGATCCATGCTCGCGGATGCGCTCGCCCAATATCTCGTCTTCAAGAAATGGCGGAAATGGTTCCTCGTCGTCGGCTCGCATCCGAAAGACGTGCTGTATGGCGATGCCCTGCGGCGGGCCGCGAAGCGTTTCGGCGCCCAGATCGTCGAGGAGCGCATCTTCGAGGACACGGGAGGGGCGCGGCAGACCGACAGCGGTGTCGCTCAGGTGCAGCGGAAGATCGCGGTCTTCACGCAGAGCGTGCCGGCCTATGACGTGCTGGTGGCAGCGGATGAGAGCGAGGTGTTCGCCGCCTACATGCCGTTCCGCACCTGGGACGCACGCCCGGTCGCGGGGTCGGCGGGTCTCGTTCCGACCAGCTGGCATGCGTCCCACAATCAGTGGGCCGCTCTTCAGATGCAGAGCCGGTTCCAGAAGCGCTTTTCGCGGTTCATGACAGCCCGGGATATTCAGGCTTGGTCGGCCGTGCGGATGGTCGGCGAAAGCGCGACGCGGACTGCTTCGACCGATCCGCAGACGATAACACGCTATCTCAAGAGTCCCGACTTCTCCCTGGCGGCATTCAAGGGTCAGAAGCTGACATTGCGGGACTGGAATCTTCAGCTCCGTCAGCCCATTCTGCTGGCCGACGGCCGCATGGTCGTGTCGGTGTCCCCGCAGGAGGGCTTCCTGCACCAAGTCTCGGAGCTCGATACACTCGGGTTTGACCGGCCCGAAACAAAATGCAAGCTGAAATGACTGGTCGAACTCCGGACAACAAGGAGGAGACAGGGAGATGCAGCTTCGAACCGTGGCGCTTGGCGCCGCGCTATCGACCGCTTTCGCTTGCGAGGCGGGCGCCTACACGGCCTATGTGTCGAATGAAGGAGCCAACACCGTGTCGGTCATCGACATGGCGAATTTTTCCGTCATCGCAACGATCAAGGTCGGCCAGCGGCCGCGCGGCATCGAGCTGACGAAGGACGGCAAGCATCTCCTGGTCGCCGTCGGCGACGATGACACGGTCGAGATCGTCGACACCGCAACTCGCGAGATCGTGGGCACGCTGCCCTCCGGCCCCGATCCCGAACTCTTCACGCAGGATCCGGAGGGCAAGCTCCTCTATATCGCCAACGAAGACGACAACCTGGTCACCGTCGTCGACATCGCGAAGCGGGCTCCTGTCGCCGAGGTGCAGGTCGGCGTCGAGCCGGAGGGGATGGGCATGAGCCCGGACGGCAAGATCCTCGTCAATACGTCCGAAACGACGAACATGGCGCACTTCATCGATACGCAGACGCACGAGATCGTCGCCAACGTGCTCGTCGATTCCCGGCCGCGCTTTGCCGAATTCAAGAAGGATGGCTCGGAGCTCTGGGTCTCGGCCGAAATCGGCGGCACGGTCAGCGTCATCGATCCCGTGAAACGGGAAGTGACGAAGAAGATCACGTTCGAAATCCCGGGCCTAAGGGCGGAATCGATTCAGCCCGTCGGCGTGCGCATCACCAAGGACGGCAGCAAGGGCTTCATAGCGCTGGGTCCGGCCAATCGCGTCGCCGTCGTCAATGGAACGACGCACGCGGTGGAAGACTATCTCCTGGTCGGCCAGCGCGTCTGGCAACTCGCGTTCACACCGGACGAAAAATACCTGCTCACCACCAACGGCGTATCGAACGACGTGTCTGTCGTCGACGTTGCTGCGGGCAAGGTGATCAAGACCATTCAGGTCGGCGAACTGCCTTGGGGGGTTGCCGTTTCAAACGATTGATTTTCACTGACCAGATTCGGCTGTCTTAGCGTCCGATCCAAACAATAATGGGAGGAACAAATGCCTGAATTAAGCGCAGTTCGACTTGCGAGAATGATGTTCCTAACCGCATTCATGGTCAGCGGACCCTATCTCGCTCATGCGCAGCAGGGTTTGCTCACTCGGCCTCAAAAACTCGAGCCGCCTTTGAAACTGTCGTCGGGCGCTCCGCTTGCCGAGAAGCCCTATCAACTGGAGTCGGGGAAGCACTACCGGCTCACGATCACGTCCGATGGAACTCAAGAACTGGCCCTTAATGGCCCTGACTTCTTCCGGAACGTTTGGGTCAACGAGGTGGTGATCAACGATATCGAGATCAGGCCGCTTGGCGTGGATTCAATCGAATTCGATGCCAAGGGAGAGGTGGAAATCACGTTCGTCACCATTCGCCCGGGTACGTTCACATTGCGGGTGCCGGGCACCACCAGCAGCTCACAGCAGGCGACCTTCAATGTGAAATGACGGTTCGTGCCGTTGCCGCGGGCAGGTGGCCAGGACCGTCCAGGTCGGCGAGCTGCCGGGGGTGTCGCCATTTCGGAGGACTGACGCCACGATAGCGCATGTCTCGCGGGAGCAACTGCAATCCGCCGGCTCCGCCGCCCTGTCGGTCGAGGGAGTGAGCCATTCCTATGGCCTGCGGAGCGCGCTCAAGGACCTGAGCTTCGCGATTGATCCCGCGACCTTCACCGTCCTTCTCGGACTGAACGGAGCGGGCAAGAGCACGCTGTTTTCGCTGATCACACATCTTTACGCCACGCAGACGGGCTCGATCCTCATCTTCGACCACGACGTCGGACGGGCTTCGGGAGAGGCGCTGCGCAGGCTTGGCGTCGTCTTCCAGTCCCGCACCCTCGACCTCGACCTGACCGTCATGCAGAACCTCGCCTATCACGCCGCCCTGCATGGCATAGGCAGCCGTGAGGCGAGGCTGCGGGCAGGGGAGGCGCTGGAGCGCGTCGCGCTGACGGATCGCATGCGGGACAAGGCACGCAGCCTCTCCGGCGGCCAGATGAGGCGACTCGAGATCGCCCGCGCGCTGCTGCATCGGCCACCGCTTCTCTTGCTCGACGAACCCACGGTTGGCCTCGATGTCGATGCGCGCGCGGACATTCTCGACCACGTCCACCGGCTGGTCGCGCAGGACGGCGTCTGTGTGCTGTGGGCGACGCATCTCGTCGACGAGATAGGGACTCGGGACGACGTCCTTGTCCTGCACGAAGGGCGACTGCTCGCGCATGGCCGCGCGTCGAAGGTCATCGCCGATTGCGGCGCGCAGGATGTTCGAACCGCCTTCATGCGACTGACCGGGCGAGAAAGGGAAACGAGCGGAGTTCCATGACGCTGGATATCGCCACGCACTCCCAGCCACCCGGCTTCTCGATCGGGCAATACGCTATCTGCCTGCGCGGGATCGTCTGGCGCGAAATGCTCCGCTTCCTTCATCAGCGCGAACGGTTCGCCTCCGCGCTGGTCAGGCCGCTGGTCTGGCTGTTCATCTTCGCTGCGGGCTTCCGGCAGGTGCTCGGCGTGTCGATCATTCCGCCGTACGAGGTATACGTCCTCTACGAGGTCTTCATCACGCCGGGCTTGATCGCGATGATCCAACTGTTCAACGGCATGCAGTCGTCGCTTTCAATGGTCTACGACCGCGAGACGGGCAGTATGAGGACACTGCTCGTCAGTCCGCTGCCGCGCTGGTTCCTGCTGTCGTCGAAACTGATTGCCGGCACCGCAATCTCGCTGCTGCAGGTCTACGCGTTCCTCGCCATCGCGTGGTTCTGGGAGATCGAGCCGCCCATCGTCGGCTATCTTACGGTCTTGCCCGCGCTGATCCTTTCGGGGCTGATGCTCGGTTCGCTCGGCATGCTCGTGTCTTCGCTCGTCAAGCAGATGGAGAACTTCGCGGGGGTGATGAACTTCCTGATCTTCCCGATGTTCTTCGCCTCGTCGGCGCTCTACCCGCTATGGCGCGTCAGGGAATCCAGTCCGCTCCTCTATTACATCTGCGAGCTCAACCCGTTCACCCATGCGGTGGAGCTGATCCGCTTCGCCCTCTATGCCAAGCTCAATCCGGCTGCCCTAGGCATCGTCGCGGCATGCACGGTCGTATTCATGATCGGGGCGATATTGGCCTATGATCCCGCTCATGGCTTTCGCGCCCGGCAGGGGCAGACAGGAGGAGCGGCGTGACACGTCTCTCTCGTCTCGCGGCGATTGCGGCAATAGCCGCCGCCGTTCCGCTTCACGCCAATGCCGTCGACCGGCGGTTTCCCGACTGGCCGTGCGTTCAGGCTCGAGTCGGGGAGATCTCCGTTGCCACGGCCTGGACCGGGCCCTCGGTCGAGGATGCGCTCGACATCTGGGACGACGATCGCCAGATCGCGGACCTCGTGGCGCATCTCGCCGCCCGGAGGACACCGTTGGACGAGGCTGAAAAGGCGGCCGTGGAGTTCGTTCAGAACGGCAATGGCGACAAGCAGGAGAAGGCCAAGCTCCTCGTCGCGGGCCTGTTCGACACGCTCAATCGGGAGCGGCTCGACGTCGTCAACGGGCTGGAACGCCTGACCCGCAGGCAGCGAGACTTCGCGACGAGCATCGAAGCCGATGCGGCGCGGCTGCGGAATCTGCAGAGCAAACCCGACGCGGACCAGAAGGAGGTCGCGGACCTCGCCAATCGTGTCGAATGGGCCACCCGCATTTTCGAGGAGCGGCGTAAATCGGTACGGTTCGCCTGCGAGGTGCCGGTGGTCATAGAACAACGGTTCTTCGCGCTAGCCCGCGCGGTTCAGCGCGTTCTGGACTAGTGACTCTTGATGATGTGGTTCTGTTCGTCGAGCAGAGGCACGCCGTAGTCGAGCAGGATCGTGTCGATCGCCTCCTTGTTGTTGCGGATCAGCCGGTTGAGCGCACGCTTCCATTCCTGGTCCGAGGCACGCACGCCCATCGTGATGTGAAAGGAAAGGCGAGGGCCCGTCATCTCCCTCACTAGCGGCGTTACGGACATGGGAGGCGTTGACTGCTTGGCGAAATAGCCGGCCATCGGGCCCCACAGTACCCCGGCATCGATGTCTCCCGACGCGATGTCGCGAACCATGTCCCTCGCCGAGGAATCGACACGGGTATCGACCAGAAGCGGGTAGGGCTTGGCGCGGGCCATCAGCCCGTTGACGACAAGAAGATCGCCCGGAGGAGTACCCGCCACCACGCCGATGCGCTTTTCCTTGAGTCGCGGGTCGGCCAACGTGTCGACGCCGTCCAGCCCGCCTCCCGGCTTGAAGATCAACGCATACGCAGTGCGGTAGTACGGGTTGGTATTCTGAACGAGTTCATCGCCCTGCGCGTAGCCGATGATGACGTCGCATTTGTGCATGCCCAGGGTGTTGCGGACGAAGCCGGTAGTCTGCGGGAACCAGGTGTAGACAAGCGACTTGCCGAGCTTCTGGGCGAGCAGTTCGGCGATCTTGTTCTCGAAGCCCTCCTGCTTGTCGTTCGAGAAGGGAAGGTTCCCTGGGTCGGAGCAGACCCGGAGAACCTTGGGATCGATAAGTTCGAGCGAGAGATCGGCGGCGCCCTGTGCGAGCGTCGCGGTTGCCACGAGCGGTGACATGATCGCCGCCCAAACAAGCCTTACAAACAATGCCGTCAGGCGCGTTCTGGCCATCTCTTCTCGCTCCGTACGATCAATGTCCCATGCAGGCTTTTTCCGCTTCGGCGAACGAGGCCGGTTTCGGGGCGTTCTTCGCCGGCCGGGCCCGGTCCACAGCTCCAGCCGTTCTCGCGCGCAGGTAGACGTAGATATCGTCGAGGTAGCACATGACGTTCGGGTTGGTTCCGAACGACGGCATGACGTTCTCATGGCCGCCGCCGACATTCACGCGTCCGTTGACGACGACGTTCTGGAAGTCCGCGTATGGCATGGTTTTCAGCGACTGCACCAGGGCAGGCGCATAGGTCGAGCCTTCGCCCGCCGGTCCGTGGCAGGTGTGGCACTCCGCGTGGTAACGCCGGAAACCCGATAAGGTGTACCAGTCGACCGTGCCGTCTGCATCCTTCTTGAAAGTGGGATTTCCCTGTGCATCGAAGAACTTGCCGTCCTGCTCGGACGCTACCGCGGGATCGCCCGATCCGTCGGCTCCGATTGCAGCAGGCGTGCTTGCGAGGAGCGCGATACCGAGCGCTCCAATAAAGAATTGGATTTTCACTGCTCTTTCCTCCGGGGCCTTTGCTGTTCGGCTGCGAAAGGTCCTCCGCTGGTCGAGCGGAGGACCTTCGCTTTAGTCCGAGAGGGGTCTCAGTCGCCCGGAAGCGAGAAGACCGTCAGCTGGCCGCCGAGAGCCGTGTAGTCGCGCAGCGCGGCATAGCCGCCGACAGCGCCGAGGCCCGCGGTCGGCTCGGTCAGACCGGCCGCGAGGCCGATGCCCGCCCAGCCGCCGACACCCGAGAGCACGGCGACGTATTGCTTGCCGTCGAACTCATAGGTGTTGACGTTGCCGATGATGCCGGAGGGGGTCTTGAACTTGTAGAGTTCCTTCCCCGTCTTGGCATCGACGGCCTTCAGGTAGCCTTCCAGCGTTCCGTAGAACACCACGCCGCCCTTGGTGGCGAGGGCGCCCGACCAGACCGAGAAACGCTCGGGCACCGACCAGGCGATCTTGCCCGTCGTGGCGTCCCAGGCGATGAAGTTGCCCATATTGGTCTCGCCCTTCGGCGGGAACATCGACAACGTGGCGCCGACATAGGGTTGGCCGGCGGTGTAGCTCACCTTGAACGGCTCGTAGTCCATGCAGACGTGGTTGGTCGGCACGTAGAAGAGCTTGGTGTCAGGCGAATAGCTGGCGGGCTGCTGATCCTTGCTGCCCAGAGCGGCGGGGCAGATGCCCTGCACGTTTGTGTCCGGGCCACCCTTCTGGGTCGAGTACTGATCAACCACCTGCGGCCGGCCGTATGTCTTGGACGACTTGTCCATGTCGATCTTCGTCGCCCAGTTCACCACCGGATCGTACTTCTCGGCAACGAGGAGTTCGCCGTTCTCGCGATCGAGCGTGTAGCCGAAGCCGTTGCGGTCGAAGTGCACCAGCGCCTTGCGGTTCTGGCCGCCAATCTGAAGATCCGTCAGGATCATCTCGTTGACGCCGTCATAGTCCCACTCGTCGTGCGGGGTCATCTGGTAGACCCACTTCGCCATGCCGGTGTCGGGATCACGTGCGAAGATCGTCATCGAATATTTGTTGTCGCCCGGACGCTGCGACGGGTTCCAGGTCGATGGGTTGCCGGTTCCGTAGTAGACCAAGTTCAGATTGGGATCGTAGGCGAACCAGCCCCAGGTCGTTCCACCGCCGATCTTCCACTGATCGCCCTGCCAGGTCTTGAGGCTGCTGTCCTTGCCGATCGGCTTGCCGAGCTCGGTCGTCTTTTCCGGGTCGACAAGCATCTCGTTGTCGGGCCCGACCGAATAGCCTCGCCAGGCCATCTTGCCGTCGGAGAGGTTGTAGGCGGTGATATGGCCGCGTACGCCGAACTCGGCGCCTGAAATGCCGATCAGCACCTTGTCCTTGACGACCATCGGAGCGGCCGTCGCGGTCTCGCCCTTGGACGGATCGCCGTTCTTCGTCTGCCAGAGCACGTTGCCGTTCTTGGCATCGAGCGCCACGACCGTGGTGTCCGCCTGATTCAGGATGATCTTGCCGTCGCCGTAGGCCACGCCGCGGTTGACGGTGTCGCAGCACATCACGGGAATGACATTCGGATCCTGCTTGGGCTCGTATTTCCAGAGAATCTTGCCCTCGTCCTTCAGGTCGAGCGCATAGACCATGTTCGGGAATGGGGTGTGCACGTACATCACGCCATCGATAACGAGCGGGCCGCCTTCGTGGCCGCGGAGCACACCGGTCGAGAACGTCCAGTTCGCCTGCAGCTTATCGACATTCTCGGTGTTGATCTGATCGAGCGCGGAGTAGCGATGATTGGCGTAATTGCCCGTGGGCATTACCCAATTCTTCGCATTCTTCTCCATTTTTTCGAGTTCGTCGTTCGCGTTTGCTGCCCCGGCGGCCACAGATGCAACGCCGGCAAGTAGTCCGACAATGAGGTAACGCATCGCTATCCTCCCTAACGATTTTTCGTTTGGGGGTGGCGGTACCAAGCAGAACGACACTACAGGCGTGCCGAATCCTCAGCACTGCAACCCTAATTTGGGAGTGTCTTCGAAGCCTCGCCCCGGCCTTAGGGATTACGCGGTTGGTTCCGCATCCCCTTGGCTCCTATTGCGTCAACGCTCCCAAGAAGTTGACGTCTCAAGCACCGAAAACATTCGGTCACGATATGCCTGTGCTCATCCGTACGCAACGGCGATCAGAAACAGCGCACTTCGGCTTCGGCCTGAGCCCGGCGCAGATCGTCGACGGCTGCTCTCGATGGCTCTGGAGACCTGAATTGAGCGCCACGTTCTCCCTGTACCTGTGCCAGGCTGGCCACCGTCTCTCCAGAGACGTACCGGTCGTAAGGCAGGAGCGTCGCGACCACGTCGATGGAACAGGAGCAACGTTCGAGGGAATCCCGCGTTTCTCCGTTGGCCTTCATGCAGGCGAAGACATAATCGACCCGGGCCGCGGTGGGATAATCGTTCAGCTGTTGTGCGCCGGACGGCGTGGCAAGGATTACAAAACCCAGCGCGAGCGAGCTGCGTAACATCATGTCAGTGAGGCTCATCTTCATGCCTCCGCGAACGGCGTCACCGTCTTGTGCCTTGGGTGGCGGTGACACTCGCTCATGTCCTATCGGCCTGCGAAATGCCATGCAATGTCTCTGCGCGGATCGGCCCACACGTCTTGCTATGAACGCCGTCAGCGACAGTTCGGTTGTGGAGCCGGCGATGTTTCACCGATCGACACGGGCGGCGATACTCGCCGTCCTCACAATGACAAGTACCGCACCTGCCATCGCGCAGGATCTGATGCGCCATCTCGACCTGTCGTCTCCCGAGATGACATCGGCGGAGATGACGCGATCAGACGTCGAGGCCGCGCTGCGCTCGTCCTCCATCGGAAAGCCCGCCGATCTGACGGGAAAGCGGCTTTCCGGTCTCGACCTCAGTGGTCTGGATCTTGCCGGTGTGATTCTCCGGGCTGCTCGGCTGAACCGGGCCAATCTTTCCGGCGCGAAACTCGATCGCGCGGTTCTCGATCAGGCATGGCTGCTTGGAGCAAACCTCGAGAAGGCCAGTCTCAGGGGAGCCAATATTTTCGGCGCGCAGATGCAGGGCGCCAGCCTGAATGGCGCCGACCTGTCGGCTGCCCGGCTGACCGCTGACCTGACGAGTGCGAGCCTAGTCGCGGCGAACCTCGAGAATGCCGATCTCGGTGCCGATATGAGGAACCAGTCCATGGGTCTCATGCGTGCCATTTTGCGGTCGGCGAAACTCGATCGCGCTAACCTCCGCGGTGCGAATCTCTCGCGGGTCGATCTCGAATTTGCGTCCTTGAAAGGCGCGGATCTGAGCCAGGTCTCGTTGCGCGGCGCTACTCTGGGCGGCGCCGATCTGACCGAGGCGACCGTGCAGGGCGCCGATTTCCTCGATGCCGATCTGGCGTCTGCAAAGCTCGTCCGCCTGGTCGGATTGGACCAGGCGAGAAATCTCGATCAGGCAAGGAATCTGCGTCGCGTGGTTCGGGAGTGACCCGGTCACTCCCGTGGTTTTCCTGCATTCGTCGTGCTACGCTTTCGTCAGAATTTCGTGAGCTCAGGGCCTCATGGCCCTGTCGAGCTCGTGGCAATCGCGGCTGAAACGAGCCTGGGCGAGAAACACCTCGCAGCTGCATGTCCGGCTTCGTATCACTAGCCGCCCGATGCTGTGCCGCCTTCGACCGCGAAGGCGGGATGTTTTGAGCTGACGCGTCGGATCCCCTTGGCGATCCGGATGAAGCGAGGAGCAGACAGCGATGAAGACCCGCGCCGCAGTCGCATTCGAGAAGGCCAAGCCGCTCGAGATCGTCGAGGTCGACCTCGAAGGTCCGAAAGCGGGCGAGGTCATGGTCGAGATCAAGGCGACTGGGATCTGCCACACCGACGAATTCACCCGGTCAGGTGCCGATCCCGAGGGTATTTTTCCAGTCATCCTCGGTCACGAGGGCGCTGGAATCGTCGTCGAAGTCGGCCCGGACGTGAAGTCGGTTGCGGTCGGCGATCACGTCATTCCGCTCTACACGCCCGAATGCCGCGAGTGTGAATACTGCCTCAGCCGGAAGACCAATCTCTGCCAGAAGATCAGGGCGACCCAGGGCAGGGGCCTGATGCCCGACGGGACCAGCAGGTTCTCCTACAAGGGCGAGACGATTTATCACTACATGGGCTGTTCGACGTTCTCGAACTACACCGTGCTGCCCGAGATAGCGGTGGCGAAAATCCGCGAGGACGCACCGGCGGACAAGGTCTGTTACGTCGGCTGTGGCGTGACAACCGGCATCGGCGCAGTCGTCAACACGGCAAAGGTCGAGTCGGGCGCGAATTGCGTCGTCTTTGGTCTAGGCGGCATCGGCCTGAACGTCATTCAGGGCCTGCGACTGGTCGGCGCCAGCATGATCGTCGGCGTCGATCTCAACGACGACCGGGAAAAATGGGGTCGCGAGTTCGGCATGACCCATTTCGTCAACCCATCGAAGGTCGGCGGCGACCTCGTCGCGCATCTGGTCGAGCTAACCCGCGGCGGCGCCGATTACACGTTCGAATGCATCGGCAACACCAAGGTCATGCGCACCGCGCTCGAGGCCTGCCACAAGGGCTGGGGCCAATCGATCATCATCGGCGTCGCGGGAGCGGGTGAGGAGATCGCCACGCGGCCATTCCAGCTCGTGACCGGGCGCGTCTGGAAAGGCAGCGCGTTCGGCGGCGCGAGGGGACGGACGGACGTGCCGAAGATCGTCGACATGTACATGAACGGTCAGATCGCGATCGATCCGATGATCACCCATACGATGAAGATCGAGGACATCAATACCGGGTTCGACCTGATGCACAGGGGGGAGTCGATCCGCGGCGTAGTGGTCTACTGAAGGAAGCAGCGAAACAAGCTGCGGTAGGGAGGACGACAAATGCTGGACACGATGACAATCTCCATTCATCCCGCCATCGACAACGGGATCAAACAGGGCTCGGAGAGCTTCGCCGGTGGCACTCTGGTCTGCGATTGCGCGGACAGGCCGGTGACCGTGCAGATCAGCTCCCAGGTTCTTCACAATCACGCATGCGGCTGCACGCAGTGCTGGAAGCCCAAGGGCGCCACATTCTCGATCGTCGGAGTCGTGCCGAGCGATAAGGTCAACGTCACTGCGAACGCCGACAAGCTCGCGGTGGTCGATCCAAACGCGACGATCCTGAGGCATGCCTGCAAGGCCTGTGGTGTGCATATGTACGGCCCCATCGAGAAGGATCATGCCTTCAAGGGCCTGTCCTTCATCCACGCCGAGCGGTTCAGGGAACCCGGTTGGGCGCCTCCCGGCTTCGCGGCCTTCGTCTCTTCGGTGATCGAATCCGGGACGAGACCCAGCGACATGCCAGCGGTGCGGTCGCGACTGAAGGAAGTCGGTCTCGAACCCTATGACGCACTCAACCCGCCGCTGATGGACGCGCTGGCGACCTTCGCGGCCAGGAAGGCAGGCACGCTGCGCGAATGAGAACAGCGGAAACGGATGCGGCTTGTTCGGTGTCCGTTTCCGCGCTTCGCGCTACTCGCCGTTCACGCACTGCGCCGCCGGGCATTTCTGCGGCGGCGCGATCCCGCATGTGGCGGTGAAGGTAGAGCCGGCCGGCGTATCGAACGTCTGCGACTGGCCGAGTTTGATGGCCGCCTGATTGGTACCTCCGCTGCCGTTCTCGCCATTGCAGACGAGCACCTGCGACATGGTCGGGCAGGAACGATTGGTGAAGGTGAAGCTTCCGCCTTTGCAGGCGGCCTCCGCGCCCGATGCCAGCGCGACCGAGAAAATCCCAATCCCTGCAAGCAGCTTGATGCCTGATGTCATGATTCACCTCCCGATCAGATGCTCGTTTGCGGGAGGGTTTGAAGTCAAGACGGCCGACTTTCTTCGGGAACCAGCGCTCACCCTCAACGTTCCCCCACGGGGGACGCAAGCGAGGGTTGGTCATGAACAATTTGATCTACATCGTCGGTCTCGTTGTCGTGGTCATCGCAGTACTGAGCTTCTTCGGCCTGCGCTGACATACGATCCGAGGCAAACGAAAAAGGGGCGCTCCGAGGCGCCCCTTTTCTATTTCCAGTTCTGGCTCTTTAGCTCGACCGGTTTTCCTGTCGGGGCCGCTGTCCATTCGGACGCTGCCCGTTCGGCTTCATGAACCGCATGCCGCCGAGATCGCCGCCGGCAGGACGTTCCTGACGCTGCTCGCCGCTACGGGCATGCGGGCGCTGCTCGCCATGGCGATGGCCGTGCGGCTTCTGCTCGCCGCTACGCTGCGCGTGCTGGCCGGGCTGCTGATGGGCATTGCCGCCCGGCTGGCTGCGGCCGCGACCACCGCGGCGCTTCTGGTTAGTGCGCTGCGGCTGGTTGCCGGGATGATGCGAGCCGCCGCCGCGGCTTGTGTGGAAGTCCTCGTGTGCCTTCTCATGGCCCTCAAGCGGCGGGACCGTCAGCGCGATCAGCCGTTCGATGTCACGCAGCAGCGGACGTTCGTCCGGTGAGCAGAACGAGATCGCCATGCCAGCTGCGCCGGCGCGTGCAGTGCGGCCGATGCGGTGGACATAGCTCTCCGGCACGTTCGGCAGGTCGAAGTTGACGACATGCGTCACGCCGTCGACATCGATGCCGCGGGCGGCGATGTCGGTCGCGACCAGCGCCCGGGTCTTGCCGGCCTTGAAGCTGGCAAGTGCGCGCTCGCGGGCACCCTGGGACTTGTTGCCGTGGATGGCCGCGGCGCCGATGCCCTCGACCTCGAGGTGTTTGGCGATTTTGTCGGCCCCATGCTTGGTCCGCGAGAAGACGAGGACGCGGTCCATGCCGTTCTCCTTGAGGAGGCGGGCCAGAAGGTGGCGCTTCTCGCCATTATCGACGAAGGCCATCTTCTGCTCGACGCGATCGGCGGTCTTGGCGACAGGCGTCACCGCGACCTCGACCGGGTTCTTCAGCATATCGGCCGCAAGCGCGCCGATCTCCCTCGGCATCGTGGCCGAGAAGAACAGGTTTTGACGAGACTTCGGAAGAGCCGCGACGATTTTCTTGATGTCATGGATGAAGCCCATGTCGAGCATCTGGTCGGCTTCGTCGAGGACGAAGATCTCGACCGGATCGAGCCGGAGCATCTGGCCGCGCAGATGGTCGAGCAGGCGGCCGGGCGTGGCGACGAGGATGTCGATGCCGGCGGACAGCGCGCGAACCTGCGGACCGGCCGAAACGCCGCCGAAGATGACCGCAACAGAAAGGCCAAGGCCCTTGCCGTAGACGCGGAAGCTCTCGGCGATCTGGCTCGCGAGTTCGCGGGTCGGGCTGAGGATCAGCGCGCGGCAAGAGCGGCGCTGGGCCGGCTTCTTGTCCGCGGCAAGGCGATGGAGGATGGGAAGCGCGAAGGCAGCCGTCTTGCCGGTGCCTGTCTGGGCGATGCCGAGAAGGTCGCTACCCTTCATGAGGTGAGGAATCGACTGTGCCTGGATCGGCGTCGGGTTCTCGTACTTTTCAGCCGAGAGCGCCGCGAGGATGTGCGCGTTCAGGCCGAGATCGGTAAAGGATGTCACTTAGTGGTGTGCTTTCAAATGGCCGCGCCCGGCGAGCCTGACGATCAAGCGTCAGTCGCAATATGCGCGGGGTCTCAAGAGACCGCCCCGCGTGATCTGGGCTGCCGGATGGTTCGAGGCGTCTGGCGAGACGGAAGGTACTGAAACCCCGTTCACGCGGCCATGACGCCGAAGATCGCCGAAGCGATGAGCGCTATGTGCGGGTTTGCGCGCGGAAAGTCAATCTTGGGGTTCCATAGGCGTCATGCACAGATGCACAAATGGGAATGCGACGCGCGGAATTGTTGGGCACGCGGGCATGCATATCCTCCCGGCAACTCTTCGGGAGCATGCGATGACCAAGATTCTTGTCCTCTATTATTCCGCTTACGGCCACATCGAGGCGATGGCTCAAGCCGTCGCCGAGGGCGCACGGGAGACCGGCGCCGAAGTGGCGATCAAGCGCGTGCCGGAACTCGTTCCGGAAGACGTCGCCCGCGCCTCGCATTTCAAGCTCGATCAGGCTGCTCCGATCGCGACGCCGGATGAACTCGCCGATTACGACGGGATCATCGTCGGCGCCGGCACCCGTTTCGGCACGATGGCCTCGCAGATGCGCAATTTCTGGGACCAAACCGGTGGCCTGTGGTTCGCGGGAAAGCTCGTCGGCAAGATCGGCTCGGCGTTCACCTCGTCGGCGACCCAGCACGGCGGTCAGGAATCGACCATCCTCGGCTTCATTCCGACGCTTCTGCATCAGGGCATGGTCGTGGCCGGCCTGCCTTATGCCTTCCAGGGGCAGATGGGCGTCGACGAGATCAAGGGCGGCTCGCCTTACGGTGCGTCCACGATCACCAATGGCGACGGCAGCCGTATGCCTTCGGCAGTAGAGCTTGAAGGTGCCCGCTATCAGGGCCGCCACGTCGCGACGCTCGCGGCGAAGCTGGCGAAGTAACCTTCAACTGTCGGGTCTGTATCCATACACCCAGTCGAACCGGCTCATGAGCCGGTTCGGGCCCATGGCACGGAGCGCGGTGTCGCGTGCGAGCGCCATCAGGCCGCCCATGCGGTAAATTTGGCCATTCTGACGTGACGTCCTCTGCACCGCCGTCACGCGCGGCTTGCGTAGCTTCTCGTATGCCGTGAACGCCTGCTTGGGCTCGGCGGGCCAGCGGACGAGCTGATTGGCCAGCACGGCGGCATCCTCGATTGCCATCGCCGCGCCCTGCGCCATGTGTGGTAGGGCCGCATGGGCGGCATCTCCAAGCAGAGTGATCCGGCCTTCGCTCCATGACGAGAGCTGGGGGAGCTCGTAGAGTGGCCATTTCAGCCATGGACCTGCTGAAGCGATCAACTGGCGGATGGTCGGGGTCCAGGCGGAGAAGGCCGCGCCGGCTTCCTGCGTGCTCGCAGGCGTGCCCCACCCTCGGTCCGGCGACGTCCCCTGCGCGGTGGCGACGAGGTTCAGCGTGCCTCTCTGCTCGACGGGATAGGTGACGAGATGTGCCTCGGGCCCGAGCCATACGGCGGCCTCGTTGCCGGTGCGTACGGCAGCGACCGCCCGCCAGGCGACCTGTCCCGAGAAGACGGGAGTTGGCCTGCCGAGCCGCGCGCGGACCGTCGAACGCAAGCCGTCCGCGCCGATGAGGGCAGGGGTGGCGACCGTCTCGTCGCCGCGCGTGTTACGAACGTGGACGATCACCCGATCCTCGGTCTGCGCGACGTCGATCAGCTCCGTTGCGAGGCGAATCTCCACGCCGGCCGAGGCAACGGCATTGGCGAGGACCGATTGCAGCCGGGCGCGGTGGATGAGGCGATAGGGAGCGCCCCAGCGGTTTTCGGCGGCATCGCCGAGCGGCATATGGGTGATCGCCCGGCCTGTCCTACCGTCGATCAGGCGTATCGCGTCGGGACGGAGGCCCGCCGTGTCTAGTGCTTGGCCGAGGCCGAGCTCATCGAGGATCCGGCCTGCATTCGGCGTGATCTGAATGCCGGCGCCGATTTCTTCCAGCGCCGGCGCGCGTTCAATGATCGCCGCCGACATTCCGTGGCGGGCAAGGGCGAGCGCAAGAGTGAGACCGCCGATACCGGCGCCCGCGATCAGGATCGGGCGCTGCGGAGGCATCCCGGATCAATGGGCGGGTGTGAGTTCCGCACCCCAGAGGCAACCGGCCGGCTCGGTCTCGCTGGCCTTCAGCTCCGGCGAATAGCGGAACAGCGTCGAGCAATAGGGGCAGACGATCTCGTTGTCGTCGCCCATGTCGAGGAACACATGCGGATGATCGTACGGCGGCCTGGCGCCGATGCATTGAAATTCGCGGACGCCGATCCGGATGGCCGAGTGACCGGCGGTGTTGTGAAAGTGCGGCGTGCGAATGTCGGCCACGGTCATGCGTCCCTTGAATTTGAGTGGTCGCAAACTAACCGCTTCACCCCCGGAAGGCGAGGGGCTATTCGTCGCCGTCCCACCTCCATGCCCAATTGCTCAAAGGGAATTCGATGCCGAGCTTTCTGTCGGATGGTCTGACGCTGAACTACGTCGATGAGGGTGAGGGTGATCCCGTTCTCCTGATCCACGGTTTCGCATCGAATCTGCAGATGAACTGGGTCGGACCCGGCTGGATTTCGACGCTGATGGGCGCTGGCTTCCGCGTCATCGCTTTCGATCACCGCGGCCATGGTCTCAGCGACAAGATCTATGACAGTGAGCGCTATGCCAATCCGCAGATGGCCGAGGACGCGCTGGCTCTGCTCGATCATCTCGGTCTCCAACGGGTCGACATCATCGGCTATTCGATGGGCGCGCGCGTCGGCGCCCTGATTGCGATCGAACATCCAGAGCGGGTGCGGAGCCTCGTCATCGGCGGCATGGGCGACCGTCTTTTCGAGGGCGCGTCGAAGTCCGAGGAGATCGCCGAGGCTTTGGAAGCGAACCATCGAGACGACGTCACCGACCCATATGCGCGGACGTTCCGCGTCTTCGCCGAGGCGACCAAGGCCGATATGCGGGCGCTCGCTGCGGTGATGCGCTCTCCGCGGACGCCGCTGACGGCGGAGGGTTTGAATTCCATCGGGCTGCCGGTCCTGATCGCCGTCGGCACGGAAGACGATGTCGCGGGAAAGACCGAGAAACTCGCGGAAACCATTCCGGGCTCTGAGGTTTTGGCTATCACCGGCCGCGATCACAACCGCGCTGTGGGCGACAAGATATTCAAGGCGGGCGTGCTGGATTTCCTGAGCCGGCGCCCCTGACGAAAAAGGCGAAGGCGAGGCATCTTCCGCCGCGCTCCAATAAGCACTAGATACACGCTTCAACGGCTCGTTCAGCACTCTGTGCGAGACAAGGGCCCAGAAACGGGAAAAGCGCCGTGATCCAGTCCGTCCATGCACGCAGCAAGGCTGTGCTCCAGACCGTCGATCCCGTGTGGCAGCAGCTGCGCGAGGAGGCCGAGGAATTTGCCGCCCGTGAACCCGCGCTGGCGGGCTTCATTCATTCGACGATCCTGCATCACGATACGCTTGAAACCGCAGTCGCCCATCGTATCGCCTCACGGCTCGAACACCCGGAACTCGGCGAGGGCGTGATCCGCGCGGCATTCGAGAATGCGCTGGCATCCGACCCCGGCATCGGTCTTTCGATGCGCGCCGATATCGCCGCTGTCTGCGACCGTGACCCGGTCTGCTCGCGCTTCCTCGACCCGGTTCTCTACTTCAAGGGCTTTCACGCCCTTCAGGCGCATCGTTTCGCCAACCGCCTGTGGCTCGACGGTCGACAGGATTTCGCTCTCTATCTCCAGAGCCGCGTTTCCAGCGCGCTCCAGGTCGACATCCACCCGGCGGTGCCGATCGGCAAGGGCGTGTTCATGGACCACGCGACGGGTATCGTCATCGGTGCGACCGCGGTTATCGAGGACGACGTCTCGATCCTCCAGAACGTCACACTCGGCGGCACCGGCAAGGAACGCGGCGATCGTCATCCGAAGATCCGTCGCGGCGTGCTGATCGGCGCGGGCGCGAAGATCCTCGGCAATATCGAGGTCGGAGCGGGCTCGCGCGTCGCCGCGGGCTCGGTCGTGCTCAATCGCGTGCCGTCGTGCATGACGGTTGCGGGCGTTCCGGCACGTGTCGTCGGTCGCGCGCCGTGCGCCGACCCGTCGCGCAGCATGGACCACATGCTCACGGATGCTGACTTTTTCGACCCCGTGATCTGAGTTCGGGTGTTGCGGTGCGGCGTGCGGCCGTGCCAAACCCTTCGCGACCACCCACCAAGATCGGAGACTTCGCTTGGACAAGCGAGAGATGGAGAAGGTGCAAGCCTATCTCCGCAAGACGTTCGGAAACCAGACGCTCCGCGTCGTGGCCCGCCCGCGCAAGATGGACTCGGCCGAAATCTATCTCGGCGAGGAATTCATCGGCGTTCTGTTCCGCGACGATGAGGACGGTGACCTGTCCTACAATTTCCAGATGGCCATTCTGGCCGAGGATCTCGTCGACTAAGCCTTCGCGGCGCCGGGCTCTTCGCCTGGCTCCTCGACCTTTCCGCGGCGCTGCAGGTAGAGCGCTGCGATCCAGCACAGGATCGCCCACGAGGCGCCTGCGCACCAGCCGGCGAGGACGTCCGTCGGCCAGTGGACGCCGAGATAGACGCGGCTCACTCCCACCATGATCGTGATCGTGACGGCGAGCGTGAGGATGTAGATCTTCACGCGTCGCTTTTCCTGCACGCGCGCGAGCAGCGCGCCTAGCGTGAGATAGGTGATCGCCGACAGCATTGCGTGACCGCTTGGAAAGCTCGCCGTATGGACGTCGACGATATGGGCGACGAGATCAGGGCGAGGGCGGTCGAAGAACAGCTTCAGCAGGTTGTTGAGCAGGGTTCCGCCTCCGACCGCGAAGAGCACCATCAGCGCCGCGCCCTTTTTGCCGGTGATCAGCAGATAGCCGAGGACCGCGAGCGTCACGATCGTCAGGATCGTCGTGCTGCCCAGGCTGGTGAGGTCGGTGAACATGATCTCGACCCAGCGCGGGCCGATCGGGTCCTGCCTGTCGGTCTCGCGGAGCGACAACAGGATCGTTTCATCTATGGCGTGGGTCTCGCCTTCGGTGACTTCGTCGGCGATCTGGATGAAGGCCAGCAGGCAGGCGGCTGCGGCAGCGAGGCTGGCAAGGCCGACGATTTCGGTGCGGACAAGGGTGCGGAGCGAAGAGAGGGTCATGGCAGCGTGATAACGCGGCACGCGCCCCGGACAAAGCCGGGGCAGCCCCCGTTGCGGTCAGCGCGTCGAGGCGACGCCCGTATTGCTGTCAACCGGGCCGACGAAAACCCAGAGCTTCGGGTCCGTCTGCGACTGTCGCTTCACGTATTGGTAGGGCGTCTGCGACCACACCACGACGTCTTCGCGCTGATTGTCGAGGACGAGATCGCCCTGGTCGGTTGGAACGGTGAGGACGGCGTGGCCTGCGCCCTTCTCGTCGCGGACGACGGTGATGAGCAGCGAGCTCTCGCTCCAGCCGGCATCCATCAGCAGCTTCCGCTTCAGCAGGACATAGTCCTCGCAGTCGCCCTTGGTCGTCGGATAGGTCCAGTATTCGGGCGTACCGTAGAATTCCTGGTCGGTCACCGGCTGGATTTGCGTGTTGGCCCACCGGTTGACCTGATCGAGCTGAGAGAAGGTCGCGGCGGTGAGGATGACCCGGCCTTGTTGCTGGGTTTCCCTGGCGCAATCGGCCGGGTGGCTGGAGCAGAAGGCGACGAAGCCAATGGGTGCACGAGCGGCGCCGAGGATCTTCATGCGCGGAGAATTATCCAGCGCAGATGCTTCGGAGCATCCAAGGAAGAAGAAGGCTACCATGGCCGCAGCAACAGCCGAAACGGCCTTGCTATACTTCGCGCCGAATACGCTACTCATCGAACCTCTCCGAAGTCGTTGAGGTTCTTTTCTCAGAAACGATTTGAGTTCGATCTAAGGTTGGTGGCTTTGTTTTAGCGAATGACTCTAGGTTTCATTAACCACGGAACGCATACGAAAACGCCCGCTGAGGGCGGGCGTTTCAGGGCAACGAGTTTGGGGCCGATTTCGGCCTAGCCGCCGAATTGCTCTTCGAGCAGCTCGAAGTTCTGCGGACGCAGGAACTCCACGGCGACGCCGCCATCGAAATGACGGACGACCTTGGCGTGCGTGCGTCCGAGAGTGACCGGTGAGCCCATCGGCGGTTGGGCGTCGACCTGAACTGCCGCACCGGACAGAGAGATGTCGACCACCCGGCACGGATATTCCCGGCCGTCGGGCATGACCAGCAGTGACCGAGTGTTTTTGGGTAGGCCGCGATCGTGGCGGCGGTCTTCCGGCAGGCCGAGGATCTGGCGGTTGGCCAGCCAGGTCAGCTGATCCGCCAATTTCTCGCGCTTGCGCGGCGTGGCCGCGATCGTCATCGCAAAGCCGTTCTCAATGCCGCGGATCACCGCGCCTTCGATGCGGCCGATATGGTCGAAATAGGCGATGACGCGTTCACCGGGACGGCCGATCACCGGTGCGATGATCGAACAGCCGCCTGGAGAGATGTCGAGCGTTTGGCACGGATATTCCTGCCGGTCGGCGAGCATGTAGCGGCCCAGGAGCGCGACCTTCACGCGAGCGTGGCGGCGCTGCTCATGAGGGGCAAGCTTCGGCAGAGGTTGCATCAACGGCGCTACACCACATCTCGCCAGAGCCAGCGTCGCACGAGGCTCAAGGAACTATCCGAGGGGAGATTAAGTAGACGCGGTTAACGAGCCGTATGGAGTCGGAAACTATTCATCCTCATCGCGCAAATTTTTGATATGGCACAACGAATCCGAGGCACTTCGCCACAACTGCCTTGCTTTGCGCCGTCGGCATGTCACCTTCTTTTTCGAGAGCCCTATTCGTGCAGCGCGACAACGAACCCATTGTGAATGCCCCGCCTGTGGTCGGTTGGACCATCGCGGCGCTCGTGGCGATTCACATCGCTCGCCAGTTCCTCGGACCGGACGACGAATCGCAGATCATCCTGCTCTTCGCGTTCATTCCGGCGCGCTACGATCCGAGCTTCGCATTTCAGTCCGCCTTTCCGGGCGGCATCGCCGGAGACATATGGACCTTCGTGACCTATTCGGCGCTGCACGGCGATGCGATGCATCTCGTCGTCAACAGTGTGTGGTTGCTGGCATTCGGCAGTGCCGTCGCCTGGCGATTCGGCGGAGCGCGGTTCCTGGCTTTCGCGGCCGTCACCTCGGCCTGCGGCGCGGCGATGCATCTGCTTTTCCACTACGGCGAGCCGGTTCCGATGATCGGCGCCTCTGGCGCCATTTCCGGTCTTACGGCTGCTGCGATCCGCTTCATCTTCGAGGCCGGCGGCCCGCTCGGGGCATTCCGCCGGCGCGGCAGGGGAGCGTTCGCGGTGCCCGCGGTGCCGCTCATCGACCTGGTCCGCTCTCAGCAGATCATGGTCTTCGTCGCCATCTGGTTCGGCATCAATCTGGTCTATGCGATCGGTGCCTGGAGTTCCGGAGGAGAATCCAGCATCGCCTGGGAAGCACATATCGGCGGCTTCATCGCCGGGCTTGTATTGTTTCCGCTTTTCGACCCGAAATTGCCCGTTGGTTTCAACGGTCTACGGAGCGCTTGATCCGGAACAACCCTCGCGCGATCATGTTGGTAAGACCGTACCAAAGTACGGCTGCAATAAGAACGGAGGGACGGATCGATGCAGGTTTCGGCGATTTTGGAGAGCAAGGGGTCCGAGGTCGTGACCCTTCAGCCCGAAAGCACATTGGCGGATGCGGCCCGTCTTCTGGCGAAGCGCAAGATCGGCACCGTGGTCGTCACCGCCGGGGATGACATCATCCTGGGCATCCTTTCGGAACGCGACATCGTCCGCGCCGTGGCCGAACTCGGTGCTGGCGCGCTCGAGGCGCCATTGTCGGCTCATATGACCAAGACGGTGAAGACGGCCAGCCGCAGCGACGCGCTTCGCGGTGTCATGGAGAAGATGACGCAAGGACGGTTCCGCCACATGCCCGTCGTCGAGAACGGCCGTATGGTCGGCATCATCTCGATCGGCGACGTCGTGAAATGGCGCCTGGCCCAGATCGAGGCCGAGGCGAGCGCGATGCGGGATTACATCGCGTCCGCTTAGGTGGTCTTCTTGTAGACTTCGGCCGGGTCGAATTTTGGCTCGGCGTCGACGAAGTCGAGCGCAAGGCGAGGCGAGGGCGCCTCGCCGAGCGGAACCGAGCGATAGAAGCAGGAGGTGCGTCCGGTGTGGCAGGACGCGCCGGTGCCGCCGACGCGCACTTTGAGCCAGACGGCGTCCTGGTCGCAATCGACGCGAAGCTCGGTCACGCTCTGGACGTGGCCGCTTTCCTCGCCCTTCTTCCAGAGCTTGCCGCGCGAGCGCGAATAATAATGCGCTTCGCGGGTCTCGATCGTCTTCGCCAGCGCCTGGGCATTCATATGCGCGAGCATCAGCACCGTCCCGGTTTCGGCATCGGTGACGACGGCCGTGACCAGGCCCGCCGCGTCGAATCTCGGCGCGAGCACGCGGCCTTCCTCGATTTCAGCCGGGGACAGCGATGTTGCGAAGAGGTCAGGCATTCAGCGCTGCACGCCGCGCACGAGCGTGATGAAACGCACCTGCTCGGCCGGGTCCTCAAACAGGCCCGTGAAACGCGTCGTCGTCGTCGACACGCCGGATTTGCGGATGCCGCGCATGGCCATGCACATATGCTCGGCCTCGATCATTACGGCGAGACCGCGCGGAGCCAGGACCTTGTCGATCGCTTCGGCGATCGATTCTGTCAGATGTTCCTGTGTCTGGAGCCTGCGTGCGAAGACGTCGACGACACGGCCGATCTTGGACAGGCCGACGACGCCGCCGCTCGGATAATAGGCGACGTGCACCTTGCCGACGAACGGCACCATGTGGTGCTCGCAGTGCGAAAAGAACGGAATGTCCTGGACGAGGACGATGTCCTTGTAGCCGCCGACATCGTCGAATACGCGCTCCAGGATCGCGTTGGCATCCTGTTTGTAGCCGCCGTAGAGCTCGGCATAGGCATTCACGACGCGTTTCGGCGTATCGACGAGGCCTTCGCGCTCCGGATCGTCGCCCATATAGGCGATGAGGGTCCGTACGGCTTCTTCTGCTTCTTCGCGGGTGGGGCGCTTCGTTTCCGGGTCAAACGCACGCAACGCCGGGTGCTTGATAATCGCGTCCATGAAACCTTCCGCAGCGAGCCGGAATTGGCCCGCGTCGTTATCTGGTGCGGGTACATATCGTATGAAACCCGGAGCCCCTATATAATGCTGAACCCGGAAGCCGCAAAAAGGGTTAGCGCCCGAGCGCTGTTGCGCGGGTGCAAGTGGCTGGACACTTTATGTTGAACGACATCTACAATCGCAAGATCCTTGAACTGGCTGCGGGCATCCCGCGTCTCGGTCGGTTGCCGCATCCAGATGCCAGCGCGACCGCGCATTCGAAGCTTTGCGGTTCGACGGTGACGGTCGATCTCGCCGTCGACGGCGATACCGTGACGGACTTCGCTCATGACGTGAGGGCCTGCGCGCTCGGCCAGGCTTCGTCCTCCATCATGGCAAGCCACGTCGTCGGCTCGACCGCGGACGAACTGCGCCAGGTGCGCGAGACGATGCGGGCGATGCTCAAGGATAGTGGGCCGCCGCCGAACGGAAAATGGGCCGATCTGGCAGTGCTCGAGCCGGTGCGAGACTACAAGGCGCGTCACGCTTCGACCCTATTGACCTTCGACGCCGTGGTCGATGCGCTCGACCAGGTCCAGGCAAAAAAGGCCGCGGCTGAATAACAGCCGCGGCCCTTCTTTTCGTTATTTGGCCGATCAGGCGGCTTCGATGCCCGAGATGAAGGTCTGCATCTCGCGGCGGAGCTCGGTCGAGGCCTTTGCCAGATCGCGCGCGGAGGAGAGAACCTCCGACGCCGAGCTCCCGGTAATCGTTGCCGCCTCGCGGACCTCGTCGATGCTTTGGGTCACGTATTCGGTGCCCTGGGCGGCCTGAGCCACGCGGCTGGCGATCTCGGTCGTCGCGGAGTGCTGCTCTTCGGCCGCCGCGGCGATGGCGCTCGAAATCTCGTGCACTCGCTCGATGGTCGATCCGATCGACTGGATGGCGCTGACCGCGCCGACTGTCGCCTGCTGCAGCTCCTTGATCTGGCTTGCGATCTCGTCGGTCGCCTTGATCGTCTGGTTGGCGAGGTCCTTCACTTCGCTCGCCACGACCGCGAAGCCGCGGCCGGCTTCGCCGGCGCGGGCCGCCTCGATGGTCGCATTAAGCGCCAGCAGGTTGGTGCGGGCCGCGATGTCGTTGATGAGCGCGACGACCGTCTCGATCCGCTCGGCGCTGGTGGAGAGCGCTTGGACGGTTTTGTCGGTGTGGCGGACATCCTCGACCGCGCGCCGCGCCGCGTCTGCGGTCTGGCTGACCTGCGTACCGATCTCGTTGGCCGAGGAGGACAGTTCCTCGGTGGCGGCGGCGACGGCCTGGACGTTCGAGCCGGTGGCGCGAGCCGATTCGGCGAGCACGCCGGTCTGCTGAGAAGTGCGGTCGGCGGTGCCGGTCATGTCGTTCGCAGTCGTTTCCAGGCGCTCCGAGGCGCCGACGAGAGCACTGATGAGATCGCCGACCTTGGCGTTGAAGCCCTGGGCGAGTTCGGACAGCGTGCGGCGTTTGTCGGCCTCGGTCTGGACCTTCATGCGTTCGGCCTCTTCCTCCAGGCGCTGGCGCTCTATGGCGTCGCGCTTGAAGACCTCGACCGCGCGGGCCATGTCGCCAATCTCGTCCGAGCGCGAAGCTCCCTTGATCTCGACATTCATGTCGCCAGCAGCCAAAGCCGCCATCGCATCGGTCATCTGGGTGATCGGCCGGGTGACGCGGCGCTGGACGATGAAGAAGCTGGCGGTGGCGAGCAATACGACCGCTGCGAGCAAGCCCGACTGGAACATCAAACGACTTTGCGCGGCGGCGTATTTGCTCTCGGCCTGCTCCTGAGCGAGCTGCATTGCCGTGTTCGGGATCGCAGTCAACGCGTCGAGGGCGCCGTTGCCGATGCGGGTGAGATCGTCGTTCGAGACCGACTGTTCTTTATTCTCTGCAAGATCGTCATAGGCGGCCTTGCGGGTCTTTTCCCATGTATCAAAAGCGTCAGTCTGCGCGGCTTTCACAAGCTCGACGAGCTTGGGCGATACCCCGGGACGAGAGGTCAGTTCCTTCACCACACCCCAGTTCGACTGCGTCTGGCCGAGAAGCTGAGCCATCTTGCGATCGGCCGCAGGAGTGATGGTCTTGGCATTGCGTGATTCGGACAGAGCGGTGCGGCTCAGGCCGACGCCGTCGCGTGCGATCCATGCCGCCTGCTTGATGGCCATGAGTTCGGCCGTTTCCGGATCGGCCATGCGGATGGTCTCACCGAGGGCCGCCGACATCGCTTCCATGCGATTGATGACGTCGGTTGCGGCTGCGTTGAAGTCCTTGGAGATGCCTTGGCGACGCTCGGACAGCGGCTTCTTGAGGGCTTCCTCGGATTCGGTCCGGATCTTCTCGAGCTTTTCGATGCTCGCCGCGAGACCGTTGAAGACCTCCGGTTCGCCGTTGGTGCAATCGATCTGCGTGCAGAGCACGAGGACGTGCGCGGTAGCCGGATTGGCCTTGTTCTGCGCGTCCTTGATCAGGGAGAAGAACCCGTCGGAGGCGGGGTTCTCGGCTTCCAGGGCAGTGCGGGTCGGACCGCGTTGGACGCGTTGATTCTGGAGAGCGGTGAAGACTTCGCGACCGGCCTCAGCGACGCTGACGACCTGCGCGCTTTCCTTCAATTGGCCCATGTCATTGTAGATCGGAACAGCGAGAGTACCGACCGCGATGAGCGCCATTGCGCCGAACAACACACGAAGGACGACGGCAAGCGTAAGCTTGTGAGACATTACTCAACCCCATTCACCGACCACTGCGGCGGTGCCCGGGGCTAAATCTCGGCGGAAAATCAAAAAATAGGATTAATAATTCAAGTCGGTGCGCTGGCAGCGCCTGTTTTTATCGAGGCTTTCTGGCCTGTTAGCCACTCGTGTGCTGATTTTTCGCCCTCGACGACGGCTCTTAGACCACGACACCTCAGGCGGCTGGAGTCTCGTCCTTGATTCGCGGGGCGAGGGTCACGAAGCGCGGGTCCTGCGGCGTCGCCTTGCAGGTGCCGGTCTCGGCGATTTCGTCGATCACCTGGGTGAGAAGGCGAATGCCCATTGGCGCGAGTTCGCGGCGCCACAGGCTGGCATCGTCTTCGCCCGGCAGGACGAAGCACCAATCCTGGGCGGCGATGCCACCGGCGTCCATTTCATCCGTCAGATGATAGACGCTGCCACCCGCGATCGGATCGCCCGCCTTGACGGTCCATTCAATCGACGCGATGCCGCGCCAGCGGGGCAGCAGAGATGGGTGATAGCCAAGCGAGGCGATCCTGGCCTTGTCGAGCGGGATGAAGGCATGGGAGTAGGCTGCGAGAACGACGTCGAATTCGCCGGGCAGATCGTCATGGGTCACGCGCTTGCGGCCGGCATGGCAGACGAGCGGCACTCCAGCGGCTTCCGCCGCCTTCGCCAAGCGGTCTTCCGGATCGGGCGCGACGACGTGGAGGTCATGGCCGCGCGCATGCAGGATCTGGAACATCTCCGCGCCGAACCACCGCGAACCGATCAGTGCAATCCTCATTCCGCCGCCCTCGAAAACAAAAGCCGCCCCAACGAAAGGTCGAGGCGGCTTGGTAACGAAATCGGCCCGGGGCCGAAAGAGAAATCAGCCGCGCTTCTCGGCCTTCCAGGTGCCCGAACAACCGCCGGCCGGAGCCTTCCAGGTGCCGGTACCGAATTTACCGCTCAGTTTGCCCGTGCCGTCCGCTCCCTGATTGCCGCGCGAAACGCTGACCTTGACCGCGCCTGTGCCTTCGACTTGGCCGGACACGCTGAAGCCGGCATTGCCGCCGTAGCTGACGACGCCGTCCCTAATTGTGAGCGGATAGCGGTAGGCGCGATCGCACTGGCCCTGCTGCGTGACGATCAGGACGCTCCAGGCGCCGTCATAGCTGGCCGCCGGGCTTTCGGTCGTAAAGGCGGCGATGGTGCCGGTCGCCACCGCTGCGGCGATCAGAAGGTGCTTCATTAGAAAAGTTCCTAGTCTCGGAAAAACCGGCATAGACGCGACAGATGTGGCAAAAACAAGAGGGCGGCATTCTCTGCCGCCCTCTATGACTGGAGAATGTCGCCCGCCGCAAAACACGACCGGCTAAAGCATTCAGGCGGCCGCTTTCTTGTTGAGCTTCTTCTCGGCAAGCGCGGTCAACGATTTGTCGGTCTTGTATTCCTCTTCGAGATTGAGCTCGAGCGGGCGAACGAGATTGGTCAGGCCGAGTTGCTTCGCCCAGGCGATCAGCGTGCCGTAGCGGGTGATTTCGTAGTGCTCGACGGCCTGCGCGGACGCGAGAAGGGCGGCGTCCAGCACTTCCTTGTCGGCAACATTACCGGCGACATGCTTGGCCTCCTTGAGGATGCCGTCGATCGCCTCGCAATCCGTGCCCTGTGCCGGATGGCCGTAGGCGTCGAAGACGTCTTCGAGGCGTTTGATCTGCTGGCTGGTTTCCTTCAGGTGCTTCTCGAAGCCTGCCTTGAGTTCGGAATTGGTCGCCTTCTCGATCATGGTCGGAAGGTTCTTTTCGATCCTCTGCTCGGCATAATAGATGTCCTGCAGCATGTGCAGGAACAGGTCGTCCATCGTCTTGATGTCTTTCGAAAACAGGCCCATCGCGCGCTCCCGTTCGTTTGCGGATTGGTGCGTCGCCGTTCGGTGCGACTGAGCCTGAAACGCTCTGATCCGGCCGGTGTTCCGGCCATTACTGATTGGTCGTACTCTTCGCCTGCTTCACGGCCTCTTCAGTCCCAGGCACGGGGCCCTTGGCCAAGACATACGCGGTGAAGGCATCGGTCCATCGATCGAAGTGTTCGAGGCCCTTGGCGTCATTCTCCACGACGTCGTCGGCCTGATCGTCGGCATAAAGCCTGCCGACGCCAAAGTCGCAATGATCCCAGAGGGCGTCGGGGACTTCGATGCCCGAATAGCGGCACTGCCAGACGAGACCCTTATAGGCGTCCCGAACGTCGCAATCCTGCGGCTCGTTGGCCGGGTCGAACCATTCCTTGTGCTTCAGGATTTTTGGCCGGCCGTCTTCGCCGATATCGGCGCCGCCACGGTCGCCATAGCAGAAGAAGGCGGCCGTCCGGCCTTCGAGGTGATTACGGTTCAGTTCCTGCCATTGCGGCGAGCGCTCCAGCGCCTGCGCAAGCGCCGTCGATTTCTTGTCGATCAGATCCGGCCGCGGATTGCCGCCGTTCATGCAGACGAGGCGATCGAACATCGCCTTGAAGTTGGAGGACGGGCCGTACCACCAAATCGGACCGATGAAGGCCCAGGCATCCGCGCGGGCGAGCCGTCCGTAGAGGTCGAGATCCCACATCAGATCTGGCTGGCTCTGGGATTTCGGGCCGTAGCAGTTGCAGGGCCAGACGCAGAGCGCCATGGAAGACGAAACACAGCCGTTGCACCCCTGGATCTTCGGCTTGCCATGCTGGTTGCCGATATCCTCGGTGTCGATCTGCCACCCGGCGGGAAGACGGGCCGCCATTCGCTGCATCAGGAAGCGGGCCTTCGAATCGAGCCCCGGGCAACCGTTCACCCGACGTGCCGACCCGGCGATGACAAGGACGCGAAGGGGGCGTGCCTCGACATGCTCGGGCTTTTGGAAAACGTCAGTCGCTTGAAGGCGCTGTAGCATCCGGGCCTCGCATTGTGCGTACGACAACGCACGAGGCCGCCAATCAGGTCATTCGGGATGCCGGACTCAGTGGGCGCGATGCTCGGAGAGAAGGTGAGCGCACATCTTCAGGGCCGACGGCGTATGGGTCACCTGGATGCGAAGAGGGCGACCGGGCATCAAAGCGCGCCAGAGATCGAGAGCGGCGTGGACGGAGCCCGCGAGAGCTTCGGTGCAGAGGGCAAGGCGGGCCGGCTCTTCTTTGCCGATCCCCAGTTCCTTGGCCATCCGAAGGTCGTCGCCGGGACGAACCTGACCGGAACGAATACGCTGATGAAGAGGCTCGATCGTCGTGGTTGTGCTCATCACTTGTCCATGATGCCCGCTTCTGGAAAATTGCCAAGAGCTTCTTTGGAATTCGTGAACGCCTCTGACCGTTCCAAGACCGATTTTTTGCTTTTGGAACGATGCTTTTCGGATCAACGTTGATCTCGGCCATGGGGAGACGCGTGATGAATACGGCAAACCTGCAGCTGGAAGGCCTTTATGCGGCGGTCGCCGCGCTGATGAGCACGCTTCGGGACAAGGGGGTGATCTCGTCCGAAGAGATAGATCGCTGCCTTCGCGAGGCGGAGGACACGATGACCTCAGGCAAGCCGCGTGATCTTTCACCGGCCAATATCGAGGCGATTCGTTTTCCGTTCCGCTATCTGCGCGCGGCGAACAACGCGGGGGGCTGCCCACGTTCGTTCTCTACGATCGCGGCGGAGATCGGGATGACGAAGGATGTAAGCCGTTCGATCAGCTAACGGACGAGCCCGGCGAGACGCTCGATCGCGGCATCGAGCGTCGCATCCTGTTTCGAGAAACAGATTCTGACGACACTTGTCACCGGAGTCTCGGCATAGAAGGCGGAGACCGGGATCAGCGCGACGCCGCGTTCGTGGACGAGCGTCTTGCAGAAGCTCTCGTCGTCGACATTCAGTCCCAGTGGAGCGAGGTCGACGTTCAGGAAGTATGTGCCCTGACTTTCAAGGGGCGGCAGGCCGATCGACCTTAGGCCACTGGCCAGTCGATCGCGGGAACGCGAGAGGTCCTGGCGCATCCCCTCAAAGAACGCATCTTCCTTGTCGAGACCGTATGCGACGGCGGCCTGGAGGTTCGGCGGTGTCGTGAATGTCAGGAACTGGTGGGCTTTCGACAGCGACTTCATCAGTGGTGGCGCGGCGCAGACGAAGCCGACTTTCCATCCGGTCAACGAGAATATCTTGCCTGCCGAGCCGATCTTGACCGTGCGGTCGCGCATGCCGGGCAGGGCGATCATCGGAATATGTTCGCGGCCGTCGAAGACGACATGCTCCCAGACCTCGTCGCAGACGGCGACGGCGTCGAACTCCTGGCAATAGCGCGAGAGGAGTTCGAGATCCTCGCGACCGAAGACCGTCGCGGTCGGATTGAGGGGATTGTTGAGAACGACCACCTTGGTCTTCGGCGAAAAAGCGGCGGTGAGCATCTCTTCGGTGAAGCGCCAGTGCGGCGGTTCAAGGCGGACAAGCCGCGGAACGCCGCCGGCCCGTTTCACGAGCGGCAAATAGGCATCATAGAGCGGCTGGAACAGCACGACTTCATCGCCGGGCTCGATAAGCGCGAAGAGCGCGCCGGCGATGGCCTCGGTCGCTCCCGACGTGACCATCACCTCGGCCACTGGGTCGAGGTCGACGCCGTGCCAGTGTCGATAATGGTTCGCCACAGCCGTGCGCAGTTCGGGCAGGCCCATCATGGGCGGATATTGGTTGTAGCCGTTCAGGACCGCGTCGGCCGCGGCACGACGTATGTCTTCCGGCCCGGACCCGTCCGGAAATCCCTGGCCGAGATTGATCGCGCCGGTCTCCCGGGCGAGCAGGGACATGACTTCGAAGATCGTGGTTGGAAGATTGCTGAAGAGCGCGTTCATAGCGTCGCGCAAATGGGCATGTTTTGGCCCGCTGTGGAAGACCGGCCGGTCCGGAACAGTTCCACCGGCTCGTCTTACCAATAAGGTTTAATGCAAAGGTACTAATTCCTAAATCGCAGGCCAGATCTGCCGCCAACGCTCTTATCGAACCTCGTTGAGGCGCCATGTCATTCGAGCCGGACGACGCACTCAGACATCGCCGCCCGACATGGTGATGACCAATGGCGGATGCATCCGAGGCACGCCGCCAATATGGAGAAGTAACATGAAGGCTTTTCGTACTCTCGCCCTGGCCGGGCTGGTCGCGCTCAGCGCTGGCACCGCTGCCTATGCCCATGATCGTGATGGCAGGGCGGAGGAGGCAATCCGGGATGAAGGCCTACCCGGCCACGAATACCTCAACACCCAGAACGTTCTCGAAGGTCGTTCCTCGACCATTGGTCCGGCCCCGACCCAGTACGGCGAGTACGGCATGAACCGTACCCACGGGCGCTCCTTCTGGCACCGCCCGGCCTACTAGCGCGCACAATAGATTGGTCCAGCGTCAAACAGAAAGGCCGCCCGGATGGCGGCCTTTCTAATTGGCGATTCAACCGCGCATCTTTTCCTTTTCCTTCGCTCCGACCCGCGTCAGCTTCTTGATCACAAGCGGAGCCAGACCGGATTTATCCGCGATCTCGCGGTCCTGCTGTTCGATCACCGCGCGCGCCGGTTCGTCGCCGTCGAGGCCGCCGAGAATGTCGGCCGGGACGCGGCGATTGGATCGCTGTGAGCCATCCTCGTAGATGACGTTAAACAGGACGAATTCGCTCTTCGAGCCGGGTTTCTTGGCCATCTCACGCACCCTTTGAAATGAAAAGCGGCCCCGAAGGGCCGCGCCGCATCAATCATAGATAGGTGCGATGACAGCATTACGCGAGTCGGCGTCGCTTCAAGCGCCCGTCCAGCCCTGCGTCCGGGCCGCGATCGTGAAATTCGCCACGGCCGTCTTTATGCTGCGCTCGCAATCGGTTTCGATCGCCTCGGAAACGCTCCGAGCCGCCTTCTCCCAATGGCCCGCGAACGGGCCACCTCGCATCTGCTGGCGCTTCGCCAGCGCTATCATGCCGCGATAGCTCGCGACAAATTGCAGCCCGTCCTCCGTCATAAGACGGATTTGCTTTGGAAGAAGATCGTCCTTTCGCATACCAACGCCACCCCTTACCGGCAGGGAAGGCTAGTCCCGCTCTCTCTGCTTCGCACAGGAGGGGTGTCGGGCTTCTCCACAAGGCCGAGGCTTCGTCTGCCGGTTATTAACAGTTCGTTAATCTTTTGGCGGTGGCTGGGTCGCTGGACAGGGCGTGCTCGTCACGCCATAAACCCTGCAAACCTTCGCGCGCCGGAGAATCGTCCCTTGAAGCAGTTCCTTCTGCAGCTTTTCACCTGGTGGAACGGCCAGACCATCGGCACGCGGTTCTTCACGTGGCGCGCGGGCACTTTTGTCGGCGAGGACGAGTACGGGAATCGCTACTACAAAGCCAATGTCGCGCCGCTCGGCGAGCGCCGCTGGGTGATCTACAACGGCGTTGCCGAGCCGACCATGATCCCGACCGGCTGGCACGGCTGGATTCACCACACGACCGATATCGCGCCGGCCGACGAAGGCTTCGTGGCTCCTGAATGGTTCCAGCCGCATCGGCCGAATCCGACCGGAACGCCGGCAGCCTATCGTCCAAAGGGATCGACCCTCGGCAGGACGCGCCGTTCGTCGACGCCAGATTATCAGGCTTGGACGCCGGGAAGCTGATTGTCGCGGCGTGCTGCCGTCTGCGCGCCATATTCCGAGTGAATCTCGCAGCATCCCGCCTGAACCGAGGCAAAGCCCGCGTGATCCCGTTGTTTCGCCGTCCGGCATTCGCCATCGCCGGTCTCTGTGCCGTGCTGACGGCGGGTTTCGCCATGGCGCAGGTACCTGTTGCGCCAGGGCCCGCCGTTGACCGGATCGCGAACCCGGTGGCGCGTTTCGCCGGACTCGACAAGGTCACCGGCAGGATCGTCAATTTCGACGTCAAGATCGACGAGACCGTGCAGTTCGGAGCCCTGCAGGTCACGCCGCGCGTCTGTTACACGAGGCCGCCGACCGAGCAGCCGGAGACGATCGGCTTCGTCGAGGTCGACGAGATCACCCTGCAAAACGAGACGCAGCGGATTTTCGCGGGCTGGATGTTCGCTGACAGCCCGGGCCTGAATGCGATCGAGCATCCGATCTACGATGTCTGGATCACCGATTGCGTTGGTGGCGCGAAGCTGCCGGTGCCGGAAGCACCGAAGCTGGGAGAGTAAATCCGTCCTCATCCGAGCCGCAGGCTCGTGTCGAAGGAAGGGCGGCAGACTCGGAACTCTTGGCGCTCCTTCGACGCCGCCGCTGCGCGCCCGGCTCAGGATGAGGTCTTTTTCAGTATCGCGAGCGCTTCAGCGCCGCTGATCGTTTGTCCCTTGGGCCAGACAAAGAAGTTGCCGTTTCCGGGCAGGGCTGATTCGAGCAGGTGGTGATAGTCGCGTCGCGGCACCTCCACGGCGCCGAACATTTCCAAATGCTCCGTCACGAACTGCGTATCCAGCAGGTTGAACCTCCCGGCGACGAGGCGCGCCGCGAGATGCACCAACGCGACCTTTGATGCGTCGCGGCTCGTGTGGAACATGCTCTCGCCGAAGAAGGCGCCACCGAGCCGCACGCCGTAGAGACCGCCGACCAGCCTGCCGTGCTCATAGGCCTCGATCGTGTGGCAATGGCCGATGTCGAAAAGATCGCTGTAGAGCTTGCGGATACGGCGGTTGATCCAGGTCTTCCGACGGCCAGGAGCGGGAGCCGCGCAGGCTGAGATCACCGCGTCGAAATCCTGGTCGACCCTGATCTCGAACCGGTCCGAGCGGACCGTGCGGGCGAGTCGGTTGGGAACGTGGAATCCGTCGAGCGGGATGACGCCGCGGAGATCCGGCTCTATCCAGTAGAGGCCGGGGTCCTGCGCGCTCTCGGCCATCGGAAAGATGCCGCAGGCATAGGCTTTCAGCAGCACTTCCGGCGTGATCTCGACCAGGACATCGTCGACGCGTGTCATGTCCCGGAGTGTACGGGACTTTGAAGCCTCTCCCAAGGGGAGAGGCTCTGCGTTATTCGCCCATCAGTCCGTTGGCGAGGCGCTTCTCGAGCCAGTGGATGTCGTACTGGCCGTCCTGGATCTCGGGATCGCGGACGAGGGTGCGGAACAGCGGGAGCGTCGTCTCGATGCCGTCGACGACGAACTCGTCGAGCGCGCGGCGCAGGCGCATCAGGCATTCGGTGCGCGTCTTGCCGTGGACAATCAGCTTACCTGCGAGGGAGTCGTAATAGGGCGGGATCGTGTAGCCCTGATAGGCGGCGGAATCGACGCGGACGCCAAGCCCGCCCGGCACGTGCCATTGCAGGATCTTGCCAGGCGAGGGCCTGAAGGAGACCGGGTTTTCGGCGTTGACGCGGCACTCGATGGCGTGACCGTTGAGCTTGACGTCGTCCTGGGTGAACGACAGTTCGGCGCCGCCCGCGATCCGGATCTGCTCGTTGACGAGATCGATACCGGTGATCATCTCGGTCACCGGATGCTCCACCTGGATGCGGGTGTTCATCTCGATGAAGTAGAACTCGCCGTTCTCGTACAGGAACTCGATGGTTCCGACGCCGAGATAGCCGAGATCGGCCATCGCATTCGCGACAATCGAACCGATGCGTTCGCGCTCTTCGGAGTTGAGGGCGGGCGAGGGGGCTTCTTCCCAGACCTTCTGGTGACGACGCTGCAGCGAGCAGTCGCGCTCGCCGAGATGGACGGCCTTGCCGCGTCCGTCGCCGATGACCTGCACCTCGATATGGCGCGGCTTCTGGAGATATTTTTCGATGTAGACCGCATCGTCGCCGAACGCGGCCTTGGCCTCCGAGCGAGCGGTGGACAGCGCTTCCGACATATCGTCTTCGGTCAGCGCGACCTTCATGCCGCGTCCGCCACCGCCGGCCGCCGCCTTGATGATGACTGGATAGCCGATCTCGGCCGCAATGCGGCGCGCCTCGCCGTCCTCGCTTACGCCGCCATCAGAACCCGGAACGACCGGAATGCCGAGGCGCTTGGCCGTCTGCTTGGCGGCGATCTTGTCGCCCATCACCCGGATATGCTCGGCCTTGGGACCGATGAAGGTGATGCCGTGCTCGTCGAGGATCTCGGCGAAGCGGGCGTTTTCCGACAGGAAGCCGTAGCCCGGATGGACCGCCTCGGCACCGGTGATTTCGCAGGCGGCGAGCAGTTGCGGGATGGCGAGGTAGGAATCGCGCGCCGTCGGCGGGCCGATGCAGACCGCCTCGTCGGCGAGCTTGACGTGCATCGCTTCGGCGTCGGCCGTGGAATGCACGGCGACCGTTGCAATGCCGAGCTCCTTGCAGGCGCGCAGCACCCGGAGCGCGATCTCGCCGCGGTTGGCGATGAGGACCTTGTCGAACATCCCGTCAGGGTTCCGTTACGAGACGATCAGGAGCGGCTGGCCGAATTCGATCGGCTGACCGTCCTCGACCAGGATTTCGCGAACCACGCCGCTCTTCGGAGCGGGGATCGCGTTCATCGTCTTCATCGCCTCGATGATGAGGAGCGTCTGACCCTGGCGGACTTCGGCGCCGACCTCGACGAAGGTCTTCGCGCCCGGTTCCGGCGCACGGTAGGCGGTGCCGACCATCGGCGAAAGAATGACGCCCGGCGCCTTGGCCTTGTCTTCAGGGGAAATGGCCGCGGCCGGGGCTGCCGCGGGAGACCCGGCGGCGGGCGTCGAATAGACCGGAGCGGTAACCTGGATGCTGCGCGCCACGCGGATGCGCAGGTCGTCGTTCTCGATCTCGATCTCCGAAAGGTCCGTCTCCTTCAGGAGATTGGCGAGGTCGCGGATGAGATCGTGGTTGAAGCCGTTTTTGGCGTCCTTGGTCATGGACTTCTTCTTCTCCAAAGGGCGTCAGGCGTGACCGGACTGCGCAAGGATGCGCGCCAGGCCTTCCAGAGCGAGTTCATAGCCGTAGGACCCGAAGCCGACGACAATTCCGCGTGCCACGGGGGACACGAAGGAATGGTGCCGGAAGTCCTCGCGGGCGTGCACATTCGACAAATGCACTTCGATGGCCGGAACGTCGGCGGCTTTCAGCGCATCATGCAGCGCAACCGAAGTGTGCGTATAGGCGGCGGGATTGATGACGATCCCCTTCGCCTTGGTCCTGGCTTCCTGGATCCAATCGACCAGAACGCCCTCGATATTGGTCTGGCGGAAGTCCACCAAAAAGCCCAGCGCCTTGCCGCGCTCGGCGACCTTCTTCTCGATATCGGTGAGCGTCTCCGAACCATAGACTTCCGGCTCGCGCAGACCGAGCAGGTTCAGGTTCGGGCCGTTGAGGACGAAGACAGTCGAAGTCATGATGCCGAGGGCAAGGGTCTAACGGGCCGGGCCCGGATGGGCGGTGGTTATAGGGGCCACGCGCGGAGGTGGAAAGCGATTTAAGCGGCAGACGCGCCGGAACGCGTCAGGAGCAGGTCGCCTTCCCACAGGAACGGACATTCCCGATGATCTCCTTGAGGTTCGCGACGCCGACTGCGCCGGGCACGACCTGATCGCCGATCACATAGGTTGGCGTGCCCTCGATGTTCAGCTTCTGGGCGAGTTCGTGAACCTCGAGAAGCGTGGCGTCGACCTCGGGATCGGCTAGGCCCTCGGCCAGCTTGTTCATATCGAGTCCGAGCTTCTTGGCAACGTCGAGCGCGGCCTGGCCATCGGCCTGTTTGTCGGAGCCAAGCATCTCGCGATGGAATTGGAGATATTTCTCGGGCGCTTGGGCATGCAGTGCGACGGCGACGCGCGCGGTGTCGTGTGATCCTTCGCCGAGAACCGGCATTTCCTTCAGCACGACGCGGAGCTTCGGATCGCTCTTCAGCAGGACCTCGGTGTCGCTGAGCGCCCGGCGGCAATAGCCGCAATTGTAGTCGAAGAATTCGACGAGCGTGACGTCGCCTTTCGGATTGCCGAGAACGACCTGGCGCTTCGAGTTGTAGATCTTGTCGCGATATTCGCCGAAGACTCCGACGCGGGCCTTGTCCTCCGAAGCCTTGTCCTTGGCCGAGAGGCGAGACGCCATCTCCCGCAGGATCTCAGGGTTGTTCAGAAGGTAGTCGCGGACGATGCCCTCGATCCGGGCACGCTCGGCGTCGGGGGCCTGGGCGGCGGCGGGAAGAATGCTCGCGAGGCCGAGTACGGCGGCAATGAGCGTGGCGCGCAGATTGATCACTTCATTATCCTTTGCAGCCCACCGAACTCTATTTCAGCTTCGGCGCACGGTAGTTGACTATGTCGTCAGCGCGCAACCAGCCGGGTGAACCGGCCGAGAAGCGTTGTTTGGCACGCGCTGCAAGTTCCTTGGCCGTCTGGACGTCGCCCGAGTAGAAGGCAGCCTGCGCCGATGCCAGATCTGCCTCTGGCAGCTGGTTTTTTCGGCCATAGGCGTTCGCCAGATTGCGATAGGCGTCCGCGGACTCCTGTTCGCTCGCAGTCGCCTGGCGAAGCTGAGTGATCGCGGCATCGAGTTGGCTGTTGTCGTTGCTCGCGACCATCGCCTCGCCGAGCATGATGCGAATGAGGCCCGATCTCGGTTTCAGGGATGACGCGCGGCGAAGCGGCTCGATCGCCTGCTTCGGCCGGCCGGCCTCCAGCAGCGCCTGGCCCTTCAGTTCCCAGAAATACGGGTTGTTGGGTTCCGTCGAGATCAGGGAATCGATCTCGCGCTGCGCGACCTCGACCGAACCGAAGCGATAAGTGGCGACCGCCCGGGCATAGCGGGCCGGAAGGCTGGTATTGGATAGCGGATAGGTCCGCAGCACCGTGTCCATCGGCCTCACGAAGCCGATGATCTTAGCCTGCACCATCTTGTGGCGCTTTAAGAGCTCGTCGGAATCCTGCGCGTTCAGATAGGGGCTTTCGTTGGCAATGCGTTCCAGGAGCGCGATACGTTCGACCGGCATCGGATGGGTCTGCGCGTACGGATCGACGAACCGCGCATTGAACATGCTCTTGTCGGCGAAGCCCTTGAAGACTTCGAGCATGCCTTTCGGCGACTGCCCGGTCTTCGTGAGGTAGCTCACGGCAGCCTGATCAGCGGCCTGTTCCTGGCTGCGGATATACGAGAGCAGGTCGCGCTTTATGATCTCACCAGGCGCCGTCACCGCCGCCTGCGCACCGCCGGCGATGGTCGAACCGCTGGCGCCGCTTGCCGCACCCGCACCGACTGCTGCCGCGCCCAGCAGCATGGCGATGATAGCGCGGGTCTGCGCCTCCTCCAGCTTCTGGCGCATCGCGGAAAGATGGCCGCCGGCAATGTGGCCCGTCTCATGGGCGAGGACGCCGATCAGCTGATTGGGCGTCTTCGCGTCGACGATCGCCCCGAGATTGATGAAGATGCGGCGTCCGTTGGCGACGAACGCGTTGAACGACATGTCGCGGACGAGATGGATCTGGATCGCGGACGGCTCCTGGCCCGCCGCCTTGAGAACCGGCGTGACGTAGTCGCGCATCAGCTCTTCGATCTCGGCGTCGCGGACCGGAGCAAGCCTGTTATTCGCCCCCTGCGCGGCGGAAGGCGCCGACAGCGAGGTCGTGCCGAACGCGAGCATGACAGCAAAGCTGACGACGCGGGCCGAAAATCCGGCTCGGGACTTGCGTGGGGGCGTCAGGGACGGCATAGGCCGGGCGATGCACCAGAACCGTGGCGCAAAAGCGGCGCAAATCTCATGAGTCACATTGAAGATCGTGCACGGAGACTCCTTCATGCGCAACGGGCGGATGTGGCGCCGTTTCTCGCGATGGATGTGGCTTCCGCGGCACAGCGGCTCGAGGCATCCGGCCGCTCGGTCATTCACATGGAAATCGGCGAGCCGGGCTTTGCCGCTCCCCGTGCGGCCCGCGAAGCCGCGATAGGCGCGCTGCAGGGCACGCCGATCGGCTACACACACGCGCTCGGCATGCCGGCGCTTCGCGCTCGGATATCGAAGCATTATACCGATGCCTACGGCCTGTCCGTTCCGGCCGAGCGGATCGCCGTGACGACAGGCTCGTCCAGTGGCTTCGTCCTCGCCTTTCTCGCTCTGTTCGACGTCGGCGACCGTGTCGCGATCTCTTCGCCCGGTTATCCTCCCTATAAAACGATCCTCGGAGCGCTGGGGCTGATCCCGGTCGAAATCGAGACCGGACCGGACAGTCGCTGGGCGCTCGATGGCGAGGCGATCGAGAAGGCGCATCGCGAGGCGCCGCTGTCAGGCGTCCTGCTGATGAGCCCCGCCAATCCGAGCGGCACGATCGTCGGCCGGGAGGCGCTCGAGGATATCGTCGCGACCTGCAGGCGGCTCGGCATCCGCCTGATCTCGGACGAGATCTACCACGGCCTCTCTTACGGCGAGCCGGCCGAGACCGCTCTGCGCTTCGGCGACGATGTCGTCGTCGTGAACAGCTTCTCGAAATATTGGTGCATGACCGGCTGGCGCATCGGTTGGCTCGTCGTGCCGGAGGCGCTCGAAAGGCCGATCGAGCGGCTTGGACAGAACCTCTTCATCTCAGCGCCGACTTTGTCGCAGATCGCAGCGACGGCTGCTCTCGATGCAACCGAGGAACTGGAGGCGATCAAGGCGATCTATGCGCGGAACCGCTCGTTCCTGCTGACAGAGCTGCCGAAGATCGGCTTCGACAAATTCCTGCCGGCCGACGGTGCCTTCTACATCTACGCCGACGTGACGCGGCAAACCAATGACAGCCCCGCCTTTGCTCGTGCAATGCTCGAAGAGGCGGGTGTTGCGGCAACGCCCGGAAACGATTTCGACCGGGCGCGCGGGCACCGGTTCCTCCGGTTCTCCTTCGCCGGCGCCGAAGCGGATATCGGCGAAGCGATAGGGCGGCTCAGGGACTGGATGAAATGAAAAACCCGGATGTTGTGGCATCCGGGTTTTGATTTTCAGCGATCAGCCGCCGCGAACCTTGCTCCACCAGCCGGTCCGGCGGGGGCGGTCGATCTCCTCGGCCGCCTGCTGGACAGGCGTCGGAGCGGGGATTGCCTTTTCGACGACCGGCTCGGGCTCGGGTTCCGGCACGACTTCGGCGATGGGTTCTTCGACCGGGGTCGCAATGATCTCCGGAGCGGCGGACACTGCGGCCGCTGCCTCGTCAGTACCGGCTTCGGCGGCCTCTCCCTTGCCGCGACGGGTGCCGCCACGACGTCCGCGACGGCGGGGCTTCGGCTCATCTTCGACCGCGACCTCTTCGCCAGTGGCGGCAGGAACCGTGGCCTCGTCGACCATCACCGCAGCCGCAGCCGATTCCTCGGCGGGAGCCTCGACGACCAGGCCTTCATCGTCGCCCTCGAACGAGCCGATCTCCTCGGCATCCGAGGCGGCCTGGTCGTTCTGGTTCTCGCCATTGAAGCCAACGCCGGCGCGATCCTCGCCGCCACGGCCGCGACCACGACGACGACGGCGACGGCGACGGCGTCCGGCCTCGCCTTCCTCACGCGGCTGCTGGGCCTCGCGCGGACCGCGCTCGCCACGCGGTTCGCGACCATTGTCCTGGCGGGGTGCTTCGTGCTCACCCTCGTCCTCAGCGAAGACCTCGTCCTCGGGCTCCTCGACGACCGGGGGAAGTTGCGCGACGAGCTGCGGCGTGCCGGTTGCCGGCTCGCCACGCTGGATCACGCAATGCTCGCCGACCGAAAGTGTGTCGTCGGCGGTGAACAAAACGTCGATGCCGAAGCGGCTTTCGATCTCGCGGAGGTGGCCGCGCTTCTGATTGAGAATGTAGAGTGCAACCGAGGACGGCGTGCGGACGAGGAGATCGAAGCCCGCATTGCGCAGCAGGCTGTCCTCGATCATGCGAAGCACGTGGAGAGCGACCGATGGGACCGAGCGGACGCGGCCGGTGCCGGCGCAGATGGCGCAAACTTCGCTCGAGCTTTCCAGAACGCCGGTGCGGATGCGCTGGCGCGACATTTCCAGAAGGCCGAAATGCGAAATGCGGCCAACCTGGATGCGGGCGCGGTCGTTCTTCAGGCAGTCCTTGAGCTTCTTCTCGACGGCGCGGTTATTGCGGTTCTCTTCCATGTCGATGAAGTCGACGACGATGAGACCGGCGAGGTCGCGCAGGCGGAGCTGGCGAGAAACTTCTTCCGCCGCTTCGAGATTCGTCTTGAGAGCGGTGTCCTCGATATTGTGTTCGCGCGTAGCGCGACCCGAGTTCACGTCGATCGCGACGAGCGCTTCCGTCTGGTTGATGACGATATAGCCGCCGGACTTCAGCGTGACGGTGCTCGAGAACATCGCATCGAGCTGAGCCTCGACGCCGAAACGGGTGTAGATCGGCAGCGGGTCGCGATAGGACTTCACGTTCTTGGCATGGCTCGGCATGAGCATGCGCATGAAGTCCTTGGCCTCGCGGAACGCACCATCTCCCGCGACGAGAACTTCGTCGATGTCTTTGTTGTAGAGGTCGCGGATGGCGCGCTTCACGAGCGAGCCTTCCTCATGGACGAGGGCAGGGGCCGTCGACGACAGGGTGGTCTCGCGGACCGTTTCCCAGAGGCGCAGCAGATATTCGAAATCGCGCTTGATCTCGGCCTTGGTGCGGTTGGCGCCGGCCGTGCGCAGGATGACGCCCATGCCCTCCGGCACGTCGAGATCGGTCGCGATCTCTTTCATCTTCTTGCGGTCGGCCGCGTTGGTGACCTTGCGGGAGATGCCGCCGCCGCGCGCCGTGTTCGGCATCAGCACCGAATAGCGGCCGGCAAGCGAGAGATAGGTGGTGAGAGCCGCGCCCTTGTTGCCGCGCTCCTCCTTCACCGCCTGGACCAGCAGGACCTGGCGGCGCTTGATGACTTCCTGGATCTTGTACTGGCGGCCGCGGCGCTGGCGACGCTCGGGGATCTCTTCGAGCGAGTCTTCGGCGGCACCAACCGACTCGATCTCGTCCTTGGCGTCGTCGCGTACTTCGACGAGTTCGCCATTTCCGCCTTCGACACCGGGCTCGGAAACTTCCGGGGTTGCGGCTTCTTCGGCGGCGGCTAGGAGCGCGTCCCGCTCGGTCTCGCCGGCTTCGCTGCCCTCGATTTCGCCATCGGTCTCGGACGCCGGAACGTCCTCGCTCACCGCCTCGTCGGACGACGCGGCGGACTTGGCGCGCCCGCGGCGACGACGCCCGCGGACTTCCTTCGGCTTTTCTTCTTCCTCATGCTCGTCGTGACGGTCGCGGGCTTCCTCATCGAGGAGTGCCTGACGGTCGGCGACGGGGATCTGGTAGTAGTCCGGATGGATCTCGCTGAAAGCGAGGAAGCCGTGCCGGTTGCCGCCATATTCGACGAACGCAGCCTGAAGCGACGGTTCGACCCGGGTTACCTTGGCGAGATAGATGTTCCCGCGAAGCTGTTTGCGGTTAGCGCTCTCGAAGTCGAACTCTTCGATGCGGTTGCCGCGGACGACCACCACCCGAGTCTCCTCCGGATGGGCGGCGTCGATAAGCATCTTGTTGGCCATTGAAAGCTCTCGATTCTGCGCCGCGCGCGCAAACCGGCACGGGAACCTCTCGTTCCACCGTGCGGGCCCGCTGCGCTGGCGCTGTGTCTGATAGAAAATGTGATGATGTGTTCGGCCGGAAGGACGGCGTCGAGCGCACAGGAAATTGCCTGAACGTTCGTGTTTTCCGTCATCGGCTCCAATTCCAAGCCCGCATATGCGGGGTGTCAGTCGCAGCTCGCCGCGCAAGATGCCGGGCGCAAGGACTGGTCTGCCGCCTCATGCGAAAACCGGATATCTCCGGCTATGGGCGCTGCCTCACCGAGGGGAGGACCTGTCCGAAACGGCGACTTCCACACTCATACAGATGGGAAGCTGCCGCCATCGCGCGTGAGCAGGCTGGGAGCCTTCAGCACGGTGCGAGCCGAGTCCTTTCATATACAAAAGCCCGGAATTGACAAGCAGTTGTGTTGCTTCGTTGTTACGACGGATGGTGGAGCTGTCGAGAGAAATCCACCAGAAATTGGAATGCAATATGGGCGAAGCAGAGGTTTTCCGTTAGGCCGGAGAGAGCGAAATCGGAGAAGTGATGTGGAGAATTGCCGATTTCTGATTCTCCTGTGCGTAGCTGTCGGCGCGTGGTTCGCGCCCGCATCGGCTCGAGCGGATGAGCCTGTCGCGGCAATGGCGACAAGGCTCGAGGGCGACCTCAACCGGACGCGACTTTCCGTACTGCTCGGCGCGCAGATCGAGCCGAGCATCTTCACGTTGCCGGACCCGTACCGCGTCATCATCGACCTGCCGAATGTCCTGTTCCACGCCGAGGATCAGACCGGTCATCCCGCGCGCGGCCTCGTATCGACCTACCGCTACGGGCTGATCGCGCCTGGGCGTTCCCGCATCGTCATCGACACGCCTGGGCCGGTCGCGGTCGATTCGATGAAACAATCACGAACCAGTGATGGCATCAGGCTCGATATCGACCTCGTGGCGACGAGCCGCGATGCCTTCGTGAAAGCGGCAACGCGGCAGCGCGCGGAAGTCGAGGTGCCGCCCAAGCCCGACGCGCCGACGGCCGATGCCGGCGACAAGCGTCCTGTAATCGTCATCGATCCCGGCCATGGCGGCATCGACATGGGCGCGCACGGCCAGGACGGTGAGCAGGAAAAGAAGGTCGTTCTCGATTTCGGTCTCGCCCTCAGGGCCAAGCTCGATGCGACCGGTCGCTATCGGGTGGTGATGACCCGTGACGACGACCGCTTCATCGCACTCGCCGACCGGGTGAGGGTCGCCCGCGAGGCCGGCGCCCAATTGTTCGTGTCGATCCACGCCGACTCTATCTCCGATCCGTTCGGCGTACGCGGTGCGACTGTCTATACGCTGTCCGACAGGGCGAGCGACGCCGAAGCCGAGAAACTGGCCGAGAAGGAGAACCGAGCCGACGTCATCGCGGGCGTCGACCTGACGTCCGAACCCGACGAAGTGGCGGGTATCCTGATCGATCTCGCGAGACGGGAAACAAAGGCGTTTTCAGCGCGTTTCGCCCAGAATCTCGTGATATCGGTGAAGGGGGCGGTCCGGTTGAACAAGAATCCGAACCGGTCCGCCGGTTTCATGGTCCTGAAGGCTCCCGACGTGCCGTCGGTGCTCCTCGAACTCGGCTATATGTCCAACAGGGACGACCTGAAGCTGCTGACGTCCGAGGAGTGGCGGAACACCGCATCCGGAGCCATGGTCGCGGCGGTCGATCGGTTTTTCGGGTATCAAAAGGAATAGGGCACTTCGACCGGACCGGCGGCGCGCCCCATAAAATCCACAAACGGCTTCCAAGCCGGGCAATCAAGATCGCACGGCCAGGCGGAGCGGGCGGTTCTAACGAGGGGGATGCTGCGTAGATGCGCCTGCTGCTTCGCTTTTTCGGCTTTCTGTTCGCAACGGCGACGATTCTCGGCGTTGTCGCGGCGGCGGCCATTGGCGCTTTCGTCTGGCAGCAGGCCCAAGACCTTCCGGATCATGCGACGCTCGAGAAATACGAGCCGCCAGTCACCACGCGCCTGCACGCCGTGGATGGCAGCCTGATCGCCGAATACGCCAATCAGCGCCGCCTGTTCCTGCCTATCCAGGCGGTCCCGCAGCTTGTGATCCACGCCTTCCTCTCGGCGGAGGACAAGAACTTCTACGAGCACGGCGGTATCGATCCGACCGGCATCGCTCGCGCCGTCTGGTACAATATCGAGAACATGGGCCGCGATCGCCGTCCGCAGGGCGCGTCGACCATCACGCAGCAGGTCGCGAAGAACTTCCTGCTGACGAATGAAGCCTCGATGAACCGCAAGATCAAGGAAGCGCTGCTGGCACTTCGGATCGAGCAGACCTTCTCGAAGGACAAGATCCTCGAGCTGTATCTCAACGAGATTTATCTCGGCCTCGGCAATTACGGCATTGCCGCCGCGGCGCTGAACTATTTCGATAAGTCGGTCCATGAGCTCAACGTGGCCGAGGTCGCCTATCTCGCCGCGCTGCCGAAGGCGCCGAACAATTACAATCCATTCCGCTATGCCGATCGCGCCATCGAGCGCCGTAACTGGGTCATCGACCGCATGGTCGAGAACGGCTTCGTTTCGGCGGAGGACGGCCGTGCCGCAAAGGACTCTCCTCTAGGCGTGACGGCCCGCGCATCGAGCGCCCATGTCTACACCGCGCCTTACTACGCTGAAGAGGTTCGCCGGATTCTCTATGAGAAGTTCGGTGGCAAGGGCCTCTACGAGGGTGGCCTTTCGGTCCGCACGGCACTGAACCCGCAGCTCCAGGAAATGGCGAAGAAGGCGCTGTCGGCCGGCTTCGTGAAGTTCGACGAGGCGCGGGGCTGGCGCGGCGCGATCCGCAATGTCGGTGCGGTTCAGGATTGGGGCAAGGCGCTGGCCGAAGTTCCGGCCTATGGCGATGTCGGCTGGAAGCTCGCGGTCGTGCTGGCCGTCGACGGCAACGGTGCGACGATCGGAATGCAGCCTGGTCGCGAGGCCAACGGTGCCGTCAAGGCCGACCGGGATACCGGCAATATCCCTCCCGAAGGCATGAAGTGGGCAGGGCGCTGGTCCTCCGGCGCGACGAAGCCGCCGAACCAGAAAGGCCCTCTCGGACCCGGCGATGTCGTCTATGTGGAGCCGCTGACCGGCAAGGACGGCAAGGCTCAGGCCGGCCAGTACCGCCTGCGTCAGGTGCCCGAAATCTCCGGCGCGATGGTGGTCATGGACCCGTTCACCGGCCGCGTTCTCGCGCTCGTCGGCGGCTTCTCCTATGACCAGAGCGAATTCAACCGCGCGACGCAGGCACTGCGCCAGCCCGGCTCCTCGTTCAAGCCGCTGCTCTACGCCGCCGCGCTCGACAATGGTTACACGCCGTCGTCGGTGGTTCTGGATGCGCCGATCGAGATCGACCAAGGCACCGGCGGCGAGACCTGGAAACCGGAGAATTATTCCGGAGAGTTCTACGGCCCGCAGACGTTGCGCTTCGGTATCGAGAAGTCTCGTAACGTCATGACCGTGCGCCTGGCGCAGGACATGGGCATGCCGATCGTCTCGGAATATGCCCGTCGCTTCGGCGTCTATGATGATTTGCCGCCGTTCCTGTCGATGGCGCTCGGCGCCGGCGAGACGACCTTGCTGCGCATGGTTGGCGGCTATTCGATCTTCGCCAATGGCGGCAAGAAGGTCGTGCCGAGCCTGATCGATCGCGTACAGGACCGCTACGGCCGCACGATCTACAAGCACGACGCGCGCGAATGTCAGGGCTGCCGGGCGACCGACTGGCGCGGCCAGCAGCCGCCAACGCTTGTCGACCATCGCGAGCAGGTGCTCGACCCGCTGACCGCCTATCAGATGACGTCCATGCTCGAAGGCGTCGTCCTGCGTGGCACCGCGACGGTTCTCCGCCAGGTCGGCAAGCCAATGGCCGGCAAGACCGGTACGACCAACGACAACAAGGATTCCTGGTTCGTCGGCTTCTCGCCTGATCTCGCCGTGGGTGTCTACCTCGGGTACGACAAGCCGCGCGACATGGGTCACGGAACGACCGGTGGCGAGCTCGCGGCGCCGATCGTCAGCGATTTCATGAAGGTCGCACTCGCGGACAAGCCCGCCGTGCCGTTCCGCGTTCCGCCGGGCATCAAGCTCGTCCGCATCAACCCCGTCACCGGCATGCGCGCGGGACCGGGAGACCAGAAGGTCATCCTCGAAGCCTTCAAGCCGGGTACCGCGCCCCCGGACAGCTATTCGGTCATCGGCTACGGCGCCGGAGACGGCCAGGCGATCGGCGTAACGCCGGAAGCCGACCGCGCGGTTCGCAGCGGCACGGGCGGCCTCTATTGAGGTTCGCGGCGATCCTTCTCGTCGTGATGACGGGAAGCGCCTTCGCCGACGAGCCGAAACTGACGCCGCTGAAGCCGCCCGCGCCGGACAGCCTCGAAAGCTTGATGCGGGAGCAGGCGGCCTGCACTGCTTTCACCAATGACTGCGTGATCTGCGCTCGCGCGCCGGACGGTCCGAAATGCTCGACGCCGGGCATCGCCTGCCAGCCGAAAGAATGGCGCTGCACTAACGTCATGAACCCTTGATCACCGTTCGCTGGGCTCGGGGGGCTGTCCAAACTTCCCTGCGAGTGACTATCGGCGTATTTACAGCGCCGGTTCCGGTTCCTAGGTAGGACCGACCGTCCGGCCTTTCGCCGGTTCTCATTTCAGGACTCCAATGACCAGCGCCGGCACAGCTGCAACCCCAGCCAGCCGGCCGTGGGTGGGCTATCTGTTCGCCGCGGCCGGCGCATGCCTGTTCGCGACCAAGAGCATCATCATCAAGCTCGCCTATGCGGAGGGGATCGACGCCGAGACGCTGCTTGCGCTCCGCATGGTCCTGTCGCTGCCGGTCTACGTCGTGATCGGGGTCTGGGCGGTGCGGGCGTCCAGGGGCACCGTCACGCCAAGCCCGGAGAGAAGCCGCGCGATCTTTCATGCGATCTTCGTCGGACTGCTCGGCTATTGGGTTTCGAGCTGGGCCGACTTCAAGGGGCTCGAATACATTTCCGCCCAGTTCGAGCGGCTGATCCTGTTCACCTATCCCTTGTTCGTGGTGCTGTTCGGGGCGGCCTTCTTCCACCAGCCGGTAAAGGCTAAGGCTCTCCTGGCATTCGTTGTCAGCTATGCGGGCCTCGCCCTGATCTTCAATCAGGATCTCGGTGTGCTGGGTCAAAGCGCACTTATCGGCGCCGCGTGGGTCATGGCGGCTGCCGTTGCGTTCGCGCTCTATCAGCTCCTGGCCAAGGAGATCATCTTTACCCTTGGGCCGCAGCTCTTCACCTGCATCGCCATGAGCGCCGCGGCGGTGGCGGCAATCGGGCAGTTCCTGCTGACGCATGAACTCAAGCCGCTATCCCCTTACGTAATGTGGCTCGGCGTCCTGATAGCAGTCGGCGCCACCGTGCTTCCGTCGTTCTTCATGAACGCCGCCCTGTCACGGATTTCGGCGCAGGCAAACGCGACGATCTCGACGATGAGCCCGGTCGCCACCATTGCGCTCGCGGTCGTCGTGCTGGGCGAGGGGATGAGCCTGATCGACGTGATCGGCAGCGTGCTGGTTCTGGCCGGTGTCGGCTTCTACACGCTGGCGAGCCGGGAACGCGTCGTCGTTTCGGACGATTGAGATGCCGTGACTACCAGCTCGTGTCCCACTCCTGATACATGAGATGCCCGAATGTCGTCAGTTGAATGCTGCACTTCTTCAGGAAGTCGAATTTCACGATGCATCGTCCGGGCCTGTCTTCCCATTTTCCGGTTATGTCGAACCGCATCATCAACCCCGGCTCCGTGAATTCCAGATCGGCAAATCCCTTGCGTTGAAAGAGGTTGAGGGCACTTACCGAGTGTTTGAAAATCGCTTTTTCAATGATCCTGTCGTCCTCGATGGTTTCGCTGGTCAGTATTCGCTCCGATCTGTCGAACAGTTCCCAGTAGCAATTGCGGACGCCGATATTGAATTCTCCGACCTCGATATCATCGCCTCGAAAGGTTCGGATTGGTATTTGATCACCGAAATCCATGACCAGCATGGATCCGAGATACTTTCGTAGGAAAAAATTGGGTCGATCAGCGGCATGGATTGCCAGCATGTCGTTGAGAAAAGCCGTCGAGCATCGGCGCCGGCTGGGTTGCTTGCGTTCTGCCATGTGATCCTGATCAAGGGGCCACGATCAGCTAGCGAACAAATCACATGCGCTCAATAGCGGTTTACAGACCCTGCCTCGTTCCCTAGGTTCCGCGCTCTTTTCAAACCTCGAAGAAGCGATTCATGCGCGCCGAGACGTCCAAACTCGTAGAAGAACTCAAGCAGTCGGTCGGGCTGCTGAGGAGGCATCTTTGACTGGGATCAGTCCCTCTCACGCCTGAAAGAGCTCAACGCGCTTTCCGAAGACCCGACGCTCTGGGACGATGCCGATCGCGCCCAGAAACTGATGCGCGAGCGCACTGATCTGGAGACCCGAATCGAGCAGATCCTGCGCTTCGATCGCGAACTCGCCGACAACGTCGAACTGATCGAACTCGGCGAGGCCGAGGGCGATGACGGCGTCATCTCGGAAGCCGAGGCCGCCATCAAGGCTCTGACCGAGGAGGCCGGGCGCCAGCAGATCGAGACCTTGCTTTCGGGCGAGGCCGACGGCAGCGACACCTATCTCGACGTTCATCCCGGCGCCGGAGGCACCGAGAGTCAGGACTGGGCCGAGATGCTCCTGCGCATGTACACGCGCTGGGCCGAGCGGCGCGGCTTCAAGATCGAGGTCGTCGACCATCAGGACGGCGAAGGCGCGGGCATCAAGTCGGCGACTTTGCTGATCAAGGGCCGCAACGCCTATGGCTGGCTGAAGACGGAAGCGGGCGTGCACCGGCTGGTGCGCATCTCGCCGTTCGATTCCAATGCGCGCAGACAGACCAGCTTCGCCTCGATCGACGTCTATCCGGTCATCGACGACCGCATCCAGATCGACATCGACGAAAGTCAAGTCCGCGTCGACACGATGCGTTCGGGTGGCGCGGGCGGCCAGCACGTCAACAAGACGGAATCGGCCGTTCGCCTGACGCATATTCCGACCGGCATCGCCGTCGTCAGCCAGGGCGACCGCTCGCAGCACAAGAACCGGGCCACCGCCTGGAACATGCTGCGCGCCAAGCTCTACGAGATGGAGCTGAAGAAGCGCGAGGACGCCGCGGCGGCCGAGCAGGCCGCCCGCACCGATATCGGCTGGGGCCATCAGATCCGCTCCTACGTCCTGCAGCCGTATCAGATGGTGAAAGACCTCCGCACCGGCGTGACCTCGACCAGCCCGAGCGACGTGCTCGACGGCGATGTCGATCCGTTCATGGAAGCGGCATTGGCCCAGCGCGTCTATGGCGGCGGGCCGGAGAGCGTCGACGACGTCGACTGATCTCAGTTCAGGCTTGCAAGCGTCGTCCCGACCGCGAGGAAGCGGTCGGGATTGACCGGCTCGCCGTTGACCCTGACTTCATAGTGCAGATGCGGCCCGGTCGAGCGCCCGGTCGAGCCGACGCGGCCGATCATGTCCCCGGCAGAGACGGTCTGACCTTCCCTGACGCCGATCGACGACAGGTGGCCGTAGCGGGTCGAGGTGCCGCTCGAATGGCGGATTTCGACCATCAGGCCGTAGCCGTTCGTCCATCCGGCGGTGACCACGTTGCCGTCGGCGGTAGCGCGGGCGGTTGACCCGGACGCGGCACGCAGATCCACGCCGCTATGGAAGGCCGGCGCGCCGAGGAATGGGTCCATCCTTGTGCCGAAACCGCTGGTCTTCTGCGCGCCGGGCAGGGGCGACCGCACCGGGATTTGCGAAAGCCCAGCGCGGAGATCGTCCGCCTCGGCGGCCATATCGGCCAGCGCTGCCAGATCGGTTCCCAGCTTGTGCACCGGATTAACAGACGTCGGTAAAAACGGTCCACCGACCGAGGCTTGAATTGGTTTCTTCAAGTCACGATTGAGCCCGAGCCGCGCATAGACATTGTCGAGACTTGCGCGTTGATGCTCATAGCGTCGCTTCAGGTCGGCAATCGCTCTGGTTTGATTGCGCTCCAGGCGGTCGTAGGCGTTACCGAGGGTATCCAACCTATTGAGCACCGGCGAGCCGTCGTCCGTCGGCGTCAGGAAACCGTGCGACTGGCGGAGCGGCATGTCTTCCGGTTCGGGGGCGGCTTCTTCGGGATCGGACGGTTTTGCCTCGACCTCATCTCCCGAGCCCAGAAGCCGAATGATCTCGTCCTGTCTGCGGGTGGTGCGGGCCTGTCGTTCGGCCAGCGCGTCGAGCTTGCTTGCCATGGTCTGCTGCTCGACCAGCCGCGAACTGGATATCCGCTGAATCTCGTCGCGAAGCCGTTGAATTTCCGCACGCGAGCCACGTTCGATCGATGCATGACGTTCGGTGATGCCGATCAGGACCTGGTCATGAAAGAAGGCATAGCCTGTTGTTGCGACACACCAGATGCCCAGCGCAAGGACGGCAAGAACGATCGATAGGGCGGTGAGGGGATGCAGATCGATCCTCAGCCGCCGAACGGGCGAGCCTGTCGATTGTCGAGACCGTTGATACGAGGCCTGCATGCCCCGTTTCATAGAACGGTAAGGTTAACCCCACGTAAGCGACGCCCCGCGAAGCCATGGATCTGCGGGGCGTCGAATTGGCGAAATGTGCAGCCTCAGTTCGGCTGCCGTCCCTCGATCATGGCCGTGGACGCGGGCGGATGCGGCAGAGGCATCCAGTGGGTCGGCGTGTCCAGGTATCTATGATCCCAGCTCGTCACCCATCCCCTCATCAGGGTGTTGTAATGCCCGACCTCGCAGGGGCCGTGTTTGCAATACACCAACACCGATGTGTCCTTGGGCCCCGTCTCGATAGGATGCCAGTCGTTCATCACGTTGCTCCCCTCGTGCGAATCCGACGAGCAATTTTTCCATATTTCGGTTCCGAAAGTCGACCTACGTGCGGTTGTCGGTGCCGGGACGAGTCTATGCACTGATACGCTGGGCCTCCTCGAGCACCTCCCGAACATGCGCCGCGACGCGGACTTTAGGCCAGATTCTGGCGACGCGGCCTTCCGGATCGATCAGCAGTGTCGTCCGTTCCACGCCCATATATGTGCGGCCATACATGCTTTTTTCTACCCAGACGCCGTAGCGTTCTAGCGCGGTCCGCGTCTCGTCCGAGACGAGCGGGAACTGCAGATCGTATTTGCGTTTGAACTTGTCGTGGCTCTTCACGGAATCGGGCGAGAGGCCGATGACGACGGTGTTCGCGGCGGCGAATTCGTCGCGTAGCGCATTGAAGTCGATCGCTTCCTGCGTGCAACTCGTCGTGTCGTCCTTGGGATAGAAATACAGGACGACATTGCGGCCGCGCAGGTCCGAAAGGCGAAATGTACCGCCGCCATCGGTAGGCAGTTCGAAATCCGGGGCGGGAGAACCGGGCTGAAGCTTTGTCACGCGCCGTCCTTTCGTCTTATTCCTATCGCCTATGCTCTCTTTAGAGAGTAGCGCGGTCGGCATCGAGCCGGACCGCGCGGCTGTGTGTTTCTTTTTGTTCCGGGCGGGGTCTGGGAGGGATGGCGCAGAAGCGGGGCTCACGCCGCGCAAAGCAGAAGCGCGTCACCAGGAGTTGGCGCGGCGTCCGCATGCGTATTTCCAAGTTTTCAATGCTGCGCAAATGCGCGCTGATCGGTGTCGGCATCGCGCTGCTACTCGTCGCGGGTGTCGCCGGCGTGCTGTTCAGCTCGCTACCCTCGCGCTTCGTCACGCCGCGCATTGCCCAGGCGATCGAGGCGCGTCTTGGGCCCGGTTACATCGTCAATATCGGCAAGTCCCAGGTCGATCCGACCACAAACGGGCTGGACCTGAAGCTGGACGAGTTCGAGATCGAGGATCCGTCGGGAGCGCCAGTATTGCGCGTCCCGAGCGCCTCGATCGCTCTCGACGGCAATATCCTGATGGGCGGTCAGGCCTCGTTGCGACGCCTGAAGATTGTCCAGCCTCATCTGACGCTTCGCATCGAAGACAATGGCGAGGTTGCCTTGGCCGGCACCGAGGGCGGACCTGCGCTGTTTCGCATCCCCGGCGCGGACGTGCCGCAGGACGCTCCGGCGGAGATATTCGGATTCCTCTCCGGTGCGATGGCCATTCTTCAGCCATCCGGGCCGCTTGCGAGCTTCGAGGTCGCCGAGATCGAGCGTGGCAATATCGTCATCGACGACCAGCGGCGCGGCCGTATCGATCGCGTCGAACAGGTCGATTTGAAAGTTTCACGTCAGGCGGACGGCAACGGCCTTGTCGCCAGCGCCGCATCGGCGTCCGCGGAAAACCGCTGGTCGGTCACGGCGACGGTCGGCGGCAAGCCGGGCGAGGGACGTGATTTCGATCTCGGTTTCGAGAATCTCGCGCTTGGACGCCTGATCTACGAGGCACTTCGTGGCGCGGTCCCGGCCGAGATCGATGGGCGGCTGTTTGGTCATCTCTATGCCCGGCTCGACCCTGCCGGACAGGTTCCAACGGCCGAGGCCCGGTTGGACGTCGTCGGATTCCGCGCCGTTGCTCCCGACAAGCCCGACGAGGCCATGAACGTGGAGCGCGGCCGCGTCCAGCTCTCGTGGAACGGCAAGGACCGAGTTCTCCGGCTCGGCCAATCGGACATCGTCGCCAACAATACGCGCATCAGTTTCGGCGGTCAGGCACGGCCAGCCGATGACAGCGCGGACCAATGGAACTATGCGATCGGTGGCACGGAGATCGCCGTGCCCGGGGCCGATCCCGGTTTGTCGGCATTGCGGTTCGACCGTTTCGAGGTGAACGGCAATCTGCGCCGCGAGGCCCGTATCCTGACGATCGACAACGCGGCTGTTCGCGGCCGGGCCCTGTCGGTGGTGGGCCAGGGAACATTCGATTTCAGCGGCGAGAAGCCGATGGGCGATTTCGCGATCGCCGGTTCGCGATCGCCGATCGCCGCTCTGTTGCGGGTCTGGCCGGTCCCGATCGCAGCCAACAGCCGGAGATGGATCGCCGAGAACGTCAAATCGGGGGTGGTGGAGGAACTCAACATCGCGGTGCGCGGCGAACTGGCGATCGGTCCTCAGCACGAGCGCTCGACTTTGGTCGACGCGAAATTCACCGATGGCGTCTTCACCTATCTCAACGGCGCGCCGCCGGCGATCGGCGTGACTGGTGAATTGACCGTCCAGGACAAGGTGATGCAGGTCCGCCTCGACGAAGGACGGGTGGAGTTCGGCGACAACAAGACGCTTGGAATCGCCGGCACTTTGTTCGGCACGGACGATCACCGGCCGAACCCGTTCCAAGGTTATCTCGCCATCAAGCTGCAGGGACCGGTTCAGGCGGCGGGTGCGCTGATGTCGGTGCCGATCCTGGACCGCCTGGCGCCGAATACCTCGAAACTCCTTCAAGGCAACGGCAAGGTCGACGGCACAATCACCTTGACCGGTCCCTTCGGGCGCGGCTCCGATATTTCGAAACTTCAGGTCGGCGTCGATGCCGGATTTGCCGGGCTGTCCCTGCCTAAGGGGATCGGCAGCAAGGACATCGACAATGGCAATCTGCGGCTCCTGGTCGATCGGGCCGCGGTCAATCTGCGCGGCGATCTGAAACTCGCCGGCGCTCCGATGGCGGTCGAGGCCCAGATCGCGCGCGACGAGACGGGGAAACTCGGCTCGACCGTCGTCGCATTCTCGATGGACCCGTCCAAGATCAAGGATTTCTCCAACGAGACCATCAAGATGAGCGGTCCGGTCTCGGCGCGCCTGTCGCTCGCCGGACCGGGGCAGTTCGATGGCGCCAAGTTCGAAGCGGACATATCGAGCGCCCAGGTCGAAGGGCCGCTCGGCATCGGCAAGGCGGCCGGGCAGGGCGGACGCATCGCCTTCACCGTCAAGCCCCAGAACGACGGCTTCCAACTCGGAGATTTCTCGGCTCAGGGTGGCGGCATCGACATCAAGGGTGTGGTCCGTTTCGACGGTGGCGGCCAGTTCAACAGCGCTGATTTCAATACGTTCCGGATCAGCAGCGGCGATGACACCAAGCTGTCGGTCGACAAAGCAGGGCAGGGCTTCAAGCTGTCGATGCAGGGCAGCACGTTCGACGCCCGTCCGGCTCTGAAGCAGATCACGACCGGCCAGACGGACCGGAAGGGGCCGGATCTCGATGTCGACATGAAACTCGGCACCGTGGTCGGCAACAACAACGAGGTCCTGAGCGGCGCCGATTTCCGCATCAGCCGCCGCGGCAACACCACGAGGTCACTCTACCTGACCGGCCGTATCGGCGGAGGGTCGATCGAGGGCAAGTCGCAGGGTGACGATAATCGCGTCATCAGCATCCGGGCGGCGGATTCCGGCGCGACGCTCCGCTTCCTCGATGTCTACCGCCGCATGCGCGGCGGCGCGCTGGCACTCGACGTCGTGCCCGGCGAGACCAGTAAGGGACGGCTGATCGTCCAGAACTTCCAGGTCATCGGCGACCAGCAGCTGGCGTCCGTCGCGCATAGCGGTCGCGGCAACGCTGCCCAGGCAAATAACAACGGCATGACCTTCACCCGGATGGAGACGAAATTCCGTCTCGGCGACGGCAAGGTGATGGTCGACGACTGCGTCGTCTACGGAAACGAACTCGGCGCGACGCTCGACGGACAGGTCGATTACGCGCAGAACCAGATCGGCCTGCGCGGTACGTTCCTGCCCGCCTATGCGCTGAACAATCTGTTCGGCAAGGTGCCGGTGCTCGGGATGATTCTCGGCGGAGGCTCGCAGGAAGGACTGGTCGGCATCACCTTCGAGGTGCGCGGGCCGTGGACCGCGCCCGTCATGAACATGAACCCGCTATCGGCCGTCGCCCCGGGCTTCCTGCGCAAGATATTCGAGTTCCGCCAGCAGAATCCGCCGAACGCGGACGGGACTTCGCCCGAGGTCCGTTCCTTCAAGCCGAACGATCCGGCTTATCGTTAGCCGACCGGCTTCAGGAGAACGTGGCGTTTCTTGCCGAGCGAAAGCTTGATCACGCCCTCGGGCGTCAGATCGCCGGTTCTGAGGATCGCCCGCTCATCGGTCACCGTCGCGTCGTTGACCTTCAGCCCGCCGCCCTTGACCTGACGTCGTGCATCGCCGTTCGAACCCACAAGGCCGGCGGTTACGAAGGCATGCAGGACGCCGATGCCCTGTTCGGCGAGCTCGGGCGCCGAGACTTCGACCGTTGGTAGATTCTCAGCCAGCGCACCTTCCTCGAAGGTGCGGCGTGCGGTTTCCTGCGCTTCATTGGCGGCGTCGCGGCCATGGACGAGCGCGGTGACCTCGGTCGCGAGAACCTTCTTCGCCTCGTTGATGTCGGCGCCCTCGAGCGCTTCGAGCCGCGCGCATTCCTCGAGTGGAAGATCGGTGAAGAGACGTAGGAACCGACCGACATCCTCGTCCTCGGTGTTGCGCCAGTACTGCCAGAAGTCCCACGTGCTCAGCATGTCACCGTTGAGCCAGACCGCGCCGGCGGCGGTCTTGCCCATCTTGGCGCCCGATGCCGTCGTCAGAAGCGGGCAGGTCAGGCCGTAAAGTTCGGCGCCCGCGACGCGGCGGCCGAGATCGATGCCGTTGACGATGTTGCCCCACTGATCCGAGCCACCCATCTGCAGCCGCACGCCGCGCGTCTTCGCCAGTTCGGCAAAGTCGTAGGCCTGCAGGATCATGTAGTTGAATTCGAGGAAGCTGAGCGGCTGGTCGCGATCGAGGCGCAGCTTCACCGAATCGAAGGTGAGCATCCGGTTGACCGAGAAGTGCCGGCCGTAATCCCGGAGGAATGGGATGTAGTGCAGCGTGTCGAGCCATTCGGCGTTGTTGACCATCACCGCATCGGTTGGGCCGTCGCCGAAGCTCAGGAAATTCGTGAAGATCTGCTTGATCGACGCCATGTTGGACGCGATCACCTCGTCGGTCAGAAGCTGGCGCGCCTCGTCCTTGCCCGACGGGTCGCCGACCTTGGTCGTGCCGCCGCCCATCAGCACGATGGGCTTGTGGCCGGACTGCTGGAGCCGCCGCAGCATCATGATGCCCATCATATGGCCGACATGCAGGCTCGGGCCCGTGCAGTCGAAACCGATATAGGCGGTGATCGGGCCTTCCAGCGCGAGCTTGTCGAGGGCCTCCGGGTCCGAGATCTGGGCGATGTAGCCGCGCTCGGCGAAGAGTTTCAGGAAGGACGAACGGTATTCGATCATGACACTGCTTCTTCTGTGAGGCGGCCCGTCTAGCAGGTTCGTGGCGAGAAAGGCTACCTCTTGGTATCGAGTTTAGAGGAAAGCGAGTCGATGCGCGCACTGGGGATGATGAGCGGGACCTCGCTCGACGGGATCGATTTAGCGGTGCTGGAGACAGACGGAGAGACGATTGCGGCGTTCGGTCCGGTCGCGAGCTTTCACTATGACGGGCATCAGGCCGAGCGCGCGCTGATCTTCGGCGCGATGGAGGATGCGGCCGGACTGACCGACCGTGCGGCGCGGCCAGGCCGGCTCGTCGACGCAGAGGCCGCCGTGACCAGGCTGAACACCGAGGCGATCCTCGCCTTCCTGAAGACTGCCGGCTCCGTCGACGTGATAGGATTTCACGGCCAGACGGTCGTCCATCGCCCCGAAATCGGCCTGACGGTCCAGCTCGGCGACGGCTGGGCCTTGGCGAGGGCCGCCGGGGTGCCGGTCGTGTTTGATTTCCGCGCCGCGGACATGGCGATCGGCGGGCAGGGAGCTCCGTTCGTGCCGGTGTTCCACCGCGCCCTAGTGAAGGCCCTCGACGTTCCGGGGCCAGTCGCGGTGCTCAATCTCGGCGGCGTCGCGAACGTCACCTATCTCGACGGCGATGCGGAGCCGGTCGGCTGCGATGTCGGACCGGCCAATGCATTGCTCGACGACTTCATGCTGACGCGCACCGGGCAGCCGTTCGACGCCGACAGCGCGGCCGCGAATGCGGGCAAGGCCGACGAGACCGCGATAGCCGGTCTTCTCAAGCATGGCTTCTTCGATCAGCCACCGCCGAAATCGCTGGACCGCAATGCGTTCCGCCGTTGGGTCTCCGAGCGGCTGCCGCTCGACCGAATGTCGGTCGAAGACGGCGCAGCAACGCTGACGGCGTTCACCGCGGCGGCGACCATGCGCATCCTGCCGCATCTGCCGCGCCGGCCCATGACCTGGATCGTGGTTGGCGGCGGGGCACGCAATCCGGCAATGATGCGGATGCTCGCCGAACGGCTTGCGCCCGCCGGGGTCCTGACCGGCGGCGAGGTCGGCTGGTCGAGCGATCATGTCGAGGCGCAGGCCTTCGCCTTCCTCGCCGTCCGCTCCCTGAGGGGGCTGCCGCTGAGCTTTCCATGGACGACGGGCGTTCCACAGCCGACCACCGGCGGCGTCATCTGTCTGCCTTGATTGGGGTGGATTTGCACCTCTTTCAGGATATCTAGTCCTGTAATTAGCTGCCCCACCTCAGAATTTGGCCGGAGCTTTCCGCATGGCCGACCTTTCCCGCCGCGAACTTCTGGCCGCAATGGCCGCGCTCGGTTTCGTCCTTCCGCTCGATGCATTCGCGGACGACACCAATCCCGACCTCGAATTCAGCGGCGGCGAGCCGTTCTCCTTCGACAAGCTGGTGGCCGAGGCCGAAGCGCTGGCGAAAGCTCCTTACGTGCCGGAAGTGCCGCGCGCGAAGGACGTTCTCGACAAACTAGTCTACGACGAACACAACCGGCTGCAGTTCAAGCTGGACAAGACGCTGCATGTCGGCAACGACAAGGCGCTGGTCCGGATGTTCCATCTCGGTCACTTCTTCCCGGTGCCGGTGGGCATCCACATCATCGACGACGGGCAGGCGAAGCGGCTTCTCTACAAGCCCGACTTCTTCACGATCCCCTCGGACAGTCCGGCGAAGGAATTGCCCGATGATATCGGCTTCGCCGGTTTCCGGGTGATGGAGCCGGGCTCCGAGCGCGATTGGCTCGCATTCCTCGGTGCCGCCTATATGCGCTCGTCGGGCGAACTCGATCAGTTCGGCATGTCGGCACGGGCGCTCGCGATCGATGTCGCGATGCCGACGCCCGAGGAGTTTCCTCGCTTCACCGACTTCTATTTCGCGCCGTCCGAAACCGGCGGCGCGCTGATGCTCTATTGCAAGCTCGACAGCCCCCGTGTCGCCGGCGCGCTTGCGATGGACATTTCCAAGAACGGTGTCGTGGTGATGGACACCAAGGCCCGCTATTTCGCCCGCGAATCCGTCGGCCGGTTCGGCATCGCCGCTCTGACCTCGATGTTCTGGTATTCCGAGACGACGGGCCCCCGTGGGGCGGACTGGCGGCCGGAGGTGCATGACTCGGACGGTCTGGCAATGCTGACGGGCCACGGCGACCGGCTATGGCGGCCGCTGAACAATCCCGAGCGGGTGATGACGTCGAGCTTTTCGGACAATGCGCCGAAGGGATACGGCCTACTTCAGCGCGACCGGAATTTCGAGAATTACGAGGACGACGGCGTCTTCTACGAGCGCCGCCCAAGCGTCTGGGTCGAACCACTTGGCGATTGGGGTCCGGGGCAGGTTCAACTCGTCGAAATTCCGACCGACGATGAGATCCACGACAACATCGCCGCCTATTGGCTGTCGGCGAAGCCGGTAAACAAGGGCGATGCGATCGCCATCGACTACAAGCTGAGCTGGGCGAAGGACGAGCCGCCGACCCTTCTAGGCCGGACGATCGCGACCCGCATCGGCCGAGGCGGCATTCCCGGCCAGCCTCGTCCTCCCGGTGTGTTCAAGATCGTCGTCGACTTTGCAGGCCCGATGATCACGGCGCTCGGCAAGAGCGCGAAGGGCGTCGAGGCCATGGTCAGCGCATCGTCCGGTACGGTCGCGAACGCGACCGCCTATTCGAACAAGGCGGAGGACAGCTGGCGCGCGATTTTCGATTTCACTGCGGCGGGTCCTGACCCGGTCGAGATGCGGCTGTTCCTGAGCAAGGACGGCGTGCCGGTGACGGAGACGTGGCTCTACCAATTCCTGCCGGTGAAGAAGCCGGCCTAGCCGGTGTGGCCGCTGACATAGAGCAGCGCGGAGATCGTCAGGACCGAAGCGAGCGTCGAGTAGAGGATCGTATCGGCGGTGACCGCCGCGTCGCGCTTGTAATATTCCGCGAGCATGAATGGGCCGGTGCCCGTGGGCAGGGCGGAGATCAGGATCGCCGTGTCGGCCGTGACCTTTGGCAGGTCGAAGGCGTGATAGGCGAGCACATAGGTCAGCGCTGGCTGCACGAAGAGCTTCAGCAGCGTGAGCAGGATGGCTCCGGCGCGGTCCTTGTCGACCGCTGCGCGTTCGGCGGCGAGAAATAGACCGAGAGCGACAAGCGCGCACGGACTGGCGGCCGCGCTGAGAAGGTCGAGGAAAGTGTCGGCTGCTTTCGGGAGCGGCAGGCCGGAGGCTGCGAAGGCAATGCCGATGGCCGGCGAGACGACGAGCGGGTTCTTGATCAGCGAGCGGGACACCGCCAGCGCCATCCGGCCCGGATGCCGCTCTGTCTGGATGCCGATTTCGAGCAGGACGATGGCCATCGCGAACATCACGCAGGCGGTGGTGATCGCCGCTATCGTGACGACGGGAAAGCTCTCGGCACCGAACACCAGGAAGCAGAGCGGGAAGCCCATATAGCCCGCATTCGGATAGGCGGCGTCGAGGCCTTCGACGCTTGCATCGGCGAGCCCCTTCTTTCTCATCCTGATCAGGATCGTCGCGAAAAACAGGATGAAGCAGGAAAGGCCGAACACGACCATGAAGCCGGGCTGATAAAGCTCGTCCCAGCTGGCATGGACGGTGATTTTAAGGAACAGAGCCGGCAGGCCGAGCCAGACGACGAAGCGGTTCAGTTCGGTCAGCGCCGCCGGTCCGAGGATGCCGGTCCTGCGGCAGATGAAGCCCGCGAGAACCAGCCCGAAGATCGGTAGAACGACCGACAGCGTCGCGAGCATGCCGGTCGTGTCCGATCAGGCGGCGGTGGAGTTCCGCCCGAGGCGCTTGTCCAGGTAACCGCTGCAGCTGGCCATCAACTCGTCGGTCTTGCCGTCGAAGAAATGGTTCGCGCCCGGAATGATATCCTGGTCGATGATGATGCCACGCTGGGTCTTCAGCTTGTCGACCAGCGCCTGGACATCCTTCGGCTGCGCCACTCGATCGACGTCGCCGTGGACGATGAGGCCGGAAGACGGGCAGGGGGCCAGGAAGGTGAAGTCGAACTTGCCGGCCGGCGGGGCGACCGAAATGAAACCCTCGACCTCGGGACGGCGCATCAGGAGTTGCATGCCGATCCAGGCACCGAAGGAGACGCCAGCGACCCAACAGGCGCGCGCGTCGGGATTGATGCTCTGCGCCCAATCGAGCGCGGACGCCGCGTCCGACAGCTCGTCCTGGCCGTGATAGATGCCCTGCGACCTACCGACGCCGCGGAAATTGAACCGCAGGACTGAAAAGCCGCGCTCGGCGAACATATAATAGAGCTGGTAGACGATGGGGTTGTTCATCGTCCCGCCGAATTGCGAATGCGGATGCAGCACGATACCGATCGGCGCATTCCTCGTCTTCGAGGGATGGTAACGGCCTTCAAGGCGGCCGGCAGGGCCGTTGAAAATAACTTCAGGCATAGGACGTTCGTCTCGTTCTCATGTGCCGCGCGATTGTGACGGCTTGACTCGCGGCGGTGATTGGCCGAAGTGCTAGAATAGTTCTAAGGGTTTGTCGCCCGCTTTCGGGCGCCACTCCGTTCTCATATCATGCGGGGCATGCCTTGGCGCAAGTTCAACTTGGCCTGGTGTGCGGCAGTCCGATGACGATGACTCGAATATATCTGGATCATAACGCGACGGCGCCAATCCGTCCGGAAGCGGCCCGTGCGGTGGGCCGGGCGCTGGTTCAGGGCGGAAATCCGTCCTCCATCCACACCGAGGGCCGCAAGGCACGCGCGACGATCGAACGCGCCCGCGAAGATGTGGCGGCGCTCGTCGGCGCACAGCCGAAGAACGTGTTCTTCACCAGCGGTGCGACCGAAGCGCTCAATCTTGCGCTGACGCCGTCGCTGCAGGCTGGCTGCGATGCCAGGCCCTGGCGGCTCTACGTGTCGGCAACCGAGCACGCCGCCGTTCTGATGGGACATCGCTTCCCGGAGGATGCGGTCGAGATCGTGCCGGTGAAGCCGAACGGCGTCATCGACCTCGATGCGCTCGCCAAGGCGCTTGAGCAGCACGAATACAGCCGTCCGTTGCTCGCGCTTCAGATCGCCAACAACGAGACCGGCGTCATTCAGCCGGTGAAGGCGGCCGCCGAACTGATCCACGGCCGTGACGGCCTCGTCGTCAGCGACGCGGTGCAGGCGGCCGGCCGTATGCCGGTCGATATAGAGACCTGTGGCGCGGACCTGATCGCCATCTCGGCGCACAAGATCGGTGGTCCGTCGGGCGCTGGTGCGCTGATCCGCAGGAAAGAGGCGATCCATATCGGCGAGCCGCTCGTGCGCGGTGGCGGCCAGGAAAAGGGTCTTCGCGCGGGCACGGAGAACCTTGCTTCGATCGCCGGCTTCGGTGCGGCCGCGGAGGCGATTCGCCGTGATCTCGCCGCCGATGTCTCCCGGCTTGAGAGCCAGCGTGAGCGTCTGGAAAGCGGCATCTTCGGCATAGCCCAGGACGTGGTCGTGTTCGGGGCCGCCGCCGAGCGCATTCCGAATACCGTGGCCTTCGCGGTTCCGGGCGTGGTCGCGGAGACGGCGTTGATCTCGTTCGACCTCGCCGGCGTCGCGATCTCGTCCGGATCGGCCTGTTCGTCCGGTAAGGTAAAGAACTCGCACGTCCTTGACGCCATGGGCGTGAAACCCGACATCCGTGCATGCATGCTGCGGGTCAGTCTCGGCTGGACCACATCCGACGCGGATATCGAGCGTTTTCTTGAGGTTTTTGCGCAGCTTCGTGCTAACACTTCCGTAGCTGGAAAAGTTCTAGCTGCGTAATTTCGTATTTCGCGGGGTCTGACCGTGGAATACGCACATACAGACCCCGAACCCGCGGTCCTTGAAACCGCTGTGGAAGGAGAGGTTCATGCCGGCCGTCCAGGAGACGATCGACCAGGTACGTCAAATCGACGTCGATCAGTACAAGTATGGCTTTGTCACGGACATCGAGTCCGATCGGGCCCCTCAGGGGCTTTCGGAAGATATCGTCCGCTTCATTTCCGCCAAGAAAAATGAGCCGGAATGGATGCTCGAATGGCGTCTCGACGCCTATCGCCGCTGGCTGACTATGCGGGAGCCGACCTGGGCCAAGGTCGAGTACGCGCCGATCCCTTATTCGGATCTCTATTACTATTCCGCGCCGAAGAGCTCGCCTGGGCCCAAGAGCCTGGACGAGGTCGATCCGGAGCTGCTGCGCACCTACGAGAAGCTCGGTATTCCGCTCCGTGAGCGCGAGATCCTCGCCGGCGTCGAGGGCGCGGGTTCGCGCGTCGCCGTCGACGCGGTGTTCGATTCGGTTTCGGTCGCGACGACGTTCAAGGCGGAACTCGCGAAGGCCGGCGTGCTGTTCATGCCGATCTCCGAAGCGGTGAAGGAACATCCGGAGCTGGTGAAGAAGTATCTCGGCTCGGTCGTTCCGGTCACCGACAACTTCTTCGCGACGCTGAACTCGGCGGTCTTCTCCGATGGTTCATTCGTCTACATCCCGCCGGGTGTTCGCTGCCCGATGGAGCTGTCGACCTATTTCCGCATCAATGAGCGGAACACCGGACAGTTCGAGCGCACTTTGATCATCGCCGACAAGGGCTCCTATGTGAGCTACCTCGAAGGCTGCACCGCGCCGATGCGCGACGAGAACCAGCTTCACGCGGCCGTCGTCGAGTTGATCGCGCTCGAAGACGCCGAGATCAAATACTCGACTGTCCAGAACTGGTATCCGGGCGATTCCGAGGGCAAGGGCGGCATCTACAACTTCGTGACCAAGCGTGGCGACTGCCGCGGCGATCGCGCGAAGATCTCGTGGACGCAGGTCGAAACCGGTTCGGCGATCACCTGGAAATATCCGAGCTGCATCCTGCGCGGCGACAATTCGGTCGGCGAGTTCTACTCGATCGCTATTTCGAACGGCATGCAGCAGGTCGATTCCGGCACCAAGATGATCCATCTCGGCCGCGACACGACCTCCAAGATCATCTCGAAGGGTATCGCCGCGGGTAAGTCGCAGAACACTTATCGCGGACAGGTCTCGGCGCATCGCAAGGCGAAGAACGCTCGCAACTTCACGAACTGCGACAGTCTCCTGATCGGCGATCAGTGCGGCGCGCACACCGTGCCGTATATCGAGGCGAACACCGCCTCGGCGACGTTCGAGCACGAGGCGACCACGTCCAAGATCGCCGAAGACCAGATGTTCTACTGCCAGCAGCGCGGTCTCTCGGAAGAAGAGGCAGTGGCGCTGATCGTGAACGGCTTCGTCAAGGACGTGCTGCAGCAGCTTCCGATGGAGTTCGCCGTCGAGGCGCAGAAGCTGATCGCGGTCAGCCTCGAGGGCTCCGTGGGCTGATGCCCGTCAAGCGGATCTGGCATGGCTGGACCACGCCGGAGAATGCCAACGCCTACGAGACGCTGCTGAAGACTTTCGTCTTCCCGAGCATCGAGGCGAAGAAGGTGGCGGGATACAGGTCGATCGAGCTGTTACGCCGCCCGCTGGAGGACGAGGTCGAATTCATCACGGTGATGACCTTCGACGATCTCGACTCGGTGAAGGCCTTCGTCGGCGAGGATTACGAGACGGTCTACGTGCCCGACAGGGCGCGGGCCATTCTGAAACGCTTCGACGATCGCTCGCAGCACTACGAGTTGATCGAAACGAGACACTACTGAGAAATACCGGTTCGCAGCGAGAGCTCGCCGGTCGAGACGAGGAACTGAACATGCTGTCGATCAAGAACCTGTACGCCCGTATCGAGGACAATGGGCAGGAGATCATCAAGGGCCTCAATCTGGAGGTTCCGACCGGTCAGGTCCATGCGATCATGGGTCCGAACGGCTCGGGCAAGTCGACGCTCTCCTATGTCCTGGCCGGCAAGGAAGATTACGAGGTCACCGAGGGTTCGGTCGAACTCGACGGCGAGGACCTGCTCGAACTCGAAGCCGACGAGCGCGCCAACAAGGGCGTCTTTCTCGCCTTCCAGTATCCGCTGGAGATCCCGGGCGTCGGCACGATGACCTTCCTCAAGGCCGCCCTCAATGCCCAGCGCCGCGCCCGCGATGAGGGCGAGATCTCGACCCCTGACTTCATCAAGATGGTTCGCCAGCATGCGAGCGATCTCGGCATCGACCAGGATATGCTCAAGCGTTCGCTGAACGTCGGCTTCTCTGGCGGCGAGAAGAAGCGCGCCGAGATCCTCCAGATGTCGCTGCTCCAGCCGAAGCTCGCGATCCTCGACGAGACGGATTCGGGCCTCGACATCGATGCGCTGAAGGTCGTCTCGGACGGCGTGAACCGTCTGCGTTCGCCGGACCGTTCCTTCGTCGTGATCACGCACTATCAGCGCCTCCTGAACTACATCAAGCCGGACGTCGTCCACGTGATGTCAAAGGGCCGGATCGTCCGTTCGGGCGGCCCGGAACTCGCGCTCGAGCTCGAGAAGAACGGCTACGCCGAGTACGTGGAGGCCGCCTGATGAACACGGCGGTTCGCCCCATCAAGACGGCGGCCGAGAACGCGCTTGTCGAGCAGTTCACGGCGGCCAAGGCTCGCCTTCCGGGCAACCGGGATGCGCGTGAGAAGGCATTCGGCGCGGTTGTCGAAGGCCTCCCGCATCGCCGCGTCGAGGAATGGAAGTACACCGATCTGCGTGCGCTGATGCGCGACGCGAAACCGCTCGCCGACCTGCCGACTGACGCGCAGGTCGCGGCCGTCGATCGCAAGCGCGTCCTGACCTCGTTCGACGCATCGAAGATCGTCTTCGCGAATGGCAGCCTGATCGAGAGCCTGTCCGATCTCGGCAAGCTGCCGGCTGGCGTTGAAGCCGTGTCGCTGGCCAAGGCCTATGCCTCCGATCTTCCGCTGCTGGCCCGCTTCGGCGAGGCCGAGGCACCGGAGGACAATGCCGCGATCGCGCTCAATACCGCGTTCGTTTCCGACGGCGTCCTCATCAGGATCGCGGCCGGCACGAAGGTCGACCGGCCGCTTCATCTGGCGTTCGGCCAGGATGGCGAGGGCCATGCGTCCTATGCGCGGATCCTGATCGTGGTCGAGGACGACGCCAAGGTCGAGATCGTCGAGAGTCATTTCGGCGAGGGTCATCACCAGACCAACTCCTATGTGGAGCTTCTGGCCGGTGACCGGACCGACATCAACCTCATCAAGCTGCAGGCGGAATCGCTCGACACCCAGCATCTCGCCACTCTGGCGATCAAGCTCGGCGCCGAATCCTCGCTCCAGACCGTCGCCGTCGCGCGCGGCTCTGACGTCGCCCGCCAGCAGGTCTTTGTGAAGTTCGAGGGCGACAACACCAAGGCGTCGCTGAATGGCATCTCGCTGTCCGGCGCGCGCCGTCATCTCGACACGACCTTCTTCGCCGATCACGCCAGCTATGGCTGTGAGAGCCGCGAACTGTTCAAGTCGGTGCTGGACGGCGATAGCCGGTCGGTGTTCCAGGGCAAGATCCTGGTCCGCCAGAATGCGCAGAAGACCGACGGCCGGATGATGAGCCGGGCTCTGATGCTTTCGGAAGGCTCGGAAGCCGATCTCAAGCCGGAACTCGAGATCTACGCCGACGACGTCCAGTGCGCGCACGGTGCGACCTGCGGCGCGCTCGACGAAGACCATCTGTTCTACCTGATGGCCCGCGGCATTTCGAAGATCGACGCACAGGCCATCCTGGTTGAGGCGTTCGTCGGCGAAGTGCTCGACATGGTCGAGGACGAAGGTCTGAAGGACGCGTTGGCGGTCGTGACCAACAGCTGGCTGATGGCACGGGATTGATGGTTGCCTCTCCCAATGGGAGAGGTCGGCTCATCGCGGCAGCGATGGCCGGGTGAGGGGACAGACTTATCGAGGGGACATACCCCTCACCCCGCTCAAACCTGCCGGTTTGAGTCGGCCCTCTCCCCTGGGGAGAGGGTTGGAAAGGCCGAGTTATGAACGCACCTGTCCTGACCAAGACCATGGGCTATGACGTCGAAACCGTGCGCCGCGATTTCCCGGCGCTGTCGCTCGACGTGCACGGCAAGCCGCTCGTCTATCTCGACAACGGTGCCTCGGCTCAGAAACCCAATCAGGTGCTCGACGCGATCCGCCATTCCTACGAGGCGGAATACGCGAACGTTCATCGCGGACTTCATTACCTCGCGAACGCAGCGACCGAGGCCTACGAAGGTGCGCGCGAGGCCGTACGCGGCTTCATCAACGCCGCCTCGACAGACGAAGTGATTTTCACCCGTTCCGCGACGGGAGCGATCAATGCCGTCGCGTCAAGCTTCGGCCGTATGGCCATCGGACCCGGCGACGAGGTCGTCGTCTCGATCCTAGAGCACCACTCCAACATCGTGCCGTGGCACTACCACCGCGAACGGAACGGCGCGGTCCTCAAATGGGCGCCGATCCAGGACGACGGCACATTCGATCTCGACGCCTTCGAAGCGCTGCTCGGGCCGAAGGTGAAGATCGTTGCACTGACCCATATGTCGAACGTCACGGGTACGATCACGCCGGTGAAGGACATCATCCGGCTTGCCCATGCGCGCGGGATTCCCGTCCTGCTCGACGGCAGCCAGGCGATCGTCCACATGCCGGTCGATGTGCGCGACCTCGATGTAGACTTCTACGTCTTCACCGGTCACAAGCTTTACGGCCCGACCGGCATCGGCGTGCTCTACGGCAAGCGGGAATGGCTCGAAAAGATGCCGCCCTATGAAGGTGGCGGCGAGATGATCCGCGACGTGACCACGGACACGGTCACTTACGCCGGCCTGCCCAACCGCTTCGAGGCCGGCACGCCGCCGATCGTCCAGGCGGTCGGTCTCGGCGCCGCGATCAAATATGTCGAGGCGCTCGGCCGTGAGAACATCTACGCCCACGAGCTTCGCCTGCGCGACTACGCCCACAAGAAGCTGGGCGCGATGAATTCGGTCAGGATTTTCGGCACGACGGAGCAGAAGGGCGCGATCGTCTCCTTCCAGCTCGAAGGCGCGCATGCCCATGACGTCGCAACCGTGCTGGACCGCCAGGGCGTCGCGGTGAGGGCAGGGACGCATTGCGCCCAGCCGCTTCTGCAGCGTTTCGGCGTGACCTCGACCTGCCGTGCAAGCTTTGGCCTCTACAATACCGAGGCCGAGATAGATACATTGGCTGTAGCGCTTGAGAAGGCGCACAGCCTGTTCTCGTGAGACCCGATGATGAGTGATACCGCCTCCGCGACCCCGAATGCTGCCGAGCTGAACGGGCCGTCGACCCTGCCGCCCGAGGAACTCGATCAGCTGGCGCAGGACATCATCGGCGCGCTCAAGACCGTCTACGATCCGGAAATCCCGGTCGACATCTACGAGCTCGGCCTAGTCTACAAGATCGACGTCAGCGATGATCGCGATGTCGCGATCGACATGACGCTCACGGCTCCGGCTTGCCCGGTCGCGGCCGAGATGCCGGCTTGGGTCGAGAACGCGGTTGGCGCCGTTCCCGGCATAAACGGCGTGAAAGTCAGCATGACTTTCGAGCCGCCATGGGACCAGAGCCGCATGTCGGACGAGGCGCGCGTCGCGCTCGATATGTGGTGATCCACGGCGTGGTGAATCCCCGGCAAAAATAACCCGGCACTTTTTGCAACCCGGCAACCCTCTGTTTACCGAAAGCGGGCTTACTTACACAGAATATGTGTCCTGTTGTGTGTGAGTAGGTGCGATGCGTCAGGCGGTTTCTGCCCGTATACGGCCCAGCATTCGGTTCTCTGTCCTTGGTTTCGTGGCTCTCGCCGCCTCGGCCTGCAGCCAGACCGACCGCTTCGACGATCCCTTCTCCAATCCGTTCAGCAAGGAGCCGAACTATACCGGCTCGGTGAACAGCGCGCCGTCGGGCTCGGTCAGCTCGCAGCCGCTGCCTCCGCCCTCTGGTGGCGGATACCAGCCTTCGTCGAGCTACGGCTATCAGCAGCCGTCGAACTATCAATCGAACTACGCTCCGGCTCCCGCGCAGGCCTATCCGCCTTACCGCGCGCCGGCGCCGCAGCCGAACTATCAGCAGCAGTCCTACCAGCAGCAATCGCCGCAGCCGCAGCAATCGGGCTATCAGCAGGCGAGCTATAGCCAGGCCGCCGCTCCGGTTCGCGCGAACTCCAACAATAATCAGGCCTGGTATCCGAACGGCCAGCAGCAGGCCGCCGCGCAGAAGCCGGTTGCTCCGCCGCGTTCCGTCGTTGCCGCCAAGCCGCCGATCGCGACAGATGGCGTGCATACGGTTCAGCCGGGCGAAACCCTGTTCTCGGTCGCTCGCACGCGCGGCGTTCCGGCCGGTCAGCTCGCCGAGGCGAATGGTTTCGGTCTCGATCACAGGGTCCGTATCGGCGAGAAGCTGAGGTTGCCGCAGGGCAGCACGATGAAGCTCGCAGCCGCTCCCGCGCCGATGATGGCCGCGCCTGCCAAGCAGATGCTGCAGCCCGCTCCGGTGGCTGCTCCCCTCGACCAGCCGAAGATGGAGAGGGTTGTCGCCACTGCCACGCCGAAGCCGGTCGTGGCCGTGGATGACGACGAGCCGCGTTCGCAGACGAGCGGCGGCACAGACTTCCGCTATCCGGTCCGCGGCCGTATCATTTCCGGCTTCGGTTCGAAGCCGAATGGCTCAACCAATGACGGCATCAACTTCTCGGTGCCGGAGGGCACGCCGATCAAGGCAGCCGAGGGCGGCGTGGTTGCCTATGCCGGTAACGAGCTGAAGGGCTTTGGCAATCTGGTCCTCATCCGCCATGCCGGGGAATGGGTCACGGCCTACGCCCACGCCAGCGAGATCATGGTCAAGCGTGGCGACGTCGTCCGTCGGGGTCAGGTGATCGCCAAGTCCGGCGCGACCGGCAATGTCTCGGCTCCGCAACTGCACTTCGAGGTCCGCCGCGGCGCGACCCCGGTCGATCCGATGGATCACCTGCCGCAGGGTTGAGGTTTGTCTCTCCCGTTTACGGGAGAGGTCGACTCGCGAAGCGAGCGGGTGAGGAACATGATTGCAGCAACGAGCATCGTGCTTGCCCTCACCCCGGTGCGTTGACACGCACTCGACCCTCTCCTGCTTCGCAGGAGAGGGAGAAGATCACCCCACCTGCTTGCCCAGTCGCCCGGCCAGATCGAGGATGAACTGCCAGGCGGTGCGGCCCGAACGTGAGCCGCGTGTCGTCGACCATTCCAGCGCCTCGGCACGGAGATCGCTCGGCGAATAATCCAGCCCGTATTCCATCGCATAGGCGCGGATCATCGCCAGATAATCGTCCTGGCTGCACGGGTGGAAGCCCAGCCATAGGCCGAATCGATCCGACAGCGAGACCTTCTCCTCGACTGCTTCGCCCGGATTGATCGCGGTCGAACGCTCGTTCTCGATCATGTCGCGCGGCATCAGGTGCCGGCGGTTCGAAGTCGCATAGAGAATGACGTTATCCGGACGTCCCTCGATGCCGCCTTCCAGAACGGCCTTCAGCGCCTTGTAGGAGCTGTCGCCGATGTCGAAGGAGAGGTCGTCGCAGAACAGCACGATGCGATGTGGTGCGCTGCGAAGGAGGTTCATCAGCTCTGGAAGCGTCTCGACATCCTCACGATGGATTTCGACCAGTTTCAGCGGCTTCCCGGCACTCGCGTTGATATGCGCGTGGATCGCCTTCACGAGCGAGCTCTTGCCCATACCGCGCGCACCCCAGAGGAGGGCGTTGTTGGCCGGGAAGCCGTTGGCGAAGCGCTCGGTGTTCGCGAGCAGCGTGTCGCGGTTGCGGTCTATGCCCTTGAGAATGCCGATATCGACGCGTGAGACCTTGGCTACCGGCATGAGGTTGCGCCCGGCGGCCTGCCAGACGAACGCGTCGGCGGCGGAAAGATCGGCCGGCTTGGCCGGCGGCGGCGACATGCGCTCCAGAGCATCGGCAATGCGATTCAGCGCATTGGACAGAAAGGCGGGTTGTTCAGTCATGCGGATCGGATTAGAGCCACAGGCAGCTGAAGTCCATGACCCAAAAGTGGACCGCCTGGAGGGGAAATGCTGAAGATCTGGGGACGTGCTAACTCCGTCAACGTCAAGAAGGTCATGTGGTGCGTCGGCGAACTCGGCATTCCGCACGAGCGCGTCGATGCGGGCCTCGCCTTCGGCATCAACAACACGCCGGAGTTCAAGGCGAAGAACCCGAACGGTCTCGTGCCGCTCATCGACGACGACGGCTTCATCCTCTGGGAATCGAATGCGATCGTCCGCTATCTCTCGGCGAAGTACGGCAGCGGCTCGCTCTGGGCGAGCGATCCGGCGGTCCGGGCCATGGGCGACAAATGGATGGACTGGCCGACCTCGACGCTCGTGCCTGAATTCCGCAAGGTCTTCCACAACATCGTCCGCCGTCCGCCGGCAGAGCGCGATCATGCCGAGGCAGCGGAAGGAATCGCCGCCTGCAGCAAGCTGTTCGCCATGGTTGATGGTGCCCTGTCGACGCAGCCCTATCTATCTGGTCAGGCTCTCGGAATGGGCGACATCCCGCTCGGCTGCTTCGCCTATCTCTGGCTCTCGATGCCGATCGAGCGCCCGTCCATGCCTCATCTCGAGGCCTGGTACGGAAAGCTGAAGGAGCGCCCCGCCTACCAGTCTGGCGTGATGACGCCGCTTTCCTAGGTATCAGTACGTCCCGGGAAGTCTCGTTTGCTTTCCGGGGGTCTATCGCTATAGTCCCGGCCGCTTCGCAGGCGGCCGTCTGCGATCCCGCTATCTCATGGAGTTTTCGATGTTCATCTCGCCTGCTTTTGCCCAGGGCGCCATCGGCGGGGCGGAAGGCAACTTCCTGCTGAACATCATGCCGTTCCTGCTGATTTTCGTTATCATGTATTTCCTCGTGATCCGTCCGCAGCAGAAGCGCCTGAAGTCCCATCGCGAAATGGTCGGCGGTGTCCGCCGTGGCGACACGATCGTCACCTCGGGCGGCTTGATCGGAAAGATCACGAAGGTCGTGGACGAGACCGAAGTCGAAGTGCAGATCGCCGATAATGTCCGCGTGCGCGTCGCCCGCGCGATGATCAATGAAGTCCGCGCCAAGGGCGAACCCGTCGCCAACGACGCCTGAGGCGTAACACTTTTCCATGCTGCACTATTCGCGGACTAAGACGATTCTGACGCTCCTGGTGGTCGCACTGGGACTGCTTTTCGTCGTGCCGAATCTTCTGTCGCCGCAGGCACGCGCCAGGCTTCCGAGCTTCCTGCAGAACACGATCGTGCTCGGCCTCGACCTTCAGGGCGGTTCGCACATCCTGCTGGAAGTCGACGCCCAGGCGCTCCGGAACGAGAAGCTCGAGGCGCTCCGCGATCAGGTGCGCACCGCTCTCCGCGATGCCCGCATCGGCTATACCGGTCTCGGCAATGCCGGGCAGGGGGTGCAGGTTCGCCTGCGCGACGTCGCCGATCTTCAGGCGGCGACGACGAAGCTTCGCGAACTGCGCAATCCGATCTCGTCGTCACTGCTCGGCAATACCGGGCAGTTCGATCTCGACGTGACGAACACGCCGGACGGCTTGGTCACGCTGACGCCGACCGAAGCCGGCGTCGACGCGCGCATCCGCTCCGCCGTCGACCAGTCGATCGAGATTGTCCGCCGCCGCGTCGACGAACTCGGCACGACGGAACCGAGCATCCAGCGTCAGGGTGCTGACCGCATCCTCGTCCAGGTGCCAGGCCTGCAGGACCCGCAGCGTCTTAAAGAACTCATCGGCACCACCGCCAAGCTGACCTTCCGCATGGTCGACGTCACAATGCCGGTGCAGCAGGCCGAGGCGACGCGTCCTCCGCCGGAATCCGAAATTCTGGTCGGTGCCGAAAACCCCAACGAGAAATACCTCGTCGAGAAGCGCATTCTGGTCGCGGGCGAAGACCTCGTCGACGCGCAGCCGGGCTTCAGCCAGCAGACCAACGAGCCGATCGTCTCGTTCCGCTTCAATTCGAACGGCGCCCGCCGCTTCGCCACCGCGACGCAGCAGAACGTCGGCAAGCCGTTCGCTATCGTTCTCGACAACAAGGTGATCTCGGCGCCGCGCATCAACGAGCCGATCACCGGCGGCTCGGGCCAGATCTCGGGCAGCTTCACGGTCGAGAGTGCGAACAATCTTGCGATCCTGCTCCGCGCTGGAGCGCTGCCCGCACCACTGACCGTCGTCGAGGAGCGCACGGTCGGTCCGGGCCTTGGCCAGGACTCGATCGATGCTGGCACCAAGGCAACGATCTATGCCGCGATCTTCGTCGTGATCTTCATGTTCGCGACCTACGGTACGTTCGGCCTGATCGCAAACATCGCTTTGATCATCCATGTCGGCCTGATCTTCGGCTTGATGTCGCTGATCGGCGCGACGCTCACGTTGCCCGGCATCGCCGGCATCGTCCTGACCATCGGCACGGCGGTTGACTCGAACGTGCTGATCTACGAGCGCATCCGCGAGGAATTCCATTCCGGCCGCTCTATGGTGTCGGCGATCCAGGCCGGCTTCGAGCGCGCGTTCGCCACCATCGTCGACTCGAACTCGACCATGGCCATCGCCGCCGTCATTCTGTTCCTGCTGGGTTCCGGCCCGGTGAAGGGCTTCGCCGTCGTCTTCGTCCTCGGCATTCTCACGACTGTGATCACGGCCGTGACGATGACCCGTATGATGATCGCGCTCTGGTACCGCTGGACGCGGGCCAAGGCCCTGCCGTTCTGAGAGGTTGAACCGTGCGTCTTCTGCGCCTTTGGCCTGAGAACAGCCATTTCCCGTTCATGAAGTGGCGGCGGGTGACGTTCCCGCTGTCCGCGATCATGTCGCTCGTCATCCTCGGCCTGTTCTTCCTGCATGGGCTGAATTTCGGCATCGACTTCCGCGGCGGCACGCTGCTGGAACTGCAGGCGAAATCCGGCACGGCCGACGCCGCGCAGGTGCGCGAGCAGTCCAACGCGCTCGGCTTCGGCGAGGTCGAGGTGCAGGAATTCGGCGGGCAGGGCAGCCTGTCGCTCCGCTTCCCGATTCAGGAAGGGGGCGAGGCGGCTCAGAGCGCGGTCGTGCAGAAGGCGCGCGACACGTTCGGCCAGGCCTATGATTTCCGCCGGGTCGAGACGGTCGGCCCGCGTGTGTCGGGCGAGCTCGTCCAGGCCGGCACGCTCGGCGTCGTGCTCTCGCTCGTCGCCGTGCTCTGCTACCTCTGGTTCCGCTTCGAGCGCAATCTGGCGACCGGCGCGCTGATCGGCACGCTTCACGACGTGCTTTTGACCGTCGGCTTCTTCGTCGTCACCCAGCTCGAGTTCAACATGACCTCGATCGCGGCGATCCTGACGATCGTCGGCTATTCGCTGAACGAGACCGTCGTCGTGTTCGACCGTACGCGTGAACTGCTTCGCCGCTACAAGAACATGCCGGACGAGGAGCTGCTGGACCTGTCGATCAACACGACCATGTCGCGCACCGCGATCACCGCGATGACGACCTTCCTGGCGCTGCTGGCACTCGTCCTGTTCGGCGGCGAGGCGATCGAGGGCTTCGCGATCGTCATGCTCGTGGGCATCGTGATCTGCACCTATTCGGCGATCTTCGTCTCCTCGCCGTCGCTGATCTATCTCGGCCTGCGCCAGAGCGAGACCCAGCGCGCCGCTGCCGCGAAGACCGTTGCAGCCAAGCCCTGACCTGTGGCGGGCGCTCGCTACGAAGGGTTCTTTCCCGGCCGCGCTTTGCTCGATGCCTATGGCAATGGCGGCTTCCGCTTCGCGGAGATGTCGCATCGCGGCTCGATCATCTGTCTGCCGAGCGGCATCTGGGCTTGGCCTCCGGTCACCGCCGCCGACATCGACGCCAAATCGCTGCGGCGGGCGATGGATGAGGCCCCGGAGATCGAGATGCTGCTGATCGGCACCGGTGACGTGCATGTGCCGTTGCCGATGCCTCTCCGGGAAACGCTGAAGGCGTCCGGGCTTCGGGTCGATATTATGGCCACGGGAGCGGCGGCGCGGACCTACAACGTTCTTCTTTCCGATCAGAGAAAGGTTGCGGCGGCGCTGATCGCGGTCGAAAACGCGCGATGATGGACACCGCCGCTTATTGCCAGGAACTGGTCCGCGACGAGGACCGGGACCGTTTCCTGACGACCCTGTTCGCGCCCGACGAGCGACGGCAGGCACTCTATGCGCTCTATGCCTTCAACACCGAACTGGCGCGTGTCCGCGAAAGCGTCAGCGATCCCATTCCCGGCGAAATCCGGCTGACCTGGTGGCGGGAGGTTTTCGAGGGGTCACGCAAGGGCGAGGCAGAGGCTCATCCGGTCGCTCGGGCGCTGCTTTCCGCGATCCATGACAACCGCCTGCCGTTCGAGCCGTTCATCCGAATGACGGAGGCGCGGGTGTTCGATCTCTACGACGACCCCGTGCCGACCGTGGGCGATCTCGAAGGCTATGCCGGCGACACATCCTCGGCGCTGATCCGGCTCGCCTCGATCGTCCTTACGGGAGGGGAGGAGCCGGGGGGCGCAGCCGCTGCGGGGCATGCCGGCGTCGCTTATGCGATCACCGGCCTGCTGCGCGCCTTTCCATTCCATGCGCAGCGTGGCCAGATATTCGTCCCGGCCGAGGTGCTGGCGCGTAACGGCGTCGGCCGCGAGGACGTGCTGTCTGGCAGGACCACGCCCGAGATTCTCGCGGCGCTGAAGGAGATGCGCGAGCTCGCCTGGCGTCACCTCGATGCCGCGCGCGCCGCGATGACGGGCGTCGACGGCCAGGCACTGGCAGCGTTCCTGCCGGGCGCTCTGGTGGCGGGTTATCTCAAGCGAATGGAACGACGCGACTACGACCCGTTCCGCACACCGGTCGAGGTGCCGCAATGGCGGCGTCAATGGACGCTGTGGCGCGCGGCAAGCAGGAGCCGGCCGCTGGGGTAATGTTTTCCGGGGCGGTGAAGCCGAGCCCGGAATCCATAAGCCCTGTGCTGGCTGCGAGAAGCCACGGAGTTGGGTCCGGGCTCGCTTCGCGCCCCGGAACACGTCATCACCGGCGCTCGGAAGTCCCGAGATGGACGCCGTAGTTTTTGTCGCGCTCGTCGCGCTTCTGGATCAATTCCTCGTAAGCCCGCTTGGCTTCGTCGGAGAGAGCAACGCGTTTCACGGGCTGCTTTTTGCGCGGATCTTTCGCGCGTTTGTACTGGCTGTTGTCAGTCATTCGAGTGGCCCCCAGCGAGACGGGCCGCAATCTATCAAAGGATCGCGGGGAATGGCAGCCCGAAACCGGCGGCATCGTGCCCGTCTTTTGGTCGACGAAACATCAAGATTGCCTTGCGGATTTCGGGCGACGTTAACCAGTCGTTAAGCATGGGGGCGGCTAACTCGTAACGTGTCGTTAAGGGTTTCGTCGTGAGCGCTTCCACTGCCGTTCGCCAGAATTTGCGCTTCAAGGGCAAGTCCTATCTCGCCCTCGTCCTGACACCGGAAGAGCCCTACGAAGCCTGGATCGAGGAACTTGCCGACCTCAGCGCGCGCTCTCCCGGCTTCTTCGCGACCCGTCCGGTCGTCCTCGACGTGGCGGCTACGGGTCTGCCGCCGCGCGATGTAAAAGCGCTGGTCGTCGCGCTCGATCGAATCGGCGTGCGGGTGATGGGGCTCGAAGGGCCGCGCCATCTCAAGCTGCCGCCGGGCATGCCGCCGCTGTTGAACGGCGGACGCCAGGCGAGCGGCATCGAGGTGCACGAAGAGGGCGAGGACTCACAGCCGAAGGCTGCCGCTCCGACCGGTTCGCTGGTCGTCGAGAACGTGCGCTCCGGGCAGAGCGTGGTCTTCCCGGACGGCGACGTCACCGTCATCGGTTCGGTTGCGTCGGGCGCCGAAGTACTCGCCGCCGGCTCGATCCACATCTACGGAACGCTGAGGGGCAGGGCGGTCGCCGGTGCCTACGGCAATCCGCACGCCCGCATCTTCTGCCGCAAGCTCGAAGCGGAATTCCTGGCCATCGACGCCGAATATCTGACGGCCGAAGGCATCGACCAATCCATTCTCGGACAGCCAGTTCAGATCTGGTCCGAGAACGCATCCATCAAACTCAACGTCCTGCGCTGATCGGGGAGACTAACGTCATGGGAGAAGTAGTTGTCGTTACCTCGGGCAAGGGCGGCGTCGGCAAGACGACCACCACTGCCGCACTAGGCGCGGCGTTAGCCGCGGCCGGCGATACGGTCTGCGTCATCGATTTTGACGTCGGCCTGCGCAACCTCGATCTCGTCCTCGGCGCCGAGCGCCGGGTGGTGTTCGACTTCATCAATGTCATCCAGGGCCATGCCAAGCTCACGCAGGCGCTGATCCGCGACAAGCGCCTCGAAAACCTGTGGCTGCTCCCGGCCTCGCAGACGCGGGACAAGGATGCGCTGACGGAAGAGGGCGTCGAGTACGTCATCAACGACCTGCGCTCGCGGTTCGACTGGGTGATCTGCGACAGCCCGGCCGGCATCGAGCGCGGCGCGGCACTGGCGATGCGCCACGCCGATCTCGCTGTCGTCGTCAGCAACCCCGAAGTCTCGTCGGTGCGCGACTCCGATCGCATCATCGGCCTGCTGGACGCCAAGACCGAGCGTGCCGAGCGCGGCGAGGGCATTCCGAAATATCTGCTGCTCACCCGCTACAACGCGGCACGCGCCAGCCGCGGCGACATGATGGCCGTCGAGGACGTGCTGGAAATCCTGTCGATCCCGCTGCTTGGCATCATCCCCGAGAGCGAGGAAGTGTTGAAGGCCTCGAACGTCGGTTCGCCGGTCACGCTCAGCAATCCCGCCAGCAGGCCGGCAGTCGCTTACGCCGAAGCCGCCCGCCGCCTGCGCGGCGAGGACCTCGGCGAGGTCGTCGTGCCGGTCCACAAGAACGGCCTGTTCGGCAAGCTGTTTGGAAGGAACGCCGCATGAGCGTTCTCAATCTCTTCAGGAAACGCAACTCGGCCTCTGCGGCACGCGACCGCCTGCAGATCCTGCTGGCCCACGAGAAGACCAGCGGCCCGGCCTCGGCACTCCTGTTCACGCTCCGCGAGGAGATCCTCGCCGCAATCGCCAAGCACGTCGACGTCGACCAGACCAAGGTCAACGTGAACATGAAGCGTGAGGAAACCTATTCGATCGTCGAGATTGATTTCGAGGTTCCGGAGCCTCTGCCGGTGTCGCGGCTGCGCGTGGCGAGCTAAGATCCGGTAGCCAAACAAAAAGGCCGGCGCCTCGCAGTGCCGGCCTTTGTTCTTTGATCCCGGATCAACGGAAGATGTCGTTGAAGCCTTCCTTGATCTTGCCTGCCTGCTTCTCCAGCGCGTCGTAGTCGACCGGCAGGACAGTGAGTTCGTTCAGCTTCGGGCTGCCCTTCGGCGGGTCGATGTCGGAACGAGCGGAATAGCCGCCATCGGTCGGGAACACGGTCTGCGCCTTGGTGCCGATCATGAACGCGGCAAAGACCTTGGCCGCTTCAGGGTTCGGGCCGCCCTTCACGATGGCGGTCGGAGAGGGGATCACGAACGTGCCGTCCTTCGGATAGATCGTCGTGATCTCATGGCCGCCCTGGCGGTCCTCGGCGGCGTAGGAATCAAGCGCTCCAACGGCGATCAGGCGCTCGCCGCGCTTGATGTTGTCCGAGACCTGCTGGTTCCCCTGGACGACCATGACGTCGTTCTTGGCGAGCTTCTCGTAATAGTCCCAGCCGAGCTTGGTCGAGAGCGTGCCGACGACCGAGAGCTGGAGTGAGGTGAAGGACGGGTCCGTCATCACCATCTTGCCGGAATATTTGGCGTCGGTGAGGTCGGTCCATTTCTGCGGACGGTCGGCCTCGGCCACCTTGTCCGTGCGCAGATAGATCGTAATCAGGTTGAGGCGCTGGCCGATCCACGAGCCGTCGGCGGCCTTCGCCTCCGCCGGGATCTTGTCGAAGTCAGCCGGCTTGAACGGCACGAACGTGCCGGCCTCCGCCATCACGTTCATCGCCGCGGGATCGGACGTCGTCAGAACGTCAGCGGCGGTGCGGCCGGCCGACTGCTCCTGCTGGAAGCGGCGCAGGATGGCCGAACCGCCGGAGCGGAACAGCTCGACCTTGATGCCGGTCTCGTCCTGAAACAACTGGACAATCTTGTTGGCCTGTTCGATCGGCGTCGAGGTGTACCAGACGACCTTTCCTTCGCTCTTCGCCTTCGCCATGTCGGCGGCGTCCTGGGCCAGCGCGCCGCCTGCGCCGAGCGCCGTGCTCATCACCGCAGCCGCGATTATCGCGGTCATTTTTGCAGAGACCATGTGTTTCCTCCCGGTTCTTATGTGCCGTCTGGTCTTTAGTGTTGCTCGCCTCGATAGACGGGATCGGGCTGAGTGAAGAAGCTGTGCAGGATGTGGTAGACGAGCTCGTAGTTCTTCTGCTGGAACGAGGCATGCGAGATGCCCGGCATCACCGCGAACTGCTTGTCCGGATTAGGCAATCTTGCGTAGAACGCGATCAGGTCCTCGAAGCTCGCAATGCCGTCGTACTCGCCGCGCATGACGATCGTCGGCATGGTGAGCCTGGCCGGGTCGGTGATCGGCAGGTTCGAGCACATGTCGCGATAGGTGCCGTTCGGCATCGAATCATCGAGCGACAGGATGGCGTCCGCGAAGGCCTCGACCACGCGATCCTCGGCGGTACCGGGATGGTCGCGGTTGAACACCGAATGGACGAAAGCCCGGTCAATCGGCCGGCGCTCGCCCTCGCGGAAATTCGGCAGCCGGGTGCGGCGCTCGGCGAGCGTGTGGCTACCTTCACCGGTCCAGACGAAAGCGTCGAGCGCGAGCCGCGCGACCATGTCCGGATGGTTTTCGGCAAGGCCGGCCGCGCGCAGGGCGCCCGACGAAATGCCATAGACGTAGAACGACTTCGTGCCGCGAAGCTTCTGAATGTATTGCGCCGCTGCCCCGGCATCGGCCGCACCTTCGGCGATTGTCGCCTTGGTGCCGGGACGCTTGTCGGAGCGGCCATAGCCCCGACAGTCGAAGCACCAGGTGTCGAAGCCCCAGTCTGCGAAGCGATCCATCGCCGAGGAATAGGGACGGCCCGGCACCTGGAGGTCGAAGGTCGGCTGCGAGGCCATGGACGATCCGTGGACGAACAGAACGGTTCCGCGCTTCTTGTCCGTCGTCGCCTGCTTCTCGAACAGGAAGAGGTCGGAATCGCCGATCTTCGTCCAGTGTTCCTGGCCTTCGCTCAGCTTTTCGGCTGCCATCGACATGTCTGAGGTCCTCATTGTTTCGTGGGTTCGGTGCGCGGAAACGCGCTGCATTCGCCGGCGCGGATCTGAGCGTGGACGGTTTCGCCGACGTTGAAGCGCTCGGTCGGATGAGCCTGGACGCGGATCGCCGGGCCCGATGCGAGTTCGACCCAGTATTCGACGATGTTGCCGAGGAATGTTTCCTCGGTGACTGTACCGGTCAGACCCGGTCTGCCGTCGCTGGAGCGTGCCAGATCGACATTCTCCGGCCGTACCGCGACGTCGAGCGGATCGCCGTCCGCAACGCCCGCTGGGACGCTGACATCGATATCGACGCCGGCCACGTTCGCGATCAGCGCTCCGGACGCCAGCCGCTTCGCCGCCGCCGGAACGAAGTTCACGATACCCATGAAGTCGGCGACGGTCTTGTTGGTCGGCCTGCGGTAGACCTCGTCCGGCGTGCCGTATTGCTGCAGCCTGCCGCCGTGCATGACCGCGATCTGGTCAGACAGCGCCAGCGCCTCGGCCTGATCATGCGTCACGTAGACGAAAGTGATGCCCGTCCTCCGCTGAAGCTGCTTCAGCTCGACCCTCATCCGCTCGCGGAGCTTGGCGTCGAGGTTCGACAGCGGCTCGTCGAGGAGGAGGATCTCCGGCTCCACGACGAGACTACGGGCCAGCGCCACGCGCTGCTGCTGGCCGCCGGAGAGCTCGCCCGGAAACCGGCTTTCGAGGCCGTTGAGATTGACGAGATCGAGCGTCGCCTCGACGCGCCGCCGGCATTCCGCCTTCTCGATCTTCCTGAGCTTCAGGCCGAACACGACGTTCTCGTAGACCGTCTTGTGCGGCCAGACCGCGTAGTTCTGGAACACCATGCCCATGCCCCGCTTGTCGGGCGGGGCCACTCCTTCGGCGGAGGAGATGACGCGGGAGCCTACCTCGATCGTGCCCTTGTCGGGCGTCAGGTAGCCCGCGATCAGGCGAAGCGTCGTCGTCTTGCCGCAGCCGGACGGGCCGAGCAGGGTGACGAACTGGTTGTCCTTGATGTCGAGGTCGAGACCGCTGACCGCGGCCATCTCCGCATTCGCGGCATAGGATTTCGACAGACCCTTGATACGAATTCCGGCCATCAGCTTGCCGCTCCCGAACGTGAGGTTTCGCCGGTCTTCAGGCCGAGTTTGCTGCCGCCGAATTTCTGCGCGAAGAAGATCGCGCCGGCGACGATGACCATGTTGACGAGGGCGAGGGCTGCGACCGGCTCGGTCGAACCGGTCTCGTAAAGATTGTAGATCGCGACCGCGAGCGTGATCGAACTCGAGCTGAACAAGAGGATCGAGGCCGACAATTCCTGGATCACCGGCACGAAGACGAGGAGCCAGCCCGCGAACAGGCCGGGCCGGATCAGCGGCAGGGTGATCTCCCAGAGCGTCTTGCCCCAGCTCGCGCCGAGGATGCGGGCACTCTCTTCGAGTGAAGGATCTATCTGCCGGAGCGAGGAGTTCGCCGCGCGCACGCCGAGCGGCACATAACGTCCGACATAGGCGAGCAGGAGGATGCCGAGCGTGCCGTAGAGCGCGACGGGCATCGACAGCCAGAACTGCAGGATCGCGACCGCCATCACGATGCCGGGCAGACCGAGCGGGATCAGCGCCGCATAGTCGAGGATCTTGCGGCCTGGCCACTTCGTCCGGATGTCGATCCAGCTGAGCAGCGTGCCGAGCAGCACGCAGATCGTCGAGGCGATGATCGCGAGCAGGAGGCTGTTGGCGATCGCGCGCTTGGTGACGTCGTAGTCGAACAGGATGAAGCGGTAGTTGTCGAAGGTCAGGTTCTGCCAGAAGTCGAGACCCCAGGACTTGCTGAACGACACCGCGGCCAGCGTGCCATAGGGCAGGGCGATGGCGACGATGAAGGTCAGAACGCACGCGCCGAACAGCACCCAGCGCCCGGCGCCGAGGTCCATCAGCTGCGGACGCGCGCCCTTGCCGGCGAGCGTCACGTAGGAGCGGCGGGAGAGGAAGGCGCGCTGCAGGTAGAGCGCGATCACCGTGATCGCGATGAACAGCAGCGACAACGCCGAGGCCAGTCCGTATTGCGGCGGGTAATCGAACAGCGAGTAGATGCGCGTCGGCAGGGTCACGATGCCGCCCGGCAGGCCGATGATGGCCTGCGATCCGAACAGCGCGATCGCGTTGACGAAAGCGAGCAGGGTGCCGGACAGGATCGCCGGGGCGACCAGCGGCGCGGTGATTGTCAGCGCCGTCCTGATCTTGCTGGCGCCGAGGATCTGCGCCGCCTCTTCATAGGACGCGTCGACCGATTGCAGCGCGCTTGATGCCAGCAGGTAGACGAACGGAAATGTGTGCAGCACCGTGACGAAGACGAGGCCGCTCATCGTGAAGATGTTGAAGCCGAAATTGATGCCGACGACGTCGCGGAGGAAGACGTTGACGATACCGGCGTTCGGGCTGAACAGGTTGACGAAGGCGATCGCGGTCAGAAACGGCGGCGACAGATAGGAGAGGGTGGCCGTCGCCTGGATCAGTCCCTTACCGGGGACGTTCGTCCGGCTCACCGCCCAGGCCAGCGGCACGCCGATGGCGATGCTGAGAAGGCCGGTCCAGGCGCCCAGCACCAGCGAATTGCCGAGCGCCCGCAGATAGGAGCGGCCGGTCAGTGCCCGCTCGAAATATTCGAACGTCAGTCCGTCCTCGGACCTGACCGCGCCGACCAGAAGCGAGGCGACCGGCAGCACGACGAGAACGATCAGCGCGACAATCGCGGCGCCGAGCACGAAAGTGTCAAGCCGGAACCATGACGGCCGACCTTGCACGCGCGGCTCTGCCGCGACGGCGGTTACACTCATCTTTCCTCCCCGCGGCGGCGCGTGTTTCCGCGCTTCAGCCGCAAACGTCCGTCAGGCCGAAATCAGCCGAACGGATTGCTCAATGTGCCGAGCCCCGTGATCGTCATCGTCACGCGGTCGCCGGCCTTGAGAAACTTTGGCGGCTTGAAGCCGATGCCAACGCCCTGCGGGGTGCCGGTCGCGATCAGGTCGCCGGGTTCAAGCGTGGTGCCGGCCGAGATCGTCTCGATCAGGCCGGGAATGTCGAAGATCAAGTCGTTGGTGTTGGCGTCCTGGCGAAGCTCGCCATTGACCCAGGTCTTCACCTGCAGGTTCTCGGCGTCGACCTCGTCGGCCGTCGTGATCCAGGGACCCATCGGGCAGAACGTGTCGAGCGATTTTCCGAGATACCATTGCTTGTGGTTCTTCTGTCGGTCGCGGGCGGTCACGTCGTTGATGATCGTGTAGCCGAAGATGTGCTTCCAGGCGTCCGCGCGCTTGATGTTGCGACCGCCCTTGCCGACGACGATCGTCAGCTCGACTTCGTAGTCGACCTCGCTCGTCACGCCGGCATGGACGCTGACTGTCGCTTCCGGGCCGACGACACAGTGCGGCGGCTTGGTGAAGACCGCCGGATATTCGTCGATCTCTGCGCCTTTTACGGCGCCGGCCTCGTATCCGCTCTGGGCGAATTCCTTCGCGTGGGCATGGTAGTTCTTGCCGACGCAGATGACGTTGTGGGCCGGCCGGGGAATCGGGGCGAGGAGCGTCACGCTGTCCAGCGCCACTCCCGAGCCGTTCATCTTCAGCTTCGGCTTCAGCGCCTCGTAGTTCGCGATCAGCGAGATCATATCCGGCACATCGATCGGATGGATCCGGTTGGCCTCCTCCTCGACGATCCCGACGGCTTCCCGCCCATTATTGTCGAACGTCGCGAACTTCATGTTTCCGCCCTGATTGGTATACCAATTTCCGAATTATAGTTTGACCAATCCCATAATTGTCAACACTACATCTCCCGTAAAAGCTTTACTCCCTCTGATATCGGGGATAATACATTGGTCTATTGGTTGACCAATATGGGCTGAAAATGTCGATGGAACGCGTGGCGGGAACCAAGCCCGCCGCAATGGTTCAGAGCTATCTGGCGGAAGCCTTCGCCTCCGGCAGCTATCGTCCGGGTTCGAAACTGCCGACCGAGCGCGCTCTGTCCGAACAGCTCGGTGTGCCGCGCGCGGCGGTGCGGGATGCGCTGTCGGTTTTCGAGGCGCAGCGAAAAGTCGTGCGTATCATCGGCAGCGGTACCTATGTCGCCGAGGACGCGTCGGTCGATCCCCCGGTGAGCGGCGATGCGAGCCCGGTCGAGATCATGGCCGCACGTCTTATCTTCGAGCCGCGTCTGGCCATGCTTGTGGTCATGAACGCGACCGCGGCCGATTTCGAGCGCATGGAAGAGTGCAATCGCAAGGCGGAGGCGGCCGACGATTTCGAGGAGTTCGAGCGCTGGGACGCGGCGCTGCATCAGGCCATCGCCGACGCCACCCATAACCGGCTGATCATCCGCCTCTACGCCACGATCACCAGCGCCCGTGACCAGGCGGAATGGGGCCATCTCAAGCGCCGCAGCATCACCGCTGAGCGGCGCGACATCTATCGCCGCGAGCACCGCGAGATCGTTTCCGCATTGCGCGCGCGGGATGCGAAGATGGCGGAGGAAGCACTCACCGCGCACCTGCACCGGGTGCGCGACAACCTGCTTGGCTATCAGCCGGGAGCCGCACTTTGAGTTCAGAGATCAGGCCGCGCCGCAGCGTACTCTACGTACCCGGCGGCAATCCCCGCATGCATGAAAAGGCGCGCGGCGTTGCCGCCGATTGCGTGGTGATCGACCTTGAGGATTCAGTTGCGCCGGACGCCAAGGTCGATGCGCGCAAGCTGACGGCTGAAACTGTCCGCGCAGGGGGCTTCGGCCCGCGCGAGGTCGTCATCCGCGTCAACCAGCCGGGCAGCGAATGGTTTGCTGAGGATCTGGAGGCGGCGGGGCTCGCCGGGCCGGACGCGGTGCTGGTCACCAAGACCGAGACGCCCGAGATCATCGTCGACGCGGCCCTCACTTTGGCCAGGCTGGGATTGGAGAAGCCGGTTGCCCTGTGGGCTATGATCGAGACGCCGCGCGGTGTGATCAACGCCAGCGCGATCGCCGATCTCGCACTCGGCGACAACGCGGCCGGACTTGCCGGCCTCGTGATCGGCACCAACGACATCGCCAAGGCGACGAAGGCGAGGGCGGTGAACGGTCGTGCCGCGCTGGTGCCGTCGCTCGTCCAGACGATCAACGCGGCTCGTGCGGCCGGCATCTTCGTGCTGGACGGCGTGTTTAACGATTTCTCGGACATGGCCGGCTACGAGGCCGAATGCGTGCAGGGCCGTGACCTCGGCTTCGACGGCAAGACGCTGATTCATCCGAGTCAGGTCGAGCTTGCGAACAAGGTCTTCTCGCCAAGCGAGGAAGAGGTCGATGAGGCGCGCCGCATCATCGCGGAGTTCGATCTGCCGGAGAACAAGGGCAAGGGTGCGATCCGCTTCGAGGGCCGGATGGTGGAAATCCTGCACGCCGACGTGGCAAGGCAGACTTTGGCCCTAGCAGAGGCGATCCAGGCGCAGTCGGTCTAGCGGCCCGTCCGCAGGGTCGAGAACCGCCCGAGCGCCACGCCTTCCTTCAAAGCCGGCGGCGGAGCGCCGTTGGCGAGCGCATGGTCCTTTGACCAGCCGACGCCGACTTCCATCCGGCAGTGGGCAGCGCCGTCGCGGGATGGATGATGCGAGCCATGCTCACGCAGCCGCATCAGGTAATCGAGCTGACGCCGAAGGCGGCGGTTTTCGTCTTCAAGGGATGTCAGCCGTTCGACGGCGGGCCGGTCGAGGCCGCCGAAGCGCTTTCGCCAGCGGTAGAAGGTACGCAGCGAAACATGGGCTGCGCGGCAGATGTCGTCGATCGGAATGCCGGCGTCCGCCTCAGCCAGAAGGAATGTGATCTCGTCGTCGGTGTGACCTGAGCGTCTCATTGCCTCGCACCAGCCATCAGGCGATTGCCCGATTGGTAAAGGTACGATAGTCCCAAGTGACCGGCTTGACGAGTGGGCGCGAATTCGACGGATCGTCGCGCCATTTCGGTGTCAAAATGTCAAAAATGACACTACGCCCGGCGCTGCGGTAAAATTCGTGCAATTGCCTACCGGCTTGCGAATCTTATCGCCTTGCCCCGAACCGGTGAGTTTCTAGGCTGCCTGCATCTGAAAAGCAGGGGTCAGCCATGACCAAGTTCTCACGCCGTTCCTTCCTGAAATCCACTGCCGGAGCCGCCGCCGCGGCCGGTCTCACCAACCTCGCCGCACCGGCGCTGATCACGTCCGCGCGCGCCGCCGGCACCGTGAAGCTCGGCTGCCTCTTTTCCTCATCCGGTACGATGGCGAACATCGAGGGCCGCCTGAACCATGTCGTCCGCATGGCCGCCGACGAGATCAACGCGGCGGGCGGCGTCAACGGCTCGACCATCGAGGTCGTGACGTCCGACCCGGCCTCCGACTGGCCGCTCTACGCCCAGATCGGCCGGCAGATGCTGCAGCAGGAGAAGGTCGCCTCGCTGTTCGGCTGCTGGACCTCGGTCTCGCGCAAATCGGTCCTGCCGGTCGTCGAACAGGCCGACGGCCTGCTGTTTTACCCGCTCCACTTCGAGGGCGACGAGAATTCGAAGAACGTCGTCTACGTCAACTCGCCGCCGGCAAGCTCGGTCCTTCCCGCCGTCGACTACCTGATGAGCGACGAGGGCGTCACGGCCAAGCGCTTCTTCATGCTGGGCTCGGACTATGTATGGCCGCGCACGATCAACAAGCAGCTTAAGGGCTACTTCAAGTCGAAGGGCATTCCCGAGACGTCGTGGAAGGAAGAGTACGTCCCACTCGGCTTCTCGAACTTCCAGACGCTGGTCAACCAGATCCGCGCTTTCGCCGACCAGCCCGGCGGCCAGCCGGTCGTCATCCTGACGACGGTCGGCTCGTCGATCCCGGACTTCTTCCGCGAGTTCATCAACCAGGGCATCAAGGCTACCGAAGTTCCGGTGCTCGGCCTCGACGTCGTGGAGGCGGACCTGGAAGGCCTCGACACCGCGCCGCTCGTCGGTCACCTCAACTGCTGGGCCTACCTGCAGAAGGCCGCCGGTCCCGCGAACGAGAAGTTCCTGAAGGACTGGGCCGGCTACGTGAAGGCCAAGAACGTGCCGTTCAAGGCGGATGTCGTCATCGACCCGATGGTCTCGGCCTATGACTCGGTCCATCTCTGGGCGCTCGCCGCCAAGAAGGCCGGTTCGTTCGAGGTGCCGCAGGTCCGCGCCGCCTTCGACGGCATCACCTTCGACTGCCCGTCGGGTTACAAGCTGAAGATGACCGCCGAGAACAATTACGTCTACCGCGGCGTCTTCATCGGCTCGGTCAACGAGGCGCAGGGCTTCGACATTCTTTGGCAGTCCAAAGACGAGCCGAAGCCGATCCCGTTCAGCCCCTACGGCTGAGCACGGGCCCCGCCGCCTTACAATCACGCCTCGGGCGGCGGGGCGAATTCCTTCTCATTTGTGATGTCCATGATCCGACCGCTGATCCTCGGCTGGCTCTTCGCCGTGGCTGTTGCCACCGGCGCGTCTGCGCAAAGCCCGGGCAGGGCGGAGCTCATTGCTGGCTTGTGCGGCAACGCGGCGGCGACCGGCGATGCCGGCAATCGCATCCTCGCGAGTGCGGGGCAGCCCGATGCGGCCGAACTTCCCTGGATGGAAACCGTGACCTCGGCGCTGCTCGACCGCCAGCTCAAATGCGCGGCCGATCCGGGGCAGACCGTCGTCGACGGCGGCGGCGCGGTCCGCAACGCGGTGACTTTGGAACCGGCGTCCGCGCCTGATCAGCCAAAGGTGCCGGTCCTCAACCTCAAGAATCGCGCCGTCTTCGAGCTTGCTCAATCCGCGCTCCGTCTTCGCGTCGGTGCCACGCCGTCCGTCCGCCGTCAGGCACTCACCGCGCTTGGCCGCAAGGCCGCCAGCGTGCCGGTCGAGGTGTTCGAACAGGCCGCCGCCGGCGAGAGCGATGCCGGCCTGAAAGCCGAGATCGAGAGCACGGCGCAGATCTCCGCGCTGAACTCTCCGGACATCGCGAAGCGCATCGCCGCCGTAGAGCGGCTGGCCTCCACACCGAACCGCCGCGTCCAGACGCAGATCGCCGCGCTCCTGGCAGACCCGGCCTACAAATCCGACCAGAAGTTCCGCCTCGCGGTCGACGCCGCACTGATCAAAGTCGGGCAGGGCATCCTGCTCGGCGACGTGCTCTCGACGCTCTACAACGGGCTCAGCTTCGCCTCGATCCTGTTCATGGCGGCGATTGGCTTGTCGGTCATCTTCGGCCTGATGGGCGTGATCAACCTCGCCCAGGGTGAACTCATCATGATCGGCGCCTACGTGACCTGGCTCACCCAGGAAGCGCTGAAGTCGATCGCGCCCGGTCTCGCCGACTATTACCTCTTCATCGCGGTGGTGCCGGCCTTCCTCGTTACCGCCGGCATCGGCGTCCTGTTGGAGGCAACGATCCTCCGCCACCTCTACAAGCGCCCGCTGATGAGCCTGCTCGCGACCTGGGCGATCAGCCTGTTCCTGATCAACCTCGTCCGCGTCAGCTTCGGCACGCAGAACCTGCAATTCCTGACGCCGTTCTACATCTCCGGCGGCGTGCCGGTGGTCGGCGATTTCATCGTCACCTGGAACCGCCTGTTCGCCATCGCCTTCGCCGCGATCACGCTCGCGCTGACATGGTTCGTGGTGAACCGCACCGGTCTCGGCCTCAACATCCGCGCGGTGACGCAGAACCGCGACATGGCCGGCTGCATCGGTATCCCGACTCGCAAGATCGACATGATGGCCTTCGGCCTCGGCTCCGGTCTTGCCGGCCTCGCCGGGCTGTCGCTGTCGCCAATCTACAACGTCAATCCGCAGATGGGCGGCAACTTCATCATCGACAGCTTCATGGTCGTGGTGCTCGGCGGCGTCGGCACGATCGGCGGCACGCTCGTCGCCGCGCTCGGCGTCGGTCAGGTCAACGTGCTGATCGAACCGCTCTGGGGCGCCGTCGCGGCAAAGGTCATCGTGCTGTTTCTGATCATCGCCTTCCTGCAATGGCGGCCCGAGGGCCTGTTCACCGCGAAGGGGCGGCGCCGATGAAGACGCTCTTTGCCGACAAGAGCTTCGCCGCTCTCATCGCTTTGTGTGCCGCAGCCGTCATCGTCATCGCGCTGTTCGGCGGTACCTCGCTACTGACGCCGTACATGGTCAACGCCATCGGCCAGCTTGCGGCTTTCGCGATCCTGGCGGTCTCCCTCGACCTGATCTGGGGTTATCTCGGCATCCTCAGCCTCGGTCACGGCCTGTTCTTCGCCATCGGCGGCTACGTCGCCGCGATGCACCTGCTGAAGCACTCGTACGAGGTCACCGGCATCGTGCCTGACTTCATGCAGTTCATGGGCTGGAAGGAGTTCCCGCTCTACTGGGCCGGGCTGTCGAACTTCCCGTATGCGCTGCTGCTCGCGCTCGGCGTCACCGCGATCGTCGCCTTCGTCTTCGGCTATGTCTCGTTCCGCTCTAAGGTCGGCGGCGTCTATTTCGCCATCATCAGCCAGGCGCTCGTCTACGTCGCCATGCTGCTGATGTTCAGGAACGACACCGGCTTCGGCGGCAATAACGGCATGACCGGCTTCTCACTGGTCTTCGGCTGGCCGGTGGGGCAGGCGGGCACGCTCATCGGCATGGCGGTCGTCTCGATCGTCGTCCTGATCGCGGTCCTGATCGGCTGCCGTCTTCTCGTCACCAGCCGCACCGGGCGGATGATGGTCGCCGCCCGCGACGACGAAGTTCGTCTGCGCTCGCTCGGCTACGGCACGCTCTGGCTCAAGCTCGCGATCTGGTGCCTCTCGGCCGTCATCGCGGCCATCGCCGGCATCCTCTATGTGCCGCAGGTCGGCATCATCAATCCGCGCGTCCTGTCGCCGGAACTCTCGCTCGAAATCGCGGTCTGGGTCGCGGTCGGTGGACGCGGCTATCTCACGGGCGCGGTGATCGGCGCGCTCGCGGTCAATGCGCTGAAATTCTGGCTGTCGGCGGCGGCGCCGGAAGTCTGGCCCTTCATCCTGTCCGGCCTCGTCGTCCTCATCGTCCTTGTCTTCCCGAACGGCCTGCTCGATCTCGCGGGTCTCAAATGGAAGCCGCGTCTTCTGTCATCGATGGGAGGCGCCAAATGAGCGGCGGCACGGCTCTCGTCATCGACGGGCTGGAGGTGGAATTCGGCCGATTCCGCGCCGTCGACAATCTCTCGCTCGCCATCGACTACGGCGAGGTCCGCGCGCTGATCGGGCCGAACGGCGCGGGCAAGTCGACCGTGCTCAACGTCGTCGCCGGCGTCACACCCGCGAAGGCCGGCCGCATCGTGCTGGACGATACCGACCTCATAGGACTGAGCGAGGCGCAGATTGCCCGCAAGGGCGTGCGCCGCAAGTTCCAGAAACCAAGCGTCTTCGAGGTGCTCACCGTCCGCGAGAACATCGAACTCGGGCTGGGCGTCCCGGTCGCCAAGGCTCCCTCCGGCCGGATCGACGAGGTGCTCGCAATGGTCAACCTGACCGAGCTCGCCGACCGGCCGGCCGGGACCCTCGCGCATGGCCAGAAGCAATGGCTCGAGATCGGAATGGTGCTCGCCTCCGATCCGAAGATCCTGATGCTCGACGAGCCGGTCGCCGGCCTGACCGACGAGGAACGCCAGCGCACCGCCGCGCTCATTCGCGCGCTTCGCCGTCCGGACCGCGCGATCGTCGTGGTCGAGCACGATATGGGCTTCGTCGAGGAGATCGCCGACAAGGTGACGGTGCTCCACGAGGGGCGGACCCTGTTCGAAGGCCCGATGAGCCGCGTCCGCGAGGATGCGCGCGTCATCGAAGTCTATCTGGGGCGCTGACGATGGCTCTCGTCGTCCAGAACCTCGAACAGCACTACGGCAGCGCCCAGGTGCTCCGGAACGTCTCGCTGAACGTCGACGACGGCGCGTGCCTCGCCGTTCTCGGCCGCAACGGGGCAGGGAAGACCACTCTGTTGCGCTGCCTGATGGGCGTGCTGCCGCCGACCTCCGGTTCGATCTCGTTCGACGGTGCCGACATCACCAACTGGTCGCCGCATCGCCGCTCACAGCATGGCCTCGCCTATGTCCCGCAGGGTCGCGAAATCTTCCCCGAACTGAGCGTCCGCGAGAACGTGCTGGCCGCCGCGCGCGCCCACCGAACGGGCAGCGACGGCATCGACGAAGCGGTCGCGCTGTTTCCGATCCTCAAGGAGTTCTGGCACCGCACAGGCGGCCAGCTCAGCGGCGGCCAGCAGCAGCAGCTCGCCATCGCGCGCGCGCTTGTCACCCGGCCGAAGCTCCTCATCCTCGACGAGCCGACCGAGGGCATCCAGCCGTCCATCGTCAAGACGATCGAAGCCGCCATCGCCTCGCTGAAGGGGCGGATGTCGATCCTTCTCGTCGAGCAATACCTCGATTTCGCGATCCGCCTCGCCGACGGCTTTGCCGTGCTGTCGCGTGGCGCCGTCATCGAGCAGGGGAGCGGCGAGGCCATGACCCACGCTTCCCTGTCCCGCTACATCGCCGTTTGAGTTCCAAGGAGAGAATAATGTCCCGCAGCTACGAGATCCCCGCCACGCCCGAGAACATGGTCTGGGGCTATCTCGACAGCCAGCGCGAGCCGGTGCTGGAGGTCAATTCGGGAGATGTGGTGCGGCTGCACTCGTTCCCGGCCGGCGGGCCCGAAGCGCTGCCGCCGAACGGCGATCTGGAAGTGCCGGAGGCCTACACGAACGCGCTGAACGCGCTCCAGCAGGGAGGCGGGCCACACTTCATCACCGGCCCGGTCTACGTGCGCGGCGCGGAGCCAGGTGATGTGCTGCAGGTCGACATCATCGATGCCAAGGTCAATCAGGATTGGGGCTTCGTCGCCATCCTGCCGCTGCTCGGCACGCTGCCGGACGAGTTCACCGACTACGAGACGATCCATCCCAAGGTCGATCATGACCGCAATGTCTGCATTATGCCGTGGGGGACCGAGATCGAGCTCGATCCGTTCTTCGGCATCATCGCCACCGCGCCGCCGCCGGCCTGGGGCCGCGTCGGCTCGCCGGTGCCGCGCAGCTTCGGCGGCAATATGGACAACAAGGAGCTGAAGCCCGGCACGACGCTCTATCTGCCGATCTACAACAAGGGCGCTCTGTTCTACGCAGGCGACGGCCACGGCGTGCAGGGCGACGGCGAGGTCTGCATCACCGCGCTCGAAACCGGCCTCAGCGGCAGCTTCCGCCTGACCGTCCGCAAGGATCTCCGCTACGACTTTCCGTTCGCCGAGAACAAGACGCATCTGATCTCGATCGGCCTCGACGAAGACCTCGACGATGCGATGAAGCAGGCCGTGCGCGAGATGGTGAAACACATCTGCGAGCGCACCAATCTCAACCGGAACCAGGCCTACATGCTGTGTTCGCTGGCGGGGAACCTGCGCGTGACCCAGACCGTGGATGGGAACAAGGGCGTGCACATGATGCTCGCCAAATCCGTCCTCTGACGTCCCGTTCGAATGCGTCCCGGAGGCCTCAGAGATAGGCCTTCGGGAACATCATGTGCACGCCTTTGTTGCCGTCGACCATCTGCGTGATCCTCAGATTTCCGACGAGCGAGCACATCATATAGGCCTCGTTCGGCGTCATCTTCGAACGCTGGCAGACATGCCTGATCATCTCGCGGACGGCCTGCCGGGCGGCATCGTCGAGGTCTTCGTCAAGGCCGATCGAGATCAGATGCGTGGCGTTCTCCGCGAACGGCCAGGTGAGCGACATGTCCTCCCGCACCGTCAGCCGGAACGAGCCCGATACGCCGGTCTCGAGCGCGGTGATGCAGACCTCGCCGTCGCCCTGCACGGCGTGGCCGTCGCCGGCATAGAAGAGGGCGCCTTCGTTGAAGACCGGGAGGTATAGCGTCGAACCCGGCCTGAGTTCCTTGTTGTCCATATTGCCGCCGAAGACGCGCGGCACCGGCGAGCCGACGCGGCCCCAGGCGGGTGGCGGCGCGGTGGCGATGATGCCGAAGAATGGATCGAGCGCGATCTCGGTCCCCCACGGCATGGTTGCGGTGCCGCGCTGGCGATCGATCCTCGGGTGGATCATCGCATAGTCCTGGAATTCGCCGGGCAGGGTGCCGGTCAGCGGCAGCAGAGCGACGAAGCCCCAATCCTGCGTGATCTGGACATCGAGGATGTCGACCTGCAGCACCGACCCGACGCGAGCGCCGCGCACATGCACCGGGCCGGTGATGAAATGCGGGCCTGGACCGGGCGCCATGCTGTCCAGTGCCTTGCGATATTCCGGGCTTACGCGTGAGGCATCGGGAGGCAGTACATCCTCACCGCCCGCCGGAAACGAGTGCAGCGTGACCACATCGCCGGAATCGACTTCGAGAATCGGGGCGATGTTTGAATCGAGATACCCCCAGACCATGTTCTCCGGCGTGGCCGGTATCTCGTGTCGCCTCGACATATGTTCCCCTAGCGCCTTGATGCAGCTTGGATGCCAAACATCCGGCGCGCTTCTTGCTTCGATTATATGAGGCAGTTCGCTGCCCACCGGTATCGCATTTTGGGGCACGAGTATGAGACGCTCCCAATTTACGGACGACGAGATCATCCGCCTCCTGCGTGAGGCGGACGGTGGAACGCCTGTCTCGGAGATCTGCCGCACCGCGGCGGTTTCCATGCGCACGTTCTATCGCTGGCGCCAGCGCTTCAACGGCATGGAGCCGGCCGAACTTTCAGAGATGCGGGCGCTCCAGATCGAAAACCGCCGCCTGCGGGCGGTGCTGGAAGATCTGGTGCGGGGGCCTGGCATGGCGCGGCCGAGGGGATCGGCCGCGCCATCGCCTGTTCAGGAACAGGACCACCACGGCGGTGCGCCGAGTTCGCGCGGCGGGATGCTCTACTACGCCTCCCTGCGGGCGCGTCCCTGATAGGCAATCGCTGCTCAAAAGTTAGCCGGTGCCGAAGGCGCTTAATGGCACTCTCGCCAGTATGACCGGCCGGAATTCATAATTCAGTCGGTGCGGACATCGCCTCCGGCAACCTGAGACTGCGAATGCCGGCGATTTGGCCACGAATGCGTCAAATCCCTCGGGAGACAGCGAATATCTTGGCCTTGAGCGACCGGGCCGGAGGGTCATCATGACGCCATCCACGCCGGAACGCGGCGTCACTTTTCCGGAGGTTTTTCAATGAAAGATGGGCGTCTTGACCGCCGGTCATTCCTCAAGGTTTCGACGGCCGCCGCTGTCGCCGGGCTTGCTTCGCCCGCGCTGATCAGCCGTGCTTCGGCTGCAGGTCTGAAGACCGTGAACTTCAGCGAAGCCGTGCACAATCTCGGCTACATCAACCTCTATGTCGGCATGCACGCCGGCATCTTCAAAAAGCACGGTCTCGACATGAAGGTCAGCGCCGCCGGCGGCGACACCCAGACCTTCGCCGCTGTCCTCGGCGGCTCCGCCGATTTCGCCATCGGCGACGCCACCATGGCGCAGATCTCGCGCGAGAACGGCGGCCCCGGCGTCGTCGTCGGCACGGTCGTGCAGCGGGCCCATTATTTCGGCGTGTCGAAGACCCTCGAGCCTTTCACCGACCCGACGATGCTGAAGGGCAAGAAGGTCGTCACCTCGCCCGAGCCGAACACCAACTTCTCCGTCACCAAGCGCATGGTGGAGAAGGCCGGGCTCAAGCTCGGCACCGACGTCACGATTGTGCCGGTGAACCCGGGCACCGAGATCGGCGCGATGCTCGCCGGCCAGGCCGACATGGCGGTCGCCTATCAGCCGAGCGTCGCTGCCGCCGAGGCGCAGGGCTCGAAGGTCGTGTTCGACTTCTCGAACTATATCGGCCCGTTCTGCAACACCGGCATCATGGTGCTGCCTTCGACGATCAAGAAGGACCCGGAGATGGTGCAGGCGCTCGTCACCGCGTTCGAGGAATCCTCGCGCAAGACCTACGCCGATCCGGCTTTCGCGAAGGAAGTCGCGCGCAAGGAATTCCCCGATCTTCCGGGTGACGTCGTCGACAAGGCGATCGACGCCGAGCTTCAGTACAAGATCCCGGCCCAGTCGGTGAAGACGATGGAAGACCAGTGGAAGAACCTGATGGACATGCAGGTCTACCTCAAGAACATCAAGGGCACGGTGGCCTTCAGCGACATCATCGACAATTCGTTCGCTGAGAAGGCGATAGCCTCGCTCGGATGATCCAGATGGAGGCCGTTCACGCCAGCCTCCATTCAGGAACGGCGCCGCAGTCGCCTCTGTCTGCGGCGCCGCTTGAAGTCCTGGGGGTTTCGAAAAGTTATGTCGGAAGCCAGGCCGTTGTGCCGGTCATCGGCGATATCAGCCTGACGCTGAACCGCGGCGAGATCGTCAGCGTCGTCGGCCCGTCCGGTTGCGGCAAGACCACTTTGCTCAACGTGCTCTGCGGACTGATCCCGCCGGACACAGGCACCGTGCGCTGGCACGGCGCCGCGATCTCCGGCCAGCCGGCCAATGTCGGCTACATGTTGCAGAAGGACCTCCTGTTTCAGTGGCGGACGGCCTTGAGCAACGTCATGCTCGGGCTCGAAATCCGCCGCGTGTCGGCGGTGCAGGCGGAAGATCGCGCCCGCGCGATGCTCGACCAGCTCGGCCTGCACGGCTTCGCCGACGCCTATCCATCGACCCTGTCCGGCGGCATGCGCCAGCGCGTGGCCCTGGCGCGGACTTTGGTCAACGATCCTGAAGTGCTGCTCCTCGACGAGCCGTTCGCCGCGCTCGATTTCCAGACCAAGCTCGTGATCGAGAGCGACACCGTGAATCTCGTCCGCGATAGCGGCCGCTCGGCGCTGCTCATCACCCATGACATCGAGGAGGCGGTCTCGGTCTCCGACCGCGTCATCGTTCTGTCGAAGCGCCCTACGCGGGTGAAGAAGACCTATGCGATCGATCTCGGCGTCGAACGTGCCGACATGATCGCCGCCCGCGAGAGCCCGCGCTTCGTCGATTATGTCAGGCAGATCTGGGCCGATTTGGACGTGGCGCGCCAATGATGCACGAGACACCCCAGAAGATGACCGGCGAAGACCGTCTCGCCGCGGAACTCCGCAAGACGCGCGCCCGCACCTTGCGGATGGCTGCGGCGGTGACTGCCGCCCAGCTCCTCCTGCTCGTCGCCGGACTTGCGCTCTGGCAATGGGCGACCAGTGCAAGCAGCCAGGCAGCCTTCATGTTCGGTTCGCCGTCTGCCATCGGCGGTCACCTCGCGCAGATGTTCAGGGACGGCAGCGTCTGGCGCGATTCCTACGTCACCGGCATCGAGACCGTTCTCGGCTTCGTCGTCGGCAATGTCATCGGTACAGCCCTCGGCCTTGCGCTGTGGTATTCGCGCTTCATCTCGCGGGTCATGCAGCCCTTCATCATCGCAATCGGCTCGATCCCGATCATCGCGCTCGCGCCGATCGTCATCATCTGGTTCGGCACCGGGCTCGCCTCCAAGATTGCGATGTCGACATTGTCGGTCGTCGTCGTCGCGCTGGTCACTTCCTACAAGGGCGCGACCGGCGTCGACGACGACCAGATCAACCTGATGCGCACTCTGGGCGCCTCGAAGTTCCAGATCTTCCGCAAGCTCGTCGTGCCGGCCTCGCTGACCGACATTTTCGCCGGACTGAAACTTACCGTCGGCTTCGCGCTGATCGGCGCAATCGTCGGCGAGTTCATGTCCTCCTCGGAGGGCCTCGGCCACGCGATCTTCAAGGCGGGCTCGCTCTACATCATCCCGAAGGTGTTCGCGGAACTCGTCGCGACCATCGCGCTCGCCTTGATCCTGACTTTCATCGTCGGACGCGTCGAACGGCTGCTGACGCCGTGGCGCCGCGCCGGCTGACCAAACACCAATCTCGAGAGTTTGAACCATGACGCTGCACGTTCCGAAGATCGGCAACATCAAATACGCGCTGTCGGCCGATCATCCTTTCGTGGCGAAGATGAACCCCGGCGAGACGGCGGTCGTCGACTGCGCCATCAACGCAAACGACGGAACGATCCGCGCGGTCGGGCAGCAGCTGACGCCGGATGACGTCGAGTTCCCCTTCGTCAACGGCGCGACCGGGCCGATCGAGATCGTGGGCGCCAAGAAAGGCGACATGCTGAGTGTCGAGATCCTCGACATGAAGCTCGACACGCTCGGTTTCACCGCGCTCTGGCCGGGCGTCGGCATGTTCCCGGACTGGGTGCGGAACAAGGAGTTCGGCCACCAGACCCGCGTGATGGAAGTGAAGGACGGCTTCGTCCACTGGAGCGACAAGGTCAAATTGCCGGTCCGGCCGATGATCGGTGTCATCGGCGTCGCGCCGGTCCACGGCGCTGTGCTCACCGTCGACAATGGCCCGCATGGCGGCAATCTCGATATCCAGGAAGTCACGACCGGCAGTACGGTTATGTTCCGCGTCCAGCATGACGGCGCGCACCTCTTCCTCGGCGATTGCCACGCCATTCAGGGCGACGGCGAGGCCAACGGCATGGGCGCGACCGAGATCGCCGCGACACTCACCGTCCGCGTCTCGCTGTCTAAGGCGCCGAAACGGCTGATCCATCCCCGCATCGAGACGGCGACGCATATCTGCACGACGGGCTGTGCGCGGCCGCTGGAGGATGCGATGCGGATCGCCTTCCAGGAGATGATCTACTGGCTGAACGACGAATACGGCATCCCGGAACCGGAAGCCTACATGCTGCTCGGCCAGATCGCCGAGGCGCGCTGCACCCAGGTGGTCAATCCGAAATACAGCTACATCTGCAAGGTGCCGAAGTCGCTCCTGGCGTCCTTCGCCTGACGATGAGGGAAGGGCGCCGTCAGGCGCCCGTCCACACCGGCTTCTGTTTGGCGAGGAATGCCTCGACGCCGATTTTGAAGTCGGCGCTGCCGTAGCATTCGGCGACGAGGTCGTCGCCGTCCGGCAGGTTTGCGTTGATGATGCGACGCGTGCCTTCCTTGATGACGCGCATCGTCACCGGCGCGTTGGCCAGGAGCTTCGACACCATGACGCCGACGCGCTCGTCGAGGACGTAGGGCTCGGCAATCTCGGTGACGAAACCGGCGGCCTTCGCTTCCTCCGCGCCGAGCACCTCCGCCAGCATCAGCATGCGCTTTGCGCGCGCCACGCCGACCGCCGCGATGACGCGCGCGGTATTCGCCATCGACAGGCAATTGCCGAGCGTGCGGGCGATCGGGATGCCGAACTTCGCGGCAGGCGTGGCGACGCGGAAATCGCAGGCCGCCGCGATCGCCATGCCGCCGCCGATCGCCCAGCCGTCGACAATCGCGATGGTGGGAATCGGCAGGCTCTCGATCTGGCCGATACGGGTGTCGATGATGGTCTCGTATTTGAGGCCGTCCTCGCCGGTCTTGAACTCGCGGAACTGCTCGATGTCGGTGCCGGCGACGAAGGCCTCGCCGCCCGCGCCGCGGAACGTCACCACGCGCAGGCTCTTGTCCTCGGCGATGCGGTCGCAGATCTCGCCGAGCGAAGCGTACATGCCCCAGGTCATCGCATTGCGCGCCTCGGGCCGGTCAAAGACGACCGAGCCGACGCCGTTCTCGACGGTGTAAAGAACCTGACCGCTCATGCGCCGAACGCTCCGCGCGCCTTCAGATCGGCGATCTCCTTCTCGTCGAGGCCGACTTCCGCCAGCACGCTGTCGGTATGCTCGCCGAGCAGCGGCGGGTGCATCCGGATCTGCTGCGGCGTGCCCATCAGTTTCACCGGAAAGCCGATGTTCGGCACCGTCCCCTCGATCGGATGCGGGATTTCGAGCCGCATCTTGCGATGTCTGCCGTGCTCGCTCTCGAACGCCTCGGGATAGGAGCTCATCTTGCCTGCCGGGATGCCGACGGCGAGAAGCTCGTCGACCCATTCGTCGGACGTCTTGGTGACGAAGGTCTTCTCCAGTTCCTCGATCAGAACTTCACGGTTCTTGAGACGCAGCGGATTGGTGGTGAAGCGCTGGTCCTCGAGCAGGTCCTCGCGGCCGATCTGCTCGCAAAGCTGCAGCCAGAGCTTCTGGTTGGTCGCGCCCATGACAAAATAGCCGTCCTTCGACTTCACGGCCTGATAGGGCGCGCTCATCTTGTTGGACGTTCCGACCGGGGTCGGCATGACGCCGGTGCCCCAATATTCGGACGTGTCCCAGATCGAGAAGGCGAGGGCGGCCTCGAACAGCGAGGCGTCGATGTACTGGCCTTCGCCGCTCTTCTGGCGGCCGATATAGGCGCTGAGCAGCGCATAGGTGCAGAACAGCGCGCAACCGATATCGGCGACCGGAACGCCGGCCTTCACCGGTGGCATGCCCGGATGGCCGGTCACGCTCATCACGCCGGACATCGCCTGCGCCATCAGGTCGAAGCCTGGACGGTCGGCCCACGGGCCGGTCTGGCCGAAGCCAGAGATCGAGGCATAGATCAGCTTCGGATTGATCTTCTTCAGCGTCTCGTAGTCGACGCCGAGCTTTTTCACCACGCCGGGACGATAGTTCTCGACCAGGATGTCGGCAGTCTCGACCAGCTTGTAGAACGCCTCGCGACCGGCATCGCTCTTCAGGTCGAGCGTGATCGAGCGCTTGTTGCGGTTCATGTTGAGGAAGCCCATCGAGTCGGGCCCCTTCATTTTGAAGCCCATCGACGAACGGGTCTGGTCGCCGGTCGGCGGCTCGATCTTGATGACGTCTGCGCCGAGATCCGCCAGCAGCATGGTCGAGAACGGTCCCGCCATAACCTGGCTGAAGTCGAGGACGCGAACGCCCGCGAGCGGAAGGCTGGCAGCCGACGGGCCCGTGCCGGTCTCCTTCTGGGTCGAGGGCTTGGCCTCGGTGTGATCGAGAAGATCGCTCATTGTGTCCTTCCAGTCGGTCTGCGCGTCGCGCGATAATCAATAATTACAATCGGGACGGCTTTTGCCGTCCGGAATTCGTTTCAGAAGCTGATCTCGGGTGCCGCCGACTTGCGGCGCGGGGGCTTCTCGGCGGCTGTCTCTTCGGCTTCCTTGCCGCGGACGAAGTCGCGCGCGATGCCCACGGTCGTGCCGGTGATGTGGCGCTCGAGCAGCGCACCAAGCGTGTCGCCGTCGCGCGCTTCGAGCGCCGTGATCATCTGCTCGTGCTCCAGCACGGCCTTGCGCCAGTGCTCCGGCGTCTTCCGCATCACGAAGCGGCAGGAATGGATGCGCGTCAGGACCTGCTGATAGAAGGCGTGCAGCGTCGCATTGTTGGCGATGACGAAGAACGCATTGTGGATCTGGCGGTTGAGGACGAGATAGCTGGCCTCGTCGCCCGCCGCGTAGCACCGCATCATCTCGTCGTGCAGCGCGCGCACGCGGTCGATGTCCTGGCTGGTCGCGACCGCGCAGGCGAGTTTTCCGGCCAGGCGCTCGAGCGAGGCCATGATCGGAAAGAGCTCGTTGATCTGGTCCTCGGTGATCCGGGCGACGATCGCGCCGCGATGCGGCATGATCTGCAGCACGCCCTCGGCGGCGAGCACCTTCAGCGCTTCCCGAATAGGCGTCCGCGACACGCCGAAGCGCTCGCAGAGCTGCTCCTCCGGCACCTTCTCGCCGGCGCGGAGCTCGCCCGAAAGGATCATCTCGCGCAGCGGTGCCACGAGCGATTCATGCAGGCTCTGACGTACAAGTGTATTGATCGCCATCAATTTATACCGCTGCGTTTCCTGCCGATTCGCCATGATAAAGGCCGTCACGCATTTCCAGAAATCCGCTCATACCGAACCAACCTCCGACTGCGGCGGCAGCGCCTTGCGGCGAAAGCCGATGCCGGCCTTGGAGAGGAGCTTCGAGATCAGGGGCAGGAAGAGGAGGATGATGCCGAGCGCCATCATCGTGCCGACGAGGCCGTTGGACCAGAAGATCGAGGCCGAGCCGTTCGATGTCAGCATGGCCTGGCGGAAGGCGTCCTCGGCCTTGTCGCCGAGCACCATGGCCAGCACGAAGGGCGCGAGCGGGTAATCGAGCTTCTTGAAGACGTAGCCGGCCACGCCGAACAGCAGCGCGAGCCAGATGTCGAAGGTGTGGCTTGCGACCGTATAGGCACCGATCATGCAGACGACCGTGATCATCGGTCCGACGATGCGGAACGGCGCGCGCAGGATGTAGGCGAACATCGGCACCGTCGCGAGGACGAGGATCACGGCGATGATGTTGCCGAGATACATCGAGGCGATCAGGCCCCAGACGAAATCGGGGCGCGTCGTGAACAGCATGGGTCCGGGTGCGAGGCCCCAGATCATTAGGCCGCCCATCATAACGGCGGCCGTCGCCGAGCCCGGAATGCCGAGCGCGAGCATCGGCAGGAGCGCGCAGGAGCCGGCCGAATGGTCGGCCGTCTCCGGCGCGACGATGCCTTCCGGCTCGCCCTTGCCGAACCGGTTGCCATTCTTCGCGAAGCGGCGTCCGATGGCGTAGCTCATGAAGCTCGCGGCGGTCGGTCCGCCGGGGGTAATACCCATCCAGCAGCCGATCAGCGCACTGCGGAGGACGGTCGCCCAGTAGCGCGGCACTTCAGCGACCGTCTTGAAGATCTCACGCAGGCTGAGCTTCGCCTTCACGCCATGGAATTCGAGGTTTTCCTCCATGGTCATGATCAACTCGCCGAGGCCAAACAGGCCGATGACCGCGACGAGGAAGCTGATTCCGCCGATCAGTGCGTCGAACTCGAAGGTGAGGCGGCTTTCGCCCGAGATCGTGTCGGCGCCGATGGCCGAGCAAGCGAAGCCCAGCATCATCGAGACGAGCGTCTTGAAGGGCGAGCCGCTCGACATGCCGATGAAGCTGGCGAACGCCATGAAGTAGACGGCGAAGTACTCCGCGGCACCGAAACGCAGCGCGAAATTCGCGACCCAGCCGGAGAGCAGCGTGATGACGATGACGCCGGTCAGCGCACCGATGCCGGCGGACGAGAAGGCGAGGGTGAGGGCGCGTACCGCCTGACCCTGCCGCGCCATCGGATAGCCGTCGAATGTCGTCGCGACGGAGGATGGTTCGCCCGGGATGTTGAACAGGATCGAGGTCGTCGATCCGCCGAAGAGTGCTCCCCAGTACATGCTGGTGAGCAGGATGATCGCCGACACCGGGTCCATGGTGAAGGTGAGCGGCAGAAGCAGCGAGACGCCGTTCGGCGCGCCGAGGCCTGGCAGGACGCCGACGACGAGGCCGAGCAGTACGCCTGCGACCATGATGAGGATGTGGTGGGTCGTCAGTGCGACGGCGAAGCCGTCCAGAAGCAGGCCGAAATTGCTCATCGCGCGTGCCTCAATAGATGCCGAAATAGTTCAGCACCGGCCCCTTGAGGAGCGGCACCATGAACAGCTTTTCGAAGACGACGAAATTGATGACGGCGACCGCCAGGGCGGCTGCGATCGAGGTCGCGAGCTTGAGTTTTCCGGGCACGTACATCGCGTAGAAGATGTAGATCGCCATGCCGATATAGAGGCCGAGCCAGGCGGAGATCGCGGCGAAGGCGACGATCGGCAGGAAGAACAGGACGACGGAGCGGGCGCGCTCGGCATCGAGGAAGGGCGGCTTGCTCTCGGCCGGACGCAGCAGCGCCTGGCCGCCGATCACGGCGCTGCCGAGGATGATCAGGCAGCCGACATAGAACGGGAAATAGCCCGGCCGCGGCCCGGAATCGTCCCAGGTGATGCCGTTCTCGAGCGCCCCATAGCAGACGATTGCGCCGAGAAGCGCGGTGATGACGGACGTCGCGATTTCGCTCGTCCTGCGTGAGATTTCCATCGGCTATCCTGCCCATCCGTCGCAGCGGAGGTTCGCTTTCTTATGGAAGTGGGGCGGCGCCAATCGGCCTGCGCCGCCCCGATCGGCTCAGTCGGCAGTCTTCAGCCAGCCATTGTCCTTGTAGTAGCCGGAGTAGGCGACCTTGTGCTGGTCGATGAACGCCTTGAACTCGGCGCCGGTCAGCGTGCGCGGGATCTGCGCGCCGCGTGTCATGTAGCCCTTGAACTCCTCGGTCTGGGCGACCTTCTTGAAGAGCTCGGTGTAGTAGGCGAGGGCGTCCGCCGGGATGCCCTTGGCGGCCCAGATCGTGCGCGGCTGGGCGAACGACTTCACCGCGATGCCGGCTTCCTGGCAGGTTGGGATCGAGTTCCACGACTGGCCGTCGGCGATGATCGTGGTGTCGGTCAGGCGGGTTTCCTCGAACACGCAGAGCGGCTTCTGCACGCCGGCCTTCCACTGCTCGACGCTCTCGCTCGGATTGTTGACGTTGGCCTGGATGTGGCCGCCCGCGACCTGGACGGCCGCTTCGCTGCCGCTCTTGTAGGGGATGTAGGAGAGGTCGATGCCGGCCGACTTCTCGATCAAAGTCGTCAGCGTCTCGTCGGCTTCCTTGGCCTTGGCGCCGCCGACCTTGATCGTACCGGGCGCTTCCTTGGCCTTGGCGATGAAGCCCTTAACGTCCTCGATGCCAGAGGACTTCGGGTTCACCCACAGGATGAACGGATCGAAGGTCATCGCCGCGACCGGCTCGAGGTCGTTGAGGCTGTAGGAGAGCTTGTTGGCGAGCGGGAGCACATAGGCGTCCTGCGTGCCGAAGAAGAGCTTGTAGGGGTCGCCGCCAGAGGTCTTGGCATAGATGAAGGTCTCGGCACCGCTGCCGCCGGCCTTGTTGCTGACGATGATCGGATCGCTGAGCAGATTGCCCTTCGACAGCGCCGACTGGACGACACGCGCAAAGGTGTCGGTGCCGCCGCCCGGACCTGCCGCCGCGACGAATTCGATCGGACGCTCGGGCTTCCACTCGGCCGCGGCGGGAGCCGCGATGGCGAGCGTCGCCGCAGCGGTCAGCGCGGCCAATTTGAGAGAATTCACGGTCATGTTCGCTCCCTGGTGAATGCTTCTGGTCGGGACGCGCCGTGAAGGACGCCGTAGCCAAACCTGTTTCGCATCAATAATTATAAATACGATTTTGCATGGCTGGCAAACGCTTTTGGTATGACTCCCGGTCGCACCGTGGCTTTAGGGGATCGGAAAACCTGGGAGGAAATGAATATGGCTTTGTACGCGCTGAACGAATTCCAGCCGGAGATCGCCGATGCCGATCGCCTGTGGATCGCGCCCGACGCCCATGTTGTCGGGCGGGTGAAGCTCGGCCTCGATGTCAGCGTCTGGTTCGGCGCGATTGTACGCGGCGACAACGATCAGATCGCGATCGGGGACGGCAGCAATGTTCAGGACGGTGCGGTGCTCCATGCCGATCCGGGCTTTCCGCTGACGCTCGGCCCGAATGTCACGATCGGCCACCGGGCCATCGTCCACGGCTGCTCGATCGGCGAGAACTCTCTGATCGGGATGGGCGCAACGGTTCTCAACGGTGCACAAATCGGGCGCAACTGCATTGTCGGGGCCAATGCCCTCGTGACTGAGGGGAAGGTCTTTCCGGACAATTCCCTGATTGTAGGGACGCCGGCCAAGGCGATCCGTTCAATTTCCGAGGAAAATGCCGCCCAGCTCGCTTATGTCGCGTCGCATTATGTAGGGAACGCGGACCGCTTCAGGTCCGGCCTCCGGAGAATTTAAGCAAGTTCCGGATTTCGATCCCGGCAAGACTGGTTTCATTATCGAAGATGCGCGATTGTTCGGATGAAAATCGTCGACGCGCAGATCGAATCTCGGCCGCATGAAACTTTCCAAAGGTGATCGCCAGTCGCGGATTCTTTCCGAACTTGGCCGCAGTCCCAGTCTTCGTGTCGCCGATCTTGCGGCCCGCCTGACCGTTTCCACCGAAACCATCCGCCGCGACCTGGATGAACTGACCGAACAGGGACTGTTGAACCGCACCTATGGCGGCGCGGTCCGCCCCCTCTCGACCGAGCCCTCGGTCACCGAGCGCCACAGCCTCCTCGTCAGCGAAAGAGAGCGGATTGGCCGTGCAGCATTGCCCCTGATCCATGCCGGCCACACCATCATGATCGGATCTGGCTCGACAACGACCCATGTCGCTCGTCGCATCGCGATCGAGGCGAAGAACATCACCGTCATCACCCATTCGTTCGGCGTCGCGACGGTTCTCGCGCTCAATCCGACGATCAAGGTGCTGATGCTGCCGGGCGACTATCTCGCCAGCGAAGGCGCGACAGTGGGCGTCCACACCGTGTCGTTCCTCAACGGCTTCTATGCCGACTTCGCCATCCTCGGCGCGAGCGGTCTCTCGCCGGACGGGCCTTCGGAGGCCTTGGTGGAATGCGGCGCGGTCTACAGCGCGATGACGATGCGAGCTGCTCAGACGATCGTCGTGGCCGACAATTCGAAATTCGACCGCATCTTCCCGGCTCGCTACGCATCGTGGCGCCAGGTGAACCACCTCGTCACCGATGTCGCGCCAGAAGGCGTGCTGCTGTCGAGCATCCAGCAGAACAGCATCAATCTGGTGGTCGGTTAACGCGCTAGCCCGTCATGCTCCGGCTTGACCGGAGCATCCATGTGGGTCCTCCGGTCAAGCCGGAGGGACGACGACTAAGGCAAATATCCCACGAGTTCGTCGGCGTTCATCACGCTCGCGTAGATCATGTTGATGATCTCGATCTCGCGGTCGTGCAGCTCCTGGCTTCCCGCCGCGCAGCCATCCTCCACCACGATCACGTCGAAGCTCTCGTCGGCCAGACTACGCACGGTCGAGGACACGCACTGGTCGGTGAAGATGCCGACGCACACGACATGGGTGACGCCGAGATTGGTCAGGATGAGCCGCAGATTGGTTCCGGTCAGTGCGCTGTCGGTCGTCTTGGTGACGACTATCTCCTCGCCGATCGGCTCGACCGAATCCGGGATCTGCGACTCGTAGAAATTCTTCGGAAGGAGCAGGTCGTTCCAGCCCGGCTTCTTCTGACTCAGCGAGCGGTCGCGGCCATCCTTCAAATGGCATGCGATGCGGGCGAACAGGACATCGAGGCCGCGTCCCCGGAACTCGCCCAGAAGCCGCTGGATCGTCGGGATGACGGTGCCGTGCATGCGCTGATGGAACGGCGTCCAGGCGTGGTAGTGGTCGAGTTCGAAGCCCTCGAGCGTCGCCGGATCGGGACGGTCGAGGTACGTGTTCTGGACATCGATGACGAGCAGAGCGACCTTGCCGTTTTCCAGCACGGGGTCGAGCGGCTCCGGCGCTCCGTCGTAATAGAAGGAACGATACGAGGTCTTCCAGCTCACGATTGGCCCCTGATCATTCGGCGGCGCGGCGGCGGATCAGCATCATCGCCAACCCGCCGAGGAGAAGGACGGTAGCGGCGGCGAGCGTCGACATCGTGCCGAGCGCCGGCACCATCGGCGTGTAGCCCGCGACCATCTTCGAATAGAGCCATTTCGGCACCGTCGAGTCCGCGCCGGCGGTGTAGAGCGACAGCGGGAAATTGCCCCATGACAGCAGGAAGGCGAACAAGGCTCCCGACCAGATGCCGGGCCAGAGGATCGGCAGCGTGATCTCGCGCAGAATGAACAGGCGGCTCGCGCCGAGATCCGACGCTGCGTCCTCCAGAACGGGATCGAAACTGTAGACCTGGATCGCGATGACGAGCGTCACGACAGGCACGATCCAGACGAGATGGGCGACAGCCGCTGTCTGCCAGCTCGGCGCGAGGCCGAGCGAGTTGAACCAGAGCAGCAAAGCGAGACCGAGCACCGGCTGCGGGAAGAAGATCGGGAGCAGGAGAAGCTTCTGGTAGAGCTTACGGCCCTTCCATTCGTAGCGCGCGAAGGCGAGGGCGCCGAAGAAGGCGATGACGACCGAGATCACGGTGACGATGCCGGCGATCAGCAGCGAATTCTGGACGATCGTCGCGATCTCGAAGGAGTCGATCGTCCGCTGCCACCACTCGCCGGAATATTCCTTCACCGGGAAGCCGAAATAGCGGCCCCTCGACAAGCCGGCGAGCGCACCACAGGCAATTGGCAGATAGATCATCAGGACGACGAAGCCGGTCCACAGACCGATGAAGAGTCCGGAGCGGCGCTTTTCCATGTCCATGTCAGCGCTTTCCGAGAATGCGGTCGAGGTCGAGTTTCGACATCACGAACAACGCCAGCCCGCTGATGATGATCATCAGAAGCACGGCAAGTGCCGAGCCGAGCGGCCAGTTCTGCGAATAGGTGAACGCGATCTCGATATCGTGGGTGATCATAATGACGGACTGGCCGCCGAGGATCTTCGCCTCGGCGACCGCGCCGGCCGCCAGAACGAAGGTCAGCAGCATGCCGATCAGGATGCCCGGCATCGCCAGTGGCAGCTCGATCTCACGCCAGATCATCAGCCTGCCAGCGCCGAGATCGCGGGCGGCGTCGACGAGGTCGCGCGGCACCATTGCGAGGCCGAGCGTCATCGGAAACAGCATGAACGGCAGGTAGACGTAGACCATGCCGAACAGGATGATGCCGGGCGTGAACAGAACCTCCGGGCCGCCTGCCAGGCCAAGTGTCTTCAGCGTTCCGTCGAGCACGCCGTTCTTGATGAAAAACAGCGTCCAGCCGTAGAGGCGGACGTTCTCCGAAACGAAAAGCGGGAAGACGAAAAGCACGCTGATCAGGCCGGACCACTTTCCGAACACGCGGTTGAGGCCATAGGCAATCGGATAGGCCACGAGCGCCAGCAGCACGACGGTGCAGAAGGCGAAAGCCAGCGACCAGGCGAACGACATCCAGACAGTGTTGGAGGAGTCGAAGATCGTCGCGAAGTTTTCCAGCGTGAACGAGCGGAACACATCGAAGCTGCGTGGCGTCGCGAACGCATAGGCGACCACCGTCAGCAGCGGGGCTATGAAGCCGAGCAGCAGGAACAGGATGACGGGGCTGGCGCAGCGCAGCCCGGCCGGGATCGCGACTGTCCGCTTCGGTGCCGACTGGCTTTCGGTCCTCGGAGCGGCGAGGGCAACGTCTGCCATCAGGCCGCCACCACGATGGCGTCGGTGGCGTCCCAGCCGACGAGCACGGGTGTGTCCAGCGTGCCCTTCCAGCCATTGCCGCGTGACAGCTCGACCAGCAGCGTCTTGTCCCCGACGCGCACCTGATACTGGATGCGCGAGCCGAGCGAATATTCGTTGTAGATCGTGCCGTTCATCGCGTTGTCGGCAGCGCCGGGCTTGTCGACGAAACGAAGGAATTCCGGACGCACCACGACCGCGACCTTCGTCGCGTCGGTGAGAGCGGACGGGAGCTTGAGCTTGATCGGTGCGCCGCCTTCGGCTGCGACCCATTCCCCGGCCGAACTCTTGACCGCCTCGATGACGTTCACCTCGCCCACAAACTCGGAGACGAAGCGGTCGGCCGGGCGGCTGTATATCTCCTCCGGCGTACCGACCTGGACCAGGCGGCCGGCGCGCATCACGCCGATGCGGTCGGACATCACCATCGCCTCTTCGAGGGAATGGGTGATGTAGATGAAGGTCTTGCCGGTCTCCTTGTGGAGGTCCTTCAACTCCTTCTCGAGCACCTTCTTCAGCTTGTAGTCGAGCGCGGACAGCGGCTCGTCGAAGAACAGGACGTCGGGGTCGTAGGCGAAGGCGCGTGCGAGGGCGACACGCTGCTTCTCGCCGCCTGAGCACTTCATGACATTCTTGCCGTAATAGCTTTCCGGCAGGCGCAGCATGCGCAGCAGTTCGAGAGCGCGCTCCTTGCGCTTGGCCGGAGCGATGTTCTTCACCTTCAGCGGAAATTCGATGTTTTCGCCGACAGTCTTGTGCGGGAACAGCGCAAGCGACTGGAAGACGAGGCAGGTCGGGCGCTTGTTTGCCGGCACGTCGTTGATGAGCTCGCCGCGCAGCGTGATGTTGCCTTCGGAGGGCGCTTCCATGCCTGCCAGCATGCGCAGCAGCGTCGTCTTGCCGGAGCCCGACGGCCCGACGATCGTCAGGAACTCGCCTTCGACGATATCGAGGTCGATCCGTTCGACCGCGGCGAAATCACCGAAGGTCTTGCGGACGCCTACGAGCTGCAGGACAGGGAGGGGCTGGGCGCCGCTCGGCTTCGCGACGTCCGACTGCTCTTTCACCAGGGCCAATCCCATTCCACAAACTCCACATCCACCGGACCCTCATCCCCGGGCCTGATCCGGGGATCCAGAAGCCTTGCCCTCGAACCCTGGATGGCCGGGTCGAGCCCGGCCATGAGGGAGAAAGGTCCGCCTGTTCAGCCGCGCAGGCGCTTGGCCGCCGTCATGATGTCGAGCGCCTTGTCGTAGTCCGGGACGATGTCGTACTCGGCCGAGCGCGACATTTCCTCTTCGAGGCTGTCGTACTGGATCGCGTCGAGCTCTTCCTTGGTGAAGAGGTCGAAGCAGGACTTGTTGCCCATCTGGGCGACCGGGTTGAACGTGCCCTCGGCGAAGGCGACGGTGTGCGCCACCTTCGGGTCCTGGACGTATTTCAGGAACTCGGTCGCGAGCGGCGACAGGTTCGGATTGTTGACGGTCGAGGTGATCTCGATCCAGGAGATGCCGCCCTTGCCGTCGATCGGTCCCTTGAGCGGCGTCACGGCGCGCATTTCCGGGTAGCCGTCGGCACGGGCCGGGGAGACGGAATAGGTGCCGCCGGTGAGATGGCAGTCGATCTCGCCCGAGATCAGCGCCTGGTTCATTGTGGCGATGTCGCCGACCATCTTGGCGCCCTTGAAGACGCGCTGGGCCGTCTCGTCGAACTTCTTCATCTCCTCGGGAGTGTGTTCCTTGAACGGGTTGATGCCCGCGACCATGAAGATGTTGAAGACGTTCCAGTCGTCGGATTCGAGGATGCCGTACTTGCCGGCGAGCTTCGGATCGTTGAACAGGTCCCAGCCCTGTTCCTCGGCGGTCTTGCGGCTGATCTTCTTGGTGTTGACGACGAAGCTGTAGGGTCCGAACCTTTGGGCCATGCCGAGCAGGTCCTTGCCGTCGTCGCTCATCGCCCATTTGTAGGGCGCCTTGAACTCCGGCAGCATCTTGTCGAAGAACGGCTCGAACTCGGCCTTCGGCAGGGGCTTGATGAGACCAGCCGGCGCCATGATCTTGCGCGCCCAGGGATTGTTGACGTTGATCAGGTCCCAGACATTCGTCTCGCCGGCGCGCAGGCGGTTGATCATGGTTGGGTCGTTGGTCAGGCTCTCTGCCTTCACCGTCGCCTTTTCCGAACCACGGAACGGGTCGAGCACCTGGGCGGAGTTGTAGCCCTCCCAGCAGAGGATGTTCAGTTCCTTCGCCCGTCCGGCGGCGAAGGCCTTGCCCGCCATGCCGAACGGTCCCACCGCCGCGACCGCGCCGGCACCCATGATCTGAAGCAGATTGCGTCTCGAAATCTCGGTCATCGCTCTGTCCCCGTCGCCCGTCAGCGGGCAGAAGCGTGAGCGCGCCGTCGCGCCCAGCAATGTTGGAAGTCTGACCTCATGATGTGAGGTTTACAACATTTTTCTGATGCGACATTCTGCATGAGAAAACCGTCCAACGCGGTTTCAGGCATTCGTATTGCGTCGATCATGCCAGTTCCGGATTTCTCTACGCCGTGGGAATTTCAAGCGGATAGGTTTGCTTTGCCTCTAGGCAGGCAGCGCCAAGGGTTGCTGCTTTTCTAGTCAGAGGCGGTTCGAGCCTATCTGTGGCGTCCAACATCGAGTGATCAAAAGAGAGGCAAAAATGTTGAAGTCGCTACAGGGCCGGACCGTCATCGTGACCGGCGGCAGCAAGGGTATCGGCCGCGGAATCGCCAAACGCTTCGGTCTGGCCGGGCTCAATGTGCTCGTCGTCTCGCGCAATCTCCAAGAGGCTCAAAAGGTCGCGGCCGAGATCGGACCGCATGCATCGGGTTTTGCGGGCGACGTTTCGACCGCCGAAGCGTGCGAGGCGATGGCCGCCGCTGCGCTCGATCGCTACGGCTCGATCGACGTGCTTTGCGCCAATGCCGGCATCTTCCCGGCGGCAAAGCTGGGCGACATGACGGTCGCCGATTTCGACCACGTCATAGGCACCAATCTCCGCAGCACCTTCCTGACCGTTTCGGCCGTCCTGCCGGCGATGAAGGCCAAGGGAATGGGCCGCATCGTTCTCACATCCTCGATCACCGGTCCGATCACCGGCTATCCCGGCTGGTCGCACTACGGAGCGAGCAAGGCTGGCCAGCTCGGCTTCATGCGGACCGCCGCGATCGAGCTCGCGCCGTTCAACATCACCGTCAACGCGGTCATGCCCGGCAACATCATGACCGAGGGCATGGAAGGGATGGGCAGCGAATATATCGAGAAGACCGCCGCCTCGATCCCGATGAAGCGGCTCGGCGTCGTCGACGATATCGCCAATGCGGCGCTCTATTTCGCGTCGGAGGAGGCGAACTACGTCACCGGCCAGACCATCGTCGTGGACGGCGGTCAGGTGCTGCCGGAAAATCCGGGTGCCATGGAGGCGATGGAGGGGTGACATCGTTCCCCGGACCGCGTGCAGCGCAGCTGCATCGCGTGATCCGGGGCCCGGCGCTCATGTGCGCCGCAGGCGCTCTATGGTTTTCGAGCTTCGCGAGTATGCGCTGGGTCCCGGATCGGCGCTGCGCTTCACGCAGCTTATCCGGGACACCTATGCCGATGGCTAGTTCCGCGCCTCGCCCAGCACGTCCGTCAGCACGTCGAAGAACAGGTCCGCGTTCTCGCGGCTGAAGCAGAGCGGCGGGCGGATCTTCAGCGTGTTGCCGTAGAAGCCGGCCGCGCCGATGAGGACGCCGCGTTCCTTCATCCCGTTGATGACGAAGGTCGCCATGGCGGTGTCGGGTTCGCGGGTCTCTTCGTCGTTGAACTCAAGCCCGGTGAAGAGTCCGGCACCCCGGACATCCCCGATCACCGGAAAGCGGTTCGAGAGTTCGCGCAGGCCTGTCCGAAAATAGGTGCCGACCTCGTCCGCGTTCCTGATCAAGCCTTCGCCCTCGATCACGTCGAGGACCGCGAGACCAGCCGCCGCCGCAACGGGATTGCCGCCGAACGTGTTGAAATAGCCGGTGCCCTCGCAGAACGGTTCCAGCAGGTCCGGGCGCGTCACCATCCCGCCCATCGGAAAACCGTTCCCCATCGGCTTGCCCATGGTGACGATATCCGGCTCCACGCCGTGACGCTCGAAGCCCCACATCGCCCCGGTACGACCGAACCCTGGCTGTACCTCGTCCGAAATGAACATGCCGCCGGCCGCATGGACCACGTCCACGGCCGCTTTCAGGAAGCCCGCCGGGTCGGCATAGATGCCGTCGCTGGAGAAGATCGAATCGACGAGAAAGCCGGCGAATTTGACGCCGTTCGATTCAAGATCGGCGATGGCCGCCTTGACGCTGGCCGCGAACACCTGGCCGACATCCTCGCCCGAAACCGGGCTCAGCGGCGCCGGCACCGTCCGGACATGGCGCGGCACGACACGGCTCTTGTAGGAGGACGGCGAGACATCCATCACCGCCGACGTGTTGCCATGATAGGCCGTCTCGGTGACGATGAAGCCTTCGCCTCCGGTCGCGATCTTGGCCACGCGGAGCGCGAGATCGTTGCTCTCGCTGCCCGTGCAGGTGAACACGACGTTGGACAGCCGCTCCGGGAAGGTCGCGAGCAGCCGCTCGGCGTAGGTGTGGATGTTGTCGTAGAGATAGCGGGTGTGGATGTTCAGCGTGCCGACCTGCTCTGCGATCGCGCGGGCGACGTGCGGGTGGCAATGCCCGACTGACGGGACGTTGTTGTAGACGTCGAGAAAGCGCCGGCCCTCGCTGTCGTACATCCAGACGCCGTCGGCGCGGACCATTTTGATCGGCTCGGAGTAGAACAGGACCGAGGACGCGCCGAAGGTTGCCTGGCGCCGTTTGACGAGCGAGGCGACCTCCGCTCGGAGGCCGTTCGCCTGATCCGCGTCGAAGCGATTCAGCGCGAGGATCTGTTTTCCCTGACCCATGTTTTCTCCCGGCCGGTCAGCCGTTCTTCGTCAGATAGGATTCGGCGAGCGCGACGGAACCCTCGGTGTAGGGCACGCCCATGGACTGCGCGGTCGGAGTTTCCGAATGCGATGCGATCCAGGCGGTAAGCTGCAGGCGCCGGAGCATCAGGAACATCGGCAGCGTCGCTTCATCTTCCCTGGAGAGCGGCACGTAATCGCGATAGCCGTCGACCCAGGCCGACATCAGTTCGGGAATGAACGGCTCGCTTTCGAGGAAACTGACAGAGGCCGCGAAGTCGTAGGCGAACCAGCTCGTGCCGCAATCGTCGAAGTCGATGACGCCGAGGCGGTCGCCGTCGACCAGCAGGTTGGCGGGCCGCATGTCGCAATGGACGAGGCCGTATTTGTCGTCGCTTGAGCCGTAGGCGGCGGTCTGGCGTTCCAGAAGGGCGGCGGCGCGCTCCAGGATCGCGCGGCCTCCGGCGTCAAGGCCTAGCCCATCGCGCCAGTCGCCCCAATGGGCGCGGGAGCCGATGATCGTGTCGAAGTTCCAATTCTTCCGGGCGAATCCCGTCGGCTTCGCCCAGCCGCGACTGTGTGTATGAAGCCGGGCATTGATGGCGCCGAGCACGCCGTACCATTTCACCAGATCGTCGGAGGTGTCCGGTTCCTTGCCGCTCATATGCTCGAAGGCGACGACATAGCGGCGATGGCCGGAATCATCGAATGCACAGAGGAGTTCGCCGTCCTTGGCCGGAATCGGGCGAGGGGTCTCCACGACGCCATCCTCGCGCAACGCGGAGATCCAATTCAGCTCCGAGACGATCTCGTCGCGCGTGTGATAGTCTGGACGATGGACGCGCAGGATGACGCGACGGCCATTGGCCTCATCCTCCGCGACATAGGTCGCGTTCTCGGAGATCGTCAGCAACGACAGCGGCGCCGACGACGGCAGCCGCCAGTTCGGCAGAGCGGACCGGAGACCGGTCTCCAGCCGCTGCAGGAACGCATCTTCATAGAGCATGATCAGCCCCTCTTATGTTGGAGACTGCAACAAACGATGTTGGAAGCGCAACATTAAAGATGCGCAGGTGCCGCTTATCCCGAGTGCTTCGCGAGAAAGTCGAGCAGCGCAGGATAATAAGCCGCAGGCTCCTCGTAGAACGGCATGTGGCTCGAATTCTGGAAGACATGCAGCACGGCGTCGGGGAGGCCGCGCTTCATCTGATAGGCGCAGACCGGCGTGATCTCATCGTGCAATCCGACCGTGATGAGGGAGGGGACGGTGATGCGATGGAGATCGCCGCTGCGGTCCCAGTCCTTGAGATTGCCGATATAGAGAAATTCGTTCGGCCCCTGCATCGTGCCATAGGGACCCATGTTCCAGTCGCCCAGCGACCGGTTCAGCGGGGCCGGCCATTCCTGCAGCCGGCAGACATGGCGATAGTTCAGAACCGTGATCGCCGCCTGATATTCCGGATGATCCAGCGTGCCCGCCGCTTCATGGGCCAGCATCATCGCAACGGTCTCGGAGCCGAGAGCGCTGCGCAGCCTCTCAAGCTCCCGTGCGAGAAGCGGCAGGTCGGCGGCGGTGTCCTCGAGGATCAGCGTTTTAAGCGCGTCCGGGTAGGCGAGGGCATATTCGATGGCGAGCCAGCCGCCCCAGGAATGGCCGAGCAGATGGACCTTGCCGAGGCCGAGCGCCTTGCGGACGGTCTCGGTTTCCTCGACGTACCGCGAGATGGTCCATAGGGCAGGGTCTGCCGGTCGGCTCGAAGCGCCGGTGCCGAGCTGGTCGAAGGCGACGACGCGGTAGCCCTGGTCGATCAGGCAGGAATGCGCATCCCGAAGATAATCGCACGGCAGCCCCGGTCCGCCGTTCAGGCAGAAGACCACTTCGTCCCCGGTGCCGAAACTGTAAGCGACGACCTCATACTCGCCGACTGCAATCCGGACGGTCTGATCCGGGGCCATATCTCGCCACATCGAAATGCTCCTCTGGTGAGGGCGCTTCGCAGCAAAAACCGCACCATTGGGCAGAGGGCGATGTGATGATCGAAGGCGGCGGAGACGGAGGGAATTCCGTCGAACTCGTCAGAATCGCAGCGGATTCCTCGGACCTTGGGCGTGCCGTGTTAAATCGCGGCGCTGGCGGCCAGCCAATGATGGAAGCTTCCGGCCATGCTGCGGAACACCGCGACCTCGAACGCGCCTTCGTCCGTCTGCCAGAGCATGCAGCCGATATGGGCGATGACGGTGACGGCAGCTTTCTCCGGTCTGAAGACGGACGGATGCAGATCGATCGGCACGCCTTTCTGAAGCAGGGTGCGGGCCTTTGGTCCTGACAGGCGGAGCACGGCATAGCCGGACGACTGGTCGGAGACCGAGGCCAATCCCTCCAGGTCATTCGCGAGCATCGAGGTAAAGCCGGACGATGAGGATCCGGCGGCGAGCCAGACGCCGGGGCCGATGCCGATGAAAGCGAGGTCGTCCGTTCCGGCACGGGACGGCGAGGCCGGTAGGTTGATGCCGTAGAGGCTGCGGACCCTCTTTACCAAGGCCGCCGACTGATCCTTCCGGATCATGACGGTCGCAAGGCCGATGCCGGAACGTTCCTCGATCGTGAGGCCGTCACTGATCGGGAAAGCCGTCTCGAAAGCGGGCAGGGGCGCGAAAAGCTCAGACATGCTGGAGACGCGCTCCTTCGGGATCGACAAAGACCGGCGAACAGATTTCGACCTCGACATCGCCGTTGCGGATGGGGTCGTAAGCTCGGACGCGCTCGCCGAGGCGCTCAGGGCCGTGCTTGATCAGGCCCAGGCCGATCCAGTGGCCGAGGTTCGGCGAATAGGCGACCGAGGTCATGTAACCCTCGTCGTTCGCGGTGGTGGCCGCTTTGCCGAGACCGAGAAAATGGGCGCCAGCGCGAAGGCGGCGGGAAGGATCGACCGGCTTGAAGCCGACGAAGACCGGACGCTCCGGATCGACGAGACCCGGCCGGGCGGCGAGCGTGCGGCCGATGAAGTCCTTCTTCTTCGACATCATCCGGCCGAAGCCGAGATCGCCCGCGGTCGTCTGGCCGTTCAGCTCGTTGCCGGCGACGTGGCCCTTCTCGATGCGCATGACACTGAGCGCCTCGGTGCCGTAGGGCGTGACGCCGAATTCCGCGCCCGCCGCCATCAACCGCCTGATCAGCGCATCGCCGTAATGGGCTGGGACCGCAACCTCGTAGGCAAGCTCGCCCGAGAACGAGAGGCGGAAAAGCCGGACCGTCGTGCCGCCGAATTCGAACTCGGCGACGCCCATATAGGGGAATGCTTCCGGGGACAGATCAATTGCCAGGCCGAATAGGTTCTGCAGCAGCTTCCGCGCATTCGGACCAGCTACCGCGTACTGCGCCCATTGTTCGGTGATCGACACCGTCTGCACGTCGAGTTCCGGCCACAGAACCTGCCGGGCGAATTCGAGATGCGACATCGCCTTCGCGGCGTTGGCAGTGGTGGTCGACATCACGTAGCGCGTCTCGCTGAACCGGGCGGTCGTGCCGTCGTCCATGGCGAAGCCGTCCTCGCGCAGCATCATGCCGTAGCGGGCGCGGCCGACGGCAAGCGTCGAGAACATGTTGATGTAGACGCGGTCGAGGAGAATGCCGGCATCCGGACCCTGGATGTCGATCTTGCCGAGCGTCGAGACATCGCAGATGCCGACACCGTTGCGCACGGCCAGCACTTCGCGATTGACCGTCTCCAGCCAGTCCATTTCTCCGGGGCGGGAGAACCATTGCGGTCGCAGCCATTGCCCGGCCTCGACGAAGCTCGCGCCGTTCTCCTCGGCCCAGCGGTGGCCAGAGGTCAACCGCGTCGGCTTGAAATGCGGGCCCGTATGGATTCCAGCAAAGGCACCGATCGCCACCGGCACATGCGGCGGGCGGGCGATGGTGACGCCGGTCACCGGGATCGAGCGGCCGGTCAGTTCGGCCATGATGGCGAGACCAGTCACGCTCGACGTCTTGCCCTGGTCGGTCGCCATTCCGAGCGTGGTGTAGCGCTTCAGATGCTCGATGGCGCGGAAGCCCTCCTGCGCCGCAAGCGCGACGTCCTTGGCGGTGACGTCGTTCTGGAAGTCGACGAAGGCTTTGCCGCGACTTTTATCGACGTGCCACAGCGGAGTGGCGGAGACGGGATCGGCGGTCGTAGCGGGTACAGGCGGCATGGTCGCCGAAAAGCCGGTGTCCTCGGCCGCCTTTGCCCCTGCGTCGGCGCCGGTGCGCAGAATGTCCGCGAGCGCAAAACGGCCGGCGGCGGCTCCGGCTACTGACATTCCGGGCAGCAGGACATCCGCCACGAATGCCGATATCTCCTCGTTCCAGACCGGCCGATGACCATAATGGTTGGTGAGGCCGATATTCGGATTGCTGCCATTGGCGACCGCGAGAAGGTCGGCGCGGACCTGCCGCTCGCGATTGTCGGCGCCGATGATCGAGAGCGAGGCCAGAGCGTGCCCGCCATTGGCTTCACGGAGACGCGCGCCGAGGAAGACCGGCGCGTGCGCGCGCTTGGCGATGTCGCCAAGCGACGGAGCGACCTGCAGGCGCGGATCGACCACGGCGGCGATCTCGATGCCGGCGGCGGCGAGGTCGGCGATCGTGCGCCAGCCATCGTCGCTCGACGTGAACACGACCGCCCGCTTGCCCGGATTGGCGGCGTAGCGGTTGACGTATGTGCGGACGGCGGAGGCGAGCATCACGCCGGGCGTGTCGTTGCCGCCGAAGACGATCGGCCGCTCGATTGCGCCGGCGGCAAGAACGCTGCGCTTAGCGACGATCTTCCAGAGCCGCTGGCGCGGCTGGCCGGGACCGGGTGTTTCGAGATGGTCGGAGACCTTCTCGATCGCACCGTAGGTGCCGCCGTCATAGACGCCGAAGACGGTGGTGCTCGGCAGGAGCGTGACGTTCGGAAGGCCGTCGAGTTCGGCGACAACATTCGCCGCCCACTCGGCGCAGGGCGTGCCGTCAATCTCGGTCCGTTCGGAGAGAAGCCGGCCTCCGAAGCGGAAATCCTCGTCGCAGAGAATGACGCGAGCGCCCGAGCGGCCGGCCGCCAAAGCCGCCATCAATCCCGCGGCGCCGCCGCCGATCACCAGCACGTCGCAGAATGCGTGGACCTTCTCGTAGCTGTCCGGGTCCGACTCCATGCTCAGGCGGCCGAGGCCCGCAGAGCGGCGGATCAGCGGCTCGTAGAGCTTCTCCCAGAGAAAGCCCGGCCACATGAAGGTCTTATAGTAGAAGCCGGCGCCGAGCAGCGGCGAAAACCAGTTGTTGATCGACTGGATGTCGAAGGCGAGCGACGGCCAGCGGTTCTGGCTCATTGCCGCGAGGCCGTTGTAAAGCTCGACCGTGGTCGCCTTGGTGTTCGGCTCGCGCCGGGCGCCGGTGCGAAGTTCGACCAGGCCGTTTGGCTCTTCGGAGCCGGCGGTCAGGAAGCCGCGTGGGCGGTGGTATTTGAAAGAGCGGCCGACCAAAGTGACGCCGTTCGCCACTAGCGCCGAGGCCAAAGTATCGCCAGCAAAACCCCCATATTGCTTACCGTCGAAGCTGAAATTCAGCGACACGGAACGATCGATCAGGCCACCTGTCGCGCGGCGGTTCGGTTGCGGACTCATTGGACGTTACCCGAGGCAAGCGAGGCGCTCAGAATCTCATGGGTCCGCGTGTTCCGCTCGACGGTGAGCCAGCTCCGGCAACCCTGGGCGTGATACCAGTATTCGCGATGCGGCCCGGCGGGATTGTCGCGCAGATAGGCGTAGTCGAAGAATGCCGAAGCCGCGTCCGGTGCGTCGGGATCGGGGCGCGCGGCTGTCGCATCGCCGAGATAGGTGAACTCGCTGAGGTCGCGCGAGCCGCAAAAGGGGCAGGGAAGCCGCATCTACTGGGCCTTCGGCGCTGGTGCTCCCTCTCCCCGGCGGGGAGAGGGTCGGGGTGAGGGGGGCATGTTCCGGGATAGGTCGTAGCCCTCACCTCGCTCGCCTCCGGCGAGTCGCCCTCTCCCCACCGGGGAGAGGAGCTGATTGCGGCATTTGGATCGCATATACGTCTCGATCATCAGTGCAGGTTCGGTTGGGCGCCAACGCCCTTTTCGTCGATCAGATGCCCCGTTTCGAAACGATCGAGCCGGTAGGCTTCGGCGGTCGGGTGTGGCGTGCCTGTCGCCAGCAGATGGGCGAAGCAGAAGCCGGAGGCGGGCGTCGCCTTGAAGCCGCCATAGCACCAGCCGGCATTCAGATAGAGGCCATCGATCGGCGTCCTGTCGATGATCGGCGAACCATCCATCGACATGTCCATCAGCCCGCCCCAGCCGCGCAGCAGGCGGGCGCGGCCGAGCATGGGCATAACCGCCATTCCGCCCTCGCAGACATCCTCGATCACTGGGAGGTTTCCGCGCTGAGCGTAGGAATTGTAGCCGTCGATATCGCCGCCGAAGACGAGGCCGCCCTTGTCGGACTGGCTGATGTAGAAATGTCCGGCGCCGAAGGTGATGACGCCAGGGATCGCCGGCTTCAGCCCTTCCGAGACGAAGGCCTGCAGGACATGCGTTTCGATCGGCAGCCGCATCCCGGCGAGCGACATCACGCGCGACGAGTTTCCGGCGACCGCGACCGCGACCTTGCCCGCTCGGATGAAGCCGCGGCTGGTCTCGACGCCCTCGACCTTGCCATTGTCGATGCGGAAGCCGGTGACCTCGCAGTTCTGGACGACGTCCACGCCGAGATCGCTCGCGGCGCGGGCATAGCCCCAGGCCACTGCATCGTGCCGCACCGTGCCGCCGCGCTTCTGCAGCAGGCCGCCCTGGATCGGGAATCGGCCATTGTCGAAGTTTAGGAAGGGCGCCATCGCGCGAACCTCCTCGCGATGGAGAAGCTGGGCATCAACGCCCTCTAGCCGCATCGCGTTGCCGCGCCGGGCATAGGCGTCGCGCTGGGCGTCGGAGTGGAACAGGTTCAGTACGCCGCGCTGGCTGACCATGGTGTTGTAGTTGAGGTCGTCCTCAAGCTTCTCCCAGAGCTTCATCGACAGTTCGTAGAACGGGATATTGCCGGGCAGCAGATAGTTCGAACGGACGATGGTCGTGTTGCGGCCGATATTGCCGCCGCCGATCCAGCCCTTGTCGAGCACCGCGATGTTGCGGAATCCGAATTCCTTGGCGAGGTAGTAGCTCGCCGCAAGGCCGTGACCTCCGCCGATGATGACGATGTCGTAGGCGTCCTTCGGCGCGGCGTCGCGCCAGGTCGGCTTCCAGTGTCTGTGGCCTGTGAGGGCGTTGTAGGCGAGGGATAGAGCCGAGAATTGCATGAGTCGCTTAGCGATTGATCCGTGGGGATTCTGCGCATAAGACGAGACGAAGCTTGTCTGGATGCGAACTCACCGTGACCAATAGCGACATCGACCCGAAGCCTAGGACATTCGGTTTTCTGCTCGTCCCGGGCTTTGCGCTGATGTCGTATTCGTCGGCGGCCGAGCCTTTGCGCGCCGCGAACGTGCTCGCGCACCGCGAGCTGTATCGGTGGCGCCACATATCGACGGACGGCCGCGGGATTCCGGCCTCAAACGGCATCTCCGTGACCCCCGATCTCTCCGTCGGCGACGAGGTCGATCTCGATGCCGTCATCGTCTGCGCTGGAGGAAATCCGTCGCAGTTCGTTCATGCTCCCACTATTCGCTGGTTGCGGGGCATGGCGCGCCGCGGCGTCCGGCTCGGCGGCGTTTCGGGCGGGGCCTATGTACTGGCGCGGGCGGGTCTGCTCGACGGCTACCGCTGCACGATCCACTGGGAGCATGCTGCCGCGTTCGAGGAGGAGTTTCCCGATCTCGATGTTCGCCACACATTGTTCGAGATCGACCGCGACCGCCTGACCTGCGCGGGTGGCACCGCGGCGCTGGACATGATGCACGCCGTGATTGAGCACGAGCAGGGACATGACCTGGCGGCGGAGGTGAGCGAATGGTTTCTCCAGACCCGCGTGCGGTTGGGCAGCGGTTCCCAGCGTATGGACGCCCGCGAGCGTTATGGTGTGACCAGTCAGCGCCTCATAAGAGCTCTTGATTACATGGATTCCCACATCGAAAATCCGGTAAGACGCGCGGTGCTGGCGCGGATAGCGGGCGTCTCGGTGCGGCAGCTCGAGCGGCTTTTTTCCGAACAGCTCCAGTCGACAATCGCCGATCACTACTTGAAGATACGTCTTGAGCGTGCGCACACTTTGCTTCGTGAAACGGCACTTTCATTGGTTGAAGTCGGTCTGGCGGCAGGCTTTGTGAGCCCCAGCCACTTCTCACGCTCCTATCGGAAGCGTCACGGAATGGCGCCGAGCCGCGCGCGACGTGACTTCAAGCAATAGATACTGGAGCAGGCGATTGGCGGGTGAAGGTTCGGCTCGGGCGACGGCCAACGGCCCGGAAGAAGCTCTGGCAACCGGCTCTGGCGCTCCCGCGACTGAGCCTGTCCGTTCTCTGGAACGAGCGATCGGCGGGCAGGTGAGAACTCTCCGCAGGAGCCGCGACCTGTCGGTCGCCGATCTCGCGAACGCGGCGCGCATTTCCACCGGCATGCTGTCGAAGATCGAAAACGGCCAGATCTCGCCCTCGCTCAGCACGCTGCAGTCGATCGCGGGCGCTTTGACAGTCCCCATGACGACCTTGTTCGCGGCCTTCGACGAGCGCCGCGACTGCTCGTATGTGCGGGCCGGGCAGGGCGTGGTGATCGAGCGGCGCGGCACGAAGGTCGGACACGTGTATCAGCTGCTCGGAGCTGCGGTCGGCGGCGACGTGGTCGTCGAGCCCTATCTCATCACCTTGCGTGAGGATGCGGCTCCGTATACCGGCTTCCAGCACGCGGGAACCGAATTCATCTATATGCTGTCTGGCGAGGTGATCTACCGCCACGCCGAACAGACCTATCATCTGAAGCCCGGGGATTCGATTCTGTTCGATTCTGGCGCTCTCCATGGCCCCGAGACACTCGTCAGCTCGCCCATGGAGTATCTGTCGATCATCATCTACAGCCGGCAGAATGCCTGACCTTTTGCCCGTATAATTTCTTTTCAGGAAATATTTATTCTCCCCCATTGACGGCTGCCGTCGCCTATCGTTATCTCCGTGGACACACGTAAGCGGTTCCGGGGGAACAATATGTGCGGCATCGTCGGCCTGTTTCTGAAGGACAAGACGCTTGAGCCGAAGCTCGGCTCGATGCTGTCGGACATGCTGACGGTGATGTGCGATCGGGGGCCGGACTCGGCGGGCTTTGCCGTCTACGGGGCGGGCGACACCACGCGTGTGAAGCTGACGCTTCGCTCGGCCAAGCCGCTGGATGACGTCGTCAAGGATCTCGAAGCGGGCCTCGGTGTCGCCGTCTCGGCCGTCCTGCGCGAAACGCATCTCGTCGTGACGCTGCCGGCTGACAAGGAAGATGCCGCCCGCGCCTGGCTCGCATCGACCCGGCCGGAGGCGACGGTGGTCGGTGCCGGCCAGCGGATGGAGCTCTATAAAGAGGTCGGCCGTCCGGATGCGGTGGCCGAGCGCTTCGGCCTCGCCGGGATGAGCGGCACGCACGGCATTGGCCATACCAGGATGGCGACCGAGAGCGCGGTCACGACCAACGGCGCCCACCCGTTCTCGACCGGTGCCGACCAGTGCCTCGTCCACAATGGCTCGTTGTCGAACCACAACGCCGTCCGCCGTACGCTCCTTCGCGAGGGTATCGCGATCGAGACCGAGAACGATTCCGAGGTCGCGGCCGGCTATCTCACCTGGCGCATGCGCGAGGGCGCGAGTCTTAAGGAAGCGCTGGAGGCGAGCCTCAAGGATCTCGACGGCTTCTATACTTTTGTGGTCGGCACCGAGACCGGATTTGCGGTGCTGCGTGATCCGATCGCCTGCAAGCCCGCCGTGATGGCCGAGACGGACGATTACGTCGCGTTCGGCTCGGAATACCGCGCGCTCGCCGGTCTGCCGGGCATCGAGACTGCCCGTGTCTGGGAACCGGAACCGGCCACCGTCTATGCCTGGGAGCGGGCGTAATGCCGGTCGTCGATCTCGGTACGACGCCGCTGCGCGAGCTGAATGCGGCGCTGCATGCGCTATCCAAAGACACTAACGAGACGCACTGGCATGTGATCAATCCGCAGGGCAAGCATGCCGTCGCGGTCGGCCTCGATGCCCCCGTCACCGTCGAGATCCAGGGACATGTCGGCTATTACTGCGCCGGCATGAATCAGCATGCGACCGTCATCGTCTCAGGAAATGCCGGGGTCGGTTTGGCCGAGAACATGATGTCCGGCGAAGTCCGGGTGAGGGGCGATGCCAGTCAGTCGGCGGGCGCCACCGGGCAGGGCGGGCTGCTTGTCATCGACGGCAATGCTTCCGCCCGTTGCGGCATCTCGATGAAGGGCATCGACATCGTCGTGAAGGGGTCGATCGGGCCGATGAGCGCGTTCATGGCGCAGACCGGCAATCTGGTGGTGCTCGGCGATGCCGGCGAGGCGCTGGGCGACTCCATTTACGAAGCCCGGCTGTTCGTGCGTGGGGAGGTGAAGAGCCTTGGCGCGGACTGCGAGGAGAAGGCCGTCACCGATGAGGATCGCGCAGTGCTGAGCGGGCTGCTTGAGCGCGCGGGCGCGGACGCCAGGGCCGACGAGTTCAAGCTCTATGGCTCGGCGCGCACCCTCTATCATTTCCACGTCGACAATGCGGGGGCTTACTAGATGACCGCGCCGGTCAATCCGCCTCGCACCGTGCCGCGCCCGTCGGCGACGTTCGACCAGTACACGATCTCGGAAATCCAGCGCGCCGCCGCGACCGGTATCTACGATATCCGCGGCGGAGGCGCGAAGCGGCGGGTGCCGCATTTCGACGACCTGCTGTTCGTCGGCGCCTCGATCTCGCGCTATCCGCTTGAGGGCTATCGCGAGAAGTGCGGCACCGATGTCGTGCTCGGCAGCCGTTTCGCGAAGCAGCCGATCCACCTCAAGATCCCGGTCACGATTGCCGGTATGAGCTTCGGCGCGCTGTCCGGTCCGGCGAAGGAAGCGCTCGGCCGTGGAGCGTCCGCCCTCGGCACGTCGACCACGACGGGAGACGGCGGCATGACTCCCGAGGAGCGCGGCCATTCCTCGATCCTCGTCTACCAGCTTCTGCCGTCGCGCTATGGCATGAACCCGGACGATCTGCGCAAGGCCGACGCGATCGAGATCGTCGTGGGGCAGGGCGCAAAGCCTGGCGGCGGCGGCATGCTGCTCGGGCAGAAGATATCGCCGCGCGTCGCCAGGATGCGCCATTTGCCTGAAGGCATCGACCAGCGCTCGGCCTGCCGCCACCCGGACTGGACTGGCCCGGACGACCTCGAGATCAAGATCGAGGAACTGCGCGAGCTGACCGACTGGGAAAAGCCGATCTACGTAAAGGTCGGCGCGAGCCGCCCCTATTATGACACCGCGCTCGCGGTGAAGGCCGGCGCCGACGTCGTCGTGCTCGATGGCATGCAGGGCGGCACCGCCGCGACGCAGGAAGTATTCATCGAGAATGTCGGCCTGCCGATCCTCGCCTCGATCCGCCCGGCGGTGCAGGCGCTGCAGGATCTTGGAATGCATCGCAAGGTGCAGTTGATCGTCTCCGGCGGCATCCGTAATGGTGCCGACGTCGCCAAGGCGCTGGCGCTCGGCGCAGATGCGGTGGCTATCGGCACCGCGGCCCTGGTCGCGCTCGGCGACAACGATCCGCGCCTCGAGGCCGAATACCAGGCGCTCGGCACGACCGCCGGTTCCTATGACGACTGGCACGAAGGGCGTGATCCGGCCGGCATCACCACGCAGGATTCGGCGCTTGCCGCGCGCCTCGATCCGGTGATCGCCGGCCGCCGCCTCGCAAATTATCTTTCGGTCCTGACACTCGAGGCGCAGACGATAGCCCGCGCCTGCGGCAAGACCCATGTCCATAATCTCGAGCCCGAGGACCTCGTGGCGCTGACGGTCGAGGCGGCGGCAATGGCGCGCGTGCCTCTCGCGGGCACGAACTGGATACCGGGGCAGGGCTTCTGACATTCGAGGCCGCCCGGCGCGGCCGCAGCGGGCGGCGGGGCCGCAGGGGGCAGACATGGCGAGCGACCTTGAGAAGACCGCGAAGGACCGCGGCATCAAGTATTTCCTGATTTCCTACACCGATCTGTTCGGCACCCAGCGCGCCAAGCTCGTCCCGGCCTCGGCGATCAACGACATGGCGAAGGCCGGCGCCGGTTTCGCCGGTTTCGCGACTTGGCTCGACATGACCCCGGCCGACCCCGACCTGTTTGCCGTCCCCGATCCCGCGACGCTGATCCAGCTGCCCTGGAAACCGGAAGTGGGCTGGCTCGCCGCCGATCTGGTGATGAACGGCAAGGCCGTCGAGCAGGCACCCCGCGTCGTGCTGAAGCGGCAGATCGAGAAGGCCGCGGCGCTCGGCTACGAGATGAAAAGCGGCGTCGAGTGTGAGTTCTTCCTGATCTCGCCGGACGGCACTAGCATCTCCGACACGGCCGACAAGCAGGAAAAGCCCTGCTACGACCAGTCGGCGCTGATGCGCCGCTATGATGTGATTTCAGAACTGTGCGACGCCATGCTCGGGCTCGGCTGGAAGCCGTACCAGAACGACCATGAAGACGCGAACGGCCAGTTCGAGATGAACTGGGACTATGACAATGCGCTCGTCACCGCCGACAGGCACGCCTTCTTCAAGTTCATGGCGAAGTCGCTTGCCGAGAAGCACGGCCTGCGCGCGACCTTCATGCCGAAGCCGTTCGCCAATCTCACCGGCAATGGCTGCCATGCGCATGTATCGATGTGGAAGGGCCGCGAAAACGTCTTCGCCGACGATGCCGGCGAACTCGGCGTTTCCGAGCTCGGCTACAGCTTCATCGGCGGCCTGATCCACAATGCGGACGCGCTCTGCGCGATCACCAATCCGACGGTGAACTCCTATAAGCGCATCAACGCGCCGCGCACGACCTCCGGTGCCACCTGGGCGCCGAGCAGCATCACCTATACCGGCAACAACCGCACCCACATGATCCGGATTCCGGATGCGGGCCGCTTCGAGTTCCGTCTCGCCGACGGTGCGGTCAATCCGTATCTTTTGCAGGCCGGCCTTCTCGCCGCGGGCCTCGACGGCATTGCCAACAAACGCGATCCTGGCGAGCGGCTCGACATCAACATGTACACCGACGGCCACAAGGTGCGAGGCACCAAGAAGCTACCGCTGAACATGCTCGATGCGATCCGGGCGCTCGACATGTCCGGAATTCTCACCGAGGGCCTCGGCGAGTTCGTTCCGTCCTACGTTAAGCTGAAGATGGAAGAGTGGAACGCCTATTCGCGCCACCTGACGGAATGGGAACGCGAGGCGACGCTCGATTGCTGAGAGTCCTTGAAGAATGAGCACGATGATCCTCGATGAGCCTGTCCGTGCGGCGAAGCGCGCAGACAGCGCGTCCGAAACCGCCGACCATGTCATCGTCACGCTGTCGTGCCCGAACCGGCCCGGTATCGTGGCGGCCGTTTCGACCTACCTCTTCGAGCGCGGCTTCAACATTCTCGAGGCCACCCAGTACGACGACACCGGCACCGGCCGCTTTTTCATGCGGATGGTCTTGAACTCGGTGGGTGGCGGTTGCGATCTCGAACCGCTGCGGGACGGCTTCAAGCCGATCGCGGACACGTTTTCGATGGACTGGTCGATGCGTCTCGCGGGCGAACGCCGTCGCGTCATGCTGATGGTCTCCAAGTTCGACCACTGCCTTTCGGACCTGCTGTATCGCTGGCGCATCGGCGAGATCCCGATGGAGATCACGGCGATCGTCGCCAACCACCCGCAGTCGAGCTACGCTCATCTCGATCTGTCGGGCATCCAGTTCCACCATGTTCCGGTGACGAAGGACACGAAGCTCGAGCAGGAAGAACGCATCTGGGAACTGGTGCGCGAAACACGAACCGAGACGGTCGTGCTGGCGCGCTACATGCAGGTGCTGTCGGACGGCCTAGCCGCCAAGCTGCGCGGCCGCTGTATCAACATTCACCATTCCTTCCTGCCTGGCTTCAAGGGCGCCAAGCCCTATCACCAGGCGTTCGAACGTGGCGTGAAGCTCATCGGCGCGACCGCCCATTACGTCACGTCCGATCTCGACGAAGGTCCGATCATCGAGCAGGACGTCGAGCGCATATCGCACCACGCGACGCCGGAAGATCTCGTTCGCAAGGGCCGCGACATCGAACGCCGCGTCCTCGCGCGAGCTTTGTCCTGGCATCTGGAGGATCGCGTCCTGCTGAACGGCAGCCGTACTGTTGTATTCGCGAACTGACCTGTTCCACGCTGGCGGCCGCGGGTCCTCCAGGTACTATCTTTTCTCCTCCGAGCGAGCGTTCCAGATGCTTCTTGTCGAACGGATTATCGGTGACGCAAAAGCCCCCGAATTTGCCGGTCGCATTCATCATCTGGATCATCATCACGCCGTCGAATACCTCGAAATCCCGACGGCCGATCTGGCGCGGCGGCGGCTGCGCACGACGCTGCCCTCGGGCGAGGAGATCGCCATCGCGCTGCAGCGCGACGAGGCGCTGTTCGATCGTGCGGTGCTTCTGCTGGAGCAGGACCGAGCCATCGTCGTTCACGTTCTGGCCGAACGCTGGCTGCGTCTTGCACCGGCATCGTCCGCCGGCGCTCTGCAACTGGGATATCATGCCGGCAATCTGCACTGGCGCGTGCGGTTCGGCGGCGGTGTTCTGTTCATCGCGCTCGATGGCCCCGAAGACACCTATCTTGCCCGCATCCAGGGGTTACTCGACCACGGCGACGTGACCGCATCGGTCGTCGGCTCCGAGGCGCTGCCGTGCTGAGTCTTCTCACCGTTCTGCAGCATGCGGACACCGCCTTCCCGAGTGGTGCCTTCGCGTTCTCGAACGGTCTCGAAGGCGTCTCCACGCTTGGCCGCAAGATCGACCGCGACGCGCTGCAGGATCTCGTCGGCTCGGTGTTGCTGCACCGCTGGACACCGTTCGATCGCGTCGCCCTCGCTCGAAGCCATCGGGCAGGCACCGATCTCGACGCGCTGATCGCTGTGGACCGGGAGGTCGAGATAGCCAATGTCGTCGAGCCACTGCGCACAGGTTCCCGCCGCAACGCCGGAGCACTGCTTGCCGCCCATGTCCGTATCGGCACGCCTGGTGCCGAGCGTCTGCTCGGCACGATCCGGAGCGGTGGTCTCGTTGGCCACCTGACGACGGTCCAGGGCTATCTCTGGCGCGAAACTGGCATCGCGGAGGGCGAGGCCCTCGGGATCTCAGCCTACCAGACGGCGGGAGGGCTCGTCGCGGCCGCCGTGCGTCTTGGGCAACTCGGCGCAATCGATGCGCAGAAGGTGCTTGCGGCGGTCATTCCGCTGGCGGCGGAAGCCGCAGCGCGGTCGGTGGAGGATTGGGAGCGGCTGTCGAGCGCGACACCGTTCATGGATATCGCGGTCATGCGGCACGCAAGGGCCGATCTCAAGCTGTTTGCGAACTAGGAGGTTGCCGCTGTGCTGCTGACTCCAACCGAATACGAACGACTGACGATCTTCACCGCCGCCGAACTGGCGCGGAAACGCCGGGCGCGGGGTCTCAAGCTCAACCATCCGGAAGCCTCGGCGATCATCAGCGACGAGATCCTGGAGGGCGCGCGCGACGGCCGCTCGGTGGCCGATCTTATGGGCTATGGCTCGCGGATTCTGACCACGGCAGATGTGATGCCCGGCGTCGCCGCGATGATGCCGATCCTGCAGGTCGAGGCGGTGTTTCCCGACGGCACGAAGCTCGTCACCGTTCATGAGCCCATCCGGCCGGCGGAAGGCTCGGCTCCCGATGAACTCGAACCCGGAGCGATCATTCCCGCCGAAGGCGAAATCGAGATCAATGCCGGTCGCGGGAAGGGGAGCGTCACGGTGGTCAACACCGGCGATCGGGCGATCCAGATCGGCTCGCATTTCCACATCTTCGAGGCCAACAAGGCGCTCGATTTCGACCGTGCTGCAGCCTTCGGCATGCGCCTCGACATCCCGGCCGGAACGGCCATCCGCTTTGAGCCCGGCCAGTCGAAACAGGTCGATCTCGTCGAGTTCGGCGGCCGTCGCGAACTGAGCGGGCTCAACAATCTCACGCGGGGCGAAAGCGGTGAGGAGGCGAAGAGCGCCGCCCTGGCGCGTGCCCGCGCGGCCGGCTTCAAGGGAGCGTAAACGTCATGGCAAGGATCTCGCGTCGCGAATACGCCGCCCTTTACGGACCCACGGTCGGCGACGGCATCCGCCTCGGCGACACCTCGCTGGTGGCGGTCGTCGAGAAGGACTTTGCGGTCTACGGTGACGAATGCCTGCACGGCGGCGGCAAGACGCTTCGCGACGGTGCCGGTCTCGCTGGCCTCACCAGCAAGGAAGGCGCGCTCGACTTCCTGCTCTGCAATGTCGTCGTGATCGACGCCGTGCTCGGCATCGTGAAGGGCGATCTCGGCATCAAGGACGGCAAGATCGTCGGCATCGGCAAGGCGGGTAACCCGGCCGTCATGGACGGCGTCGATCCCAACCTCATCGTCGGCGCTGCGACCACCGTGCGCGACTGCGAGGGCCTCATCGCGACCGCGGGCGCGATCGACGTGCACGTGCATTTCGATTCAGCCGGCCTCTGCGAACACGCCATTTCGTCCGGCATCACCACGATGATCGGCGGCTCGCTCGGCCCGATCACGGTCGGCATCGATTCCGGCGGGCCGTTCAATGTCGGCAAGATGCTGCAGGCAGCCGAGCACTGGCCGATCAATTTCGGCTTCCTCGGGCGCGGCAATACCCATCGTCCGGAGCCGCTCATCGAGCAGATGGAGGCGGGCTGCCTTGGCTTGAAGATCCACGAGGACTGGGGATCGATGCCGGCCACCATCGACCAGTGCCTCAGTGTTGCCGACGACATCGATTTCCAGGTCCAACTGCACAGCGACACGCTGAACGAATCCGGCTTCGTCGAGAACACGCTGGCGGCGATCGACGGCCGGACGATCCACATGTATCACACCGAGGGCGCCGGCGGCGGACATGCGCCGGACATCATCAGCGTGGCCGGCGTCGAGAACTGCCTGCCGTCGTCCACCAATCCGACCAATCCCTACACGGTCAACACGTTCGACGAACACCTCGACATGACGATGGTGTGCCATCACCTGAATCCCGCGATTCCGGAGGACGTGGCGTTCGCGGAAAGCCGCATACGCGCCCAGACGATCGCTGCGGAGGACGTGCTGCACGACATCGGCGCAATCTCGATGCTCGGCTCCGACAGCCAGGGTATGGGCCGCATCCACGAGGTCATCTGCCGGACGTGGCAGCTCGCCTCCAAGATGAAGGACCAGCGCGGCCTGCTGCCCGAAGATCGGCCGGGCTTCGGCGACAACGAACGCATCCTGCGCTTCGTCGCCAAGTACACGATCAACGCCGCCCGCACGTTCGGCATCGACAGGCACATCGGTTCGCTCGAGCCGGGCAAGATGGCCGACATCGTCATCTGGCGCCCGGCCTTCTTCGGCATCAAGCCGGAGCTCGTCATCAAGGGCGGCTTCATCGCCTGGGGCGCCATGGGCGACAGCGCGGCCTCGCTGATGAGTTGCGAGCCGCTGGCGCTACGGCCCCAATGGGGAGCGTACGGCCGCGCCGCTCCAGCGCTGTCGGCGTGCTTCGTCCACCCATTGGCGATCGCGCGCGATCTTGCCGGCACGTTGGGCCTCTCCAAGGCACTCCTGCCGGCACAGGGAACGCGCAAGTTGAAGAAGAGCGACATGCTGCGAAACACCGCCTGTCCGAGCATCCGTGTCGACCCGCAGACCTTCGACGTGTTCGTGAACGGCGATCTCGCGACCTGCGCGCCATCGACCAGCCTGCCGCTCGCCCAGCGCTACATGCTGCGATGAACAGCATGCACGACACCGCGATCGAGGCGACGACGCCGACCGGCAGCCGTCCCGCCGCCCGTATCGGCATAGGCGGGCCGGTGGGATCGGGGAAGACGGCGCTGATCGAGGCGCTGATACCGGTTCTCTCCGCGCGCGGGATCGATCTCGCCGTGGTCACGAATGACCTCGTGACGAAGGAGGACGCCGAGCGCCTCCGCCGGTCCGGGCTGATCGATCCCGCGCGCGTGTCGGCGGTCGAGGCGGGCGCCTGCCCGCATACCGTCATCCGCGAGGACCCGACGCTCAACATGGCGGCGGGCGACGAGCTCGAGGCGAGCTTTCCCGGCCTGGAACTGCTGATCTTCGAATCCGGTGGCGACAATCTCGCATCTACGTTCTCGCTCGATCTCGTCGACTGGTGGATCTTCGTGATCGATGTCGCGGGCGGCGACGATATTCCGCGCAAGAAGGGACCGGGTGTCCTGCGCTGCGACCTCCTCGTCATCAACAAGACCGACCTTGCGCCTTATGTCGGTGTCGATCTCGACGCCATGCTGGCGGAAGCAAATTCCGCGCGCGGCGGCCGACCGATCATCGCGACCAATGCGCGGAAGGGCGCTGGCATCGCCGAGGTCGCGGATGCGATCCAGCACGCGGTGCTGTTCACACCGTGAATGTCAGGCCGCCCTCTGAATTCTCGATCGCCACGACGCATGGCCGGACGATCCGTGCGAACCTCCAGTTCGCGGTCGGCGGCGGCCGCAGCTTCCTCACGCACCAGCACGTTCCGTATCCGTTTCACCTGACGAGGCCGTTCTACCTCGACCGCGAGCGGCCGGATTGCGCGACGGTCTACCTGCAGTCGGTCTCGGGTGGACTCTATCGGGCTGACGACCTCGACATCACCATATCGACCTCCGAAGGCGCCGCGGCGCACGTCACCACGCAGGCCGCCACGGTTGTTCACGACACTCAGTCCGATCCCGTTCGCCAGCGCGTGAGCCTGCGTGTCTCGCCCGGCTCGCTGCTTGTCTACACGCCCGATCCGATCGTGCTGTTTCCGTCGGCCGACATCGTCAGCGAAACGACGATTGAGATCGCTGCCGACGCGCGTGCGATCCTCTGCGAAGGCCAGACCTGGTTCGATCCTCTCGCGCAGGACCGTGACTTCGGTATTGTAGAGACCTCCGTGCTCGTCCGGGGCCTCGACGGGACGCTGCTGGCGGCTGATCGCAGCATCCTGCCGGGCAGGGCGCTCAAGCAGCGCTATTCGCCTCTGGTGGGCTATCGAGCGGTCGGAAATGCCTTCCTTCTCGGAGAGATGTCGGCCGGTCTCGACCCCAGCGATGTCGAGCGCGACCTCCATGCGCTCGGCTGCCTCTCGGGCATATCCCGGTTGCCGGGTGCGAACGGGCTGATCGTCCGCCTTCTTGGGCCCGACGGCGGCACTCTCGCGCGGGGGCTCGGTCTGGTCTTCCGCGCCGGATTCAGGGCCATGACCGGCCTGGATCCCGCGCCGCGCCGAAAATAGCAGCGCCGGCTACCGGCTTAGTCTTCATCGCCGCGCTTTCTTTGATTTCAGGCGAAAAAACTGTCCTGGACGCCGCCTTTGCGCGCGTGTTGGCAGCCATGACGTGCATAGACAATCGAAAACACCAGTTGCTTGTGAAGCAAAAAAGTTGAGCAAGTATTCGTGTCAGTATTGGTGATTCTGAATACGGATGAGGCGACATGCGGGAAACATAGGCAGGCTCGGAGAAGCGGTGCTCAACCCTTAGCCGTTTAACACGATCTGACAATTCTGGAGAAAATTAATTTCTTGACGATCTTCGTTTGTGGGCTCTAGCTTTAATCAAATCCGGCAGTACAGAAGTCGAATGGCGACAGTGTATGCCCTTCGTCTTGAGCAGTATCTACTAGAGGGTCAGACTATGAAGCCGTCACGTCGTGATTTTCTTAAGAAAGCATCTATTGCCGGTGTAGCATTGGCTGCGCCTCATCTTTGGCTTCCTGTTACCCGCGAGGCCTGGGGTGCCACGCTCAACAAAGGCGAGCCGATCAAGGTCGGTCTTCTGTTCTCCCTGACCGGCGGTCTGGCCGTTCCGGAGGAAGATTCGACGCTCGTCATGCAATACGCGATCGACGAGATCAACGCGGCCGGCGGCATTGCCGGCAGCCCAATCGAGCCGGTCATCGTCGACGCGAAGTCGGACTTCAACGTCTACTCCGAGAAGGCGAAGGAACTAATCCTTCGCAATAAAGTCATAGCGCTGTTCGGCTGCTATACTTCGGCCAGCCGCAAGGCGATCCTGCCGACGGTCATGTCGCAGAACCATCTGCTGTACTATCCGACCTGCTATGAAGGCGCGGAGTGCACGCAGAACACGATTTGCACGGGTCCCCTGGCCAACCAGCACTCGAAGGACCTCATCCCCTTCATGGTCGAGAAGTTCGGCAAGAAGGTCTTCTTCGTCGGCTCGAACTATGTGTGGCCGAAGGAATCGAACAAGAACGCCAAGATCTGGCTTCAGAACGCCGGCGGCGAACTGCTCGGCGAAGAGTACATCCCGCTCGGCAGCTCGGAGTTCGGGCCGGTTCTGAACAAGATCCGCCAGGCCAAACCCGACTTTATCTTCTCGACGGTCGTCGGCGCGTCCGACATCGCCTTCCACAAGCAGTTCAAGCAGGAAGGCTTCAAGGTCGACGAGATGCCAATCGCCTCGCTCACCACCGGTGAGATCGAGACGAAGGCGATGGGCAACGAATTCGGCGCCGGCCACTTCCTCTCGGCCCCGTACTTCCAGAACCTCGAAAGCCCGACCAACGCGAAGTTCGTCGAGAGCTTCCTGAAGAGCAAGTACGGCAAGAACGGCACGACGCACTACAACATGGAGGAGACCTATCTCTCCGCCTACGTGTTCAAGGCCGGCATCGAAAAGGCGATCGCCCAGTTCGGCGTCGAGGAAGTGACGCCGCGCAAGATCCGCGACGTCAGCGGCGGCATCAAGGTTTCGGCCGACATCTCCCCGGAAGGCGAGATCTGGATCGACGAGCAGAACTTCAACACCTGGCTCGTTCCCAAGATCGGTCAGTGCCAGGCCGACGGCAGCTTCAAGATCGTCAAGACGGCTTCCGAGCACGTCGCTCCGGACCCGTATTCCATCTACGCCGACATCGGCAAGTGCTCCGCGAACGGTCTGGTCGCGCCTGACGGCAAGGTCCGTAAGAACGTGATCTGACAACAGGCTGGCCCGGGCGGTCCTCTCTGCGCCCGGGCCAGTCTTTTCGCACATTCCAACCGCTTAGCTCGTCAATGCGAGATCAGGACCATGTGGGCTAGTTTCGATCCCAGTTCGTTCGCCAACGCCCTCATCCTCGGCATCAGTATCGGCAGCATCTGGCTGATCGCCGCGCTGGGGCTGACGATCATCTACGGCACCGCCGGCGTGATCAACATGGCGCATGGCGAGTTCATTATGCTCGGCGCCTACAGCTCCTACATGCTGCAGTCCTATTTCGGCCTGCCGTTCCTGCTCTGCATCCCGGCCTCGTTCGTCATCGTCGGCGTCATCGGGCTGATCCTGGAACGAGGCCTGATCCGCTATCTCTACAAGCGGCCGCTCGACACGCTTCTCGCCACCTGGGGCGTCTCACTCGTCCTGATGCAGGGCGTGCGGCTGATCTTCGGCAGCGATCCGAAATACATTGCGGTCCCCGAGGTCTTCCAGAGCAACATCCAGCTCGGCTTTTTCAACCTGTCGACATTCCGCGTCGTCGTCTTCTTCATCACCATCGCGCTGGTCGTCGGCATCTGGGCGCTGTTCTATCGCAGCCGCTTCGGAATGCAGGTCCGCGCCGTGATGCAGAACAACGAGATGGCGACCTCGTTCGGCATCAACTCCGACCGCGTATACATGATGACCTTCGCCATCGGCGCTGGTCTCGCGGGCGTCGCGGGCTCGCTGTTCGGCGTGCTCAACATCGTCCTCCCGACCATGGGTTCCGCCTATGTGGTGCAGGCCTTCCTGGTCGTGGTCGTTGGCGGCGGCTCGCTCGTGGGCAGCGTCGCGGCGGGCGGAGGGATGGGCGAGTTGCAGTCGATCTTCGCCTACTTCACAAACGATACGTTCGCCCGGTTCCTGCTCTTCGTGATGATCGTGGTCTTCCTGAGGTTCAGGCCGCAGGGACTGTTTGCGCCGGCAAAGGCACGCCGATGAACCCCCGCGCAAACCATCCACTGACACAGGCCGGACGATGACCAATATCTACCACAGCAAGCCCGCGCAATGGGCCGTATACCTGGTGTTCTTCGCGGCACTGGGCGTGATCCCGCTCTTCATCGACGACGCCTTCCTCCTGAATCAGTTCTCGACCTACGGCGTCTACGGCATGCTCGCTCTGTCGCTGGCGCTGTGCTGGGGCTTCGGCGGAATCCTGAACCTCGGCCAGGGTATCGCCTTCGGCCTCGCCGCCTATGGCATGGCGATGACCATGCAGATGCAGGCACAGGATCCCGAGAATGATCCGATCCCGCCGTTCATGCTCAACAACAGCCTGGATCATCTGCCTTGGTTCTGGGAGCCGTTCTGGAATACCGGCCTCGGCATCTTCCTCGCTCTGCTCGTGCCGACCCTGTTCTACATCGCCTTCGGAAGCATCATGTTCCGCTCGCGCGTTTCCGGGCCGTTCTTCGCGATCATGACGCTCGCGATGCTCAGCGCCTGGTACACGCTGATCCTCGACATCCAGCCCTACACCAACGGCGTCAACGGCATCACGCCGCCACGCGCTTTGCAGGTCTTCGGCTTCGAGATTGATCCCTACAGCTCGACCTCCTATTGGGTCGTCTACACCGCGCTCCTCCTCTGCACGATCGGTGCGAAGCTGCTGACGCAGAGCAAGTTCGGCCTCATCGTGCAGGCGGTGCGCTGCGATGCCGAGCGCGTCCGCTTCCTCGGCTACAACGTCGCCTTCTACGAGACCGTCATCTACACGCTCTCCGGCCTCATCGCCTCGATCGCCGGCTGCCTCTGGGTCGTACTGGTCCAGTACGTTTCGCCCGCGCAGATGGATGTGACGTTCAGCATCTCGATGGTTATCTGGGCCGGCATCGGCGGCCGCCTGTCGCTGATCGGCGCCATCATCGGAGCGTTCCTGATCCAGGGCGCGCAGAGCTATCTCGGTGACGAGTTCCTCAACACCTGGCTGCTGATCCTCGGCGGGTTCTTCATCATCGTCGTCCGCTTCCTGCCGAAGGGCCTCGCCGGCCTGCTGGAAATCGTGCTTGGCCGCATCGGCGGATCGCCCAGGTCGAAGTCGCCGGACGCGGTGGCCGACGGCAAGCTCGTGGCTGCGGGAGAGTAACGATGGGAATGCTCGAAATCCGCGACCTCAACAAAAGCTACGATGCGATCCACATCATCAACGGCTTCAGCCTTGATGTGACGGAGCTGACGCTCTGTTGCCTCGTAGGCCCGAACGGCGCTGGCAAGACCACGACCATGGACCTCATCACCGGTCGCCAGAAGCCGACCTCGGGGCAGGTCCTGTTCTACGGCGACGACATCACCGGGCTCGACGAGCACGAGATCGCGCGTCGCGGCATCGGCCGCAAGTTCCAGGTGCCGGCCGTACTCAAGGATCTCAGCGTCCGCGAGAACTTCCAGGTCGCCTACAGTCGAACGACCAACCCGCTGCGCAACATCTTCAAGTTCCATTCGAAGGGCTTCGAGCGGAAGCTCGACGAGATCGGCACGCTCGCGGGCCTGAATGAACGGCTCGACACTCAGGCCGGTCTGCTCTCGCACGGCGAGACCCAGTGGCTCGAGATCGGCATGGTCCTGATGCAGGATCCGAGGCTGCTGCTGATGGACGAGCCCGTCGCCGGCATGACCGAGATCGAGATCGAGAAGACGGCGCGCATCTTCAACCAGCTCAAGAAGACGCACACCCTGATCGTCGTCGAGCACGACATGGGGTTCGTCCGCGAAATCGCCGACGTGGTGACGGTCATGCACATGGGAAGCCTGCTCGCGCAGGGCACGATCAGCCAAGTGGAATCCAATCCGCGGGTGAAGGAAGTCTATCTCGGAAACGAGGTGCACTGAGATGCTGCTCTCCTTCGAGAAGGTCACCTCGTACTACGGCAAGACGCCCATCCTGAAGGACATGACCTTCGGGCTGCCCAAGGGACAGTGTCTTTGCGTTCTCGGTCGCAACGGCGTCGGCAAGACCACGTTGATGCGCACGATCATGGGCCTCACCGACTGGTCGTCGGGAGAGATCCGGATCGAGGACCAGGACATCAGCAAGGCGCCGACCTACGAGCGCGCCAAGCATGGCCTCGGCTACATCCCGCAGGGCCGCCAGATCCTCGGCAACTTCACCGTCAAGGAAAACATCCTGCTGGGCACTTTCGCCCGCAGCGATGGCGACAGCCAGGTGCCGGAACTGTGCCTGCGCCTCTTTCCCTATCTCGCCGAAAACCTGAACAAGCGCGCCGGCCTCCTGTCCGGCGGTCAGCAGCAGCAACTCGCCATCGCACGGGCGCTCGCCACCAATCCGCAGGTACTGCTGCTCGACGAGCCGACGGAAGGCATCCAGCCGAACATCGTGTTCGAGATCGGCGAGACGCTTCACATGCTCAACAAGGAACTCGGCATCACGCTGATCCTGACCGAGCAGCACATCAAAGTGGCCCGACGTTTGGGCGACGCATTCATCATGATGGACAACGGGCGCATCGTCGCCCGAGGTTCGATGGACGAAATGACGGACGAGGTTGTCAACAAGCACATGACGATCTGACGTCTGCTGTTGCCGGGCGGCTCACGCCGTCCGGAATTCAACGCACCTTATGCGACGAGGAGCTGGAGAATGACGATTTCCATACCCAAGAAGGGTACGCCCGAGCGGCAGCAGCTTATCGACGAACACCGTCGTTGCGTTGACTCCATGAAGGGGGTCGCAGGCTTCTCCGTACTCGAATGCGGCACTCCGGGCGACACGACCGATATTTCGGGCGGCGTCCACGACTATCCGGTTCTCAAGCGTGTTCTGCTGCGCATGCGGGGCACGCCGACCAAGGGCAAGCTGGTCGTCATCTGCACCAAGGTCGATGCCGAATGGCGCATCGGCCGGCTGTCGGGCATTCGCGGCGTCCCGCCGGAATTCGTCAGCGACAAGGTCTACGACGACGAGCAGGAGATCCAGCACGACATCTTCCTGATGCGGCTCGACGAGATGCCCGAACATGACGGCAATCCGGAACAGTACAACGAGGGTTGGAAGCGCCGCGCCGACAACTACACGGTGACCTGACCCTCTACGGCCCGGCGCCGGGCGCCGAGCCATGAATCCATCAGCGAGTGACCAAACGTGGCCTTCGCCGCGAAGGGCAGACACTTGCCTGAAACAGACCTTTGAATAGGGATAACTCCAATGTGCGCCATGAGGCTGACAGGGTATGCGGACAAATTCGGTGTCCACCCGGGAGATAAGATCAAGTTCTACGTGAATTGCGACGGGCCGGCCGAATACACCGCCGAGATCGTTCACATGATCCACGGCGACACCAATCCCCGTGGTCCCGGTTACATCGAGAAGCCGGTCAGCGCCGCGGTCAACAAGACCTACAAGGGCAAGAAGCAGGTTGTTCACGGCGGCTCGTATGGCTTCGTCGCGGACGCTCCGCAGCTCCGCGTCGAAAGCTTCACGCTACAGGCGTGGATATGGCCGACCATTCCGCGCACCCATCCGCGCTATTGGAAGCACGGCCCGCAGGCGATCGTCACCAAATGGTCCGGCGGCAAGGGCTACGGCCTCTTCATCAACGCGGACGGCTGCCTCGAACTGCGCGTCGACGGCGAGACGATCACGACAGGCGCGCCGATCCGCGATCACGCCTGGCACTTCGTGGCCGCGACCTTCGACGCGGCGACGGGCGAGGCGGTGCTCTATCACGAGCCGCAGATCGTCTACGCCCTCGATCCGGTCATCGAGCCCGTCCGGAAGACCCTGTCGACCAGGATCACCCACGAGACGATCCCGCTGACCCTTGCCGCGAGCGTTGAGAAGGTCGATGCGTCCGATCCGCTGGCCAAGTCGTCGATGCCGGCCGGCGTCGTCTACACCCACAAATACAACGGCAAAATCGACAGCCCGCGCCTCTGCAATCGCGCGCTCAGCCGCGCCGAGATCGAGACGATGAAGATGGGCGCCTCGCCCGCCATGTCGGAGCGCCGCCATGTCGGCCCGACCGATACACTGGCGAAGTGCATGGTCGCGTCGTGGGATTTCGGCGACGGCATCAACACCCTCATCGGCAAGGACAAGGGTCCGTACCGCTTCAGCTTCCGGCTGGTGAACTGCCCGGTGCGTGGCCTGACCGGCTATAACTGGCAGGGCACGACGTTCGACTGGAAGCACGCCCAGTCCGAATACGGCGCGATCCATTTTCACGACGACGATGTCGACGATGCTCGCTGGGACGCCGATTTCGAATGGGAGGTGCCGACCGACATCAAGAGCCGCTTCTACGCAGCCAAGCTAACCACGAGCGAAGGCGACGAGGAGTATATCCCGTTCTGGATCGTTCCCCGCGTCGGCGAGGAGCAGTCCAAGATCGCGGTCATGGTGCCGACCATCAGCTATATGGCCTACGCCAACGAGCACGTCGCCTGTAATGCCGGCGCGGCGGAGCTGTTCGTCTACCGCGTGCCGATCATGCAGCACCAGAACATGTTCCTGGCCGAGCACCGTGAATACGGTGGCTCGATCTACGATACCCACACCGACGGCAGCGGCATCTCGCTCTCGTCCCGCCTGCGCCCGATTCTTTCGATCCGGCCGAAGTACGACCATTTCCTCGCCCAGGCGCCGTGGCAGTATCCGGCCGACCTGCATCTCATCTACTGGCTGGAGGAGATGGGTTACGAGTACGACGTCATCACCGACGAGGACGTGACCTATGACGGTCTCGCCCGGCTCGAGAACTACAACGTTATCATCACGGGCTCGCATCCGGAGCACAATTCCGGACCGCAGCTCGACGCGCTGCACAACTACACGCAGCGCGGCGGCCGCCTGATGTATATGGGCGCCGACGGCTGGTATTGGGTCCACTCCTACCACCCGGCCTATGACGAACTCGGTCGCGGCATCGTCACCGAGATGCGGCGCTGCGAATCCGGCATCCGCACCTGGCGCGCCGATCCAGGCGAATACTACCACCAGAGCACCGGCGAACTCGGCGGCATGTGGCGCTATCGCGGCCGCTATCTACATACCGTCGCGGGCGTCGGCATGTCGTCGGAAGGCTTCGATATTTCGAGCTACTTCACCCGTCTGTCGGAATCCAACGACCCGCGCGTCAGCTGGGCGTTCGATGGCATCGACTACGACGAGAAGCTAGGCAATTTCGGACTCGTCGGCGGCGGTGCGGCCGGTCTCGAACTCGACATCGTCGACACGATGCTCGGTTCGCCCCCGCACATCCTGACGGTCGCGACATCGGCCGGTCGCCACACCGAAGCTTACCTCCTCGTCATGGAGGATTTCGGCTTCAACCAGCAGGGTCTCGACGGCACCACGCATCCGCGTGTGCGCGGCGACATCACCTTCTGCGAGACGCCGAACGGCGGTGGGTGCTTCTCGTTCAGCTCGATCGCGTTCTGCGGTTCGCTGCCCTGGAACAACGGCAAGAACAACATCTCCACCCTAGTGGGGAACGTTCTCAACCGCTTCATGCAGGACGGCCCGTTGCCTGCGGCTCCCGGCGATGCGGTCAAGTATCGCGGTCGCGCCGACTACGAGAGCCCCGCGGTCAGCTAAGGCGTCGGAACAAGCAACAAGCGCCCGCGTCCTGTTCGCGGGCGCGCCTCCTCCACTCAGGATCAGCCAATGTCGCGTCGTCCTGATCTCGGCTATTTCGATGAGGGCCACGACCTCACCGAGGCGGCTTTCTATGCGGATGCGGTCGCGCCGCTCGGCGAGGCGCACAGCCTGCCACCTGCGAGCTTCCGCTCGCTGCACTTCTATTTCCTGGAAGACGAGGCGATCTGGAGCCGGCAATGGATCGGCATCGGCGTTCACGACGACATCCCGAACGCGGGCGACATCCTGCCCTATACGATCGGCCATCATGGTCTGCACGTGCAGCGCCTCAACGACGGCGGCATCGCCGGCCGGTTCAACAAGGCGCAGCATGGCGGCTGCCGCGTCGTGCCGCTGCAATGCCAGGGCGGCAAGAAGACCGCATGCTCGTTCACCTCATGCGGTTACAGCCGCGATCGCAAGCCGATCAGCGCCACGGAGCTCGGCGACGATACGCCGGAGATGCACCAATATTTCGGTCTTCGCCCCGAGCGGCTTTTCCCGGTCAACCTCCGCAGTTGGGGACCGTTGATCTTCGCCAATGTCGATCATGCACCCCGCGCATTCGAGAGCGGTATCGGCACGCTTCCCGTATCGGCGTTCTTCGACAATTCCAGAAACCGGCGGCTGGGTGAACAATGGCTGGAATTCGATGCCGACTGGAAGCTCCTCGGTGAACATCTCTCCGGCGGATCGCCCATCGAGGAACAGGACGGCTGGATCATGGCGTCCGGATTGCTCTCGACCGGCGAAGGCGTCCGGACGGCGTGGCTGTTTCCAGGCGTGATCCTGATCGCGACCGAGGACGAGACTTGCGTCGTCATCCTCCAGCCGACAGCGATCGGCCGGACCCTCTGCCGGATCAGCGTCTACGGCGCGACCGGCGGCGAGACATCGTTTCTTGACCGCTGGATTGGCGACCTGCGCCAGCGTGCCGGAGCGGCGGAAGCACGACACCGCGAACTCGTTCAATGGGCAACCGCTTCGCAGCCGAACACGATCGGCACACCGCCGCCGCTTCAGCCGAACGCCATCGGGCTCTGGGCGCAGCGTCGGCTGGTCGACGGCATCCTGACAAGGCCGACGCCGTTCATCGTCGAACCGCTCTACAGCAATCCGAGGTAAGGAATGGCCGTCATGACGCTCGACAAACCGACTGGCGTGACCAACGCCGACGGCGTGGCCGCGTACTGGGCGAAGGACTATCGCTCCGCACTGGCGATCTTCTCGGAACTTGCGGCAGGCGGTGATGCCGAGGCGCAGGTCTGGCTCGGTTCGCTTTACGCGAATGGCCATGGTGTCACGTCTTCGCTGCAGACCGCGCTCGACTGGTATCGCCGCGCCTCCGAACAGGGGCACGTGCAGGCGCAGACCAATCTCGGCGCCATGCTGGTGATGGGGCAGGGCGCTCCGGCTGATTTCGAGCAGGGCGCGATCTGGCTGCGCAAGGCTGCGGAGCAGGGCGACCTCTATGCCTGTTTCAATCTCGCGGCGCTGTATGGCAAGGGGCAGGGCGTGCCGCAGGACGAGGCGGTCGCCGCCCAGTGGTATGAGCGTGCTGCGGCGGCCGGCCACTATCCCGCGCAGGCGCGGCTAGGCTTCATGTATGCCAACGGCACTGGCGTCGAGAAAAGCCGGGTCAAGGCGTTCGTCTGGCTGTCCCTCGCGGCGCAGCATGGAGTCGGCAACGCCCTCAAGGCTCTCGACGGCGTCGTCGACCAGATGTCGAGCGACGAGAAGAACGACGCGTTCGTCATGCTCGACCGTTTTCGGGGGCGGGTGCCGCAGGATCCAGGCCAGCTCAAACTCAACCCGATCCCGGGCTGATCGCGATGGTCTTCAGCGTCCAGCAAATCAAGTTCGAGTTCCTGATGTACATCAAGGAATTCGGCGGCCGCGCGGAAGATTGGCAGGTTGGCACCTGCTCAGATCCGCGCGCGGCGATGTTCGAGTCGGGCAAGGTCGACGAGAGCGCCGACATCTGGCTCTGGAAACCGGCGATGACACCGCAAGCGGCAGCGATGATTTACCGCTTCATGACTCAGCAGTTCCGGGTCAATCCGGCTCCGTTCAGCGTTTCTGGCCCGGACTGCGCTTGTGTCTTCCTCTACAAGGTGCGCGACGAGCAGACGATCGCGTCCTAGAGGCTGCGCAGCCATTCCGGCCAGTCGGGATGGTGCATCACGGTTCTCGCCCGCATGTGCTTCCAGACGCCGTATTTATGGAAGTCGAAATCGATCGCCGACACCCGTTCCTGCACCATCGCCCAACTCGACCATTTGAGGTCAGCCAGCGCCTTCATCACCGCGATGCGCGCCTCGATCTGCGGCGTGCAGGACCCGTAATACGCCTCGACGAGCTCCCGTTCGACCGTGCGCGGGAAGAACATCTCTCCGAACCAGTTGGCGAGTTCATAGGCCCGGTCGTTGTTAGACGCATATTCGAAATCAACCAGCATCACCTCGTCATCCGGTCCGAGCATGAAATTGCCGGCGAGGGTGTCGTTCATGCATGGAACGAGGTCGAGTCCCGATGCGGATACCGCCGCGCGCGCGTTCTCGTACTGCGCCTTCAGCCAGGCGAAGTCCGGCGGCTCATAGCCATCGAGCTCGGCGATCTGGTGGAGGTGCTCGTCGATCAGGTCGAAGATCGTCTTGGTCAGGTCGAGGCGCGGGCTGTCGTTGAACGCCTTCAGGCCTTTCAACGCGTTCATCCGCACGGTCGGGCGCATGAAATCCAGATTGGTGGAAGCGCGGTATCCCTCGACGAACTGGAAGATCTCGATGCCGTCGTCGACGAGGAAATCCACCACGCGCGCGCCGACGCCGCTTTCATGCGCGCGGCGGCTGGCATTGTTGGCGGCGTTTCGCTCGATGAACATCTCGGTACCGCGGCCCGGCACCTTCACGAAATAATCGATCTCGTGCCCGTCGACCGAGACGCGCCAGTTGGCGTTGCTGATACCACCCGATACGGGCTGGTAACGGATAGGTTCTCCGGCCCAAGCCGGCATTTTCGCCAGCACCCCTTCGATCGCCCTCTCGGCGTCGGTCGCAGCATCTCCGATCTGTTTCATGGAAAAAGTCGGTTCCGTCGTCACAGCCGCCTGAGCCATGCTTCGAAATCCCAGTGGGACATGGTCGAGCGACAGCGCAGCAATCGCCACTGTCCGTATTTGAAGAACTCGATGTTCGTGCGCGCCGAGGTTGTGCTGCGCAGCACGCCCCAGATGCCCCAGGCGAGATCGTCGACCGCTCCGTAGGCGCGGCAGCGGTTCAGCAGGCGTTCGTCGAACCGCCCAGCATAATGCCCTATCGCGTCCGCTTTTTCGGCGTCGAACTGGAATGCCTCGTTGAGAAGGCTCGCGACATCGAACCAGGGATCGTTGTCGCCCGCGAGATCGAAATCGACCAGACGCACCGCGCCGTCCGGCCCCAGCATGATGTTCGAGGCGATGCCGTCGTTGTGGCAGAAGGCGAGGTCGTATCCGGCCGCCTCGATCGCGGCCTTCACCGCACGGGCATTGCCTAACAGCCAGTCCAGATCGCCGGGCAGCGGCGCGCCGCTTTCGACCGCCGAGGCCGCCAATTGCTCGATGCGCGCGAACACATCGAACCGCCATCCTAGTCGAGGGCCGTCGTGCAGCCGTTGCCTGGCGTCCAGCACACGTCCGATCACGCCCGGCGTCTTCAAGTCGCCGACATGGGCGTATCGCCATGGAGGCGGCAAATACTCAAAGCCGGCGATGCCGCTTCCGGACTGGTCGATCACGATAGCCGGCGCCACGCCCAGATCGGCCGCGACTTTCGCCGCCGCGATCGACTGGGGTACCGAAACATCTCCCGCCATGTCCTCGTTCAGCGCCTTGAGAAAGATACGTTCGCCGCCCGCGTCGATGAGAATGCAGTCCGACGCGACGCCGCGATGCACCGGCGAGCAGATCGCCGCCGCCGCAAGCGCATAGGACACTCCGCGATCCGCGAGCCCTGGCACATGCGTGATGGCCGCCTCGGCACGGCGGTCGAATGCGGTCGCGGCCTGTCCGAACGGTGTCATGCCTTGCGGTCGCCGGAGCACAGTGCGAACGCCGCCCGAATCAGCGTGTCGAGACCCGCCGCGAGGTCGGCCGCCGCCGTCTCCTCGCGCGGATTATGCGCGATCCCGTCGACGCTGGGCACGAAGATCAACCCGGTTGGGCAACGTCCAAGAAAGCTCAGGGCGTCATGGCCCGCGACAGTATCGACATCCATCGTGACGTAGCCCGCTTCCCGTGCACAGGTCCGTGTCAGGTCGGCGATCTCGCCGGGCAGCATGCGGATGCCGCGCCTGGTTTCGGATGCGATCGCGCACGCAATGCCGGCAGCTTCCGCCGCTTCCTGAAGCAGGACATTCGCGGCCTCGTGCGCAGCCGACAGGATCGCATCGTCGGCGGACCGGATCTCGACGCTCATCTCCACGCGGGCAGCCACGGTGTTCGGCGAATTGGGCGACAATAGCATTCGCGCGACGGACGTATGGAGGGCACCGGGCCACCGGTCGGCGAGGGCGCGGATCGCGGTAACGGCGTGGGCGGCACCCAGGAGCGCGTCTCGTCTCCGCGCCATTGACCCCGGCCCGGTATGCGTCTGCTCGCCGGTGAACACGACGTCGAGCTTCGCGGCGCCCCAATTGCGGACGACGATGCCAATCTGCGCGCCGTTCTCTTCGAGCCGCACGTCCTGCTCGACATGCAGTTCGAGATAGGCGGCAGGCAGGGGAGGTGGCTCGTCTTGGCCGAGATAGCCGATCGCGGCCAGCGCCTCGCCGGCCGTCACGCCGTCGTCGTCGGCTGCGGCAAGCGCGGCGTCGAGCGCGATCGCGCCGACATAGCTGCCGCTGCCAAGCAGGCTCGGCCGAAACCGGGCGCCTTCCTCATTCGTCCAATTCACCACGCAGAAATTCACCTCGAACGCGTGTCCATCTCGCTTCAGAAAAAGCAAGGACCGTGCCGTGCAGCACGCCGCGGCGACACCAAGTGCGCCATCCAGTTTTCCACCGTTCGGCTGGGTGTCGAGATGCGATCCGCACATCACGATCGGGGCGCCGGGGCCAGCCAGGTCGAACAGGCCGAACATGTTACCTGCACGATCGACGCGAACCTCCGCTCCTTCGCCGAGCAGCCAGACACGGAGGTGGTCGCGTGCGGCTCCATCCTCGGCGGAGGCGGTCAGCCGGTGCACGCCGCCGTTCGGCAAACCGCCGAAGGTGGAGAACTCGGCGAGCAACTGGTGCAGCAAGCCATCGTCAAGCATGGCCCAGCCGGTGGTTTCATGCCCTGAAGGGTCATGGTCGATAGACATGAACGGCCCTCTCGATGGGAACATTCAACCTTACGAAAACCATTTGATCGCGGATACGAGCGCGATGACACCGTCACCGTTGAGCTGAATGTGGATGTGTTGCGGTTCCTGCCTCGACGGTTTCACCAGTCATCGCGACATTTGCTCGCCGGGCAGGGCCAGGCTGCGCTTTCCGAAAACAGGATCAGGCGAGATTTGTGGCGGAGACGGAGTCCGCCAAATCGATGTCCGCGCTTGTTCTCCTTCGTACTTCTCGCCCCTGAGTTATCAAGGGAATACAGGCTTCTGCGTCTTCCTTCGTTCGCGAACGTTCGCTAGAATCCGCGTCATCTGTTGGGGTAATTGTTGGGGTGACGCTTGCCGAGGCAGACACAGAGGCTGAGTGCTCGCGGCGTCGCCGCGCTCACCAAAACTGGCCGTCATGCGGACGGGAACGGCCTTTATCTCGTCATCGATAAGAACGGGGCTAAGCGCTGGGTCTTCCTCTTCCGCTTCGGTGGCCGGCTTCGCGAGATGGGCCTTGGCGGTCTCTCGGCTGTCTCGCTGTCCCGTGCTCGGGAACTCGCGGGCGAGGCGAGGGCGGAAGTAGCCGCCGGCCGCAATCCGATCGAATCCCGCAAAGCCATGAGGCGTGTCCCAACATTCGGAGAATGCGCGGATCAGTTGATCGAATCCCTGCGTTCGGAATGGCGTAATGCCAAGCACAAGGCCCAGTGGGAAATGACGCTGACCGAATATGCCAAGCCGCTTCGGTCAAAGCCTGTCGATGAAATCTCCACCGAGGACGTTCTCCGCGTCCTGAAGCCGATCTGGGCCACCAAGCCCGAAACCGCCTCTCGCCTCCGTGGCCGAATAGAGCGGGTGCTCGACGCTGCGAAGGCGCTTGGCTATCGCTCAGGCGAGAACCCGGCCCTGTGGCGAGGACACCTCAAGAACCTGCTTCCACGGCGCCAGAAGCTGAGCCGGGGCCACCACGCTGCGATGCCGTATGCCGAGGTGCCGGCGTTCTGTTCCGATCTGCGCCAACTCAATTCCATTTCCGCTCAAGCGCTGCTGTTCTGCGTTTTGACGGCGACCCGCTCGGGCGAAGTGCTCGGTGCTCGCTGGTCGGAGATTGATCTCGCAAAGAAGCTCTGGACCGTCCCGGCGGCGCGTATGAAGGCGTCGCGTGAGCATCGCGTGCCGCTGGCCGGACCATGTGTCGATATTTTGGAGCGGCTACGAAACGCCAGGCGCACGGATGATGCTGGAGACTACGTTTTCGAAGGGCAACGACGAGGCAGGCCGCTTTCTGTGATGGCACTCACGATGGTGCTCCGGCGGATGAAGCACGGCCATTTCACGGTTCACGGGTTTCGATCGTCGTTCCGCGATTGGGCTGGCGAATGCACATCGTTCCCACGCGAGGTTGCAGAAGCCGCCTTGGCTCATGTTGTCGGTGATGAGACCGAGCGCGCATACCGGCGTGGCGATGCCTTGGAGAAGCGGCGTAAGTTAATGGCCGCTTGGGCGGAGTTCATTGCCTCGTCGGCTTCAACCAACGTAGTCAGACTGGGTAGACGATGAGCTCTCGCAGTCTCAGCTTGGTCTCGCCCGACGACCTAAAGTCGGTCGATCGCATCCTAGAAGCCACAGCTAGAGGTGGTCGCTTCAAGGTCCCGACCGATATCGATAGAGAGGGGCTAGCTTCCGCGCTTTCATTTTGCCTCACTTGGTACAAGATGTACGCGTCCCAAGCCAAGAAACCGGAGCGCCGCCGGCGTAAAGAAGTGGCTGCGAAGATTGGCTCCTCAGCTGTGGAATTGCTTGGAGCACTCAGCAAGGCGGAACAGCTTCGTATGGTCGGTATCGATCAGCCCGATGATGCAGTTCTCGACTTTCTCCACTTGCTAGTGGACCAAGCGCGGGAGGCGGAAGACCTCTATAGCTCCCCGGGCGCATTCAAGGATGTGGGCAGCGCATTCGTGTTCTTGGCGGGAGAGCGCCTTCCTCATGTTTACGAGAAGTATCTCGGCCACAAGGCTACGATCGGGAGGGGAGTTGAGACTAAGAAAGTACGCAGCCCACCCGCCAATAGCCCGTACATTCGTTTTGCCATAGCATTCTGCGACGAGTTCGGCGTGCGTCCAGAGGAGGGGAGGTCGTACAGCGGCGAGACTATCGCCGACGCTCTAAAGAAAGCGCGGCGACACGCGAGTAATCAGCATGGTGCAAAAGCGAGGAAATATTAATTTTCGCACCATTCTACATTAACCCTGATCCATCCGCCATGATCCCTCATCGCAATTCACGCGGGGACGGACATGCACAAACCACTTGCTTACCACATCGACGAGGCCGCCAAGGTCTCGGGTATCGGGCGCTCCAAGATCTACGAAGCCGTAGGCGAGGGCGCTCTCAAGGCCGTCAAATGTGGACGGCGCACTCTCATCAAAACTGAGGATCTGGAGGCGTTCATCGCCAGCCTGCCGGCGCTAGTCACCGGCCGTGCTGCATGACGCATGCTTGAAAGCAATCGACCCAGCGCAGCTCGCAACTGCACCGGGTCGGATTTTTCGCTATCGATCTAGGAAATCAAAAGCATGAAAAACATACCCCAAATCCCACCGAATACCAATGACATTTGCGGGCTGACACCCGCCGCTTTCTGGCTGTGTGCCCGCTACGGTGTGCGCCCGGCCATCGCCAACTTGCTGGCCTCCGGCGCCGGCCTGGGTCCGAGGGAGGCGCGCTAATGGCTATCCTCGAACTGAAGGCCCGAATCGGCGGCGAAAATGGTCCCGTGTTGAAGTTCAAGGGACGTCAGGCTTGGGCGCTGTCCGAGCTCACGCGAGCCGGGGAACGCGGCGTGACGCCGATCGAAGTGCCCGGGCCACGTTGGTCCGACTACGTATTCAAGCTGCGGCGTGAAGGCGTCGCGGTCGAGACGATCGACGAGAGCCACGCCGGCCCGTATGCGGGCACGCATGCCCGCTACAAGCTCGCCACGCCGGTCACCATCATCGATGAGGTGCGGGCATGAGCGATATCATCGTAGCCGAGTTCCAAAAGAACTCTCGCGAGGACTTTCGCGTCGCCGTCGGAGAGTTCAAGGGGCACGCCCTGGCTCATGTTCGCGCTTGGGCTAGGAAGGACGACGGCACGGTCATCCCGACGAAGAATGGCTTGTCGCTGCGGCTTCACCAGATCCCGGATTTGATCCGAGCTCTGGAGAAAGCTGCGGCCGCTGGCGAAGCCGCCGGCTTTCACGGCACCCTGGATTGAGCGCTATTTCGCACAACGAATGGCAGGGGGGTGAAAGCCCCTCTGTTCTTCGAGGTCGCTTCTCAGGCGGGGAGGAGTGAACCGTGCCACGCACCGCGAACAAGAAGGGCCGATCGATAAAAGAAGCTCGGCACCTTCGCTTGTATCACTGGCTCGTCGAGAGCGAGGCCTGGCGGTCGTTATCGCCACAAGCGCGCGCCATCTACGTCGAGATCGAACACCGCTATAACGGCGTCAACAACGGCCGCATCGGCTTTGGGTGCCGGGAGGCAGCGGAGCACTGCCGGATCAACAAGAACACTGCCAGTCGGGCGCTCAAGGAGCTGCAGGAGAAGGGCTTTATCCGACTGCGCTTACAGGGCACCTTTCACCGCAAGGATCGTCACCAGAGCGAGTGGGTTCTAACCGCCCACCCGACGGACGACGCCAACGCCACAAAGGACTTCAGGCAGTGGCATGAAAGAAAATCCTCGGTGCCTCGTTTTCATACTGACGAGGCCTCACTTTCATACCGAGAGGCCCATTTGGGTGGTCAGAACGGTGCCGTAGTGGCCCTGAATTCGTACCGTCAGGCCTAGTTTAGGGGGCGCCTCGGTGCCCTCTTTTCATACACATATAGTATACCAGGTGAAGGCGTAGCCGGAGCATGTTCTGAACGTCTTTCGGAGCGTGCTTTTAGTGAGCGGGTCGCTTTATCACGTTACGCGGCCACGTTTGATACCCGAATGCCACACCGGCGGCAGCGAGCGGTATCCAGCCATCGGCCGCTTCCAACGCATAAAGCGTTACCGCGCTTGCGATGCACCACAGCGCCGGGATCACCACAAGGAACCAGCCGACCCCCAGACGCGGTACAAGGACAGCAAGCCCAAGCGTGGCGATGGCTGTAGGGTCGGGGGCTATGCCAAAGACCTCAGCGGCCTCGATGGGTCTGCCCGCAAAAAGGGCAACGAGCGGGTGCACGAAGACCGCGTAGACGACGACGCCAAGACCCACGGCGCGACGGGTACCCGGACCTGGGAAGCGCAGCGTACCTCGGTAACATCCTACCCAGAGGAACAGGGCCGCCTCGATCAGAAAGGCCGGGACGACATAGGGCGCAGCCCAGTTGATCGAGGCATAGCGGTTCCACAGGAAGCTCCATGCCACCCAAATCCAGAGCATCGCCATCAGGAACGAAATGATCTTATGCGACCGCGGGCGCGGCCGGACGAGCAGGATGAGGATCGCGACGCCTGCGGCCATGGTCAGGATTTGAAGCGGCCAGACCGCCTCATTGTGCAGTTCGAACACGCGCCAGTAGACCCGCGGCGAGAACAACAGGAAGTCGTGAAGCCTGTAGGTCCACCACTCCGACATCAAAGGTCCTGGACGTAGGCGATCATGCGGCTCCGCATCGCCTCATCGGGCAGTGGACCGGACCCTGCCGCAAGGTTTTCCCGGACGTGATCGACGCGCGTCGTCGCCGGGATCACGACGGTGATGTCCGGGTGTCCAAGAATGAACTTGAGAATGAACTGCGCCCACGTCGTTGCGCCGATTTCGCCAGCCCATTCCGGAAGCGGCGTCCCTTCGAGCCGACGGGTCAGCGCTCCCTGCTGAAACGGGCGATTGACGATCACGCCGATGCTGCGATCACGGGCGAGACGCAGAATGCGCTCCTCCACATCGCGATCATCGATGTTGTAGGTGAGTTGAACGAAATCGAGCGGCTGCGTTCGCATGATGTCTTCGAGGAGATCATGACGGCGCCCCTCGGAAGTCGTGATGCCCACGTAACGGACATTTCCGCTCGCCTTCATATCGAAGAGTGTTTTCAGGTGGCTCTCCCAGGCGAGCAGGTTATGAACCTGGAGCAGATCGAGACGGGGCACGTCCCATAGCCTGCGCGATTGCTCGATCTGTGCCGGCCCCTGGCTGCCTGAAGACGTCCAGACCTTGTCAGCAGCAAATAGCTGGGAAGGCCGATTAAGCTTATCGAGACCATGGCCGATCACCGCCTGCGAGGATCCATACATCGGCGAGGAATCGATGACCCGCCCACCGGCATCGAAGAAGGCCGCCATCACCGCTGCGCATTCGTCGCGCAACACGTCGTCATTGCCGACGTTAAACGTGATCCAGGATCCCAGACCGATGGCCGGAATCCTTTCCATGGTCGATGGGATGGAACGCAGGAGTGGGCTCTGATCTTGAGCCTGTGTTTCCATACCGGGTGCGAGAGCCGCAGAAGTGATAGCCGCTGCAGCCGCCATAACATCTCTTCGCGTCGGTCCATCATTGACCATGGCGGTCTCCCGTCTGCTCACACCGCGATACGGTCGTTCCTCACGAATTTTCTACAATTTTGCCTTCTCTGCGCGGACCCAATTGTATCAAAACCCTGCAGGGAAGCGTCAGCACGACATCCCACGACAATTCATCTGGGTGGAACCAAACACAAAGCGGACGCGTGATGAACACAGCTTTCCTCCTCATGGCGAGTACGACGGGAAGGCGGTCATTCCGCTTAAGGCCGCTGCCGGGACTACTTCCGTCACCTGACGCCTGGGAAGTTCCTGCGGAAGGTGTTGGCTGGCGAGATCAAGATCCCAGTGGTCCGGATCGAGAACAGCCAGAAGAGCGCCAAGGGTGTCCACCTACGAGACTTAGCCGACTACATCGACGAACGTCGTCAGCTCGCTATTAAAGAGCTCAGCCAGTTGCGGTCTGCAACTGGATCTCAGCGGCACTGAACGCTGTAGACAGAGACGAGACGAGCAAGCCCCTTTAGAGAACGAGGTGCGAGTTCTCTAAGCTCGGAAGTGTCGCTGATAGCATCGCGGACCGCGCCTGAGACCAAGATTGCGTCCGGCTCAGCCGCCTGACACAGACGAGCCGCTGTTTGCACAGTCGACCCGAAGAGATCATTGCTGTCGGCGACAGGCTCGCCGACATCTACACCGATGCGCACATGCAGTTTCTCTTTGCTGGCGAGGTTGAAAGCCTCAAAGCCGTGCTGGATCGCCCGAGCGCATTGCACTGCAGCATTGGCATCATCGAGGGAGGCCATGATCCCGTCGCCCGTATGCTTGACCTCCCGCCCGCGGCTGTCCTTGAGCGCACGGCGGACGATTGCGTCATGGGCGCGAACCATTTCCACGGCCCGAGCATCTCCCAGCCGCGCCGTCATAGCTGTCGAGTCTACGATATCAGTGAACATAATAGCGCGCACGGCCGCGTCGAAATTGACCCTCGCGTCTGGGCCATTAGACGGTGGATCGGACACCCGCCCCAGAAAAGCTTCGACGGCCGAGAGGTCTACTTCGATTACGTCCTGGGCGACATCCCCATGAGCTTCGTCGTGGACCCGCATCGCCGTTGCGATATTAGGTGCATCAATAAGACAGAATCCGGTTCCGCGGGCCTCATCGAACCAGTAGGTGAGAAAGCGGACCCCATAGCGTTCTTGGACTTCCAAATCTTTGCGATGTGCCTCGGCGATGTCGGTTGCGGTGAGGCCACTAAGATCGTGTCGGTCGAGGAAAATCGGCATGTAACGGTCCTCGGTTTAGTTCAGGCTGGGTAAGTCGCGGCCGATTACGCGGCTTCCTCCTCGGCACATGCCTCCGCCGGCAGCCGCCCCATGGCAGCTAGCCATTCACAGACGCCAAGCGTAACAGCGCTCCCTATCGTCGGCTTTGGTTTCGGCTCTCCCGCGATCCATTTTTCAAGCGCCGCCAGCACGTTGTCCGGCAACTCGACTTCGACAGTCTTGCTCATTCTGACCCCCTTTGTGGCCTTGAGCATAGACCGGGAGCGCGAGGAATCAACCGAGCGGAACAGTTGGATCGAAAGTCCATTTCTCTTTTCCGGAGGAGCGAATGGAAGAGACCTTGAAGAAGCTACAGAATCGGCGCGCAATTCAGCGCTTTCGCATTAGCGAGGATGCTGACGGCAGTCTTTGTGTCGATGCCTGGATGATGGCACGTCTTATGTGGACGATGCGGTTCGGGCAGTGCGCAAAACAATAGAACATCAGGCTCGGCAAGAAAATCGGCGGGTCCGAGTGATGATCGCGGCGATCCTCGAAAAGTTCGAGGTCGAGCCTGGCGGCGTGCCTGTGCATCGCACCTATCATCAAGCCGTCGACAAGGCAGACTGAGTCACCCACCACCCGAATCCTGACCTGCTCATGCGGGTCTAGGCCACGCTAGGTTGCCTGCTGACCGGCCTGCAAGCCGATGCACTCTGCGAGATCGGTCATCTCAAGCCAATCTCGGAATCGACGTGTCACCTCAGTCGCGGCCTCTGCTTGGTTATTCGCAATGCCCCATAAGGCACCTTGCTTCGGAGGCGGCTTGTAGAAGCCCCATTTCCAGTACTCGCCGCAATGGAGGTCATGAGCGAGCTCGACGTAGCCCATGTCGATTTCACCGCACATGGCGAACCAGCGATTGTTTCTGCTGCCGGGGGCGAGCGGCAGGGGATCGTCCGATCGCTGCGGCCGAGGATGCCCCGCGACGACCTCGAAAAGCCGCGCTCGCTTCAGCCATCCGCGCCAAGCGGCCGACATGGCTTGCATCGCCTCGGGCAAGGTCGGCTCCGAGCCGTGCTTGAGGAATGAATGGTCATAGAGCGCGTAAATGCTCCAGGACCACTGGCCTTCGCGCGGGCCACCTTCGTGCTGGCTGAAGCCTCCGAGTTCGAAATCGCCCGTGACCGCTGACCAGTGCCGATCACTCGGTTCGCGAGCCCGATTACGGAGATGTGGGCGGACGAGGCGGAGGGGCATTGCCGTATCCTGTACGTTGACTCTAGTCCTATTTGTTCTCTTTCTGTTCCGATGTCGATCCACACCTTAGAGGAGGCTTTCGCTGCCGGTTGGTCGCTCACGGCCCGGTGCGCTCATGGCGGCCGAGATGGGATGAAATCGGTGCGCCGGTGTCTTTGGCAGCAGGAGCTGGATCTACCGACGCTGATTGCTACCAGGGGAGGGCCGTTCCCGATCGACATGTTGCAGGAGCGGTTGATCTGTCCCCAATGCCGTTCTCGCCGCGTGGTCGTGCTGATCAGCCGACCGTCACCGGCCGAGGCGGAGACGATCCGGGTCCGCAGCTATCTGACGAATGCCCGGGGTGCGAGGAAGCGGCGTTGACCCCTGATCCCGGCCATGAAAGGTGAAGGCCATGTGCAACCTGTACAGCCAGACCAAGGGCCAGCAGGCGATCCGCGAGCTCGCGCGGGCATTCCATGACCGCACCGGAAACCTGCCGCCGATGCCCGGCATCTTCCCCGACTATTCGGCGCCCATCGTGATTAACGGGACGGACGGCCGCGAGCTGGTGACTGCGCGCTGGGGGATGCCGTCGCCGCAGAACATCCAGTTCGAGGCGGCGAAGAAGCGCGCGGCCAAGCTCCAGGAGAAGGGGCAGGCCGTCGATTTCAAGGATCTGCTGGCGAACGAGCCAGATCGAGGTGTCACCAACATCCGCAACACGTCATCGTCACACTGGCGTCGCTGGCTTGGCCCTGAGAGCCGCTGTCTGGTGCCGTTCACGAGCTTCAGCGAGTTCAACAAGGATGCAGGCGGCGACATCTGGTTCGCGTTCTCCGAAGAGCGCCCGCTGTCCTTCTTTGCAGGGATCTGGACGGCGCAATGGACGAGTGTCCGGAAGGTGAAGAACGGGCCGGAGACGGCTGACCTCTATGGCTTCCTGACCACCGAGCCGAACGCCGTTGTGAAGCCGATCCACCCAAAGGCTATGCCCGTGATCCTGACCACAACCGAAGAATTCGACATCTGGATGCGGGCACCATGGGGCGAGGCCGGATTGCTGCAGCGGCCTTTGCCGGATGAAGCGCTGACGATCGTTGCCCGGGGCGTGAAAGAGGACAGCGTTGAACTGGCCGCGGCGGGCGGCTGGCTGGGTGGCGGCTGATGAAGCTCGATATCGTCAGGCGAGACTTCGCCAAGATCGGTGAGGCATGGTTCGAGGTCGAGGATCTTCGCGGTCAGGGCAAGACGTTCGACCGGAAATGGTCGGCTTTCTGCGCCTTGGTGCCGGGCGACCCCAACGCGCTCGCGCCACTGCTGAAGGGCCAATTGGCAGCACACCGCGACGTGGATGTGGTGCCGTCATCAACCGGCGTCTGGCTGGTCGCCGGCCACCATTGGCTGTTGAAGGCGATCCAGGCCATCGGCCATGAGATCGGGCAGCTACATCCGGCCTAGTGCTCGGTCTCGGAGCTAGATGTCAGGGCGGCGGGCCGGTGCGTCCCTGTAATGTCGGATCTCGCCACCCTTGGCGAGTTCGGCGATGCGGCGGTCGCCCTGCCAGACTTCGATCGCGTTCTTGTAAGCGAACATCCTGGCCGCTTCGACCGCCTGCTCGTCGGTCTCGACTTCATCGAGGACGTGCGCCGCGATGAAGTTGCCGTCGTCGTTCATGATGAAGGCGCGAAACGTTTTCATGCGTCAATAACGCCGGGACGATTGATATGGCTCCGACTGGCGGCCGAGCGAGATCGAGGTCATCCGAATAGCTAGCATCGCCCGAACGTCCACTCCCGAATGTCCGATGCCCGGCCTAGGACGCCCTGCGGCTTTCGCCCTCATTGGCGGGGGCTGGCGGCGCGGAGGCAATCACGCGCTCAGCTTGGTCCAGTGCCTCGTTAATCCGCTCGTCATCGACGATTTCAAGAGTGCTGTCTTTGAATTCGACATCCGTCATTCGGCTGCCGGGCTCAATGCGCCGGCGCATAAGGCCCTGTAGTCGACGGAAGCCACCGACGATCCGCGTGAGGGCTGGAGAATTCGAGAACATGGCTGTGCTCCTTTAGGAACCGAGTCGCCTCGTCACGGATTCGTTCCAAATGGAACGATTCTGCTTCGAAACGACTCGACTCCGCGCAACCGGAGCATCGCGTCATGGCCCCCACCACTCGTTCCTGGAAAGGCTACCTCAAGCTCTCCCTCGTCACCTGCGCCGTGGCGATGGCCCCAGCCCAGACCGATCGGGACAAGACCCGCTTCCACACGCTGAACAAGGAGACAGGGAACCGGCTCCGGATGCAGTGGATCGACGCGGAGACAGGCGACGTCGTCGAGAACGAGGACCGGGCCCGCGGATACGAATACGCCAAGGGCGAGCACATCATCGTCGAGGAGGAGGATTTCGAAGCGATAGCGCTGGAGAGCCGGACCACGATCGATGTGGATCAGTTCGTTCCCAAGGATGAGGTCGATTGGCTCTGGACCGGGGACCATCATTACCTGGTCCCTGATGACGAGGTCGCGGTCGAGGCGTTCTCGGTCATCCGCGACGCGATGGCCGCAACCAAGACAAACGGCATCGCCCGCGTCACCATCAACAAGCGCGAGCGCTGGGTTCTGGTCGCGCCGCGCGACAGGGGCATCCTGATCACGACGCTGCGCTACCCCTACGAGGTCCGCTCCGAGGCCGCCGGGTTCGAGCGCATCTCCGGTGTGAAGCCGGACGAAAAGGACGTCGAGACCATGCGCCAGGTCATCAGGACGATGATGGGCAAATGGGACGCCTCGAAGTTCGAGGACCGCTACGAGACCGCGGTCAAGAAGATGCTCAGCGATAAGCAGAAGGGCCACGTGCTCAAGCCCGCACCGGCCGCTCCCGATGCGCCGCAGAAGCACGAGAAGGTTGTCAGCATGTTCGATGCGCTGCGCCGCTCTATCGAAGCCGAGGAGAAGAAGCGGCCGAAAGCCGAGAGCAAGAAGCGCGGCGCCGCTAAGGCACCAGTAAAGAAATCCGCATGATCATGGGCTCGAAATCGGACCATGGAGGAGCGTCGGTAGCGATTGGCCGACCAGCCTCCGACGAATTTCTCCTCGTGCGCTGCCTGTCTTGTAAGCATCGCGCCGCGAGACACTGGGCGGACCTGGCCGACTACGGCGTCACTGTCGACACAACATTGGCCGAGTTATCGCGAGTTTTGAATTGCAGCGAGTGCGGGAGTGGATCGGTTGAGGTTGAATGGGGCAACGCCGCCACTGCCGCCTTCTACCGAGACAGTGACGCGGGCGCGGCTGAACGCTGATGTTCTTCCTTTTCTCGAACAAACTGGGATGCGCGGGGTCAATTCTGATTTCGCTCATCTTCACAGGCCTAGTCCTGTTGCTCATGGGCGTCTTCTAGCGCGGGGAACTTCGCGGGCGGCGCAGCGCTTCCTCTGAAATCAAAGGAGGCCCCATGGCAGACGACAAATCGAAACAGGATGAACGTGATCGCAGCCGCGTTGCCGGCGACGAGCGATACGAGATCGACTACTTCGCGAAGGAGGCCGGCGTCTCGATCGACCAAGCCCGCGAGTTGATCGAAAAGCACGGCAACGACCGAGAGACGCTGATGGCCGAGGCGGCGAAACTCACAGCGGAGCGGCGATCAGCTTGAGGAGAAAGACGTGGAGGATCAGATCAGGCAGGCGTTGATCGACGAACTCCGCCGACAGGCCCAGGAGAAGCCGCATAGTCTTCAGATAGCGATCCAGGGTGACACCGCGAAAGCCGACGGCACCATTGACTTGCTTGCTCTAGCTGCTGCCGTAACCGGGGCTGTTGCGGGTGGCCCTTGAAAGAAGATCCGGAGCGGATGCCATTGCTGAGTGCATAATTACGCACGAAGTGGAACGTCCGCCTCCTATCTCGGTTGTCGTACCTCTCAGGAGGGAACCGATGAAAAAGTACCTATTCGCCGCCTCGCTTTTGGGGCTGTCGCTCGGCAGTGCGATGGCTCAGGACAAGGCAGGCCCCGATCATGTCTTTGTCACGAAAGCCGCGATGTCGAACATGTTCGAGATCGAGTCGAGCAAGGTCGCAGTTGAGAAGGCCAAGGATCCCGAGATCAAGAAGTTCGCGCAGCAGATGATCTCGGATCACACCAAGGCCGGCAAGGAGATGATGGCGGTCGCGCCCGATGCACCGAAGGAACTCGACGCCGCGCATCTGGCGAAAGTCGAGAAGCTCAAGGAGGCCGAGGGCGAGAAGTTCGACGCGGCTTATATCGACGAGCAAGTTGTGGCCCATGATGAGGCGGTTGCGCTGTTCACGAAGTTCAGCACGGAAGCGGAGACGCCGAAGCTGAAGGAGTTCGCGGCCAAGACGCTGCCCACGCTCAAAGAGCACCAAGAGCACGTGAAGGACCTCAACAACAAGTGATCGTTCGGGCCTCGCTGCTACGGCAGCGGGGCTGCTCCATCGTCTATGGCGCCTGCTCTGCCTTCCTTGTTTGAATGACGTGTAAGTACATCTCCAGGATCAGGCGTCGGCGCCGATCTGAAAGCATTGTGAGAGGTGGTGGCATCTCGGCAGAGCGAAGAGACTACGAGTTAAACGAGAACCACCAGCGAGCGGCCGTCGACTGTGATCTGTTCCGAACCAGTCTTCGGTTCTTCAGCATTCGGATAGGCCGTATCGAGCGCAGTGTGCCATGGGCGGTCTTCGCGAGACGGCAGGTTGAATGCGACCGGTCCCGAATGCGGATTGAATAGTACGATGATGTCGGACCAGACATCGGGCTGGTCTTTCAGATCGTCGCGGCTCAGGCGTACGCCGATCGAGGTCGCTCCGACATCGGCCCATTGCTCGGCGGTTTGCTCACCGCCGCTGGGGTTGAGCCAAGTCACGATCATTCCGTCACGGAAGCTGTCCCGACGCAGCAATGGCTGCGCGTTTCGCAGTTCGATAAGCCGCCGCACGAAGTCGGCGAGGGTCTTTTCCCGGTCACCGACCTTCCAGCTCACCCAACTGATCTCGTTGTCCTGGCAATACCCGTTGTTGTTGCCCTGCTGGGTGCGGCCACGCTCGTCTCCGGCGAGAAGCATCGGCGTGCCGTGCGACAGCAGCAGGGTGGCAAGGAAATTGCGCTTCTGCTGCTCCCGGGCGCCAATGATGCCTTCGTCGTCTGTCGGCCCCTCGGCTCCAAAGTTGAAGCTCCGGTTGTCGCCATGGCCGTCCTGGCCGTTCTCGCCGTTCGCGTCGTTGTGCTTCTCATTGTACGAAACGATGTCGTGAAGGGTGAACCCGTCATGCGCGGTGATGAAGTTCACCCCGGCCCAAGGTCGTCGGCCGCGCAGGTCGTAGATGTCTCCCGAGCCGGTGAAACGCGCCGCGAAGTCGCTGGCCGTGCCTTCTTCGTCGCGCCAGTAATCGCGCACGGTGTCGCGATATTTGTCGTTCCATTCGCTCCAGCCTGGCGGAAAGCCGCCGACCTGATAGCCGCCCGGCCCGATGTCCCAGGGCTCGCCAACGAGCTTGACCCGGCTCAGAACCGGATCTTGGCCGACGGCATCGAAGAAACCGCCGCGCTGGTCGAAGCCTGATGGCTCGCGGCCAAGGATCGTGCCGAGGTCGAATCGGAAGCCGTCGACATGGATGTGCTCGACCCAGTAGCGCAGCGAGTCGAGGATCATCTGCAGCACGCGCGGATGCGACGTGTTCACGGTGTTACCGGTGCCCGTGTCGTTGATGTAGTAGCGAGGCTCGTCCTTCATCGTCCGGTAATATGAGAAGTTGTCGATGCCCTTGAACGACAGGGTTGGCCCGAGTTCGTTGCCCTCGGCCGTATGGTTGTAGACGACGTCGAGGATCACCTCGATGCCGGCATCGTGATAGGCGCGGACCATGTCCCTGAGACCGTTCAGACCTTTCGGCCCGAGGTAGCGCTGTTCTGGGGCGAAGAACGCCATCGTGTTGTAGCCCCAGAAATTGGCGAGGCCCTTCGAGATTAGATGCTCGTCGTCCGGATAGGCGTGGATCGGCAATAGCTCAACCGAGGTGACACCCAGACCTTTGATGTAGTCGACCACCGAGGGGTGGCTGAAACCGTCGAAGGTGCCGCGGAAATTCTCCGGGACGGCCGGATGCAGCTTCGTGAAGCCGCGAACATGGGTCTCGTAGAAGATCGTCCGGGAATGAGGAATGCGGGGGCTGCGGTCGCCCTTCCAGTCATAGTCCTGGGGATCGATCACCCGACATTTCGGCATGCCCGGCGCGCTGTCCCGATCATCGAAGGACAGGTCCTTGTCCTCGGCATCGAGGATGTAGCCGAAATGCGCCGGCGACCAGTTCAGCTCGCCCACGAGTTCCCGTGCATAAGGGTCGATCAGGAGCTTGTTCGGATTAAAGCGGTGTCCGTTCTCCGGATCGTAGGGCCCGTGGACGCGGTAGCCATACACCGTGCCCGGACCGACGCCCGGCAGAAAACCGTGCCATACCTCGTTGGTGAATTCGGGCAGGGTGATCCGCTCGATCTCGTTCGTGCCGTCAGCGTCGAAGATGCAGAGTTCGATGCGTTCCGCATGGGCGGAGAAGATCGCGAAATTCGTACCGCGCCCATTCCAGTTGGCACCCAGCGGAGAGGGCTCGCCGGGATAGAGTTCCCGTCCCGATTTCGTGATCGATACCATGCTTGGGAGGTCCCGCTTTCAGGCCGCAAAGTTGGCGCCGGACTTTCAACTCGGGAATTCATCATTAGTTGCGAAGGGATCCCTCATCGCAGGAGATGCAAGGGCCGAGAACACACGCGAGGTCATCTGGAAGGTGACCGGCAGATGGGAAGTTCGATAACCGCTACGAGACCGTAGTAAACGATGCTGACGGCGAAGCGCTCCGAAGGCAGCTCCGGCTGCGCGAAGAAAGCGTTTCGATGTCGTCTCGATCATCGAAGCCAGCAGCGGCGATCAGGCGGATTCTCGGAGATGCAGCTAGAGGGAGTCGAACGTTGCCTCCCTGCATGCATGCAGCCGCGACACAGGCCGAGGGTCGACAGGCAGGCACTCACGAGTTGAGGATGATTTCGCTGCCGAGTTTGCTGAAGTCGATATACATCCCGATTCTTCGATCGCTTGGTGCAGATCGAGGAGTCACGTTTCGAGCCCCGCCGACATCCTTGAAGTGCAAGATGATGGGGTCTCATGCACCTCAGCGAAACCCAGAAAATCGACTGTCACCTTTTAGTCGGCGGCCGATCCGTCATCACGTTCACTAAAAAGAGCCCCGCCGGCAATTGGCGGGGCAAAGTTTCGAGATGGATACAATACACCCTCGAAATCCGATGGATCTCTCGGTTCCGCCGTGGACGGAACCGCACCATCGTTGCCCTGATCGAAGCCGGTAACCGCCACCCTCGGAGCGCAGAGCTGGATGGCCTTCACTACGGACTCCGGCGTGAAGGGAGCGCTGGTGGTCCTTCACCTCGCAAGCGGCAAGGCGCGTCGGGTGCTCGATGGTCATCCCAGCATCAAGCGGACAAGAGGTGCAGTGAAGGCTGATGGCGAAGTGCTGCGTCGCCCCGACGGCGCGCGGCGAGAGTTTGCCGCCGACGGCATCGCATTGTCTGGAGACGGCGAGTCGCGATGGTCACCGGCTTCGAGAGTTCGTCGGGAAATCGCGGCGCCGAAATGGCTAAAAATCCTACTGCATCCCGAGTTGCTTGGAGCCGGCCTCGGACAGCTTCACCGACGGCTCATTGGGGCTGCCGGAAATCTGGAGCTCTGCGAATGGGACCTCGTGTGCCCGATTGCTTGAGAAGAGCTCGTTGCCGGCCGCGAGAATGACCCTGTCGACCTGTCCAGGGGCGAACCGGAGATCCTTGATCGAAATGCTGCCGTCACTGATCTCCGCCCCGACGATGGCCGCGGCGGACCAAGTTTCAGGCTTGAAGTCTTTGATCTCGGGTAGGGCCCCGATCTGCTCTGACGTGAGCGGCAGCGTCAGCCCTCCCTCAGCGCCCGGCGTTGGAAGCTCCCGGGTATCGAGACGGCGCTGGGTCATCGCAAGGGCAGCGATTCCCGTTCCGACGACCAGGTGATCAATCCGGCCAGTGGAATCGAGGATCACGTCAACGAGCTTTGCGGAACGCTCACCCGTGCTGTCGACCAGTTCCGCGCCTTCCAGAGTGGAAAACAGGTTCCAGTCAGTCTGAGCGTAATCCCCAGATTGACTGGTTGAGGCGCTGAGGTCCTGCTTCCCCTCACTGGGCAAACCAGACGCGGTCGGCGCTGGGCTCTCAGCACGAGCGAGTTGATGAGCCGACACAGAGGCCACAGCCAGTGACGCAAAGAGTACGGCTATTGCGGGTTTTTCGCGCATGCTCCTCCCTCTCGGGTCTTCAACATGACGATCGCCTGCGGGGTTGCACCAAAAACGGCGCCAGTACGGAACCGTCCATAGATTGAGCCGTCTCGTCCTAGGCGGCTGACGAAAACATACGAGGATCGATCCCGCCTAAACGAGGCCCGGGAAAATCGACTTGCCATCCATCTGCTTATCCTGAGCTCCGCTAGCGGTCGGCGGTGGCGCTCGTCGCCGAGGGGTTCCATCGACCGGCTCGTAAACGTGCCCTTGCCATCCATCGACGAGCCACTCGACCATCGGCCCTGAACGGATTCGGCGCCTGCCTGACGTTGGTTGCTGCGGCTTACCTAGGCTCGTGCTGCACGTTCAGGTAAGCCGGGGAGAATTCTGCGAATTCCTGCAGTCCGTTCCAGTTGTGAATTGTCACTAGACCGTTCCGCCAGCTGACGAGATTTCGGGTACGTAGCTCCTTAAGCACTCGATTTACATGAACGTTTGACAACCCCAAGGTATCGCCGAGTTCCTGCTGCGTGAGTGGGCATAGGTAAGCCTCTCCTTCTGTAAGCCCGACTGCTTGAAGCCGGCAGAATAACTCGCAGATCAAGTGAGCCATGTGGGTAGTCGCCGAGCTACGGCCCATCATGGTCAACCACTCACGGTGGGTCGCCGAGTCGATCAACGTGAGGAGCCACAGCAGCCTTGTGAGATGCGGCTTATGTTCGGTGATCTTGGCTAGGGTGCAATGAGGGACCATCGCCAATTTGCAGTCCGATAGAGCGGCGACGCCATGGTCCATTGTTTTGAGCAGGAAGCTATGGAGGTCGACGAAGTCTCCGGGAACATGAATCGCGGTGATCTGACGACCGCCTTCGGCCAAAACCTTGTAGCGTGCCGCGAAGCCGTCGACGAGCAGTGATGATTCCGAAGGCCTGTTGCCTTCTCGCACGATGTCGTCCTTGGCTGAAACCAGCCTGAGCCGGCCCACGCTGTTGGTCAGCGTTTCCTTTTCATCTGCGCTTAAGTTGTCGCGGCGCTCAAGCCTGGCTATCAGCCGGTCGACCGGTGAGGTCATGGATTCAGCGTCGCTTTCAGCGACAGCTCGACAATCCGCCGGTCGTTCTCGTCTTTGACGATGACCTCGAATCTCTGGTTGGGGTCCAGCTCGCCCGCAGCATCTCGCCGAAAAGAATGACGGCCTCGCGCCAGGCGTCCTGATCGTTCTTCAACTCCTGCGGTTCCGGGTGGGGCGGCATCGACAAGTGGAATCGGTAGAATTGGCATGAGCTTCGTGATGCCAGCTGGATCGACACCGGCATTAACGCAGGTTGGAAACAATCAATTTCAGCCGCCTAGAAAACTAATGACGCAAATGAAGGTAGGTCGCGTCGAACGCCCCCGCCTTCTTCAATCCACTCCAGTCCGTGATGTTGAGGTGGCCGCGATACCACCGAATCAGCCCGTCGGTTCTCATTGCCTGAAGGGTGCGGTTGACATGCACCGTCGACAGCCCAAGCGCGTCGCCCATTTTTTCCTGGGTTAGCGGCAATTCGACCTTGTAGCCATTGGCTAGACCGATGGCTTGGTAGCGAACGAAGAGTTCGCAAATGAAATGGGAGATCCGTCCATAGGCTTCTCGCCGCCCGAGCCCTGCCATCCATTCGCGAAACACTGCCGCCTCGATCAACGTGTCACGCCACAGCGCATTCCTAATCCTGGGGTGGTCGTCAATCAGGCGATTCATCGTCTCATGCGGGACAAAGGCGACGACGCTCGACACAACGGTTCCAATATTATGGTCCATCACCTGCAGATGAAGGCTTTGTAGGTCGGGAATGTCTCCTGAGATATGGAAGGAGAAGATCTGCCGTTTGCCCTCTTCGAGGAGCTTGTAACGGTACAGCAGGCCATCGAGCAGGATGCAGCACTGCGACGGCCGGTCGTGATCTCGCGCGATGTCCTGGTCGGGGCGAATGCTTCGCGCCAAAATCGGCAGCGCCATCAGCGCCTCGTATTCAGCAGAGGAGAGATTGTAGATGCTCTCCAGCTTCCGGATGAGAGGGTACGCGGGCGATGACTGAGGCGACATGAGCGCTCCTTATCCGGGGAGCGCTAGACCTCGGGGCGATCAGAGAACCATACAGATCGTGATCAGCGACCGCGCCAAACTGCGTCGGTGTCGTTCATTAACATGGAGCGCTGAACTTCAATAACATCCGCGCGGCGGCATCTTTCTCGATCGTCGATCCTGCCCTACAATTCCATCATCACCGAGAACCGTTGGCGCCGGTGACTGAGAGACATTCGTGCTCCCGCCCTCGGGAGATGGAATGCAACGCTTCTTTTTTCATGTCATCGATGGGACCTTCGGCATCGATAGCGAGGGCACCGAGCTCTTAGATTTGGATGCGGCTCGATCCGAAGCCATTCGAACTGCCGGAGAGATTTTGAGACATGCTCCTCAGCCAGTTTACGATGGAACGGAATGGCAGATGCATGTCACCGACGAAAGCACCCGAACGCTGCTCAAGCTGACGTTCAAGATGGAACGGTGTGCCTGACGCTCTTTTCTGCTGACGGAGCAGGCCAGAAAATCCGAACGACGTGAATCAGGCGAGGCTCCGACGATGGCCTATGAAGAAGTTTCGCAAGTTGCAACTGCGAGGCTCTCCATACCTCTGGCGATAAACGCGCCACGCGGCGTCGAATTTGAGCTCGTGTCCCGTTTGGTCCGTTCGACCATGGCGCACTCCGTTCTCGTAGGTAGGCAGAGGCTCGCAACTTCATCAAGGAGCACGGAAACGATCGAGACACTGACGGCAGCCGCTGCCGATCTGACCATCGATTGGCGCTCTGCCTGACGAGCGGAAATGCCCGATGCGGCTCTGTCCTAGGCGACACTAAGCAGGAGCCATAATAGCTTCTAGTCTGACTTCGCCCCGCCTGGCTACCGGAGCCGGCGCGGGGCTTTTTGCAGTTCTTAACAGCTATTAATGATCGGTCGTCAGGATCTGCGAAAGTCAGCCTGCGGCAACAGAAGCCGCTTCCCACGGGGAGGCAGCCAGACATGATTTCAGAGGATTGGGAGCTCCGTCGCGAGTCCCGGCGGTGCGCTTTCGAAGCATCCCGCCAAGACGGACTGTCGGAGATGTTCAGCGGCTTGAGCCGCTTCTATGCTGAACTTGCGCGACCCGATGCCGAAAGCGCGCCGCGCCGGCGGGAGCCAGCACATCGCCGGGAATTCACTACTCGGGACGCAACCGAAGATGAGCTTAGGCTTCGCGCCTGAAGGTGGACCCATGAACCGCGTCACAATCGTGGGGGTCGCAATCGGCATAGCCGCTCTGACGAGCTCTGACGTGAAGGAATGAAATCGTTGCGTGTCGTCTCGCCTCACGCTCCAGGCGCCTGCGTGATCTCGATCACGTGGGTGTCCTCACCGATCTTCACGCCGATCGAATAGCTTTTGGCTTTGCCATCGGCGTACTCCTTGCGAGGCGGCTCGAAGGTCACCGTGCCGCCGATCCATTCGCCCGGCATCACCGTGTTATCCTTCAGCACATTGCCCTCGAGCGCCGCCATATTGGCCTCAGCCTGATTGGCGAAAGCCGCGATGTTGCGGTTGTTCTGTGCGTTGGCATTTGCGACCGCGATCTGATTGGCGGCCGGGCTGTAGTAGGTCGTGTGATAGGTCCCGTGAGGTGTGTGGGTCGTCGCGGTCCCGTGCCCCGCATTGGCGGCCTGGATCGAATTTCCCGCCGCACCCAAACCGACGCCGATCGCAGCGAACACCTGCCGCGTCTTCTCCTCGTCGACCAACTGCTCATAGGTCTTCACGTTGAGCGCGCGAGCGTACTGCCCTTGCTTCGTCTGGATCACCTTGATATCCGCGACGCGGAGATCGACCGGCTTTGGCGTCCGGTTTTGCACCGCGAGCACATAGACCGGTCGCTGACCGGCGGGAACGCCCCTGCCGGCCGGACGTAGCATCACGACTGAACTCGGCTGGCTCGAAATCAACGCTCCAACTCCATCGCGAATGACATTCTGCTGTGTTGCCGAAGCCTTGTAGCTGACCGTCTCGGTCGTCACGCAACCGCCGAGCGCGAGAGCCACGCCGGCCGCGATTACAGTATTCCCAGTTTTCATTGAGCCCCCCTATCCCCGAGCCGATCTCATCCGACGCGCGAGTGGGAGTCAATCCACAACCCGGCGTGACACCCAGCCCGACGTGCTCTAGCGTTTCGATCGGGGAGGGAAGCCGATGCAGAAGCGCATTGGTTGGCTGGTCGCGGCTTTGATGGCGTTGGCGTGGATCAGCAGCGGGCGCAACGACCCACCGGGCCCGGAAAGGCTTGCGGCCACGGTTCGCAAAGAAAGGATTGCCGCGGTCCCATCGCCGGCGGTTGCGCTGCCTCCGCCCGCGCCAGAAATGCCGCCGCTTAAGCCGGCGCCCGCGCCACCGGCGACGTCGAAGCTCAGCCAAACCACCACCCTCTACACCTCGACGAAGGTGAATATGCGTGCAGCGCCCTCGACGACGGCCGCAATAGTCGCGACGCTTGAGCCAGGGGCGGCGGTGTCTGTTGGAACGCCGTCGGGCCTGTGGTTTCCCGTCACCCGCGCTGGCAAGTCCGGTTGGATCCGGTACGACTTCTTGATCGGGGGGGCCGCCACCGTTCAAAAAGCCGCTCCGGTGGAGCCCGCAGCACCATCACCACCGAAACCCCAACCACCAACTGCATTCTACTCGCCGATTACGCCGGCCAAGCCGCGCTCGCTGACACCGTTACGGGATCCCTATGTCGGCACGTGCGATTGTCCGTACGATCGCAAACGGAACGGCGCCATGTGTGGCGGTAGCAGCGCGTACAGTCGACCAGGCGGTCGGAACCCGGCGTGCTATTTGTAAGCAAAATTCAGCGCAGAGGCGGTGACGCCGAAGCTAAAGGAATTCGCTTCGAAGACGCTCCCGACGCTCGAAGAGCATCAGGAACACGTGAGCATTTGAAAGAAATGACCGCTTTGGCCTTCGCTGCTGCATGCAAAAATTCTCGCTCAAGTACGTACGACGACTTGACATAACCCCCGCAGGGGGTTAAGGTTGGGAAATTAATCGGTGGGAGGTGCGTCTAGCATCAATCCGATTTTCGCCAGCCCAATCGGGCGCAGGCATTCGATAGCTCCGAAGCGATTTCCGCCTCGGGGCTATTTCTGTTTTGGGGAGCACCTCATGGGGCAACGTGCGGGACGCAAGCGTGGGATCGGCGAGCGTTACAAGAGCGGGGATCTGAAGCCAGCAGAGCAGGGGTTCGCGCCTGCCGAGGTTCGACACATGGTCGACGCCGCGAGGGCTAAGGTCATCGATGGCTGCTTTGGCACGACGGTCGGTCGGCTTCGACTGGAGGCGCCGGCCGAGTTCACTGACGAGTTGTTCTTCGCATCCCGGCAGTTCGCGGCCTGGTTCGCCAAACACGACCGGCTGATGGGGATGAACCGACCGCGCACAGCCAAGTCGCCGGACTACAGCCAGGCTTGGCAGCCTTCGATCAGTACGACTCCGGACGAGACCGACGTGGAGGAAGTTGCAGCGGCAAGGCGGGAGATGGCGGCCGTTGTCGCCGGCCTCGGAGAGCAGCGTTATCGCGTGGTCTACAATTCCGTGCTTCTCGATCTGCACTGCAACAGCTGGGAACGTGAAGCGCTCCGATCGGGCCTTGAATGGCTGGCGATTCATTTCGGAATGGCTCGCCTTCAGCGCGCATGCTGAAGACGCCGACATATGAGGCGCTTCAGCCGCCAATCCGCGCGGACGCACCCAACATCGGCAGCGAACACTTCGACCTCAAAGGGGATCGAAAGCGATGACTCATGTTCAAAGCTCTAAGCCCAATATACGGCTCGAAACGAAGATCACTGTCCGCGTGCCGAACTGGCTCGTAGAGGCCGCTAAGCAGGATCGCCTGAAGACAACGGTGCCGCTCTCGGTCGTTGTTCGACAGGCGCTGATTGCGCGCTTCGGGGATCGAGGCGGCAGCAGCACGCCCACCTAAACAAAGCTGACATTCGAGACGTTCCAGCGCCCTCCCTGACGCGCAGCGCGCCCTCCGCTTTACCGAACGTAAAATCTCAACTCCGAGCGGCTCCCTCGCATGAGGCGGGCCGCTTTTTGCTGCCGAGAATTGGAAATAGGAGACCGAAAGTGCCTCGAAACGGATCAGGAACATACATCGTCCCGAACACCTTCACGCCGGGCACGGTCATCTCGTCCTCCACGATGAATGCCAACTTCTCCGATGCGGGTCAGGCGATCACGGACTCGCTTGCCCGCGACGGGCAGGGCGGCATGCTCGGCCAGTTCAAGGCATCGGACGGAACGAACGGCGCTCCGGGTATCAGCTTCGTCTCAGACACCGATACCGGCATTCGACGGGTCGGAACGGGCGAGGTGGCTTTCGTCGCCGACGGCGCGGATGTCCTCACCTATTCGCCAACGGCCGTAGGGGCGGCGCAACCGTTCATGGCGGCCGAGGCGATCAGCGCCGCAAAGCAGGTCAATTTCGCGGCGGCTGGCTCTATCGTTGCGGCGGCCACGACCGATCTCGGATCGGTTGCTTCGAACACGGTCACGGTCACCGGCAATACGACCATCACCTCGCTCGGCACGGCAGCGGCCGGCGTCGAGCGCTGGGTTCGCTTCACCGGCACGCCGACGCTGACCTACAATGCGACCTCGCTGATTCTGCCCGGTGCAACGAACATCACGGCAGCGGCGGGCGACATCGCCTATTTCAAGTCGGAGGGATCGGGCAACTGGCGCTGCTGGGCGTTCCTGCGTGGGTCTGGCGTTCCGGCCACGACGCCGGGCGTCACCGTCGACAACACGGCCCTTCGCTTCAACGGAACCGGCGGCGCGATCCAGACGTCGACCCTGGTCATCAACGACGACGGCAGCATCACCCAGCCGAGCGCGGGCGCCGAGACTATTCCGACCGGGACGACAGTGCAGCGGCCGACCGGCGTTGAGGGCATGATCCGCTACAATACGGATCTCGATCGCCTAGAATATTACGATGCCGGCGCATGGCGTGTCGTGCAGCGACGGGATTGGGATTTCACGAGCGCGGAGCAGGCCGTCACGGCTGGCGCAGAACTGGTTATGCCTCATGGACTTGGGGCCATTCCAACGAAACTGCAGATTGTTCTTCGTTGTAAGGCGGCGAACTTGGGATGGGCTGTGGATGACGAGGTTCACCGCATCAGTGACAGCGCGTTTGGCACCACGAACAACAACACGTCGAGTGTCGGGCTGGGCGTAGACGCCACAAACATCTATCTCTCGACGGACACGACCTTACCGAACATTGCGCCAAAGACTGGCGGCAACGCGACGACCATTACCGTCGCGGCGGCCTGGGCCTATGTCGTCCGCGCTTCGCTCTGAACGTTCGCCGCCCCGCGCCGCTAAGAACGCCTTTCGTCCTGCGTCTCGATCGCCAGCCCCCGCCGCGGCGGAGCTTCATCACGCGAAAGCCTGGCCGCTCGGCGGCCGATGCCCAAGCGGTCTTTGCAACAATCGACAAGAGAAGATCTGAAGATGACAGCAGAAACCAACCGCGCTTTGATTGGTGCTTTCGCCGCCCAATTCGACCCGCCGCTTACGGTTGTTCCGACCGCGAGGATCGATGACACGCCTGTGTCCCATGCCTATGCGGCGAGCTATTTCGACGCCGGCCGGAACATCGGGATTACGGCTGTAGTTTTCGGAAGCGGCGCCTTCAAGGCGTATATCGAGGCAACACCCCGAGGCGGCATGGAGGAAGTCGAGAGAGTCGGCGAACTGTTCGCCGGCACGCTCGGAATCAAGCCCGGCGATGATGGATCATCTCTTGTGCAATGGGGTGCCTAGCGCGGGCCAGCAAAAAGGGCGCCCCAAGGACGCCCTTAGATGCCGGGCCCTTGAGCTTAGTGGAGGGGGTAGACGGCCCTCGCCACAGCAGACCAGAGTTCGCTTAGATGCTCATCGCGTTCGACGGCGATCCCATGCCGCCGCGCGAGCCTCCTGCAAAAGATCCTATCGCCGCAGTCGGGACGGGAGAGGTGAATCGCATCCCATTCAGGAGCGTTTGCGCGCTCCTTGATCGAGACGCGGAAGCGAAGGGAGTTGACCTCCCAAGGCTCCAAGCGTGAGCCGATATCGGCGGGCAGGATCAGACCGCCTCGCCTTTCGGCACAAGCCTCAGAACCGTGGCAGGCGCCATCGTCGGTCTTTCGGCGACGGTCGGAGTGCCGTGCGTGAATGCCAGAAGCTCGCGGGCGTACTCGAGCGTCTGGAGCGCGTCATCGGGGTCATCGATGAGTTGAGAAAACGGATGTGATCCTGATCGGTAGCCTGTGCCATTGGATTTGACCTCCTCGGGTGTGGGTTAGTGCCGGGGAGCGTTGACGCGCTTTCCCGGCTCGCTTGCTTTCAGTTCCTCGCCGCGTGCGCGGTCACGATGGCGACCAGATCGGCTTGCCTTTCGGCCGGAAGCGACAGAACAAAGCGCAGCATTTCGCCAAGCTCATAAGCCTTCCGCTCGTCCACGGTGACGCCCCATTTCCGGCAGGCCTCGATCGCCGCGAGCGCGTAGACATCCGCGCTTGTCAGCTTCGAAAGGGGCTTGCTCGTCAGGTGATTGATAATCGTCATGTCCGGCCTCAAAGGTCGCGATAGATCGAGCGGACGCGGTGAATGGCGACGACCTCGGAGCGGTCGAACGTCACGGCGTCGCCCTCACGGTCTATCAGGACGACCGCCGCAGCGCGGGCGGTGAGGCGAGAAATCTTAATGCCCCCAGCGCGAAGCCAGACGACAACCACGTTGCCAATCTCGACCGGATCGAGGGCGTTCGCGGTGAAGTGCCATGCCTCCGCGCTTTCCATGTATGTCGGTAGCACCGTTGTCCCGGCCGGAACCGGCAGGATGTAGGAGCCTTCCAAGGGTCCGCGCTTCATGTTTCGTCCTTTCACTGCGGGGTGTTTTCCAAGGCCCACGACGCCCATTCGGTGCAGGGCGAAGATCGAAGGCGAGGACCGCCGCAGCAATGGCCGTGACGATCGACTGAGCGCGCGAGGCCATCAGGAGGCCTCCAGCGTGCGGATTTCGGAGCGGATGACCTCAAGGCGCTGATTGGCGGCGAACAGCGAGCCATCGCGCATCACGAGGGTGTATTCTTCGGAGCGCAGCGCCTCGATACGGGCAGCAACTTCCGGGGCGATCGAGCGGACCAAGGCAGCAGCGCGGGCGGCTTCGGCCTTCACTTCGGCCCATGCGTAGCGGAGCTGACGGGCGAAAGCGGAGGGAACGAAGAACCTGGCGCCGATATTACGGAGACGTTCCCAAGCCCGACGCATGGCCTTGGCGTGGATCGAGGTGGGAGTTGCGCCCTTGGCCATTTCCGTTTTACCAATGTAAGTTCCGTAAAACAGAAGATACCGGGATTGGTTATGGTTTCAAGCGGAAACTTGCGGAAAACAGAAAAAACCGCTACTTTTTTGGAATGATAGATTCAGACCAGTGTCGGGCCGCCCGAGCCCTATTGAACTGGACGCAGCCGCAGCTCGCGCGGGAGAGCGGCTTAAGCGACGTGACGATCCGAACCTTTGAGAAGGGGGGCGGAATGCGCGACAGCAACCGGACGCTTTTGCGCCTGGTCTTTGAGCGCGCCGGCCTCGAATTTCTAGACGAGAACGGCAAGGGCGCTGGCGTCAGATTCCGTGACAACGGCAGCGCTCGAAACGCGGGCGCTGGAGCATGAAGGCTATCGCGTTCGCCTTAGCCATAACTGTCTCGCCAGCCATTGCCGCCGAGCCAATCATCGGCCGCGCCACGGTCACTGATGGCGATACGATCGAGATCCACGGGCAACGCATCCGGCTCTTTGGCATAGATGCGCCAGAGGGAGGCCAGACGTGCGGGGATGAAGCCGGCCGGCAATATCGTTGCGGGCAGACTGCGGCGCTCGCGCTCGACCGACTGATTGCCTCTGCGTCTCCGACCAGGTGTGAACCGTTGGACGTGGATCGCTATGGCCGGATTGTCGCCCGATGCTTCACTGGCGCAGTCGACGTCGCGGAATGGCTCGTCTCTCGCGGACTGGCGGTTGACTATCCGGAGTACAGCCGGGGCGTCTATGGGCCTGCGGAAAACCGGGCTAGGACCGCTAAGGCCGGGCTCTGGCGCGGGCGGTTTGAGAAGCCGTGGGAATGGCGCAGGGCCAGCCGCTAGGGAGGGCGAAGCGCGGATTGTTCGAAGACTAGCCCGCGCTTGGTGCTGATCAGGCGTTGCGAGCGTGCCGCACGTGGCGGACAGATGCACCCATGATTGCCGACGGCCTATCGGAAACGACCCAGCTGCCGCCCGCAGCATTAGCCTCGTAGATTTCGGCCCATCCGTTCTTGGCCAGTGCGCTGGCGAGGAGAGCAGGGGTGCCCAGGTCGGCCTCGCAATGAAGAACTTTGTCGTCGATGAGCGCTAGGGCGAACTTGGTGCGAGACATCATTTTCTCCTGTTGAGGGGAACGTTTTACACAATCAGGGAGCGAGCCTCAAACGCTCGACGACCAAGCGCCGCGCTCCCGAAAACGTTGAGGATTGAAGCATGACCCGGAAGTCGAAGCTCGGGGACGAAACGATCCGGGTCGAGGTTGCCGCTAGCGTCGCCGATATGGAAAAGGCGGCACAGCGTCGATGGGCCAAGCGCCTGATGGACATGCCACCCACGGTCGAGATGAAAGGCGGGGCAGTCGCTCCAGACTTGAGCGGTAAGGCCACTTCCGAGGGATGGGTGGCACGCTTTGCCGACACGTGCGGAACGAGCTCGCTCGACTTCGCCAATCGCATTCTCAGCGATGTGAGCCGCATCGCGCCGGAGCGGGGAAATACAGCCGATAAGCCGGATGTCGATGCCGCCCTTGCGATCATCCATGGCGTTCGGCCGGCCAACGAGATTGAAGCCATGCTCGCCGCCCAGATGGCAGGCACTCACATCCTCTCTATGGAGATGATGCGCAAGGCTCGGCACACTGACAACGCGGTGATGCTGGACAGCTACAACAACATGGCCGTGAAGCTTATGCGCACGTTCACGGGGCAGGCAGAGGCCTTGGCGAAGCTACGCCGGGGCGGCGAACAGACAGTGAGGGTAGAGCATGTGCACGTGTACGATGGAGGACAGGCAATCGTTGGCCACGTCGAAAATCGGGGAGGGGGCGCTGACAGAAGGTGCGACCAACCCCGTGCAAGCATCGCGCCCGAAGCATTGGCCTATGTTCCAGGCGTGCCGATGTGGTGCGAAGACGAGGGCAGGGACACCATGCCAGTCGCCGGCGGTACGGGGAAAGGCCCGGTGTCGGATGCACGGCGGAGCAAGGGGAAGCGGCGCGCCGAAGGGTGAGCGAAACGGGTCGTATCGGCATGGCTTTCACACTCGCGAAGCTTTCGCCGAGCGGCGTCTTGTGGCGAAATGGCTGAGGGGGATCGGACGACTTTAGGGGGCAGGATGCTGAACAGATTAAATGGTTGGCGACGGCTTTGGGTCGTGGGAACCGGTTTGGCGCTGCTCTGGTTTGGCCTGATCCATCCACTTTACGAAGCTTACCATTATCGCTCTTGGGACTGGGACCAGCGGCGCGACCTAGAACGCGATTTGCTCAATCCGAACTGTGTCGAGTATCGGTCACGGCCCGTCGAGGATCTACGCGAACCCGCTTGGAGCGCGACTGAGAGTACCTGCTACCGCCTCTACACCGTACGAAAAATCTGGAAGCCTGCGCTGCCGTTCACGATCGACCATTGGGATGCGATACGGGCGAGTGAAAAACGGAACGCGTTTCTCGCGATGGCTGGCGCGTTTACCCTGGCGACCCTTCTAGTGGCGGGACTCGTTTATTTCGCAGGGTTCTTGTTGGCCTGGATACGGGCGGGATTCCGAAAGCAAAGCACTTAGGCTGTTTCCGGATCGACGCACGCTGATAGTACAGCGCAAAAACAGGGGCGTGAGCCGAACGAGACGTGGGTTTAGGTGGATGTACGCTCCGCGCAAAAGCGCGAGGATTATGCGGTCGCGCTGCCCAGCTTTGAAGACAATCAGCCGATACAAGCCGGCGATGGCCTACCACACGCCCAAGACGTTGGCAGCGGAACTCGGGTGCTCTGAACGAGCCCTTCGGTCCCTAGCCCGCGATATCGGAGCCTGCCGCATTGTGGGCAAGCGAATGATTTTCCTCGATGAGGATGTTGCCGCGCTGCTGGACGCCATGAAGCCCGCTCCTCGGAGAACTCCCTTCACACGGGAGGGGGTCGAATTGCCGACCGGTGGCTATGCCGCGCTTGTCGCGGCGCGGGAAGCCGCGAAGGCGCTTAGAGACCAGCACAAGGAGCGCGACCGAAAGCGACGGTTGGACCAAGCGGCGGAGCAAAAAAGTCTGGCTCGGAAGCTGGATCGCGAGAATGGACGGTAATCGGCCTATGACGCCCGAGCAGGTGGCCGAGCATTGGGGATGCAGTGCGAACCATGTTCGGAATCTGGTGAAGCGCGGCGAGCTGGAGGCGTTCAAGCTTGGCTTGCGGCTGATCCGGATCACGCCTCAAGCTGTCCGCGACTATGAAGAGAGGCAATCGAACAAGCCTCGGCAAGTACGGCTCCATCGTTAAGGGACTTGGCCGAGGAGCGCTTCAACTCGCTGGACGCGACCGACCCACGTTGCGGCTACCGGGCTTCTCCACTCGATCAGTTGAATGATCCGGGCGTAATCCTCGCCTAGCCGTCGGCCGAAGATCGGCTCGTGATGCGCGATCCGGTTTCGGAAGAACCTAACGTGGTATAGTTCGGAATACGCGGCCTCCCTTGCGATCGAGGCCTGCGTGTTCGTCGAGATCCCCGGGAACACCTCATGCAAGTGTGGCTCCCATAGGCGCTCGTCCTGACTGGCGAGGAACATCCATTGCCAGAAGGCGAACTTGAGATCCGCGACGACCTTGCCGGCTGTTGGTTCCTTAGCGGCTACGGCCTCAAGGTCTCTGACTGGACAGTAACCCCTCCGGGTTCGACGTAGGCTACGTCTGAAGCCTCGAGCCCACGGCCAGTTTTCACCATGCACCTTCTCGATGGCCTGCACCACGGCATTTCTCATCGCCACCTCACAGACATGAAGCGGGAGCATGAAGGCGGCCGACACCTTTAGGTTCCACTGGTACAACGCCAGTGCTTCGGCGGTCATGCCGTCCTTGGCCTTGAGGTATGTGGCGAACCGAGGTGGTGATAGGACTAGAGGTAGGGTGTCCAACTCTTCGGTGGTGAACATAGGGTCCGTAGGTTCCTCGACATGGGAACCATACCCCAACCCTGTGGTCATTGACGATTAATCATTGTCGGCCATATATAGCCCTACCACGGCTTTGAGACTCGCGGGCTTCGGCCCCCCCTCATTGTCATCGGACTTGGTAAAGGCCTGCCCCTCGGGGTGGGCCTTTCTCGTTCATCGGTCCTACTACTCCTGCCTGTCCTGCTGATCATGACCGCGCACCTAAACTAGTGCTGAGTGCTGGCTCTTCTGCCAAACGTGTACCTCCTTGCCGCCATACGGAACAGGTATTCGAGCCGGTCTTGGTACTTCGGATTGTCGAGCACATAGCGCACCGTGCCCGACCACAATTTCCTCCCCGTGCAATCTCAACGTCGCAGTCAAGAAATCGAAGCTGGATCGGAGTCATCATTGACTCCACTGCAAGCAAATGGATTCATCCCAAAGTGGATGGGGTTCATATGCTTCAATCGTTTGTTGAAAAGCTGAGTCCAGCGATAGAAAAGACGGTTTCTGGGCTGGCCAAAGAACGATTCAGAACTGATCCGATAGCCGGGCCGAAATTTTCCAGAGCCACCAGCATCATCAGCGCCGCATATAAGCGGCATGGACGTATTTTGGAGGAGGCGCTTCGCCTAAGGTTGTCCGAATGTCAGCATTTCTCGGTTTGGACTGATCCAAACTTCAGTATCAGCGATACCGCTGATCGGGCCATCCGGGGACGGAATTCCGACATCGAGGAAAGCCTGCCAATCGAACTTCCATATGGAGGCTCAGGTCGTGCCCTACAGGTCGACCTCTTCGTCTTCGATCGTCGGATTAGTACTTTGCGGGCTTACGAGGTGAAGCGGGGCAACGGGGCCTATGACTCAGGAAAGAAGCGGTCCATCCTCAGGGACCTGCTTTGCGTTCAATCGCTTCTCAGGAGCTACGGCGGATCTCGTGGGCTAATTGCGACGTCGGCGGAGGCGCGTCTGATCTCATACTACGGCGTGCGAGCTCTCCCAGCTCCGCTAAATTTGTTCGGCCACGAATTGGATGATCATTTCGTGTTCCCGGTGCAGAAGTACGTGGACGCCGTAAATGAACGCTTTCAGGAACGCCTATACGATTTGCTATCGGACGTTCTTGGATTGACGGAACTGGAGAGGGCGGCGCTCTGCCAAGCCTGCCCCCTGCACCGTCCGCTGTTACACCACTAGGGCTCGGCCAACAGCCCGCCGACAGGCAGGAGAAAATCAAGTAGGAGGCACTAAGAGGCCTCGGATCGTGTCACGATCAGCTTCGATATTCCGTAACAGCCGTCCAGATCGGTGCTCAAGCTGCCAGAAATGAATCTCCCTAAGCGTAATGCCGTGCTTCGGAAGCACCGCTCGACGGCGCTCGTCATAGATCCGCCGCTGCTCGCCACGGTGGACGCCGCTGCACGTTAGTTTTGTTGGCTTGTCGAAAAAAGACACGGCCTCCGAATGCTGCCGCTCGCAATACTCAATAACCAGCCTCAGCGACGGGTAATAAGCGTCCACGCATAGCAAACGACTTCTGCCGCTTCGGCCTGGATCTCCATAGAGAAATGGAAAGCTGTGCTGCCGCGCGGATGTCTCGCCGAGCACTTCGTCGCAGACATTGAGGGCGTACCACTCGTCGGAATTCTCGCGGCCGCGCATCTCAGGAAGAGGCAGCGGGCGGGGCGAGATGTTGGGGTAATTGTTGGGGTGAGCGACACCTAAGGACGAGAAATACAAGGCTTCTCAACGGCGTATCCCGGCAAGATGGCGGAGACGGAGGGATTCGAACCCTCGATAGGGCTTTACAACCCTATAACGGTTTAGCAAACCGCCGCCTTCAGCCTCTCGGCCACGTCTCCGGCGCACGCTTCGTAGCGGCTGAGGGATGAGTGGTCAACGCACCTGTCGGCGTTGAGCCGACTCGCTGTTCGGGGCATGGTCCCCGGATGCCCAGTCCAGCACTGATCCTGCCCGCCGAACCGGCCGCGCTTCTCGGCGTCGAGAATTCGTTCTGCGGCCGGGTCTGGCGCGAACGCCTTGATGAAGCGGGGCAGATGCGGGCTCTGGCGATCTCCCAGCGGCACGGCGTGCCCGACCTTCTGGCGCGCATCCTGGCCGGTCGCGGCGTGACTGTGGACAGCGCCGCCGAATATATCTCGCCGAGCATCAGATCCCTCCTGCCGGAACCCTATCTGCTGACGGACATGGAGAAAGCGGCCACGCGAATCGCCGAGGCGATCGAGCGTCAGGAGCAGGTCGCGATCTTCGGCGATTACGACGTCGATGGCGCGACCTCCTCGGCGGTGCTGGGTTCGCTCCTGCGCGCGGCCGGTACGACGTTCCAGATCTACATCCCGGACCGGATTTTCGAAGGCTACGGACCGAACATCGAAGCGATCCGGAGCCTTGCTGCCGGTGGTGCGAAGCTGTTGGTGACGGTCGATTGCGGCACGACGAGCCATGCGGCGCTCGCCGAAGCCCATACGCTCGGCATGGACGTCGTCGTGCTCGATCATCACCAGACCGGCGCCGAGCTCCCGGAGGTCAATGCGCTGGTCAATCCGCAGCGCGCCGACGATCTCTCCGGCCAGCAGCACCTCGCGGCAGTCGGCGTGGTGTTCCTAACGGTAGTTGCGGTGAACCGGCTGCTGCGCCAGAGGGGATTCTGGACGTCCGAGCGCACCGAGCCGGACCTTCTGGCCATGCTCGATCTCGTCGCCCTGGGCACCGCCGCCGACGTCGTGCCGCTGACCGGTATCAATCGCGCCTTCGTCGGCAAGGGGCTTGCGGCTCTTGGACAGCGCCGGCGGCCGGGTCTGCGGGCGCTTGCGGATCTCGCCGGCATGCGCGGCGCGCCGTCGCCCTATCATCTCGGTTTCCTGCTCGGGCCGCGCATCAATGCCGGCGGACGCATCGGCCGCGCCGATCTCGGCGCGCGGCTCCTGATGTGCGACGACGATATCGAAGCCCGTGCCCTCGCCGAGGAACTCGACCGGCTGAACCGCGAACGCCAGGCCGTCGAGCAGGCCACCCTTGCCGAGGCCGAAGGGCAGGCGGCGGCCGAGGACAGTCGAGCCGTGGTCATCGCCTCGGGGCAGGATTGGCATCCGGGCGTGGTCGGCCTCGTCGCCGCGCGGCTGAAGGAGAAGACCAGCCGGCCGAGCTTCGCCATCGCGATCAACGGAGAGGGCGTCGGCACCGGCTCCGGACGCTCGGTGCCGGGCGTCGATCTCGGGCGCGCGGTGCGGAAAGCGGTGGAGGAGGGGCTGCTGACCAAGGGCGGCGGCCATGCCATGGCGGCGGGTGTCACTGTACCGCCCGGCGGGCTCGCGGCACTATCGGCCTTCCTCGAATCGGAATTGGCGGGCGACGTCGCATCGGCGCGGAAATCCGACGTGCTGAAGATCGACGGCGTGCTGTCGGCCGGAGCGTTGACGCCCGATCTGATTGCCGAGATCGGCCGGGCAGGGCCTTTCGGCGCCGGCAATTCCGAGCCGATCTTCGTGCTGCCGTCACACAATCTGATTGCAGCCGACATCGTCGGTGGCGCGCATATCCGGCTGCGCGTCCGGGCACCGGATGGGTCGACCGCCTCGGCCATCGCCTTCCGCGCCGCCACGCAGCCTCTCGGCGACAGGCTCCGCGCCTCGATCGGCCGCCCGGTCCATCTCGCGGGCTGCCTGCAGCTCGACGATTGGAACGGCCGCCAGAGCGTTAGCCTGCGCGTGACGGATGCGGCAATCTGATGCCGTAAAGTTGTCATCAGGCGTTGCCGGAGCGGATTCGTCATCCTATAAGGGCCGCGCTTCGCGCCCTTCGTCTATCGGTTAGGACGTCAGCCTTTCACGCTGAAAAGAGGGGTTCGACTCCCCTAGGGCGCGCCAAGCATTTCCAGACATCAACGAGACCAAAGGGTGGGAACTTTCCGTCCGGTGCTGGCACCCACCGGTGGGAAACGTCGTTCACCGTTCATCTTCCAATTGGCTGATGAATCGCGACGTCGGCGAGCGTGATCTGATCGCCCGTACGCTCCCACCCAAACCTAAGCATTAGCCCGAAAACCGAAGGTATTTCTTATCTCAAGCGCTGGTCGGCGCCATCTTCTGCTCATCGGAGGCACACGCTTTCGACCATCGAGATCGCGGCGCTCGGCGCCGCTCATGCAGGAGTAGTGAGATGCAAGCCGTTCGCTCAATCGTCCTCGCCGGTGTTTTGGTCGCCGTCGCCGGGGGCAGCGCTTTCGCCCGTGACGGCAAGGTTGAAGCCGCAATCCGCGATGAAGGTCTCCCGACCTCGTCGGTCTTCGTCAGGGACCAGGCGATCAATCACCGTTCGTCGTTCTTCGCGGCGCCGTCGAAGGCTCCGCTCAAGGTCGCGCCGGTGACCACGAAGGCCAAGACCCAGGCTCGTTGAGTATTGCGTTTGGGTGCGAGGAGGCCGTCTCTGGCGGCCTCCCTCGGACTCTCTTTCGAGTATCGGTAAGGCGGTGACCTGAAGAGGCCGCCACGCACCGCATGACGTGACGGCCACTTGCCGCAGTCGAGGGGGTCGAGGGTCTCGCGGCAGGCCCGAATATCTCATTCGGGTTGCACCGAAGTCGTATGACAGCTGCGACCGCCCGCCACAAAAATGCGGGGCTAGCCACGATCCTGAATCCGGATACGATCCCGCTTCCAGCCGCTCGCCGATCCCGATATCCGGTGGCCGCTGTTGCTAACGGACAGGGGCGTCCCATGGCTGACGATGTTCTAATCACTCCCGAAGCGTTCGGCGTTCTGCAGGCGATGAAGCGGATCGACAAGCTACGGCTCTACGACCCGAGCGTGGCCGACGAACTGACCGGCAAGGGGCTCGCCGAGCTTCAAGGCAAAAGCCTGGTCATCACCAAGGCCGGCAGGCTGGCTCGCAAGAAGGCCCGTCAGGCACGGCATGCGGCGCTGAAGTCCGCCTGATCGTCACGCTTTCGGGCAGTGGACCGGCTTGATGTCGAGGAGCGGCGTGCCGTCGACGCAGTCGAGGCCGCGCACCGACAGCACGCCGTCGGCTATTGCGTGGATTTCGACGATGCTGCTTGCGATCGGGTTTGGACGAACCGGAGAGCGTAGAGAGAACGTGCCGTTGAGATCGCCGTCCATGCGCGGATTCTGAACCAGAAGATCTCGGCGGGCGAGGTGCATCCAGTAAAGCACCTGAATGGTCTGACCCGGCTGCAGTCCGCTGAGCGCCGGACGCCAGATGCTGTCTACTTCTATCTGACAGAGAGGGCCGTCCGGTTTGCCTTGGCGCGGACAGACCGCGCGTTCCCTGTAAGGCGTCCGGATACGGCCGATGAACGTCACGGACGCATCGTGCGTCGGCTCATGGTCGACGGCGATCTCACCGGGGCGGATGTCAGCGGACGATTGCATGTTCGGCGTGCCAGTGACGGGCGATGTCGAGACGGCGCGGAATCCAGACTTTTTCGTGCTTCTGAATATGATCGAGAAAGCGCGCGAGGCCAGCAGCGCGGCCGGGGCGGCCTGCGAGGCGACAGTGCAGGCCGACCGTCATCATCTTCGGTTCAGTTTCTCCTTCCTGGTAAAGGAGATCGAATGAATCTTTGAGGTATTGATAGAAGTCCTCTCCGCCCGAAAAACCCTGCGCGTTTACGAAGCGCATGTCATTCGCATCGAGCGTATACGGAATAATCAGGTGTGGGCCGTGCGGACCGGTGACCCAATACGGCAGGTCGTCCGCGTAAGAGTCTGAGGAGTAAAGGAAACCGCCGTCCTCCACGATGAGGCCGAGCGTGTTCTCCGACGTTCGGCCCGTATACCAGCCGAGCGGACGCTCGCCGGTCGCCTCGGTGTGGATGCGGATTGCGTCCTTGAGCTGCTGACGCTCCTCGGCCTCCGGCATGTCGCGATATTCGATCCATTTGAGGCCGTGACTGGCGATTTCCCAGCCGGCCTCCTTCATGCCCGCGACCTGATCCGGGCTTCGCATCAGGGCGGTCGCGACGCCGTAGACGGTGACCGGCAGGCTGCGCTCGGTGAACATCCGCCACAGCCGCCAGAAGCCGGCGCGCGCGCCGTATTCAAACATGCTCTCGATGTTCATGTGGCGGCGGCCAGGCCAGGGCTGCGCGCCGAGAACGTCAGACAGGAAGGCTTCCGAAGCGGCGTCGCCGTGGAGAATCGAGTTCTCGCCGCCTTCCTCGTAATTGATCACGAACTGGACCGCGACGCGGGCTCCGCCGGGCCAGCGCGGATCGGGCGTCTCGCGGCCATAGCCGCGCAGGTCGCGGGGATAGGTCATCCGCCGGCTTTCTGATGAACACCGGCAAGCGCGAGCACGCTATGGAGCAGGACATTGGCTCCGTCCGCGCAATCCGATGGCGTCGCGCTCTCGGCTTCGTTGTGGCTGATGCCGTCCTTACACGGAACGAAGATCATAGCGGTCGGCATCACCGTAGCGACCGCGCAGGCATCGTGGCCGGCGCCCGAAATCATCGGCAGGTGTTTCAGGCCGAGCGTATCTGCGGCATGGGAGATGGTCTCGACGACTTCCGGCGCGAAGGTGACGGGGGCCTTGCTCCAGATCTTTTCAACCATCACGCCAACGCCGCGGGCGTTGGAAATCCTCGCTGCCGCGGCATGTGCGTCGGCATACATCCTCGCGAGCGCCTGGGCTTCGGGATGACGGAACTCCAGGCTGAACTGGACGCCGCCCGGGACCGTATTGCGCGAGCCGGGACCGATCTCGGCGACGCCGATCGTGCCGACGCCGCCAGGCGCCTCGGCGCGTGCGATGGCCTCGACCGCGAGCGCAAATTCGGCGAAGGCGGTCAGCGCATCCTTGCGCAGGTGCATCGGCGTCGTGCCGGCATGGCTTTCGCGGCCCTCGACCACGCCGTTGCACCAGATCTGGCCCTTGGCATGGGAGACGACGCCGATCGGCACGCCTTCCGCTTCGAGCGTCGGGCCCTGTTCGATGTGGAGCTCGACCATTGCCGCGAACCGACGTTCGCCGGTGCGCTCGGTACCGCGATAGCCGATGCCCGCGAGCGCATCGGCGACGGTGATGCCGTTCGCGTCCATCCGCGTCAGCGCGAAGCTGCGCTCGACATCGCCGGCGAAGACTTCCGAGCCCATCTCGCCCGGGGCGAAACGGGCGCCTTCCTCGTTGGTCCAGTTGATCAGGCAGAGCGGCGCATCGGTCTCGATGCCCGCGTCATCGAGCGTGCGGAGAACTTCGAGACCGGCGAGCACTCCGAGCACACCGTCGAATTTGCCGCCGGTCGGCTGGGTGTCGAGATGCGAGCCCATCGCCACCGGGAGCTTGTCCGGATCGCGGCCGGCGCGCTGGACGTAGATATTGCCGAGATCATCGACGCCGACCGAATAGCCGCGCTCGCGCGCCTTCGCGACCAGCCAGTTTCGAACGAGGCGATCCTCATCCGACAGCGCGAGCCGCTTGATGCCCCCTTTGCGCGTCGCGCCGAATTGCGCGGTTTCCATCAGGGTCGACCATAGCCGGTCGCCGTTGATTGTGAGGTTCTGACCGGTTTGGGACTTGCGTGTCGCTAGCATCAGAGATCGAGCAATTCGGAGAGAGGACGCGGCGAGGGCGGATTCCGCTCGAGGTCCAGATCGTGATCAATATGGTCGAGATGCTCGATCATCAATGCGGCGGCTTTGTCTTCGTCCTTGGCGGCAAGGGCCGAGATGATCGCGCGGTGCTCGTGCATGCCGCAGACGGAAACGCCGGAGCGGCCATAAAGCGCGATAATGAGCGAGGAGCGTGCGATCAGTTCGCCAAGAAAGCGGGCGAGGATCAGATTGCCGCCGATGTCGGCGAGCTTGAGATGGAATTCGCCGGACAGGCGGATGGCGTTCCGACGGTCGCCAGCCTTCAGGGCCTCAGCCTCGGCGGAGCAGTGGTCACGCAAAAGCTTGCCGTTCTTGGGGATATAATTTCGGGCGGAGGCGCGGGCGATGTCGGGTTCGATCAGTCGCCGGGCATCGAAGACCTGCCGGGCCTCTTGCGCGCCTGGACTCGCCACGAACGCGCCGCGATTGCGCTCCAGCGTAACAAGGCCCGCGTGGGACAAACCCTGCAGGGCAGCACGGACCACGGTGCGGCTGACGCCAAACGCCTCTCCGACCTCGTCCTCGGAAAGCTTGGTGCTGGGCGCGAGTCGATGGTCGACGATTGCCGCCTGCAATGCGTCGCGTACCTGACGGCTGCGATCCGGCGCATTCGATGTGCCGTCGCGCCAGACGACCGCGCCGTCGGAGAACGTCTCCAGTTTCATATCTCGATTATCGCATCGAACCGGGAATCGGTCACGGCGAGATTGTATACAGAAGCGGCCTCCATCGTATGCAATTGCACAAAAGGTGAGCGTGTTCGTGCCCCACCGGCAAAACTACGGTGAGTCCATCCGTCTTGAGAAATCAAGGAGTTGAACGACGAAGAGGGGATTGGCACGGCCGTTGCGAGAAGGGCGAGGTCCATGCGGGGGAGGCCGGTTTGGAACCAGCGCAGATTGAGGTCATCGGCGTTACCAAGCGCTATACCGGCGGCACGGTGGCGGTCGACGATATCAGCCTGAAGATTCCCGCCGGCACCTATTGCTGTCTTCTCGGCCCGTCCGGCTGCGGCAAGTCCACGACGCTGCGGATGATCGCCGGGCATGAATCGATCAGCGAGGGTCATATCCGTCTCGGCGACACCGTGGTGACCGATCTTCCGCCGGCGCAGCGCGGCACGGCGATGATGTTCCAGAGCTATGCCCTGTTTCCGCATCTCGACTGCACGGACAACGTCGCCTTCAGTCTGAAGATGCGCGGCGTTGACAAGACGGCGCGGCGGGCACGGGCGCTGGACATGCTCAAGCTTGTCCAGCTCGACCATCTCGCCGAGCGTCGCCCGGCGCAGCTTTCGGGTGGTCAGCAGCAGCGTGTCGCTCTTGCCCGTGCGCTCATCACCGATCCGCAGGTTCTGCTGCTCGACGAGCCGCTGTCGGCGCTCGATCCCTTCCTGAAGATCCGAGTTCGGCAGGAGCTCAAGAAGCTCCAGCTCCAACTCGGCATCTCGTTCATCCATGTCACCCACAGCCAGGAAGAGGCGATGGCGTTGGCCGATCTCGTCGTGGTGATGAACCAAGGGAAGATCGAGCAGGCGGCGGCTCCTCGCGAAGTCTTCAATCGCCCCTCTACCGCATTCGTCGCCAAGTTCATGGGCGATCACAACGTGCTCGCCGGTCGTGTCACCACGGTCGATGGCGCGGGCGTGCAGTTCGAGGCGCCGGGCGGTATCTCCTTCAACGCGCCTGCGAAGGACCTTCAACCGGGACAGCCCATCGAGATCGCGGTCAGAAATGATCGCGTGAAAATCGGCCAGCCGCCGAGGAAGGGCTGCGGCATGACCGGGCTCGTCCAGAACGTCGAATATCACGGCCAGAAGGTGCAGGTGTCGCTCAGCGCGCCGGGCGTCGACGATTTCGCCGTGCAGCTTCCAGAGACCGACTTCTTCTCGGCTCCGCTCGCGATCGGCGATGCGGTGCCTCTGACCTGGGCGCCGGAAGACGTCCACATCCTCAAATCATCCGTGGCGTGAACGCGGACCGAACAGGAGAGAGCGATGACGAAAGACAAGACGACTTCGACGGGCGGCGTGTCGCGCCGTACGATCCTGAAGGGTGCCGCGGCGACCGCGGGTCTCGCTGCCGGTTCGGGCGCGATCACCGGCTTCCCGATGGTCTGGTCACAGACGCCGATCGTGCTCCGCCAGGTCGGCACCGGCGTCTCGAACATCAACGCCATCGCCGAGAAGTGCAAAGCCGACCTCGGCATAACGCTGCAGATGACGGCGCTCGATTCCGACGCAGCCGCGCAGCGGACCGTCACGCAGCCCGACAGCTACGACATCGCGGACGTCGAATACTGGATCTGCAAGAAGGTGTTTCCGGCCGGCACGCTGCAGCCGATGGACGTCTCGAAGCTGAAATACTTCGACAAGATCGTCCCGCTGTTCGTCACCGGCAAGCTGACGCCCGACTCGGTCATCGCGCAGGGCACGGCCCCGCATACGGTCGGCTTCGTCGAGGGCAAGGATTCGAAGAAGTTCGCCAAGGCCCCGACGGGCTGGATGACGATGGTTCCGACCATCTACAACGCCGATACGCTCGGCATCCGCCCGGACCTCGTCGGCCGCGACATCACCACCTGGGCCGACATCATGGACCCGGCGTTCAAGGGCAAGACCTCGATCCTGAACATCCCGTCGATCGGCATCATGGACGCCGCGATGATCATGGAAGCCTCGGGCGAGATCAAATACGGCGACAAGGGCAACATGACCAAGGAGGAGATCGACAAGACGATCGCCTTCCTGATCAAGGCGAAGAAGGCGGGCCAGTTCCGCGCGTTCTGGAAGTCGTTCGACGAGAGCGTCAACCTGATGGCTTCGGGCGAGGTCATCATCCAGTCGATGTGGTCGCCGGCCGTTGCCGCCGTCCGCTCGAAGGGCATCGCCTGCAAATACCAGCCGCTCAAGGAAGGCTACCGCGCATGGGGCGGCGGCCTCGGCCTCGCCAAGCATCTCGATGGCAAGCAGCTCGACGCCGCCTACGAATACATCAACTGGTACCTGTCCGGCTGGGTCGGCGCCTACCTCAATCGCCAAGGCTATTACTCGGCGGCGATGGACACGGCCAAGCAGTACATGTCCGAGGACGAGTGGGGCTATTGGGTCGAGGGCAAGGCCGCCAAGGGCGACATCCTCGCGCCGGACGGCAAGGTCATGGAAAAGGCGGGCTCGGTGCGCGACGGCGGCTCGTTCTACGAGCGCATGGGCAAGGTAGCCTGCTGGAATTCGGTCATGGACGAGGACCGCTACATGATCCGCAAGTGGAACGAGTTCATCGCCGCCTGAGCGGAATGAGTTGAAGGAACCTGGCAGCCGGGCGGTGCGCGTTGCGTATAGCGCCGTCCGGTTGCCGGACCAGATCGAATCACGGTGAGGGGACGGATAGATGAGCGAAGCTGTGGCGGATGCAGTCTTGCCGGCAATCGACGTGCCGCCGCGCAAGCGCTTCAGCATCGGCCGCTATGCCTCCTATCTGCAGGCGCTTCCGCTCGCGGTGATCCTCGGCATGTTTCTCGTTTTGCCGATCCTGACCATCGTGATGGTCAGCTTCTGGGACTACGACTCGGTCCAGATCTATCCGGACTTCATCCTGCTGAACTACGAGGAGACTCTGGGCTCCTGGGTGACCTGGCAGACCTATCTCAACACGCTGCGCTACACGGCGATCGTCTGGGCGCTCACGCTCGTCATCGGCTTCTGGATCGCCTATTTCCTGGCCTTTCACGTGCGCACCGCGACCATGCAGATGGTGCTGTTCCTCATCTGCACCGTGCCGTTCCTGACCTCGAACATCATCCGCATGATCTCGTGGATTCCGTTCCTCGGGAGGAACGGGCTGATCAACCAGTCGCTGATGAATATGGGCCTTGTCGACCGGCCGCTCGAATTCCTGCTGTTCTCGGATTTCGCGGTCGTGCTGGCGATGGTGCACCTCTATTCGCTGTTCATGGTGACGCCGATCTTCAACACGCTGATGCGCATCGACCGCTCGCTGATCGAGGCGGCGCGCGATGCCGGCGCGAATTCGTGGCAGATTCTCACCAACGTCATCATCCCGCTGGCCAAGCCGGGCATCGCCATTGGCTCGATCTTCGTAGTGACGCTCTGCATGGGCGATTTCATCACCGTCCGCTTCATGTCGGGCGGCCAGTCGGCTTCGGTCGGCCTGATGATCGCGAACCAGATTTCGGTGCTGCAATACCCGGCCGCCGCCGCGAACGCGGTCATTCTCCTGGCTGTGGTGCTGTTGATGGTCGCGTGCATTCTCCGCGTCGTGAACATCCGCAAGGAGCTGTGACATGAACACGGAACGACGCGGTCTCGGCTTCTGGGTGCTCGCCGCCTTCTTCACGCTGTTCGTCCTGTTCCTTTACGGACCCCTGACGACGATCTTCATCCTGTCCTTCCAGGGGCCGGACGGCGGCCTGACATTCCCGATGAACGGGGTGTCGCTGCGCTGGTTTCAGAACCTGTTCGAGACGCAGGCCGTCGGTGATTTCGGCGGCTCGTTCCTGCGTTCGTTGATGCTTGGCCTGATGGTAATGGCGACTACGATCGTCGTCGCTCTCCTTGCGGGAATGGCGTTCCGCCGTCCGTTCTGGGGGGCGGGGCCGCTGTTCTACACGGCGATCGCGAGCCTGATCGTGCCGTCGATCCTCGTCAGCCTCGGTATCGGCCTCCTGTTCCAGGTCGTTGGCGTCAGATCTGCCTGGTACTCGTCGGCATTCGGCGCGCATCTGACATGGGCGCTGCCGTTCGGCCTGCTGATCATGTTCGCGGTCTTCAACCGCTTCAATCCGAGTTATGAGGAAGCGGCGAGGGATCTCGGCGCCACGCCCTGGCAGAGCTTCCGCCATGTGCTGCTGCCGCTGATCCTCCCGAGCCTGATCGGTGTGGGATTGTTCGGCTTTACGTTGTCCTACGACGAGTTCGCAAGGACGCTGATGACGGCGGGATCGTTCAACACGCTGCCGCTCGAAATCTACGGCATGACCACGAACGTCACGACGCCCGTGCTCTATGCGCTCGGAACGGTCACGACGGGCTTTTCGCTGCTGATCATTCTGCTATCGCTGCTCGGCATCTACATCTCCCAGCGCGCCGCTCGTCGACGGGCGCGCGCCTGATCGGCATCCATGCGTATTCTTGTTGTAAATCCGAACACGACGGTCGGCATGACGGCCAAGATCGGCGAGGCGGCCCGCTCGGTCGCCGCGGCCGGTACCGAGATCCTTGCGGTCAATCCAGCGATGGGGCCGGTCTCGATCGAGGGCTTCTACGACGAGGCGTTGGCTCTGCCGGGGCTGCTTCAGGAGATCGCCAGGGGCGAAGCGGCCGGTGCTAACGGCGTCGTCATCGCCTGTTTCGACGATACCGGCCTCGACGCCGCGCGAGCGCTGGCGACAGTTCCGGTGGTCGGAATATGCGAGAGTGCACTGGCCGCGGCCGGGATGATCGCCACGAAGATCTCCGTCGTGACGACATTGTCGCGTTCGCTGGTTCCGATCGAAGGCCTGGTTCGCCGCTATGGATTTGCCGAGCGGGCGAGGGTGCATGCGTCCGACATACCGGTGCTGAGCCTCGAAGACTCAGCATCGGGAGCCGGATCGATCCTGCGCGCCGCGATCAAGTCTGCACTCGAATCCGACGGCAGCGATGCGGTGGTTCTCGGATGCGCGGGCATGGCCGATCTGGCGCGCGATCTTACCGCCGAGTTCGGCGTTCCGGTGATCGATGGCGTGTCCGCCGGCGTGAAGATGGTCGAGGCGTTGGTTGGCCTTGGGCTGAAGACGGCTAAAAGCGGCGCCTACGCCCGTCCGCTCGACAAGACCTATACCGGAGCACTTGCGGATTTCGCGCCTGCCGTAATCCTGCGCGGATGAGCGATCTGAACATCCGGACGATGACGCCGGCCGATCTCGACATGGCGATCGAGTGGGCGGCGCGCGAGGGCTGGAATCCCGGTCTCGACGACGCGGAGGCGTTTCTCGCGGCCGATCCCGGCGGGTTTCTGGTGGGTGAGGTCGATGGCCGGCCGGTCACCTGCATTTCGGCGGTGCGCTATGGCGAAAGCTTCGGGTTCGTCGGCTTCTACATCGCGGCGCCGGAGGCTCGCGGCAAAGGATATGGCTGGGCGACATGGCAGGCGGCGATGGAGCGGCTCGCCGGCAGGACCGTGGGCCTCGATGGTGTCGTGGCGCAGCAGGAGAACTACAGAAAATCGGGCTTCGAGCTGCTGCACCGCAATGTCCGCTACGGCGGGACGGTCGGCGTCTCGGTCGTGCCAGATGATCTGCTTGTGCCGGTGGACGATGCGCTCGTTCCCGCGATCATCGCCTATGATCGGCCGTTCTTTGCAGGCCCGCGCCAGAGCTTTTTGCGCACATGGCTGACGAGCGGTTTGAGGACGTCGTTCGCCTATGTGGAGAACGGAGCGGTACTCGGTTACGGCACCGTCAGGTCGTGCCGCGACGGGTACAAGATCGGGCCTCTGTTCGCGGACAATAAAGGCATCGCCGACGCGCTGTTCCGCGTACTCATCTCGAAGGCCAAGGACGGGCCAATCTATCTCGATCTGCCCGAACCGAACGCGGCGGCGAGGGCGTTGGCGGAGCGTAACGGCATGAGACCAGTGTTCGAGACGGCGCGGATGTATCGTGGACCCGCGCCGGACCTGCCTTTGAGCCGAACTTACGGCATTACCAGCTTCGAGCTGGGCTGACGTTCAGGCCCGCGAGAACAGGATGTTTTGCGCGCCGTCCCACAGGGTTTTCTTGCCGAGAGCGACGAGGTTCTCGCGACCCTTGGTGATCGTCATGAAATGGTTGCCGGCGAGCTGGCCCATCTTGCTGGCGAAGCGGACGCCGCCATAGGCGAGCAGGATTTCGGTCTCGCTGTAGCCGCCCGGATAGAGGATGAAGTCGCCAGGCGCCGGGAAGCTCGTCGCATTCTCGTAGCCGAGGCCGAAATCGGTTTCGCCGAGCGGGATCCAGCAGCCTTCGCCGCTCCAGCGCACGTGGATGATGCGCTCCTTGTAGGGCAGAAGCGTCAGGAACTTTTCGCAGGTCGTCGGCGCGGCCTCATGTTCGAGCTTGGCCTCGAATTCGTAGGGGCCGGCGTTGATGCGGATCGTGGTCATCTCGGTCTCCGGGGGATTGCGGAAGGTATGTCCGAACACGATCTGACGCGCTAGACCATTTCGCCCGTTTCGGGGCGGTTCTCCGTCACACTCAATACCGGATTCGATGGCCCGTATCGTTCGCAAGCGCGCCTATGAGCTGACAAAGGCCGAAGCGCGGCGCATTTGGCTGCGCGCGCAGCGCCTCGATGTTGGGGAGCCATTCGGGTCCGGTCCGAAGGCGACGCAAGCGGCAGTCGAGCACCTCGGTTACGTGCAGATCGACACCATCCATGTGATCGAGCGCTGTCATCACCACATTCTCTGGAGCCGCATCCCGAACTATCAGCGTGAGCACCTCCATCAGGCCCGGACGGTCGACAAGACGGTGTTCGAGTTCTGGACCCATGCCCTGTCGTATGTGCCGACGCGCGACATCCGTTTCTTCCTGCCGGACATGAAGCGCCATCGCGACCAGCCTGACAGCTGGTACAGCTCGGTATCGAAGGCCGACCTGCGCAAAGTGCTGAGCCGGATTCGCAAGGACGGCGCGCTGACCATCCGGGACATCGATGACGATGTGCTGGTCGAGAAGGATCATCCCTGGGCCAGCAAGAAGCCCTCGAAGCGCGCGCTTCAGCTCGCTTTCTATGATGGCCTGGTCACCGTCAGCGAACGCGTCGGGATGCTGAAAACCTATGAGCTGATCGACCGGCATTTCGACTGGGAAAAGGCGCCTAGGCCCGCGAGCGAGAAGCAGATCCTCGATTACCTGCTCGACCGCGCGCTCACCGCGCAGGGGATCGTCAGTCTGGATTCAGCCTGCCATCTCGATGCGCCCAGAAAGCCGGCGATCCGCGAGCTGATCGAGAAGCGTGTCCGGAAGAAGGAGCTTGTGCCGGTCGCGGTCGAGGAGGCCGGCAAGGTCGAGCACTGGGCGCGGCCCGAAGCTCTGGAGGATGGTGCGAGAGAGTCGGACGATACACTGGTCCATATCCTCTCGCCGTTCGACCCACTCATCATCCAGCGCAAACGGCTCTCGTTGTTCTTCGGCTACGACCACCGCTTTGAGGCCTATCTGCCGAAGGACAAGCGCGTCTTCGGCTATTTCGCGCTTCCGGTCCTGATCGGCGACAAGGTCGTCGCGGCGATCGATCTGAAGACCGATCGCGAACGAAAGAAGGTCGACATCAAGCAATGGACATGGGTCGGAGAGGGCTCCGACTCCGACAAGCCCGTGATCGAGAAAGCGCTCGGCAGGTTCGAGCGCTTTCAGTTGGCCGCGACAGAAGACTGACTACTGGCCGCGCCGGGTCTGGGCCGCGAAGCGGACGGCCTCCTCGGCCGCGCGGAACTGGGCGCGCGCCTTGTTGTGGCACTCGGCGTTTTCGCTCGCCGGGACCGAGTCCGCGACGATGCCGGCGCCGGCCTGCACGTACATACGCCCGTCCTTCACCACCGCGGTGCGGAGAGCGATGCAGGTGTCCATGGAGCCATTGGCGCCGAAATAGCCGACGCAGCCGGCATAGACGCCGCGCTTGTCCTTCTCCAGTTCGTCGATGATCTCCATCGCCCGCACTTTCGGTGCACCGGAGACGGTGCCCGCCGGAAATCCCGCGACCAACGCATCAAGTGCGTCATGACCCGCCGCAAGCTTGCCCTCGACGTTCGAGACGATGTGCATCACGTGCGAATAATATTCGAGGAAGAACTGGTCGGTGACCTCCACCGTGCCGATCTCGGCGACACGGCCGACATCGTTTCTGCCGAGGTCGAGCAACATCAGATGCTCGGCGCGTTCCTTGGGGTCCGCGAGGAGATCGTCGGCGTGCTTGCGGTCCTCCGCGGGTGTCGCGCCTCGTGGACGGGTGCCCGCGATTGGCCGGATGGTGACCACGCCGTCGCGCGAGCGGACCAGGATCTCCGGGCTGGAGCAGACGATCTGGAAGCCGCCGAAATCGAGATAGACCAGGAAAGGCGCAGGATTGACCCGGCGCAGCGCACGGTAGAGCGCGAAAGGCGGCAGGGTGAACGGTGCCTCGAAGCGCTGGGACAGAACGACCTGGAAGATATCGCCTGCCGCGATGTATTCCTTCGCCTCGGCCACCATCCCGAGATATTCGGCCTCGGTGGTGTTCGAAACGAAATCCGGGGCAGGGTGGTCGCCGTCGTCGCCCTCGAAGCGGGTGAGTGGCTCGTCGAGAAGGTCCACGACCTCCATCAGCCGGTCGGTCGCCCGGGATAGCGCGGCGTCCGAGGAAACTCCGGCTTCATGGCGTGCCGGGGTGACGAGCGTGATCTCGTCGCGCACGGCATCGAAGATCACCATCACCGTCGGGCGGATCAGCAGAGCATCCGGGACGCCGAGGACGTCCGGATTCGGGACCGGCAGCGCCTCCATATGGCGCACCATGTCATAGCTCAGATAACCGAACACACCGGCGGCCATCGGTGGCAAGCCCTCGGGCATCGGAATTGCCGACTCAGCGAGCAGCGCGCGCAGGGCGTCGAGCGGCGGTAGATGTTGCTCCTCGAATGTAGTGGGAGCCTTGTCAGGTGTGCGGTTGATCTCGGCCTTTTCGCCGTTGCAGCGCCAGATCAGATCGGGCTTCAGGCCGATCATCGAATAGCGGCCGCGCGTCGCGCCACCTTCCACGGATTCGAGCAGGAACGCGTTGGCGCGCCCGGCGCAAAGCTTCAGATAGGCCGAAACCGGGGTCTCCAGATCGGCGACGAGCGTCGTCCAGACGACCTGCGGATTGCCGGCCGAATATGCGGCGGCGAAGCGCTCGGCTGAGGGTTCGATGCGCATCGCGAGATCAGTTTTCGGCGGTGCCGCCGAGCGCGGTCGCGAGAGCCTGACTGTTGACCGTCGCGCCTAAGTCGTTCTGCAACTGCATCACGTACTGGCTGGCCAGATCGTTCTGCAGCGTGTCGCCGAGCTGGTCGCGAACCTGCGCGACGAACGGGGCATTCGCCCCGGGGGTCGGGACCTCGACCTGCACGACCTGGAAGATCACGCGGTCGGTATCGTTCTGTGCCGGGGCCGAGCCGAAGCCGCTGGTTGGCGTCGAGAATACGGCGGCTGCGGCCGAACGGCCGAACAGCGGGCCGCCACGACGGTCGATCTTGTCGGCGCTGAGGACGGTCACGCCTTCGCGCTCAGCAAGGGCGGGCAGGGTGATCGTGCCGGCCTTGAGATCGGTAATCGCTTGGGCGACCTTCGCCTCGAGCTGCTTGCGTGCTTCTTCGGCCTTCCAGCGGTTGGCGATGTCGGCACGTGCCTCCTCGAAGGTACGAGCGCGAGCCGGATCGACCTTGGTGACGTCGTACCAGTAGAACGAGCCGGCCTGGCCCTGCACCGGATCGTTCTCGACGCCGACATCCGACTGGAATGCTGCCGTCAGCACTTCCTGGCCACCCGGGATGGTGGCGGTCTGTCCAGCCGGGTCCTTGCCGTCGCGATCGATCTGATCGACCGTCGTCGCCTGTAGGCTGAATTTGTTGGCGATTTCGGCTAGGGTCGAGCCGCTGGCGCGAGCATCCTCGATCTGATCGTGGATCGTCAGCACCTGATCGGCGGCGCGCTCACTGGCGATCGTGCGACGAAGCTCTTCCTTCACTTCGTCGAGCGAACGGACGACTTCCGGTTCGATCGCGGTGACGCGGAGGATGACTGTGCTGAAATCGCCCTGGACCGGATCGCTGACCTGGCCCTGCGGCAATGCGAAGGCGGCGTCCGCGAGCTTCCGGTCGATCATGTCGGCCTTGGCCGTCGTGCCGAGCGAAAGATCGGCGGCCGCGACGTTCCGCGAGGTCGCCAGGTCCTCGAAGCTCATGCCACCCTTGATCCTGGCCGAGGCCTCGTTGGCTTCGTCGAGCGACGGGAAGGTGATGCGCTCGATCGTGCGACGTTCGGGCGTTCCGAGGCGGGCCTTGTCCTGCTCGTAGCGGGCGGCGACGTCCTCGTCCGAAACGGTCTGCTTGGCCGCGAGGGATTCGGTTGTCAGCGGCAACACCGTCAGCGAACGCCGCTCGGGCGCCTGGAAGGTGCCCTTGCGCTCCTCATAGAAGCTTTTCAGCGTCGCCTCGTCCGCCTCTGCAATGTCGGCGCCGGGCGAGCCGGGAAGCACAATATAGCTCGCGGTGCGGCGCTCGTTCTGATGCTGGTTGACCGCATTGATCAGTGCTTCCGGAACCGGAACGCCACCGGCGAGTCCGTCGATGATCTGGCGGCGAGCCATGAAACGCTTCTGGGCGGCGACGAACATCTGCTCGTTCATGCCGTTCGCGCGGAGGATCGAATCGAAGCGGGCGGCGTCGAAGGAGCCGTTAGGGCCGGCGAAGCTCTGATCCTTCATGATCGTGTCCACGACCGCGCTGTCCGGCACGATCAGACGGAGAGCCTTGGCCTCTTCGTCCAACGTCGCTTCCGCCATCAACTCGCTCAATACCTGGCGATCGAGGCCAAGGGCGCGGGCGTCGGTGATCGAAAGCGGCCGGCCGAAACGAGTGCCGGCCTGTTGAAGCTCGCGGTTGAAGCTGTCGCGGAACGTCTGGACGTCGATCGGCGTGCTGCCAACCCAGGCAACCTCACTGGTTCCACGCCCGCGGAATACGTCACCGATGCCCCAGACGGCGAAACTCAGCACGATAACGGCGAGGAACGCCTTCATGACGAAGCCGGCGGCCTGATTACGCAGAGCGTTGAGCATGGTGTTTCCGAATTACTGTACCGGGCGGGCATATAGCGCGAGACACGCGGTGGCGCATAGTGGTGGCATCACGGCTTGCGCTTGGCGTCATGAAAATGTCTCTTCGCCCAAAGTCGCAGCAGGAGTCCGAAATGCCTTCAAGACCGCGTCCGCTCGTCGCCGGGAACTGGAAGATGAACGGTCTCCTGGCCTCACTGGCGGAACTGGTGGCGATTCGAGACGGCGTCGCCGAGGGCAGAGCGGGCGAGGCGGAGGTCGTGATCTGCCCTCCAGCGACATTGATAGCCCTCGCGAACGACGTGAGGGGCACCGTCGGCATCGGCGGTCAGGACTGCCATCCCGCACTGGCCGGCGCGCATACCGGAGATCTTTCCGCTGAGATGCTCGCCGATCTCGGTGCGACATATGTGATCGTGGGGCATTCCGAGCGGCGTGCCGATCATAGCGAGAGCGACACATTGGTGCGGGCGAAGGCGCAGGCGGCCTGGCGTGCCGGGCTTTCCGCGATCGTCTGCCTGGGCGAGACACGAGAGCAGCGCGACGCTGGCCTCACCATCGAGCTTGTCGGTCGCCAACTCCAGGATTCGGTGCCCGATGGCGCGACGACCACGAACCTCGTCATCGCCTACGAGCCGGTCTGGGCGATCGGAACGGGACTTACGCCCACGACGCGTGACGTCGCCGAAGTGCATGCGTTCATTCGCGAAAAGCTCGTCGCGCGGTTCGGCGAAGCGGGCGCCGCGATCCGGGTTCTCTATGGGGGCTCGGTGAAACCGGACAATGCCGCCGAACTAATGGCGGTCCCGAATGTCGACGGTGCCCTGGTCGGTGGCGCGAGCCTCGAGGCGAAGGACTTTCTGGCAATCGCCGGGGTCTATGCATAGCCGGGGTAGCATCCGCCGCGAGGCTAGTGTAATCAGCCGCGACCTCACCCATATGGCCGGATATGCATACCGTTCTCATCGTCATCCATTTGATGATCGTGCTCGCGCTCGTCGTCACCGTTCTCCTTCAGCGGTCTGAGGGCGGCGGTCTTGGCATTGGCGGCGGCGGCGGTTTCATGACCAGCCGCGGCCAGGCCAGCGCCCTGACCCGGGCGACCGGCATTCTTGCGGCTCTGTTCTTCGCCACCTCGATCGCTCTCGCGATCCAGGCCGGCACGAACCGGATTCCGCAGTCGATCATCCAGCGCAACGCCCCGGGCGGCACTGGCCTGCCGCAGGGTGTGCCGACGCAGGGCGGTATTCTCGATTCGCTGAAACAGCAGCAGCCGTCTGCTCCGCAGGCGCCCATCTCGGGCGTTCCGCAGGCTCCGGCTCCGGCAGCGCCTGCTGCACCGGCACCCGCTGCTCCTCCCGCACCGCCGTCGCCGGCTCCGGCCGCTCCGGCTCAGTAAAATTGTGGACGCGCGAATGGTTCGCGCGTTCTTTCACTCGCATTTCGACTGCAAGAGAGGATAGGGTGTAAGCCCATGACGCGGTATGTCTTCATAACCGGCGGCGTGGTCTCCTCACTTGGCAAGGGTCTCGCGTCCGCCGCTCTCGGCGCGCTTCTTCAGGCTCGGGGCTACAAAGTCCGCCTTCGCAAGCTCGATCCCTATCTCAACGTCGATCCGGGGACGATGAGTCCCTATCAGCACGGCGAGGTCTTCGTGACCGACGACGGCGCGGAGACCGATCTCGACCTGGGCCACTACGAACGCTTCATCGGTGTTCCGACCGGCAAGCAGGACAACATCACGACCGGCCGGATCTACCAGGAGATCATCGCCAAGGAACGTCGCGGCGACTATCTCGGTGGGACTGTCCAGGTCATCCCGCACGTCACCGACGCCATCAAGGACTTCGTCCTGTCGGGCAATGACGGTTTCGATTTCTGCCTGGTCGAGATCGGTGGCACCGTCGGCGACATCGAGGGCCTGCCGTTCTTCGAGGCGATCCGCCAGCTCGGCAACGACCTGCCGCGCGGCCATGCGATCTACATCCACCTTACGCTGTTGCCCTACATCCCGAGCGCGGGTGAGCTGAAGACCAAGCCGACCCAGCATTCGGTGAAGGAACTACGCTCGATCGGCATCCAGCCGGACATCCTGCTCTGCCGCACCGACCGGCCGATTCCGCCGGACGAGCGTCGTAAGATGGGCCTGTTCTGCAATGTGCGCCCGGAAGCCGTCATCGAGGCGCGCGACGTCGAGACGATCTACGACGTTCCGGCGGCCTATCACGCGGAGGGTCTCGACCGCGAAGTCCTGCGTGCCTTTGGGTTGCCGGACGAGGCCGAGCCGAATCTGGCGCGCTGGACCAACATTTCCGAGCGCCTGCACAATCCCGAGGGCGAGGTCACCATCGCCATCGTCGGCAAATATACCGGCCTCAAGGACGCCTATAAGTCGCTCAACGAGGCACTGGTCCATGGCGGCATCGCTAACCGGGTGAAGGTGAATCTCGACTGGATCGAGAGTGAGATCTTCGAGAACGAGGACCCCGCGCCTTATCTCGAGCACGTCCACGGCATTCTGGTGCCGGGCGGCTTCGGTGTTCGCGGCGTCGAGGGCAAGATTCGCGCGGCGAATTTCGCCCGTGAGCGCGGCGTGCCGTATTTCGGCATCTGCCTCGGCATGCAGATGGCCGTCATCGAGGCCGCGCGAAATCTCGCGGGCGTCGAGCATGCGAACTCGACCGAATTCGGCCCGACGCCGGAGCCCGTCGTTGGCCTATTGACCGAATGGGTGCGCGGCAACGTGCTGGAGCAGCGCGCCGCCGGCGGCGATCTCGGTGGCACGATGCGTCTCGGTGCCTATACCGCGAACCTGAAGGCCGGATCGAAGGTCGCCGACATCTACGGCTCGACCGAAATCTCCGAGCGCCATCGTCACCGCTACGAGGTGAACACCGCCTATCTCGACCGGCTGGAGCAGCGCGGCGTGCGCTTCTGCGGCATGTCACCGGACGGCGTGCTGCCGGAGATCATCGAGATGGAAGGCCATCCCTGGTTCATCGGCGTGCAGTTCCATCCCGAGCTGAAGTCGCGTCCGTTCGAGCCGCACCCGCTGTTCGCGAGCTTCATCGAGGCGGCGATGGCGCAGAGCCGTCTGGTCTGAGACGATGTCCGAGCACATCGTCTCCGTCGGTTCCGTCCGTTTCGGAAACGAGCTTCCGCTCGCGCTCATCGCCGGCCCCTGCCAGCTCGAATCCCGCGATCATGCCTTCGAGGTCGCGACCGAGCTGAAGGACATCACTTCGCGGCTCGGCATCGGGCTCGTCTTCAAGACCAGCTTCGACAAGGCGAACCGTACGTCCGCCAATGCGGCGCGGGGCATTGGCCTCGAGGCGGCGCTGCCGATCTTCGCGGAGATCCGCGAGAAGCTCGGACTTCCGGTGCTGACCGATGTTCATGACGCGGCGCAGTGCGCTCCGGTGGCGGAAGCCGTGGACGTACTGCAGATTCCGGCTTTCCTCTGCCGACAGACGGACCTTCTCGTCGCCGCCGCCGAAACCGGCCGCGCGGTGAATGTAAAGAAGGGCCAGTTCCTGGCACCCTGGGACATGAAGAACGTCGTGTCCAAGATCACCGGTGCCGGGAACGACAAGGTTCTCGTCACCGAGCGCGGCGCAAGCTTCGGCTACAACACGCTCGTTTCCGACATGCGGGCGCTTCCGGTGCTTCGCGAAACCGGCATGCCGGTGATCTTCGACGCGACCCACTCGGTGCAGCAGCCGGGCGGGCAGGGGACGTCATCGGGCGGTCAGCGCGAATTCGTGCCGGTTCTGGCGCGGGCGGCAGTCGCCGTGGGCGTCGCGGGCGTCTTCATTGAGACGCATCCCGATCCGGACCATGCGCCGAGCGACGGGCCGAACATGATCCCGCTTCGCGAGATGGAAGCGCTGCTTGCGAACCTGATCGCATTCGACCGGCTGGCGAAGGCAACCTAGATCCGGGGAGAAACACGTGAGCTTCAAATATACCTGGCACGTGGTTCTCGTTCTGGTCGTCATCCTCGGCTTCGTCTTCGCCCAGGAACTTCTCGATTTCTTCTGGGCCGAGCAGTAATCGCGAACTGGCGTAAACCGCTGCCGTCATCCGGCAGCGGCTCGATGACCGGTCAGCGGGGTGCGATCAGTTCGCCGGCATTGCGATCGTAGCGGAGCAGAAGCGCGGGACGCAGGCGCGTACCGCCGATCCAGCGATCGACGTCGTTCGTCATCGCATGATCGAGCCGACCCGCGAGAACCCGGCGTCCGGCAGGCGTAAGGCGCAGGATCGCATCCGCGAAAGCCTTGTATCCGGTGTCCTTTTCCGGCTCCCGGATGAGCGTGTACGGCACTTCCACGCCCTCGACGAGGGGTTCCGGGACGAAGGTCAGCCCATCGACCCGGCGGAAGAAGCTGGCGTCGCCCATGAAACTGGCATCCTCCTGAGCCACCACCGCCTTGAAGAGTTCGCCCCTGCGGGTCGGGCCTTCTTCGAGACGTTGCAGCACCCGCTCCTCGGTAAGGCTGAGGCCGCGGATCGGGTCCGGAAACTCGGCCAGAAGGCGGAGCAGCGCGGGTTTCAGGTAGGGCAGCGCCGCGATATCGTGAGCCGCGAAGGCGACGAGCACCGTCGGGTCTGATGAGGTGAATGCCCGCCAGGCATGACAGGCGAGTTCGAACTGCTCGATGGTCACAGGCGCGGCCATTTCGGCCAGCTTCCGAATCTGCCCTTCGCTCTGGACGCCGAGATAATCGTCCGCCTGCACGAGGTAGACGCCGTCGATCCGCTTCTCTTCGGCCAGGAAATGCAGGACCTGGATCAGCTGGAGCTGGTCGTAGAGGTCGTGTTCCAGCCACAGCTCGATGCGGTCGAACTCGGCATGCCGGCGGATCGTCGAGTCGCGTTCCGCGAAGGAGAGGGCGACCTCTTCGTGTGGAACACCGAACTCCTTGGCGATGAATGCCGCACGCAGCTGAGAGAGCCGCTCGAGTTGCTCCTCGTCGGTCACAGGGCCGTCGTGCAGAACGTCGCGCCAGGGAAGGATCTCTCCATCGATTCCCGCGGCACGCATCCGCTCTACGGCGGCGTCTCCATTCGTCACGATCAAACGCATAACAAACTCTCCTGTTACGGCGTCAATCTCGCCAGCAGGTCTGGCAAATTCGGGGCGAGAATGACGTCATTCAGGGCCGTTTTGCGACCGCTTCTAAGGGTTCCAGACAACAGGGTCATCCAAGTGTCTTAGGTGGCAGGGACTTTGCGTTGCCATAAGGCATCGCGTAAGAACCGCAGCTCATTCAAATCCCTCCGGAGAAGACTATGACCGCTATCGTCGACATCATCGGGCGCGAAATCCTCGACAGCCGCGGCAATCCGACCGTGGAAGTGGACGTCGTCCTGGAAGATGGGTCGATGGGTCGCGCCGCGGTGCCCTCGGGGGCCTCGACCGGCGCGCATGAAGCGGTCGAGCTTCGCGACGGCGACAAGAGCCGTTATCTCGGCAAGGGCGTGCTGAAGGCCGTCGATGCCGTCAACAACGACATCTTCGACGCGATCGGCGGCCTTGATGCCGAAGACCAGCCGAAGGTCGACCAGGCGATGATCGATCTCGACGGCACGCCGAACAAGGCTCGCCTTGGCGCCAACGCCATCCTTGGCGTTTCGCTCGCGGTCGCGAAGGCCGCGGCCGAAGCGTCCGGACTGCCGCTCTATCGCTATGTCGGCGGTCCCTCGGCCCGCGTCCTGCCGGTGCCGATGATGAACATCGTCAACGGCGGCGCCCATGCGGACAATCCGATCGACTTCCAGGAATTCATGATCCTGCCGGTCGGCGCCGAGACCTTCGCCGAGGCCGTCCGCACGGGTTCGGAGATCTTCCACACGCTGCGTAGCGCGCTGAAGGCCGCCGGCCACAACACCAATGTCGGCGACGAGGGCGGCTTCGCTCCGAACCTGCCGTCCGCTCCGGCCGCGCTCGACTTCGTCATGGCGGCGATCGAGAAGGCCGGCTTCAAGCCGGGGCAGGACGTCTATATCGGCCTCGATTGCGCCGCGACCGAGTTCTTCAAGGACGGCAAATACGTCTATGAGGGCGAGGGTGTGACCCGCACCCCGATCGAGCAGGCCGATTATCTGGCCAAGCTCGCGGCAGACTATCCGATCGTCACCATCGAGGACGGCATGTCCGAGGACGATTGGGAGGGCTGGAAGGCCGTCACCGACAAGATCGGCAAGAAGGTCCAACTCGTCGGCGACGACCTGTTCGTGACGAACGTGACGCGCTTGTCGCAGGGCATCAAGCAGGGCACCGCGAACTCGATCCTGGTGAAGGTCAACCAGATCGGCTCGCTGACCGAGACGCTCGCGGCCGTCGATATGGCGCACCGCGCCGGCTACACGGCGGTGATGTCGCATCGCTCGGGCGAAACCGAGGATTCGACCATCGCCGACCTCGCGGTCGCAACGAACTGCGGTCAGATCAAGACCGGCTCGCTGGCACGTTCGGATCGGACCGCGAAGTACAACCAGCTCATCCGCATCGAGGAAGAGCTCGGTTCGCAGGCGATCTACGCCGGCCGCTCCGCACTGAAGGCGCTCGCCTGATCTGACCGCCATGCTCCGGCTTGACTGGAGCATCCACAAGCCGACGAAACGGGTCCTCCGGTCAAGCCGGAGGACGACGCCTCATCTCGTCGGCCGCAGCGGCGATCGCCTCATTCGGCGTCGCAAATACTGACCGCACCGCGCCGGCGATCATCAGGTTGAACGGCTGCCCGAAATCCTCGACTTCCGCGCCACTTTCGTCTCGGCGCGCGCCATGTTCATCCCAGGTGAACGGGATGCGTTCAACTAGCGGACGGAGATCACTGGAATAGCCGAAAACAGGAATGCCACGCTCGATCGCCATGCCGATCTCGACGGCAGTGCCATCGTCGCAATGAGGCCCGCGGAATGGACTGAGATCGGCAATGACTGCATCGGCACGCCGGAGCATCTGCCCACATGACGCGAAGATCATCCGCATCGCGATCTGGCCGTCCTCCGGAAGCGCGAAACCATGATCGAGGGGAAACAGACCCTCGCAGCCGTGCTTGGCGCAGATGGCCTTCAGCTTCTCGCCACGCTCCCTGGCGTTCGGCATAAAGACGGTGGGACCCGCAAGATAAAGCCTGGGCATCACGATTGGTGCGCCGTGAAGAAGGCGAGAAGTTCGGCCGCGGTCTCGTCCGGCATTTCTTCCTGAAGCATGTGTCCGCATTCGAGCGCGCGGCCCTCGACCCGAACGGCCTTGGGGCGCCAGGTTTCGATGACGTCGTAGAGTTCCCCGACCGTGCCCCTGCCACCCCATAGTGCGAGGAGGGGTGCCGTTATCCGGCTGCCGGCGTCCTCCGCATCGTGAACGAGGTCGATGGTCGCCGCGGCCCGGTAGTCCTCGCAGATCGCGTGACGGGTCGCCGGATCGCTGTAGCAGCGGAGATATTCGGCGAAGATCGCGTCGTCGATTACGCCACGCGTCTTCACCTGCGCAGCGAGATGACGACGCAGGAAGAATTCGGGATCGGCGCCGATCATCTTTTCCGGCAGCGGCTCCGGCTGGATCAGGAAGAACCACCAGAAATAACGTGTGGCGAAGGCCCGGTCGGTACGCTCGTACATCGTCGCCGTCGGCGCGATATCCATCACCGCTGCTCTGGCGATCGCGTCCGGATGGTCGAGCGCCATGCGATGGACGACGCGGGCGCCACGATCATGGCCGGCGACGGCGAAGCGGTCATGACCGAGAATCCGCATGAGCCTGACCTGATCCTGAGCCATCAAACGCTTGGAATAGTTGATGTGCTGCGAGCCGCCGTCGGGCTTGCTGCTATCCCCATAGCCGCGCAGATCCGCGGCTATCACGGTGAAATGCCCTTTCAGCGCGGGCGTGATTTTCCGCCACGTGGCATGCGTCTGAGGATGGCCGTGAAGCAGGAGCAGCGGCGGACCGTTGCCGCCAACCGCAGCCCGGATCGTGACGCCGCCGCCGACCGCGACGTCCACCAGTCTGAAGCCGGACAGAAACGGTGATGGACCGCGTTCGCTGATTTGTTCGTCCGATGTCATCGGAGATCGCTTTAAATCCTTCCCGGGCAATCAAACCTTGAAAATCAGGGATTCGCCCGCGAACATAGCCTTATCCGGTTTCGCTGCGGATTGGGTGCCTCCTGCCTTGCGCGGGCCGGATGTGCTTTGACTGAAAGGGCCCAATGCAGAGCATTGCGATCATCAATCTTGTTCTGCTGGCCGGTTCCGCGCTTCTTGCGATCGGCATTCTGTCGAGCCTCGTCGCGCAGCGCTTCGGCGCCCCTTTGCTTCTCGTCTTCCTGCTGATCGGCGTATTCATCGGCGAGGACGGGCCTGGCGGCGTCCACTTCAACGATTACCGAACAACCTATCTGATCGGGTCTTTCGCGCTCGCCGTGATCCTGTTCGACGGTGGTCTGAGGACGCGGCTTTCGACGTTCCGGGGCGTGCTGGCACCCTCGATCCTGCTCGCGACTCTCGGCGTGATCATCACCGCGCTAGTCGTCAGTGCATTGGTCATGCCGCTGCTTGGCATGACTTTCTCTCAGGCGCTGCTTGTCGGTGCGATGGTGGCGCCGACCGATGCGGCGGCGGTGTTCTTTCTCCTGCGGGCCGGTGGTCTTCAGCTTCAGCGCCATGTCGGTTCGACGCTCGAAATCGAGTCCGGGACAAACGATCCCGTCGCCGTCCTTTTGACGATCGTGCTTGTCGAGGTGCTGCTCAGCGGCGCACGGACGCCGGTGGTCGAACTGATCGCGATGATGGTCCAGCATGGCGTGCTGGGAGCCATCGGCGGTGCCGTCGGCGGCTTCGTCATCGTCTGGGTGCTGAACCGGGTCGAGCTTCCGACCGGACTCCATCCGATCTTCTCCATCGCGGTCGCGGTCGTCACCTTCGCGGCGACGCAGGTTCTGCACGGTTCGGGATTCCTCGCGGTCTATGTCGCCGGCCTGATCGTCGGAAACCGTCGCGTGCGGGCCTTCGCCTCGATCATCTCCTTTCACGACGCAGCGACCTGGCTCGTTCAGATATTGATGTTCATCGTACTGGGATTGCTCGTAACGCCGTCGAGGCTGGTCGATGCGATCATTCCGGGGCTGGCGGTCTCGTTCTTCCTGATGTTCGTAGCCCGTCCGGTCGCTGTCTTCCTCTGTCTCGGGCCGTACAAATTCGCGGTGAACGAGCGAATATTCGTCTCCTGGGTGGGACTGCGCGGCGCCGTATCGATCTTCCTTGCGGCGATCCCCACCCTGGCGGGGCTGCCGAACGGTGAAATCTATTTCAACATCGCCTTCATTACCGTCGTCGTTTCGCTGGTCGTCCAGGGCTGGACGCTGACGCCGCTCGCGCGCCGGCTGGGTCTCGCTCTGCCGCAGGCTCGCCGGGACGTATCGCGCGTGGAGATCGACCTGCCGGGTCAACAGGAACATGAGATGGTCGGCTATCACATCGCCGAGGGAAGCGCGGTCCTTGAGCCGGGTGCTTCGCCGCGCTGGGCGCGGCCGGTGTTCGTGGTTCGTGAGGACCGCATCCTGGAGCCGGCAATGGCCGGACCACTCCAGCCCGGCGATTATGGATATTTTCTCGCCCCGCCTGAACGTGTCCGGGAGCTTGACCGGCTTTTCACGCCAGGAGAACGCGACACCGGGGAGCATTCGAATTTCCCGTTGCGCGCCGGCGTGCAGCTATCCGTGCTGAGCGATCTCTACGGCCTCGATGTCGACAGCGAGCTTGGCGAGCGGACCGTGGCCGACCATTTCGCCGAGGAACTGGAGAACGAGCCGACACCGGGCGACAGGCTTTCGCTCGGCATGGCGACGCTCGTCGTCCATACCGTTCGCGATGGACGCGTGGCCGAAGCCGAGCTCGAGATCGGCGACCGGGCAGGGGATTCCGACATCAAGCCGGATAGTCTCGATCTGGCTCTGAGCGCGTTGGCCCGCCGTTTCCGCGTGCTCGAACGGCGCATCTTTAACCGCCGGTAAACCAAGTCGGCGTCAGCTTGCGAATATGGTCATCCGTACCCGCCTTCGTGCCTTCCTGCTGCAGACCGGCCTCTGGCTGACGGCCGCTGCCTGCATCGGCTATTTCGGATATCACGCGGTTCATGGCGAGCGAGGACTGAGGGCTCACCGCAATTTCGATCAGGAGATCGCGGCGCTGTCGGTCCAGCTGGCTTCGCTGGAAGGAAAGAAAAAGGAACTCGAACACCGCGTGAACCAGTTCGAACCGTCGAGCGTTGACCGCGATCTACTGGACGAGGAGGCCCGCCGAAACCTTGGCTGGCTTCATCCGAACGATCGCGTTTTGGTCCTCCCGCGCTAACTCCGGCCACGAATCAGTTCATTTTTTGACCCTATTGCGGTTTCTCAGCCGCCGGCCGTAAGCCTTTGATTCGTCGTATTCCGGGTCGTTTTCAGAAAAATGTCCAAATTGCTCGCCTAGATTCGGCCGCAATATAATCTTGTTTTTGTCCTCATTCGAGTCACTTCGTATTGGACACGCTGCTATTAAGTAACAGTGTCGCTATGAGTAGTCCGGGGGGATGTATATGCGACGTCTTGTTCTGCGCACGATCGCGTTTGTCTGTCTTTTAACGGCATCGGTCGCGCCAGCGATCTCGCAAACCGCTGACACCGCTAACGAAAATCCAATTGAAGCGCGCCTTCGCGATCAGAAGAACGCTTGGACCGTCGGCATAGCCGGCGGGCTTCTCGATACCACCAATATGCGGTTCGCCGACGAGATGGGACGAGCGCTGAACGACGGGGACAATCTCCGCGTCATGCCGATGGTCGGCTTTGGTTCGGCGTCGAACCTCGAAGACCTCCTGTATTTGCGAGGCGTCGACGTCGCCTTCACGCAGTCCGACGTGTTCGAGTATTTCCGAACCGAGCGTAAGATCGGAAACCTCGACAAACGCGTTCAGTTCGTCGCCCGTTTTCCCATCGCCGAACTGCACATACTGGCGCGCGGCGACATCCGCAGCGTCGAAGATCTGCGCGGCAAGCGGGTGAGCTTCGGTCCGCTAGGCACGTCGGCCAGCATGACCGGCACCATCGTGCTGCAGCGTCTCGGCATTCCGGTCGAGAAGGTCTTCATCGACCACACCCAGGGCATGAAGGATCTGGCTTCCGGCGACCTCGCGGCAATCGTTCGCGTGGCGGGCCGCCCGCTCGGCTTCTTCGCCGAGATGCCGGCAAATACCGGCTTCCACTTCCTGCCCGTGCCGTTCACCGAGAAGTTCGCCGACTACTACACGCTCAGCGAACTCTCCTCCGACGATTATCCCGGCCTGGTCCCGAAAGGGCAGACGGTCGAGACGATCGGCGTGCCGACCGTGCTCGCGGTCTACAACTGGCCGAAGAGCAATCCTCGCTACAAGAAGGTCGAGCGTTTCGTCGAGCGCCTGTTCCAGAACTGGGACAAGCTGCAGGTGGAGGGCTTCCATCCGAAATGGCGGGAGGTGAATCTCGCCGCGACCGTTCCCGGATGGCAGCGCTTCGGTGTCGCCGAACGCGTGCTTCAGCAGGCCGGTGCACAGAACGACACGTCCGACGATCTCAGCAGCCAGTTCGGCAGCTATCTCGACGCCCAGAAGGGCAATCAAACTCAGGCCGATCGCGATGCGCTCTTCAAGGAGTTCATGGCGTGGCGTGCCCAACAGAACAAGCGGCAGCAAAAGCCGAAAGCAATCTCCAGCAATTGAGGAAACGCCTAGCCGGCTGAGGGGCCGGTCAGACAGGGGGCTGTCATGAGCAATCAATTCGAACCGCAGGCGCCGGACGACATGTTCGCGCCGAAAGGTCGTACGCCGACGCCACAGGCGCATGATCCATTCGCCGATGCCGACCATTTCGGCTATCAGGCCTTTGCCCAGCAATACGCTGCCGCGCAGCAACCGACGACCCGGAAGAAGCCGGTCAGCGGTCATTCCAAGATGATGCTGCGGTTGAGCATGCTGGTGCTGCTCGTTGGCGCCGGCATTGGCGGCTTCATCGGTTATCGGCATTTCAACGGGCAGCCGCTGTTCCAGGATCGCGAGCCGACTTTATTCGAGGTCGCTTCGACCAAGGCCGCCATGGCTTCGCTCGCCGCTGCCGAAACGGAACGGACGGTGACCATTCTCCAGCCTCCGCCGGCGGAGCCCATCGAGACGGCGCGTGCATCGACGACGGAACCCGATCCGGTTCAGGAGCCCGCGCCGGCCCCGGCTCCGGAAATTGCCGCTTTGACCCAGCAGCCTCCGCCGCCGCCTCAGCCACAAGTGGTCCAGGCTCCGCCGCCGCCGGCGCCTGTCGTCCCGAAGCTCACCCAGTCCGAACTCGCGTTGCTGATGGAGCGAGGTCATCGCTTCGTTGAGTCGGGAGACTTCGCCAGCGCACGACCGCTATACCGTCGCGCCGCCGAGGCCGGATACGCTGAAGCGGCTCTCGCTCTCGGCGATACCTACGATCCGACATTCCTCAAGCAGCGCCGCGTCGTTGGCCTTGCGCCTGATCCGGCGAAGGCACGGCAGTGGTATCAGCGGGCACTGGAACTCGGCTCCCTGGAAGCGGACATGAAACTCGGCCGCCTGGCACAGTGAATGTGCCGAACTCATGTTCAACTTTCGCTGATCAGCTATGCCGTCTGCGCATATCGTTTCGCGTACCGCGCCACGGCAAACGCTTGATTTTCTTGGGTTGAACTGAATTCGGCCATACCTGGGCGGTTCTCGCTTTTGCTGATTTGATGCGCTAACGTCTGCCCAAAATAGAAGCGGCGGGGGCCGTCCTATTGTCGACGGCAGGGAGCGTATGAATGGCAGCAACAGCGGCCGCCCAGGTAAAATCTGAATCCTCTAACCTCCTGGTGGAATTCACCAAAGAGGAAGAACTCACAGCTTTCCGCGAAATGCTGATGATCCGCCGGTTCGAAGAGAAGGCCGGCCAGCTTTACGGCATGGGCCTCATTGGCGGCTTCTGCCACCTCTATATCGGCCAGGAGGCCGTCGTCGTCGGTATGCAGACCGCGATGAAAGAGGGCGATCAGGTCATCACCGGCTATCGCGATCACGGCCACATGCTTGCAACGGGCATGGACCCCAAGGGCGTCATGGCCGAGCTCACCGGCCGCCAGGGAGGCTATTCCCGCGGCAAGGGCGGCTCGATGCACATGTTCAGCCGCGAGAAGAATTTCTATGGTGGTCACGGCATCGTCGGCGGCCAGGTCTCGCTCGGCACCGGTCTCGCCTTCGCCAACAAATTCCGCAACGATGACAGCGTCTCGATCGTCTACTTCGGCGACGGCGCGGCCAATCAGGGGCAGGTCTACGAGAGCTTCAACATGGCGAAGCTCTGGAAGCTGCCGGTCGTCTACGTGGTCGAAAACAACCGCTACGGGATGGGCACGGCGCATCATCGTGCATCCTCGACAACCGATTTCTCCAAGCGCGGCCTGTCCTTCGACATTCCGGGCGAGCAAGTCGACGGCATGGACGTCCGCGCCGTCAAGGCCGCCGGCGACAGGGCGATTGCCTATGCGCGCTCGGGGCAGGGTCCGTACATCATCGAAATGCTGACGTACCGTTATCGCGGCCATTCGATGTCGGACCCGGCCAAATACCGGCCGAAGGAAGAAGTGCAGAAAATGCGCGACGAGCACGACCCGATCGAACAGGTACGCAAGCGCCTGCTCGATAACGGTTGGAGCAAGGAAGAGGATCTGAACGCGATCGACAAGGAGATCCGCGTCGTCGTGAATGATGCCGCCGATTTTGCGAGCTCTGATCCGGAGCCGGATCCGGCGGAGCTTTGGACCGACATCCTTCGCTGACAAGCCTTTCGCGCAGTTTCATCGAATGCCCGGCTGGACTCGCATAAGCGAGGCCGCAGCCCCGAACAGGAAGCGCTCCGCTTATGCCGATTGAAGTTCTGATGCCCGCGCTCTCCCCGACCATGGAGTCGGGCAAGCTCGCGAAATGGCTCAAAAACGAAGGCGATGCCGTCAAATCCGGCGACGTGCTGGCCGAGATCGAGACCGACAAGGCGACGATGGAGATCGAGGCGATCGACGACGGCACGCTCGGCAAGATCCTGATCAAGGACGGCACCGAGGACGTGGCGGTGAACACGCCCATCGCCATCATCCTCGTAACGGGCGAGGATCCCTCGGCTGCGATCGCGAAGTCCAGCGGCAATGGCGCAGCGGCTCCGGCCGCCGAGAAGAAGGCCGAGGAAAGTGCTCCGCCGGTCGCTCCCGAAAAGGGACCGGCTCCGGACAAGGCGCCGTCGGCCGTGGCCGCGCCACCGAAGGTCGAAATCCAGCCCGATCCAGAAGTGCCGGAAGGCACCGAGATGGTGCACCAGACCGTCCGCGAGGCCCTTCGCGACGCAATGGCCGAGGAGATGCGCCGCGATCCGGACATCTTCCTGATGGGCGAGGAAGTCGCCGAATATCAGGGCGCCTACAAGATCTCGCAGGGCCTGCTCGACGAATTCGGCGCCCGCCGCGTGATCGATACCCCGATCACCGAATACGGCTTCGCCGGGGTCGGCGTTGGTGCCGCTCTGTCCGGCCTGAAACCGATCGTTGAGTTCATGACCTGGAACTTCGCCATGCAGGCGATCGACCACATCATCAACTCAGCTGCGAAGACACTCTATATGTCGGGCGGCCAGATGGGCTGTCCGATCGTATTCCGAGGTCCGAACGGTGCCGCGGCCCGAGTAGCGGCGCAGCACAGCCAGGACTACACGGCGTGGTACAGCCAGGTACCGGGACTTAAAGTCATCGCTCCCTACACCGCCGCAGACTTCAAGGGCCTTCTGAAGGCCGCTATCCGGGACCCCAACCCGGTCATCTTCCTCGAAAATGAAATCCTCTACGGCCAAAGCTTCGACGTTCCGAAGCTCGACGACTTCGTGCTGCCGATCGGCAAGGCGCGGATCGCGCGCGCCGGCAGCGACGTGACGCTCGTCTCTTTCTCGATCGGCATGACATACGCGCTCAAGGCGGCCGAGGAACTGGCCGGGCAGGGGATCGAGGCCGAGGTCATCGACCTTCGCACCATCCGCCCGATGGACATCGAGACGGTCATCGAATCAGTGAAGAAGACCGGCCGCTGCGTCACCGTCGAAGAGGGCTGGCCTCAGTCGGGCGTCGGCTCCGAGATCGTCGCCCAGCTGATGGAGAAGGCTTTCGACTATCTCGATGCGCCGGTCCTCCGCGTGACGGGCAAGGACGTCCCGATGCCCTATGCCGCCAATCTCGAAAAGTTGGCGCTCCCTTCCGTCGCCGAAGTCGTCGAGGCGGCGAAGGCTGTCAGCTACAAATGAGCGAGTTCGAGGCTCTGCATCTGCCGTCGGCGGCCTTCGAAAAGGGAGGCGTCGAGGTATTGCGGGCCGCGATTATCGACGAGGGTCTGCATGTGTCCCTGAAGCGGGCGTTCGACGACCCATCGACCTGGGGTGTCCTGCTTGCCGATATCGCGAGACACGTTTCGCGCGTCTATGCGAAGGAAACCGGCGCGAGCGAGGCCGAGGTCGTCGTCGATATTCGGCGCCTGTTCGACGCTGAGCTCGACCAGCCGACCGATGTCGGCTCAACCGATGCCATGAACTGAGACCGAGATGCCCATCAACATTCTGATGCCTGCGCTGTCGCCGACCATGGAGCGGGGAAATCTCGCGAAATGGCTCAAGAAAGAGGGCGACAAGGTGAAGTCCGGCGACGTGCTCGCCGAGATCGAGACCGACAAGGCGACCATGGAAGTCGAGGCGGTCGATGAGGGCGTCCTCGGCAAGATTCTGATCGCCGAAGGAACCAACGACGTCGCCGTGAACGAGCCGATCGCGGTTCTGCTCGAAGAGGGCGAGGACGCGAGCGCGGCTTCGGCGCCAGCGGCTAAGCCCGCGGAAAAGGCACCGGCCACGGCTGATGCCGGGAAGTCGTCGCCGGCGGCGGCTGAAGCGCCGGAGCCTACAGCCGCGCCTGCTCCGGCGGCGCCCGCGCCGGCCGCTCCGAAGCTGAATGGCTTGGGCGCCAAGGTGTTCGCATCTCCGCTGGCGCGTCGGATCGCCAAGGAGCGCGGCATCGACCTGTCGTCGATCACGGGTTCCGGTCCGCATGGCCGCGTGGTCAAGAAGGACGTCGAGAACGCGCGGCCGGGAACGGGCGCGGGCGCTCCGGCTTCGGGCGGCGGCCAGTTCGGCTTCCCATTGATGCCGGACGACAAGATCCGGGCGCTGTTCGAGCCGGGTTCGTACGACGTCATCCCGCATGACGGCATGCGCAAGACGATCGCGAGCCGGATGCAGCAGTCCAAGGTCGTCGTCCCGCATTACTATCTCGCGGTCGACGTCGATCTTGATGCGCTGCTGAAGATGCGCGAGGAGATGAACTCCTACGCGCCGATGAGTGACGGCAAGCCGGTGTGGCGTTTGTCGGTGAACGACTTCATCATCAAGGCCTTGGCGCTCACTCTTAAGAAACACCCTGAAGCGAATGCCTCGTGGACCGAAGGCGGCATGCTGCGCCACAAGGGCGTCGATATTGGCGTCGCGGTCGCGATCCCGGACGGCCTGATCACTCCGATCATCCGCAACGCGCATGAAAAGGCGCTGCCGGACATCTCGATGGAGATGAGTTCGCTGGCCAAGCGGGCGCGCGAGCGCAAGCTAAAGCCGCACGAATACCAGGGCGGCACGACGGCGATCTCGAACCTTGGAATGTACGGCGTGAAGCACTTCACCGCCGTGGTGAATCCGCCGCATTCGACCATCCTCGCGGTCGCGGCCGGCGAGAAGCGGGCTGTCGTTCGCAACGACCAGATCGTCATCGCCACCCAGATGACGGCGACGATCTCCTGCGACCACCGCGTACTGGACGGCGCCGAGTCGGCGCAGCTGATGCAGACCTTCAAGGGCTATGTCGAGAAGCCGGTCGGACTGGTGATGTAGCCTCCTCGTCATGCCAAGGCCTGGCCTTGGGATCCACGAGTTCACAGCGTGCCAATAGGAAAGAACGTGGATGGCAGGGCTTAGCCCTGCCATGACGGAAAGAGAAATATGGCCGACAATCAGTTCGACATCATCATCATCGGCGGCGGTCCGGGCGGCTATGTGGCCGCGATCCGCGCCGCTCAGCTCGGCTTCAAGGTTGCGGTCGCGGAGCGCGAACACCTCGGCGGCATCTGCTCGAACTGGGGCTGCATTCCGACCAAGGCGCTGCTTCGTTCGGCCGAGGTCTACCACTATTTCCACCAAGCGAAGAATTATGGCCTCGCGGTCGAGAAGCCGTCGTTCGATCTGAAGGCGATCGTCCAGCGTTCGCGCGGCATTGCCGGACAGATGAACACTGGCGTCCAGTTCCTGTTCAAGAAGAACAAGATCACGACGATCTGGGGCGATGCGAAGATCACCAAAGTCGGCGAGATCACGGTGACGGCGCCGACCAAGGGCGTGCTCGGCCCGCCGGTCGAGGCGCCGAAGGGTGCGCTTGGAGCGGGCACCTACAAGGCGGCGCACATCATCGTCGCCACCGGCGCGCGGCCGCGCGTTCTGCCGGGGCTCGAACCCGACAAGAAGCAGGTGTGGACGTATTTCGAGGCGATGAACCCGGAAAGCTTCCCGAAGTCACTGCTGGTCATCGGCTCAGGCGCGATCGGCGTCGAATTCGCGAGTTTCTACAAGACGATGGGCGCCGATGTGACCGTCGTCGAGGTGCTGCCGCAGATCCTGCCTGTCGAGGACGCTGACATCGCCGCCTTTGCCCGCAAGCAGTTCGAGAAGCAGGGCATCAAGATCTTGACCGGCGCCAAGGTCGCGAAGCTCGACAAGGCAAAGGATAGCGTGACCGCGACCATCGAGGTCGGCGGCAAGACCGAGACGATCACGGCCGAGAAGGTGATCTCGGCGGTCGGCGTCGTCGGCAATATCGAGAACATCGGCCTCGAGGCGGTAGGCGTGAAGACCGATCGCGGCGTGGTCGTCACCGACGGCTACGGCCGGACCAATGTGAAGGGCATCTACGCCATCGGCGACGTCGCCGGCCCGCCGATGCTGGCCCACAAGGCCGAGCATGAGGGCGTGACCTGCGTCGAGGCGATCAAGGGCCTGAAGGTCCATGCGCTCGACAAGAACAAGGTGCCGGGCTGCACCTACTGCCATCCGCAGATCGCCTCGGTCGGCCTGACCGAAGCGAAGGCGAAGGAGCAGGGGCGCGAGGTCAAGATCGGCCGTTTTCCATTCATCGGCAACGGCAAGGCAATTGCGCTTGGCGAGCCGGAAGGTCTTTGCAAGACGATCTTCGACGCCAAGACGGGCGAACTGTTGGGCGCGCATCTATCGGGCGCCGAAGTCACCGAGCTCATCCAGGGCTTCGTCGTCGCGATGAATTGCGAGACGACCGAGGAAGAGCTGATGCACACGATCTTCCCGCATCCGACGCTTTCGGAGACGATGAAGGAAAGCGTGCTGGATGCTTATGGGCGTGTGCTGAATATGTGATTTCTTGCCTTCTCCCCAACGAGGGAGAAGGTCGACTCGCATCGCCAGATGCGAGCGGGTTGAGGGCACATTGCGGCTAGGCTGTGCCGTGGTTAGGAATGCCTTCGGCGTCGCCCTCACTCGGCTCGGCCGGTCCCCGGCCGAATCCGCTCTCCCTCGTCGGGGAGAGAGTCACGCCGCCATCTTCTCGCAGTCTCCGCGCACGTCCGGCACGCCGCGACGCGCTCGTCCATATCGCCGATCCGCTCGCAATCCGCCGCGCATTCACGACAAACCTCCCCGAGCATTCGCGACAGGTATGTTTGTGATGGGGCGTGTCGATCAGCATGAAATGCGCTGAGGTCCGGCAAGTCTCGGCGCAGGCATCTCGGCGTTCAAATGGTGCATGACGATCAGGCTCGCGCGTGATCCGTGAGCCGCGCCGCGGCAGCCATCAGTTTCTCACGGTCGGGACCGTGCTGGCGGATCAGTTCGCGCGCCTGATCATTCGTGATGCCCGCCGCCTCGGCGAAGTCATGGACCTCATAGTCTTCTGAGCCCGAGACGCGGCTGCGGTCCGGTTCGCCCGGTTTCGTCTTGTCGTCCGCCATAAAAGCCTCCCGATGCTGTCGCCCGCGCATGCGGACCTCTCAAGGGAGAATCTTCTTCCATGCGTTCAGGTTCCCTCGGTCCGGCCGGACCTGTCATGAAGGTTTTTTCCTGAATCGTGCATCCTTCCCCTAGGGTCGAGCGTTGAAGGGGACGCAAGCGACGTTCCCGTTCGCAGGAGGCACTCATGGAAGGTGTAGGCTGGATATCGACCATCGTCATCGGCATTCTCGCCGGGTGGATCGCGGAGAAGGTGACGGGCAGCAATATCGGTCTGATCATGAACCTGATCGTCGGCCTGATCGGCGCTGTCATCGGGCGCTTCCTGGCGGTGAGCGTGTTCAATCTCGAATATTCCGGCTGGTGGGCGAGCCTGGCGGTTTCGACAGTGGGCGCGATCGTCCTGCTCTTCATCGTCGGCGTGCTGCGTGGACGCCGCGCGGTTTAATGCGGTGAAGCGAGCCATAAAAAAGGCGAGCGGAATTCTTATTTCATGAGCGCCTGCTCAGAGGAGGATTTGCGATGCCCTACGTTGATGGTTTCGTACTCGCCGTGCCGAAGGCCAATCTCGATGCCTACAAGGCGGTAGCAACGACCGCCGGTCAGGTTTGGATGGAGCATGGCGCTCTTTCCTTCGTCGAATGCTGGGGCGACGACGTCCCGGACGGGGAGGTGACGTCCTTCCCGATGGCCGTGAAAGCCAAGGACGACGAGACCGTGGTCTTCTCGTGGATCACCTATCCCTCCCGCGCCGCGCGCGACGAGATCAACAAGAAGGTGATGGAAGACCCACGGCTCAAGGCAAGCATGGAGAACATGCCCTTCGACGGCAAGCGCATGATCTATGGCGGTTTCGAAACCGTGGTCGAGATGTGAGTTCCTCGACCGCTGAATGAAGCGCGTGATCCTAGCCTTTCTTATCGCCGTCTTCTTGCCGCTGGGCACCCACGCGCTTTGGTGGTGGAATCAGGGCTGGCCGGATTCCTGGTCCGATGCCGATTGGTCGTCCGCGAGCCTGCTCCCTCAGGCCAAGGACGAGCCGGATCCGGTCGTCCATGTTCTGGCCGCCCGAGTCGGCAACTGGCGGGGCATCTTCGCCCATCATTCCTGGGTCGTGATCAAGCCCGCGGGCGCGCCGAACTACACCCGCTACGATGTCGTCGGCTGGGGGACGCCGATCCGCACCAATGTTCGCGAGGTCGACGGTCGCTGGTACGGCAATGCGCCGGTTGTCTTGCAGACATTGCGCGGCGAAGCGGCGGAAGCGGCCATTCCCAAGATCCGGGCGGCGGTTTCGGACTATCCGTTCTCGGATGTCGGAACCTACCGCGCCTGGCCGGGACCGAACTCGAACACGTTCGTTGCCTACATCGCCCAACGTGTGCCCGAACTCGCGCCGTCGCTCCTGCCGACCGCGCTCGGCAAGGACTTTCGCGCTCCGGGCTTCTTCGCGGGCGAGAGCCCGAGCGGTAGCGGCTTCCAGATCTCGTATAGCGGACTCGCCGGCCTGACGGTCGGCTGGGTTGAAGGACTGGAGATCAATGTTCTGGGGACGGTGACGGGCGTGGATTTAAGACGCCCCGCGATCAAGTTGCCCGGCTGGGGCAGGATCGGGCTATCCCCCGCCTGATATGAAAACGGCGGCCGAAGCCGCCGTTTCCGAGGGAGTACTGGACGATCATTCCCACCAGGCGATGTCGGTGAGATCTCCCGAGACATCGAGCTTCACGGCTTCCTTGGCCGCGCCGGACTTCATGTCGACCGAATAGAGCTTGCCGCCATGCGCGAGCCACGCATCGTTCTTGCCTTCGCCCGCGACGATGTTGAACGCCACCGGACCGGTCGGCGTCATGCCGATCGAGCCCACCGTGTTCAACGTGCCGTCGTTCGGCGGAGCCTGCAGGACGAGCGAACCGGTGGCGGCGTCGATATTGTAAAGCTCGGTCTTCTCGGGCTTCGGGCCGTTCTTCGAATTGGTGTACGCGCCGGCGACGATCTTCGGCGTCTTGTCCGCATTGGCATCGCCTGCCTTGTACTTATGCGAGCCGTCGACCGTCGCCTTGCCGTCATCGACATTGACGCGGAGGCTGGTGCCGTCGTCGGCCATGATGCGCATGCGATCGGCGGCCGGATTGAAGTCGATCGTCGCGGTGACGCCGGGCTTGAGGCTTTCACTGAGCTTCGACTTCTCGGTGGTCTTGCCGGTTTTCGGGTCGATCGTCACGACCGCATTGTCGGCGGTCACGCCATAGAGCATGCCGTCCGCCGGGCGGACGTCGATCGCCCAGACGGGCTTATCGATCTTTACCGTCGCGGTCGTCTTGCCGGATGCCGGATCGAGCAGGACCAGGGTGTCCTTGCCGACGAGGCCGACAAGGGATGCCGCTGACGCAGCGGTGGCGGATAGGGCCGTGGCGGCGAGGAGGGCCGAGGCGAGCAGCAGGGGCTTCGTGTTCATCGTGTTCTCCCAGTGATCCGAGGTTCGGGCCTCGATGAGGGGGCTACACACGGCGATGGTCGATTGGATGCAGTCGCTGAAAATAATCTCCGGCTGCATCCGTTCGCTGCTTTCGCGCGTATCGTGCATAGCGCGAACATGCGGAGACGGATTTTGAGCTTGGCCGCGAGAACGGAGACGGCCTTCGATCATGGCGCGGCGATCATGGCCTGCGCCGGTCAGGACGCGGACGCGCTGCGCGAGCTTTACGACCGTGAGGCGCCTTCGATGATCGGAGTGGCGCTCCGGATCGTCCGCCGGAAGGACCTCGCCGAGGAGATCGTGCATGACGCCTTCGTGCAGATCTGGCGCAAGGCGTCGCAATTCGATGCCACCCTCGGTTCCGGGCGGAGCTGGATGTACGCCATCGTCCGCAACCGCGCCTTGAGCGTCATCCGCGACCGCAGCCGTGAGGATCTGGTCGATGACGCCGATCTGGATGGGCTCGTCGAGCAGACCGACCACGACGACCTAGTCTCGCGCCTGCCGGATCGCGACGCGCTTCGCGTCTGCCTCGAAAGGCTGGAAGCGCCGCGACGGGCAAGCGTGGTGCTGGCTTATGCCGGTGGGCTCTCGCATGGAGAGATTGCGGGAAAGCTCGGCGTGCCACTCGGAACTGTGAAGGCGTGGATCCGGCGCAGCCTGATTTCGCTCAGGCAGTGCATGGCATGAGCGACCGCGATATCGACGCCCTTGCAGGCGAATATGTACTCGGCCTGACCGAGCCCGAGGAAAGCGAGCGGATCGAGCGTGCGCTGTCGACCGATCATGCGCTGGCGCAGGCCATCGCCGCGTGGCGGGAACGCCTGTCGCCGCTCGATGAGGTAGCGGATCGCGTCGAGCCCTCGGCCGTGCTTTGGGAGCGGATACGGACCGGTATCGGCCAGCGTGCGGTCGTGGCGCGGACGCCGAGGAAGCGGGTGCTTAGCGCCATGTGGCACAATCTCGGCTTCTGGCGCGGTTCAGCGCTCGCGGGTGCCCTGGCCAGCTTTGTTCTGGCGATGGGACTCGGCGCCATGCTTTTGCGGCCGGGTCCCGCACCCGTGGTCGTCGCCATCCTTGAGGCCGCCGATTCAACGCCCGGCGCCATCGTCGAGGCCTATGCGGACGGCAGCGTTCTGCTGCGGCCGCTGACCGATATCGACGTTCCCGAAGGCAAGATTCTTCAGGTCTGGACGCTCTGGGATCGTGGCGTCGGGCCGGTGCCGCTTGGCCTGCTCGATGCCGCGCACGAGGCGCGGATGAACGCGCAGGGGCAGCCGGTTCCACAGCCCCGGCAATTGTACGAGATCACGCTAGAACCCGCGGGCGGATCGCCGACCGGAAAGCCGACCGGACCGGTCCTTTACAAGGGGCTGGCGACGCAGCCGCTATAAATTTCCCCGGTGCATTGCGAATGAATGCGTGAGCCAATACTTGCACGTCCATCGCGTCCTTTCCGACCGGGGATCCAATGTCTGAACTGCAAAAAGAGCCGATCGACCTTTATTTCTGGCCGACACCGAACGGCTACAAGATCACGATCATGCTCGAAGAGGTCGGGCTTCCTTACCGGGTCATCCCGGTCAACATCGGCAAGGGCGACCAGTTCAAACCGGAATTCCTGGCGATCTCGCCGAACAACCGCATGCCGGCAATCGCCGATCCCGACGGACCCGACGGCGAGCCGATCTCTGTCTTCGAATCCGCTGCCATACTCCAATATCTCGGCCGCAAGACAGGCAAGTTCTACCCGACCGACGAACGCAGGCGCGTCGAGGTCGAGCAATGGCTGATGTGGCAGATGGGCGGCCTCGGCCCGATGGCCGGGCAGGCGCATCACTTCCGCCTCTATGCACCAGAGAAGATTCCTTACGCGATCGAGCGCTATACCAAGGAGGCCAACCGCCTTTACGGCGTGATGAACAAGCGCCTCGCCGATCGTGATTACCTCGCCGGCGAATATTCGATCGCCGACATGGCCTGCGTCGGCTGGACCCGGGTCTGGGAGCGGCAGGGGCAGGATCCCTCCGAATTCCCAAACGTGCAGAAATGGCTCGAGCGCATGACCTCGCGTCCGGCCGTGCAGCGCGGCTTCGAAGTGAAGGCCGAGGGTGAGGCGCTCGATCTCGCGAGCAACCAGGACGCACAGAAGGTGCTGTTCGGCCAAACCGCGCGTTGATCCTGATCATTCCGGAACCTCACCCACTATGGAACGTTCTGTGGGTGAGGGCGCGCTTGCCGCGCCATGTTCCGGAACCATCAGGAGTCTTCGCGAATGGCCACCCCTCCGACTACCGAATCCGAACGCGCGGAAGCGGCCGAAGCAGACACGGCTCCCGCACGCCGCGGCCGCCGGCGTTCCGGCGGATCGCGACCACCATCGACACCGCGCCGTACCAGCCGTACCGCGACGCGGCGTGCCGCCGTTTCGCGCAGCGTGGATGCGACGATCACCGACATTACTGAACTGCAGGAAGATCTCGCCCGGCTGAGCCGCAATGTGGCCGCCCTGATCCAGTCGCAGGCGGTCTCTGCGCGCGACAAGGTGACCGACACCGCGAGCGAGCTCTACGAGACGGGTGTGGACTACGCCGAAACGGCGGAGCGTCAGGTCAAGGGCTATGCCGATGAACTGAGCCGGCAGGTCGAGAAGAACCCGCTCGGCGCGATCGGCATCGCGTTCGGCATCGGATACGTCATCGGCCTGCTGAGGCGTCGTTGATGCTGCAGACACTGCTAGCGAGCGGCGCCCTGTTCCAGGGGCTCAAGGCTGAAATGAACTCGCGCGCCCGGCAGCTCGGCTTCATGGTGGCTTGCGCCGTTGTGGCGCTGATCCTCTTCTCGATCGGGCTGATGGCGCTTGGGGTGGCGGCCTTCATTCTCCTCACTCCGATTGTTGGGGCGGCCGGGGCAGCCGGCATCGTCGGTGGCGGAGCGTTTCTGATCGGGCTGATGATCCTTCTGATCGGAACCCGCAAGAAGACGGCGCATGCCGCGACGAGCGCCGGACCTGTCAGTGCACCCTCGACCACGCCATTTGCGGGACTGGCAAACGCCGCCGCGCAAGCGCCCATACCATGGCTTCTGGGGGCGATGATATTGGGCCTGGTTCTCGGCAGGAAACGCTGAGCTTTAATCGAGCTCCGCTTTGGCGTGGTTAGAAGAGAGTAAATCCAGAAATCGCTATTGCTCCGTATTGTCAGCTAAATTATCTGGTGATGCACGGTGGTGCTTGCCTTACGATTCGTAAAATTTACATTCGATTTGAACTTTATTCATATGCAATTAAGGTAGTATTTTAGGTGATTATTCGGATGGTCGAGGCAGCCTAAGCGTTAGAACAACTGCTCCAGTGAGCAGAACAGCTGACGGGGACTGACAGTGACTTATTCTGAAATCCGCTCGCTCGAAGCTGCTGCTCTGAATGGCACGGCCAATGCAGGTGAAATCTTCGTTCAGCTCGGCTTGGCCTATGCCACCGGCCGCGCCGTGCCCGCCGACCGTGTTGCCGCGCACAAATGGTTCAATCTTGCCGCCGTGAAGGGCAATCGCGATGCGGTCCGGCTTCGTCGTGAACTTGCCGACGAAATGACCGAGGCCGCTATCGCGGAAGCACAGCGCGCCGCCCGCCAGTGGATCAGCGTCCACTGACAAAAGCCCCGCCGAAGGGCGGGGCTCGTTGGGTTATTGCTGAGGCGTTGGCGCAGGCTGGTTGCCTGTCGGATTCGCCGGGGCGCCACCCGGTGCTGCGGGCTGGGTCAGCGCCGGAGCATTGGGGTTGGCGTCGGTTAGAGTCATCTGGCCGTCGTTCTTGGTCGCGTCCCAAATGAAGTAGACGCCGATCAGCAGGACGAAGGCGATAAGCGCCAAGATTCCCTGACTTTTATTGCTCATCACGGTCCTCCTTTAGACCTTTGGGTAACGTGGAAGGGCGCGACCTGGTTGCATGTTTCGGCTTCTTCGCCGCCGTAGAGTGGTGGACGCGACCGCAGAGCACTTGTCTTTTACAGCCTCATAGGATTTCGTCCGGCCTTCGCCGCCCCGCGCCATCGGCGCACGACGGAGCCCGTATGCGTCTTTCCCGATATTTCCTGCCCATCCTCCGCGAGACTCCCAAGGAAGCGGAGATCGTCTCGCATCGCCTGATGCTGCGCGCCGGAATGCTGCGCCAGGAATCGGCCGGCATCTACGCCTGGCTGCCGCTCGGAAAGCGCGTTCTCGACAAGGTTTGCGCCATCGTGCGCGAAGAGCAGAACCGGGCAGGGGCGATCGAACTGCTGATGCCGACGATCCAGGGTGCTGATCTCTGGCGCGAATCGGGCCGCTACGACGACTATGGCAAGGAGATGCTGCGGATTCGGGATCGCCACGAACGCGACATGCTGTTCGGACCGACGAACGAGGAGATGGTGACGGAGATATTCCGCGCCTATGTCCGGTCGTATCGCGACCTGCCGCTCAATCTCTACCACATCCAGTGGAAGTTCCGGGACGAGGTCCGGCCGCGCTTCGGCGTGATGCGCTCGCGCGAATTCCTGATGAAGGACGCCTATTCCTTCGATCTCGACGCCGACAGCGCGCGGCATGCCTATAACCGCATGTTCGTGGCCTATCTCCGCACGTTCGAACGGATGGGATTGCGGGCGATCCCGATGGTGGCCGATACCGGCCCGATCGGCGGCAAGCTCAGCCACGAGTTCATTATTCTCGCTTCGACCGGCGAGAGCGAAGTGTTTTGCCACCAGGATTTCTTGACGAAGCCTATCCCGGACGAGGACGTCGATTTCGAGGACCGCGCCGGCCTGCAATCACTAGTCGACGACTGGACCAGTTCCTACGCGGCAACGTCGGAAATGCACGACGAGGCGGCGTTCGGCGCGATCCCGGCCGAGCAGCAGCTTTCGGCGCGCGGCATCGAGGTAGGCCACATCTTCTATTTCGGCACGAAATACTCGGCACCGATGCGCGCCAATGTCACCGGTCCGGACGGACAAGACGCTCCAGTGCACATGGGTTCCTATGGAATCGGCCCAAGCCGCCTTGTGGCGGCGATCATCGAGGCTGGTCACGACGACAACGGAATCGTGTGGCCGGATGCCGTCGCGCCGTTCTCGGTCGGCCTCGCCAATCTGAAGGCCGGTGACTCAGCGGTCGATACGGCCTGCGAGGACCTGTACGCCAAGCTCAACGCTGCTGGTAAAGACGTGCTCTACGACGACACCGACGAGCGGCCGGGCTCGAAGTTCGCGACGATGGATCTGATCGGCCTGCCGTGGCAACTCGTAGTCGGCCCGAAAGGCCTCGCTTCCGGCACGGTCGAGCTGAAGCGCCGCGCGACCGGTGAGCGCGAGACTCTGTCTGCCGAGTCCGCCCTGGCGCGGCTGACGCAATGATCGCAAAAAGCCCGACTTCCGACGGGAATGCGTCGAGGGGGCGGGGAACCGCCCCGTTCTCGCCGTTCGAATGGATGATCGCGGGGCGCTATTTGAGGGCGCGCCGGCGCGAGGGGTTCATCTCGGTCTCGGCCACGTTCTCATTTCTCGGCGTGATGCTGGGCGTTGCCGTGCTCATCATCGTCATGGCAGTGATGAACGGCTTCCGGCAGGAGCTTCTCGGCAAGATTCTCGGCGTCAACGGTCACGTCATCGTCCAGCCGATCGGATCGGACCTGACCGATTTCGATGTGGTCGCCCAGCGGATTTCCAAAGTGCCGGGCGTCCGACTCGCCGCGCCTCTCGTCGAGGGGCAGGCGCTCGCCTCATCGGCCTCGAATGCCGGTGGCGTGCTGGTTCGCGGCATGCGCGAGGCCGACATCAAGGTCTCGGGTCTCGTCGGCAAGAACATCCAGGAAGGCACGCTCGAAGGTTTCGACACCAATCTCGGCGTCGTCATCGGCCGTCGCCTGGCCGAGCAATTGGGCCTTCGCGTCGGCGATATCCTGACGCTGGTATCGCCACGCGGCGCGGTGACCCCGATGGGCACTACGCCGCGCATCAAAGGCTATCCTGTCCGGGCGATCTACGAAGTCGGCATGTCGGAATACGACGCCGTTTATGTCTTCCTGCCGCTTGCCGAGGCCCAAGCCTATTTCAACCGGCGCGGCGACGTCAGCGCGATCGAGGTCTTCGTCGACGACCCTGACAAGACCGAGCAGATGCGCCAGCCGATCCAGAACGCGGCCCAGCGGGAAGTGCTGCTGGTCGACTGGCGGCAGCGCAACGTGACCTTCTTCTCGGCTCTCGAGGTCGAGCGTAACGTGATGTTCCTGATCCTGACCCTGATCGTCCTGGTCGCCGATCTCAACATCATCTCCAGCCTGATCATGCTGGTGAAGGAGAAGGGCCAGGCAATCGCCATTCTCCGGACGATGGGCGCGACGCGCGGAACGGTGATGCGCATCTTCGTCATCACCGGCGCCTCGATCGGCTTCATCGGCACGATCGTCGGAGTGATCCTCGGCCTGCTGATCTGCCATTACATCGAGCCGATCCGCCAGTTCATCTCCTGGATCACCTCGACCGAGCTGTTCTCGCCGGAACTCTATTTCCTCAGCAAACTGCCGGCGGACGTGGATATAGGCGAGACGATCTCCGTGGTCCTGATGGCGCTGGCGCTTTCGCTTATCGCCACCCTTTATCCGGCATGGCGGGCCTCGAGGCTCGATCCGGTCGAAGCGCTTCGGTACGAGTGACCATGGAAACGCTCCGCCTCGAAGCCATCCACCGCCGCTACAAGCAGGGTCAGGCGACGATCGAGATCCTGCGCGGCACAGATTTCTCCCTGTATCCCGGCGAGGCTGTCGCGCTCGTCGCGCCGTCGGGTGCCGGAAAATCGACCTTGCTGCATGTCGCCGGCCTGCTCGAACGGCCGGACGGCGGCGAAGTGATCATCGGCGGGCGGCCCACCTCGTCACTGTCCGATGCCGAGCGGACCCGTATCCGCCGGCACGAAGTCGGCTTCGTCTATCAGTTCCATCATTTGATGGGCGAGTTCTCGGCGATGGAGAACGTCATGCTGCCGCAGCTCGTGGCGGGGCTCGACAAGAAAGAGGCGCGGAAGCGCGCCGAGGAATTGCTGCAATGGCTAGGCCTTGGCCATCGCGGCACCCATCGCCCGGCGGAGCTCTCGGGCGGCGAGCAGCAACGTGTTGCGATCGCCCGTGCCGTCGCCAACGCGCCGCGAGTCCTTTTCGCCGACGAACCGACCGGCAATCTCGACGTGGTGACAGCTGAAGCCGTGTTTGAGAGTCTGTTCAAGCTGATCAAGGCGACCGGTCTCTCCGCGCTCGTCGCCACGCACAATCTCGAACTCGCTGCCCGGATGGACCGGCGCATCACCCTCAGGGACGGTCTGGCCGTCGAGGTCTAGCTGCCCTGATCCGGCACATACAGGCAGATGGTGACGTCCCACTTCACCGTGGAGGCAGGGTCGAAGGCCTTGGTGCAGCGGTGAAATTGCCCGTCCGGCGATCGCCGGACGGACGTGTAGGGGATCACTTCCTTGGTCGCGAGTATTCGCCAGCCATTGTCGCCAGCTTTGACGTCGTCCTTGGAGATGGGCTTGCAGTCTCGGTCCGAACAGCAGTCGTAATCGTACCAGCTGTGGGCGGCCGCCTGCGACGCACCGAACGCTAACGCACCTACGAGCAAGGATTGCCTGATCATCGGACGGCACTCCCACGGCGAAGCTTTTTTATGCTGCGCTCTTCGTCCGAGTCGCCCTAGCTGAAATTCACGTTCGTACCCGGTTATTTAGTGTACGACGCGCTCGGGCCAGAGATGGCGCTTGGAGGTGTGAACGCCCAAAGCGGTGGAGCGTTCCAGCCCCCTGGGAGTCTTTCAATTCGCGGTTGCGATCGACTTGAGCCGCCGCACCCGCATGTCTGGTACACATGCGCGGCGGCAAAGAAGAGGAGCCTAATCGTCCATGACGTCGGACGCCTTGATGACCGCTACCGCTGCGGCGCCGGTCTTCAGCCCGAGCTCGTCGATGGCCTCGTTGGTGATGGACGAGATGATCTGGCCGTTCCCGATATCGATGCGGACATGGGACGTCGTCGCCTTCGGTGACCTCGATCACCTTGCGCGTGATCTGGTTCGCGCGCTGATATTTATTGTGTCCTCCTCCGAAATCCTCGTTCGCTATAGCCCATCGGGCATACCAGCGAGAAAGGCGCTTGACTCTTCTTGGCAGAAAGAACAAAACAAGAACACAGTGGAAAACAGGAGGCGGTCATGGCTTTGGGCACCCTCAATCGCATTCTTTCCGATGTTGCGGAATTCGGCGCGGTCGCGGCTTTCGTCGCGATGGTCCTGATCTGGGCGGACGCGCTGCCCATCTTGTGAGTTTTGAAGGAGCGAGTGGCGATGGCGGATGTCGGTTTTGTCCATCTGCATGTCCATTCGGCCTTCTCACTCCTTGAAGGCGCGCTGACCGTCAAGAAGCTCGCGGAGCTGACCAAGGCCGACAAGATGCCGGCCGTCGCGCTGACCGATACGTCGAACCTGTTCGGAGCGCTGGAGTTCTCCGAAAAGTTTGCCGGTGAGGGCATTCAGCCGATTGTCGGCGCGACGATCGCGGTTGATTTCGGCGACCGTGAAGCCGCCCCCGGGGCACGGCTTGGGGCGGAGGAAAAGCCGAGACTCGTTCTCCTCGCGCAGTCGGAAGAGGGATACGTCAACCTGCTCGGTCTGACGAGCGCGGGTTTCCTGGAGACCGATCCATCGGAGCCCTTCGTCAGTGTCGCGACATTGGCGAAGCGCGCGGCCGGGCTGATCGCGCTGACCGGTGGCCCGGAAGGACCGCTGAACCGGGCGATCGTCGAAGGACGCGAGGATCTTGCAGCATCCCGGATTGCGACGCTTTCCGGAATTTTCGGTGACCGACTCTATATCGAGCTGCAGCGACACGGCACCGATGCGGAAGCGCTTGCCGAGCCGAAGCTCGTCGATCTGGCATACGCACACGGCATACCGCTGGTCGCGACCAATGCCTGCTATTTCGCGACGGCCGCTGACCATGAAGCTCATGACGCCCTGCTTGCCATCGCAGAGAGCCGGATGGTCGCCGATCAGGACCGCAGGCAGGCCACCCCTGAGCATCGGTTCAAGAGCCGGGCGGAAATGGTCGCGCTGTTCGCCGATCTCCCGGAGGCGACGGAGAACACCGTCGAGATCGCCCGGCGTTGCCGCTACCGGCCGCGCGCGACCAAGCCCATGCTGCCGCGCTTTACCGCCGACGGCGACGAGGCCGAGGAGCTGAAGAGGCAGGCACGCGAAGGTCTTGCCGAGCGTCTTGCGGTTCACGGCTGTGCGCCGAACCTGACGGAGCAGGACTACGCCAAGAGGCTCGAATTCGAGCTCAACGTGATCGAGGGAATGAAATTCCCCGGCTACTTCCTGATCGTCTCGGACTTCATCAAATGGGCCAAGGCGCACGATATCCCGGTCGGGCCGGGTCGTGGTTCGGGCGCGGGCTCGCTCGTTGCCTGGGCGCTGACGATCACCGATCTCGATCCCATCCGCTTCGGCCTTCTGTTCGAACGCTTCCTCAATCCCGAACGCGTCTCGATGCCGGATTTCGACATCGACTTCTGCCAGGAGCGGCGCGAGGAGGTCATCCGCTACGTCCAGGAGAAATACGGCCACGACCGGGTCGCGCAGATCATCACCTTTGGCACGCTGCAGGCGCGCGGCGTGATGCGCGACGTCGGCCGCGTGCTGGAAATGCCCTATGGGCAGGTCGACAAGCTGTGCAAGCTGGTGCCGCAGAACCCGGCCAATCCGGTGACGCTCGCGCAGGCGATCAAGGACGAGCCTCGTTTCGAGGTGGCACGCGAGGAGGATCCGCGCGTCGGCCGCATGCTCGACATCGCGCTGAAGCTCGAAGGCCTTTATCGCCATGCCTCGACGCATGCAGCGGGCATCGTGATCGGCATCAAGCCGCTGGCGGAGTTCACGCCGCTCTACCGAGACCCGCGTTCGGACATGCCGGTCACCCAGTTCAACATGAAGTGGGTCGAGCAGGCGGGCCTCGTGAAGTTCGACTTCCTCGGCCTCAAGACGCTGACGACCCTCACGAAGACCGTTCAGCACCTGAAGGCTCGTGACATCGACCTCGACCTGTCACGCATCCCGCTCGACAACAAAGATGCATACGAGATGATGGGACGCGGCGAGACGGTCGGCGTGTTCCAGGTGGAAAGCGCAGGCATGCGGCGCGCGCTGATCGACATGCGGCCGGACCGGTTCGAGGACATCGTCGCGCTCGTCGCGCTCTATCGTCCGGGCCCTATGGCGAACATTCCGACCTATTGCGCCAGAAAGCATGGCCGCGAGAAGCCGGAATATCCGCACCCCAAGATCGAGGCGGTGCTGGCCGAGACCTTCGGCGTCATCATCTACCAGGAACAGGTGATGCAGATCGCGCAGATCCTGGCCGGCTACTCGCTGGGCCAGGCGGACCTTCTGCGTCGCGCGATGGGTAAGAAGATCCGAGCCGAGATGGAGCAGCAGCGCGGCCTGTTCGTCGCCGGCTCGACCGAGCGCGAGGTCAAGAAGTCGGACGCCGACGCGATCTTCGATCTGCTCGCCAAATTCGCCGACTACGGATTCAACAAGAGTCACGCGGCGGCCTATGCGCTCGTCGCCTACCAGACGGCCTATCTCAAGGCGAACTACCCGGTCGAGTTCATGGCGGCGTCGATGACCATGGATATGGGCTCGACCGACAAGCTGGCCGAATTCCGGACCGAGGCGCAGCGGCTCGGCATTAAGGTCGAGCCGCCATCGGTCAACACGTCAGAGGTCGAGTTCGGCGTGCATCAGGGCGCGATCCGCTATGCGCTTGCTGCCGTGAAGGGCGTCGGTTCGCAGGCCGCGGCCGCGATTGTCGCTGCGCGCGGCGACACACCATTCGGGGATCTCGGTGATTTCGCCCGGAGGCTCGATCCGAAGGCGGTCAACAAACGGACGCTCGAAAGCCTGGTGCAGGCGGGGGCCTTCGACTGCCTCGAGAGGAACCGCGCGGCCGTGCTCGCGGCGCTCGAGGAGATCGTCGCGATCGCGGGTCGGACGCAGGGCGAGAAGCAATCGGGTCAGGGCGGTCTTTTCGGTGGCGTCGAGCCGGAAGCGATCCGTATCCCCAAAGTCGATGCCTGGCTCCCGGGCGACAGGCTGACCCGGGAATACGAGGCAATCGGGTTCTTCCTGACAGGCCACCCGCTCGACGCCTATTCAGGCCTGCTCTCGCGAATGAAACTCCAGCGCTGGTCGGACTTCGTCGCCTCTGTGCGCCAGGGTGCGACCGCCGGTCGACTCGCGGCGACGGTACTGTCGCGGCAGGAGAAGCGTACGAAGTCTGGCAACCGGATGGGCATCATCAAGCTGTCGGACCCGACCGGCCATTACGAGGCGATCATGTTCTCGGAGGCGCTGGCGCAGTATCGCGACATGCTGGAGCCGAACCAGTCGATCGTCGTCACGCTTCAGGCCTCAATGGAAGGCGAGGAGGTGAGGGCGCGGATCACTGGCGTCCAGCCGTTGGAGGATGCCGCCTCCAATCTCTCGCGCTCCCTTCAGGTCTTCCTGCGCGATTCCAAACCTGCGGATCTCGTCGCCAGCCGCCTGCAGAAAGGCGGCGAGAGTGAAGTCAGCTTCGTGATGCTGGTCGATGGCGGCACCGAGGTTGAGATCAAGTTGCCGGGTAAATATCGGGTCTCGCCGCCGGTTGCGGCAGCGATCAAGGCTGTGCCGGGCGTGATGGACGTCGTCGGCTGATCTCCCGCTATTCCTCGGTGATCTCGACGCGATCCGGGTAGAAGGCGAGGTGGCTTTCAATCGGCGCGACGGCCTCGTACGGCTTTTCGTATGTCCAGACGGCATTGGCGGCGCCCGCTCCCAGCAGAGGGACGCTGAAATAGGATGCATCGCCCTTATACGGGCAATAGGTCGCGTGAGCGGTGCGTTCGAGGAGAGTCATGTTTACATCCTTGCGAGGAATGTAGTGGACAGGGGGATAACTCGCTTCCCGAAGGACGAGCGTGGCACGGCTGTCGGCTATGATTCTGCCGTCGGACTTCACGATGACTCGGCCCTTGTACGGCTCGATGGTTATCGGGTGATCTGCGCTCGGGATTCGGATTTCCTTGACGGCCATCGTGGCCTCCGCGATTTGTTGGTCGCCATCAGATCGTGACGGTCTTCGGGCTTCGCCAGCACCGGAGGTTGAAAACGTCGTTTACGGCAGGAACAAATGCGGTCTTTCCGCCTTGCCCTTCCGGTTCGCTTCCCCTATAAGCGCGCCCATTCCACACGCGGACTTTCGCATTCGATTGCGATCCGGTGCCTTGTCCTTCGGGAAGAGGTCACGTCCGCGGCGGCTATCAACCGGAGAATTGCAAATGGCACTTCCTGACGTAAACCTGCGTTCGCTCCTCGAAGCGGGCGTTCATTTCGGCCACCAGGCCCACCGCTGGAACCCGAAAATGGCTCCGTTCATTTTCGGCACCCGCAACAACATTCACATTCTCGATCTCGCGCAGACGGTTCCGCTTCTGAACCAGGCACTGCAGCAGATATCGGACACCGTCGCCAAGGGCGGTCGCGTGCTGCTCGTCGGCACGAAGCGCCAGGCCCAGGATCCGGTGGCCGATGCCGCGCGTCGCTCGGCGCAGTACTACGTCAATTCGCGTTGGCTCGGCGGCATGCTGACCAACTGGAAGACGATCTCCCACTCGATCCAGCGCCTCCGCAAACTTGAGGAAGTGCTCTCGGGCGAAGGCCAGGGCTTCACCAAAAAGGAGCGCCTGACGCTGTCGCGGGAGAAGGAGAAGCTGGACCGCGCGCTCGGCGGCATCCGCGATATGGGCGGCCTGCCGGACCTGATCTTCATCATCGACACCAACAAGGAAGCGATCGCGATCCAGGAGGCCAAGCGCCTCAACATCCCGGTTGCCGCTCTCGTCGATTCGAACTGCGATCCGGACGGCATCACCTATCCGATCCCGGGCAATGACGACGCTGGCCGCGCGCTTGTCCTGATCTGCGATCTCGTCGCCCGTGCCGCGATCGACGGCATCGGTCGTGCTCAGGGCCGCTCGGGCATGGATCTCGGCGCCGCCGAGGAGCCTGTGATCATGGAGACGCTTCCGGCCGCGACGTCGGACCTCGAAGTTCCGGCCGAGTCCTACGAGAAGCTTGCCGCTCCCCGTGGCGCTCCGGACGACCTGACCAAGCTTTCCGGCGTTGGTCCGCAGCTCGAGAAGAAGCTGAACGATTACGGCATCTTCCACTACTGGCAGCTCGCTGCCATGACCCCGGCCGATGCCGAGGCCGCCGAAGCCGACCTGAAGGCCGGCGGACGCCTCGAAGGCTGGGTGTCGCAGTCGCGTGAACTCGCGACGGCATAATCATTGAAACGGCGCGATTCTCGCGGATCGCGCCGTCCTTCCGCTTAAAGATCGTACGAGGAAGAAGATGGCGAACATCACCGCTGCCATGGTGAAGGAGCTGCGCGACAAGACCGCGGCTGGCATGATGGATTGTAAGGCCGCGTTGGCCGAGACCGACGGTGATATGGAAGCCGCGATCGACTGGCTGCGCAAGAAGGGCCTCGCCAAGGCCGCGAAGAAGGCCGGTCGCATCGCTGCCGAGGGTCTCGTCGCCGTCGAATCCTCGGGCAAGACCGCGACCGCTCTCGAAGTGAACTCCGAGACGGACTTCGTTGCACGCAATCCGGATTTCCAGGGCTTCGTCCGCGAGGCGGCCAAGGTCGCGCTCAACGGTGACGGCACCGTCGAGGCCCTCGAGGCTGCTCACTTCCCGGGTGGCAAGGTCTCGATCAAGGACACCCTCAACGAGCTGATCGCCACGATCGGCGAGAACATGAATATCCGCCGCACGACCAAGCTGACGGTGGCCGACGGCGTTATTGCGAGCTACGTCCACGGCGCCGTGACCGAAGGTCTCGGCCGGATCGGTGTGCTGATCGCGCTGGAATCGAAGGGCGATGTCGAGAAACTTTCGGCTCTTGGCCGCAATATCGCGATGCACGTCGCGGCGATGAGCCCGACCGCTGTCGATCCTTCTGGTATCGATGCTGGCACGCTCGAGCGCGAGAAGGCGATCCTTCTTGAAAAGCACCAGGGCAAGCCTGCTAACGTGCAGGAGAAGATCGTCGAATCGGGTCTCAAGAGCTACTACAAGGAAGTGGTTCTTCTTGAGCAGGCCTATGTTCACGACGGCTCCAAATCCGTCGGCCAGGTCCTGAAGGAAGCCGAGTCCAGCGTCGGCGCCCCGGTGAAGCTCACCGGAATGGTGCGTTATGCGCTGGGCGAAGGCATCGAGAAGGAAGAAACCGACTTCGCCGCCGAGGTCGCTGCGGCAAGCGGAGTACGCTGAAACGCCGTAGAGGAGGGGATCAGATGGCGAAACCGCTTTACCGGCGAGTACTCGTCAAGATCTCAGGCGAAGCGCTGATGGGTAGCGCCGGGTTCGGTCTGGACCCGGCGACAGTCGACCGTATTTCCAAGGAAATCATCGATCTCCGCGCCCAGGGCGTCGAGGTTGCGCTCGTCGTCGGCGGCGGCAATATCTTCCGCGGCGTCCAGGTCGCGGCGAGCGGCATCGACCGCGCGACCGGCGACTACATGGGCATGCTCGCCACCGTGATGAACGCGATGGCGCTCGGTGCCTCGATCGAACGCCATGGCGAGACGGCGCGAGTCATGTCGGCGCTTGAGATGCCGGCGATCTGCGAGACCTTCTCGCGGCCGAAGGCACTTCGCCATTTCGACCAAGGTCATGTGATGATCTTCGCCGCGGGCACCGGCAATCCGTTCTTCACGACAGACACGGCCGCCGCCCTGCGGGCCGCCGAAATGCGCTGCGAAGTCCTGCTCAAGGCGACGAATGTCGATGGCGTCTACACGGCGGACCCGAAAAAGGACCCGAGCGCCAGGCGCTACGACAGATTGAGCTTCGACGAGGCGCTGGCGCGAGACCTCAAGGTCATGGACGCGGCCGCCTTCGCGCTTGCCCGCGAGAATGGTATTCCGATAATCGTCTTCTCGATCCACGAGCCGAATTCGATCGTGGCTGCCGTTATGGGCACGGGACGGGGCACGCTCGTCGGCGCCTGAGTTTTAGAGCGCGGAAATGCGCCGAGCTTTATGGGAATCATCATGTCTTCCGCTTTCGACCTGGCCGAACTGAAGCGTCGCATGCAGGGCGCGCTGTCTGTTCTGAAGACCGAACTGAGCGGCCTTCGCACCGGCCGCGCATCGGTAAATCTGCTCGACCCGATCAATGTCGATGCCTATGGCTCGCACATGCCGCTCAATCAGGTCGCTTCGGTCACCGTCCCGGAGTCGCGGATGTTGAACGTCCAGGTCTGGGATCGGTCCATGGTCGGTGCCGTCGAACGCGCGATTCGCGAGGCCAATCTCGGCCTCAATCCGATCACTGAAGGACAGCTTCTTCGGATCCCGATTCCGGAGTTGAATGCCGAACGCCGCGCCGAATTGGTCAAAGTTGGCCACAAATATGCAGAGCAGGCACGGATCGCGGTGCGTCATGTCCGCCGCGACGGTCTCGATCTTCTCAAGAAGCTCGAGAAGGATGGTGACATGACCGAGGACGATCAGCGCCGAGAGGCGGACCAGGTTCAGAAGGCGACCGATCAGTGCATCGCTGAGATCGACCAGCTGATGGCCGCCAAGGAAAAAGAGATCACCCAGGTCTGACGCGAGGAGCGTGGACGAAGCGGATGAACGCAATCGAACGCAGAGCATTGGCTGAAGCCGCCTCCACGGGGGGCGGCTTTGTCGTGCCTGCACATGTCGCGATCATCATGGATGGCAACGGCCGGTGGGCCGCCGCGCGCGGGCTGCCGCGTGTCGAGGGACATCGGCGCGGTGTCGAGGCGGTACGCGCGACGGTGCGGGCCGCGGGCGAACTCGGTATTCGGGTGCTCACTCTCTATTCCTTCTCCAAGGAGAACTGGAGCCGGCCGAAGAGCGAAATCTTCGACCTGATGAACCTTCTTCGCCGTTTCGTGCGTGAGGATCTGGCCGAGTTGCATCGTGCCGGCGTCCGCGTTCGCATCATTGGCGAACGCGACACGCTCGATGCGGACATCTGCTCCCTTATCGAGGAGTGCGAAAGCCTGACGCGCGACAATACCGGGCTGACGCTGGTCGTCGCGTTCAACTACGGATCGCGCCAGGAGATGGCGCGTGCGGCTCAGTGCGTGGCAATGGACGTCGCTGCGGGCCGGCTGAAAGCCGAAGAAGTCACTCCCGATCATTTCAGCACTCGGCTCGACACCGCCGGCCTGCCGGACCCCGATCTGGTGATCCGCACCAGCGGCGAGCAGCGGCTGTCGAACTTCCTGCTCTGGCAGGCCGCCTATGCGGAGTTCGTTTTTCTGCCGATCCACTGGCCGGAATTCAACCGCGAAGCGCTCGAGCGCGCGTTGATCGAATTCTCGGGCCGTGAGCGCCGGTTCGGTGGGTTGGAAAGCCGTTCGTGAAGAAACCCGCCACGTTCAGAGGTGCTTCCGAACTTAAACTACGGATCATATCTGGCGTCGTGCTGGCCGCCATCGCCCTGTTCGTCGCCTGGGCCGGCGGAGCCCTGATCGTTCTGTTCTGGGGCGCGGCAGCAATCGGCCTTCTCGTGGAGTGGTGGAAGGTGACCAAACGTTCGGTCGCCTGGCTCGTCCCGGGAATGATCTACGCCGGCGTTGCGTTCGCTAGCCCTGTGCTGCTCAGGCTGGACGCTGCCTGGGGTCTGCCTGCCTTGCTTTGGTTGTTCGCCATCGTGTGGGGCAGTGACGTTTTTGCCTATATCTGCGGTCGTTTGATCGGCGGCCCGAAACTCTGGCCGCGTGTGTCGCCCAAAAAGACATGGGCCGGGTTCATCGGCGGGACCGCGTTTGCGATCGCGGCCGGGTCGATGATTGCCTGGCTCGCTGGCGTAGCCTGGATTTTGCCCGTGTCGATCGTGAGTTTCTTCGCGGCCACCGCTTCCCAGGGCGGAGATCTCCTCGAGTCCTCCATCAAACGCTCATTCGGTGTAAAGGACAGCGGCAGCCTCATTCCCGGGCACGGCGGATTGATGGACAGGCTGGACGGCTTTGTGGCAGCTGGAGCCCTTGCGTTGGCGGTTGGCGTCTGGCGGGGAGGGGTGGCCCATGCCGGGCAGGGCCTTTTGGTTTGGTGACGAGATGACTGAAATTTCTTCAACCCCCCGCAGCGTGACCGTCCTCGGCGTTACCGGATCGATCGGCCGCTCCACGGTCGATCTGCTTCTGGCTGAGCCTCATCGCTACGACGTCGAGGCCGTGGTGTCGGGAAACGATGTCACAGCGCTCGCCAACAATGCCAAGCAGTTGAAGGCCAAGCTCGCGGTCGTCGCGGATCCGGCAAAGTACCAGGCGCTCAAGGATCTGCTCGCCGGCAGCGGCATCGAGGTCGCTGCGGGCGATGACGCCATGGCCGAGGCTGCCTCCCGGCCGGTCGACTGGACAATGGGTGCCATCGCCGGCACCGCTGGCCTGCGTCCGACGATCGCCGCCGTCCGGCGTGGCGGCATGATCGCGCTGGCGAACAAGGAATGCCTCGTCTGCGCTGGCGATGCCTTCATGCGGGAGGCCGAGGAATCGGGCGCGGAAGTGCTGCCGGTCGACTCTGAGCACAACGCGATCTGCCAAGCGCTGATGGCCGGCAAGGCGGACGAAGTCTCCAAGATCATCCTGACCGCTTCGGGCGGACCGTTCCGCACCTGGAGCAAGGAAGACATCGCGCGCGCCAAGCCGGAAAACGCCCTGAAACATCCGACCTGGTCGATGGGCCGGAAGGTGACGATCGATTCCGCGAGCCTGATGAACAAGGGCCTGGAACTGATCGAGGCGCACCACCTGTTCAAGGTCGGGCTCGACAAGCTCGACGTGCTCGTCCATCCGCAATCGGTCGTCCACGGTATCGTCAACTGGTCTGACGGATCCGTCGTTGCCGGTCTCGCGCCGGCCGATATGCGCGTGCCGATCGCGCATTGCCTTGGCTGGCCGGTTCGGCTGTCGACCCATGTGACGCCGCTCGATCTGGCAAAGGTCGGAACGCTGACGTTCGAGCCGGCTGACGAAGACCGCTTCCCCGCGCTGCGTCTCGCCAAGGCCGCATTGGCCGAGGGGGGCGGTGCTCCGACCGTACTGAATGCGGCAAACGAGATCGCCGTCGCGGCCTTCCTTGAGCACGGCCTCGATTTCTCCGGAATTCCGGCGCTTGTGGAGACCGTACTGGACAAGGCCAAGGGCGAAGGACTGGTCAGGGCGCCGCAATCCGTAGAGGATGCACTTAACCTTGATCGCGAAGCGCGGCGGATTGCACTTGCCAGTCTTAAGAGACCGATAGCACATGCTATCTGATAGTCGGCCGGCCGAAGCATGGAAGTGAGACGATGATCGAAAGCGTTTTTGCATTCGGCCAGGGAGCTCTGGGCTACATAGTCCCGTTCCTGCTGGTCCTGACCGTCGTCATCTTTTTCCATGAGCTTGGACATTTCTTGGTCGCTCGCTGGTGTGGCGTCCGGGTGCTGGCGTTTTCGCTCGGTTTCGGTCCCGAGATCATCGGCTTCAACGACCGCCATGGAACCCGCTGGCGCCTCGCGCTGATTCCGCTGGGCGGCTATGTGAAGTTCTACGGCGACGAGAACGCGGCGAGCGCGCCGGACCGCGATAAGCTGGCCTCCATGGCCGCGCGCGACCGCGAGGTCAGTTTCTACGGGCAGTCGGTCGGCAAGCGTGCCGCGATCGTCGCGGCCGGCCCGATCGCCAATTTCATTCTCGCCATCGTCATTTTCGCGATGACATTCTGGCTGCTCGGCCGTCCAGTGACAGAGGCGCGTGTCGACGCCGTTCAGCCGAACAGCGCCGCGGAACGCGCCGGCTTCCAGCCGAACGACGTGATAGTGTCGATCAATGGCGGACATATCGAGAGCTTCTCCGATATGCAGCGCATCGTCAGCATCAGCGCCGAGCAGCAATTGCGCTTCGAAGTGCGCCGCGGGGAGCAGACGATCCCGTTGACGGCCGTTCCGGAGCTGCAGGAGAAAAAAGACTCGTTCGGACAGGTACACCGGGTCGGGATTCTGGGAATCACCCGATCCGCCGATGCGTCTCAGGTTAAGCACCAGAGCTACAATATCGGTCAGGCCTTCGTCGCGGCGACTGAGGAGACCTGGTTCGTGGTCGAGCGGACGCTGGGCTATATCGGTGGCGTGGTGACCGGCCGCGAGAAGGCCGACCAATTGTCGGGTCCGATTCGCATCGCTCAGGTGTCCGGACAGGCCGCGCAAATCGGTATCGACGTCGTGATCAATCTCGCGGCGGTGCTGTCGATTTCGATCGGCCTTCTGAACCTCTTCCCGATCCCTCTGCTCGATGGCGGGCATCTTCTCTATTACGCCATCGAAGCCCTTCGCGGCCGGCCGCTCAGCGACCGCACTCAGGAATTCGGCTTTCGAATTGGGATCGCGCTCGTGCTGAGTCTGATGCTGTTCGCGACCTGGAATGACATCATCCATCTCACGACGCTGTGACGGGCCGTGGCTCCCGCGCCACGCCGGCCGGGAAAGGCGCGTAAACCGGGGCGAAAACATTTGCCCCGGACTGGAAAGCGGTTAGAAGCGATTGGCAGAACGGTGGGAATCTGCCGACCCAGGTGGGGACCTGGGCTGCCGTAAAGAGGGTCAGGACCGCATGACATTGGTGTTTCGCGTCTTCGTCAGGATTGCTGCGGCGGCGGTGGTGATGGCCGGTCTTTCGGCAGTCGGTGGCATTGGTGCGGTTCTGTCCGCGCAGCCTGCCTACGCCCAGTCGAACATCACGGTTCGCGGCAACAGCCGAATCGAGGCGGATGCGATCCGTGCGCACTTCGCGGTGGGTCCGGGCGAACGCCTCGACAGCGCCAAGATCGACGAGGCCGTCAGGAATCTTTACGCGACTGGCCTGTTCCAGGACGTGTCGGTGACCCGTACCGGTGGTGGTCTGGTCGTCACCGTCGTCGAGAACTCGGTCATCAATCGCGTTTCCTTCGAGGGCAACAAGAAGATCAAGGACGCGACGCTCACTGCTGAGGTGCAGTCGAAGTCCCGCGGCCCGTTCAGCCAGACACTCGTTCAGAACGACGTTCAGCGCATCCTGGAGCTTTACCGTCGCGGTGGCCGCTATGACGCAACCGTCGAGCCGCAGATCATTTCGCGCCCGAACGGCCGTGTCGACCTGATCTTCGCGATCAACGAGAACGACAAGAGCAAGATCTCGGCGATCGAGTTTGTCGGCAACAATGCATTCTCCGATTCGCGTCTTCGCGACGAGATGACGACGACCGAATCGAACTTCCTGAGCTGGCTGAAGACGTCCGATGTCTACGATCCGGACCGCATCAACGCGGACCTCGAACTCGTTCGTCGTTTCTACCTGAGCAAGGGCTATGCGGACTTTCGCGTGGTCGGCTCGGAAGTGAACTTCAGCGAGCCGGACAATGCATTCGTGATCACCGTCACGGTCGAGGAAGGTCCGGTCTATCGGTTCGGCAAAGTCGACATCGAGTCGAACGTGGCCGATATCGATGCCACGACCCTTCGTGGCGCCATTGTCGGCGGTGAAGGCGAGGTCTACAGCGCGACGGACGTCGAGAAGACGGTCGAGAACATGTCTGTCGAGCTCGCGACATCGGGCTACGCCTTCGCCCAGGTCCGTCCACGCGGCTCGCGGGACTACGAGAACCACATCGTTTCGGTGACTTACTCCGTCGAGGAAGGTGCGCGCGTCTACGTCGAACGCATCAATATCCGCGGCAACACCCGCACACGTGACTATGTGATCCGTCGCGAATTCGACCTGTCGGAGGGCGACGCCTACAATCAGGCGATGATCAACCGCGCGGAGAAGCGTCTGAATCGTCTCGGTTTCTTCAAAACGGTCCGCATCACGTCCGAGCCGGGCTCGTCGCCTGATCGTCTGATCGTCAACGTGGACGTGGAAGACCAGCCGACCGGCGACTTCGGTATCTCGGGTGGCTATTCGACGGCCGACGGCCTGATCGGCGAAGTCTCGATCGCTGAGAAGAACCTGCTTGGCCGTGGGTATTACGCGAAGGCCGGTGTGACGTTCGGCGAGAAGACGCGCGGCGTCGATTTCAGCTTCACCGACCCGTATTTCCTGGGGCGCCGTCTGTCGGCCGGCTTCGACCTCTATGCGAAGAAACGCGAGGAGACGAGCTACTCATCGTACAGTCTCGATACGGTCGGTGGCGCTCTACGTCTTGGTCTGCCGATCACCGACAATCTGAATTTCGGCGTCAACTATCAGCTCTATTCGCGCGACGTGAAGCTGGACTCGCGTTTGACGGACGGTTGTTTCACCAACAGCAGCGGTATCGCTGTGGGGCCGGATGGGGTGACCCCCTGCGCCGCTGGTCTGGATCCCCGAGAGGCATCGATCGCGTTGAAGGAGTCTGAGGGGCAGACTCTGACCTCGCTCGCCGGTTATTCGATCAACTGGAATTCGCTCGATAGCGTCCAGAATCCTCGTGATGGTCTCCGCATCGAGTTCCGTCAGGATTTCGCCGGCCTCGGCGGTGACTCCGAGTTCCTGCGGACGACTTTCGATGCCCGGTACTATCATGAGCTTCCGTGGGACATGGTGGGCCTGATTCGTGGTCAGGCTGGACATGTGCTGGGATGGGGTGACGACGATCTCCGCGTCCTTGACCATTTCATGAAGGGCCCTGATCTCGTTCGCGGCTTCAAGACCAACGGTATCGGTCCGCGCGACGCTCTTACGGACGATCCGCTCGGCGGCACCGTATACGCTGGCCTCTCGGGAGAGATTCAGTTCCCACTGCCGTACATCCCGAAGGATATTGGCCTGAAGGGTGCTGTGTTTGCTGACGCAGGTACCTTGCTGGATTACGAGGGAATCACGTCCTTCGACTCGGGCGGCACGACGCAGTTTCTTGATGTCGAAGGCGACAGCGGAGACATCCGCTCCTCGGTCGGTGTATCGATTATGTGGCAATCTCCGATGGGTCCGCTGCGCTTTGATTACGCCTGGGTCCTCAGCAAGGACGACGCGGACGAGGAGCAGGCGTTCCGCTTCTCGGGCGGCACTCGGTTCTGATCGCGACCTCCGCGCGGCTTGCCCGCGCGGAGCGTCCCTATGGGGGACTGAATGGGCGACCCCCGATTTTTCCCCGAACCCGAACGACTTTCGGTGGCGAGGATCGCTTCGATCACCGGCGCGGAGTTGCGCGGCGATGAGACTCGCACGGTCAGTGGTATCGCCCCGCTCGAGCGTGCCGCCGCGACCGATCTGACCTTCCTCGAGAACAAGTCCTACACGGCGGCATTCCGGACGACGCGCGCGGGTGCGTGTTTCGTCCATCCGGATCTAGCCGATCAGGCGCCCGAGGGTCTGGTTCTTCTTGTCTCGAGGGAGCCGTATCGTGCCTTCGCCCATGCGGCCGGCACGCTGTTTCCGTCCGCCCTGCGGCCTTCACCCGTCTTCGGCGGCGTTGGGATTGGCCCCGGTGCACATGTCCATCCCGATGCGCGCCTTGAGGACGGGGTCACGGTCGAGCCCGGTGCGGTGATCGGGCCGCGCGCCGAGATCGGCGCCGGAACGCTCGTCGGCGCGAATGCAGTGATAGGCGCCGATGTCCGGATCGGCCGCGATTGCACGATCTCGGCGGGCGCGAGTGTCACCCATGCGTTGCTGGGTAATCGGGTAATCGTGCATCCAGGCACCAGGATTGGTCAGGACGGCTTCGGTTTCGCGATGGGGCCGCGCGGCCATCTCAAAGTCCCGCAGATCGGCCGCGTGATCATTCAGGATGATGTCGAGATCGGCGCCAATGCCTGCATCGATCGCGGCGCGAACCGCGATACGATCGTGGGTGAGGGTACCAAGATCGATAATCTGGTGCAGATCGCGCATAACGTCGTGATCGGCCGCCATTGCATCATCGTTTCGCAAACGGGTATCTCCGGTAGCACTGTCCTGGGGGATTTCGTGGTTCTGGGAGGCCAAGTGGGCACTGTTGGCCATATCGAAATCGGTTCCGGCGCTCAGGTCGGCGCGAAGGGCGGTGTGATGAACAATGTGCCGCCTGGCGCCCGCTATGGCGGCTTTCCAGCGCAGCCGCTACGCGCTTGGCTCAAGGAGACAGCCGTTCTGCGACGGTTGGCCAGGGAGCAAAAAGGCAAGGGCACCCCAGAAGGGGGAGACAAGGAAGGTGATGCGTGACGTCTGATGAGACCGTGACAGGCGAAGTGCTCGGTTCAGTCGATATTCGCCGGCTGCTCGAACTCCTGCCGCATCGCTATCCGTTTCTTCTCGTCGACAAGATCGTCGAGATGCGCGGCGATCAATCCTGCATCGGCATCAAGAACGTCACCGCGAACGAGCCGCAGTTCACCGGACATTTTCCAGACGCCCCGATCATGCCCGGCGTCCTGATCATCGAAGGTATGGCGCAGACTGCCGGCGCGCTTTGCGTCTGGTCGTCGGGTACAGCCCGGCCGCCGCTCGTCTATTTCATGACCATCGACAAGGCCAAGTTCCGCAAGCCGGTCGTGCCGGGTGATCGCCTCGAATACCACATGAGCAAGGTAAAGAGCCGTGCCCGGATGTGGTGGTTCAAGGGAGAGGCCAAGGTCGATGGCGTGACCGTCGCCGAGGCTGAGGTGTCCGCCATGCTGGTCGATCAGGATCAATGAGTCATATTCACGCGACTGCCATCATCGAAGACGGAGCTAGGCTCGGCGCGGATATCCGCATTGGACCTTATTGCATCATCGGTCCCAACGTCGTTCTTGGCGACGGTGTCATTCTGCATGCTCATGTCGTGGTCGCGGGGCACACCACGATCGGGGCCCGCACTCAGCTCTACCCGTTCGCATCGATCGGACAGCCGCCACAGGACCTGAAGTTCCGTGGCGAGATTTCCACGCTCGTCATCGGCGAGGACTGCACGATCCGTGAAGGCGTGACCATGAATCCCGGTACGGCCGGCGGCGGTCTGGAAACGATCGTGGGTAACCGCTGCACTTTCCTGACCGGATCCCATGTCGGGCACGACACCAAAGTCGGCAGCGACGTGATCCTGTCGAACAATGTCATGCTGGCCGGACACGTGACGGTCGGCGATTTCGTCATCATGGGCGGCGGCGCGGCGGTCATCCAGTTCGCGCGAGTCGGGTCCCACGCTTTCGTCGGCGGGCTGACGGGTATCGAGAACGATCTCATCCCTTACGGTCTCGCGACCGGAAATCGCGCCAGGCTCGACGGCCTCAATCTCGTCGGCCTGCGCCGGCGTAATTTCGATCGCGATGCCGTCAACGTACTGCGCCGAGCCTATCGCGAACTCTTCGCGCCCGAAGGCACCCTGAAAGAGCGTGTGGAGGATGTCGCGACGACATTCGCCGATACGCCGCTCGTCCAGGAGATCGTCGACTTCATCCGGGCCGGTGGCGATCGCGCGATCTGCACGCCGCGCATCGCAGAACGCCCGGATGCCGCCTGAAACCGGAAGCGCTCCGGTTCCCGCCGGAACGCCTCTGGCGATCGTCTGCGGCTCGGGAGCATTTCCGCTCGCGGTCGCAGAGATTGCAGCACGACAGCGCCCGGTTTTCCTCATAGGGCTACAAGGGGCGGCCGATTCCGCCATCGCTCACTACCCTCATGGTTGGATCCGGATGGGCCAACTCGGAAGGCTCATTGATCTCGCGAGATCCGCTGACTGTAAGGACATACTTTTCGTCGGTGGCGTCACGCGTCCTTCCGGTTTGTCGGATGGATGGCCTGATCTTGCTCTCCTTCGCCAGATACCTCGCCTTCTTCGAGGTTTTCGCGGTGGCGACGACCGCCTGCTGAAGGTCGTCGCGGATGTCATGACGGACGCCGGCCTCCGCGTTGTTGGCGTCGCCGAGGTCGCGCCGGATTTGATGGCCCGAACCGGGGTGCTCGCCGGCAAAACTCCTGGCGCCGCGACGCTGGATGATGTCTGCCTGGGGCTGGACGTGCTCGATGCCATATCGCCCTACGATGTCGGACAGAGCACTGCGGTCGCAGATGGGCGCGTCCTAGCGATCGAGGCTGCGGAAGGAACGGACCTCATGATCGCTCGCATCGCTGAGCTGAGAGCCTCGGGCAAACTGCGTCTCGGCAAGAGAAGAGGCGTGTTGGTCAAGGGAGCCAAGCGAGGACAGGATCTGAGGCTTGATACGCCCGCGCTCGGTCCGAAGACCATTGACGGAGTCGCCGCCGCGGGGTTGAGCGGGATTGCCGTGGTCGCGGGCGAGGTCATGATCATCGAGGTGGATGCGGTCACCAAAGCCGCCGAGCGTCATGGCCTCTTCATCTTCGGGATGGAGCGGCGGAAGCCATGACCCGGCCGCTCTCGATTTTCATCGTCACGGGCGAACATTCGGGAGATCAGCTGGGTGCTGCGCTGATGCGATCGCTGCGCACCTTGGCCGGTGCAGATACTGTATTTCGCGGTGTCGGCGGACATAGGATGGCGGAGCAGGGGCTGTCCAGCCTGTTTCCGCTGGAGGATATCGCCGTCATGGGCTTTGGCCCGGTCATTCAGCGGCTTCCGTTGCTTCTGAGGAGGATCCGAGAGACGGCGGACGCGATTATCGCAGACCAGCCCGACGTCCTGGTCATCATCGACAGCCCCGACTTCACGCATCGCGTCGCGCGCAAGGTAAGGGCCGCGATTCCCCGCCTGCCGATCATCGACTACGTATCGCCGACCGTCTGGGCCTGGCGGCCCGGACGAGCAAAGAAGATGACGGCCTATGTCGATCACGTGCTGGCCTTGCTGCCGTTCGAGCCGGAAGTACATAGGCGCCTTGGCGGTCCCGCCTGTACCTATGTCGGCCACCCCCTGATCGAAAAACTCGATGTCCTCCAGCCGAAACAGGGCGAACGAGCCGACATATCGGAAGGCGTGCATCTGATCCTTTTGCCCGGCAGCAGGCGTTCCGTCGTCCAGCGGCATCTTTCGCTGTTTCGCGACGTGAGCGAACGGCTGCCGGACACGGCGACGATCGTCCTGCCGACGACCCCGCGACTTGCCGGGGAAATCGAGGAACTGACTGCCGGATGGAAGCGGCGACCCCGAGTCGTTACGGACGAAGCTGAGAAATGGGCGGCCTTCCGGCGTGCCAATGTCGCTCTCGCCTCATCCGGAACGGTGACGCTGGAACTCGCGCTCTCCGGGGTGCCGATGATCGGCATCTACGCGCTGGAGCCTCTCGCTCGCCTGCTGAAATCCATTCTCCCCATTACCGCTCCGCATATCCTTCTACCGAACCTTATTCTCGGATCGCGGGTCATTCCCGAGCTTGTCGGCCCTGAAATCACGGTCCAGAGCGTGGCCGATGCGCTCAAGCCGTTGATGACGGATACGCCGGAGCGACGTGCCCAAATGGAGGCTTTGGGTAGGATGGAAGAGATCATGATCGTCGCCGAGCCTCCCAGCGTCGGAGCCGCGCGGGTCGTGCTCGATCTGGCGGGGACGCCCCGGTGAATGCCCTCATTCTGCCCGGGCTCGGAAATTCCGGTCCCTCTCACTGGCAGAGCTGCTGGGAGAAGGAGATCGTTGGCGCTCGCCGCGTGGAACTCGGCGATTGGGACGCTCCCGATCCCGCCGTCTGGATCGCGCGCCTCGACGATGCGGTCTCGAACGCCGGTCCGGATGCCGTGCTCATCGCGCACAGCCTGAGCTGCTCGCTGGTCGCCCATTGGGCGCGCCGTCCACGTCCGATACGCGCGGCTATGCTCGTTGCCCCGGCCGATGTCGATTCAAGGGACCGGACGCCCGAGCCCGCATGGACCTTCGCGCCCATGCCTTTGGAACGCCTGCCGTTTCCGGCCCTCCTCGTATCGAGCAGCAACGATCCATACGTCTCGATCGACAGGGCCAAAACGTTTGCGGGCGCCTGGGGCGCCCGCTTTGTCGATATCGGCGATAAGGGTCACATCAACGGCGACAGCGAACTCGGCGGTTGGGCCGAGGGCAAGGCGCTCCTCGACGACCTGCTGTCGCTCTAGCCGCGCTTGTCGATCGGAATGTACGGACGCTCGACTTCGCCTTTGTAGAGCTGGCGCGGGCGTCCGATCCGCTGCTCCGGATCTTCGATCATTTCCTTCCACTGCGCGATCCAGCCGACGGTGCGGGCGACCGAGAACAGCACGGTGAACATGGAAGTCGGGAAGCCCATCGCGCGCAGCGTGATGCCCGAATAGAAGTCGATGTTCGGGTAGAGCTTGCGCTCGATGAAATACTCGTCCTTGAGCGCTACCTGCTCGAGCTCGACGGCGACCTCGAGCAGCGGGTCGTCCTTGCGGCCGAGCTCGGCGAGCACTTCGCGCGAGGTCTGCTGCATGATCTTGGCGCGCGGATCGTAGTTCTTGTAGACGCGGTGACCGAAGCCCATCAGGCGGAACGGATCGTTCTTGTCCTTGGCGCGGTTGACGAATTCCGGGATGCGCTTCGCATCGCCAATCTCCTCCAGCATCTTCAGCGCCGCTTCGTTGGCGCCGCCGTGAGCGGGACCCCAGAGGCAGGCAACGCCGGCCGCGATGCAGGCGAACGGGTTTGCGCCCGACGAACCCGCGAGGCGCACCGTCGAGGTCGAGGCGTTCTGCTCGTGATCGGCATGGAGCGTGAAGATCCGGTCGAGCGCACGGGCGAACACCGGGTTCACGACGTAATCCTCGCACGGCACGGCGAAGCACATCTGCAGGAAGTTCGCCGCGTAATCGAGGTCGTTCCGCGGATAAATGAAGGGCTGGCCGATATGGTATTTATAGGCCATCGCCGCGAGCGTCGGAACCTTCGCGATCAGCCGGATGGAGGCGATCTCGCGTGCCATCGGGTCGGTTATGTCGGTCGAGTCGTGATAGAACGCGGCCATCGCGCCGACGCTTGCGACCATCACGGCCATCGGATGCGCGTCGCGGCGGAAGCCGGTGAAGAAGCGCGTCATCTGCTCGTGCACCATGGTGTGGCGCGTGACGCGGGTCTTGAAATCTTCCTTCTGCGCCGGCGTCGGCAGATCGCCGTAGAGCAGCAGATAGCAGCATTCGATGAAGTCGCCGCCCTCGGCGACGTCGTCGATCGGGTAGCCGCGATAGCGGAGGATGCCGGCGTCGCCGTCGATATAGGTGATCGTCGACTGGGTGCTGGCGGTAGAGGTGAAGCCGGGGTCGTAGGTGAACATTCCCGTCTGCGCGTAGAGCTTGGAAATGTCTATGACATCTGGACCCGTCGAGCCCTCGTAGACCGGGAATTCGTGGGACTTATTGTCAACAATCAGCGTCGCCGATTTCCCGCTCATACGCGTACCCCTTATCGGTGAGGAAGGAGCAATCCGATGCCATGGATTTGCCCTTTTTTGCTAAGGCAAATCAAAGCCTCCCGCAAGCCGCGCAATCATGACCGTCGGCTAAACCGCTTGATCCGCTAGGCGTGCGAGGCTTTCGTCCCGACCCAGGATCGCCAACACTTCGAAGATCGGAGGGGAGACCATTTTCCCAGTCGTGGCCGCGCGAAGCGGCTGCGCGACCTGTCCCAGCTTGGCTCCCTCGGCCGTCGCGAATTCGCGAACTGCTGACTCTGCTTCCTCCGCGGACCAGGTGTCGAGCGCCCGGAGCCGCTCTGTGAGGCGCTTCAGGAGGTCGCGTGTACCGGGCTGCGACAACGCCTGTTGCGCTTTATCGTCGAGCGCCAAAGGACGGTCGACGAGCAGGAAGCTGGCATTGTCGAGAAGCTCGTTGAAGTTCTTCGAACGCTCCTTCATGGACGGCAGTGCCGCGCGGAAGCTGTCCCATAGGCCTGCATCCAGCTTTGCTTTGGCCGCGGGTCCGCCCTGCAAATATGGAAGAGCCGCCGCGAACTGCTCTACCAACTCGTCATCCGGCGTGGCGCGGACGTAATGACCGTTGAGATTCTCCAGCCTGTCGTAATCGAAGCGCGACGGCGAGCGTCCGACGGCATCCAGTCCGAAAGCCGCGATCATCTCCTCGGTCGAGAAGATCTCCTGGTCCTTGTGCGACCAGCCGAGGCGAACGAGGTAATTACGGAGCGCGGCGGGCATGTAGCCCATCTCGCGATAGGCCTCGACGCCGAGTGCGCCATGGCGCTTCGACAGCTTGGCGCCGTCCGGACCGTGAATCAGCGGGATATGCGCCATGTGCGGCACTTTCCAGCCGAGCGCATTGTAGATCTGGATCTGGCGCGCGGCATTGGTGAGGTGGTCGACGCCGCGGATAACGTCCGTGATGCCCATGTCGTGGTCGTCGATGACGACGGCGAGCATATAGGTCGGGGTGCCGTCCGAGCGCAGCAGAACGAGGTCGTCGAGATCGGCGTTCGGGAAGGTGACAGTGCCCTGGACGGCGTCCTCGACGACCGTGTCGCCGGCATTCTCGACGCGCAGCCGGATGACGGGAGCTATGTCAGCGGGGGCCTCTGACGGATCGCGATCGCGCCAGCCCCCGTCGTAGCGAGGCGGCTTGCCGGCCGCGAGCGCATTGGCGCGCATCGCGTCGAGCTCCTCCACCGTATCGTAGGCCCGGTAAGCCTTGCCGGTCGCGAGCAACTGATCGACCACCTCTCGATGGCGGTCGGCGCGCGAGAACTGGAAGACAGGATCGCCGTCCCAGTCGAGACCGAGCCAGGTCAGGCCGTCCAGGATGGCGTCGATCGCTTCCTGGGTCGAGCGAGCACGGTCCGTATCCTCGATGCGCAGCAGCATCTTGCCGCCCTTCGACTTGGCGAAGAGCCAGTTGAACAGGGCTGTGCGCGCTCCGCCGATATGGAGGAAGCCTGTCGGGGAGGGCGCGAAACGGACGACAACGGGATCGGACATGGGCGAATTTCGATTTCCAGGAAATGCCGGCCGGCATAGGCAGCGGCGCGCGGTCGTGTAGCATGATGGACGGGCTGAGGGGAACGGCTTGCGCCAGGGGCATCACGATCCGAACGATCGCGGGCGGGCAATTGCGGCGACGCAGACCCGGGCGCGCGCCTCCTCCGGTTTCGATCTCCGCGGCGCCATTGATGGGTTCTGGACCGGCTTTCACAAACTGCTGAGCGATGAACGCGATCGCGGCCGGTATTTCCTCTGGCTGCCGGTCTTCGCCATCGGCGGCGTGCTGACGTTCTTCGAAGCCGACACCGATCCAGCGCTATGGGCGGCGGTCTCGGCTTTTTCCGTCAGCCTGCTGGTCGCCTTCCTCGCGCGATCGAGGGAAGCCGGCTTTCTTCTGGCTGCAGCCGCCGTTGCGCTGAGCGGAGGATTTTTCGCCTCGGCCATGCGTGTCGAGATGATCAAGGCCCCGATCCTGCAGGCGACGACGCGGGGCTTGGCGACGGGGATCATCGAGAGCGTCGAACCACGCCCGCGCGGTCATCGGATCGTAATAGCGCTCGACTCTCTGTCCGATTTGTCCAAGGACGCGAGACCTGCGCGGGTTCGCGTGACGGTGGGAAATCTTGGCGGGGCGAGGGCGGGCAGCCGGGTGTCGCTCGAGGCATTGTGGCGGCCGCCGCCCGGACCCGTGAGGCCGGGCGGATACGATTTCGGCCGTGAGGCTTTCTTCAAGGGCATTGGCGCGGTCGGCAGCGATCCCGAAGCTCTGACTGTCCTGGCACCTGCACCGCTGACTTTCCGGCAGCGCGCCGCAATCTCGATCGACAATATTCGCAATCGGATCACATCCCGGATCGTCGCGACGGTGCCGGGCGACAGCGGAGCCATTGCCGCGGCGCTCGTGACCGGTCAGCGCGGCGAGATTTCGTCGGGCGCCAACGACGCGCTGAGGACGGCGGGCCTCTATCACGTGATTTCGATCTCCGGCCTGCACATGGCGCTGTTTGGCGGCACGCTGTTCGCTGTTGTCCGGTTCGCACTCACGCTCATCCCGGGGATCGGGCTGGGCAGGCCGATAAAGAAGTGGTCGGCAGTCGTCGCGTTGATTGGATCGGCTTTCTATCTCGCGCTGTCCGGAGGCGAGGTGGCAACGCAGCGCAGCTTCGTGATGGTGGCGTTCGTGTTCATGGCCGTCATCCTTGATCGACAGGCGGTCACGATGCGCAATCTCGCACTCGCTGCGCTGTGCGCCATTGTTCTGGTGCCTGAATCCGTGCTCGGACCGAGCTTTCAGATGTCGTTCGCCGCAGTGATGGCGATCGTAGCCTGGTATGAGGGGCGGTCGGCTGGAAAAGGTGAAGGCAGCAGTGGCGGGGGCCTGACCGGCTTCATTCATCGTCACTTTGCGGCGATCGTCGCGACCACCGTCGCGGCGACCGTGGCCACAGCGCCGTTCGGGACTTTTCACTTCCAGCGCATCGCGGTCCATGCGCTGCCGAGCAATCTTCTCGCTCTGCCGATCGTCAGCCTTCTGATCATGCCGTGGGCGCTGATCGGGCTCGTTCTCTATCCCGTTGGGCTCGACAGCGTGGCCTGGCAGATCATGGGATATGGGATCGGGCTTCTGCTGGTGATCTCGCGCGAGATCGCAACGTGGCCATATTCGACCGTGGTGGTGCCGGCCTTTTCAGGCTGGGCGGTTCTGGCGCTCGCCGGCGGGCTCTGCTGGCTTGCCATCTGGAGCACGAGGCTGCGCTGGCTCGGCATGATCCCGGTCGTGTTGGGCGTCATGCTCGCCGCGGATCCACCGCGTCCGGATATCTACGTGGACGCCGAGGGAAAGGCCGTCGCGGTCCGTGGGCCGGACGGGACGCTCGATCTGGCAGGAGTGAGATTCGCGAGCTTCGCCGCCGAAAATTGGCTGGCTGCCGACGGAGATAGCCGGTCCGTCCGGGACAAGAGCGCATCCGATGGCGTACGTTGCGATCGTCTCGGCTGCGCCATGCGGTCGCGGGACGGACGTTGGGTCTCGCTGACGTGGAGTTATGCCGGCCTCCGGGAGGATTGCCGGCGGGCTGCCATAGTCATTACGCGGCTGATCGCTCCACCTGGCTGCCGGGATACCGCTCTCGTGATCGATGGGCGCGACCTGGCCGAGGATGGAGCCATCACGGTCTCCTTGAGGGAAGGCGGCCTGCCGGCGATGACCCGCTCTCGCGGTCTCGGGGTTCGGGCCTGGCATGCCGAGCGAAGGGTCCCGGACGGTCCGCCCTTCGTCCAGCCACCCCAACAGAGCGAAGTGTTGTCTAGAAATATAGACATGTCATCCGGTGCGTTTGTCGAAGATTCCGAAAGCACTGACGATGGTCTGTGACAACGTGCCAAGGCTGTCATCAACCTGTCATCCAGCCTTCCTACAAGCGCCCCGACCGCAGCGACCAAGTCTCTGCGAGTAAGCCCCGTCGCGACATCGTGGTGGGCGCCACCCAACACAGGAGAGGCAAGATGAAGCACGTCGCTCAAAACGCGCTCAAGTCCGCCGTGATCGTTGCTGCCGCCCTCGTGGCCGCCGCTGCGGCGCAGGCTCAGGAAATCACCGGCGCTGGCGCGTCGTTCCCGGCCCCGATCTACGCCAAGTGGGCCGATGCTTATAAGACCAAGACCGGCGTTTCCCTGAACTATCAGTCGATCGGTTCGGGCGGCGGCATCAAGCAGATCAAGGCGAAGACGGTCACCTTCGGTGCGTCCGACGCCCCGCTGAAGCCGGAAGAGCTCGATCAAGCCGGCCTGATCCAGTTCCCGACCGTCATCGGCGGCGTGGTTCCGGTCGTCAACCTTGAAGGCGTTTCGAACCTCGCTCTCGACGGCGCGACCCTCGCCAACATCTTCCTTGGCACCGTCAAGACCTGGAACGATCCGGCCATCGCCAAGCTGAACCCGGGCGCCAAGCTCCCCGACACGGCAATCGCCGTCGTCCGTCGTTCGGACGGTTCGGGCACGAACTTCCTCTTCACCGACTATCTCTCGAAGGTTTCGCCGACGTTCAAGGACAAGGTCGGTGCCGCTACCTCCGTCGAATGGCCGGTTGGCATCGGCGCCAAGGGCAACGAAGGCGTCGCCAACACCGTCAAGCAGACGCAGGGCGCGATCGGCTACGTCGAATACGCCTATGCTCTCGAGAACAAGATGCCGACCGCCTCGCTCGTGAACGCTGCCGGCAAGACGGTTTCTCCGACCTCGGACGCTTTCTCGGCTGCGGCCGCGAACGCCGACTGGTCGAAGGCTCCGGGTAACTACCTGATCCTGACCAACCAGCCGGGTGATGGCAGCTGGCCGATCACGGGCGCTACCTTCATCCTGATGTACAAGCAGCCGGTTGATGCGAAGGCCGCGGGCGAAGCCCTGAAGTTCTTCGACTGGGCCTATGCTGCCGACGGCGATAAGCTCGCCGACGACCTGCACTACGTCGTCCTGCCGGACGCCGTTGTTGCCGGCATCAAGAAGCAGTGGACGAACGACATCAAGGTCGAAGGCAAGCCGCTCTTCGGCGGCTGATCCGAACACGATCTGCGGGACCGCCTCCGGGCGGTCCCGCCTTCCGCTTAAGGGATGGGGATTGAAATGGCGGAGATCAGTTTGACGGACGTGGCTTTGGGAGACGACCGGCAGAAAGTGCTTCGCCGGTTCACGCTAGCGGACGTCCTGTTTCACCGCTCGACGCAGGCCGCGGCGATCCTGGTCCTGGTGATCCTCGGCGGCGTGATGATGTCGCTTGTCGTGGGCTCGATGCCGGCAATTCGCGCCTTCGGCTTCGGCTTCCTGACTACGGAGAGCTGGAATCCGGTCACCGAAAAATTCGGCGCTCTCGCCCCGATCTACGGCACCATCGTTACATCGCTCATTGCCATGCTGATCGCCGTGCCACTGGGCATCGGCATCGCGATCTTCCTTACCGAACTCTGCCCCCCGATGTTCCGCCGCCCGATCGGCATTGCTATCGAGCTTCTCGCCGGCATCCCATCGATCATCTACGGCATCTGGGGCTTCTTCGTTTTCGCGCCGTTCCTGCAGCAGACGCTCCAGCCCTGGCTGATCAACGCCACCAAGCATATTCCGGTCCTGTCCAGCCTTTTCGCCGGCCCGCCCTACGGTATCGGCATTCTCACCGCGAGCCTGATCCTGGCGATCATGGTTCTGCCGTTCATCACCTCGATCACCCGCGACGTCTTCGAGACGGTCCCGCCGGTGCTCAAGGAAGCTGCCTACGGCGTCGGATGCACCACTTGGGAAGTCGTCAAGAACGTGGTGCTTCCGTACACGCGGATCGGTGTGGTCGGCGGCATCATGCTTGGCCTCGGCCGCGCGCTCGGCGAGACCATGGCGGTCACCTTCGTCATCGGCAACGCGCACAGGATCTCGGAATCGCTGTTGCAGCCCGGCACGACGATCTCGGCCACGATCGCCAACGAGTTCACCGAAGCTATCGGCGACGTCTATACAAGCTCGCTGATCGCACTCGGCCTGATCCTCTTCATCATCACATTCATCGTTCTCGCCTGCGCGCGCCTGATGCTGCTGCGCCTCGAGAAGATGTCGGGAGGCTGAGACCATGGACCTCTACGCAGGACGTCGCGTCCGCAACAAGATCTACATGACGCTGTCGCTCGCGGCTGCCGTCATCGGCCTCGGCTGGCTCGTTCTGATCCTCGGGGCGTTGCTCTGGAATGGCTTCGCCGGCCTGAGCCTTGCCGTGTTCACGGAATCGACGCCTCCGCCTCCGGGCAATGGCGGCGGTCTCGCAAACGCCATCGTCGGCAGCCTGATCATGACCGGGATCGCCGTGGTGATCGGTACTCCGATCGGAATCCTGGCCGGTACCTACATGGCCGAATACGGTCGTCACACGACGCTGACGACAGTGGTGCGTTTCATCAACGACATTCTCCTGTCGGCGCCGTCCATTGTCATCGGCCTGTTCATCTACGAGCTGTTCGTCGCCACGATGGGGCACTTCTCGGCGATTGCCGGCGCGGCCGCGCTCGCGGTCATTGTGATCCCGGTCGTCGTCCGGACGACGGAAGACATGCTGCTTCTGGTGCCGAACCAGCTTCGCGAAGCATCGTCCGCCCTGGGTGCGCCGCGCTGGCTGGTCATCCGCAAGGTCGCGTACCGCGCGGCCCGCGCGGGCATGACCACCGGCGTTCTCCTCGCGATCGCCCGTATCTCCGGCGAGACGGCGCCGCTGCTGTTCACCTCGCTGAACAACCAGTTCTGGAGCACGAATCTCAATGCGCCGATGGCCAGCCTTCCGGCGACCATCTTCTCGTTCGCCCTCAGCCCCTACGAGGGCTGGCAGCAGCTTGCCTGGTCGGGCGCTCTTCTCATCACCTTCGCCGTGCTGAGCCTCAGCATCGCGGCACGAATCCTCACGTCCCGGAGCGGGTCATGACCGAACAGCTTGTAGCCGAAACCGCTGACACCACGGCCGCCCAGCCGTCGATCGGATCGACGGTCAACCGGGTCACCAATCGTCGCGAGAAGGTTTCGATCCGCAATATGCGGTTCTACTACGGCGAGCACGAGGCCCTGAAGACGGTCAACCTTCCGCTCTACGAGAACACCGTCACGGCGTTCATCGGCCCGTCGGGCTGCGGAAAGTCGACGCTGCTGCGCGTCCTGAACCGCATCTACGAGCTCTATCCGAACCAGCGCGCCGAGGGCGAGGTTCTGCTCGATGGCAAGAACATCCTCGACCCGCGCCAGGACCTTAACCTGCTGCGCGCGCAGATCGGCATGGTGTTCCAGAAGCCGACCCCGTTCCCGATGACGATCTTTGACAACGTCGCATTCGGCATCAAACTCTACGAGAAGCTGCCGAAGTCGGAGCTCGAGGATCGTGTGGTCTCGGCGCTGAAGCGCGCCGGCCTGTGGTCGGAGGTCAAGGACAAGCTGAACGCCTCCGGCCTCAGCCTCTCCGGCGGTCAGCAGCAGCGTCTCTGCATCGCCCGCGGCGTCGCCGTGAAGCCGGAAGTCATCCTGCTCGACGAGCCGTGCTCGGCACTCGATCCTATCTCGACCGGCAAGATCGAGGAGCTGATCGGGGAGTTGAAGAGCGAGTACACGATCATCATCGTGACCCATAACATGCAGCAGGCCGCGCGCGTGTCGGAGTTCACGACCTTCATGTATCTCGGCTCCGTCATCGAATTCGACACCACCGAGAAGGTGTTCACGAATCCGAGCCAGCAGAAGACGCAGGATTACATCACCGGCCGCTTCGGCTGATTATTCCATGTCCCGGAAGCGGCAAAGCCGCTGTCCGGGATCCATACTCCGCGGCGCTTGCGGTTTGTATGGATTCCGGGCTCGACGCTTCGCGTCGCCCCGGAACACAAGTGGCGCCGAGCCGTTGGGCTCCAAAGGCAATTGTGTTATGCCGCGCCCATGACGGACATCCTGGACATCGAGCGCCCGGTCCTTGAGACGCCAGGTGGCGCCAAGAAGGTGCTTCTCCATTCCTGCTGCGCCCCGTGCTCGGGCGAGGTGATGGAGGCGATGCTCGCGTCCGGGATCGACTACACGATCTATTTCTACAATCCGAACATCCATCCCGAGCGCGAATATCTGCTGCGCAAGGACGAGAACATTCGCTTCGCCGAGAAGCATAATGTTCCGTTCGTCGATGCCGATTATGACAAGGACAATTGGTATGCTCGCGCCAAAGGCATGGAATGGGAGCCGGAACGCGGCGCCCGCTGCACGATGTGCTTCGACATGCGCTTCGAGCGGACCGCGCTCTACGCTCACGAGAACGGCTTTCCGGTCATCACGTCCTCGCTCGGTATCTCGCGCTGGAAGGACATGAATCAGATCAACGGCTGCGGCCGGCGTGCGGCGGCGCGCTACGAGGGCCTGACCTACTGGGAATACAATTGGCGCAAGGGCGGTGGCTCCTCGCGGATGATCGAGATCTCGAAGCGCGAAGAATTCTACCAGCAGGAATATTGCGGCTGCGTCTATTCTCTGAGAGACACCAACATCTCCCGCCGCGAACGCGGCCGCGAGCCTATCAAGCTCGGCGTGATGTACTACGGCAAGGATGCTGACGGACAGGGCGGCAAGTAACGGCTCAGTCGATGCCGAGCAGCACGATCAGCCCGTAGCTCAGCACGCCGATAATTCCCAAGGACAGGATAGCGGCGGCCAGTACGCGGCCGCCTACGCGCGTCAGCGATCGGATATCAGCGCTCAGTCCGAGCCCGGCCATCGAAATGACGGCGAGTGCCGAGGAGATGCCCGACAGGACCGGCAGCGCGCCCTCGGGAATGAAACCGAAGGACCGCGCGGCCAACATCACCAGGAATCCGGCGATGAACCACGGCAGCAAATGCGCGAGGTCCGGTCGGCGCTGTTCCTTCTCTCGGTATAGCAGGCCAAGCGTCGCGATGACCGGGCCGAGCATCAGGACGCGGACCAGTTTGACCAGGGTGCCGATCTGCAAGCTCGCGGCAGAGACCGGAGCCGTCGCGGCGAGAACCTGCGGAACGGCGTAGACGGTCAGACCGGCGAAGACGCCGTACTGGTTCGCGGACCAGCCGAGCGCAGGGACGAGCAGCGGAAGCAACAGAACCCCGGCGACGCCCAAAATGGCGGTGAAGGCTATCGAACAGGCAACGTCTCGGCCTTCGGCGTGGATGACCGGAGCGGTCGCTGCAATCGCGGAATTGCCGCAGATCGAATTCCCGCAGGCGATCAGCATAGCAAGCGTGCTCTTCAGGCCCAGCAGTCTCCCGACGCCGTAGCTCAGCGGTATCGACAGTCCGACTACCAGCACGATGCCGAGTAGAAGCATCGGGCCCGCCGCGAGCGCTGCAGCGGGATCGATCGAGGCACCGAGCAGCACAACCGCGATCTCAAGGACGGTCTTCGACGAAATGCAGATGCCACGGTCGAAGCGTCGGCCGAGGCGAATTGAACTGCGGATCACGACACCGAGGATGATCGCGACAGGCAGCGCGTCGAGCCAGGCCCGCCCCAGAATAGCGGTCTCGATCGCAGACAACATCGCGGCAGCGCACGCGACCGCCACGCACAGAATGAGCCCGGGAAGGGCGTTGCCGGTGCCGGTTCGAACGTCCGACGCATGATCCGCTATTGCCATTCCGAGAATGTGGAATGGCATCTCTGTTCAATCCATCGACAAATATCGTATATTCCGTTCGAAAAAATCGAACGATGACCCTGGATCAGCTCCGCATCTTCATCGCCGTCGCCGATCGGGAGCACTTGACCGGCGCTGCCGAGGCTTTGAACATGACGCCGTCTGCTGTCAGCCATGCCATCCGCGCGCTCGAGGAACGGCATGGGGCCGAACTGTTTCATCGCGTCGGGCGGCGCATAGAACTGGCGGAAGCAGGGAGGGTGTTTCTTCCGGCGGCGAAGGCGACCCTCGCGCAGGCACAGAGCGCGGAACTGGCGCTTGCCGAGCTCGGCGGAATGAAGCGCGGACGCCTCGCGGTTCACGCCAGCCAGACCATTGCCAGCTATTGGGTGCCGGAACTGCTCGTCCGGTTCCACGATGCCTATCCGGGGGTCTATGTCAGTCTGGCTGTCGGCAATACGACGGAGGCCGTTCGCGCGGTCGTTGAGGGTTCGGCCGATGTCGGCTTCGTCGAAGGCGACGTGGACGAGCCGGTGCTCGCGATGAAATCCGTCGCGTCGGACCAACTGATCGTCGTCGTTTCGCCGGATCACCACTGGGCGGACGGGCGGCTACTCAAGCCTGACGATCTCCGACATGGGCGCTGGGTCATGCGCGAGCAGGGGTCAGGCACAAGGGCGCTGTTCGAGGACGCCCTGGAAGCGATAGGCATCCCGCGCCAGGAACTCGATGTCTCGCTCTCGCTGCCGTCGAACGAGGCGGTACGGGCCGCCGTGCAGGCCGGGAAATTGGCCGGCGTGATGTCCGAGATGGTCGCCGCGAACGATCTGGAGGCAGGACGGCTGGCCAGAGCGGGCATTGATCTGCCCGCCCGCATGTTCTGGATGCTCTGGCACAAGGAACGCTACCGCACGAAGGCCGCCAGGGCGCTCGAGGCCCTGATCCCGAAGCCTAGCCGAGAAAATCCAGCACAGCGGTCAAAAACGCCTCGGGCGCCTCGACATTGATGATGTGCGAGCCGCGCAGAATGACGCCCTTCGCGTTCGGGATGCGGCTGACGATGAAGGCTGCCTCAGCGGGCGTCGTGCCCTGGTCCTCGGCTCCGACCACGACCAGGGTCGGCGCCGTGATGGCGCGGATGGTCTCGCGCTGGTCCATGTCGCGCATGGCGGAGCACGAGCCCGAGAAGCCGTCGACCGTCGTCTGCAGGAACTGCTCACGGATCTCGCCGACCTTGTCGCCGCTGTTCTTCAGGAAGTCCGGCGTGAACCAGCGCTGCATGGTCGGTGCCGCGAGCACTTCCATGCCGCGACTCTGCGCGGTCTTGATGCGGCCGTCCCACAGTTCCGGCGGACCCATGAAGGTGGCGGCGCTCGAGAGGATCAGCTTCTCGATACGATCCGGATGATTGGTGGCGAGCCACATGCCGACCATGCCGCCCATCGACAGGCCGAGCCAGTTCACCCGGCCGACGCCGGCTGCATCCATGATTGCAAGCGCGTCGGCGCCGAGCTGTTCGAGCGAATAGGGTGACGGCGGCGAGTCCGACTGGCCATGGCCGCGACGGTCGTAGCGGATGACGCGGAAGCGCTCGGCGAAGTCGGAAAGCTGGGGCTCCCACATCCGGTACGTCGTGCCCATCGAGTTCGAGAGCATCAGGGCCGGAGCGTCGGCCGGACCGTCGACGGTGTAGAAGAGGCGGACGCCGTCGTTTTCAGCGAATGCCATTATCGGACCTCAGTGGATTTCGGCTGTGTAGGTGTCGAGCGCGGGAACCGATTTGATCAGCCCGCGATCCTTCATGAACTTGCCGAAGGCGTCGTAGCGGGCGCGATCGAGCGTGGCCGGCGATTTGGCGAAGCGGCGGAGGGTGTCCACCCAGGCAGCGCGGTTCAGGGCGTCGTCAAGCTTCGGATAGGCCTTCAGGAAGAGCTTCCAGCTGTCGTCCGGATGATTGATCAGGAAGATCGTCGCTTCCTGCACCGCGTGCATGAACTTCTTCATGCGCGGATCGCCGACGGCATCGGAATGCACGACGTAGATCAGCTCATCATAGAGCGGCACGCCGTTCTCTTCCGGGTAGAAGGCGAGGCCCTTGCCGCCTGCGATGCGCATCTGCGTCAGCTCGAAATTGCGAAAGGCCCCGACGACGCCGTCGACCTGATCGGCGAGAACGGCAGGCGTCAGCGAGAAGTTGACGTTGACCATCTCGACGTCCTTTGCCGAGAGGCCGTTGTTCTCCAGCATGACGCCGAGAAGCGCGTCCTCGAAGCCCGAGATCGAATAGCCGATCTTTTTGCCTTTGAGATCCTTGATCGACTTGATCGGGCCGTCTTCCTTGACCATCAGGCAGTTCAGAGGGGTGTCGACGAGTGCTCCGATGCGCTTCAGCGGCAAGCCTTCCTCGATCTGGAGATAGAGGTTCGGCTGGTAAGTGACCGCGATGTCGCCTTGCCTGGCGGCGACGAGCTTCGGCGGCGCGTTCGGATCAGCTGGTTCGATCAGCTCGACCTCGAGGCCATGCTTGGCGAAGAAGCCGCCTTCCTTCGCAACGACCAGCGGCGCGTGGTCTGGATTGGCGAACCAGTCGAGCAGGATAGTCAGCTTGTCCTGCGCGGCGGCGGGCGTCAGCGACAGGCCGAGAGCGACCAGGGCGGCGGCGAAACGCAACATCGAGTACTCCGCGAAGCCGTCAGGACGGACGGCGTTGTTCGGACCAGGGGATCAGCCGCGCCAGGAGGGCATCGACCGCGAACCAGAGAAACGCCGCGACCAGGCCGAGGATGAGCAGGGCTGCGAACATCACGTCGATCTGGGCGCGGGCATTGGCGTAGAGCATCACATAACCAAGACCGGCGGATGCGCCAACCCATTCTCCCACAACGGCTCCTATCGGCGCGGCGGCCGCCGCGACGCGCAGGCCGGAGGCCAAAGCGGGCAGGGCGGCGGGCACGCGAATGAGTCGCAACGTGGTTAGGCGCGATGCGCCGTTGAGGCGGGCGAGATCGAGCAGGCCTTGATCGGTGCGGCGAAGGCCGTCCTGAAAGGCCGAGGTGATCGGGAAGAAGATGATGATCGTCGTCATCACGATCTTCGAGGCGAGCCCGAAACCGAACCACACGACGAGGAGCGGCGCGATCGCGAAGACCGGCAGCGCCTGCGAGAAGATCAAAAGCGGCAACACCCAGCGGCGGGCGAAGCCGGATGTGGCGACCAGCAAGGCCATTCCGACGCCGATGAACGTGCCGACGATCAGGCCGAGGACGATTTCGGCAAGAGTGACCGAGGCTTGCCCGAGGAGGTAACGCCAGTCAGAGATCAACGTGGCGAAGACGCGTTCCGGTCCGGGCAGGATGAACGGTGGGGGCGCGAACAGTCGCACGGCCGCATACCAGATGGCGATCAGAACGATCGCCGTGATCAGGCCACGCAAAGCTGCTGCAGGGTTGAAATTCATTCGCACAAAGAAAAGCGCCCGGTCAGGATGACCGAGCGCCTCGTGTACGGTGCGGCTCGTCAGCCCACAAGCGGGATCAATCAACGCGGCGTGGGAGTAGCTGGCTCGTTGTGGTTTGGCCTCATGGGACCGTTAGGATCCGTGGTCGTCGCCGCACGGCCTTCCTGCATCGGTTCGCGCGTGGAGAGGCCGGCGCTGTTCGGGCCGGATCCGCCGTCCCAAGTCGCAAGCAACGCGCCCATGGCCAGGGCGATCGCGATCGCGGCGATGCCGGCGATCAATCCATGTCTCATTGCCTCATTCTCCGTAAGTACCCGCGTCGCGGGACTTCATTTCTCAGAAACTAAATGCCGCTTCACAGCATGCAGTTCCGAGGTTTCGCGGCCTTGAGGCCGTACCGCTGGAGTCAGGATTTCAGTATCGGGGCGGCGACTACATTCGACAAAAATAATCCTTAGAACGAACACCAGAATATCAGGCATTCAGAAGCGGACGGGCAGCATCAAAGGAAGCCGCCTTCTATGCACGATCAATCCGGTTTTATGATTATTTGCGCCGATCCAGACTTAACTATATAGTCAACTCAAAGTTGCGGCGGCATATTTCGACTGTAAGGTCGCATGGTCTTACGGGGAGGCGTCTATGTCTGTTGTACGAATTGATGGTCCTCAGATCGACGATGAAGCGCTGTTTCGCGATATCCAGGGGTCGGTCAACCACGAGGCGGAAGACCGGCCGAGCCTGGAAGCGTTGCTCAAACTGACTGCGCAAACTGTCGAACCAACAATGCCTACATCGGGGGGCGGACCGAGCCCGATCGATGGCATCGAGCGGGGCGCGCGCGATTTGCGCCTTGCAACCAAGATGTTGGAGCAAACGTCAGAGGTCCTCGTCTCCGCCGAACACGGTCTGGAGAATGCCTATCAGGCGCTCCGGGACGCGCAGATCGAGGTCGATTTCGCAAGCCACGCGCTGGCGAATACGCTCGTCGCGCGCCTTGGAGCCGACGATCTGAACGCTGCCTTCGTGGAAAGTACGGCCGCGCTGAGCAGGCTCCAGCAGGCCGTCGACGATCTGAAGTTTAGCCAGGCCTGGTGCCAGTCGGCGTACGCATCATACGCGAAGAGCGTCACCTCCGAATCGACGCTTCGCGATGCGCTTCGAAAGGTCGGAGTGGCAAATTGAGATCGAGTTGAAATTCGTTGCGCGACGGCTGGCGCCACGGCTCCTGGTTGGGAGGTTCAAATGTCGACAATCGTGAAACTGGCGCTCGCCTGCGCAGTCCAGTGCTTCGGCGGCAATGCGCTCGCGCAGACCACATTCAATCATCTCGATTGCTGGTTCGACGAAAGCGCGAGCCAGATGCGCTGCCCTGGCTCGCTCCCCATACAGAGCGGACGTGACGCACGTGTCGAACAGACTTTCGACATCGTCAGGGGCGAGCCGGCCTTATCGAACGGGCAAGACATGTCCGTTCAAGAAGCCAAGCCCGCTCCGGAAGCCAAATCCTCTACGGAAGCCAAGCCGGAACCCACGCGGTCAAATGAACGCGTGCGCCGGACGTCGACGCGCATGGCGCAAGCTCCGAGATGTACGCGGTACAGGACCTATAACGCAGCGACGGGTAGTTACCGAGGATATGACGGGGTGACCCGCGCCTGTCGCTGACAGGCGCGGTCGATCTCAGACCGTCGCGACGTCGTCGCGCGAACTCGCCAGAGCCGATGCCGGCTCCGCCACGACAGGAGCAGCCGCGTCGCGCGCGCGACGCCGGACGAAACCTCCGAGACCAGCGAGACGGGCCGTCTTCGCCGCGATGAACGCCGGATCGTTGAGCTTCGAACCCTCGACCCATGCAAGCCCGGCGGCCGCGAGGAAGGGCAGGGACTGAACCAGGAGAACGAGCGCGAAGATGTTCGTCTCGCGGACGTTCACGAAGTTCGTGCCCCAAACCAACGCTGCGCCAAGGACCAGAGCACTGCCCAGTCCGAGTTCCCAACGCGCCGGGAACTTGCGCGCCTTCACTCCCTTGCCGCCCTTGGCCGTGACGATGAACGGCATGTGCTGCTTCACCACCCATTCCGCGACGCCGCGGGCGACGGTGAACTGCAGCGCCATGGCGGCGATCGACGCGCCGATCGTTGACAAGAAGGGATGGCGTACCCGCAGCTGATAGAGCGAGAAGAAGTGGATCAGATAGATCGCGAAGCCAAACAGGATCGGGATCGTCAGCACCGCTTCCGGAATGGCGACGCCGCCAAACGCGATGACCGGAACCCAGATCAGGTTCATGATGGCGATGGCGACGCCAATAGCCTCCGCACCCATCCAGTTCAGCCAGCCGATGAGATAGGTCCGGCGCTGCTCGGCGCTGAGGCGCGAGGCGCCCGGCTTGAACAGCCTGAGATGCTTCACCGCGATCTGCATGCCGCCGAAGGTCCAGCGGTGGCGCTGTTTGCGGAACGCCTCGAAATTGTCCGGCAGCAGGCCCCAGCCGTAGCGCTTGCGGGTGTAGTGCGCCGACCAGCCCTTTTCGAGGATGGTGAGGCCGAGATCGGAATCCTCGCAGATCGTGTCGGACGACCAGCCGCCGGCATCGTCCATCGCCGCGCGGCGGAGCAGGCACATCGTGCCGTGGACGATGATCGCGTTCTGCTCGTTGCGTTCGACCATGCCGATGTCGAAGAAACCGGCATATTCGGTGTTCATCAGGCGGGCGAGAACGGTCCGCTCGCCGTCGCGGTGATCCTGCGGAGCCTGGACGATGCCGACGGCCGGATCAGCGAAGGCCGGAACGAGGTCCTTCAGCCAATCCGGCGAGACCACGTAGTCGGCATCGATGATGCCGATGATGGTCGCTTCCGGAGCAGTGTGCTCCAGGGCGAGGCGCAGGGCGCCGGCCTTGAAGCCCTCAAGCTTCATGGCGTTGACGAACTTGAAGCGATCGCCGAGCAGGCGGCAATGCTCCTCGATCGGCTGCCAGAACTCGGGATCGGGCGTGTTATTGATGACGACCACGCACTCGAAGTCCGGATATTCGAGCGCGGCGACGCTATCGAGCGTCTTGATCAGCATGTCCGGCTGTTCGCGATAGGCCGGGATGTGGATCGATACCTTCGGCGTCTGCGCCACGGCCGGATCCTGGCCGTCCAGCGTGCGCCGACCCTTGCGGCCGAAGGCGATAGCCGAGATTTCCTCGATGCGGCTGAGGATCACAACCGCGAGCGGGGCGAGCAGGAGCGAGCCGATCACCATTGCGATCTGGGCGCCGAAGACGAAATAGTGCGTCAGCCAGTGGTCGATCAGGATCGCCGCCCAGGCACCGACGAGGTTCGCCGCGCCGGCGAGGAGCACGCATTGCGCGAAAGTCGGCCGCCGCGTGCCGATGATCGGCAGTGAGAGCAGGAAGCCGATCAGCAGCGCGACGATCATGCTCTGCGTGAAGGTCTTGTCCTCGATCTCGCCGGAAAGCGGGAATTTCAGCTGGCGGTCGGCGTCGAGCACGCCCCAATAGGGACCGACGCTGCCTTCGAGCACGCCTTTCCACGGCTGATCGAGGGCCTCGACGATGTTGTAGTCGATGCCGCGCGCACGGGCGCGATTGGTGAATTCGCGGATGAGTTCGGCCTGCAGCAGTTTGCCGGTCGTCGAATTGTTGCGGTTGAAGCCCGCGGACGGCCAGCCGAACTCGGCGATCACGATGTGCTTGCCCGGGAACGCCTTGCGAAGGCGCTCGTAGATGTCGAGCGTCAGGTCGACGGCCTTATCGGCCGGCACGCTTTCCCAATAGGGCAGGATATGGACGGCGATGAAGTCGACTGCCGAAGCGAGCTGCGGATATTCGAGCCAGACGTTCCAGATTTCACCAGTGGTGACCGGAAGCGAGGTCCGCTGCTTCACCTTGTTGATGAGCGCGACCATCTCGTCGACGGTCTTTTCGCCGCGGAGCACCACTTCGTTGCCGACCACCAGCGCCTTGACGTTGGGGTTGCGGTCGGCGACCACCAGCGCGCTGTCGATCTCGCGGGTGTTCCGGACCTCGTCCTTGTCGATCCAGATGCCCTGCGTGACCTTCAGGCCCTTTTCGGCGGCGAGAGGGGCGACCACGTCGAGGCCGCGCGTCGCGGAGTAGGTACGGATCGCGTCGGTATACGGAGCAACCGCCGCGATGTCCTTGCGAACCTGTTCGGGATTTACGTCAGCATTCTCGCCGTCCTCATCCTTGCCGTAGGGCGAGAACGAAAGGCTCGTGAACTTGTGGGGAGCGGCCGGTGCCTCCGCGACGGGACGGCTCCAGAGCCAAAGGGCTGCGTGAAGCCCGGTGACCAACGCGAGAGCGGCGAGGACGACACGCATGCGGCTTTAACTTGCCTTTCGGGAAGCCCCTACTAGGGGCGAGAGCATCATTACACCTAAAAGCTTTGGCAGGGCAGTACTGAACCGCATATGAACGGCCGAACCGTGCATCTGGATCCATCTGCGCCCAAAAGCCGCTGCTTTATTCTTGGGCAGGTCGCTTTTCGGGATTGGTCCAGCAGCTGTAGACTCGGGCGTTCAAGTCATTCTGGTCCGGTTTGCTCTCGCTCTCCTCGATTACGCACCGAAATGCGACAGGAAGATGAGCGGCCGGGCAGCCAAACATTTCATAGAAACGGTTCTGCTCGCGAGCCGTGTTCACATCGTCCCGCCACAGCAAGCTCATGATGCGTTGGCCGGTCCACTCGCATTCCGCGCGTCGCCAGGGTTGGGCGACGATGTCGGGCTTTTCCGCGGGCGTGGTTGCCGCGGCAGGAGCGGCGGCGGGCGCTTGCGTGGGCGAAGTGGCAGGCGTCTGGGCGGGCGCCGCCGGCGTTGCGGCGGGTTCCGCTGGCTTGGCGGATTGGGCCAGGACCGGAAGGCTGGAAGAGCACAGCGCGAGCGCGCCGGCGAAGAGATACGCAGGGAACAATGAACGCATTTTAGGAACTGACGCCCAGCCGGAGGGAATTTGGGACAGATGCACCGACAAGTTTGTCGCTTTCGCGACAAGTCCCGACAAGCGCCACCCGCTTGAGAATTAAACTCTAAATGTTTATCGACCGGCAAATCCAAAGTGAGGCCGACGTGCCATTTCGCCTGTCTTTAGCGCTTCTTGCTCTCTCGATCGCCCTCATAGCCGGCTTTTGGTGGTGGATGGGGCGTCCGATCGACATGCCGCCGTCGCCGCTTGCTGAAAACGCAAAGGTGCCATGCGTTTCCTATGCGCCGTTCAGGCGGGGACAGTCTCCGTTCACCGAAACGATCGTCATTCCGAAAGAGCAGATCGACGACGATTTCGCGCGGTTAAGCAAGATCACAGATTGCGTCCGACTTTACGCCGTCGACCAGGGTCTGCAGGTGGTCCCGGAGCTCGCGCGCAAGCATGGGCTTCAGGTCATGCTCGGCATCTGGATCGGCCGTAAGGACATCGACAACCGCAAGCAGATTGAGACGGCCGTAGACCTGACGAACGCCTATAAAGATGTCGTCAAGCTCCTCATCATCGGCAACGAGGTGCTGCTGCGGGGTGAGCAGAGCGAAGAAAATCTCGGAAAGATTCTTCGCGAGGTCAAATCGCGGGTCTCGGTTCCGACGACCTATGCCGATGTCTGGGAGTTTTGGCTCCGCCACAAGGCGCTGGCGAACGACGTCGATATCGTGACGGTCCATATCCTTCCTTATTGGGAGGATGAGCCGGTCGCGGCGGAGCTCGCAGGCGCGCACATCGACGAAATCCGCGCCCATGTCGGCGAGGAATTCCCGGGCAAGCGTATTCTCATTGGCGAGACCGGCTGGCCGAGCGAGGGCCGTTCACGCTGGGAAAGCCGCTCCACACCTGCGGCGCAGGCGCGCGTCCTGCACGACATCCTGGCCTTCGAGAAGAAAAGCGGCGTCGAGGTCAATCTGATCGAGGCGTTTGACCAGCCTTGGAAGCGGCTGCTCGAAGGCACAGCCGGCGGTTATTGGGGCCTGCTCGACGCCGATAGTCGCGAACCGAAATTCCAATGGGGCGAACCGATTTCGAACCATCCCGGCTGGATATGGCAGGCGGCGATCGGATGCGCGCTGTCAATCCTGATTTTCGCGGCGGCCGGCTGGCGTCTGTCGGAAACGAGGTCCTGGCTGGCGGTGGCCGCAATCGCGACCGTCGCGGGCGGAGCGCTCGGCCTCACAGTTCATATGCAGGCGGTCGGCGCGCGTTCGACCTTCGAACTGGTGCGCTCGATCCTCTATCTGGCGGTGGCCGCCGGAGTGCCTGTCCTGGCGGCTGCGGCAATCGGCCGTGGCGTTGGGGCGGCCAGGCTGGAACAGGTCTTCGGCCCCGGCCGAGCGACAGGGTTTCAGCGTAGCCTTACTCTGGCCGTCGCCGCGACGGCGGTACTTGCGACCTATTTCGCGCTCGGCCTGGCCTTTGATGCCCGGTATCGGCAGTTCGAATACGCGACGCTGGTCGGCCCCGCCGCCAGTCTTCTATTGGTCAGCCTGCTCGCGCCGCGTGAGGCAGGTTTGAGCGAGCGGATGTTCGCGCTGATCCTGACTGCTTGTGCGGTCGCTATCGTTATCGAGGAGCGGATCGTCAATCTTGACGCGGTCGCGCTGTCGGTAGTCTTGCTTATCCTGGCTGGGGCTTTGTGGCTCGGGCGGGTCGTGCAAACACGAGCGGCAACAGCGCCAGTGCCAGCGCGCTGAGCTGGGTGTTCTGGACGACGACGCCGTAAAGGCCGAAGGCAAGTGCGATAGCGAAGCCGAGCACGGACGGACGCGCGAGCGTGATGGCGGCTGCCGCGACAGCGATGCTGCCAAGCACGAGATATTCGAACAGGAAGATGACGCCACCACGATAGAAGCAGGTGAGTGTCTTCGCGCCCGCCTGACATGCGAGGCCGACTGCCGACGGCTCAATGATCCAGTAGCGGGTGTAGAGCGCCAGTGAGAGCGATAGCGCGCCGACGACGACGAGGATCAGTGCCGAGGACTTGCTCGGCCGCCAGGCAGTGGTTGAACGGATCATTGGTCCCGCACTCGAAGAGGGCCAGAGCCATAGCGGGCCGAACTGAAAAATCCTAGCCCGGCGGCAGCGACTGACCGTCATATAGTCCGCCGTCACAGGGTGTTCCGGCCGCGATCAGGGCCGCGCACGTCTTCGCCGCGTCGGCGGCATTGATGTACGGGCCGACAACGAGGTGAAGCTCGACGCTGCCGTTGGCGTCGCGGATCGTCACCTGGGGCGACAGCTTCTCCAGCATCTTGTGTTTCTTGCGGAGCTGCTCCCACTTGGCGCGCAAAGCGCCGAGCGACGTGTCCTTGGCGAGGTCGAGGCCAAACGAGGTCCGGCTGATTGGTGAAGGAGCTGGCGCAGCGGTGGTCTGAACCGGTGCGGTCGTGGCGGGAAGCGGGGCGAGGGCCGGCGGCGCAGGGGCTGCCTGGACGGGTGGTGGGGCCGCAGGAATTGCCAGTGGCGCCGGAGCCGGCGGCACCTGCGGGGTCGCCATCGGCGGCACCTGAGCAGGCGGCTGGCTGACCGAAGGCGTCGCGCTCGACCGCATCTGCGGCGTGCTACCGGCCTGCTGCGACGCCTGTTTGGCGATCGAACCGGTAATACCGCTCAACTGCTCTTCGAGCGCCTTGACGCGTGCGAGGAGGCGATCGTTCTCGATCTGCTGCGGATCCTTGTCGAACCTAGTCAGCATGCTCTCCGTCGATTCCATGCGCTCGGCGCGCATCGGAATGTCCGGCAGGTCTATGTTGACGGGCGTCGTCATCGCCACCGATATGCGGCGGTCCGCGCCGGGCATGAAACACACACCTATTGCGGAGATCACCGCTGCGATGGTGAAAAACCCCCAGACCACGTGTAGAGACGACGTCGCGTCCGAACGCGCCAGCCGCTCGATGAGCGGCGACGGCTTGGGACGGCGGACGGGTTCTGGTTGAGCAGCCTGGTCAGTCACGGCCATAGGATCCAATCAGGACGCGGACACTAGACGGCGTTTGCATGATTCGCGCATCCGCCGAATGTAGAATCGGGCTGGAGACACACAGGATATGAGCAGCCGAACTTGTCTGACGGTGATCCTCGCAGCCGGCGAGGGGACGCGCATGCGTTCGTCTCTTCCGAAAGTGCTCCATGCCGCTGCCGGACGCTCCCTGCTCGGGCATACGTTGAGTTCGGCGCGGGACGCCGGCGCGGAGAGGCTTGCTGTCGTCGTCGGGCCGGGGCGGGAAGACGTTGCCGGAGAGGCGAGGAAATACGCGGCCGACTCCGCGATCTTCGTCCAGCGCGAACGGCTCGGGACCGCCCATGCGGTGCTGGCGGCCCGAGACGTTCTGACTAAGCCCGCCGATGATCTGTTGATCGCCTTTGCCGATACGCCGCTGGTCAAGCCCGAGACGCTGACGCGCATGCGCGAAGCGCTGGCGGACGGCGCGGATGTCGTCGTACTGGGCTTTCAGGCCGAGAACCCGTTCGGCTATGGGCGCCTCGTCGTGAAGGATGGCCAACTGACAGCAATCCGCGAGGAGAAAGACGCGACGGACGAGGAGCGCGCGATCCGGTTCTGCAATGCTGGGCTGATGGCGATCGCGGGCAAGAGCGCTCTCTCGCTGATCGAGACGGTTGGGAACGACAACGCCAAGAGCGAATATTATCTGACCGACGTCGTCGAGATCGCGCGCCAGAAAGGTCTTCGTGCCGTCGCGCTCGAGGCTTCCGAAGCTGAGGTCCAGGGCGTCAATACAAAGGCACAGCTTGCCGCCGTCGAGGCGGAATTTCAGAAGCGGCTGCGCTCGGCTGCTCTGGAACAAGGGGTGACGCTCATCGCCCCGGAAACCGTATTCTTCTCCGCCGACACCGTGCTCGGACATGACGTGATCGTCGAACCGAACGTCGTGTTCGGGCCCGGCGTCCGCGTCGAGGACAATGTCGTCATCCATTCCTTCTGCCATCTCGAAGGCGCGCATGTCGGACGCGGCGTTTCGCTTGGGCCGTTCGCCCGGCTTCGCCCCGGTGCCTCGCTCGCGGAAAAAACCCGCATCGGCAATTTTGTCGAGATCAAGAACGCGATCCTGGACGAAAACGTGAAGGTCAATCACCTGGCCTATATCGGCGACGCCCACGTCGGCCGCGACGCGAATATCGGCGCGGGCGCTATCACCTGTAACTACGACGGCGTCCGCAAGCATCGCACCGAGATCGGCGCGGGTTCGTTCATCGGTGTGAACTCTGCCCTGGTCGCTCCGGTGACGGTGGGCGAGGGAGCCTATATCGCAACCGGCAGCGTCATCACCGACGACGTTCCTGCCAATGCTCTCGGCATCGCGCGCGGTCGGCAGGTCAACAAGGAGGGCTGGGCGGACGAGCGCCGCAAGAGCGCGCCACCGAAGCTCAGCCACGATTGATGGCATTCGACGCGCAGCTCCCGAACTTCCTGCTCGCGGTATTCGTCATCGAGATCACGCCTGGACCGAACATGGGCTATCTCGCGACCCTGTCCCTGACACGCGGGCGCGCAGCAGGACTGGCGGCGACCGCCGGGGTCGCGATGGGCCTGTCGGTTCACGCGATCGCTGCGGCGTTCGGGGTGGGCGCGCTGATCGCCTCGTCGGCGATCGTCTATGAGATCCTGCGCTGGGCCGGCGTCGTGTTCCTGCTCTGGCTCGCCTATGAGGGCTGGACCGAGAGCACGGAGAATTCGCCGGCTCGCACGGCGTCCGTCGAGGATCATCGCGGCCTGTTCTGGCGTGGCTTCGTCACCAATGTGCTGAATCCTAAATCGGTGCTGTTCTTCGTTGCGGTGATGCCGCGCTTCCTAGAGCCGGAGCGTGGCTCCTTGTTCGTCCAACTCGCGGTGCTCGGCCTGATCTACGTACTCGTCGCGACGGCGGTGCATGCGTCCGTCGTGCTGGTGGCCGCCCATGCGGGCGCCTACATAGCCGGCGACAGATCAAGAATGATCCGCCGTGTTCTTTCGCTTCTGCTTGTCGTCATAGCCGGCTGGCTGGCCTGGGAAACGCGCAGGCCCGAAGTGTTATTCTGAAAAGCTTTGTTATTTTGCCGGATCGTCCCGGCTGGCGTAGACCATCCAGCATCCGGTCGGAGACTAGAATCGTATGTGCGGTATCGTTGGAATTCTAGGGTCTAAACCTGTCGCGCCGCAGATCGTCGATGCGCTGAAGCGGCTGGAATACCGAGGCTACGATTCAGCCGGCGTCGCCACTCTCGAACGCGGCGAACTCGAGCGCCGCCGCGCTCCGGGCAAACTGAAATTCCTCGAGGAGAAGCTGGAGCTGGAGCCGCTCAGCGGCTTCGCCGGCATCGGCCACACCCGCTGGGCGACTCATGGCGCGCCGAACGAGCGGAACGCCCACCCCCATGCGACAGAGCGTGTGGCGGTCGTCCATAACGGCATCATTGAGAACTTCCGCGAACTGAAAGAAGAGCTCCTCGACTTCGGAGTGAACTTCCAGAGCGACACCGACACCGAGGTCGTGGCGCAGATGGTCAACCGGGAGCTGGATGCCGGCAAGACGCCCGAGCTGGCGGTTGCTGCCGTGCTTGCCCGCCTTCGTGGTGCGTTCGCGCTCGTCTTCCTGTTCAAGGGAGAGGACGATCTGATGATAGGCGCCCGCCGGGGCAGCCCTCTCGCGGTCGGCTATGGCGACGGCGAGATGTTCTTCGGCTCGGACGCCATTGCGCTCGCGCCGTTCACCGACCAGATTTCCTATCTCAACGATGGCGACTGCGCGATCGTCACCCGCCGTGGCGTGAAGGTCCGCGACTGCGACGGTTCGGGCGTCGCCGTCTCTCGTCCCGTCCAGCGCTCGCTCGCCAATGCGGCGATGATCGACAAGGGCAATTACCGGCACTTCATGGCGAAGGAGATCGCCGAGCAGCCGGAGGTCGTCGGCCACACGCTCGCGCATCACCTCGACATGGCGAACATGCGTGCCAGGGTGCCGGACGGTATCGATTTCGCGACGCTCGATCGCCTGGCCATCTCGGCCTGTGGCACGGCCTTCTATGCCGGTCTCGTCGCCCGCTACTGGTTCGAGAAGTTCGCGCGGATGCCGGTCGACATCGATATCGCCTCCGAATTCCGCTACCGCGAGCCGCCGCTGAAAGAGGGCGGGCTTGCGATCATGATCTCGCAGTCCGGCGAGACGGCCGACACGCTTGCGACTTTACGCCATTGCCGCGAGCAGGGCATGCAGATCGCCAGCGTCTGCAACGTGCCGACATCGACGATCGCGCGCGACTCCGACGCCGTCCTGCCGACGCTTGCCGGCCCCGAGATCGGCGTGGCGTCGACCAAGGCCTTCACCTGCCAGCTTGCGACGCTTGCCGCGCTCGCGGTTGCCGCCGGGCGGGCACGCAAGGTACTGACGGCCGAGGATGAATTCCGTCTCGTCAACGCGCTGATCGAGGTGCCGCGACTGATGACTGAGACGCTGAAGCTCGAGCCGCAGATCGAGAGACTGGCCAAGACCTTCGCGCATTCGCGCGACGCTCTCTATCTCGGCCGCGGCACGAGCTATCCGATCGCGCTCGAAGGTGCGCTCAAGCTCAAGGAAATCTCCTACATCCACGCCGAGGGCTATGCTGCCGGCGAGCTCAAGCACGGGCCGATCGCGCTTATCGACGAGGACGTGCCGGTCGTCGTCGTCGCGCCGTTCGACCAGCTGTTCGAGAAGACCGTCTCGAATATGCAGGAGGTGCAGGCGCGCGGCGGCAAGGTCGTTCTGATCACCGACGCCGAGGGCGCGATCGTTGCCGGCGAGACGTTCGAGACTTTGATCGTGCCGACGTCCTATGCGTTCGTGTCGCCGCTGATCTACGCCATCCCCATGCAGCTGCTCGCCTATCATACGGCGGTCTTTATGGGCACGGACGTCGACCAGCCTCGCAACCTCGCGAAATCAGTCACGGTGGAGTGAGCACGCGATGATCGATCCCGGGCTCTACCTTGCCTTCGTCGCGGCGGTAGTCGTGCTGGCGCTCATTCCGGGACCGAACGTTGCCCTGATCGTCGCGAACAGTGTGGCTTACGGACCTCGCTACGGTCTGTTGACGGTTGCCGGAACCAGCTCCGCGATGGTTCCGCAACTGGCGCTCGCCTCCCTGGGCCTGACCGGAATGATGGGCACGCTGGGCTTCTGGTTCGAATGGATTCGCTGGATCGGCGTCGTCTATCTCATCTGGCTCGGCATCCAGCAGTGGCGCGCGATGCCGGTCGATCTGACCAGGACCGTGCCCGAGCCGAAGTCCAGGCGTGCGATCTTCCTGCGCGCGCTGCTCGTTTCGCTGACAAATCCTAAGACGCTCGTCTTCTATGGCGCGTTCTTCCCGCAGTTTCTCGATACGGGAGCCGCGCCCGGTCCGCAGGTGGTCGTGCTGTCGCTGACGTTCCTGGCCATCGCGATCCTGATCGACGGTTCGTGGGCGCTCGTGGCCGGGCGGGCGAGGACCCTGCTTGCCTCGCATGGCAGGCTCCGCAACCGCGTGTCGGGCGGCCTTCTCATCGGCGCAGGCGTCGGCCTCGCGCTCGCACGGAACAAGTAACCCGATGGACCTGCTGCACAGCCTGATCAATCTCGCCGCCGTCTACATCCTTGCGGCGATCCTGCCGGGGCCAAACACTTTGGTCGTCAGCCATCTCTCGGCGAGCGTCTCGCGACGTGCCGGCCTGACCGCGAGCTTTGGCGTGGCGACGGGAACCATTGCGTGGGTTACGCTTAGCCTGTGCGGCGTGGGTGTACTTCTGCTCGAAGCAGGCACTCTCTATCGTGTCCTGCGGCTCGTCGCGGCGGTCTATCTGATCTATGCCGGTATCCGCATTTTCCTGAGCGGCCCGGTTGCCGCCGATGACGAAACCGGCAAGCCGAAGATCACGCGCTCGCCTTACATGACCGGGCTGCTAACCAATCTCAGCAATCCGAAGGGGGCCGCCTTCTGGACGTCGGTGTTCATCGTCCTCGTCCCGGCGCATGCGCCGCTTTGGTTCTACGCGGCGGTCATCGTTGTCATCACTATCGAGGCGTTCGGCTGGTACGCGTCACTCGCTCTGTTGCTGTCCAGCGGCCCGGCCAAGAAGCAGTACCAGCGCTTCACCCGCTGGATCGACCGGGTGACCGGGGTGGTGATGGTCGCGCTCGGTATCAAGCTTGCGGACGAAGTGCGCCGCGAAGTCTTCACCCGGGTCTAGGACGGGCGTGTCCCGACATAGATCGCGGCGACAGAGAGGCCCGCGCCGGCAAAGGCGAGTGCGATCGGCGATGCGTGGGCGAGCCAGGTCAAGACGAAGGACAGCGCCATCATCGAGATCGCGATAATCTTGGCGCGGACGGGAATCGTGCCAGTTTCCCGCCACGCAACCACGCTTGGCCCGAATTTCGGATGCGTGACGAGCCAGTTCTCGAATCGCGGCGAGGACCGGGCGAAACAGGCTGCGGCAAGGATAAGGAATACGGTGCCTGGAAGCAGCGGCAGGATCAGGCCTGCGATGCCGACCACGAGCAGGACGCAGCCCAGGACAAACAGCAGGTGGCGTCCGGCTGTCATTGCGAAGGTGCGCGGCTCGGTCATGGGCGTCATAATGCGCGGGCAAGATGGCGTGGCAAGGCTTGCCGCGAAGATCGGAACGATTCCAATGTGTTGCCATATAGTCGGTTAGGAACGTGATGAACGAGAACCCGAAGCCGGAATCGATTGAGCCGATCCTGGCGTCGCTCAGTCAGCCGCCCAGTCCAGCCCCGAGCCGGGGATTCGGGGCTCGGCTAAGGACTTACTTCTTCACCGGCCTGCTCGTTGCCGGCCCTTTGGCGATCACCTTCTACATCACGCTCTGGCTGATCGACCTGATTGACGGCTGGGTCCGACCCCTCATCCCGGCGGCCTATAACCCTGAGACCTATCTCAACATCTCCGTCCCCGGCGTCGGCATTCTCGCGGCCCTCGTTGGACTGACGCTGCTCGGCTTCCTCACAGCGAACATCCTCGGACGGACGCTGATCGATTTCGGCGAGCGCATCCTCGACCAGATGCCGTTTGTCCGCAGCGTCTACAAAGGCGTGAAGCAGATATTCGAGACGGTGTTCAAGCAGGATGGGACGAGCTTCCGCCGCGTCGGAATGATCGAGTGGCCGGGCCCGGGAATGTGGTCGCTCTGCCTGATCGCCGGCGAGACCAACGGCCAGCTCGCCGCCGCACTGCCGAACCCGGGCTATCTCAACATCTTCGTGCCGTGCTCGCCCAATCCGACCACCGGCTATTTCGTCGTGATGCACGAGAGCCGGGTGACGGAAATCGATATCTCGCCCGACGAGGTTTTCAAGGTGATCATGTCGATGGGCATCATCCAGCCGCAGGCGAAGCCCGAGCTTCCGAGGCGCATCGAGAATGGGATTTCCGGGCCGGAGCCCGGGAATCCGGCTTAACGCACGGGCGCCGCCTCTCCGGGCGCAGCCACGGCCTGTGTCACCGGCGCCATTGCGTTCAGCGCCTTGACGGGATCGGCCAGGCCCGCGCCGAAGTCGTTGTCCTTGCCCTTCGGGCCGAGATCACGGGCGGTGCCACGCAGGATCTCAGAGACTTCCTTGCCGTCGAGATCCGGTTCGACCGAGAGCATCAGGGCAGCGATACCGCTGACGTAAGCGGCCGCGACCGACGTGCCGGAGGAGATCGCGTAGCTCGCTTTCGGGGCGGGCAGCAGGATGTCGACACCCGGAGCAGCGACCGAAACGTAAGAGCCGCGATTGGCGAGCGGCATGATGCCGTCCTTGGCGTCGGTCGCCGTCACGGCGATCACGCCGGGCTCGGCACCGGGAAACAGGGGCGGGGACTTCGGACCAGCATTGCCGGCAGCGGCGACCACGATGATGTTGCGCGACAGCAACGCCTGCACGGCGCGGGACAGAAGCGAGTCGCGCGGCCCTGCGAAGCTGAGATTGAAAACCTTGGCGCCCCGGGTCGCAGCCCAATCCATGCTGCGCACGACGTCGAAGGTCGTGCCGTCGCCGCCGTTCGCCGATGGGGCGAAGGCGCGGACCGCGAGAATATGCGCTGACGGAGCGCTCCCCATCAAACGGCTGTGCGACGCGATCGCACCTGCCATGCCGGTGCCGTGCGGATGTGGCTCGAAGGTGCCGCCGACCGCGTCGAAGCTGTCGGTAACGATGCCCGCGAGCTCCTCGTGACCCGCGTCGATGCCGGAATCGATGACGGCAACGAGTGCAGTCTCACCCCGCGTAATGCGATGCGCTTCATCCAGGTTCAGCTTCGTGACCGCATATTGCGGCGCGGCTCCCTTAGCCGTTTCCTGCAGCCTATAGAGATGGTTCGGCTGCGCCGAGGCCACGCGGCGGTCGGCGGCGAGCGTCTGCGCGACCGTGTCGACGGAACGCTGGTCGGTAATGCGCCAGCGATGGATGCGAGTGTTCATCAGGTCGAGGACCTGCGAACCCAGCTGCTGGATGTTCTGTTCGCGGGCGAGCTCGTCGATCTCCGGCTGCTGAACCGAGAGCGGAATCTCGACAATCACCTCGTCCGGGACGCGACGGTCCTGCGGGCCTGCCGCGGCAACGACCGGAGCATTGCCCTGGGTGGCGGATTTCTTGACGGTCTTCTGCTTGTCCTTCGCGGGCTTCGGCTGCGCGACCTTCTGCTTCTTGCGAGGCGGCGGGGCCTCGTCGACCGGGAATTCCTGGAAGTCCTCGTACTGTTCGTAGACGACGACCGGAGGACGCCGAGGCATGCGGGGACGATAGCGCTCGCCGCAACTGTTGAACTCGCAAGGGTTGGACATCTCGAAGCCGCCGCCGCGACCGCCCATTCCGCCGCCACCGGGCGGCAGTGCGATGAACTGCGCATAGGCGGTGCCCGTCGCGAGACAGGCGCCGAACATTGCCAGACCGAACAGGCTGGAACGAGCGTAAGGCAACTTGGACATCCGACGATCCTCCGGATCAGGATGCGGGCGAAGCCGGAGCGACGAAGCTCACCGCCGGCCTCTGACGCATGGTGTCGATCACACGGTCGAAACCGGCCTGGTCGAGATCGGCCGGGCCGATACGCACCTTGTACAGGCCGCCTTCGAACGGGGCTTCGATGATGGTGCCACCGACGTCGCGGAGCAGGGCATCGATCTCGCCGACAGTGGCCTGGGGTTTGAAGCTTACCAGAACCTGCCGTCCTTCGGACAGCGAAGCCGGAGCGGTCGCGGTTTCGTAAACGGCGCCTCCGGAACGCTCCGACACGATGACGCCGGTCTGGACCGCGATGATCGCGATCGCGGCGGCGGCTGCGAAACCGAGAGTCTTCGGCGACAGCGCGGCCTTGATCTCGGAGAGCCAGGCGCTCAGGCTGAACTTCGGCTTGTACGCACGCGGATTGGCGGCTTCCTCGGCATCGATCGCGGCGAACAGCTTGTCGGCCGCGCTGCGGGAGGGAGCGCCGAGGCTCTCGTTGAGCAGGAGATTTTCGGAGGCTTCCAGCCGCACGTCCTCGAAACGCCGGGCGAGCTCCGGATCGGCCTCGATCGCGGCCGCGACGCGGCGGTTCTCGGCCTCGCTCAGTGTGCCTGCCGCATACCAGGGGAGGAGCAGCGAGATTTCAGCCTTGTCTTCCAACTTCGTCATCACGGCCATCCTCGGTCGATGCCGGCGGTCTTGAGCAGGTCGGACAACCGCTTGCGCGCATAGAACAGGCGCGTCTTCACGGTGTTCTCCGGAATTCCGAGGATTTGGCTCGCCTCTTCCACGCTCTTCTCGTGGTAGTAGACGAGATCCACGATCTCACGGTGTTCCGTGGACAAGTGGTTCAAGCACTCACGAATGGCGCTTGCCTTGTCCTTCTTCTGGATCGTCACTTCGGGGCTGTCGCCGTCGTCCTCTATGGATTCGGCGACTTCCTCGTCGAGTTCGGCATCGGTCTTCTTCCGAAGCGAACTTAGCGCCTTGAAACGTGCGATCGAGAGAAGCCAGGTCGAAACGCTGGATCGTCCCTCGAACCGCCCGGCCTGACGCCAGACGTCCAAGAATACCTCGCTGATCAAGTCCTCCGCATTTGCCTCATTACGAACGAGCCTGAGTACGAAGCGGTAAACCCGCACATGGTGCCGCGCGAACAGCACCTGCATCGCCAGTTTGTCGCCTGCCGCAATGCGGCCGATCAGAACATCATCGGGCGTTGCCGTGTTTGCAGCCACTTCGTACCTGCTCGTTTATGGGTCGCGGAAGGATGTCCAGAGGTTCAAGACGACCGGGGTCGTAACGAAGATTTATTTCGTGGGCGTTTCGAGACGGAAACAAAAGCGAAAAGCCGGTTTTCGCCGGCTTTTCGTTTAATCGCAGATCTTTTTTGTGGTCCAGACCCAATCCGACGCCCGGATGGGGGTTCTGACCCTTACCTTCCGCAGAACGCAGTTTCGCTGACTCGCAAGAGAAGGGGCGCTCCGAAGAGCGCCCCCTGGTCTGCGGCTCAGTAGCTGCAGACCTTCTTCTTGGTCCAGTACCAGTCCGGACCGGGGCCCGGATTGTAGACCTTCACCTTCTTCCACCAGCAGCTCGGGCCGTAGCTGCTGTAGTACGGTCCGTGGAACTTGAAGCCGAAATGACCGCCGTGATGACCATGGTGGCCATGATGACCGCCGTGATGCCCGCCGCCGTGATGGCCGCCCTTGGCGGAAGCGATCGTGGGGGACAGGGCCATCGCGCCGAGAGCTGCGGCCGCCGACAAAGTGAGCATTGATTTGCGAAGCATATGATCTTCCTCTGGTAATCAGGAGACCAGGAGGGGTGATCCGGTCCCTATGCTGATTGGTCGTCCTGAGGAGAGGGTTGGTTCGACAAAAGTATAAGAAAAACGATGCCTGGAACGGATGAACAGGAAAGAAAAAGGCGCCCCGGAGGGCGCCTCACATCTGCTCAGTAGCAGATCTTCTTCTTGGTCCAGTACCAGTCCGGGCCGGGACCCGGATTGTAGACCTTGACCTTCTTCCAGTAGCAGGTCGGGCCGCCGATCACGACCACACCCGGCGAGTAATAGCCGTGATGGCCATGGTGGCTGTGATGGCCGTGGAAACCGACCCCGAAACCACCGAAGCCGATGCTGACGCCGCCGGCCGAGGCCGCGGTGGGAACGAGGGCGGAGGCACCGAGCGCCGCAGCCGCAGCAAAGCCAAGAACGATCTTGCGAAGCATAATGGTCATCCCTTCAACTTGGTGAGGCCGCCCGTTTAAGCCGGGATATTCGGCCTCGATGACCATTCGTCGTGGGGCTCGCGAAACCGGTTCATTCGATTTTGAAAAAAGAATCAACCCGCACTCAGGAGGCGTGCGGCCTCCTCGCGTTCGAACAGATAGAGCAGGGTGCGCAGCGCCGGACCGCGCGGGCCGGTCAGGTGCGGATCGCGGTCCAGAAGCATGACCGCTTCCTTGCGGGCGGTCTCCAGAAGCTCGCCGTAAATCTCGACATTGGCGAGCCGCGTTCCGGGCAGGCCGCTCTGGCGGGTGCCGAGCACCTCGCCTTCACCACGCAGGCGAAGGTCTTCCTCTGCGATACGGAAACCGTCCTCGGTTTCGCGGAGAATCTTGAGGCGCTTCTCGGCCGTCTCGCCGAGCGGAGGCTTGTAGACGAGAACGCAGGTCGACTTCGCATCGCCACGCCCGACGCGGCCCCGGAGCTGATGGAGCTGTGCGAGGCCGAAACGTTCGGCGTGTTCGATGACCATGATATTGGCCTCGGGCACGTCGACGCCGACCTCGATGACCGTCGTTGCAACCAGGATGCGGGTCTGTCCGGACGCGAATCCAGCCATCACGGAATCCTTTTCGGCGCCACGCATCTTGCCGTGGACCAGAGCGACCTGGCCCGGAAACTCCATCGATAGCTGGATATAACGTTCCTCGGCTGCCGCCGCGTCGACGAGGTCCGACTCCGAGACGAGCGGGCAGACCCAGTAGACGCGGGACCCGGTTTCGAGAGCGCGGTGCAGACCGGCGATGACTTCGTCCACGCGCTCGCTCGAAACCACGCGGGTGTCGATCGGCTTCCGGCCGGCCGGCTTTTCATGAAGCGCCGAGACTTCCATGTCGCCGAAATATGTGAGGACCAAAGTGCGGGGGATCGGCGTTGCCGTCATCACCAATACGTCGACGGCTTCGCCCTTGGCCGCGAGTGCCAGCCGCTGATGGACGCCGAAACGATGCTGTTCGTCGACGACCGCGAAGGCGAGGTCCTTGAAGGCGACGATCTCCTGGAACAGGGCATGAGTGCCAACCAGGATATCCACGTCGCCCGCCGCGACGTTGGCGAGGATCGCCTCACGTTCTCGACCCTTCTCGCGGGCGGTCAGGATGGCGACGCGAAGGCCGGCCGCCTCGGCGAGCGGCTTGATTGTCTTGAGATGCTGCCGTGCGAGGATTTCCGTCGGCGCCATCATCGCCGCCTGACGGCCGGCCTCGACTACGGTCGCCATCGCCAGCAGGGCGACGACGGTCTTGCCCGAGCCGACGTCACCCTGGAGGAGGCGCAGCATGCGCTCGGGTTTGGCCAGATCGCCACGAATGTCGTGAACGGCGCGAACCTGGGAGCCGGTCAATGCAAACGGCAAAGCGGCTTCGAGTTTCGTCACGATGCGCCCGTCACCGGCGCTCGAGCGCCCGTGCTGGTGGCGCATGTGACGGCGGACCAGACCGAGCGCGAGCTGGCCGGACAGCAATTCGTCATAGGCCAGACGATGACGGCTCGGGCTTTCCGGCGCCGCGTCCTCCGGCTGGAGCGGCAGATGGAGATGGCGCAGGGCTTCGCGGAACCTCGGCCAGCCGCGGCCGGCGACGACCGATGGATCCTGCCATTCGGCGAGATCGGGAATCCGTTCGGCGGCTGCTCGGGCCGCGCGAGATATCAATCCCTGTGTGACACCTTCGGTCAGAGGATAGACCGGCTCGACCAGCGGGAGCTTCGACAGGCCGGCTTCATCGACGATCCGCTCGGGATGCACCATCTGCAGCATGCCGTCGTATTGTTCGAGCCGTCCCGATATCCAGCGCTTCGCCCCGATCGGAAGCTGGCGCTCGACGTAGTTCTTGTTGGCTCCGAAGAAGACGAGCGTGACCCAGCCGGTGCCGTCGGTGACGACGATGCGGGTCGGAGCCTTCGGGCGGTTGCGCGGGGGGGCGTGGATTTCCTCGACCGTGACTTCGAGCGTGACCGTCCCGCCGGGCACCGCATCGGCGATCTTCGGGCGCATGCGGCGATCGACGATGCCGCTCGGCAGATGGAACAGGACGTCGAGGACGCGCGGCTCGTCCCCGAGAAGCCGCTTGAGGGGAAGCGCGCTCTTTTCGCCGAACCCCTGAAGGGTTTCGACGGGCGAGAACAACGGATTGAGGGCAGGGGGACGCATGGAAAGCGGACGGTGCCTGCTTGTAGGTCAGGGTTCAAGAGTTGCGCGTTTTCCGGGGCGGCGAAGCCGAGCCCGGAAACCATAGCCCTTGTCTGGCGAGCCGAGATGCTGCGGGGTATGGGTCTCGGGCTCGGCTTCGCCGCCCCGAGACACCAAGGAACACGCTTGTTGCGGCGCGGCTCTCAACTACATAAAGCCTTCTCTCGTGACCGGAACCACCCGCACCACCGCTGAATTGAACCCGCGCCGACGCCGCGTGCTTTACCGAGCCTGGCATCGCGGTACGCGGGAGATGGATTTCATCTTCGGCCGATTCACCGATGAGTGGATTGACCGGATGAGCGACACCGAACTCGATGAGTTCGAGCGGATCCTCGACGCGGGCGATACCGAGCTTTTCCTATGGGTCGCCGGCCAGATGCCGGTACCCGCCGAATACGATACCGAACTGTTTCGCCGCATCAGGGCGTTTCATGGAGTGCCGGCTGGGCCGGGTGGACAGGATTTGACGTGAAGCAGGCCGATGTGCTCGCGCGTGGCGGGCAGCTGATCTTTACCCATACGCCGGATGGCTTCGACGCCATGGTGCTCGCCGATCTGGCGCGGGCGCTCGCGCGGAACGACCGCAACGCGCCGGCCGCGATCGCCTATGTCGCTCGCGAGCGCACCCGCATGCATGCGATGGAGCGCGAACTCGCCTTCTTCGCGCCGGACATCGACACGCTGACCTTCCCGTCCTGGGACGTGCTGCCCTATGACCGCGCCTCTCCGAATGCCGCCATCTCGGCGCAGCGGATGACGACGCTCGCCCGCCTGGCCCGCACCAAGCAGGGTGACAAGCCCCGCGTCGTGCTGACGACGGCGAACGCGGTGGTTCAGCGCGTGACCAGCAGGAAGCAGATCGCGGCGCAGAGCCTTTCTGTCGCGCCGGGCAACGCCGTCGATCTCAACGGTCTCGTTCAGTGGCTGGAGACCAACGGCTTCCTGCGCGCCTCGACCGTTCGCGATACCGGCGAATATGCGGTGCGCGGCGGTATCCTCGATCTCTACCCGCCGGGACATCCTGCGCCGGTCCGCCTCGACTTCTTCGGCGACACGCTGGAATCGATCCGGCCGTTCGATCCCGAGACGCAGCGTTCGACCAGCCAGATGAAGGCGCTCGACCTCGTCCCGGTCAGCGAGGTTCTGCTGACGCAGGAGACGATGCGCCGTTTCCGGCAGGCCTATATCGCCGACTTCGGAGCGCCGCACCGCGGCGATGCGCTCTATGAAGCCGTGAGCGAAGGCCGTCGCTATCCGGGCGTCGAGCACTGGCTGCCGCTATTCCACGACGGACTGGAGACCCTGTTCGACCATCTCCCAGGCGCGGTGGTCGTGCTGGACCATCTGGTCGAGGACGCGGCTTCCCAGCGCCTGGCACACGTCGCGGACTATTACGAGGCCCGCAAGAGCGGCCTCGACGAGCAGGCCGGTGGTGCGCCGTATCATCCGCTCAAGCCGGACAAGCTCTATCTGTCGCCGAAGGAGTTCAAGGACGTCCTCGGCAAGAGCGGCCTGGCTCGCTTCTATCCGTTCGAGGCGGAAGCCAGGGAAGGCGTCCAGATCGTGGACGCGGGCGGGCGTCCCGGTCGCAATTTCGCTCCCGAACGCGCCGACGAGAACGCCAATGTCTTCGACGCGGCGGCGAAGCATATCAACGAGCTTCACGAAGCCGGAAAACGCGTCGTCGTCGCCGCCTGGTCGGAGGGTGCACGCGAGCGCCTGAGCCATGTCCTTCACGATCACGGCCTCGAAGACCAGAAAGAAGTCGCGAGCTGGGCCGAGGCGCAGAAGCTCGCCAAGGACCATGTGGGTCTCGCTGTTCTCGGCCTCGAAACAGGCTTCGAGACGCCGGACCTCGCCGTCGTCGGCGAACAGGACATTGTCGGCGACCGCCTGATCCGCGGCCGCAAGAAAGCGCGACGGGCCGCCGACTTTCTCACGGAAGTCACGGGTCTGTCGGCGGGCGATATCGTCGTCCATGTCGATCATGGGATCGGCCGTTTCATGGATCTGAAAGCGATCCAGGCGGCCGGCGCGCCGCATGACTGCCTTGAGATCATCTATGCCGGCGACGCCAAGCTCTATCTGCCGGTCGAGAACATTGAGCTGCTGTCTCGCTACGGTTCCGAGGACACCGACGTCCAGCTCGATCGCCTGGGCGGCGCCGGGTGGCAGAACCGCAAGGCCAAGCTGAAGCAGCGCATCCGCGAAATGGCCGGCGAGCTGATCAAGGTCGCCGCGCAGCGGGCGATGCGCGAGGCGCAGCGGCTCAATCTCGCGGACGGCATGTACGAGGAGTTCGCGGCCCGTTTCCCGTTCGAGGAGACCGAAGACCAGCAGAACGCGATCGATGCCGTGCTCGACGATCTCGCGGCCGGGAAGCCGATGGATCGACTGGTCTGCGGCGACGTCGGCTTCGGCAAGACCGAGGTCGCGCTACGCGCCGCCTTCGTGGCGGCCATGAACGGGAAGCAGGTCGCGGTCGTCGTGCCGACCACGCTGCTCGCTCGTCAGCACTATCGGAACTTCGCGGAACGGTTCCGCGGTTTTCCCCTGAAGGTGGCTCAGGCTTCGCGCTTCGTGGGTTCTGCCGAGATGAAGAAGACGAAGGAGGGCATCGCATCGGGCGATGTCGACGTGGTGGTCGGCACCCACGCCCTGCTGGCCAAGGGCGTTACCTTCAGGGATCTCGGTCTCGTCATCGTCGACGAGGAGCAGCATTTCGGCGTCTCCCATAAGGAACGGCTGAAGCAGATGCGCGCCGAGGTGCATGTGCTCACTCTGACCGCGACGCCGATTCCGCGCACCTTGCAGCTCGCACTGACGGGCGTGCGCGAGCTGTCGATCATTGCGACGCCTCCGGTCGACCGCCTCGCCGTTCGTACATATGTCGCTCCATTCGATCCGCTTGTCGTTCGAGAGGCATTGCTTCGGGAGCGCTATCGCGGCGGCCAGAGCTTCTATGTCTGCCCGCGTATCGAGGACATCGCGACCATCACCGAATTCCTGCGGACTCAGGTGCCGGAGGTGAAGTTCGCAGTCGGTCACGGCCAGATGGCGGCGACCGAACTCGAGGACGTGATGACCGCGTTCTATGAGGGACAGTACGACGTGCTGGTCTCGACCACGATCGTCGAGTCCGGCCTCGACATCCCGAACGCCAATACGCTGATCGTCCATCGCGCCGATATGTTCGGCCTGGCCCAGCTCTACCAGCTTCGCGGCCGCGTCGGCCGGGCGAAGACCCGCGCCTATGCGATCCTGACCACGCCGGTGAACAAGGCGCTGACGGCCAATGCCGAGAAGCGGCTGAAAGTGCTGCAATCGCTGGACAGCCTTGGCGCTGGCTTCCAGCTCGCCTCGCACGACCTCGACATCCGCGGCGCCGGCAATCTGCTCGGCGACGAACAGTCGGGTCATATCCGGGAGGTTGGCTACGAGCTCTATCAGCAGATGCTGGAGGAGGCGGTGGCCGCGCTCAAGGAGGGCGGCGAGGTCATCGACGAGCAATGGTCGCCGACGATCGCGATCGGCACGCCGGTGCTCATTCCCGAGACCTATGTCGAGGATCTGGAACTCAGGCTCGGCCTTTATCGCCGTCTCGCCGGGATCAGCGACGATGCGGACATCGCGGCGTTCGGCGTGGAGCTGGCCGACCGCTTCGGACCGCGTCCGCCGGAGGTCGAGCATCTGCTCAAGATCGTCGGCATCAAGGCGCTGTGCCGGAAGGCGAATGTTGAGAAGATCGATGCAGGCCCGAAGGGCGTGGTCATCGCCTTCCGCGACAACAGCTTCGGCAATCCGGACGGCCTGATCGCGTGGCTCTCGAAGGAGCGGGACGTGAAGCTGCGCCCGGACTTCAAGCTGGTCTTCAAGCGCGACTGGGCGACGCCAGAGCAGCGACTGAAAGGCACGACTGGCCTGATGCGCCAGATCGCCATGATCGCCGAGGCGAGCAAGAAGGCGGCTTAGAGCTTAGGCTACCTGGGCACGGCTGGAGGATTCCGGCCGCGGATAGAGCGCGGGCGAGGCGCCGCGCATATCCAGCGTCGATGCCAGCAACTTGGCGCCGCCCTCGGTCTGGACCGCTTCGCCGAACACCGGGTCGTGCTGGAACTGCGCTTCGGTGCCGGCTTCTGTTGCCGCGATGCCGAGATAGTCTTCCGTCGCGCGCCGTGGGAATGCCAGCCCGCCGATGCGGACCACGCCGTTGCGCACCGATCCGACGCGGATGTCGCCATCATGCAGCGCCGCCGGAAGGCCCGTATCGACCCATCCATCGAAGTCGATGTTGAGCGTCGGCGCCCCGGTTGCGGCGGGTAGGTTCGCCGCCGGCGTCATGGCGCCGCGCAGGACGAGCCGACCCTGGTTTGAGACCTTGGTTTCGATCATCGCCCGACCCAAAGGGGTCGTGCGCTGGAGACGCACTGCGCCGTGTGGGATGGGCTGAGGCCGGCCGTCGGCCTCGCGGCGAGCGGCGATGAGACCGATTTCGCCGAACGTGATCACGTCGGTCAGGATCGGGCCGCCGGATGCGATCGTGATCTTGCTCGGCCGTTCCCCGGTCCGCCAGACGGCAGATACGGTACGGGTAGGGCGGGTCGGCAGGCGGCCGGCTCGGGCCATGCCGGCGACGAGCGCGCCCGGCAGCACGACATGGGTCGCGCCTTCGGTGGCCAAAGCGCCTGCGAGCGCGCGAGAGCTGAAGGGCTGGTGAAGGACGAGTGGCGCACCGGAAAGCAGGCTGGCGATCAGGCCGGTCGCCATGCCGGCAAGGCTCGTCCCGAACATCGTGGTCGCGATGACGTCGGCGCCACCGATACCGGCTTCGAGAATATAACCAAGGCCGGCCGCCAGGAGATCGCAATGAGCGCGCGGCACTGGAACGAAGCCACCGGCGACGGCATCCCAGGTGATCGCGGCGAGATGCTGGCCGGGTTTCCCGGCACGGTCGGGAAGCTTCTCGAATTCCTCGGAGGCGAACTCGTCGATCTGCTCCTCGATCGGCACGACACCGTCCGGCACGTTCCGGCCGTAGGCAAGGATGAAGCGCACCGAGAAGGCTTCGAAAGCGGCGTGGCAGAGGACTTCGCCAGGACGCATGCTGCCGCTGCGCGAGGTTGTCAGGACAGCTTTCACGCCGAGTCGGCTGAAAGCCTGTCCGATCTCGCGTTGGCGCCATGCGAGCGGGATCGGGGTCACCACGTATCCCGCTCGCAGGATGGCGAGGAAGGAGACGATCTGCTCGACCGTGTTCGGCATCTGCAGGGCGATGACGGCGTCGCGGCCAAGGTCGAGCGAACGGAGAGCACGCGAAAGCTTCTCCACCTCGCGGTCGAGCGCTGCCCAGGTCAGGCGGCGCGGCGCACCGTCGGTGAATACGGGACGGTCGGCCGGGTCGACGACCGCGCGGGCGTCAGGTCGCGTCGTGGCCAGCCGCGCAAGCAGGCTGTCGAGCGTTACGTCCTCGCCAAAACTGTCGCCCGCAGCAAGCGAACGGTGTCGCTTCAAGATCATCCGAAACGCCCCCCGGCGTGTGACGCGATCGTCATTGCCCCAACTCCCGCCACCAGACCTCGGGAATCGCCCCGTAGAGTGGAGTGATTTGCGGCCGTCCGATATGGGACCAGCGGGCAATCCACTTCTTTGGCTGGTGAAAAAGCGGAATTACATAGAATCCCGACAGTAGAACGCGGTCGAGAGCGCGCGTCGCCGTCACGAGATCATCGCGGCTGCGCGCTGCGGTGATGGTGGAGATCATCGCATCGATCGCGGGCTGTTTGGTCCCCATGTAGTTTCGGGTGCCGGGAGCATCGGCCGCCGACGAGCCCCAATAGAACGCCTGCTCGTTGCCCGGAGAGAGCGAACTGTCCCAGGCGTACTGCGTCATGTCGAAATCATAGGATAGCAGCCGGCTGTCGAATTGCACTGCGTCGACCAGCCGGATGTCGGCTTGGATGCCGGCCCGGCCGAGGTCGCGGGCATAGGCGATCGCAATGCGCTCCTGCTCCTTGGTGCGGATCAGGAGCTCGAACCGAAACGGCTCGCCGCGCTCGTTCTTCAGCGTTCCGTCGGCGAGCTGCCAGCCGGCCGAACGCAGCAGCGTCAGCGCAGTCCGGAGCTGATCGCGATCCCTGCCGGAGCCGTCGGTGACAGGAGGCTTCCACGCGCCTTCGAGGATGTCGTCTCGAACGACGTTGGGGAACGGCGCCAGCAACGCGCGTTCGGCTTCGCTGGCCGGCCGCCGCAGCGCCGACAATTCGGAGCCGTGGAAGTAGCTGCCGGTTCTGGCCAGAAGGCCATGATAGAGATTGGTGTTTGCCCATTCGGCATCGAACAGGATTTCGAGGGCCTCGCGCACCCGGACATCCTGGAAGATCGGCCGTCTCGTATTGAAGACGAATGCGCTGATCGGTTTCGGCGCGCCGCTCACGATCTCGTCCTTGACCAGTCGGCCGTCGCGGACGGCCTGCTCGTCATAGCCCGTCAGCCATGTCGCCGGGTCGGTTTCGACGCGGATGTCGTATAGGCCGCGCCGAAACGCCTCCAGCAAGGTATTGGCGTCGCGATAGAAATCATAGCGGATCTCGCCGTAATTGCCCCAGCCTCGTGTCGTCGGCAGGCCGTTGCCCCAATAGTCGGGGTTGCGGCTGAGAGTGAAGCTGCGACCTGCGTCTACCTGCGAAATCACGTAGGGGCCGGAACCGACCAACGGCTCCAGGCCGCCGTTTTCGAACGTCTCGGGATTGGTCGCGTGCTTCGGCAGGATCGGCATCAGGCCGAGGATCAGGGGAAGCTCGCGATCGCCGGACCTGGAGATGTCGAAACGGATCGTCCGCTCGTCGATGATCTCCGCCTTCGAGACCTTGCTGTAGTAAGTCCGATGATTGGGCCGGCCGTGATCGCGCAACAATTGCCAGGAAAAGACGACGTCTTCGGGCGTCACGGGCTGGCCGTCGGAGAATCGCGCCTTCGGATTCAGCCGGAACTCGACGAAGCTCCGGTCGTCCGGCGTGGCTATGCTCTCGGCGAGCAGGCCGTAGAGTGTGAAGGGCTCGTTGTAAGAGCGGGCCATCAGCGGTTCGATGACGTTGTTGCCGATCGCCTGCTGAGGGGCCGTCCCGCGGACGATGAAGGGATTCAGGCTGTCGAAGGTGCCGAGCACGCCGTAGGTGATGCGTCCGCCTTGCGGGGCATCCGGCCGGACATAGGAGAGGGCACTGAAATCAGAGGGCAGCGCCGGTTCGCCATGCATGGCAATGCCGTGCCTCGGCTCCGCGGATGGCGCGGCGGAGCTAGGGATTCCGAGCAGAGCCGTGAAGCCTAGCCAAAAGAGAAATCCACAGACTGAACGCAAGCAAATTCCCGATCATGATTCGCGCGCTTTGAAGTGTATCATACGGGTCACGCAAGCTCGGTAAGCGCTTGCGATAGCAAAGCTGCCTGTTAATCCCTGAAACAGCTTGTCTTCGGTCACGCTGATGCCGTATTTCGCCGCGAGACAGCGGACCAATCAGCGCCCGACATTGCACCGTCAAACCTCGCGAGAGATTGCTCCGTTACTGGGGGAACACCGAATGATGAACTGCACTTTCCGCACGTCCGCGCAGATCGCGGCAGTCGGAGTGACACTCGCTCTGATGCCGGCCGTGGCTTTCGCCCAGGCGCCGTCGCTTGTACCGCCGCCGTCGGCAGCCCCGCCGGCCGCCGCCCCCAAGCCCGCCGCGCCTAAGCCGGCGGCTCCGAAGCCAGCGGCGCCGAAGCCGGCGGCTGCTGCTCCAACCGCTGCCCCGAACCTCCCGCCGGTCAGCGCGGCGATGGGCGCTGCGGTGCCCGCCAACAACGGCCCGAAGCCGGAATGGATGAAAGTCTGCGGCAAGGACGACAAGCAGAAGACCGAACTCTGCTCGGTTTCGAGCTACATCCAGGCTGACGCCGGCAACGTGGTCGGTGAGATCCGCCTGCTGGACGTCAAGCGTGACAAGGAATCGAAGCGCATCATTGAGGCGCTCATTCCCCCGGGCTTCCTGATCCCGCCGGGGGTCAACCTCGTCATCGACGACGCCAAGCAGCCGATCACCGGCCGTTATCGCGTGTGCTACCAGAACGTCTGCCTGGCCGAAGTCCAGGTCACCGACGAGACGCTCGCCGCCATCCGCAAGGGTTCGATGCTGACGTTCTTTGCCGCTAACGCGCAGGGACAATGGGTCGGCGCCAAGGCCTCGCTCGCCGGCTTCAGCTCCTCGTATGACGGTCCGTCGCTCGACCCGAAGGTCTATGAGGAGAAGCGGAAGAGCTTCGAGGAAGGTCAGAACAAGCTTCAGAGCGAGCTGATGAAGCGCGCCGAGGAGCAGCGCAAGAAGCTGCAGGACGGTGTTCCGGCCGCTGCGGCTCAGCCGGCTCCGGGCGAACCGGTCAAGACCCAGTAAGACCCCGAAACGGTCAATTCTCGGAACAGACGCGCGGTCCATCGGGCCGCGCGTTTTTCATTTCGGCAGGAGGTTGGGTGGGAAATCAGCGGGCGGGCCTTTCGAGGTCCAACGCCGATGCGCCCACATCCACTGGCCCGGATATTCCCGGATCCAGCGTTCGAAGGTCGCCTGAACCGTCGCGGTGGTCGCCGCGATGTCCGCGGCCCGGTCGCCGCTATCGGCGACCGGAATGGGCTCGATTTCCACGCGGAATCGGCACCCCTTCAGCCGGACCACCCGTGCGCCGACCAGCGGATAATCCAGCGACATCGCCAGGAAGGCGGGCAGGGGCGTCGACGGCGCGGGATGGCCAAAGAAGGGGACCATAATGCCGTCGCCAATGCGCTGATCGGCCAGGACGCCGGGCGGATTGCCGCCCTTGCCCCATGCGAGCAGGCGCCTGGCTGCGGCCTGGCCCTTCACGAAAAGCCCGCCGGGATAATAGGGCGTGCGGACCCCGACGACCCAGCGGTCGACCAGCGGGTTGTTGACCTTCTGGTAGATGCCCCCGATCGGAAAGCCGGCGCGCGTGAAGGCCGCAGCGGCGAGCTCCCAATTGGCGCAGTGAAGGGAGGTCACGACAAACCGACCGCCGCTCTTGCGCAGCTCTTCGACCAGACCTGTGGTCGGGAATTCGATCCGGCATGGATCGGACATCACGCGGTCGATCATCAGGCCCTCAGCAAATGTCCGGCCGAGATTTTCCCAGACATCGCCTGCAATCTCGAGGCGTTGCGTCTCGTCGAGGTCGGGGAACGCCACCGCGAGATGACGGAGTGCTGCCTCGTGCCGGCGATTGAGGGGCGCGAACCAGCGCCAGAGCTTGCCACTGACCGCTGAACCGATGTCGGGTCCAAGCAGCCGGAAGAATTGCTCGAGGCCCCGCAGCAGTCCGTATTCGACGGCGAACTGCAAATCGCGCGCGCGGGCGCTCTTCTGCTTCCGAGGTTTCGCCATTGGTCTAGACGTCCGCTCTGGCGGCGATGCCCTGGCGCATGATCGCCCGGCGCAAGGGCGGGATCGCGCCGAGCGCGCATAGCCCGGCGGCACGCCCGATCTGAGCCGGCAGGAACTCTGACATCAGCGAGCGATTGAGAACGTCGACAAAGGCCGAGCGCGGCCTGACATCGGCGGACCGGGCACGATCATAGGCCCCGATGAGATCGGAGCCGCCGATATCTCCATGCCGGTCACTCGCGACGACGACGAAATCGGCGATGGCTGCCGCGTCGCGAACTCCGAGATTGAGCCCCTGTGCGCCGATCGGCGGCAGAACATGGGCGGCCTCGCCGACGAGGGCGATGCGCCGTGCCGCGAAGCGATTGGCGACCAGCGAGGAGAGGGGACGTTTGCCGCGCGGCGAGTCGGGAGTGATGTTGCCCAAAATGCCGTGGGTGCGCTGCTGCAGCTCCCGTCCGACCGCGGCGTCGTCGAGCTCGCTCAATCGCTCCACCGTCGCCGGTGTGTCGACCAGGACGACGCTGGACCGGTTTCCCGGGAGCGGAACGAGCGTGAGCGGACCACCTGTGGTGTGGAACTCGGTCGAGACGTCATGGTGCGGACGTGTGTGGCGGACATTGAGCGTGAGCGCGGCCTGCGGGTAATCGCGCGTCTTCGCCGAAATGCCCGCGGCTCGACGGCAGATCGAGTTCCGGCCATCGGCGCCGACGATCAACGCGCCCGCAATCTTTTCGCCGCTCTGCAATGAGACGATCGCCCGATCGTCGTCCGACCGCACCGACGCGACCATTTCGTTCCTGATCGTCAGGGCTGGGAGCGCTTCGGCGGTTTCACGCAAAGCGGTGACGAGGACGCTGTTCTCGATGTTGTGGCCGAAAGAGGTGAAGCCCAGTTCCGCCGCGTCAAAGAGTACTTCGGGAGCGTGGATCAGCCGGTCGGTCGCATCGACGATGCGGAGCTTCTTCAGTGCTCCTGTCTGCGGGGCCAAGCGAGGCCAGAGGCCGAGCCGGGTAAGGATGCGAAGCGAGCCCTGCATCAGGGCCGTGGTGCGCGTGTCCTTCGGCGCGGGACCGGCAATCAGGGTCGTCGGCACTCCAGCGCGCGCAAGCAAAGCGGCGGCGACGAGGCCGGCCGGGCCTCCACCCACGACGATGACGTGATTGCGCTCGGTTTCCACCGAAACTCCTGGGTTCAGCTTCTCACTGAATAGGGATTCCCGGCCGCGGGAACAATGCTAGGTTCGCGCCATGGAGCCGCAGATTCCCGTTCCGTTGCGTTTGAAGTTCGCCGGCTATTCGGTCCATGCACTGACCGCCAGCGGCGCGGTGCTGGGATTTCTCGCCCTTCTGGCCGCGATCGACCATCGCTTCGTCGAGATGTTCATCTGGCTCGGCATCGCGCTTTTCGTGGATGGGATCGACGGAACATTCGCCCGCAGGGCCAATGTGAAGGAAACGGCCATCGCGATCTCGGGCGATACTCTCGACCTCGTGGTCGACTACGTCACCTATGTTCTCGTCCCGGCATTGGCGATGTTCCAGGCCGGCCTTTTTCCACTCGGCTGGGGCACGGTCGCGGCCGGGGCGATCTGCCTGACGGCGGCGCTCTATTTCGCCGATGTCCGGATGAAAACCGACGACTGGTATTTTCGCGGTTTCCCGGCCGTCTGGAACCTGTTCGCCTTCTTCGCCTTTCTGCTGAAGCCGGAGCCATGGATCACGTTCGGTCTCGTCATCCTGTTCTCGGGGCTGACATTCGCGCCGATCGCATTCGTTCATCCGATGCGGGTCGTCCGGCTCAAATTGTTGACGCTGCTCATGCTCGGCGCAGGGACGGTGCTCGCTGTCGCGGCGTTGTTCTGGAACCTCGACCCGCCCGGCCCCGTAGTTCTCGGATTGCTGGTCGTTGGAGCGTATTTCCTGCTCTTCGGCCTATTCCGCCCCAAATCGCAGGACTGAGAAGATGTTCGATCTCCTGATGTCGCCCGAAGCCTGGGCCGCGCTCGTCACCCTAACCGCGATGGAGATCGTGCTCGGAATCGACAACATCGTCTTCCTTGGGGTGCTCACCTCTCGGCTGCCGGCGGCGAAGGCAAAGCGGGCGCGTCAGATCGGCCTGGCGCTGGCTCTGATCTTCCGGATCGTCCTGCTCAGCGCGCTAGCCTGGCTGATGAAGTCGACCGAACCGCTGTTCGAACTGTTCGGCCAGGGATTCTCGCTTCGCGACATCATCCTGGTCGCAGGTGGCGGCTTCCTGCTGGTGAAGAGCACGCTGGAGATTCACGGCGGCATCGAGGGTATGGACGAGGAGCAGCATGGCAAGGTCTCGGAGGCCGCCTTCGGCATGCTGATCCTGCAGATCGTCGCGATTGATGCCGTGTTTTCGATCGACTCGATCATCACAGCCATCGGCATGGCACAGCATATCGAGATCATGATCGCGGCCGTCGTCATTGCGATCGCACTGATGTATTTCGCCGCCGGCCCTGTCACCGATTTCATCTCGAAGCATCCGACGACGCGGATGCTGGCGCTCAGCTTCCTGATGCTGATCGGCGTCGCGCTTGTCGTCGACGGGTTCGGTATCTATGTACCGCGCGGATATATCTATTCCGCGATGGCGTTCTCCGCTCTGGTCGAGATGTTGAACGTGATCGCCCGGGGACGCAGGGAGCGCCGGAGGAAGCCAAAGCCGGCGCGATGAGGGGAACCATGGTCGAGGCAGTACGTGTTCACAAGTTGGGCGGACCCGAGGTCCTGACTTACGAGACGATCGGGAGCAGACCTCCAGGACCGAGCGAGATCCGGATCAGGACGACCGCCATCGGCGTAAATTTCATCGATGTCTATTTCCGCACAGGCCTCTACGCATCCGATACGCCGTTCATCGCCGGCAAGGAAGCGGCTGGCGTCGTCGAGGAAGTGGGGGAGGGTGTCACCGACTTTCGGGTCGGGGATCACGTCGCTTCCGCCACGCTGTCGGGTTCCTACGCGACCGAGCTGACTGCGCCGGCCGCCGTCTTCGTGAAAGTACCGGACGGCATTTCGGACGAGACAGCGGCGGCGATGATGCTGAAAGGGATGACCGCGCGTTATCTCCTGCGCCGCACCTTCAAGGTCGGGCCGGAGCACACGATCCTGTTCCACGCGGCATCTGGCGGCGTCGGTTCGATCGCCACGCAATGGGCCAAGCATCTCGGCGCGACGGTGATCGGAACCGTCGGTTCAGAGGAGAAGGCGAAGCTGGCAAAAAAGAACGGCGTCGACCACACGATCCTCTATCGCACTGAGGACTTCGTGCAGCGCGTCGCCGAGATAACTGGCGGAGCGAAGTGCGACGTCGTTTATGACTCGGTCGGCCAGCAGACCTGGAAAGGGTCTCTCGATTGCCTGAAGCCGCTCGGCCTGTATGTGCTGTTCGGCAATTCCTCCGGCGCGGTGACCGACTTCAATCCCTCGCTTCTCGCGCAGAAGGGATCCCTGTTCATGACCCGGCCGACTTTGTTCGGCTACACCGCGAAGCGTGAAGACCTGATCGAAACGGCGAACGATCTGTTCGACGTTGTGAAGAGCGGCGCGGTCGAGATCCCGATCGGAGCGCGCTTCGCCCTGAAGGATGCCGCGGATGCCCATCGTGCGCTGGAGAGCCGCGGAACGACCGGCTCGACGATCCTAATCCCCTGAATGAGCAAGGGCCCGCCTCGTCGAGGCGGGCCCTTCTTCGCCTTGGCGGGCCGAAGCCAGCCGGTCGGCGGCTACCGTCAGGCGGCCTTCTGGTTGAGGCCGCTGAGTGCGATCTTGGAGAGAAGCTGGTCGGTCTTCTTCTCTTCCACGAGCGTCTGTTCGAGAAGTCTGGACGCGTCCTTCATGCCGAGCTGGTTGGCCCAGGCGACGAGCGTGCCGTAGCGCGAAATCTCGTAATGCTCGACTGCTTGCGCATCGGAGAGAAGGGCTGCGTCGAGGACCTGCTTGTCCTCGATCTCTTCCATCGCTTCCTTGCTCTCCTCGACGAGGCCTTCCATCGCCGCGCAGGGCTTGCCCTGGGCGCGCTTGCCGAGCATTTCGAAGACCTGTTCGAGACGTTCGACCTGACCCTCGGTTTCGGTGCGATGCGTCTCGAAGGCATCCTTGAGCTGCGGCGTCGCGGCCTTTTTTGCCATTTTCGGCAATGCCCTAAGCACTTGCTTCTCGGCGTGGTAGACATCCTTCAGTGTGTGGAGGAACAGGTCCTCCATCGTCTTGACGGCCATTGGCGTTCTCCGCGTTTGATCCCAGCCCGAGAACGTGCCGGGCTGTCCGGAGTTCCGGCCGATCAACAACGAAGAGAATAAATGCCGCGCGGCTCAGCCGCCGGTAACGGACATGTGGCGCGAAACGGCCGGGCGCTTGTGCTGCCGGTCGATTACGAAATCATGGCCCTTCGGCTTGCGCGCGATGCCAGCCTCGATGGCTGCGTGAAGGGCTTCATCGCTCTCGGACGCGCGAAGCGGCAGGCGAAGATCGGCGGCGTCTTCCTGGCCGAGGCACATGAAGAGAGTGCCCGTGCAGGTCACCCTGACGCGATTGCAGCTTTCGCAGAAATTGTGGGTGAGGGGAGTGATGAAGCCCAGGCGGCCGCCGGTTTCGGCCACCCGCACATAGCGGGCTGGGCCCCCGGTCCGATCCGGAAGATCGGTCAGCGTGTAATGGCGTTCGAGCCGGGCACGGACCGTCGATAGCGGCAAATACTGATCGGTTCGATCGCCGTCGATATCGCCGAGCGGCATGGTCTCGATCAGAGTTAGGTCCATACCGAAGCCGTGCGCCCATTCGAGCATGCGCTCGAGCTCGTCCTCGTTGCCGTCCTTCAGGGCGACGGCGTTGATCTTGACCTTGAGGCCGGCCGAACGGGCGGCGGAGATGCCGTCCAGAACCTGGGCGAGATCGCCGCGACGCGTGATGGCGCGGAACTTCACCGGATCGAGCGTGTCGACGGATACGTTGATGCGCTTCACGCCTGCTGCCGCCAATTCCGCGGCATAGCGCGCGAGCTGCGTGCCGTTGGTGGTGAGCGTCAACTCCTCGAGCGCGCCGGACTCCAGATGCCGGGACAGACTGCGGATCAGCGTCATCAGATCGCGACGGACGAGCGGCTCGCCGCCGGTGAGACGGAGTTTGCGGACGCCGCGCGCGATGAACGCCGAGCAAAGACGGTCCAGTTCTTCCAGCGTCAGCAGATCGCGCTTCGGCAGGAAAGTCATGTCCTCCGCCATGCAGTACACGCAGCGGAGGTCGCAACGGTCCGTCACCGAAACCCGCAGGTAGGTGATCTCGCGGTGGAACGGGTCGATCAGCGGGCTATAGCGCGCGGTTTCGCCGGGGGTGGAGAGCGCTGTCATATGAGGGATGTATGGTGGATTTCTTCGCCTTGCAATCGGTGCTTTCTATCCCGCCATTCTGTCTTTCATTCAGGCGCTCGAAATCAGCAAAATTTGGGGTGGAACAGACGCGAAAAGATGCGCAACGAAAGTATAAGGAGCACGGGGAGGGCTCCGTCAAATGGGACCCAATCTGGCCCCATCATGTGTCGTCATTTTCGTAAGTGGCTAAAAACAAACAATAAATCCGGTCGCCGGACCGTCACACGAGGTTCATCCGAGGCCAGTAACTGCTTGCGCCGGACACTGCCCTTAAGGAGAACCACAGTGACCTCCAAGCTTTCTCGACTGCTTTCCATTTCTGCCGCCCTGGTGATGGCGTCCTCGACGATCGTCGCCGCCGAGCCGAGCGCTGAACTCATCGCCGCCGCCAAGAAGGAAGGCACGCTCACCACGATCGCCCTTCCGCACAATTGGTGCGGCTATGCAGAGGTGATCTCCACCTTCAAGGCGAAGTACGGCCTCGAAGTAAACGAGCTCAACCCGGATGCGGGTTCGGGCGACGAGATCGAAGCGATCAAGGCGAACAAGGGCAATACGGGCCCGCAGGCTCCCGACGTTATCGACGTCGGTCTCTCCTTCGGCCCGTCGGCCAAGAAAGAAGGCCTGCTGCAGCCGTACAAGGTGTCGACCTGGGCCTCGATGCCGGACAGCGCCAAGGATCCGGAAGGCTATTGGTACGGCGACTATTACGGCGTTCTGTCGTTCGTCGTGAACACGGACATCGTCAAGAACGTCCCGAAGGACTGGGCCGATCTGAAGAAGTCCGAGTTCGCCAACAGTGTGTCGCTCGCCGGTGACCCGCGCGCCTCGAACCAGGCCGTCCAGGCTGTCTACGCCGCCGGCGTGGCGGCTGGTGAAATGGACGCGGCAAAGATCGGCGAAGCCGGTCTCAAGTATTTCGCCGAACTCAACAACGCCGGCAATCTCGTTCCGGTCATCGGCAAGTCGGCCTCGCTCGCCCAGGGCTCGACCCCCATCGTCGTCGCCTGGGACTATAACGGCCTCTCCTGGAAGGACAGCTTGAAGGGCAATCCGCCGGTCGAAGTCGTCGTCCCGCAGTCGGGCGTCGTCGCCGGCGTCTACGTCCAGGCGATCTCTGCCTATGCGCCGCATCCGAACGCCGCCAAGCTTTGGATGGAGCATCTGTACTCGGACGAGGGACAGATCCTGTGGCTCAAGGGCTATTGCCACCCGATCCGCTTCAACGACCTCGCCAAGAACGGCAAGGTGCCGAAGGAGCTCCTCGACAAGCTGCCGCCGGCCAACCTCTACGCCAAGGCCGTGTTCCCGACGCTCGAGGAACAGGACAAGGGCAAGACGGCGATCACCACGAAGTGGGACAGCACCGTCGGCGCCAACGTCAAGTAAGCTCGATCAAGGCCTCTCCGCCCAACGCGGAGAGGCCATTTTTGACGTCCGGAATATCCCAGCATGACCGCCGTTTCTGCTCCCGCAGCCAGCACAGCACCATTGATCAAAAAGGACACGGTTATCGACTGGCTGGGCATGGCGCCCTTCATCATCTTCTCGCTGCTCTTCCTGATCATTCCGACGCTCTACCTCGTCACCGGCGCGTTCTTCACGCCCGAGGGAGAGTTCACCTTCCAGAACATCGCCGATCTGTTCACGCCCTCGATCATGAGCGCGTACTGGATCAGCATCAAAGTATCGCTCGCCTCCTCGCTCGGCGGAGCGCTGATTGGCTTCTTCCTGGCCTGGGCGGTGGTGCTCGGCGGCCTGCCGAACTGGGTGCGGTCGACGCTGCTGACCTTCTCCGGCGTCGCCTCAAACTTCGCTGGCGTGCCGCTCGCCTTCGCCTTCCTCGCCACGCTCGGCCGCACGGGCCTCGTCACGATCTTCCTGCGCGGCTGGTTCGGCTTCAGCCTCTACGGCACCGGCTTCAACCTGCTGAGCTTCTTCGGCCTGACCATCACCTACATGTACTTCCAGATCCCGCTGATGGTCCTGATCCTGACGCCTGCGCTGGACGGCATGAAGAAGGAATGGCGGGAGGCGTCTGAAATCCTCGGAGCGACCAACTTCCAGTACTGGACCATGGTCGCGTTCCCCATCCTGTGGCCGAGCCTGCTCGGTACGACGCTGCTGCTCTTCGCGAACGCATTCGGCGCCATCGCCACCGCCTATGCGCTGACCGGCAGCTCGCTGAACATCGTGCCGATCCTGCTCTACGCGCAGATCCGCGGTGACGTCCTGCACAATCCGAACCTCGGCTACGCGATCGCTCTCGGCATGATCGTCATCACCGGCGTGTCGAACGTCCTCTATCTCATGCTGCGCATGCGCGCCGAACGGTGGCAGAAATGAAGGGCTCACGTATCGGCGCCTGGATCGCCGTCATCGTCGGCGCGAGCTATTTCATCATCCCGCTGCTCGGCACGCTGGAGTTCTCGCTGCGCATGCGGCGTGGCGTATACAGTATCGACGCCTACGCGTCGGTCTTCACCGATCCGCAGTTCCGCGCGACCTTCGGCTATTCCATGCTGATGGCGCTGCTGACCATCGTGTTCGGCATGCTGCTCGTCGTGCCGACCGCCTATTGGGTTCGGCTGCGCGTGCCGAGGATGCGGCCGATCGTCGAGTTCATCACGCTGCTGCCGCTGGTCATCCCGGCGATCGTGATCGTGTTCGGCTATCTCAGGATGTACAATTCCTCGTCCGTCCTACCGCTGACCGGCAATGCGATGGGCACGAACATCCTGCTCGTCTTCTCCTACATCACTCTGTCCTTGCCCTACGTGTACAGGGCGGTCGACACCGCCATGCGAGCGATCGACGTCCGTGTGCTGACCGAGGCCGCGGAGAGCCTCGGCGCCAGTTGGACGACGATCATGTTCAAATGCATTTTCCCGAACGTGATGAGCGGCGTTCTCTCGGGCGCCTTCATCACGCTGGCGATCGTCATGGGCGAATTCACCATGGCCGCTCTGCTCAACCGTCCGGCGTTCGGTCCGTATCTCCAGCTCGTCGGCGCCAACAAGGCCTACGAGCCGTCGGCGCTCGCCGTGATCGCCTTCACGATCACCTGGCTCAGCATGGGTCTTCTCAATCTCATCTCGGGTGCCCGCAGGGGCGCCCCGGCAAGGTAACCGGCCATGTCCTTTCTCGCGCTCAACAACATCCAGAAGTCGTTCGGTCCGGTTCAGGTCGTCCAGAACTTCAACATGAACATCGAGAAGGGGGAGTTTATCTCCTTCCTCGGCCCATCCGGCTGCGGCAAGACCACGGTTCTGAGGATGATCGCGGGCTTCGAGACGCCAACTGGCGGCACGCTTTACATCAACGGCAAGGACCAGCGTCCGCTGAAGCCGAACCAGCGCAATATCGGCATGGTGTTCCAGGCTTACGCGCTGTTTCCGAACATGACCGTCTACGACAACGTCGCCTTCGGCATGAAGGTGGCGGGCGCTCCGAAGGCCGAGACGGATAGCCGCGTCAAGGAGATGCTCGGTCTCATCAAACTAGACCATCTGGCCGATCGCTATCCCTACCAGATGTCGGGCGGACAGCAGCAGCGCGTGGCTCTTGCCCGCGCGCTCGCGGTCAAACCGCAGGTGCTCCTTCTCGACGAGCCGCTGTCGGCGCTCGATGCCAAGATCCGCGTGTCGCTGCGTGAGGAAATCCGCGCGATCCAGCGTCAACTCGGGATCACCACCGTCTTCGTCACTCACGACCAGGAAGAGGCGCTGTCGATTTCCGACCGCATCGTGGTGATGAATGCCGGCAAGGCCGACCAGATTGGCACCCCGTTCGAGATCTACAACACGCCAGCGACCCGCTTCGTCGCGTCCTTCGTCGGCACGCTGAACCTGATCGAGGCCGAGGTCATCGATCCGGCGTCGAACTGCATCCGCATCGGCGATCAGGACATCACGCTCAAGCAGTCGCTCGCGAGCTACAATGGCGGCGACAAGGTTTCCCTTGCGCTTCGTCCAGAGGCCGGTTCGCTGTCCGAGGGGATCAAAAGCGATACGGCACTGACCGGACAGGTGGTGTCCGCTCACTTCCTGGGCTCGGTCATCCGCACCCGCATGGATGTTGGCGGTAACGTCATCTCGTTCGATATGTTCAACAGCCCGGGCGTGACGCCTCCGGTTGCCGGAGAGACTGTGACACTTCGCTTCATGGCCGCGGACCTGCTCGTGATCCGCGACTGAGGATCAGGGCAGGGCGATCAAAGCGTGGCTCGGGACCGGCGAGACGTCGATGACGTCCGCAGGATCGGTCATCGGCGCCGCCTCGAACTTGATGCCGGCCATGTCCTCGTTCTGCCAGGTCAGCGAGCAGAGACGACGCACCGGCAGATTGCCTTCGATATCGAGGACGAATTGCGGGGGCAGCCTCACCGGTCGCAGGAGCTGCACCAGCGCACCCTCCTGCGAAACATCACGCACCACGCATCCCAGTGGCCGGGCCCTCGGTACGCGGAGATTGGCCTCGATGGAAATCGGAACCCGCTCGTAACGCCGTCTCTGCGGTTGTTCGACCGCGCCTGCCATGTGCCCCATCCCCGCACTGGTTTCGTGCGAACAAAGCGGGCAGAGATGTCATTGTCGAGAGTGTTTTGGGTACTCGGAAAGGCGTTGGTGAACGGCCGGTTTAGGGACTCGCCCGAATTTCTTCAGTTCCCTCGAAGACGGATTGAAGCCATGCCGAAATCGAAGGCCAGGGCCTCGATTTCATCGCCGGTCAGAGCGCCTTGGTCGAGGTCTCTGTCGTCACGCCAAACGCCTCGCTGGATTTCGTAAAAAGCTTTTTGCGCGCGCGATTGGCCTGGAAGGCCAGATCGAGAAGCTTCGGCGATTGCTTGATGGTCCGCTTCGCGTGGAGCTTGGCCGCCTCGAACGCGGCGAACGGCACACCTGCCGGAGAATGTGCCTTGATCGTCCGGATGAGATCGAGCTCCACATCGCAGATCTCCTTCTTCACGCCGACTTCGCCGCGCGAGAAGTCGAAGAGCGGAGTGCCAGCGATCGTGGCCTGTTCGAGCACATGATTGAGCAGAAGCCGCCCGGGAGAGTGCTTGGTGTGCGGCCCCTCCTCATGCGCCATCTGATAGAGCAGCCATGATACCGGCCCCGCCAGCGTCAGATTGAGCGCGATCGTATGGCCGTCACGCTGAATCCCGTAAAGGTGCCAGACCTCGCCGCCTGCCAGCATGCGGGAGACGATCAAGTCGCGTTCCTGCGGATCGACAAATGGATTGTTCGCGCCGCGGGCGTCCAGCTGGTCGGATTTCCATTTGAAGATGCGGTGCAGGTTCTCACGGAGCGCTTGCGGCTCGGTGAACCGGACGAATTCGATGTTGCCCTCTCCATCGAGCCTGCGGCGCTTTTCTTTCAGGCCGCGCCGCGTGCCGCCGCTGTGCATGGCGGTATAAAAGGTCTCCCAATCTGTTCCGAGATTGAGAGCGAAGGCCGGCATTCCTTCGGAATGAGCCGACCACTGCGCGAACGGATTGGGTGCGCCGCTAACCTGGGCCGGCTGGCGATAGAGAAGCGTGGCCGAGGGATCGCCGGTCAGGCTTCGAAGGCGCTTCCAGATCGCGTCGACGTCGTTCGGAGCCAGCGTGCGGAACAGGTTCTTCTCGATCACCGGCAGGAAATAGTCGGTCCAGTCGTCGCCGTGCCATTGCAGTACGCGAACGCCGAAAGACTTCCGGATCATCAGTGGGAAGATCGCCTGAACATTGCTCTTGTCGCGGACGACGACAAATGCCCGCTCCGTATTCGCGGACAGTGTGACGGTCTTGTGCCAGTCGAATTGTTGGAACGGCGTGATCAGTGCGCGTTTCTCTAGATCGCGCCAGTCATTCTCGACTTCGCTAAACGAGTGCGCAACAGTCCACTTGAGGTCAAGCATAGTGCTGATCCGAAACTAACATATGACTTTCATCAAAGGCGACGTATCTTAATATCTGATGGATACGGTGATTTACCGTAGAGATATAATCTCCAGGTCGTAAACCAAACGAGAACTCTGTTCGCCGAAAGTCGGATCAACGGGGGATTGGTCCGTGACGGCTTGGTCACTGTCGAAATTGAGCTTTCGGGCCCAGATCGGCTTGTTGACGAGCGCGGTGGCGATTCTCGTATCGGCCATGGTTGGCCTCGGAGCAGTCGCGGTCAGCCGCAACCAGACGGTCGAATTGATCCGCGCCGATCTCCAGGCCGTCGCACGGACCATGGCCGACCGGCTTGGCGGGGGTGTGAACGAAAAGCTCCGCGAGATCAGCCTCCTCGGCGACCTCGAGCCTCTATCGGAAATATGGTCGGACGCCGCTCAGATCAGGTCAGCCCTCGAACTATTGCAGCAGGCTACGCCGACCTTCGCGTGGATCGGTTTCGCCGATAAAACGGGCAAGGTGATCGCGGCGACCGAACGCCTGCTGGAAGGTAAATCGGTCGCGGACCGGCCGTGGTTCGTTCATGGCCTGATCGGCAACACCATCGAGGACGTGCACGAGGCGAAGCTTCTCGCCGATCTCTTGCGCGACCGGGCACAGCTCGAGCCGCTTCGTTTCTTCGACGTCGCATCCCCGGTCTACAATGCGGGCGGAGAACTCGTCGGCGTGCTCGGCGCGCACATCAATTGGGAATGGGCGAGCGAACTGAGAACGTCGACGCTCGCAGCCGACAGCCATCCCGACACGAAAATCCTGATCGTCCGTCGCGACGGAACCGCGATCCTTGGTGGCGAGGCGCCGGATCAGAAAGTCCTGACGACCGAACAGGCAGCTTATGCGTACAGGACGGGCGCCGGCGCATTCGCGGACGATCAGAACGTCTCGGCTTTCGCCGTGATGCGTGGCCGCGAGGGTGCGCAGCTTGGCTGGATCGTGGTCGCGCAGCAGCCGGCGGCAACCGCGCTGGCCCCGTTGACTCGCCTGACCGCCACGATCGCGGCGCTTGGCTTGGGGACCGGGTTGCTCGGGCTTCTGGCAGCCGGTGGAATCGCACGGCGCCTTTCGCAGCCTCTCCATGCGTTGGCGGATGAAGCCGACCAGATCGGCCGCGACCCCGGCAAGACTATGATCCATCACCAGCACGGCTCGGCCGAAATTGAGCAGCTGTCCGCGTCCTTGAGATCGCTTCTGCGTCGGCTCGGGCTGGAGGAGGAAAAGCGCCATGCGCTAGAGGAAGAGGCGACAGAGACCGTGCATCGTCTCGCGGCCGATATCCGCGAACTCAAGGCCTTAGCTCACACGGATCCGCTGACTGGTTTGTTGAACCGCCGCTCGTTCATGGAGGTCGCCGAGCGCGCCATGCGCCAGAAACGGACTGCCGAAATGTCCGCCGCGGTGTTCGTGATCGACATCGACCACTTCAAGCTCGTCAATGACACGTTTGGCCATGCCGTCGGCGACGAGACGCTGAAGCATGTCGCCGAGACGATCTCCGCCGCTCTCCGTGAAAAGGATCGCGCGGCGCGATTTGGTGGAGAGGAGTTCGTCGCGCTCGTGCAGGACGTTAGCCGGAAGAGCCTGGCGGAAATGGCCGAGCGCGTGCGCGGATCGGTGTCCGTTCGTGCCGTTCTGCCGAACGGTGACACGGTGACGGTCAGCATCGGCGCCGCGATGATCCTGGCCGATGATATTGATATCGAAAAGGTCATCGAACGTGCGGACCAGGAGCTTTACCGGGCCAAGCTTTCGGGTCGCAACCGGGTCTGTATTTCTCCTGTCCGCTCGTCTCTGGCGGCCTGAGCCAGGAGCGGATCAGCCTTTCAAGTGTCGCATGGCGTTTTAGGGTAGGGGATAGGCGCAATTGTGCCGGCCCCCGAGCCGGTTTTCCAACCCGCCTTCAATCTGGGAAATTCCGGATGAACGATCTCGCTGCCAATGCGCGGCGCATTCTTGATTTGTTGCAGTCGGCCGACCCCGGCCCGCATCAGTTTGTGCTGACCGATATTCTGAGCGCTCGTTTCCGCGAGCGGGGAGGCTCGGCTGAAGACTTCCAGCTCGGCCTTGCCTATGGCGTCGGCGAGGGCTGGTTCGTGTTCGAGGACGTGACGGTGCGCCTGACGCTGAAGGGCGCCTCCCTGCTCGTCTGAACGTCAGTTCAGCCGGATGATCCCGTCAACCGCCCTGTATTCAGCAGGCTTGATGAGGCCACAGTGCGCGACGCGCACGGAATGGAGCCCGCCTTCCAGGCGATCCCGCCAAAAATCGAGGAACCGGACAAGAACCGGGAAGTTCGGAGCCAGATCGTATTCCTGCCAGAAATAGCTTTGCAGCAGGCTCGGATGATCCGGCAGGCGATAGAGAATTTCGGCCGTGGTCAGACCATAGCCCTGCCATTGCTTGACGAAGTCAGACGACACCATGCGCGACTCCTTCCATATGTCATGGTGCCGACATCCTTTCCGGTCAACAAGCGGAGCGCGATTTTTCCAATGAATTCCGATTGTTAGCACTCAATTATGGCGAGTAGCAACAGAAGGTGCGGCGGGGTCGACATGCGCGGAATGCGGGATTCTCCCAAGCAGGCAACAAGGCGTTGTTAACCATGCGATCGACAACCTCCTGTGGTGTTCCGGCGACTTCGGGACCAGCTTGAGGGGGCCAAGATGGCAATGTTGGGCAGGGGAAATGGCGGAGCCGCCGATCAGAAGGCAAAGCTCGCGGCACTCGATCGCGTGCAGGCCGTGATCGAATTCGATCTCAACGGCACGATCTTGATGGCAAATGACAACTTTCTCGGAGCCGTCGGATATTCGCTCGACGAGATAAAAGGCAAACATCACTCGATGTTCGTCGAGCCAGCCTATCGCGACTCGCAGGAATATAAGGGCTTCTGGACAAAACTCAGACGGGGGGATTTCGAGGCGGCTCAATACAAGCGCATCGCCAAAGGCGGACGGGAAATCTGGATCGAGGCCTCGTACAATCCGATTCTCGGCAAGGACGGCAAGCCGAAGAAGGTGGTGAAGTTCGCGACCGACATCACCGCCCAGAAACTCGAAGACGCGGATCGCGCAGGGCAGCTCGCGGCGATCAACAAGGCGCAGGCCGTCATCCAGTTCACGCTCGACGGCATCATCCTCGATGCAAACGATAATTTCCTCGCGACGGTTGGCTATTCGCTGCCCGAGGTCAAAGGCAGGCACCATTCGATGTTCGTCGAGCCGACGTACGGCTCGAGCGCCGAATACGCGGCTTTCTGGGCGAGCCTCAAGCGTGGCGAATACCAGGCGGCGCAGTACAAGCGCCTCGGCAAGGGTGGCCGAGAAATCTGGATCCAGGCCTCCTACAATCCGATCATGGATGCCTCGGGTCGCCCATACAAAGTCGTGAAATTCGCGACTGATATCACCTCGCAGGTGAAGCTGCTCGATCAGCTCCGGGTGATGATCGACACGAATTTCGGCGAGATCGACCAGGCGGTCGGGCGTTCCGCGCAGGAATCGAGCGCGGCCATGCAGGCGGCGGCCGCCACTTCGGACAATGTGCAGACAATGGCGGCGGCCGCGGAGGAACTGGCCGCTTCGGTCGCCGAAATCTCGGGCGGCATGGCCAAATCCCAAGCTGCGACCGACAGCGCGTTCGAACAGACTGCGGTGGCAGGCGATTTCACCAAGCGGCTGTCCGATGCGGCAAGTGCGATGGGCGGCATCGTCAACCTGATCCAGAACATTGCCAGTCAGATCAATCTTCTCGCCCTCAACGCGACGATCGAATCCGCTCGGGCCGGGGAGGCGGGACGCGGTTTCGCGGTCGTCGCCCAGGAGGTCAAGAACCTCGCCAACCAGGCGGCGCGGGCGACCGAACAGATCAGCACCGAGATCAACTCAGTCCAGGATATCTCGAACGACGTGGTCAGCGCGCTCGGCTCGATCCGCGACTCGGTCAGCGTGATGCGGGAGCATGTGGTAGCGACAGCGAGCGCCATGGAAGAACAGAGCGCTGTCACCCGCGAGATGTCGATCAACATGCAGAACACGTCCGACGCGGTGTCCGCCATCTCCACCAATATCCAGACGATCAGTTCGTCGGTAACCCAAGTATCCTCGGCGGTCGCGACGACCCGCGACGCGGCACGCGTTCTCGCCAGATAACGGAAGTGAGGGCCGGGCGATCTTTCCGGCCCTCGTATGCAACGACGCTTGCCGGATCGCAGCTCCGGAGCGAAAATATCCTTATGGCGTTCTGGATAGAGCCGCTTCTGGCGATGCTCCGGCGGGGACAACCCGCAACGCTGGTTCATATCGCAAAGGTCGAGGGATCGGGCCCGCGGGAGCCGGGCGCCGTCATGCTCGTCGGCCCCGATGAGCTGCACGGGACGATCGGCGGCGGGGAACTTGAATATCGAGCAGTCAAACAAGCGCGCGCACTCGCACCGACCGGGCGGGGCGCGATCGATCAGACCTCGCTCGGACCCGAAATCGACCAATGCTGCGGAGGGCGCGTAACGCTGGCATACGAACCGTTCGGTGCGACCGATGTCGCGCTGGTCGAAGATCTGCTCCAGAAAGCGCACGGCTCGGTGCCTATCTGGCGGCAAACCGAGATTTCCGCGGGTGGAGATGTCCGCCGCGATTTTATCGACACCGAGCCTGGCGATCTTCCTGCCGACACCGAAATGGCTGTCATGACCGAGCGCCTGAACCCGGACCATATCGCCGTCTACATCTTCGGGGCCGGCCATGTAGGAGTTGCCACCATGCGGGCCCTTGCGCCGCTCGGCTTCGAAGTCACCTGGATCGATGACCGTGCCGGTCTGATGAGCGCAGACGCTGTGGCGCGGAAACTCGAACTGGCTATCCCTGAAAGCGCTGTCGAACAGGCGCCTTCGAATGCCTATTATCTCGTCATGACGCACAGCCACGACCTCGATCTGAAGATTTGCGAGGCAGTGCTGAGACGCGGTGATGCGGCCTATCTCGGGCTTATCGGTTCGAAGTCCAAACGCGCCCACTTCTTGCATCGCCTGGGCGAGACAGGGCTCGATGTTTCGCGTCTGACGTGTCCGGTCGGATTGCCGAATATACTCAGCAAGGAGCCGGCGGTCATAGCGGCGTCAATCGCGGCGGACCTGTTGTTGAGGCGGGAAAGAGGAGTGTCACATGCTGAAAAGTGACAGGGATATCGGATTCCTGCGGCGCGCTGTGGCCCTGTCCGGAGATCATGTGAAGGCGAGCGACAGCGGCCCGTTCGGGGCGGTGATCGTCCGCAATGGCGAAATCATTGCCGAGGGCTGGAATCAGGTCACCAAGACCAACGATCCGACGGCTCATGCCGAGATCGTCGCGATCCGGATCGCCTGCGAAAAGATCGAGAATTTTTCGCTCGCCGGCTGCGAGATCTATTCGAGCTGCGAACCATGCCCGATGTGCCTTTCGGCGATTTATTGGGCACGGCTCGACCGGCTCGTCTATGCCAATAGCCGGGGTGATGCCGCGGCGATCGGCTTCGACGACGACTTCCTCTATCGCGAGGTGGTCAAGCCGCTGCACGAGCGGGCGATCGCGACGACGAAGCACGACCTGCCGGAGGCACTTGATGTCTTCGCGGACTGGGCGGCCAATCCGAACAAGATTCCTTACTGAGGCATGAGTGGGCGGATGGGGCGAGACCAGAGTAATGGCATATGAATGCGATCCGCTTCCGGCTGAACGGCGCTCGGCTTGAAGAGGGCTTGATCCCTCCGTCGACGACGGTGCTCGATTACATCCGTGATCACCTGCATCTTACCGGCACCAAGGAGGGCTGCGCCGAGGGCGATTGCGGCGCATGCACGGTCGCCATTCTGAAGCCCGGATCGACGCGCTGGGAGGCGGTCAATTCCTGCATCATGCTGGTGCCGCAGCTAGACGGCTGTGCGATCCGAACGGTCGAGGGCGTATCGGGGCGAGGCCCGCTTCATCCGGTCCAGAAGGCCCTGGCGGAGGGCGACGGCACACAATGCGGCTTCTGTACGCCTGGCTTCGTGATGTCGCTGTTCGCGGTCCACCAGAACGGTGAGCCAACGGACACCGAAACGATCCACGACGTGCTTGCAGGAAATCTTTGCCGCTGTACCGGCTATCGACCGATCGTCGATGCCTGCAAGGCGGCCACCGCCCAATCTTGGGTCGAGATTGGCGACAGCGCGGTCGAAAAAGGCAGGACCAATTACCGGCGCGATGGTCACTATTTCATCGCGCCCTCGGACCTTCCCGCGTTGATCGCCGCTCTCGCGGAGAACCCGGGCGCGCGACTCGTCGGCGGCGCGACGGACCTTGGGCTACTCGCGGGTCATGAGCGGCAAGTGCTGCCGGCGCTGATTTCGACGGCGCATGTCGCGGAAATGAAAGCCGTCGAGGATACACCCCATCAAATCGTGATTGGCGGCGCAGCGACATTTGCTGATGCCCTACCTCTGCTCGACGAGCATTTCCCGGCGTTCGGGGAACTGGTTCATCGTATCGGTTCCCGGCAGATCAGGTCGCTCGGCACGTTTTCTGGAAATCTCGGTACGGCATCGCCGGTCGGCGACACGCTTCCCTGCCTGATCGCCCTCGGCGCCGAAGTGGAGCTCGCTTCGCAGGCGGGTTCGAGAACGATGAAGGTCGAGGATTTCATCCTGGGTTATCGGAAGACCGACCTGAAGCCGGGCGAGGTCATCGCGCAAATCCGCATCCCGAAGCTCCGCGATACGGAGAGCTTTGCCGCATACAAAATCTCCAAGCGCTACGATCAGGACATTTCGATCGTGCTCGCGGCCTTCCGCGTTACCCTCGGCGATCGTCGGCCGACGGATGTCGTGGCTGCGTTCGGCGGCATGGCGGACCGGGCCAAGCGTGCGCGGATGCTTGAGACGGAACTCGTGGAGAAGGGGTGGACCGCGCTCGACGATGCCGAAGACCTTCTCGCCGCGGATTTCACGCCGCTGAGCGATCATCGCGGCAGCGAGAAATATCGGCGTATTGTTGCGGCGAACCTCGTGCGGCGGATGCATCTGGAAGTGACCGCCTCCGGCGTTCCGCTGCGGCTGGAGGTGCTGTGAGCACCTCCCTCAATCGCATCGCGACCGGCGTCCATACCAGCCTCTCGCATGAGAGCGCGAACGGCCACGTCACCGGCTCGGCGATCTATCTCGACGACATGCCGCTGCCATCCGGCGCGCTTCATGCCGCCGTGCTGCTCAGTCCGCATGCGCATGCGCGGATTAAGAGCATCGACGTGACGAAGGCCGAGAAGGCTCCAGGCGTGATCGCGGTCGTCACGGCACAGGACATACCGGGTCACAATGATATCGGCCCTATCGGCAAGAACGAGCCCATACTCGCGCCCGGGCTGGTCGAATATGCCGGCCAGATCGTGGCCGCCGTCGCAGCCCGGACGCTCGATCAGGCGCGCGCGGCAGTAAAGCTGATCGAGGTCGAATACGAAGTTCTGCCGGCGATCCTCGATCTGGCCGAGGCGGTCGAGAACAAGCTGCTCGTGGCGAATGAAATCCACATCGAGCGCGGAGCGGTCGACGACACGCTGGCTGCCGCCACACATCGACTGAACGGTGAGGCGCGCTGCGGCGGGCAGGACCATTTCTATCTGGAGGGTCAGATCGCCATTGCCGTACCGGGCGAGGGGATCGACATGCAGGTCTATTCCTCGACCCAGCATCCGACCGAGGTGCAGCACGGCGTCGCCCATCTCCTCGGCGTGCCGTACTCGCAGATCACCTGTGAGGTACGCCGCATGGGCGGAGCGTTCGGCGGCAAGGAAAGCCAGGCGACGATCATCGCCGGCATCGCCGCCGTTCTGGCCCACCATTGCCGCAAGCCGGTGAAGCTTCGCCTTCCGCGCGACGTCGACATGCTCGCCACCGGCAAAAGGCACGATTTCCTGTTCCGCTACGATGTCGGCTTCGATGGCGAGGGGCGCATCCTCGCGCTCGATCTACTGCTGGCCGCGAACGGCGGCAGCGTGATGGATCTGACCCCGCCCGTGCTGAGCCGTGCGCTCTGTCACGCCGACAATTGTTATTACCTGCCGGTCGTCCGGCTGCACGGCATGCCGTGCAAGACCAACACCGTCTCGAACACGGCGTTCCGCGGTTTCGGCGGGCCGCAGGGCATGTTGGCAATAGAGAACGTGATCGACGAGATCGCCCGGCATCTGGGCGTCGGCGTGGACGAGGTCCGGCGGAGCAATTTCTACGGCGTAGGCGAACGGGACGTGACCCCGTACGGCCAGGTCGTCCACGACAACATCATCGCCGAGGTTATGGCCGAGCTCGACGCGGCCAAGAATCTCGCCGATTGGCGGGCTGATATCGACGCCTTCAATGAGACGAGTCCTGTCATCAAGAAGGGTCTCGCGACGATGCCAATCAAGTTCGGCATCTCGTTCAACAAGCCGGAGCTGAACCAGGCCGGCTCGCTGATTCATGTTTATGTCGACGGGTCGGTCCATCTGAACCATGGCGGCACCGAGATGGGACAGGGGCTCTACACCAAGGTCGCGCAGGTCGTCGCGGAGACATTCCAGATCGATCTCGACATGGTGCGTGTTACGGCGACCTCTACCGGCAAGGTGCCGAACACCTCGCCGACCGCCGCGTCATCCGGCTCCGATCTCAATGGAATGGCGGCGCTGAACGCCGCGACGATCATCAAGGAGCGCATGACCAAGGTGGCGGCGAAGCATTTTGACGTGCCGGCCAAGGACATCGTGTTCGCCGACAACCGCATCCATGCGGGCAATCGCTCGATCTCGTTCAAGGAATTGGCCGAGATGAGCTGGCAGCAGCGCGAGCAGCTATCGGCCGCCGGCTATTACAAGACGCCCGGCATCAGCTGGGACTTCAAGACGAACAGCGGCACGCCATTCTACTACTACGCCTATGGCGCTGCCGCCTCCGAGGTCGCGGTCGATATGCTGACCGGCGAGACGCGCGTGCTCCGCACCGAGATCGTCCACGATGCCGGCAAATCGCTGAATCCGGCGATCGATCTCGGCCAGATCGAGGGCGCCTTCGTGCAGGGCATGGGCTGGCTGACCTGCGAGGAACTGGTCTGGGACAAGGAAGGGCGGCTCAGGACCCACGGTCCGTCGACCTACAAGATTCCCGGCAGCCGCGACGTGCCGAAAGTGCTCAATGTCCGCTTGCTCGACCAGCCGAACCGCAAGCCTACGATATTCCGGTCCAAGGCGATCGGCGAGCCGCCGTTCATGCTGGCGATCTCGGTCTGGCTTGCGATCCGTGACGCGATCTCCAGCCTGAGTGGCCATCGCCTCGCGGCCCGACTCGACGCTCCGGCAACCAATGAGAAAGTCCTCGCCGCCGCGGAGGACATGAAGGCACGACTGGCGGGCACTGCATGACGATCCTCATCGTCATGCAGGATTGGCTCGGCATGATGGTGCGCTGGCTGCACGTCGTCACCGGCATCGCCTGGATCGGCTCCAGCTTTTACTTCATCGCGCTGGATCTCAGCCTGAAACCGCGCGAGGGGCAGGCGCCCGGGATCAAGGGCGAGACCTGGCAAGTCCATGGCGGCGGCTTCTACCGGATGATCAAGTTTCTGGTCGCGCCGAGCGAGATGCCGGACGAGCTGACCTGGTTCAAATGGGAGGCCTATGCGACCTGGCTGTCGGGTTTCGCACTGCTCGTCATCGTCTACTACTGGAACGCCGAGCTGTTCCTGAAAGGCGAGAATTCGGAGCTGACGACAGGCGGGGCGGTCGCGCTCAGCCTTGCGGGGCTCGCCGGAGGTTTCGCGGCCTACGAAGCACTTTGCCGGTCGCCGCTAAGGCATAGCCAGCTCGCCGTCGGCGTCGTGCTGTATGTCGCGCTCGTCCTGTTCGGCTTGTTCTACACCCATGTCTTCACCGGGCGCGGTGCGTTCATCCAGATCGGGGCGCTGATCGGTACGATCATGGTCGCGAACGTCTTCGTCGTCATTATCCCGAACCAGAAGATCATCGTCGCCGAACTCATCGCGGGCCGCACTCCTGACCCCAAGCTCGGCGATCAGGGAAAACTCAGATCGGTCCACAACAACTACCTGACGCTGCCGGTCATCCTGCTGATGATCTCGAACCATTACCCGCTGCTGCATTCGACCGAATACAGCTGGCTGATCCTGGCGCTGATCCTCGCGCTCGGTCCGGTCATCCGGCATTTCTTCAATTCGCGGCATGCGGGCCAAGGCAGTCCGTGGTGGACCTGGCTGGTGGCCGGGATGATCCTCATCGCGATCGGCTGGCTGTCGGATCAGGGGCGGCTTGATCTGGAGAGCAGCGCGCTGCCACCGACGTCCGATTTCGCCGAGGTCCAGAACCTCGTCATGGGTCGCTGCAGCATGTGCCATTCCGACAAGCCAAATTTCCCCGGGATTACCCATCCTCCACGTGATGTGAGGCTCGATACGCCAGAGCGCATCCACGCCCATGCCGCCGCTATCGGCCTTCAGGCCGCATGGTCGCGCAATATGCCGCCGTCAAATGTCACCGGCATGCTCGACGAGGAGCGCGCCCAGCTTGCGGCGTGGCTGAAGGCCGGGGCACCATCGCAGTGATGACCAAGATAGCGCTTGAAGACCTGAATGCCGCTCCCAGGGACGCCTTCGTCCGCTTCCTTGGCGGCATTTTCGAGCATTCATCATGGATAGCGGAAGCGGCGGCCGCGAAACGCCCATTTGCGACCGTCGCGGAGCTGTTCGCCGCTATGAGGTCCGCGGTCCACGAAGCCGATGCGAATACCCGCTTCGCTCTCGTTACCGGCCATCCGGATCTTGCCGGCAAGGCGGCGCGAGCCGGCAAACTCTCGGCCGAGAGCGCAGAGGAGCAGAAGGGCCTGGGAGTTGGCGATTTCTCCGAGGCTGAGTTCGCGCGCTTTCAGCAATTGAACCATGCGTATCGGGAACGCTTCGGCTTTCTCTTCATCATCTGCGTTCGCCGCCACACCAAGGATTCCGTTCTTCGCCAGTTCGAGAAGCGGCTGAAGAACAGCCGTGACGAAGAACTCGCGACCGCGCTGAAGGAAATCGAGAGGATCGCGGCGCTTCGGCTCGACGCGCTGGTCGAGGCTCCTGACCGCCTTCCGGTATACGGTCACATCTCGACCCACGTCCTGGATACGCATGGCGGCAGGCCGGCCGAAGGCGTCGCGGTCGAACTCGTCGAGATACGCGACAGCGGCAAGCCCCGGCTCATAACCCAGGCGGTGACGAATGCGGACGGGCGGACATCCGAGCCGATGTTCAGCGGTCAGCCGATCGCCATTGGCACCTACGAACTCCGCTTCGACATCGGCGCCTATTTCGCGAGGCTGAACCTGGCCGATCCGCCGTTCCTGACACGGGTGCCGGTGCGCTTCTCCGTCTCCGCACCGGAAGGTCGCTACCACGTACCACTGGTCGTCACTCCCTGGAGTTACTCGACCTATCGTGGCAGCTGATTGTGGGGCAGAGAGAAATCCGTCTGAGGGAGAACGAACTTCAACGCCCTCAGCGCGTTAGTATTCTGCCACCCGAAAAACAATCGGGCTGGGTGCTCGAACGTCAGGGCATCGAGAGGGTGGTGCGGGTCGTCTCTACAAGAGTCGCTCGTTGAATGGCGGCAAAGAGGTATGTCGACACTGCATATCCCGTCGCTGCCAACAATGCCCCGAATGCGGCTGGATGTCGCAGGTTTTTGTGCTAGGCTGACGACCTAACAAGAAGGAGCCGAACATGGCTTGGGAAACGCCGGTTATCGTGGAAACCTCCTGCGGTCTTGAAGTGACCGCTTACGCGCCTGCCGAAGGCATCGAAGGCGACGGCGAGTTCTGATCGCTTCATTTGAAGGCGATTGTTCTCGGAGCAGCGGCCGGCGGTGGTTTCCCGCAATGGAACTGCCGCTGTGCCGTTTGCGCGCTCGCGTGGGCCGGTGACGAGCGGGTCAAGCCCGCAACGCAATCGAGCCTGGCGATCAGCACCGATGGCGCGTTCTGGCTTCTGCTGAACGCCTCGCCGGATATCGGCGCACAGCTGAGAGCGACCCCGGCGCTTTGGCCCCGGGGTGAGCGGGAGTCTCCGATCACGGCCGTGGCGCTGACGAATGCCGATATCGATCATATCGGCGGACTGCTGACGCTCCGGGAACGCCAGGCCTTTTCGATCTTCGCGATGAAACAGGTGCACGCAGCGCTGACGATGAATCCGATGTTCTCGGTGCTGTCGGCGCCTGTGCGCATGGAGGTGTACTCGGGTGTGCCCTTTCGTGCACTTGAGGGCCTGGAATGTGCACTCGTGGCCGTACCGGGTAAGGTCGCGTTGTTTCTCGAAGGCGAGTCCCCGAAGCTGGCGTCGGACGAGGGCGATACGGCCGCGGCTTTCGTCAGCGACGGTAACAAGACGCTCGCCTACGTTCCTGGCTGTGCTTCGCTGACCGACAGGCTGATCGACCGGCTGTCGGGAGCCGACGCCGTATTGTTCGACGGCACGCTTTTCAACGACGACGAGATGATCCGGGCCGGTGTTGGCGAGAAGACCGGTCGGCGCATGGGGCATTTGCCGATCGCGGGCGAGGGCGGTTCGCTGGAGATTCTTTCAAGACTGCCTGTCGCTCGCAAAATCTACATCCATATCAACAATACCAATCCTGTCTGGATCGACGGGTCGCCGGAACGGCGCGAGGTCGAGGCAGCCGGAGTCGAGATTGCCTATGACGGCATGGAGATCGTGCTGTGACGACATTGCTCTCGCCGGACGAACTCCATCAGCGCCTGCTTTCCGTCGGCGCCGAGCGCTACCACGACAAGCATCCGTTCCACCGGCGCCTGCATGAGGGCCGTTGCAGTCGCGGGCAGGTCCAGGCCTGGGCGCTGAACCGCTTCTATTACCAGGCCCATATCCCGGTGAAGGATGCGGCTTTGATCGCTCGCATGGACGATTCCGCGCTTCGGCGGGCATGGCGTCAGCGGCTGATCGACCATGACGGCGCCGAGGCGGGCGATGGTGGTGTCGAACGGTGGCTGCGTCTGGCGGAAGGCGTCGGTCTGGATCGCGGGGATGTGGCAGCCCATCGCGGCGTGCTGGCCGGCACGAAATTCGCAGTCGAAGCCTACGTCCATTTCGTCAGCGAGCGGTCGCTTCTTGAGGCGATCGCCTCGTCGCTCACCGAACTGTTCTCTCCGGCGATCATCCAGAACCGCGTCCAGGGCATGCTGGCGCACTACGATTTCGTCAGCACGGAGACGCTCGCTTATTTCACTGCCCGTCCGAGCCAGGCCAAACGTGATGTCGAGGTCGCGCTCGACTACGTGACGAGAAATGCCCGCACGCCGGACCAGCAGCAGGCTGTCGTCGCCGCATTGGTCTTCAAATGCGATGTCCTGTGGTCGATGCTCGATGCGCTCCACTACGCCTATGTCGAGCCCGGAAATCTGCCTCCCGGCGCCTTCATTCCGGAGGCATCATGACCGCTTTGGCCGAAGACATCATCCCGCGCTTCGCACGAGGCGTCCGGCTTCGGGAAGACCCGGTCCGCGGGGGTTGGAGCCTGCTTGCACCGGAACGCGTGCTGACGCCGAACCCGGTCGCGGTCGAGGTGCTCAAGCTCTGTGATGGCAACAGGAGCCTGTCGGAGATCGTCGACGAACTCGCCGCACGCTTCTCCGTCGATCGCGCACGCATTGAAGCCGACGTCGAGGCCCTGCTCGCCGACCTGCGCGCCAAACGAATGGTGGAACTGCTATGACCGCGCCTCCGCCACTCGCGATGCTGGCGGAACTGACGCACCGCTGCCCGCTGTCGTGTCCCTATTGCTCCAACCCGCTCGAACTCGACAAACGTTCGGACGAACTCGACACCGGGACCTGGGTCCGGGTCTTCGAGGAAGCGGCCGCGATCGGTGTGATCCATCTGCACCTGTCCGGCGGCGAGCCGGGAGCGCGGCGCGATCTGGCCGACCTGGTGCGCGGAGCGGCGGGGGCGGGGCTCTATACGAACCTCATCACGTCCGGCATCGGTCTCGACCGGCCGCGGCTGGAAGCGATCGCGGAAGCCGGCCTCGATCATGTCCAGCTTTCGATTCAGGATGTCGACGAAGCCGCGGCCGACCGTGTCGCCGGTCTGGCAGGCTCGCATCGCAGGAAGCGCGACTTCGCCCGCATGGTCGGCGAAATCGGTCTTCCGCTCACCATCAACTGCGTCATCCATCGCGAAAACGTCGCCCGCGCCGGAGACATGGTTCATGAAGCCGTCAGCATGGGCGCGCGACGAGTGGAGGTCGCGCATGCCCAGTATTACGGCTGGGGTCTGCAGAACCGCGCCGCGCTGATGCCGGACCGTGAGGATGCGCTTGCTGCCGGTGAGACCGTGGAACGGCTTCGGGCCGAACTCGTCGGCACAATCGTGATCGACTACGTCCCGCCGGATCACTTCGCACGCTTTCCGAAGCCCTGTGTCAACGGCTGGGGACGGCAATCGCTGAACATCACGCCGCGCGGCCGCGTCCTGCCTTGCCATGCGGCCGAAAGCATTCCCGGTTTGGAATTCTGGAACGTGGCCGAGCATTCGTTGGCGGACGTCTGGCAGAACTCACCGGCGTTCAATGCCTTCCGCGGCACCGACTGGATGCAGGAACCCTGCCGGAGCTGCGCGCGCAAGGAAGTGGATTTCGGCGGATGCCGCTGCCAGGCCATGGCGCTGGCGGGAGATCCGCGTGCCACCGATCCCGTCTGCAGCTACTCGCCGCTGCATCATCTGGTCCGCGAGATTACGGGCGGGACCCATGAAGGTGAGGGATGGACGCCCCGAGGTCGTGAGCAAAGAGCAAAAGACGAGCCGATTCCGCTACCAGTATCCTAATCAGGGGCTTGCCCTCACGAACTGAAAAGCAACCGATCCCGTTGTTTGATGTGGCCTGGCAGATAGGCCTCCTTGAACCAGGTTTTCCCTCCCGGCGCGGGCGGTTTCGCGAGCTTCAAGACCTCGACCTTCTCGTCTGCCTCCCTGAGGGCGACCCGAAAATGAAAATGGTCGAATGTGCGTAGCGCCTCGACCGCATAGGCGGTAGCGACCCGGCCGTCCTCGATCATGATGAGGTGGTCGCCATTCTGCCGTTCGCCACCTGCAGCCATGTTCGACGAGCCGGTGAAAACCTTGGCATTGGGCGTATTGAAATCGGTCACGACGAATTTGTGATGCAACACGTTGGATCGGCTGTTGCCACCCGAGTAACTCGACCACTCGCTCGAAAACGGTTCGGGAGCCTCGCCGGCCAAATAGGCAAAAGACACCAAGCCGCGACTGCCATCGGGCTTGAAGACGGAAAGGCCTCCCTGTCGCTGCGAGATGCCATAGGAGAAGGTCGAGCGATGAACGAGCTCCTCCAGTGCCTCGCGAACACGGCCGGTCAGCTGATTCAGGAACACCATTGCGTAGAGGACGGAGCTCTCGGCCTGCTCAATGGCATCCGCCACGGGTGTCAGAGAGAGAAGCGGATCCTCGTGCGGCGAAACCGCGATCTTGACGGTGGGACCGCCGGTCGAAGTGCAATCGTGCCAGCTCTGGGACAGACTGTCGGCGCGAAATTTTCCGGCAGCACCCCGCTTGTCGATGAATTCGAAGTATCGGTCGAACACGTCCGCAAAAAGTCTGGTGACCTTCTGATCCCGGAAGACCAGAGTATTGTTGCTTTGAACGTACAGCCCCCGAAGGGTGAAGTTCGTCGATCCGCCCAGCGCCTTGAACGCGACCCCGTTGCGCTTCAGAATCAGAACCTTGTTGTGCTGCTGACGCTCGAAGTTGCCGCGCTTCACGGCAGCCCCCGCCGTAATTAGGCGCCGGCTTGCTTCGCTCTCGTTGGAATTCTCAAGGCCGTGACCGCCATGATCATCAACGACCGCACGGAGACGATTCTTGAGTGCCGCAAGCCTACGTATGATTTCCGGCTCTCTGAGTTCATATAAGAGCGCATCGACCGTTATCTCGGTGTCTGCAATAGCTTCGTCGAGCAGTGCATAGATCGTTTCTCTACTTTCGAAACCGAGCCACTTGTACTCTGTTTGGCATCCAGCCATGTCGAAGTCGACGTCAGCCGGAGGAGCGGACGCAAGAGGCGGCAGGATGCTTTCCTGACAGGGAAATCTCTCTTTGTCGGCATAGGCCTGGGAGGAGGCATATCCGCGCGTAAAGCCGACGTCCACGATCCCGTCGATCGTTTCATGATCGAGATTGATCGCCGCTTCCGCCGATGTTCCTCGCCGGAGCGAGCCGTTCGAGTTCACATACATCGGCGTTGCGCGGTAGCGGTATTCGCCGCCCTTCGGCTCGAAGGGGAAGTGGATCCAGCGGAATTTCTGGATCGGCGCTTCGGTCGACGGCGCGCCTCGTTTCTTCTGCTCGTCGGTCAGGCCGTCATAGGAAAATTGCAGCCGGTTCCAGACCCGCTTCCAACTGCTCTCACCTGGTTCGCGGAATTCAAGCGCGAAGCCAACGAAGTCCTCGGTTGCCTTGGACTTGTCGAGATCAAACCCGACCAGACATTTGCGCTCACCGCGATGGAGCTTGATCGTGGTGCCGCCGTTCTCCTCCCGCTTCATGAAGTCGTTTGCCATGGAGCCCCCACCGGTCGATGCATCGCGACGGAACGAAAGCTGACTTGTGTTGCAGATTTATGCAACCGATGGGACACATCACTGCTTCTCGATAAGAAAGGTCTGTCGGGTTTCGCTTGTGTCGTGTCTGACCAGCGTATCTCCCGTTTCACGTACCAGATTGGGGATATCGATCGCCGACATAAGATCGGTGCTAACCACGACGAGGCGGTCCCCCGGCAGGAGAGTGGCCAACGCTTTTCGCGTTCTCAGCACCGGCAGCGGGCATTTCAGCCCGCAAAGGTCCAGCGTCCGCGAACTCATCGCGCCTGGGACGCCGCGACGGCTTCCGACTGCTGGAGGGCGTTCTTCACAGACGAGAACACCTCGAATTCCTCGCCGCGGGCAATGGCGACGAGCGTCACTCCCGCTTCCTCTGCCATGCGGACGGCGAGTGCCGTCGGGGCGGAGACAGCCGCGAGGATGGGCGCTCCGATGGCGGCAGTTTTCTGCACCATCTCCACGGATACGCGGCTCGTCAGCGCGATGATGCCGGTTGAGGCGTCAATGCCGTTGCGAAGGATATGGCCCGCGAGCTTATCGAGCGCGTTATGTCGGCCGACGTCCTCGCGAACAGCGATCAGGCCATCCTTCGGCGTCCAGAAGCCGGCGGCATGCATTGCCCGGGTTTCGCGGTTCATCAGCTGCGCGGGCTGAAGAGCGGCCATTGCCGCGATGATCTGATCGGGTTTGAGCAGACTGGCGGCGGCCACGGTCTTCGCGGGCTTGGCTGCTTCCTCGATGCTTTCAATACCGCAGAGACCGCAACCGGTAGGTCCAGCCAGCAGGCGGCGCCGGCGCGAATAGGTCTCGGCGAGTTCCGGCACGAGCCACATCCGCAACTCTATGCCTTCTTCCTCTTCGACTAGCTCGAGCGAGGCAATGTCGGAAGGTTTCGAGATGAGGCCTTCGGTCAGGCTGAAGCCGACAGCGAAATCCTCGAGATCGCTCGGCGTGGCCATCATCACGGCCTGGGTCGAACCGCCATAGGTAATGGCGATCGGCACTTCGTTCGGGATCGCGCGCTCGTCGGTCGCGAACGCACCGTTGCGCCAGACGGCACGCTGCACGCGCAGGATGGGATCATGCATTGCGGGCGCTCTTCTGGAATAGGATCGGCAGAATGGATCGCGCGCCGGAGAGATCGGAGATTTTGATCATGCAGATCACGTGGCATTGCTGAATGATCGCCGCAAGCCCTGCTTGACCTGTTCTCCCCGGCTCCTCACCCTGCTGGGGTGTTACATCATTCGCCGAATCCCCGGATTGTCCGGCTTACGCCGCTCAACGAGGCGCTGGAGCGCCTGACCTCTCTGGCCGCTAAGATCGATGCCCGCGAGCGGCCGCTCTCCCAGGCAGTGGGTGCGGTGCTCGCCGCCGACATCATCGCTCCCGCGCATCTGCCGGCATCCCCTGTGGCCTATGCCGATGGATGGGCGGTCAATGCGGCCGAGGTGGTGGGCGCGAGCGCTTACAGTGCCGCCATTCTCGCGCCGCCGCCGATATGGGTGGAGGCGGACGATCGCATGCCCGATGGTGCGGACGCGGTTCTGCCGGAGGATGCCTTGACGGCCGTCGCGCCGGGTATGGCGGAGGCATCGATGTCGATCGCTCCGGGAGAGGGCGTCCGTAATACCGGGCAGGATGTGGCGGCGGGCACTTTGGTGATGGCCGAGGGGACGCGTGTGGCACCGCGTCATGTCGGCATCCTGCGCGCCTGCGGGTTCGAGACAGCGATGGTGCGCACGCCACGCGTCCGACTTGTCGTGGCGACGGCGGCCGCTGCCCGCAAGGTCGACATGGTACGGATGTGGCTGGAGGGGGCAGGAGCCGAGATTCTCGATCTGCTGTCGGCCCCCGGCGATCGGGAGAAGCTTGCGGCCTGCTACGCCATGCCCGGCGCCGATCTCGTCATTTCGCTGGGCGGCACCGGACAGGGGCGGGGGGATTGCGCGGTTGCGGCGCTCGGCGACGCAGGAACGGTCGAACTCCAGGGTGTTGCGCTCCGTCCGGGCGGCACGGCCACATTCGGCCGGGTGGAGGGCGTTCCGGTTCTGCTGCTGCCCGGACGCGTCGATGGCGTAATCGCGGGCGTCCTCGTCCTCGCCTCGACCTTGCTGACCCATATTTCTGGGCTATCGAGACCCGATTGGCACGCGCCGTCGCGCCTGACGGACAAGGCCAGTTCCGTCATCGGCTTCACCGAACTCTTCCTCGGCGTGCCGGAGGGTGACTTGATACGCCCGATCCCGCTCGACGAAGCAAGCTTCGACGCGCTGGCCCGCGCCGTAGGCTGGTTTACCGTGCCGCCCGGTTCGGAGGGGTTTGCGGCCGGAGATACCGTGCATCTCAGGCCGTTCCAGCCTAGATAAAGCCCATGAAAGATAATCCGATCCTCGACGCGGTCCGCCGGGCGGCGCGTCAGGAGCAATTTCTCGACGTCGTCTCACGTGACGAGGCGGAGAAGCGCTTCCGCGCGGCGGTGCCGCATGTCGCTCTTCCGGCCGAAAAAGTCACGCTCGCGGATGCGCTGGGACGTGTGCTTGCGGAGACACTGGCTGCGCCGATCGATTTGCCACCCTTCGACCGTTCGTCGGTCGACGGCTTTGCTGTCCGCGCGGGTGATACGGTCGGCGCCAGCGAGCGCACTCCCATACGCTTGCGGTTGAATGCCGAGGTGCTGGCCTGCGGTACCGCTCCGAGGCTGACGGTTGCTACAAGCACAGCCACCGCGATCTCGACCGGCGGCGTCGTGCCGCGCGGCGCGGACGCGGTCGTCATGATCGAGCAGACAGCTTTCGGCGAAGACGATCACGGTCCCTACGTCGATATCCGCCGCCCAGCCGCCCCCGGTGGGTTTGTCGCCTTTGCGGGGTCAGACATCGCGCGCGGCGAAACCATGTTGCGCGTCGGCACCGAGTTGACCTCCCGCGAGATCGGCGTGCTGGCTGCCTGTGGACTGGCGGACGTGCGGGTGGTTCGTCGCCCTCGGGTCGGCATCATCTCGACCGGCGACGAGCTCGTGCCGCCGGGCTCCGAACTGCCGGAAGGAGCGATCTACGATTCCAATTCCGCGATCACCGCGGCCGCCGTTAGGGAGAACGGTGGCGAAGCTGTGCTGTTCGGTATCATCCGAGACGATGAGACTGCGCTCGCGGCCGCTGTCGAACGTGCGCTCTCGGAAACCGATCTGGTCGTCCTGTCCGGCGGTACATCGAAGGGAGCGGGCGACGTCTCGCATCGCATCCTGTCTCGGCTCGGCGAGCCGGGAATCATCGTGCACGGCGTGGCGCTGAAACCGGGCAAGCCGATCTGCCTTGCCGTTTCGCGTGGTAAGCCGGTCGTCGTCCTGCCGGGCTTTCCAACCTCGGCGATCTTCACCTTCCATACCTTCGTCACGCCGCTCGTCCGCGCAATGGCAGGCCTGCCGCCGCATGGCGAGGAGGTGGTGGAGGCAACCTTGCCTGTGCGGGTGCCGTCCGAATTGGGGCGGACCGAATATGTGATGGTGTCGCTCGGCGAGAGCGCCGACGGTCTCGTGGCGTTTCCGCTCGGTCGCGGTTCCGGCTCGGTGACCGCGTTCTCTCAGGCCGACGGTTTCTTCGCCGTTGATGCGCTAGCCGATGCGGCAGACGCGGGCTCCGAGCATAAGATCCAGCTCATCGGCAGCAGTCTGCATGTTCCGGATCTCGTTCTGGCCGGTAGCCAGGACGTAGGCCTCGATGCGGTCGTCGGGTTGCTCGCGAAGCAGGGACTGACGGTCCGCACACTCGCGATCGGCAGCATGGGCGGGCTGGCGGCGCTCAAGCGCGGCGAATGCGACCTTGCGCCGGCGCACCTGCTCGATCCGAAAACGGGCACCTACAACACTCCCTATCTCGCCGACGGAATTTCGCTCGTGCCCGGCTGGCGGCGGCGGCAGGGGGTGGTGTTCCGCAAGGGCGATCCGCGGTTCGAGGGCAAGAGTGCCGCCGATGCCATTGCGACTGTCGCAGCCGATCCGGACACGATCCTCGTCAACCGCAACGCAGGTTCCGGAACGCGCATCCTGCTCGACGGCCTCCTCCCGGTCAGGCCGGCCGGTTACGCCAACCAGCCGAAATCGCACAACGCGGTCGCAGCGGCGATCGCGCAGGAGCGCGCCGACTGGGGAATGGCCATCGAGAACGTCGCGCGGCTCTATGGGCTCAGCTTCCTGCCGGTGGCCGACGAGCACTACGATTTCTTCCTCGCCGACGCCCGTCGCGATCGTCCGGCCGTCCAGGCTTTCCTCGCGGTCCTTGCGGGCGACGACGCACGCTCGCTTCTGTCCGGTCTCGGCTTCATACCGGCCGACACCCTCGCTCTCGCCGGTGAATAATGGCCCAGCTTTCCAATGACTGCTTCGCCTTCGGCGGTGAGCTCATGCCGATCGAGGCGGGACTGGCGCTGATCGGAGAGCGCGTTCAGCCCGTCGCCGAGATCGAGACCGTCTCGCTGTTCGAGGCCGACGGCCGGGTGCTTGCCGAGGACATTATCGCTCCGCTGGATCTGCCGGGTTTCGACAATTCGGCCGTCGACGGCTGGGCTGTCCGCCATGCCGACCTATCGCCGGACGGCGAAACGGTGCTGCCGGTGGTCACCCGCATCGCGGCCGGAGACCGCGCGCCGCACAAAATCGGGCCTGGCGAGAGCGCGCGCATCTTCACCGGCGCTGTCATGCCGGCCGGCGCCGATACTGTCTTCATGCAGGAGGACGTCCGTGAGGAGGCGGGCAGATTGATCCTGCCCCCCGGCCTGAAGCTCGGCGCCAATCGCCGCCTTGCGGGCGAGGACATCGCCGCCGGCGCGCCGGCGCTCGCGGCCGGTCTGCGGCTGCAGCCGCAGCATATCGCGCTCGCGTCCGCGCTCGGCCTCACCGAGTTGAAAGTCCGCCGTCGGCTGAGGGTCGCGGTTCTGTCGACCGGCGACGAACTGGTCGCTCCCGGCCAGCCGCTGGCGCCCGGCACGCTGCACGATTCCAACCGTGTGATGATGGCGGCCATGCTTCGCCGCGCCGGCTGCGAGGTGACCGATGCCGGCATGCATCGCGACGAGCCGGAGAGCCTCGCCAACGCGATCCTGAAAGCCGCGGCCGGGCACGACCTGATCATCTCCTCCGGCGGCGTCTCGACCGGTGAGGAGGATCATACCCGCAAGGTCGTCGAGCGTGTCGGCACGCTGGTTCAGTGGCGGCTGGCGATCAAGCCCGGCCGGCCGGTCGCGATGGCAGTCGTGGACGGCACGCCGTTCGTCGGGCTGCCGGGCAATCCCGTCGCGGTCTTCGTGACTTTCGTAAATGTCGTCCGCGCGTTGGTCGCCCGGCTTGGCGGCGAGACCTGGGCGCCGCCGCCACCGGTGCCGGTGCGCAGCGCCTTTCCGTATCGGAAGAAGACCGGACGCCGCGAATTCGTCCGGGTCGCGCTGGTCCGTAATGCGGATGGCAGCGTCGAAGCGCACAAGCATCCGCGGGAGGGTGCTGGCGTGATCACGTCGCTGACGGAAAGCACCGGCTTCGTCGAACTGTCGGAGCCGGTCACCAGCGTCGCCGTCGGCGATGTGGTCGGTTATCGCTCCTACGAAGAGATGTTCTGACCGTCAGCGGTTGAACAGGACCTCGCCGCAGTTTTCGATGTCATAGCCGCCGAAGCTCTTCGCATGCTTCCGGAAGTCGTCGCTCCGCGTGAAGGTGAGGAGCTTCTGGAACGGCGGTTCGAGGAGATCGCGACGGCGGCAGACGAGATCGAACCGTTCGCGGTGGAGCGGCACGAAGGTGAGATTGAAGCGGCGCGCTACCGAGCCGACCGCGAGGCCGCAATCCGCATCGCCATCGAGCAGCGCGAGGGCCACGTCGGTCTGGGTTAGTGCCGGTTTCGAAAGCTCATTGAACGAAGTTTCGGCGATGCCGGCGGCGGCGATAAGCTTCCGGAACAGGATCTGCGTGCCGGATCCTTCCTGGCGGGGCACGATGCGTGCGCGCTTGTTGGCGACGTCCTTGATCGAATTCAGATCGAGCGGATTTCCGGGCAGGACGACGAGACCTTGCTCGCGCCACGCCCAATGCACGACGACGAGATCGAAGGGCGGTGAGCTATCTCGGGCGGCGGCGATATTGCCTGAATTCTCACCCTTGTCCTCGTCGCCGAGGTGGATGCCGGCAGCGATCGCCCCTCCGGTGGAGAGCCGTTCAAGACCGGCCGAGCTCCCTTCGACGAGCGTGGCGAGGCCGCATCCGGATTCGCGCAGCGCCCATTCGAGTAGGGGATCGCTCGATCCCGCCACGATCTGCGGCGCGTTGAGGAGCTTGGGATCCTGAAGCTCGATATGCGCCTCGATCCAGCGATCGATCAGCGCGCGTGGGAACAGGAGCTTTCCGGTCGCCTTCGAACACGGAATCTCCTTCCGGGCGACCAGATCATAGATCGTTCGCTCCTTGATCCGAAGATAGGCCGCGACCTCGGATGTCGTGAGAAAATCCATGCATTTTTCCCCGTTTATTCCATTGTTGCGCGCAACTAATCACGAGAGGTAGTGATGCGCAATGAAAGCGTGCATTTGAGCCATGCCAGAAGCGTTCACAGCCGCGCTGCAATTGGTGACGTCCGGCGACCCGGAGCTCACCCGTATTGTCGTTTTGTCGCTTCGTGTGACGTTGTCAGCGCTGCTGATAGCTTCACTGATTGGCCTGCCGCTCGGCGCGTTCATCGCGATCACCCGCTTCCCGGGCCGTCCGGCGATCGTCGTTCTGCTGAACACGTTCATGGGATTTCCGCCCGTCGTTGCGGGACTGCTGATCTATCTCCTCCTTTCTCGCTCCGGTCCGCTCGGCGCACTCGGATTGCTGTTCACTCCGGGCGCGATGATCGTCGCGCAGACGGTCCTGATCCTGCCGATCGTCGCCTCGCTGACACGGCAGGTGGTCGAGGACCTCTGGGTCGATTATGAGGAGCAGCTTCGCTCCCTCGGTTCTTCCCGACTGCGGGCGATCCCGACGCTTCTCTGGGATGGCCGCTACAGCCTGCTAACCGCGCTTCTCGCGGGCTTCGGCCGGGCGAGCGCCGAGGTCGGCGCGGTGATGATCGTCGGCGGCAATATCGCCGGCTATACGCGCACTATGACGACAGCGATCGCGCTCGAGACGAGCAAGGGCGATCTCGCTCTGGCACTGGCGCTCGGCGCGATCCTTCTAGCGCTGACCCTGGCCCTGAATGCCGGCGCATTCGGCACGGCGCGGTTAGCACAGCGGGTCGGAGGCTGAGCGTGATGCGCGGTCCGCTCTCGATCCTTCCGCTTCGTTGCCGCTCTGTTGGGCTCAACGTACGCGGTCGCGATCTACTCAAGGATGTGACGGCAGACCTGATGCCCGGCGTGCCGAGCATGATCATGGGTCCAAACGGCGCCGGGAAAAGCCTGTTCCTGCGCATCTGCCATGGCCTTCTCCAGCCGACGTCCGGCAGCGTCGAGTGGAGCGGCCCGGCTGGCCGCGCGCAGGCCATGGTGCTGCAGCGGCCAGTGCTGCTGCGCCGCTCGGCCCGCGCCAATGTCATTCACGCCCTGGCGCTTGCGGGGGCACCACGTTCCGAACGTGGTGCGCGAGCAGATGCCGCGCTCGAACGTTTCGGCCTTGGTGCCATCGCCGCGCGGCCAGCGCGCCTGTTGTCCGGCGGCGAACAGCAACGGCTCGCCATAGCCCGCGCCTGGGCGCTCAACCCACAGGTCCTGTTCCTCGACGAGCCGACCTCCGCCCTCGATCCCAGTGGCACCAGAGCGGTTGAGGAGATGATCACCGTGATCGCCCGCGAGGGCGTGAAGATCGTGATGGCTACACACGATCTCGGGCAGGCGCGGCGACTCGCCGGCGAAGTCCTGTTCTTTCATGGCGGCCGGCTGCGTGAGCAGACGCCGGCACCCGCATTCTTCGAGAAACCCCAGACCCCGGAAGCAGCCGCGTTTCTCAACGGCGATCTGCTCTGGTGAACCGAAAAACAGGGAGACGACCGATGTTCCACTTCAAGAATTGGGCCGCCGCGGCAGTCGTCGCGTTGGGCGCGATCACGACCCCCGTACTTGCGCAGGATCGCTTCATCACGGTGGCGTCGACCACCTCGACCGAGCAGTCCGGCTTGTTCGGCTATCTCCTGCCGAAGTTCAAGGAGAAGACCGGCATCGAGGTTCGCGTCATCGCCCAGGGCACCGGCCAGGCGCTCGATACCGGCCGTCGGGGGGATGCCGATGTGGTGTTCGTGCACGACACGCCGTCGGAAGAGAAGTTCGTCGCCGAGGGCGCGGGCGTGAAGCGCTTCCCGGTCATGTACAACGACTTCGTCGTCGTCGGCCCGAAGTCCGACCCGGCCGGCGTGAAAGGCACGAAGGACGTTGTCGCGGCGTTCAAGAAGATCGCCGAAGCCAAGGCTCCGTTCGCCTCGCGCGGCGACGATTCCGGCACCGACAAGGCCGAGAAGCGCCTCTGGAAGCAGGCCGGCCTCGATCCGAAGTCCGGCGCCGACTGGTACAAGTCGACCGGCTCCGGCATGGGCCCGACGCTGAACACCTCGGCCTCCATGAACGCCTACACGCTGGCCGACCGCGGTACCTGGCTCGCCTTCAAGAACCGGGGTGATCTCGATATCGCCGTCGAGGGCGACACCAAGCTGTTCAACCAGTACGGCGTCATTCTGGTGAACCCCGAGAAATTCCCGAGCGTGAAGAAGGCCGACGGCCAGGCCTTCATCGACTGGCTGGTCTCCGACGAGGGCCAGAAGGTCATCGCTGGCTATAAGATCAACGACCAGCAGTTGTTCTTCCCGAACGCGAAGGGCTCGTCGTGAGCCCGGGCCGCGTCGGGCTCCTGCTCGCCGTGGCGATGACCTTCGCGGGCTCGGCTTCGGCCGAGCCCGTGCTGTTGAAATCGGCCGGCAGCCTCAAGCCCGCGTTCACCCGATTGATCGCCGCGTTCGAGGCTCAGTCCGGCGCGAAGGTCGACCCGGAATTCGGTGCTTCGGGCCTGATGAAGGATAAAATCCTATCGGGTGATCCGACGGACATCTTCACCTCCGCCAATCTGGAGCACCCCAAGGCGGTTGCGGCGGCCAAGGGCGGAGATGCGAAGCCGTTCACTCACAACACACTCTGCGCGCTCGCGCAGCCCGAACTCGCGGTCACGTCGGACAGCCTGCTCGATACGCTGCTCGATCCGAAAATCGGGGTTGCGACTTCGACTCCAAAATCGGATCCGGCCGGCGATTATGCGTTCGCTCTGTTCGACAAGGCCGACGCACTGAAGGCGGGTTCGACCGCGACACTCAAGGCCAAGGCCCTGCAACTGACCGGCGGCCCGAACTCCGTGAAACCGCCGGAAGGCCGTTCGTCCTATGGGTTCATCATGGGGGAGAAACAGGCCGATATCTTCCTGACCTACTGCACCAATGCCGTGGTGGCAGCGAAGGAGGTACCGAGCCTGCAGACGATCGCGATTCCGGCTAGTCTGGAGGTTGGCGCGGTCTACGGAATGATCGTTCTCTCTACCAATCCCGACGCGCAGAAGCTTGCGGACTTCATCCTGTCGCCGGCCGGACAATCGGTCCTCAAGGACTTCGGTTTCAGCGCTCCGTCCAAATAGCGGAAGAGGCCGAAAGCCAAACAAAAAGGGCGCCCGCAGGGGCGCCCTTTTTCGTTCAGCGAGTGCTCTTATTCGGCGGCTTCGGCCGGAGCCAGATCGCGCTCGATCTTGATCGCGCAATACTTGAACTCCGGGATCTTGCCGAACGGGTCGAGCTGCGGGTTCGTCAGCATGTTCGCGGCAGCTTCCGCATAGGCGAACGGGATGAAGACGAGGCCGACCGGCATGCGGTCGTCGATGCGCGCCTTGAGGCGGATCGTGCCGCGGCGACTCGACACCAGCATGTACTCGCCGGTCTTGATGCCGGCGCGCGTCAGGTCGTGCGGCGACATATAGGCCACCGCCTCCGGCTCGACCGCGTCGAGAACGTTGGAGCGGCGGGTCATCGAACCCGTGTGCCAATGCTCAAGCTGACGGCCGGTGGTAAGGACCAGCGGGTAGTCGAGGTCCGGGGTCTCGGCCGGGTTGATCAGCTTGGCCGGGACGAACTTGCCGCGACCGGTCTTGGTCGGGAAGCCGTTGCCGAACACGATGTCATGGCCGGGCTCGTTCGGGCTGTCGACCGGGTAGGTGACCGACTCTTCGCGGTCAACGCGTTCCCAGCTGATGTTCGCGAGCGACGGCATCGCGCCGACCATCTCGGTGAACACCTCGGAGACGTGGCCGTAGTTCCAGTCGAGGCCGAGACCGCGCGCCATATCCTGGATGATCCAGAGGTCCTGGCGAGCCTTGCCGGGCAGCGGCACCGCCGCGCGGCCCATCTGGACCTGGCGGTTGGTGTTGATGACCGTGCCGTCCTTCTCCGGCCAGGCGGAAGCGGGGAGCACGACGTCCGCATACTTCGCCGTCTCGGTCAGGAAGATGTCCTGGACGACGAGGTGGTCGAGCATGGCCAGCGCTTCGCGGGCGTGGTTCACGTCCGGATCCGACATCGCCGGGTTCTCGCCCTCGATGTAGCAGCCGGTGATCTTGCCGGCATGGATCGCATCCATGATCTCGACGACGGTCAGGCCGCGCTTCGGATCGAGCTTGGTGTTCCAGTACTTCTCGTAGAAGGCCTGAACCTCCGGGTCTTCGACCGACTTGTAATCCGGGTAGAACATCGGGATCAGGCCGGCGTCGGAGGCGCCCTGGACGTTGTTCTGGCCGCGCAGCGGGTGCAGGCCGGTGCCGGGGCGGCCGATCTGGCCGGTGACGAGCGACAGCGCGATCAGGCAGCGGCTGTTGTCCGTGCCGTGGATGTGCTGCGAAACGCCCATGCCCCAGAAGATGATCGAGGATTCAGCGCGGGCGTAGAGCCGTGCGACCTCGCGAAGCGTCTCGGCGGGAATGCCGCAGATCTTCTCCATCTCTTCCGGCGGGTAGTTCTTGACGTTCTCGGCGAGCTTCTCGAAATCCTCGGTGTTCGCCTGGACGTACTGCTTGTCGTAGAGGCCTTCCTCGATGATCGTGTGCAGCATCGCGTTCAGCATCGAGACGTCGCGTCCCGGCTTGAACTGCAGCATGTGCGTGGCGTGACGTGACAGGGCGACGCCGCGCGGGTCCATCACGATCAGCTTCGCGCCACGCTCCGCGGCGTTCTTGAAGAAGGTCGCCGCGACCGGGTGGTTCTCGGTCGGGTTGGCGCCGATGACAACAATCACTTCAGCGTCTTCAGCCGCCATGAACGGAGCCGACACCGCGCCCGAACCAACGCCCTCGATCAGCGCCGATACCGACGAGGCGTGGCAAAGACGGGTGCAGTGGTCGACGTTGTTGGTGCCGAAGCCGGTACGGACAAGCTTCTGGAAGAGATAGGCCTCTTCGTTCGAACCCTTGGCCGAGCCGAAGCCGGCCAGTGCATTGCCGCCGCGCTCGTCGCGGATCTTGGCGAGACCGCCGGAGGCGACCGCAAGAGCCTCTTCCCAGGTCGCTTCCCGGAAATGGGTGAAGGGGTTCATCGGGTCGATGTCGACGTCGTGTTTGGAAACGCCTTCCTTGCGGATCAGCGGCACGGTCAGACGATCGGGGTGATGGGCGTAGTCGAAGCCGAAGCGGCCCTTCACGCAGAGGCGGTTCTGGTTCGCCGGGCCGTCACGGCCTTCGACGGCGACTATCTTGTCGTCGTGGATCTGATAGGTCAGCTGGCAGCCGACGCCGCAGTATGGGCAGACCGAATTGACTTCGCGGTCCGGCGCATTGGTGTAGGTGCCTTCCGCGTCGATCAGGGTGGCCGGCATCAGAGCGCCGGTCGGGCAGGCCTGGACGCACTCGCCGCAGGCGACGCAGGTCGAATCGCCCATCGGGTCGTTGAAGTCGAACACGATCTGCTCGAGATGGCCGCGGCCGGCCATGCCGATGACGTCGTTGACCTGAACTTCACGGCAGGCGCGGACGCAGAGATTGCAGTGGATGCAGGCGTCGAGCTGCACGGCCATCGCCGGGTGCGAGAAGTCGTCGACTTTATTCGGACGCCCCAGTTCCGGGAAGCGGCTGTCCGCCACTTCGACCCTGTCGGCCCAGTTCCAGAAGCTGGAGTTCGGATCCTGCGAGGTCTCGCGCTCGGGCTGGTCAGCGACCAGGAGCTCGAACACCAGCTTGCGCGAGGTCTTCGCGCGCTCGGAAGCCGAATGCACCTTCATGCCCGGCGAAGGGGTGCGCACGCAGGAGGCAGCCAGTACGCGCTCGCCTTCCACCTCGACCATGCAGGCGCGGCAATTGCCGTCCGGGCGATAGCCGGGCTTCGGGCTGTAGCAGAGATGCGGGATTTCCGTGCCCTGACGATTGGCGACTTGCCAAATCGTTTCGCCGGGGCCGGCGGTGACTTCCTTGCCGTCGAGGGTAAAGGTGATGCCGTCGAGCATGTTTGCCTCTTACTCCGCCGCCTGCAGCGACGCGAAATCGCCGCGGAAATGTTTCATGACCTGTTTGATCGGGTTCATCGCCGCCTGGCCGAGGCCGCAAATCGACGCGTCGCCCATGACCTTGCCGAGTTCGACAAGGAGTTCCTCGTCCCATTTCGGCTGGCTGATTAGATGCACGGCCTTTTCAGTACCAACGCGGCACGGTGTGCACTGGCCGCAGCTCTCGTCCTCGAAGAACTTCAGAAGGTTGAGAGCGACGTCACGCATATTGTCTTTGTCGGACAGCACGACGACCGCTGCAGACCCGATGAACGAGCCATGTTGCTCCAGCGTTCCGAAGTCTAGCGGGATGTCGGCCATCGAAGCCGGTAGGATACCGCCCGAAGGACCGCCCGGCAGGTAGCCCTTCAGCGTGTGGCCGTCGGCCATGCCGCCGCAATATTGGTCGACGAGTTCCTTCAGCGTGATGCCGGCCGGGCAAAGCTTGACGCCCGGCTCCTTGACACGGCCCGACACCGAGAAGGTGCGCAGGCCGGTGCGGCCGTTGGTACCGTGGCTCGCGAACCAGGCGCCGCCCTTTTCCAGGATCTCACGGACCCAGAAGACGGTCTCGACATTGTTAATGAGCGTCGGGCGGCCGAACAGGCCGACCACGGACGGGAAGGGCGGCTTGTGGCGCGGAAGGCCGCGCTTGCCCTCGATGCTCTCGAGCATCGCCGACTCTTCGCCGCAAATATAGGCGCCGGCGCCGCGGCGGAGATGGATCTTGGTGTGCGGCGCGTGACCGGCTGCCTCGACCTTCGCGATCTCACGCAGAAGGATTTCGCGGCACTGCGGATATTCGTCACGCAGGTAGATGTAAACGTCAGTCGCCTCGACTGCCCAGGCGCCGATCAGCATTCCTTCGAGGAAGCGATGCGGGTCACGCTCAAGATAATGGCGGTCCTTGAACGTGCCGGGCTCCCCTTCGTCGCCGTTGATGGCCATCAGGCGCGGGCCGGGCTCGGCGCGGACGAAACGCCATTTACGGCCGGTCGGGAAACCGGCGCCGCCGAGACCGCGGATGCCGGAATCCTCAAGGCCCTTGATAACGCTTTCGACGTCGCGTGTGCCGTCGAGGCACTCGCCGAGCATCTTGTAGCCGTCGCCGGCGACATAGCCAGTGTAGTCGAGATAGTCCGGAATGTGCGGATGGGTGTGGCCGTGCTCGACAGCGTGCTTCACGCTCTCGACCGTCGCATTCTCATGCAGGCTGTGGCCGATCGCGGTGACTGGAGCATTGTGGCAGCCGCCCATGCAGGGAGCGCGGACGACCCGGACTTCGCTCTCGTCAACGCCGGCCTTCAGCGCTTCGAGAAGCTGTTCGGCGCCCGCGAGCGCGCAGCTCAGCGAGTCACAAACACGGACCGTGATCTTCGGCGGGGCTTCCTCGCCATCGAGGACGATATCGAAATGAGCGTAGAACGACGCGACCTCGTACACCTCGACGAGAGCCATCCGCATTTCCTTCGCCAGGGCGGCGAGGTGGCGGGCGTGCAGGCAGCCATAGGTGTCCTGGATGAGGTGAAGGTGCTCGATCAGCAGGTCTTCCTGGCGCGAGCGCGTGCCGAGCAGGCTGCGAATTTCTTCCAGGCTCTGCGGATCGACCTGGCGGCCCTTCTGCTGGTCGCGTGTCTTGCGACGGCCGGAACCGGGATGGATGCTCCGCGGGGGAACGGTCTTCCCGGCGGTCGAGTGGCTAATCGTCGTGGTCGGCGCGCTCACTTTTTTGCAGCCCTGCCTGTTTTGGTTGGGTCACTTTGGAGCCTTTCGAAATATCAGTGCAGCACCAAAAATACCAGATACCAAAGCCTTAAATGCCTAGAGGTGCTTGGCTTTATTTGGTCTGCAAGAATGACGGTAAATTGGCATTAAGGAGCCTTATGCTGCATCAAATGCAGCAATATGCAGCCTGTTGGCCATCTTAATCGGCCGTTCTGATCGCCCGATAGAGTGTCCCGATGAAGCGTCAGGCCGGCTTCGGGCCCTTCAACGCGCGGTGGGCGTGAACGGAAGACCGCCCCGTGCGTTTAGCCGGTGCACACGAATCCGGAGGGGACGATGGCCAAGGCGAACGTCAACGATCGCGATAGCATCGAACTGATCTACGACCAGTCGGTCTTCGAGCACGACGCCGCGCGCAATGCGCGTGGCGAGAGTGCGGTGGTCCACGGGCTAAACATCCTCTCGGCTCCGGACGGAAATGGCACGATCGAGATCGCGCGTGCATCTAGGCACATTGCAGAACGCGACCCGGAAGGAGATTCCGTCTTCATTGCCGCGTACCGCGCCCGCGCGACAACGGCCGATGACGCCAACGCCTATGCCGGCTCGATCTCACCGAGCTCGGAGGCCGTGAACGACAACGGCGACTACGGTCGCTTCATCAACGAGGTGCTGGAAACTGTCCGCAATACGAAGTTCAAGCCGGCTATCGGCGTAGGCGACGACCGCATTAAGGGCTTCCGCGGCGGGTGAGGCCGCCAGCGGACCCCTTCACAGATCCAGATTCGCTAGCGTTTTCATTCCTCCCGGAAGGCGCGCTTCACCTGATCGACGAACGGCTTCGTGAGATAGGAGAGGGCGGTTCTCTGGTCGGTCGAGATATAGACCTCGACCGGCATGCCGGGAATGAGCTTGCGCTCGCCCAGCCGGGCCATTTCTTCCGCGGATACCTCGATATCGGCGATGTAATAAATGTCGCCCGTGACCGTGTCCCGCGTGGTCGCCGGTGAGACATAGACGACCTGTCCAGACAATTCCGGCGTGGCGTTCCGGTTGAATGCCGAGAACCGAAGGCGGGCGTGCTGCCCGGTCGCGACTTGATCTATATCGCCCGGTATCAGCTTCGCCTCGGTCCGCAGCGTAGCGTTCTCGGGGACGATCGTGATCAGCCGTTCAGCTGGGGTGATGACACCGCCGATGGTGTGGACGGACACTTCGTTGATGTAGCCCGAGAGCGGAGCGCGGATATCTGTTCGAGACAGCCTGTCCTCGACCGCGATCCGGCGTTCGTTCAGCTCGGATATCTTCGCTTCGACCGCGCTGAGTTCGCGCTGGGCTTCGGTGCGGCTGGTCTGGTCGACAGCGATGATCTGCAGGCGGATCTCGCTCATCGTCGCATTGGCGCGCGCGATGCCGGCCTCGACCTCGCCGCGGCTGCCGAGAAGCCGGGCCGCCTCGCGATCGGTGTTGTAGACGCGCAGATTCTCGATCAGACCCTTCTGAAGAAGGTGCTTCAGTTTGGTGTTCTCGGAATCGATCAGCTTGATCTCGTCGACCTTGGCGACACGCTGAGCTTCCAGGCCCGCGATCTCCTTTTCGACCTGAGCGACCCGGAGCTCGAGCTGCTCCTTCTGGCTTTGCCGGTGGGTGAGATTGCCCTTGAACAGATTGGTCTCGCTTGTGGCGACCGCGGACGCTTCCGCAGAGGATTCCACGAAACCCTGCGGGAAAGTCAGCTCGGAGAGCATGTCGCGCTCGGCGGCGAGGCGTGCCCGGCGGGCCGTCATCTCGATCAGTTGCGCGCGGATGATGGACAGTTCGGCGCGCGTCTGCGCGTCGTCGAGACGAAGCAGGACCTGGCCCTTCTGGACGAAGTCGCCTTCACGGACGGATATTTCGCCGATGATCCCTCCGTCGCGATGCTGGATCGCCTTCAAGTTCCTGTCGATCTTGACCGAGCCCTGCGCAACGATCGCGCCCGACAGTTCGGCAAGGACGGCCCACGAGCCGCACCCGACGATGAGCAGCATGCTGAGGAGGATGCCGGCAACGACCCGCCGGCCGATATGAAAGCCGAAATCACCGGCAGAGTTGGATTCCGCGCGAGACATGGTCGGCCTCCTCAGGAGATGTTTTCGGCAATAAACAGGATGTGATGACCATCGAGGTTGATGGCGAGTTCGAAGGTCATGTCGCCGTCAAGATCAGCTTCGATCTTCGTCCTTTCCATCTCGTCGACGCGCTCGTTCTGATAGCGGACCTGCCGCCGGTTCTGGCCGGACTGGTCGCCATAGACGCTGTCGAATGGACTGGAACCTTCGCCCTGCTCGGACGAGATCCGGTAGCCCGCGACGCGGATGCGGTCGCCGACGTCGAAGTCGTGAATGCTGTAGGAGCCAGGGCCGCTGTTGTCGCGTTTGGAGAAGTCGAACTCGTCGTCTCCGCCGCCGCCGCTTAGCGAGGCGGGCTCGTCGGATAGAACGAATGTGTCGTTGCCCTGGCCACCCATGACCTCCTCGATATCCCTGAGGAGGTCCGCGCCGATTTCGACGCCGACCGCCTGACCGGTGTCTAGGTTGACGAGGATGCCCATCGTCGCCGCCGAATAGTCGACAGTGTCGCTGCCGCTGCCGCCATCGTAGACGTCCGAGCTGGCGTCGGTTGCGGCCACGATGCAATCGTCGCCATCGCCGCCATAGACGGTATCGCTGCCGAGATCGTCGCAGATCGTGTCGTTCCCACCGCCGCCGTCGAGCACATTGTCTTCGGCGTCACCGCGCAGCACGTCGTCGCCATCGCCGGCGATGACCTTCTCGATATTGGCGAGGAGATCGGCACCGATTTCGACGCCTGTGGCCAGTCCTGTCTTCAGGTCGAGGATGATGCCGGTGGCCGCCGCCGAATAGTCGACGGTGTCCTGTCCGTCGCCACCGTCGTAGACGTCGGCGGCCGCATCCGTTGTGCCGGTGATGACGTCGTCGCCCTCGTCGCCGTAGACCTGGTCCTCGTCGGCGCCGCCGTCGAGCACATCGTTGCCGGTCATGCCGCGCAGGAGATCGTCGCCCGTACCACCCTGCAGGACGTCGTTGTCGGCGCCGGCATAAAGCTCGTCGTCGTCCGCGCCTCCATCGAGGGTGTCATCGCCCGGACCGCCGTCCAGCTTGTCCTTGCCGTCTTCGCCCTTGAGGACGTCGTCGCCTTCCTCGCCGAAGACGCGGTCATCACCGGCTCCCGCCCATACGACATCATTGCCGAGGCCCGCGAAGATGAGATCGTTGCCGGCGCCCGCCACGACGATGTCGTCGCCCGATCCGGCGTTGATGTGGTCGTCGCCGCCACCGGCCCAGATCGTGTCGTTGCCCGCGCGTGCATCGACATTGTCGTTGCCCTCACCGGCGTCGATCTGGTCCTTGTGCAGCGTGCCGACCAGCGCGTCGGCGGCCACGGTGCCGTTGATCTCATGATAGTCGACGACGCGGAACTGGGCCGTGTGCTGGACCGACAGTTTGCCGTCGCTGATTGTGTAGGTGAGCGTGGCGAAGCCAGTCATGCCTTCGGCCGGCGTGTAGATCCAGCCGCCGTTGACCGCCGTCAGGGTTCCGTTCGAAACCGAGACATTGCTGATCGAGAGGCGGTCCCCATCGGGATCGCCCGCGTTCTGCAACAGCGCCGCGAAAGCGATGACCGCGGCGTGGCCGCTGACGAAATCGCCGAGATAGGCCGTGCCTTTCGAGCGCGGCGCGCGATTGACCGGATCGTCGTCATCATCGTCGCCGTTTCCCGGGCCGTCGTCGCCTGGATTCGATGATCCGTTGCCGCCGCCACCTCCGCCGGAGTGATTGCCGCCGCCATTGCCGCGGGCGAGGCCCATATTGTCGTTTCCGGCACGGGGCCGAACTTCATAGGAGTCCGGCCGAAGGCGGACCGCTACGTCAGGAACCTGGTAGGAGATGGGCGGGGAATCGAACATCACGAAGGATGGATCCTCCGACTGGATCGTCGGGCTGCCGGAACTGTTCGGCCCCGGTTCTTCCTCGGGGATTTCCTCCTCCGGAACCGGCCCATCCCCTTCGACAGACGCGGTCTCCACCACCGGCGCGCCGTCTTCGTCCGGCTGCGGTGCCGGCTTGTCCTCGTGGGGCGGGGCCGGCTCGGCCATGCTCGGGAAGAAGGTCTTCAGATAGAGCAGGAAGGCGGAGATGAGCACGCCGATATAGATCGGCGTCTTCGTGAAGATCGCGCCTTTGAGGAGGTAGCGATCGCGGGATTCCGTGGGATTGGCGGCGTCGGTCTTGGTCGCCTTGACGCTGATGGTCATGCCGGCACCCTCATTTCTGTCGTTCTGCGGTTCGCTTTCGACGGAGCCTGGGCAGGCGACGAGATGATCTCGTCCTTCGGTCCGAAGCCGGCGAGGCGGCCGTTCTGGACGACCGCGACGAGATCGACTGCGGCGAGCGCGCTCGGCCTGTGCGCGACCACGATGACGATGCCGCCGCGAGCGCGGACTCCTGCGATGGCTTTCGTCAGGGCGGTCTCGCCGTCGCTGTCGAGATTGGAGTTCGGCTCGTCGAGAATGACAAGGAAGGGGTCGCCGTACAGTGCGCGGGCAAGGCCGATGCGCTGTCGCTGTCCCGCCGAGAGAACCGCGCCCTGCGGTCCGATCCTGGTCTTGTAGCCCTCGGGCAGACGGACGATCATCTCGTGCACGCCGGCTGCGTTAGCCGCAGCGATGATCGTTCGCGGATCGGGGTTTTCGGCGAAGCGCGAAATGTTCTCACCGATCGTCGCATCGAGCAGCGCGACCTCTTGCGGGAGGTAGCCGATGCAGCGGCCGAGGTCCTCGTCGCTCCATTGAGTGAGTTCCGCATCGTCGAGACGGACGCTTCCGCGCAGTACGGGCCAGACACCGGTGAGCGCGCGCACCAGCGTGGTCTTTCCGCCGGCGCTCGGTCCGATTACACCGAGAGCGTCACCGGCCTTCAGCTCGAAGCCCGCTTCGCTGAGCAGAACACGGCCGGAGGCGGGAGCTGCGACGGTGATCTTCTCGACCTTGAGCGTCGAGGTGGGAGCGGGGAGAGCCATCGGCTCTTCGGCCTTGGCGAGCGCGACTACGGTCTCTCGGAGGCGAGAGAACGCCTGGCGGGCGGCAACGACGCCCTTCCAGTTGCCGATCGCGAGATCGATCGGCGCGAGCGCGCGGGACGAGGCGACCGAGGAGGCGATGATAGCGCCCGCGGACAACTCACCCTGGATGGTCAGATAGGCGCCCAGACCGAGCAGGGCGGACTGGAGCAGCATGCGTAGGACCCGCGAGATCGCACCGAACGTGCCGGTGATGTCGTTGGTGCGGGTCTGGAGCTGCAGGTGCTCGTCGTTCGCCGCGTTGAAACGCTCGACGGCGCGGCCGGCAAAGCCCATCGCCTTCAGGATATCCGCATTGCGCGCGTTGGAATCCGCGATCGCATTGCGCGTGATGACGGCCTGCTGCGTCTGGGTGCTGAGCCGCCGCGTCATCAGTTCGGTGGCGAGCGTCAGGATTCCGAGGACGACGGCGCCGCCGAGCGTCAGTCCGCCGAGATAGGGATGCAGCAGATAGACGAAGATCAGATAGATCGGCATCCAGGGCAGATCGAACAGGGCGATCGGGCCCTGGCTGCCGAGGAAGCCCCGCACGGTATCGACGTCGCGACCACGTTCGAGCGATTCCGCGGTCGAGAACCCGAAGCGGGGCATGTCGATCGCAACGCTGTGGGCCAAAGGCGCGACCTTCTTGTCGAGCCGCGCACCGACGCGGACCAGGACCTGCGATCGGATGACGTCGAACATGCCCTGGAAAAGATAAAGCCCGATCGCCAGCACCGAGAGGGCGATCAGAGTGGGGATGCTGCCGCCGGTGAGCGCGCGATCGTAGATCTGCAGCATGTAGAACGAGCCCGTCAGCGCCAGGATGTTGATCACCCCGGACATCAGGAACAGGAAGAGCATGATGCCGCGGAATCCGCTGATCAGCTTGGCTGCATCCTGCCTCCGCAAAGGCCGTTTGTTGGTACCCATGACGGTCACGCTTTCTGGCTAATGACGGGCCGGAGGAACCGGCCCGTCGTCTTGGCGTCAGAAGTCAGAGCTTGAGGTCGTCCGGAACGAACTCATGCGTGCCCTTGAGACTCAGCTTGAAGTCGGCCGTGTTGTCGCCGCCGGTATTGCCCTGGATTACGGTGTAGTCGCCGTCAGCCCTGGTCTCGTAGGAGACCATCAGTTGCGCGGCCGCCGTGAAGGTCGGGCCTGCCACCAGCGAGAACGCCTGGTTGCCCGTGACTCCGCTGTTGGCGTCGATGCCGGTGAGGTCGACCTGGTCGCCAACCTGGAAGTTGACGATCGTGTCGCCATTCGCGGCCGCGGCGCTCAGGAACCGGAAGGTGTCGTTGCCGGCACCGCCATCCATGACGTTCACGGCTTCGCTTGCCGTGATCGAGTCGGCTCCGGAGCCGCCGATCACGTTCTCGACGCCCCATAGCGCGTCGGTCCCACTCTGCGCACTCGTCGTGCTGCCATGGCCGCCGACACCGGTTCCGAGATCGACCGTGATCGCCGCCGTGATCGCCGACATGTCGAGCGTATCGATGCCAGTTCCGCCATTCGGCTCGTCGCCAAAATAGCTGTCGTTCCCGTCTCCGACCTCGGCGACGAACAGATCGTTGCCCGCGCCGCCGACGACCGTGTCGCTTCCAGCGCCCGCATTGATCAGGTCGTCTCCGGCATCGCCGAACAGGCGATCGTCGCCGGCATCGCCGTAGATCATGTCAGCCGCGCCGCCGCCGAAGACATGATCGTCGCCGGCATTCGCCGAGATCACGTCGCGACCTTCACCGCCATTGACGAAGTCGTTGCCTTCGCCGGCGACGATCGCGTCGTCTCCACCATGGCCCATGATGACGTCGTCGCTGGCGAGACCGATCAGATTGTCCGCCGCGGCGGTGCCGACGAGGACGTCCGCTAGAGCCGTGCCGACGCCGGGTTGGACAGGAGGCGGTGGGACGGTGGTGTCGTCATCGTCCTCGCCAGTGGTGTCGTCGTCATCGTCGTCGTCACCACTGGTGTCGTCCTCGTCGTCTTCGTCGTCTTCATCCTCGTCATCATCATCATCGGACCCGGACGTGTCGTCTTCATCGTCGTCGTCTTCTTCGTCTTCATCGTCGTCCGATCCAGTGGGATCGTCATCATCTTCATCTTCGTCATCGTCGCCACCGGTTCCGGTGTCGTCGTCATCATCCTCGTCTTCGTCATCGTCATCGTCCGGATCCTGGCCGGTATCATCGTCGTCGTCCTCGTCTTCGAGGTCGGCTTCGAAGATGTGCTCGGGCAGGTTGGTCAGGCCCGTATTGCGGGCGATGATGTCCGCGAACTCCTGGCCGTCGACGAACTCCTCGTAGAAGTCGAAGTTGTCGAACCTGTCGAGGTAGTAGAACCGGTCGCCTTCCTGCAGGCGGTCGAACTGCTCGTGCAGCACGACCCAGAAGGTCTGGCCGACCATGCCGCCATTGATGTGCTGCTCGGCCAGGCCGCCGACCCACAGATCGACACGATCGATGCCCTTGACGATCTTCGAGCCGTTCGGTCCATCCTGAAGTTGGATGTCCGGATTGACCTCGACGAAGGCGTCGATCTTTTCCTGCGTATCGAGGACGAGATCCGGATAGGCCTCCATGAACTGCGCGATGACCGTATTGCTCAGCCCGTTCCGCGCCTGGAAGTCTGCCCAGGACGTGTAGGGGTCCATATTGCCGGCGAAGCCGATCGCTTCCCGGATGTACGGGTCGAGCGAGGCCTTCAGGTCGGCGCGCACCTGATTGAGGGTACCGAGACCCACATCGCGTCCGCGGGCAACGTTGAAGGAGAACAGGTCGGCGTTGATGCGAACCAGGTCGTTGCGCACCGCGTCGACGATGTTGAAGTCGACCTCTTCGGCCGGCTGCTGTGCGATGCCGCCCAGGATCGAGCTGACGCCGAGCTGAGCATAGCCGGGCTGCGGCACGTAGCCAGGAGGCAGAGGCGCGGTGAACACGCCCGGGTCGTTGCTCGGATTGAGGAACGCGTCGAACAGCGCCACCTGCTTCGGCTGACCGTTCTCGTCGAGAATGGTCATAGTCTGGCCGATCAGGGAGTGACCGACGCGATAGACCGCCGAGGCGAATTCGTGCGAGATTCGGGCGTCGACCTCTTCGTTATAGCCCTCATGTCCGTGGGTACCCAAGCCGCGTATGCCGCCGATGAGAGCGTCGGCGAATTCGTCGAAGACGACCCGCTGATACTCCGCCTCGTTCAACATCTTCGCCGCCTGGAAGACCTCTTCATCCGTGCCGTCGAAGCCAGCTTCGAGCAGCTTCTCGACATGGAAGTTGTGGTTCCGGGCCCAGACCGTGTGCATCGCGGTCAGCGCGAAGTTCTCGTTGGCACGCCCGTCGCCCGCCACAAAGTGGTCGAGCAGGCTGATGAACGGATTTGTGTCCAGCAGAAGCGGGAAACCGCTGCCCATGAAATTGGACACAGCCGCGTTCAGAACGTCCGGATCGAACGCTCCCGTAACCTCATCGAGCAGGTTGCCGGTCGCACCACTTGGGATCGGATAGTTCGAGTAATAGTCGCGGAAACTGATTTGTCCGCCGGGTAGCGACGCGTCGTGGAAGATCGTGTTCGCCTCCCAGTGATGCTGGATCAGCTCACGCAGGGTCGGGAGCAGATTGAAATCCGGGTTCGAGGGATCGACGCCGCCCTGGAGCAGACGCATGCCGACGCCCTGGTTGCCGTCGCTCTCGCGCAGGAACTGACCGACCAGTTCGTTCGACCCGTAGGCCTGGTTCTGGTCGACGAACGGCGAGGTCTTGTTCATGTGCTCGGGATTGCCGTCTTCATCGAAGCCAGACACCTCGCCACGCGTCAGATCCGCCGGTGTGCTGCCAAACGGCGCGCCTTCGTCGGGACCGCCGATTTCGAGCTTTCCATACGCCGCGTTCTTCGGCAGGAAGTCGAGGCCGTGGTCGAAGTACTGGCCGAACGCCATGAAGAAGATGTTCGCGTCGTTGGCCTGCTTGGGAAGCCCATCCTCCTGCTCGCCCAAGATGTTGCTGATGTCGCGCGGATCGAGCCCGTCGAAGATGGGATTGATATCGCGATTGCCTTCATCGTTGAGATCGCCGTAGCGGGCTTCCGTCAGGCGGATGAAAGGCTGGTCGGCCGAGCCGAAATCGGGGTTGGCTACATTGTTGCCAGTGCCCTCGAGATCGCGGATGCCTTCATGACCTTCGGTATCGTCGTCATCCTCGAATGCAGGCCGACCCTGAACGAGGTTCTTCAGGCCCGCGATATCGCGAGCTGTCAGCTCGAACGCACCATCGATGACGTCGTCGTCATCATCCACGATCACCGGATTGCCGTTACTCGCGAAGGTGATCGAATGCGTTCCGTTCGACAGGGTCGTTGTGCCGTTCGGATTGACCGTAGTCGTGTAGTTGGCGAGCGATTGTCCGTCCGCGAGTTCGATCACGTCCTGCGGCCGCATTGTGCCGACGATCGTGTCGTTGCCACCGTTGGACTTGAAGACGATACGGTGGGCCGATGTCAGGCTGGAGATGTCGACCGTATCATTGCCTTCGGAACCATCGATCGTGATGGTGTTGAAGCTCAGGCTCGTCGGCGAGAAATCGCCGATCGGCAGCACCGTGTCGTTGCCGGGCCCGGTGTTGATCCGGATCTCCTCGATGTCCGCGAGTTCGGCGATCACCGAAGCGAAGTTGGTGCCGTTTCGCGTGATCACGATTTCCGTGGCTGCGGCGAGGCTGGCACCGTCATTTCCGGCAACTGCATCCCAGGCAGCGCGTGTATAGACCCGATAGGTCTCGGCCGCGTTGGTGCCGTTGATGACGAATGTATCGCCCTCAGTGCCCTCAGTGCCGCCGTTGACGATATCGCGGCCGTCGGTTCCAGCGTTGTAGACGATCATGTCGTCGCCAGCGCCGGCGTTGATCGTGTCGTTGCCGCCGAAGCCCAGAAGCAGGTCGGCATTGACGCTGCCCGTCAGGGTATTCACGCCGCCCGTGCCCTGGACGAGGGCATAGACGCCGTCGTCAAACTCAAGCTGTTCCACGCTGCTGAGCGTGTCCGTGCCGCCCGTGCCGGTGACCTCAAGACTCGTGCCGTCGAGCGTGAAAACATGAGCGGAGGCCGTGCCGGAGAACACCACGCGATCGGTGCCGCCATTGCCGGTGAACACGTTGTCGTCGGCATTGCCACGGAACGTGTCGCTACCGGTCCCACCGGTGACGTTGTCGACGCCGGCAATCGATGTGAAGCCGGTCGCCGTGCCCGCCGCCAGATCGACCGAAACGGCGCTTGCTGTGTTGTAGGCAAGGGTGTCGCTGCCGGCGCCCAGGCTCGCGGTGACGCTTTCCACGTCCGCCGCAACCGAGCCGCCGCCCTCGATCTGGGTGATGCGGGTTCCGTCGAAATTCACCGACAGGGTCTCGGCATCGTTTCCGCCTTCGTCGACAATCGCCAACGTATCGGTGTTCGCGCCGCCGGTGATCGTATCACCGCCGCCGTCGCCCTCGTCGATGTCGTAGACGATGACGTCGTTGCCGTCGCCGCCGCTGACCGTATCATTTCCATCACCGCCGACGAGAAGGTCGTTGCCGGCGCCGCCATTGAGTATGTCATTGCCTGCTGCGCCGAACAGAAGATCGTTGCCGGTCCCACCCGTCAGACGATCCGCGCCGGTTTCGCCGGCGAGCAGGTTATTGCCCGACGCAACGGTGACCGTCCGGGCGGTCGGAGTCCCGCTATTGGCCGGATCGGCCGTGCTGACCGTGTAGTCGGCCGAACCGAGCTGGTAGCCGGCATAAGAACCACCGTCGAAGTTGATCAGCTCGACACCTTCGTTCGTGTTGTCGAAGTGATCGATCGCGGTCAGGGTCTGGCCGTTGAAGGCGATGTCGAGGTTGCCGTCATTCGTGCCGGCGCCATCGTCGGAGACGGAAAGGGATGCGAGCGCCGCTCCCGCCGTCAGGATCGTAATGCGATCCTGGCCTCCGAGCTCGTTGATCGTGTCATCGCCACCATTCAGGTCAACGCGATAGGTGTCATTGCCGGTCCGACCCGCCAGCAGGTTGTCACCGGCATTGCCAGTGAGAACGTCGTCGAAATTGCTGGCAGTGACGTTCTCGATGCTCGTCAGCGTGTCGTTGCCATCGGCACCGGTCGCCAGGCCGGTAGCGAGGTTGACAGTCACCGCCCCGGTCGCAGCCACGTACGTCACCGTGTCGGTGTTGGCACCGCCATTCAGAGTGTCGTTGCCCGCACCACCGTTCAACGTGTCGTTATCATCGCCGCCATTGATGACGTCATCGCCTTGACCACCGTTCAACGTATCGTTGCCGTCGCGTCCGTTGATCAGGTTCGGGTCGGCAGTGCCGTTGAGGGTGTCATTGACGCCGCCGCCGTTGTTGTCACCGACAACGGCCGTCATCTGGGACGTGACGGTTTCCGCGTAACCGCTGTCGTCCGTATAGCTCACGGCAACCCGGTAGAACCGGTTATCGTTGTTAGCGACGGCGAACGTTGGGCTGTTCGTTCCGATATTGGTCCAGCCATCAAGGCCGTTGTTCGAAACCTGCCACTGGTAATCGAAGTCCGCGGCGGGTGGCAGTCCGTTCTGGTCGGCGATGCCGTTGATATTGGCTGTCAGAACGTTCTCGGTGCCCGTGATCGTCGGGAAGCCGGTAGGCGCGCGATTGACGAGCAGAACGTCTTCATCGAGGAACCTGGCGATCTCGACGTTGTGCAGTGTATCCACGCCGTCCGAGACGAGATTGCGCTCGGTTAGCGGATCGATGACCACACTCACCGTGACATGGGTGACCGTGAAGCTGCCGTCCGTGTTTCGCTCGACCGTGTAGTTGGCGCGGACGTCGTTGAAGAACGCGATGTCCTCGTCGGTCGCAGTTGCGCCGGTGTCCACGATCTCGCGGACGATCTGCATCTGGGTCGGCACGATCGTGCGATTGACCAGCAGTTCGAACAGCGCGTGACCGCGCCAGGCGGCGGGCACCGATGTGTCGTCGGCGGCGAAAGTATGCCGCATCGTATCGACAGTCGCGAGCTCCGCCCCGGTTCCGTCGGCATTTGCCCGGATACTGATACGGACGTTCAGCCAGCGATCGCCATCGAGAATGTCGTCACCGCCGTTGCCGCGCAGATTGTCGTTGCCCGCGCCGCCGAGGAGAATGTTGCCAGCCTCGAAGAAGCCGGTTTCGGGGTTGACCCTCACGATTGCGCTGAGACCCGTGATCCGGTCGATACCCGCCTGGTCGAGCCCGTCGTTGAAGAAGATACCTTCGGTGGTCGCCACCGTATCGCCGGGCGCGATTTCTCCGAAAACACGGTCGTCGCCCAGCAGGGTGTCGTTGCCGTTCCAGCCGGAAAGCGCCTCGACCTTGTCGAAGCGGTTGCGCAAGACATCTTCCTGCTCGGTGGTGAAGATCGGGATGCGCATGTCGGCGTAACCGTCGATCTGCGCATCCTTGAAGATCGCCCAGTCGAAGCCGAACATGCCCTCATTGCGCATGACGCTTTCGCCCTGAACCATGATGTCGTCGCCGGACTCGGCGTCGAAGTCATGCTCGTCGTCACCGGCGAACATGACGTCATGGCCTTTGATGGCGCTGTTGAAGAACAGTTCCGAATTGTCGCCTGCCGTGGTGTCGAAGCCGCCCGCGGCCTCCATCCAGTCGTCGCCCTCATTGCCCATCAGCAGGTCGACACCGGCGCCGCCGGCAATGAAATCGTCGCCTTCGCCACCGAAGACTTCGGTGTCGTCGACACCGACAAAGATCGCGTCCTTGCCGCTGCCACCCATCAGGATGTCGAGGCCATTCGAGTTGGCTATGACGTCGTTACCCTCATCACCCTTGATGAAGTCGCCGCTGTCGCCACTGTCGGTGATGATGTCGTCGCCGGAGCCGCCGTTGACGAGATCGACGCCCGCGCCGGACTCGATGCGGTCATTGCCCGCATCGCCCCAGATGCCATCGTCACCGAAGTCGGTGATGATCGTATCGGCGTTGTTCGTGCCGCCGACCACGACGTGCTCGCCGCCGGTGAAGCGGATATAGTTGGCGTCCGGACCAAGGGTGCCCGGATTGTCGCGCTGGACCTTGCCGAGACCCATGGCTTCCAGCGCCGGGTCGTTGCCGAGCGGATCGACGGGGCCGGGACCGTCGAGATCATTGTTCTCGGGATCATAGTCGGCTTGATTGGCGGCGTTCACTTCCAGCACGAAGTCGTAGTTCGCGAAGGAATCGACGCCGATATGGCGGCTGATAACGTCGTCGGCCGTGCCGCGGATACCGTCCGCGCCCGGCTGCGAGATGTCGGTGTTCGCCATGATCATTTTGGCGAAGGAGTTCTGCTCCAGCATGTTCAGGAAGTTCTGACCCTGCGTGCGGGTCAGGTAGTAGAAGCGGTCGCCGTCCTGCAGCGCCTCGAGCTGTGCCTCGAACACTGCGTTGAACGTCGAGCCGAGGAAGCCGCCAAACGGCATCTTCTTTTCGGCGAGGCCGCCGATCCACAGATCGATCGTGTTGAGGCCGTTGTTGCCGGCGTTGTAGTCGCCGGTGCTGTTGAGGAAATCCAGCCGGTCGGCCGGGACCACAGTGGCCGTTCCGACGGTCTCGCCGAACACGAGTGCCCAGGCGGCATCGCGTTTTTCCTCGAGCGTCTTGTCACGCAGCCCGGTCGGGTTGGTCGGCGTGACTGCTGCCGGGTCGGTGACCTGGTCGGTGATCGAGGCGTGGAGCCCATAGGCGGCGATGAAATTCACCACCGAGATCGGATTCTTCAGATTGGCCGCGAAATCCGTCCAGCTGTCGTAAGGCGTAAGGAAGGTCGAGCCGGTCGCAGCATAGAGCTGTTCGCGCGCCTGGTTGAGCGTCGGCATGCCCGTGTCGCGACCGCGCGCGATGTTGATCGTCGCGAGGTCCAGCGGCAATCCGAGCAGGTTGTTGCGCAGCGCTCCGGTGACGAATTCGTCAATCTCGTTGCCGCGTTCGATGGTCATGCCGCGGACGATGGCGCCGGCGGCTTCCTCGGCCGTCAGTGCACCGTCATTGTTAAACGCGATGGGGTTCAGGAACGAGTCGATCAGCCCCATGTCGTCGGTTGAGGCAACCGTTCCATCCTCGTTCAGCAGCACGCGGGGCATGCTGTCGGTCAGCATGGAGTGGCCGAAGCGGTACACGACGTTCGCGAACTCGGAGAAAATCGAGGGATCGATATCCGTGATCGAGTTGAAGACGAACGGGTCGATCGCCGGCTGCACCTTGCGGGCGAACTCCTCGAAGACGAGATGCTGGTACTGCATCTCGGTCGCGAAACGGCCGGCCTGGAACAAACGCTCGCCGTCCCAATTCAATGTTTCGCCGAACGCGAGTTGCTGAACGGCCGTCATGTCGGCGAAGCCGTCCGGCAGCGCGGTGATGTCGGACCCGACAAGCCATTCATTGATGAAATCTAGATCGCCGCTTTGCAGGATGATCAGCTTCTGCGAGTCGATCTGACGATTGTGCTCGGAATGGAAGACGTGGTGGACGGCCGTCAGGCCAATATTCTCGTTGCCGCGGCCATCGCCCGTGATGAAGTGGCGCTCAAGCAACTCGTCGTCATAGCGCTCGTTGATGCCGAACTGGTTCGGAATGAGCGGATTGCCGGCGACGTCGTCATCGTCGGGTAGAATTTCGATCGGTGCGGTAGCCGGGTTCCGGTCGTGATCGACGAGGCCGAGCTTCGGCACTGCATTGTGCGCGATGTCGTCCAGGAAGGCGTGGCGCGTGCCGAGCGGCGCGATGGTCGTGACGTCTGCCAGCCCGTGACCGGCAGGCAGGTCGGCGGCCGTAATGTTCAGCAGGTCAAGACCGCCCGCTTTGCCTTCGACTTTCAACACGGCGGTTCCGCCGGAATGCTCGACTTCGACGAGCACCTGTGCGTAGCCATTCGGACCGCGCTCGAACATGCCGTATTCGTCGGTCGCGAGTAGCGGCACTTCCAGCACATGCACGTCGCTCAGCGTCAGGCCGAGCATCGTCTGCGCCTGGTCCTTTACATCAGCCCAGGTCGGCAGGCCGTTCTTGTTAACGACCGAACCTTCGGTGTGGTGACCGTCGAGAAGTCTGCCGGTTGCGACAGCGCGAGCATCGGCAACTCCGTCGCTATCCGTGTCTTCCGAGAACTTGTACTCGCGCAGGAAGACCTGATGCGATGCGTGGGACGTATAGGTCTGGTTCTGGTCGACCCAGGACGTGGTTGTGTTGGTGTGCTCGCCGTTTTCGTCCGGCGCGGCGCGTGTGAGCACCATGAAATTGCTGTGGCCGCCGGGAACGTAAAGCGGGTCGTCCGGTTCCAGCGGAATGTAGACGGTGCCATTACCGCCTTTGGTGATCAGATCGAGGCCGTGGTCGAAGAACTGGCCGAAGAATGTCATCCAGGCGTTGAACGGCGCGGAGAGCCCTTCGTCGGGCGCGACGTTGGGAATGACCAACGAGCCCTCGCTGTTGATAACCAGGCCGAGTTCACCTGCCAGGGTTTCGAGCGCGGCCGCTGGATCGGCGGCGACCGTTTCAGCCGCTTCGAGCGTTTGCTCAGCGGCAGTGACGGCCTCGGCCGCATCCTGAATAGCGTCGATGCTGGCTGTATCTCCCGGGACGTAACCAGCGACGGCCGCATCCAGGTTCGCGTTCGCCGTGTCGAGGGCCGTCTGGGCGGTGACGACAGCGGCGTCGGCTTCCGCTTGCGTGACGCGCGCATCGAGAAGGCGCTGCAGGTCGGCATGCGGATCCTCGGATCCGGCGAAGGTGAGTGCAGCAATCACTGCAGCGGGATTGTTGAGACTCATATCGACAATGAGATTGGAAATCGTGCGCGGATCGGCGTCCGCGACATTTCCGGGATTGGCGTAATTGCCATTGGTCGTCGCGGGAGCGGGACCCGGTCCGTCGGCGTCGAACTGGTCTCCGTCAAGATCATTGACGTAGTGCGGATCGAGCAGGCGGGGCATGGCCTGGTCCGCGGCACCGAAATTCTCGCGACCGGCGACGATGTTGTTGTAGGTACCGTCGACGGTGCGCAGACCGACAGGGACATGGGGATCCGGAATGGCCAGAACTGCTCCGGGCGTTCCAGCAGGAACGACGTTGCCTTCGGGGTCGACGTAAATCTCTGTCAGAGGCGTGCCGTTGGCATGCGCTTCGGAAACCTTGATCTGCTTCAGGATGAACTCGAGGTCAGCCCTGTTGAGTGTAAAAGCAGCCATGACACCCTCCGGCGCCCGATCGCTGAAGACCAGGCATAGAAATCCCGTTCCGAAAAACACATTTTCCGGCCGAATTATTTCGCGGATTTATTCGGTTAGTTATCCACGCCGAATATCGCGATTGGAGGCGATAATGCTTGATCCCGAAAATTCGAGTCAGATAACAAAGTCCAACGATTTTCCGGGATTGAGGTCCGACTTCAATTCTGGACTTCGGGCCGACTGATTATCAGACCTTGGTCTGAGCCAGCACCTGCCAAGGTCTCAGACGCAAAAACGCCGCGCTCGATAGCGCGGCGCTGACGATAGAAGTCTCTAAAGGTCAATTAGCGTAGGCGGAAGGCGAGCCACCGTATGGCGGCAGCTGCTGGGCGGCGATAACAACTTCAAGCCGGTTTCTGGCGTGAAGTTTCTGCATGATGATCGTCATATAGTGCTTCACGGTCTTCTCGCTGATCGCAAGGCTGTGGGCAATCTCGCGATTGGTTCTTCCGCGGAGCAATTGCTGGACGATCTGCTGTTCACGCAGGCTGAGCTTGTCTTTTTCCGCAGCGGTCTTGAGCATTGCGGCCTGCCTCAAGGCCGCAATGACTTTCGCTGCGAAGCACTGATTGATAAAGGTGTCGCCACGTCCGACCGCTTCGATAGCCGCCAACAGTTCGGGGACTGAGCTCCCTTTCAGGACGTATCCCCGGGCTCCCGCGTCCAGCGCCTTCACCGCAACATCGATGTCCGTGACCGACGTACAGACAAGGATCTTCGCGGTTTGCGCGAGACGCTGCAGTTCCTGGATTGCGGCGCGCGTCTCGCCTGCGAAGGACAGTTCGGTTATCAGGAGATCGGGCTGATGTTCGTGCGTTATCGCAGCGAGATCCGACGGCGACGAACCGGTAGCTACGATCTTGAACCTGTCGTCCGATCCGAACAAATTCGCCAGACCGGCGAGAAAAAGCGGTTGCTCGTCGACAAGCGCCAGATTGATACGGAACATTGGCGTTAGCCTCGGTGGTATTCTTCTTATCTACAACCGACGTTAACACTCCATACGAAAGTCGTAAATTCAAATCCTCGAAATGTACTTAATCCCGCAATTCTGCTATTGCGAACCATTCGCAAAACTGAAGCTATGTTACCGAGCGTTATCGTGTTGGCATTACTATAGGAACGAAGGGTTCGTTCCGAAGTTTGATTCCAATCAATTTCACTAAGCTAAATCATTAGAAAAGCTATAAATAATCTTTCTAAGGCAGTGCCTTCACAACTTCCGCGGCTCCCACGGGTTTCTGACGGATCCAGTCCGGTCGAAGGTGCTCCAAGAGCTTTGAAAAAGCGGGGGTAGGGGAGAACGTGCCTCCAGCGTTTATCGGTCTACAGCCTGGCGATCACCCGACTGTAAGGACACCTCAGAGATCGCGATCGGGTGCGTAATTCTCTCCGTTCCATTTCGGCCCGACGAGATTGTGGCCCGGATCGCCAACCCGCACGCTTTGGGTGGCGTAGACCTGGAAGGAGTCCTTCTGCGCTTCGGACAGCGCGAACGCGGCCACCACGGCCAGCGCCAGGGTCACGCAAATTCCGGCCAGGATGGTTCTCACGGCTTGCCTCTCATTGTGCCGGCACGGTTGGGCCGGCCTTTGCTTGATACTTAAGATCGAGTGCCGCCAGTGCGATCAGCGCAGGAGGCATGTCGACGCCCTCGCGACGGGTCTTCCGTGCCGCCGCATGGCACGCCGGGATATCGTTCGCGTCCGCCATTGCCTTGGCCTCGTCCAGCTTGATCGATGCCTGCTTCTTCGGCGGGTCCGGCGGCGTCGGCGTCGGCGCGCTCATGCCGGACGTCTGCGGTGCATTCTGGCCCTGTCCGGGAGCGGGGGCCGGTCCGGCTTTCGGAGCTTCGACAGCGGTACCCGACTGTCCTGATGCCTGCTGAGCCGAGCCGCCCGATGCGGCTGCCGCCGGAGGCGGAGCGCCGGGTGTCGATGTCGGTTTGTTCGGATCCTGGGTTGACGGCGCGACCTGTGCCGATCCCGCTGGTTGAGCCGAGGTGGCAGGTGCCGAGGCTGGAGCAGGAGCGGCGGGCTTCGGCGTCAGGAAAGCCACCAGTTCAGTGCAGATATTGGCCGGCCCGCTCGCCGGGGCAGCCGGTGTTGCGGCAACCGCAGGCGCCGCGGGAGCAGCCGGAGCAACCGGGGCCGGCGTGGGCGCCGCCGGTGCTGAAGGTTGGGCAGCGTCAGCGGGCGGAGGCGTCTGCGCGACGGCGGCGAACGGCGTCAGCGTGGAAGCGGCGAGCAGTGCCGCGAGGAGATGGCTCTTCATCGTCTCACTCCGCCGGTTGCGCGCCGCGCGGCCCGAGTTGCGGGCCGTCGATCGTCTTGGCCTGCTCTTCCTCGACCCAGAGGCTGTGATGTGTCTTGGCCCAACCGAGGTCGACCTCGCCGGAACCCATCGCGTCGTAGGCACCCTCCATACCGAGCGAGCCGATATAGATGTGCGCGAGGATCACGGCGATGAGCAGGACGCCCACGGTCGCGTGGATATACATCGCGATCTGCATGCCCTCGATCCCGGCTACGGTGAAGGGAAAGAGCATGATGATACCGGTCGCCGACAGCGCGAGACCGCCAATGACGACCGACCAGAACACGACTTTTTGGCCGGCGTTAAACCGGCGGGCCGGGGGATGCTTGCCGCCGATGAAACCGCCGAATTGCTTGATCCAGACCCAGTCGACCCGACTTGGGACGTTGTCCTTGATCCAAACCAAAATCATGATCACCAGGCCGACCATGAACGGCCAGGACACGAAATTGTGGACGTATTTCGCGTACTGGCTCCAAACGGCGAAGGCGTCCGGTCCGATCAATGGAAAGATCAGCCGCTTGCCGAAGATATAATTGAGCCCAGTCAGGGCGAGCAGGATGAAGGCGGTTGCCGTCATCCAGTGATTCAGCCGCTCGATAAAAGTGAAACGGAGGATTTTCCGCCCGGATTCTGGACTGTCCTCCAGCGTGATCCGACCGCGCGTGAAGTAGAAGGCGAACAGCGCGATGAGCATGCCAATGATGGCGATGCCGCCGATCCAGGGCAACCATTCCTCGCGGAAGGCACGGTATTCGAAGCGGCCGGCAGGTTGTTCCAGCACGGCGGATTTGTGATCCGGGATGCTGACACGCCCTTCGAGCCGCCCGCCTTGCAATTGGTTGAGGAGCTGCTGCTCGGTCGGCGCGTCGGCCGTCGGATTCTGGCCGCTCGGATTTTCCGTCGCCGGGGCGGGAAGCGGGTCCTGGCCATGCTGGGCGAAGGCCGGCGCCGCCGCGAACAGTCCCGCAGCAAAGACGGCCGCAAGGATGAGACGTGTCTGCTTCATCGCCGTCTCCTCAGGTCTGCACGGTTTCGCGGTAGGCGGTCTTCCATCCCCATGCGCCGGTGCCGTAGCCGCGCTTGGCCACACGTTCTTTGTAGATCGTGGCGATGATCTCGCCGTCGCCGGCGAGCAGTGCCTTGGTGGAGCACATCTCGGCGCAGAGCGGCAGCTTGCCCTCGGCGATGCGGTTACGACCGTATTTTGCGTATTCCACCTCGCTCATGTCCTGCTCCGGACCGCCCGCGCAGAAAGTGCATTTGTCCATCTTGCCGCGCGAACCGAAATTGCCGACGCGCGGATATTGCGGTGCGCCGAACGGGCAGGCGTAGAAGCAGTAGCCGCAGCCGATGCAAAGGTCCTTGGAGTGCAGCACCACGCCGTCGGCAGTGGTGAAGAAGCAGTTCACCGGGCAAACCGAGGCGCAGGGCGCATCGGTGCAGTGCATACAGGCCATCGAGACCGAGCGTTCGCCCGGCTTGCCGTCATTGAGGGTAACGACGCGGCGGCGATTGATGCCCCAGGGCACGTCGTGCTCGTTCTTGCACGCGGTCACGCAGGCATTGCACTCGATGCAGCGGTCCGCGTCGCAGAGGAATTTCATGCGGGCCATTTGAGTTCTTTCTCCTTACGCCGCCGTGATCTGGCAGAGCGTGACCTTGGCTTCTTGCATGCCAGTGACGGGATCGAAGCCGTAGGTCGTTAGCGTATTGACCGCCTCGCCGAGTACGATCGGGTCGGTTCCCTGCGGGTAGTTCGGACGAAGATCCTCGCCCTGATACCAGCCGGAGAAGTGGAAGGGCATGAACGCCACGCCCTTGCCGACACGCTCGGTAACGAGCGCCTTCACCCGCGACCGGGCACCGTTCTCGGCGCCGGAGACCCAGACCCACTGGCCGTCCTTGATGCCGCGGTCGGTCGCGTCCGCCGGGTTGAGCTCGACGAACATGTCCTGCTGCAGTTCGGCCAGCCAACGGTTGGACCGGGTCTCCTCGCCGCCGCCTTCGTATTCGACGAGGCGTCCGGAGGTCAGGATGATCGGGAACTTCTGCGCCGCGCCGCTATCGACCGCCGCCTTCTGCACCGTCATCCCGATGTTCGGAATCCGGAACTGCCGTCCGTCCGGCCGGGTCGGATATTTCGCCACCAGGTCCGGCCGTGCCGTGTAGATCGGTTCGCGATGCACCGGCACCGGGTCGGGCAGGTTCCAGGCATTGGCGCGAGCCTTGCCGTTCCCGTAGTGGATGACGTTGTGATCCATGCAGACGCGTTGGATGCCGCCCGAAAGGTCGACCGCCCAGCTGACCGCATCCGGCTTGTCGCCGCCGATCTTCAAGATCGTCGCTCGCTCCTCGGCGGTGAGATCCTTCTCCCAGCCGAGTTTCTTCAGGATGCCGTAGGTGAATTCGGGATAACCATCGGTCAGCTCCGAATCCTTGGAATAGCTGTCCTCGGCCAGCAAGGTCACGCCGTTGCGTTCCACGCCGAAGCGGGCGCGGAAGCAGCCGCCGCCGTCCCACACCCGAAGGCTGGTGTTGTAGAGGATGGCGGAACCCGGATGGCGGACCTCCGGCTTACCCCAGCATGGCCAAGGCAGGCCGTAATAGTCGCCGCCGACCTCTGGAACATCCTTCGGAGCGCGCAACGTCACCAGGTCGAACTTGTCCTGGTATTTCATATGCGCCTTCAGCCGCTCGGGAGACTGACCGCAATAACCGGTGGACCAGCCGCCGCGATTGATCTCGCGAAGAATGTCCTCGGCCGAGACGTGTCCGTTCTCGACCTTGATGTTCTTGAACATCTTGTCGGCAAAACCGAGTTTTACCGCGAAGTCGTACAATACGTCGTAGTCGTTGCGGCTTTCGAAAGCCGGCTCGACGATCTTCTCGCCCCATTGCAGCGAGCGGTTGGATGCGGTGCGCGATCCGTCCATTTCGAGCGACGTGCAGATCGGCAGGAGATAGGTGCCGTTCTGGCGCTGCTTCAGCGACGCGAATGTCGTCGGGTGCGGATCGGCTACGACCAGGAGGTCGAGCTTTTCCAAGCCCCTCACCATTTCCGGCATACGGGTGACGGTGTTCCCGCCGTGACCCATGACGAACATGGCTTTCAGATTGTCGCGCTGGTCGACATCGTCCGCGGGTAGGTTGACCGCATCGAACCACCGCGTGGAGGTGATGCCGGGGGTCTCCATGTTCTCCTTCTTCGAGCGCGGTTTGCGGCCGCCCTTGGCCGGCACCTCGTCGAAGCGGTCCTGGAGATATTGGTAGTCGACCTCCCAGACGCGCGCCCAGTGCTTCCAGGCGCCCTCTGTCAGGCCGTAATAGAGGGGCAGGGTGGTTATATCGAGCCCGAGGTCCGTGGCTCCCTGAACATTGGTGTGGCCGCGGAAGATGTTCGCGCCCGTGCCCGGCGCCCCGACATTGCCGGTCGCCAGCAGGAACGTGCAGTAGGCGCGGACATTCGCCGTGCCGACCGTTTTCTGCGTCGCGCCCATGCACCAGATCAGCGTCGAGGGTTTCTCATGCGTGAATAGATAGGCGATGCGCTTCAGCTGCTCGCCCGGAACGCCGGAGACGCGCTCTACCTCGTCTGGCGTCCACTTCGCGACTTCCTTGCGCACGTCGTCCATGCCGTAGACGCGCTTCCTGATGAATTCCTTGTCCTCCCAGCCGTTCTCGAAGACGTGCCAGAGCAGACCCCAGATCACCGGGATGTCAGTGCCTCCGCGCAGGCGCACATATTCCGTCGCGTGCGCGGCGGTGCGGGTGAAGCGCGGATCGATAACGATCATGTTAGCGCGATTGATCTCCTTGCCCGCCAGGACGTGCTGCAACGAGATCGGATGCGCTTCCGCCGGATTACCGCCCATGATGATCATGGTCTTGGCATTGCGGATGTCGTTGTAGGAATTCGTCTGGGCGCCGTAGCCCCAGGTGTTGGCGACGCCTGCGACTGTGGTCGAGTGGCAGATGCGCGCCTGATGGTCGACCGAGTTCGTGCCCCAGAAAGCGCCGAACTTCCGCATCAGATAGGCCGCTTCGTTGGTGAATTTGGCCGAGCCGAGCAGGTAAACGGAATCGGCGCCAGATTTCTGGCGGATCTCCAGCATCTTGTCGCCGATCTCGTCGATCGCCTGTTCCCATGAGAGCTTCTGCCATTCGCCGTTGACGAGCTTCAGCGGATATTTCAGCCGCCTGTCGCCATGTACGATTTCGCGGATTGATGCGCCCTTGGCACAATGGGTTCCGCGATTGATCGGGCTGTTCCAACTCGGCTCCTGGCCGGTCCAGACGCCGTTCTGCACTTCGGCGGTGACCGTGCAGCCGACCGAGCAATGTGTGCAGACATTCTTCTTGATGGTGATCGGCACGCCCTGTTCGTGGACGCCACCGATCGCATTCGCCTTGCGGACAGAGCCCGGCATCATCGTGCTGAACGCGGCGAGCCCGCCAGCGGCGAGGCCCGAATTGCGAAGGAAGGTGCGGCGGTCCATCCCGTTCGCCGCCGGTGCGGCGTTCGAGGAGCGGATTTGTCCGGGCTTGCCGGCTTTGCGTTTGATCAGCATCGCCGCCTCACTTTTTCAGGGTTTCGTAGCCGTTGGTGCGGTAGAAGGCCTGCACGTCCGGCGCTTCGGGCTGATATTTCGACTTCGTCTCGTCCTGACCGGGATCGTATGCCTCGGCCTCGCTGACGAAGACCGGCGTCGTTGCCGCCACGGTCGCAAGAAGAGTGGCCGTCCCGCTCGCGGAACGCAGGAAGCTGCGTCGGTCGAGCGCGTCGCGGTCGTTGGTCATCGTGCTCTCCTTTGGACGGCGTTGGCCGTCCATTCCATTGTCACGCGGCCCAGGCGAGTGCCTCGGCCTCGATTTCCATGAACATCCTGCCGATCGCTCCCACGTGTCGGTAGAACGCCGCGCCCTCGGCGGTTTCGAGGTCGGCGAAGAAACGCGCCGCCCAGGGCTTTAGATGCCTGTCGAAGAACAGACTTTCGGACTCGGCCGGCGTCCCGAACCGGCCCAGAATAAGGCCGGCCATGGTCTCGCAGACGACGGCGATGTGATCCTCGGGCTCACGCAGGTCGGGCGATCGCTCGATGCCCAGCGCGGCCATGTCGGCGCGCAGACGAGCTAGCGGCCGTTCCTGCAAGAAGCCGGTCAGATAGAACGAGCAGAACGGTACGAGCTCGCCGCGTCCGACTCCGATGAAAAGCCTGAAATACTCACGCTGGAGCGCGCCGGGGTCGGCCGTTCGAGCGGCATCGGCGAGAGCGATGTGGGCGAGGCCAAGCGGACTTGGGCCGCCGGTAATCTTGGCGAGCTGCGCAAGCACCTCGTCGCTCGGAGCGCGGCTCAGAAGGACGGCAAGGAGGCTGTATTCGTGCGCACGCAGAAGGTCGTCATGGGTGGGCCGCTGCTCGGCCATTCCCTGATCTTCCACTCTGTCCGTTGTCTCGGACATTGGCAGTCTACCGTCTTCCATTCCCGACCTGATAAGGACTGGCTATCGACCGATAGTTGACACCAATCATACCGCGCTTACAGCACGCTGCAAGCTGTCTTTTTACTAGTTCTAGGGTGAAAAACAGAAATTTTAAGTGGGCAGGGCACTGCCATGACGACGTGGGCGGGGCGCTTCCGCCTCCGTTTCCTCGACTGTCTCTTCCCGAGCCATTTCCCGCTCCGGAGCGGGCATTGCCGGACACCTGTGAGCAGTCGGAGCGGGCGGCGCTTGCTCGACCGTTTTTTCGGCCGTGTGTTTGGCGATTTCGGGCATCTCCGCCTGGGAAGCGTCTTCTTCGCCGATGATGCGGCGAAGCATGCTCTGAACATCGGTCGTCGGGCTCAACGGACCCGAAACGGGGACACCGCCGGGAATATTCCAGTCCCACGAATAGTCGCGTGCTTCGCCGACGAAATCGCGAATCGACGGGTCCACCGTCCACATTCGACGTAGCGCGGCATTCTTCAGGACCAGCGGAACCCCTTTCCGGAGAAAGCCGGCAATGTCCGAGCCGGCGTGAAGCTCCTCTATCGGCGGTAGGGCCGCTATCTCTTCCTCCGTTATCGCGGTTTCTGCCGGAACCGGCTCAGCCGCTTCAGCCGCGATCTCCACGTCTGCGATTTCGGCCGTGGGCTCGTTCGGCGTGCTCGGCTCGGCATTAGCCAGCTTCCGCCGCGACCACCGGGAGAGGAAGTTATCGCTCATGCAGACCATCTTTGCGCAGCCCACCCGGATTGCAAGCTTGCACTCGGCGCTTCGATTGCCTTTCACTGCCTCGATGCGCCGCGCCATTATCGCCGGACTGTTTCTGATTTCTGCCTTCGCCGCCCAAGCCCAGGAATTGCGCGGCCATGGCGGTCCGGTTCGTGCGCTCGCGGTGTCCAGCGACGGCAAGATGGCGATTTCCGGCAGCTTCGATTCGACCGCGATCGTCTGGTCGCTCGAGCGCGGCGCGGCTCAAAGCGTTCTTCAGTTTCACAACGGCTCGGTGAACGCCGTGGCGATCCTTCCGGACGGCCGCTACGTCACTGCCGGCGAGGACGCCCGGATCGCGATCTGGAAACCGGGGCCTTCTGTGCCAGAGATCGTCTTGGAGGGACATACCGCTCCGATCGCCGCACTCGCGGTATCGCCGGACGGCCGCAGGCTCGCCTCCGCCGCCTGGGACGGAACCGTAAGGGTCTGGCCGCTCGAGGGCGGCGGCGCTCAGGTCCTGGAGGGCCATCAGGGTAACGTGAACGGCGTCGGCTTTCTTCCGGATAGCCGGGTCGCCTCCGCCGGATACGACGCGTCTCTGCGGATATGGTCCGAGACGAACACGCCGGAGATCATGAGGTTCCCGGCGCCGCTCAACACGCTGGCGGTGCTTCCCGATGGCCGTGTGGCTGTCGGTGGCGCTGACGGCCGCCTTCGCGTAGTCGACCTGACTACCAAAGAGATGAAAGAAATTGAAATCGGCTCAACGCCGGTGATCTCCATCGCGATCGGCACTCGTCGGTATGCTTCCGCAGTGATCGGCGGGGTTTCGGCGATCCTCTCAGCGGACAGACTGGAGATCGAACGGACGCTCGTCGGCCCCGGTATTCCGGTCTGGTCGCTGGCTTTCTTGCCGAATGGCGACGAGCTTCTGACAGGAGGCGGCGACCGGATTATCCGCCGTTGGAACGCTGCAACCGGAGAGACTATCGGACCGCTGGTCGCCGGAAACCCGCCGGATCCTCTCGCCGGTTACGCCGACGATCCCGGCGCCCAGGTCTTTAGAGCCTGCGTTGCCTGCCACACGCTCCGCCCGGACGAGGGCCTCCGCGCCGGTCCCACCCTCTATGGGATTATGGGACGCCGCATCGCATCGGTTCCCGGCTATCCGTATTCGGAGGCTTTCCGGACCCTGGACATCATTTGGACACCGGAGACGGTCGCGAAACTCTTCGAGCTCGGCCCCCATGCCTATACGCCTGGGACGAAGATGCCGGAGCAGACGGTCAACCGTCCCGAAGACCGCGAGGCCTTGGTGAGATTTCTGGAGCGCGTGACGAAGTGACATATCCCGGTCTGGGTGCAGCAAAGCTGGATCCCGAGAACCGGGACCCAGCGCATACTGGCGAAAGCCCTTTACTATAGAGCGCCTGCGGCGCACTTGGACGCTGGGCCCCGGATCGGCGTGCGCTCCGCGCTCTTGTCGGGGAACAATCACTCGCCGTTATCTGCGGACAGATAGTCGTCGGCGGTGCGGGGTTTCGGTCTTCCCGCGCCGGCATAGGGATCGAAGCCCTCGTTCAGAGCGGCTTCGACCCGGCAGTTCTCACACATCTTGATCGCGTCGAGCCTGCGCGCATTCTCGCCCGAGAACATCCAGTGCTTGGATTCGAGCTTGGCGATGATCCGTTCGATCGTGCTCTTGGTGCCGAAAGGCTTTGCGCATTGGATGCAGCAGAACGGCTCTTCTTCCTTGATCACGCGGCGAGGCGCATTCCAGGCGGTGAAGTCCAGGCGCGGTTCGAGGGCGATCACCTGTTCCGGACATGTCGCGGCGCAGAGGCCGCACTGGACGCAGGCACTTTCCTGGAAACGCAGCGACGGCCGCTCCTCGCTCGCGGAAAGCGCGCCGGTCGGACAGGCGGACACGCAGGACAGGCAAAGGGTGCAGCCCTCGGTGTTGATCGCCAGCGTCCCGAAGGGAGCACCTTTCGGAAGGGGCACGACATCGATCGGCGACGGGGCCACCCGATGGAGCATGCGTAGAGACAGCTCCAGCACGCTGCGTTTCCCGCCGCTTGGAGTGAATGTCGACGGGTTGGGAGAGGGAACGCCTACCGGCGAAAGCTCCAGCGCAGTCGCGAGATCGTCCGGTGTATCCACATTGAACAAGCCGCAGGCATCGGCCCCATAGCCAAGAGCTGCCGCCAGCGTATTGGCCGTTACGATCGTGCCAGACAGCGCGACGATACCGTTTTTCGGAGCCCTCCGCGCGATCACACGAACGGACGATGCACCGTAGGCGAGAACGGCGGCGAACGCCTCGACGCCCAATTGCTTGATCTCGTTCACGGCGAACGGGAGCACGTTGGCGGGAAGGTCGACTTGCTCGACGAGCGGCGCGCCGTGATAGCCGTCATGGAACAGCACGATCGCGTCGCGTCCGCCGGCCTCGCGATAGGACATCAGCAGAGTGCGGAGTGTGCCCAGCAGGTTGTCGACCGTCGGCAGGGTGTAGGATGCGGCGCCCGTCGGGCAGACGGCCGCGCAGTTGCCGCAGCCGGCGCAGACATAGGCGTCGATTTCGACATGATCCCCCGCCGGCTCGATCGCCTGCATGGCGCAGACGTCCAAGCACCTTGTGCAGCCTTTGATCGTCGAGCGGGAATGGGCGCAGATGTCTTCGTTGAAGGTGATGTAGCGGGGCTTATCGAACTCGCCGACGAGTTCGCCCGCATCCTCCAGCGCCAGGGCTAGACGTTCCGGGTTCGCCGAATCGACCTTGAAATATCCCTCTCGCGCCTCGTGCGCCGGAAAAAGCGCCGGTCGAGCCGAGATATCCAGGATCAGGTCGCAACGGGACACCGCGCCGTCGCGGCGGGCGCCGAGGACGATCGCTCCATCCACGCCTGCCTGCGGAGCTGAATAGCCGTCTACCGTGAGTTCATAGGCGCCGAAATGACCTCGCGCCGAGACGATCCGGCCGCGCGCCACTGGAAACACCAGTCCGGGAGGCACATCGAACGGTTCGGAGGAATCGATCAGAACCGTGACGTCGAGACGACCGGCGAGCTCCTGTCCCGCGAGAATCGCCCGGCCGTCGCTGCCATAGATCAACACCACGCCATCGCTTTGCAGCGGGATCATGGGCACCGAGGGTGAAGGTTCAGCCGCGATTGCCGCCAGTGCTATCGTCTTGGGGGACTCGGTAGGCCTTTCGGCCATTCGCTTTCTCCAGCGGGTCTTCCTCGCCCGAATTGGTTATAGATTAGAACTTCTATAGATCAGCGCAACCAGTGTTGGCGTGACGTGAGCAACCAAGAACTGATCCTGCCGCCGCCGTTCTCGCTGATCGCTCTCCGGGAGGTCGGAGATGCATTCCGCCACGCCCAGAACATCGCGGCGGAGAGCGGAGCAGGGACGATCGTCTGGACACGGCGGTTCGACATCGCCGAGTTCGCGATCGTCCTAGAACCGGACGAGCCGCTCCGGCTTTCGCGGCGGGCGATCTATATCTGCGGCAATGCTCTCGCCGATGCCTTGTCCGTCCATGCCCCTCCAGAACATCCGATTACGCTCGATTGGCCAGACGCGATCCGTGTCGACGACGCTCTCGTCGGAGGCCTGCAGATGGCCTGGCCCCAGTCGAGCGAAGACGACGTGCCCGATTGGCTCGTCGTCGGCATCATGATCCGCACCGTCGTGATGCGCGCCGGGGAGGCCGGATTACAGCCGCTTCTAGGAGGTTTGGACGAACAGGGTTTCGAGGAACTGAGTCCAGCCACTGTAATCGACGGCTTTAGTCGTTATCTTCTCAGGGCGATGGACGATTGGAATACCGAAGGTTTCTCGACGGTTCGGCGGTTTTGGCTCGACCGGGCCGCAAAGAAGACGATTCGGATCGCGGATGACGGCGATCTGGACGGGCAGGCGGGCAGTCTCCGCGATGCCCTGGCCAGGCCGTCGTGGCACGATCCTGAGACAGGCGCGCCATGGCCCTGAAACTTCCCCGGACAATTCGGCTCGACCCGTCCGACGAGTTCGTCTTCCCACTGGCGGCGCAGCCCGGTGAATGGGCTGTCTCCGGCGCATTCCGGTTCTGGGACGTCGACACGAACGAACTCACGGGGAAGGACCGGCAGGCCTTCCGCGCGGGCCTGCTCGGCATCGAGAGCTTCGGCTGGTCGACCCTGGGGGTGGTCAGCGATGCCACGGAGGACGAACTGAAGGGCGCGATCGATCGCCTTGCCGTGCAGTTGGTGGATCATCTTGGGGCGCCGAGTTTCGAAGCGGCCCGCGCCGCGGCAGCCGAGGAGATCGCCTTCGCATCCTCTCTTTGCGACCATCCCGTCAACACGCTCCTTGCCGTCCAGCGCTCGACGGAGCCGGAGGGGATACGCGAACGCTTCCGCACCCTCCACAAGCGCGATGACATCACCAAGCCGACCCAGGCTTTCGTAATCGTCGAGGACGAAACCGACGAGATCATCGAACACGTCGATCTCGCCACCTTGTCGAAGGCAGATTTGAAATGAAGGACTTCTGGATATCGTCCGGCCATCATCTGCTCGACCATGACGAAAACGGCCGGCTGGTCGTCACCGATGAATTTCTGAAGGCCTATCTGGCGCGGCCGGAACTCGTTCCGCCTGATGACGCCTGCGCTGCGGAACGGGCGCTACATTCGAGCCTTCTTGCCGAGCCGCGGCGAAAGGTGTCCGCTTCCGAGATCGATGCACTCGACGACGAGGACGCGCGCGAGAATTGGCGGGTCATGCTCACTTTTCGCGACCGGCTGATATCCGAGCCGACGCTCGAGGCAGCCTATCTCAATCTGGTGCGGGGTGATCTGTCCGGAACGCCGTCGCTGTTCTTGAACCAACTCACCCAGGTCGTTCTCCGCAATGCCTTGGACGGCTGCGAGGACCCGCACATCGTCAGGGCATCCGAGCTGTTTTTCCGTCCCCAGCGTGCGAGCGTCCACGAGGAAAGCTTGCTGCTGGCCGATCAGGAAATCATTGAGGAGCATGAGGGCCAGCGTGCGAACTCGCCATTGCTGCAGATGTTCGCCGGGCCGGCAGTGACCGATCTCGACGTTCTGGAGGCATCGAACGCCGACGGGTATTTCGAACGGAGCGACGCCTTCGACATGGTCCTGAGCTTCGCCGGCACGGAGGGCAGGGCAGGGCTCGCCCGCGCTCTGGAGATATGGATCGCCCATCTGCTCGGTATCCGCGTCTCCATCGAACCCGTTGCGAAGGCGGAAGACACCGACTGGGCGTGGTTCGTCGGCCTCGATGCCGAGGCGACCCGCATCGGCAATGCGCTGTGGCGCGGCCACGAGGTCGGCGATGACGCTCTCGACCGGATTGTCGGGCTGTTTCGCCTGTCCTTTGAGGAAAGCACCGTCGCGCGATCCGAAATCGCAGGACGACCGGTCTGGCTGTTCCTGGCGACTGCACCCGACAAGACGATCCGGCTCAAGCCGCAAAACCTCATCACCGGTCTGCCGCTGGCGGAGGCGAGCTGATGGCGTCAGTGGCTTTTAAGGTGGGGGTCATCGTCGAGCGGCATCCGGCGGTTACCCAATGGGCTGACTATTCCTGGCGCGTGTCCCAAGTGCTGGTCGAGCCGCCCGAGATCCCGATCGGTACCGTGTTGAAGAACGAAGCGGGCGTCCTGAGCCTCTTCGCCGGTTATGCCGAGGTCGAGTTCCACTCGGTTGAGAGCGGTAATTATCGCGACAATCTCGCGAGCGGTCAGCCGAGCCTCTGGGTCGTGCTTGAAGCCGGCGAGACCCCGGGCGAAATTGATCTGGTTGCGGTCCTTGCGGACCCAGCGGAGGGGGAGGCGATGACCGAAGCGGGCGATCTCATCGTCGAAGCGGTGCCGATGCCTGCCTCACTCGCGGCCGAACTCGTGATCTTCGTCGCCCAACATCACGTCGAACAGGTTTTCGTCAAGCGGATCAGAGATTAGGCCTGATACTCGACCGGCGTGTGCGACGCCGTCCACGTGGCATTTCATCCGTTAACCGCGCGTTAATTGAGGACAATCAATCTACAACTAAAGGGAGAATGACTAAGCGGCCACTCGCTCGAAAAAGGTGAGGACCGCATAGGTGATCCGACAATGCTGCGATCCCAGGACCTGGCGGCTGGTCACCACGACAAAGTCGCGGCGGTTATCGTCGTCGGCGACGATACGGTGTCGTCTCCTGTCTATGACTTGCAGGACGCGGACTTCGTCGACATCGCCGACGAAAAATGCGCGCGATACGATTTCGGATCGCCGCAGGCGGTGGTGTTCGATGTCGCCCTGTCCAGAGAAAACATTGCGATCATCCAGAGCCTAAATCCCGTTCTGCCGAAGAAGCGGGTTTTCTCCGTCGATCTGAAAAGCTTTCGGGCGCGGATCCAGGCAAACAGCCTCGGCGCCACCGCACTGATCAACCGTCCCATCAGGATGCGGGAACTCAACTACTGCATTCAGGAGCTGATCGGGACGACACAACGAAAGCGCGACCGGCGACAGGTCGAGATCGATCGGTCGATCAAGGGCGCCGCCAGCGCGCTGACGTCGATGTTCGACGGCATTTCGACGGGCGCGAAGCTCGACGTCGAGGGCGCGCTTCGGGCCTGCGGCGACATCGGTGCTGCGATTCCGGAATTCGGCCAGGAGAAATGGTTGGACAATATACGCAAGCACCACGTGAGCACCTTCCAGCACTGTCTCCTGGTCACGAGCGTGGCGACCATGTTCGGACAGTCACTCGGCATGAGGCGCGCGGATGTCGTGGCGCTGACCATGGCGGGCATGCTCCATGATATCGGAAAGGCGACCATCCCGGTGGCGCTGCTCGACAAGCCGGGGAAGCTGACCGACGCCGAACTCAAGATCATCAAGTCCCATCCCGAGGTCGGATCCCGCTATCTGTCGTCGACCGTGATCCGACCGGACATCCTGCATGCGGTCCGGCATCACCACGAGGCTCTAGACGGCAGCGGCTATCCGGACGGCCTGAGCGGCCATCAGATACCGGACATGACCCGAATTCTGACGGTTTGCGACATTTACGCCGCGCTGATTGAACGGCGCTCCTACAAGGAGCCGCTACCGCCGGCCGCGGCGATCGACGTGCTCCGCACATTGGCGACCGGTGGCAAAGTCGAAGGTGCTCTCGTCGAAGCGCTGGCATCGGCCGTCTTCGACCGGACAACCGCCTCGGCTTGAGCGGAGACAGCGTGCGGTGAGGAGAGGCGCGCCAAAGGATCAAAAGCCGTTTGCTGCGCCGTCGCTTCGGGGATCGGCTGCACCCTCGAGCAGGCCGGACTTTTGCCTGACGATGGCGCCAGCGTGCCCCATCGTCGATGTAAATTCGTCCAGCACTTCGACGTTGTGACCGGCAGCGCGAAGCTCTGAGATCATATCCGGAGAAAAGCGGTTCTCCAGCTTCAAGGTGACGCTCTCCTCGCCCCAAGTCCGGCCGAGCAGCCAGCGCGGAGCGGTGACTGCCGTCTGCAATTCCTGGCCGAACATCGCGTAGCGACTGAAGATCGCCGCCTGTGTTTGCGGTTGGCCCTCGCCACCCATCGTTCCGTAGACCATGTCGCGGCCATCGTCGAACCGGGCGAAGGCGGGATTGAGCGTGTGAAACGGGCGGCGGCCCGGCCTGAGCGCGCGGGGATTGTTGTCGTCCGAGAGGACGAAGCTGGCCCCCCTGTTCTGCCAGAGCACGCCGGTCTGCGGCAGGACGAGACCTGAGCCGAATTCGAAGAAGATGCTCTGGATGAAGCTCGCGGAGATACCGTCCTTGTCGATCGCGCCGAGCCAGACAGTGTCGCCGGCCAAGGGTGGCGCGGGCCAGGGCAGGGCACGGCCGGGGTCGATCTTATGGGCGAGCGAATCCAGAACCGAGCCATCAAGAAAAGCATCGGGCGCATGGGCCATCGCATCGGGATCGCCGATGATGCGATCACGGACGAGGAATGCCTGCTTGGTGGCCTCGACGAGCCCGTGGATATGGGAAAAGCCGTCCGCGTCCCGCACGCCAAGCCTGCTGAAGATGCCGAGGATCATCAGCGAGGACAGGCCCTGTGTCGGCGGCGGGAAATTGTAGAGCGTCGCGCCGGGCAGCTTCATCGACAGCGGCGCACGACTGCGGGCCCGATGCCGCTCCAGGTCTTCCCCGCGAACCGGTGAGCCACTGGTCTCAAGATCAGCCGCGATCTCGCGCGCCAGGGCTCCGGTGTAAAAGTCGTCGACGCCGTCGCGGCCGATACGGTGGAGTGTTCTGGCGAGCGCCGGCGATTTGAGCGTTTCGCCGGTCGCAGGCGCGCTACCGCCGGCCAGGAAGGCATCGACGAAGCCCGGCACGTCCCGCAGTTCGCCGAGTTTCGAGACAGTCAGCTCGTTCTGGCTCGCGGTGACCGGAAAACCCTCGTCGGCATACCAGACGGCATCTTCCACGAGTCTAGACAGAGGCAGCGCGCCGCCGTGTCCGGACGAGATGCGGAGCGCCTCACCCCAGCCTGAGACCGTCGCCGCCACGGTGTTCGCCGCGAGCGGACCGCGCGTCGGAATGCTCGCGAAGCCGCGTTCACGATAGTACGAAACGTCGGCCAGCGCCGCTGCCTGTCCGCAGGCCTCGACGGCCACGGGCTCCTGTCCGGGGGCGGCAATCAGCCAGAAGCCGTCGCCGCCGATCCCGTTCATATGCGGATAGACCACCGCCAAAGCCGCCGCCATCGCGACAGTCGCCTCGATGGCATTGCCGCCATCGCGAAGGATGCGAAGCCCGGCCTCGCTCGCCAGGTGATGCGGCGAGGTGACCATGCCCCGCCGGGCGCGAACCGTGTTCAGCATCTTGGTTCTACCAGCCGATGGCTTCGGGGAGCCATGTGGCAAGGCCGGGGAAGGCGAATACGAGGGTCAGCGCGATCAGCTGCAACACGATGAACGGCACGACGCCTTTGTAGATGTCGAGCGTGGAGACCTCGGGAGGCGCCACGCCGCGCAGGTAGAACAATGCCCAGCCGAACGGTGGGGTGAGGAAAGAAGTCTGGAGAATCGTCGCGATCAACGCCGCGGCCCAGACGAGGTCGACGCCAGCCGACTGCATCAGCGGCAGGAACATCGGCACCACGATGTAGCTGATCTCGATCCATTCGATGAAGAAGCCGAGCACGAAGATGGATCGCCAGCATGAAGATGAGGATGCCGTTCGTGCCGCCCGGAACCATGCTGAACATGTCGTGCACCAGACGCTCGCCGCCGAGGCCGCGGAAGGAGAGCGCGAAGACCTGCGAGCAGATAAGGATGAAGAACATCATCGCAGTGATGCGCGCGGTGGAGTTCACTGTCTCGACCAGCGTCTTGAGCGTTAGCCGGCCAGCGACGGCGGCGACGAGTATCGAACCGACGGCGCCCATGCTGGCGGCCTCGGTGGGGGCCGCAATGCCGCCGATGATCGAGCCGAGCACGGCGACGACGAGCGCGATCGGCGGCAGGCCGACCTTCAGCACCTTGAGCCAAAGCTCCTTGCGCGGCATCGCCTGGCGTTCTTCCAGCGGGATCGGTGGCACCTTTTCCGGCCAGATGATGCCGGAGGCGATGATCCAGGCGCAGAAGATCGCCGAGAGCAGCAGGCCGGGAAGGACGGTGGCGGCGAAGAGCGTGCCGACGGATTCGCCGAGGATGTCGGCCAGGAGGATGAGGATCGTACTCGGCGGAATGAGCTGGCCGAGCGTGCCCGAAGCGCAGATCGTCCCGCAGGCGAGGCTTTTGTCGTAGCCGCGGCGGAGCAGCGTCGGCAACGTAAGCAGGCCGAGGGTGACGATGGTAGCGCCGACGATGCCGGTGGTCGCTCCCATCAGCACGCCGACGAGCACGATTCCGAGGCCCATGCCACCGCGCAGGCTGCCGGACAGATGGCCGATGACCTCCATCAGCTCGTCCGCCATTCGCGATTTCTCGAGCATCACGCCCATGAAGACGAAGAGCGGGATCGCGATCAGCGTGTAATTCGCGGTGACGCCGTAGATGCGCGCCGGCAGGAGGTTGAAAAGGCCGGTGCCGAAGCCGAGCCAGCCAAAGAAGAATCCCGAGATCGCGAGCGTCAGCGCGACCGGAACGCCGACGAACAAAAGGACGAAGAAGGACGCGATACAGCCGAGGGCCAGAATTTCATTCCACGGCATTGATGCTCACCGTGCCGCCGGACGTTGCGTCCGAGCCGCCGAAGAAGGGTTGAACCGTGCGCAGAACCCAGGCCAGGCTCTGCAGCGCGAGAAGCACGAAGCCGGCGGGAATGAGCGCCTTGAGGATGAAGCGGTAGGGAAGGCCACCCGGGTCGGGCGAGCCCTCGCCGATGCGCCACGACTGCATGACGTAGGGCAGCGAGAGCTTCACGATGATCAGCGAGATCGTCAGGATCGACAGCGCCGAGAACAGATTGATCGCGTGCTGAACCAGGCGCGGCAGATAGCCGTAGAAGATGTCGACCTGGACGTGGCCTTCATGCTTGATCGTATAGGCGATGCAGAGCAGCGTCAGCGGCGACATCAGGTGCCATTCGAGCTCCTGCATCGCGACCGATCCGGTGTGGAACAGGTAGCGAAGCAGGACGTTCGTCGCCATCACCACGACCAGCGCGAAGCCGGACCAAGCGGCGATTCGGCCCGAGACCTCGACGATTGCGTCGAGGCCGTGGGCCCACTTTTCCAATGTCTCGACCATGATGGATCAGGCGCGGATCTGTTCTTGGTAGACGGCTTCCGAGATGCCGGCCCACTTGTCGTGCTTGGTCTTGAAGGCGGTGAACGAGTCGTAAACCTTCTTGATCTTCGGATCGCTGGCGGCGAGGTCGGAAAGCGTCTGCTTGGAAACCTCGCGGAGCTTCTCGACCACCGGACCCGGCAGCGGGCCGGCGATCACGCCTTCCTTGGCCACTAGTTCGTCAAGCGCGTCGGAATTGGTCGCCTCGCACCAGGTGTGACTCGTCACGACGCAGGCGGCGGCGGCGCTGCGGACGATCTCCTTCAGGTCGGCCGGAAGCGAGTCCCAGGCGGCCTTGTTGACGATCAGCTCGGTGACGTTGTTCGGTTCGTGCCAGCCGGTCGTGTAGTAGTATTTCGCCGCCTTCTGCAGGCCGAGGCGGCGATCCTGGAACGGGCCGACGAACTCCGCCGCGTCGATGACGCCGCGCTCGAGGGCGGGGAATATCTCGCCGCCCGGAAGCAGCTTCACGTCGACACCGAGCTTTGCATAGACCTTACCGGCGAGGCCGGGGATGCGCATCTTCAGGCCCTTAAAGTCCTCGACCTTCTCGATCGGCTTGCGGAACCATCCGGTCATCTGCACACCGGTATTGCCGAGCGGCATCGGGACGAGGTTGAACGGGGTGTAGAGTTCCTCCCAGAGGGCGAGGCCGCCGCCATGGTAGATCCAGGCGGTGTGGCCCTGGAAGTTCAGGCCGAACGGCACCGTGGTGAAGAACTGCGCCGCCGGCACCTTGCCGGCCCAGAAATAGGAATTCGAGGCGTTCATCTCGACCGTGCCGGCTGAGACGGCGTCGAAGCCCTCGAAAGCCGGGATCAGCTCGCCCGCGGCGAAGTGCTGGATGTTCAGGCGGCCACCCGACATATTCTTAACGAGCTCGCAGAAATAGGTCGGGCTGCCGGGGCCGGTGACGTAGAACGGCGAGCCCGGACCGTAGGAATTGGTCATCTTCCAGTTGAAGCTCTGCTGCGCCCGGGCGACGGCCGGCGCGGCGAGGGTTGCGGTTCCCGCGACACCCGCGGTGAGGAATTTACGGCGATCCATCTCGATCCCTTTCGTTCTGCGATGCTGCGACCGCAGCAGGACGTGTTTGACCGCGCCGTCCGAAGGACAGCGGTTCGGGTAGCGCATCCGGGATGCGCCCTGAGTTCTGTATTGGTGCCCGGCGAGGCGCCCCTGCCTCGTCGATGTGCAAGAAGTCTTGCAGGCTCTCTCGTCCGCCGCAATCCGTATCGGCCAAGAGAGGTCGGCGCTGGATTCACTTTCTTGTTCTAAAAAGAACAATCAGTTCAATATCTTATCGCTGATTGGCGCGCGACCGACGCCGCTCTGCGGCGGGTTTAGGCAAATTTTTGTGCGCGGTTCGTCAAGATGGCACGGAGCCTGCTAGGCAAAGTGGCAGCTTCTCCGAGTGCAGTCAGATGAACCGTCCGTTCGATCCCGTTTCCATCAGCGCCTTTCCCCGCGGCAAGCAGGAGGAAGCATGGCGTGCGACCTTGCGTTCGCTGTCGATCGTCTGCCGCCATCGCGACGAGGCGGGCTTCGATTTCGGCGAGATCGCAACCCGTTCGGTGCCGACAGGAGCGACGGCCACCCTGCTGCGCTCGACGGCGCAGGATTTTGCCGGGCTGCCGGAGACCAAGGACGACCGCATCCTGATCGGCTTCGTCCAGTACGGTCGCGGGCATATCGGCGACGGGGGCCGCCGGGTCAGCGAGTTCGCCGACGGCGACCTGTGGGTCTGCGATGCCCAAACGCCGTGGTCGCTGCAATTCAGGAACGATTTCGAGCTTCTGCTGCTTCAGCTTCCGCGCGAGCGGATGGCAGGACGGATGGGACGCGCGCCGGTCATCCCCGGCACGGTGCTCGGGGAGACCGTCGCCGCCACCGCCGCGCGGCCGGTGATGCGGGCGCTCGCCAGCAATTTCGCGATGGCCGAGGACGGTGACCTGATCGCGAGCGAGATCGCGATCACCGAACTCGTCCTGTCCTCGCTCTTGGCCGAAGCGCGGCCGGAGGAGGACAGCGCGACGCAGGTGCAGGCCGGTCATTTCGCCCGTGTCTGCGCCGTGGTCGAGGCGCGGCTGCGCGACCCGGACCTGTCGGTCGCCGATATCGCCAGGGAAGAAGGGCTGTCCCCGCGCTACATCCAGCGCCTGTTCGAGGGCCACGACCGCTCGTTCTCGGACTATGTCCGCCACCGCCGGCTGGAGCATTGCCGGCTCGACCTCGTCAACCCGCAGCATGCCGACCGCAGCATCGCCGAGATCGCCTTCCGCTGGGGCTTTCCCGACCAGGCGCATTTCAGCCGGGTGTTCAGCACGGCGTATGGCGCCTCGCCGCGTGAATTCCGCAAATCGGCCCCGGAGCTGAGCGCGACCCGATGGACGCGCGGCCGGCCGCTGCATACCGGGTCGAGGCCGGGAACGAGGCCGGCTGCTCCGCCGATCGAGGAAGCACCGGTCGCGGCGCTGTCTCGACCGTCGCCGCTGCCGCCGAGCACGCCGGAGCGGCATCATCTCGCGGTGTCGCGCGACACCGTCCATTGGGGCTATCTCAGCCGCTCGATTCCGCCGGTCCTGCGCGTCCGGCCGAACTCGGAAATCACCGTCGAGACGCTGACGCAGCACTCGTATGACGACCATGCGCGGATGATCGCGGGCGATGCGGGCGTGGAAAGCGTCTTCGCCTGGACGCGCGACTACAAGGCGGTCGATCGGCGCGGCGCGGGGCCGATGAACGCGACGATCTTCGGCCGCGGCGCAGGCGAGGGGTTCGGCGTCCATATCTGCACCGGGCCGATCTACGTCCACGGCGCCGAGCCGGGCGACGTTCTGGAGGTGCAGATCCTCGATCTCCGGCCGCGTCCCTGCGCCAACCCGGAATTCGCCGGCTATGCGTTCGGCAGCAATGTCGCCGCCGCCTGGGGTTACCATTACGACGACATGCTGGACGGTCCGCGCACCCGCGAGATCGTCACGATCTACCGCACCGAGGTCGATGGCTCGTCCGGGTTCGCCGAGCCCGTCTACAGCTATCGCTGGGTGGCGCAGACCGATCCGTTCGGCGTGGTGCACGAGACGATCGACTATCCGGGCGTGCCGATCGATCGCTCGAAGGTGCGGGAGCGGCACGGCGTGATGGCGGGAATGCGCATCCCGATCCGCCCGCATTTCGGCTTTATCGCGGTGGCGCCGCGCGAGGCGGACATCGTGGATTCGGTGCCGCCCGGCTATTTCGGCGGCAATGTTGACAACTGGCGGGCGGGCAAGGGTAGCTCGGTCTATCTGCCGGTCGCGGTGCCGGGCGCGCTGCTGTCGATCGGCGATCCGCATCTGGCGCAGGGCGACGGGGAGATCAGCGGTACCGCGCTCGAATGCTCGCTCACGGGTGACATCCGCGTGGTGCTGCACAAGCGCAACGAGACCGGAAAGCCCTTCCTCAACGGCCTGTCGAGCCCGCTGCTGGAGACGCCGGACGCCTGGATCGTCCACGGCTTCTCCTATCCCAACTATCTCCGCGAACTTGGCCGCAACGCGCAGTCGGAAGTGTTCAAGAAGTCATCGCTGGACCGGGCGCTGAAAAGCGCGTTCCGCACCGCGCGCAAGTTCCTGATGGAGCATTACGGCCTCGACGAAGACGAGGCGGTTTCGCTGATTTCGGTGGGGGTCGATTTCGGCGTGACGCAGGTGGCGGACGGCAATTGGGGCGTTCACGCCATCATCAGGAAAAGCATGTTTCCTCCAGCAGAGTGATCTTCGCTCCGGCGCAAGGCGGAGCTTTCATCAGGGAGGACCCGATCCGAAGCATTCGAGCGGAAAGCTCATCCGAATGACCGACGAGGAAGATCACCGGCAGCGCCGTTCGAGCCTATGAAAAGGTTGTTCTTCAATGGGGTAAGACTTGGAGACCGCGTCGGCGTACATCAAAGCTGCAGATCATCCAGATAGATCAGGATCTGCGGAGCGAGGTCGCGGCGGAGGATCAGCTGAAGCGGATCGATCTCGTCGCGCCGCAGGGCGGCATGGTCCACCAGCTCGCCGTCCATACGGTCGGGGGCGTGATCTCGCCCGGCGACACGATCATGCTCATCGTGCCCGACAGCGACAGGCTCATGCTGGAAGCACGGATCCTGCGACCAGATCGAACTCGGCCAGCCCACGGTGCTGAGGATGTCGGCTTTCAACCAGCGCGTGACGCCGGAGCTCAACGGAGAAGTCAGCCGCATCGCCGCCGATTTGACCGAGGAGGAGAGGACCGGTCTTTCCTATTTCGCGGTCAGGATAACGGTGATAGCCGCCGAGTTGGCGAGGCTCGGCAAGCTCACGCTCGTTCCCGGAATGCCAGCGGAGGCTTTCATCCAGACGGGCGAAAGAACCGCGCTGTCCTATCTCATGAAGCCGCTCGGCGATCAGATCGCGCGGGCGTTCCGGGAGGAATCGCGGCAGCAAAAAAATTTGCGACCGATGTCCGTAAATCGAGTTTTGAATCGTCCTAAGGATGAACGGCCATTTTCGCGGCCGAACGGGTGGGGGCGGAATGAACATCGCGACCGATATCGGCGGACGCTGGCAGCGGCTGAGGGCGCTGACCCATGATACTCACGACACACTGGACCGCCGCATCATGGGTGCGCGGGCATTCGAGAGCCGCGAGCGGTACGGCCTGTTCGTCCTAGTGCAGCGGGCCTTCCATCGCGATGTGGACGCGCTCTATTCGAATGCCTCGCTGGACGCGCTGCTGCCTGATCTCGCTGGGCGGCGAAGGCTCCCCCTGATCGAGCAGGACGTCGACGATCTCGGTCTGGCTCCGCCCGCTGACAATGGTTCGCCGGTATTCGACGTCCAGGCCGACATTCCGAGCGCGCTCGGCTGGCTCTACGTCGCGGAGGGCTCTAACCTCGGCGCGGCCTTCCTGCTGAAGGAAGCGGAACGCCTCGGCCTGTCGGAGACTTTCGGCGCGCGACATCTGGCGCCCAGCCCAGCCGGACGGGGCATCCACTGGCGTACGTTCACGGCCGCTCTCGATGCGGTCGAGCTGACAGCGCCGGAAGAAACCCGCCTCGTTGCCGGCGCCGAGTCTGCGTTCCGCCGCGTCCATGATCTGGTCGAGCGCAGTCTCATCGCGTGAGACGAGCGGATCGCCAGAGCTGCGGACAGGCTTTGCGGGTCTGCTTCGGCAGGCGAGGGCCAAGCCAGCCAGCCGGCTTTCCGGCAAGCCAGCCAGGCCGCTCTGACGAACTGCATGCCCAAGCCCCGTGGTCGGCGACGTCTTCGGTCATTCAGCCGAGATGCCTAACAACCCGCTTTAGTACTGCAGCTGAGGGTCCACGACATTCAGCAGGGGTTGTCCGGACCGAAGATTCACCAGGTTGCGAAAAACGAGATCGAGCGTTTTTGGCGTGTACTGCTCGGCGTCGTCCGACGAGCAATGAGGCGTGATGATCAGGTTGCGCACACTCCAGAGCGGCGACGATGGGGGCAGGGGCTCGGGGTCGAAGACGTCGAGAACAGCCGTGAGGCGCCCTTGCTCCAACTCGGCGCTGAGCGCGTCGTAATCGACGAGATCCGCGCGGCTGTAGTTCACGAGGCCTGCGCCGTCCTTCATCAATGCGAGTTCGTCCCGGCCGAGAAGCTGCTTGGTCGCGCCTGTCGACGGCGTCGTCATCAGAACGAAATCGGCACGGGGCAGCAATGTCCTCAACGCTTCGGGCCGATGCATCTCATGGACATGTGGATGCGGCTCTCCGCTCCGGCGGATGCCTATGACCTTGAGGCCGAAACGGTCGGCCCATTTCGCGGCGCCGCCACCGATATGGCCAACCCCGATGATCAGGACGGTCTTGCCGACGATTGAAGAACTGAACACCTGATCCCAGCGCGCATTGCGCTGGTTCGTCATGCTCTCCGGAACCCGGTTGTTGAGCATGAGCAGCGCCATGATCGTGTATTCGTCGGCCTTCTCGCCATGTACGCCGCGGCTATTGGTCAGCACTGCCCCCGAGGGCAGCCAGTCCAGCGGCATTAAATGGTTCACACCGGCTCCGTGAGCATGGACCCAGCGCAGGTTAGGCGCGCTTTGAGCCAGCGCCTTGTCGAAGCGCCAACCCATCAGCACGTCAGCAGTCTGCATCTCGCAGGCGAAGACGTCGCCATCGTATCCAACGGTAATCCTGAGATCCGACAAGTCCGGATGTCTCGCGCAGGCCTGGGCGATCCGCTCCGGCGTCGCCTCGAAGACCGGGCCGAGCGCGCGATTGTTCTCGATGTGAAGATGGATCGGCCGGGACATCAGACGACCGAGAAGTGAGCATCTGTTGGCGTGCAGTTCACGCCATTCACGGGAAGCATGTCCTGCGGACACGAGGAGAAGACGACAACGCAGTCCATCTCAGCCCGCAAGGTTACTGAGCCGCCGGGCTTCGATGGCGGAGCGGCGAAGCTGAGCGCGCCGTCGGCGGATACCGGGACGTTCATGAACAGGTTGAGCGGGCTCGGTACCTCTGGCGATTCCAGGCCGATCGCGTGGAGGGCATCGTGCAGATTGTCGGTGCAGCTATCGTGATGTCCGACATGGCCGAGCTGCTCGTAGCGATAGCGGTCGCAGGCCGCCATGAGCATGTCGTGGATTCCGCCCGACGTGTCCTCGATGAGTGTCAGGATCGGCCTGCGGTGGTTCGTCAGTAGAGCATCGCCCACGGCGGGTATCAGCTTCAGGAGGCGTGCTCGCGTGTGCTCCATCGACATGAATTCCGAGAGATCGTCCGCATTGAATGCCCAGGTGTCGACGACCTGTTCGCCGTGCGTGTTCCGGACGATTACGGATTGTCCCGCTTTCAGACGGGCGGCGGTGCCCTTACGGGCGGGAATGGTGCTGAAATTGTCCGGCATGATCACCCTGTGATTTCGGATACGGAGCCGCTCGCATTGCGCGACTTCCATGTGTCGAGGAACTGCGCGAGGCGGGGGCTCTCGGGTTTCGAGAACAGGCGCTGAGGCGGTCCTGCTTCCACGATCGAGCCGCCGTCCATGAAGATCACGCGATCGGCGACTTCGGCTGCGAAACCCATTTCATGGGTGACGACGACCATGGTCATTCCCTGCGAGGCGAGCTGACGCATGACCTCGAGGACTTCGCCGACGAGTTCCGGATCGAGCGCCGAGGTCGGCTCGTCGAAGAGGAGGATCGAGGGGTTCATTGCAAGCGCGCGGGCGATGGCGACGCGCTGTTGCTGGCCGCCCGAGAGGCGGTCCGGATAGGCGTCCGCCTTGTGGGCGAGGCCGACCGTTTCCAGCGCCTCTCGTCCGATCTTCTCGGCTTCCGCGCGGGTCATGCCTTTGACGATGCGCAGGGCGGCAATGACATTGCCGAGCGCCGTCATGTGAGGCCACAGATTGAACTGCTGGAAAACCATTCCGACGTTGCGCCGGACATTGGCGGTCTGGACCTCGGAATCCTTCTTCCGCGTGCCATCCGAGATCGAGTATCCGAGCAGGCGGCCCTCGACGTAGATCTCGCCCTCATCATAGGTCTCCAGGAAGACCATGCAGCGCAGCAGGGTGCTTTTGCCCGAGCCGGACGGTCCGATGACGCAGACGCGCTCGGACCTTTCGATATCGAGATCCACGCCCTTCAGGACCGTATTCGAACCGAACGTCTTGCCGACGCCGCGCAGCTGGATGGCGGCGTCACGCGCTCCAATGTCCCTCAACACGCTCATGCGCGGACCAGCCTTCTCTCGATTTGCCGGCTACCGAACGCGACCATTGCAGTTACGGACCAATAGGCGAGGCCAAGCAGCAGATAGGGTTCGACGACGACGAAGGTCTCGCTGACGATGCGCGTTGTCGTGAGCGTCAGTTCCGGCACGGTGATCACGGACAGCACGGCGGACTCCTTGATGATGCTGATCATCTGGTTTGTCGTCGGCGGAACGACGAGCCTCAGCATCTGCGGCAATTCGATATGACGGACGATCTTGAGCTTGGTGAAGCCGAGCATGCGAGCGGCTTCGACCTGGCCCGGCGGCACGGCCTCGAACCCCGCACGGAATATCTCGGCGAGATAAGCTGCGGTATAGAGCGACATGCCGAGCACGCCGGCTTGATACGAAGTCGGCAGGAAGCCGAAGGTCGGGCCGCCATAATAGAGGATGAAGAGCTGCAGCAGCAGCGGCGTGCCGCGCCAAAGCTCGATGTAGGAGCGGATCAGCCAACGCAGCGGCAGCCAGGGCAGGCGCGCGAGCAGCGCGACGCCGAGGCCGAGCAGAAGACCCAGGACCAGCGACACCGCGCAGATCTCGATCGTGACGAGGAGACCCCGTCCGATGGCCGGCGCGTATTCGGCGATAGCGGTGAAATCGATCATGCGGGCTTCGGCGTCAGCCGCCGTTCGAGAAAGCGTCCGAACGAGGACACCGCCGTCGACATCAGGAAATAGAAGAGGCCGCAGACGAGATAGGTTTCGAGCGGACGATAGGTCGAGGAGACGATCTGCTGGCTGATGCGCAGGAGTTCCGTCACCGCGATGATAGACAGGAGACCGGAACTCTTCACGACGTCAACGGCCTCGTTGGTCAGCGCCGGGATCGTCACGCGGAAAATCTGCGGCAGGAAGATGTGGCGCGCAATCTGGAGACGGCTGAAGCCGAGCATCCGCGCCGCCTCGGCGTGTCCGGGAGGAACGGTGAGAAAGCCGGCGCGATAGATTTCGGTCTGGTAGCCGGCTGTATTGAGCGTGAGGCCGAGGAGAGCGGCCGTGAGGGGCGTCGTTTCCACGCCGAAGTTCGGCGGGACGTAGAACAGGATCAACAGGACGACGAGGAGTGGCAGGCCGCGAAACATGCTGACAAACACCGCCGCCAGCGCCCGAAGGAAGATGTTCCGCGACAGCCGCGCCGCACACATGACGAGGCCGAGCGCGGCGCCGCAAAGCAGCGCCGCAGCCGAAATCCAGATCGTCGTCTGGGCGCCAGCCGCCATTCGCGGCAGCTGGGCTATGACGGCGGTGAAATCCAGCATCGACCTCTATTCCCCAATCACATCGTCGGTTCGCCGATGTCGTCGGGCATGTCGTAAGTGAAGCCGATCCACTTGGTCTGAAGCTCGGACATGGTGCCGGCTTTCTTGAGCTCGAGGATACCCTTGTTCAGGAGCGCGATCAGGCTCGCGCTGTCGTCTTCCTTGCGGGCCGCCCAGCCGAAATAGGTCTTCGGGCCGATCGTCTCCTTCATGTACTCGAACGTCTCCGGCTTGCTCTTCACGAGAGGAGCGACGTTGGCGCCGGACTGCGCGACGGCCTTGATGCGGCCGGCGGCGAGATCGGCATAGGCCTCGTCGAAGCCGACATATTCCTTGATCTCGGAGACGCCCTTGCCGCCTTCCTTCTCGAGCTTGGCGTTGAATTCCTTCAGGACCTGGAGCTGCGCGGCGCCGGTCTGGCTGCCAACGGGCTTGCCGGCGATGTCGGCCGGGGTCTTGATCGAGTCGTCGCCGGTCTTCTTGAGAAGGCCGGTGGTCGCCTCCGCGATCGGCGTCGTGAACGTGTATTTCTCGGCGCGGGCCTTGGTGATGGTCACGGCCGTGATGACGACGTCGTACTTCTTGGCGCTCAGGCCCGGCAGGATGCCCTGGAACGGCAGGTCGAGCTGCTTAACCTTCACGCCGGGCAGGTACTTGTCGAACACCAGCTTCATCATTTCGGGGCCGTAGCCGACGATCTTGCCATCCTCGACATATTCGAACGGCTGGAAGCGGGCTTCGGTCGCAACGACGATCTCGCCCTTCTTCTTGATGTCGTCGAGCAGGTCGGCCTTCGCCGCCGTCACGCCGAACACCAGTCCGGCTACGGCGAGGGCCATAGAATTCTTCAGCAGCTTGGACATGGAAACTCTCCGTCTTGGGGTTTGGAGATCCACGCAGCAAAGCGGCGCGAATGCCGACCGTCCGCTGCGAGGAAGGGTGCTATCGGGCATCGAGAATCCGCCCAATCAAATTGAGAAGGATCTGCGCCGCGAGGATCGACGTGACGCCGGCCGGATCGTATTCGCGGGCGACCTCGACGAGATCGACGCCAACGATCTTTCCGCGCTTGGCCAGGCCCGCGAGAAGCTCCAGCACCTCGTAGTACATGAAGCCGCCATGGCTCGGCGTGCCGGTGCCAGGCGCGATCGACGGATCGAAGCCGTCGATGTCGATCGTCACGTAGTAGCGTGAGCCGGCGGGCACGCGCTCCAGCACGGCATCGACACCGAGCTTCCGGATCTGGCGGACGCTGAGGATGTCCGAACCCATGCGGCGCGCATCCTCGTAGCCCTCGCGAGCGGTCGAGGAGACATTACGGATGCCGAACTGTGAGAGGCCCATGACATAGGGCTTCTCGGCCGCGCGGCGCATCGGGCTGCCATGACCGTTCTTCACGCCGTGGCGCTCGTCGACGAAGTCGAGATGCGCATCGATCTGGACGATGTGGATCGGCCCCTGGTCGTAGAAGGCGTTGATGCAGGGGATGTTGATCGAATGGTCGCCGCCGAGGACGACCGGGATCGCTCCGGCTGCGAGGATCTTGCGGACGCCGAGTTCGATATTCGCGTGGCTGCGGGTCGTGTCGGTGTGGATCATGTCCGCGTCGCCGATATCGACGATGCGGGTTGTCTCCGCCGGCAGGTAGACGGCGTCGTCCTCATGGTCGTAGGCGCCGGCGTGGCCGAACGAGAACAGGGTCGACGCCTCGCGGATGGCCCGTGGACCGGAGCGGGAGCCGGAGCGCCATTGGGTGCCAAGATCGAACGGTGCGCCGAGCACCGCGACATCGGCCTGGATGTTGTCCCAGTCCAAACACAGCGGGTATTTGCCGAACGTGCAAATGCCGACGAAGGGAAGGTCGAGGCGGCCGCTTTCATATCCGTGAGACATGTCGATCGCCCCTCAAGCCAGCATGGTTTGTGGCGCGGAGGCCGGGCGGCGCGTGGCGATTGAATCGGCGAGCACGCAAAGCAATTCGAACATCATGGTCGCGCCGGTCAGCGCGGTGATGCCGCCCTGGTCGAACGGTGGCGAAACCTCGACGAGGTCCGCACCGCGGATATCGAGGCCACGCAGGAGACGGACAAGCCGTTGCGCCTCGCGGGTCGTGATCCCGCCGATCTCGGGAGTGCCGGTGCCTGGTGCGAAGGAGGGGTCGATGACGTCGATGTCGAACGAGACATAGATCGGCTGTTCGCCGACGATCGCTCGCGCCTCTGCCATCACCTCGTCGACGCCGCGTGCCTCGAATTCCTCGATGAAGATCAGCCGGATGCCGGCCTGTTTCGCGAAATCGAAATTCGACGCGTCGGAAATGCCGCCGCGGAGGCCGATCTGGACCACGCGCTTCGGGTCGAGAAGCCCTTCCTCGATCGCCCGGCGGAACGGTGTGCCGTGGTTGTAGCGGCTCGTCCCGAAGAAGCTGTCATAGGTGTCGGAATGGGCGTCGAAATGGATCATTCCGAGCGGCCCGTCCGTCGCGATGCCGCGAAGGATCGGTAGCGAGATCAGATGGTCGCCGCCTGCTGTCAGCGGGACGGCGCTGGCTTCACGAACACGGCGATAGAAGGCCGCGATCTTGTCGAGGCTGTCGCCGAGATCGAGCGGGTTCGTCGGAACGTCGCCGCAATCGCCCGCACGGACGAGATCGAAGGGCGAGATTCCGGTCGCATGATGGACGCGACGGACCATGCTTGACTGATTGCGGATCTCGCGCGGACCGTGGCGTGGACCGGCGCGGTTGGTCGTGCCGCCATCGAAAGGCACGCCGATCAACGCGACCTCGACCTGTTCCGGCTCCGCCTGGGGCAAGCGCATGAAAGTCGGGACGCCGGCAAAACGCGGAATGAGACCTGAATCGAGAGGCTGGAAATCCTCGCTCATCGCGTCAAAGCCCAAACTCGATGCGGACGGCCTTGGTGATCAGCTCGACATGGTCGTCCATCAGCCACTGGCCCTTTTCGGCGGTCGAGCCCTGCGCGCGGGCGAGCACGCCCGAGGCCGGCACGAAGCCGTCCGGGATCGGGAACTTGTCGTAGGTCGGGAACTTGGCCGGACCGTCGCTCGGTATCTTCGACATGTCGACGAGGTCGGGACGCAGCAGCAGCATCAGCGAGGTTTCGAGCAGGCTCGCATGCTCCAGTTCGGTGCCGGGGAAGCCGTCCGGGAACAGCCTGTCGAGCGTCTCGCGGCGGACGAAGTCCCAGTATTCGAGTCGCATGAGCTGCATGTCGGCGATGCCGTCGCGGCGCAGTTCACGCAGGCCGAGATCGACGCCCTCGACTGCTGGCCAGGAGTTCTCGAAGTGTCCGTTGACGACGACGAGACGGCGCACGCCGTGGTGGCCGAGCGAGCGGATGACGTCGCGAACGACGAGCGAGAATGTGTTCGCGTCCAGGCTGGTCGTGCCGGGAAAGGCCTCGCCGCCGCCCGAGCGCGGCATCGACTTGTAGCCATACGGGATGGTCGGGGCGACGATGCCGCCGACATTCCTGGCCACACGCTCGCAGACGCCGGTCGGCAGGACGACATCCACGTTCAGCGACATATGCGGGCCATGCTGCTCGGTGGTTCCGAGCGGCAATAAGACCGGCACGTTCTCTTTCACCTTCGCCGCGAATTCGGGCCAGGTGAGTTCCGCCATCAGCACGCTATCGACCATGATCTGTCCTCAGTGCATTGCCGCGCCGCCATCGACGCTGATGCATTGTCCGGTGATGAAAGAAGCCGCCGGGGAGGCCAGGAAGACGATCGCGGCAGCGACCTCTTCCGGGCGGCCGATCCGGCCCATCGGGTTATCGATTTCGAGCGCCTTCTGCGCCTCGGTCATGCGCTCGAAGCCGAGAAGCGGCGTATCGATCGGGCCGGGCGCGACCGCGTTGACGAGAATGTCTGGCGCGAGTTCGCGCGCCCACGACCGGGTCAGCGAGATCGCCGCGCCCTTCGTCGCGCAATAACCGGACGCGCCTTGCCGCCCGAGATAGGCGAGCTCCGAGGCGATGTTGATGATCCGGCCGCCGGGCTTCATAGCTTTCAGCGCCTCGCGAGCGACGAGAAACGGGCCGCGCACGTTCACCGCGTACATCCGGTCGACATCAGCGATGTCGATGCTCTTCAGTGGCGCCTCTATCTCGATGCCGGCGCAGTTGACGACCACGTCGAGACCGCCGAGCAGTCGAACCGCATCCGCCACGCCAGCCACAATCTGGCTTTCGTCGGTCAGGTCGACGACCACCCAATTGGAATCTCCACCGACGCGATCGAGGCCGACCGCCTTCGCGCCGGCATTGCGCAGAGCCGCGAGTGCGGCCTTGCCGATGCCGCTGGCGGCGCCCGTCACAAGGGCGCGCTTGCCGTCCAGACCCATTACCAAGGCACTTCTCCACGATCGGCGCCTAAGCTCTGGCCGGTGACGTTGATGGCGAGATCGGACGCAAGAAACAGGTACGGGCCAGCGATATCTGACGGCTCCATCAGGCCGGGCAGGGCCTGCACGCCGACGATCTCGGCGAGAAGCTCGTCCTCGGGCTTTCCGGTTCGCTCGGCCATGCGTCCGAGCGAGCGCACGCTGGCGACGGTTTTGACCCAGCCGGGGCAGACCGCGTTGACGCGGATGCCACGCGGACCAAGCTCTTTCGCCCAGGTCTTGGTGAGGCCGATTACAGCGTGCTTGGACGCGACATAGGCCGAGAACAAGGGCTCCGCGACGCGACCCCAGACGGAGGCCGTGTTGATGATCGCACCGCCGACGCGGAGTCTGGGAAGGGCGGCCTGCGTGGTCAGGAACGTGCCGGTGACGTTGATGTCGACGATGCGCCGGAAGTTCGACTGATTGCCGGTACTGGTATCGTCGAGCGGCGTCATCAGTTCGAGGCCGGCATTGTTGATCAGGACGTCGATCTCGCCGCTTGCGGCGAACAGCGCCTGGACGTCATCCCAGCGCGAAATGTCGGCCTGATGTCCCTTCACGCCGAGCTTCGCGGCGGCCTCCGCGATGTCCGCGCCTTCAGACGCGATCTGCACCACGCAGCCGGCATCGACGAAGGCCTGGGCGATGCCGAAGCCGATGCCGCGGCTCGCGCCAGTGATGAGGACCCGGCGGTCCTGAAGGCCAGGAATGCTCATTCGTGTCCGGCTCCCGATTTGCGGAGCAGGCGCAGGATCTCGTTGCGGAGCTCGAAGAACCCGACGCTGTCGCGAAGATCGAGATGCCGGTCGGCGCCTAGCCGCGCGGTGATGTCGATATCGGCGACGACGCGGGCAGGGCGCTTGGAGAAAACGATGACGCGGTCCGCAAGGAACACCGCCTCCTCGACATCGTGCGTGACGAACACGACAGTCTTCGCGTCGCGCTTCTGGATGTTGCGAAGTTCGACTTGCAGCGTCTCGCGACGCTGAGCGTCGAGCGCTCCGAATGGCTCGTCCATCAGGAGGACATCGGAGCCTGATGCGAGCGTGCGGGCGATCGCCACCCGCTGACGCATGCCACCTGAAACACGGTTCGGATAGGCGCCGGAGAACTCGTAGAGACCGACGAGATCGAGATAGTGGTCCCGGCGGGCGAGCTTCTCCTCTTCCGTCAGATCGTGGCGGTAGCGCATGCCGAACTCGACGTTCTGCGCCACCGTGAGCCAGGGGAACGACGAATAGGACTGGAACATCATCCCGCGCCGCCAGTCCGGCGGACCGACGGGGACTCCCTGAAGCCGGATCTCGCCGCCCGACGGCGTATCGAGCCCGCCGATCATCCGCATCAACGTGGTCTTTCCACAGCCCGACGGACCGAGGAACACGACGAAGTCATTCTTCTCGATGCCCAGATCAAAATGAGGCGCGACAACCTCGATATCGCCGAAGGTTTTCGTGATGCGGTCGAAGGTGAGATAAGGCGTGTTCACCGGCGCCTCACAGATATTGGAAGGCGCGGCGATGGATCGCCCGCAGGATCTGGTCGGTGACCAGGCCGATGATGCCGATCACGACGACGCCGGCCATGACCTCCGGCGTCTTCATGTATCGGCGGGCGGTCCAGATGACGAAGCCGATGCCGCTGTCGGCCGCGACGATCTCGGCGATGATCAGATAGGTCCAGCACCAGCCGAGCGTGATGCGGAGATTGTCGACGAGGCCCGGCAGCATCGCGCGGAACGCCACGTCCTTGAGGATCTGGTGCGGCTTCGCGCCGAGCGTAGAAGCAATCTCGACATATTCCTGCGGGACGCGGCGCATGTCGTCGGCGACGAGCAGGACGAGCTGGAAGAACGTGCCCAGCCAGAGCAGGTAGATCTTCGTGCTCTCGCCGACGCCGAACCAGATGATCGATAGCGGTACGAGCGCGGGCACCGGCAGATAGCGAATGAAATCGATGACCGGTTCGAGCGGCGCGCCGATCACCCGATAGCTCGACATCAGGATGCCGATCGGGATCGCCATCGCCGCCGCGATGAGGAAGGCGACCCAGACGCGCATCGTCGAGATGCCCGCATGCCAGAGCAGGCTCTGGTTCACGATCATCCGGCCCATCGCTGCGATGACGGTGCTCGGCGCAGGGAAGAACACCGGATTGGTCCAGCCGAGGCGAGCAGCGGCCTCCCAGAGAAGCAGGAGGCCGACGCTGCCGCCGATGCCCAGCGCGATCTCGGCACGGCGGGCTAGCAGACCGCGGAAGACGAAGAACCGGGAGAGCGACGGCTTTGCGCGCACCGGCTCTTCAGTCTTGTCCTCGATCTGCCCCATGCCGGACACCGCCTGCGCCAGGTTTGTCACGGATTACTCCGAGACGCCCGCGAGAGCCGAAGGATCGATCTGCGTCGCCGGGTTCAGTTTGTTGTCCGCGGCGCCGTTCTCGAGGTTGAGCCCCATCACGATATCGAAGATGCCGTAGAGCGTGCCCGGCTTGTCCTTCGTGCCGATCAGCTTCTTCGTTTCGGCGAGGTTGGTGTAGCCGAGGCTCGTGTCGAGAATCTCCTTCACCTCCGCCTCGCTAAGATTGTAATGCGGCGCGGCGAGCTTGATGAACTCGGCCGGGTTCTTCTCGTAGAGGGCGACCGCCTGATAGATGCCTTTGAGGAAGTTCGAATACTTCTTCGGATTCGCCTTCAGGTCGTCCTGACGGGCGGTGATGACGTCGATGATGATGTCGCTGTCCTTCGACGACAGCAGGATCTTGCCCTTCCGGCCGGGGTTCGCGGTGATCGCCTGCGACTGGAACGGCTCATAGGTGCCGACGGCGGAGATCGACGTGTCGGCGAACACGGCAACCGTATCGGCGGTCGCGATCTCCTTCACCTTGAGATCCTTCAACGTCAGGCCGTCCTTCTTCAGCGCGAGCTGCAGGAGGAGACGGGCGGGGATGTTAGGCTCGACCGCGATCGTCTTGCCCTTGAGGTCGGCCACCGATTTGATCGAGCCGTCGGCGATGACGCCGTCGCCGCCCACCGACTTGTCGATCGTGCCGATGATGATGCCGGGCGTGCTCTCGTCGCGCGGACGGCCCTGGTGTTCGCCGACCGTCCGCATGTCGACCTCGATGTCTCCGCGCGCGTAGGCGGCCATGACGTTCGAGCGATCGTCTTCGAACTTCATCTGGACCGTCAGGCCGAGGTCTTTGAAATATCCCTTGTCGATGGCAACGAAGACCGGCGCGAAGCCGGGCCAGGTCGGGGACAGGACGCGGATCGTATCGGCTGCAAAGGAGGGGACGGCGGTCCCGATCAGCAGCGCGGCAGCAAGGACGGGGCGGAACATCGACGCTCTCCAGAATGCGGGACGAGCGGAGGATCGGCCAACTTCACATCGAAGAAAATTGCTTTTAGTAGAAGGATACATCGAAAAATGCAGAAGTGATTTCATGCGCCGTCTCGACAACATCGATCTCCGTCTCCTCCGCGTGTTCGTCGCCATTGCTGATGCTCACGGCTTCGCCGACGCGCAGATCGCACTCAATCTCTCGCAATCCACGCTTTCGACTCACCTGACCGCGCTGGAACGGAAACTCGGAGCGCCTTTGTGCGAGCGAGGGCGAAGGGGTTTCCGGCTGACCGAGTTCGGCGAGACGACCTACGCAGCGGCGCGGCATCTCTTCTCAGACATCGAGAGCTTCGAGGCACGGCTGGGGCGTGGACGCGGCAAGCTGGCCGGCCGACTACGCATCGGCATCGTAGACGGCGTCGTCACGAGCCAGGAACTCGGACTGCAGAGCGCGATCGGACGCTTCCGCGAATATGCGCCCGACGTGTTTCTCGACCTGTCGCTCGGCACACCGGCGGAACTCGAGCGTTGGGTGACGGACGGCCAGCGCGACCTCGTGATAGGACCCATGTCGCAGAAGGCTCCGGGCGTCCGTTACATCGCCTTCTACCGCGAGCCCCATGCCCTCTATTGCGGCAAGGACCATCCGCTGTTCTCCAAGAAGGACGAGGCGATCGACAGGCCGGCTATCGAGAATGCGGCGTTCTCGGTCCGGGGCTATCTCCACTTCGACGACCTCTATCGCCTCAATCATCCACGGCCGGCCGGTACGGTCGTGCATATGGAAGCCCAGGTCATGATGGTCCTGTCGGGCCGATTCATCGGTTTTCTTCCGCGCCATATCGGCGAGGACTGGGTCAGGCGTGGCCTGATGCGCGCCCTCAAGCCGGAGAGCTATGGCTTCGCCTCGCAGCATTTCCTCGCGGTTCGCATGGTCGACGCGTCCCGGCCGCTGGTGAGTACGTTCGTCAGCGAGCTGCTGGGGCGAGAGATACCGGGGCGTTTCGCGGAGCCATCCGGGACGGTCGCGAGTTAACCGGCGTCCCTCGACGCGGAGAAGGCCACTCCCGCCGAGGCAGGCAGAACGAGGCCGACATTCGCTCCATCCGGCCAGCGCGCGACCGCGTCCTGTCCATTCAGCCGTGCCATCACGGAGCCTTCGGCGAAAGGCGTTTCCATATAGAGGTCGGTGTAACCGCCCTGGTAGACCTTCGCTGTTACGCGACCGGCAAGGGTACCGGGTGTGCCGGCATCCGCGACCGCGAGGTCTTCCGGCCGAACGAAAAGGTCGGCAACTGGTTCGGCTGTGGGATCGTAGACGTCGGTCGACCGAACGCCGACGGTAACCCCGCCAACGGACACCGTGGACGGGGAACGACGCTCGGCCTGGAAGACATTCGTGTCACCGACGAACGAAGCGACGAAACGGTCGGTGGGTTGACGATAAATCTCGGTCGGCGAGCCGATCTGCCGGATCATTCCGGCGGACATCACGGCGATGCGGTCCGACATGCTGAGCGCCTCGCTCTGGTCGTGAGTCACGAAGACCGTGCTCACGCCGAGGCGGCGCTGGATCTGCTTTAGCTCGACCTGCATCGCGGATCTCAGGTTCTTATCGAGAGCCGAGAACGGCTCGTCCAGCAACAGGACCTTCGGCCGTATGACGAGCGCGCGGGCCAGCGCCACGCGCTGCTGCTGGCCGCCCGAGAGCTCGCGCGGCTTGCGATCGCCGTAGCCGGGGAGCTTGACCAGTTCCAGCGCCTCGCGGACGCGCTGCGCGATTTCGGCTTTCGGGACGCCGCGCATCTTCAGGCCGTAGCCGACATTCTTGGCGACGGTCATGTGCGGGAACAGTGCATAGTTCTGGAACACGATGCCGACATCGCGGCGATAGGCCGGCTCGTCGGTGATCGGCACGCCGTCGATGAAGATTTCCCCTCGATCGGATTCCAGGAAGCCGGCGATCAGATTGAGGATCGTGGTCTTGCCGCACCCCGATGGACCGAGCAGCGTCAGGAATTCGCCTTTCTCGACGGTCAGCCACGCTTCGTGCAGTGCGGTCGTGTCGCCAAAGGCCTTCGATACGCCGTCAATCTTGACCGCCGGCGTGTTACGGCGCGACGAAGACTGAGCGGCCGGTGCGAGATGCTGCGTGTTAGTGAGCATGGTCGACATTCAGGACTTTCCCGAGGCCAAGATAGAAATTGGCGACGGTGAGCAGGGTGGCGGTGATGACGATGTAGATCGCCGAAAGAGCGGCGAGCGTCGGATCGGCGTATTCGCGAACGTAGTTGTACATTGCGACCGGCAGGGTCTGGGTCGCCTGGCTGGTGACGAACAGCGAACCGGTGAACTCGTTGAAGGACAGGATCGCCGCGAACAGCCAGCCGGAGATCAGGCCCGGCGCGAGCAGCGGCAGGACAATGGTGACGAGAACCTTCCAGGGCGGCGCGCCGAGGCTGGCCGCCGCGAGTTCAAGACGCTGATCGAGGTTCTGGAGTGAGATGTAGACGCTTCGGATCACGAACGGCAGCACGATCACCACATGGCAGAACACGACGACCGCGAACGTCCTGCCGAAACCCATCTGCGATGCGAGCATCAGCAGTCCGAGTCCGATGGTGAAGTGGGGAATGATCAGCGACGACATCAGCACGCTTTCGAGCACGTGCTTGAGCGCGAAATCGTAGCGGTGCAGGGCGTATGCGAACGCGGCGCCGACCGTCAGCGCGATCGACGACGCCCAGAGCATGACGATGAGCCCGTTGCGGAAGCCGTGGCGGAAATCGTCGTAGGTCAGTGCCCGCTCGAACCATTTGAGCGAGAACGCCTGTGGTGGGAAGGTCAGGATGGCCCGGTCGTTGAAGCCGGCGATGACGACGACGACCGCAGGCAATACGAGAAACGCGACGACCGCGACCACTGCGAGCCTGAGCGCCCAGTCTAGAGGCGACCGGTTCATGCCTGACCTCCCAGTTGTTCGAGAGGTCGCGTCGCGCGCTTGAACAGCGCCAGAACAATGATCGTGAAAGCGAGCCCGGCCAGGCTCAGCGCCGCCGCGAACGGGAAATTGAACGAGGCGAAACCGAGCTGATAGACCAGCGTCGAGATCGTATTCACCTGACCGCCGCCGATCAGTTGCGGTGTCGCGAAGGCGCTGAATGTCCAGGCGAAGGCCGTGGTCACGCCGGCGATGATGCCGGGCATGGACAGCGGCAGTGTCACGGTCAGGAAGGTTCGGGCAGGGCTCGCGCCGAGACTGGCGGCGGCCTTCTCATAACCTTGGTCGATATGGGAGATTGCGGCCGAGAGCATGATCACCATGACGGGCAGGGTGACGTGCACCAGCGCGACGACGACGCCGAACGTCGTGAACATCATCTGGAGTGGCCGATCGATCAGGCCGAGATTGAGCAACACGCTGTTCACGAAGCCCGAATTGCCGAGCACGATGATCCAGGAATAGGTGCGCACGACTTCGCCGAGGAACAGCGGCGTGACAGCGGTGACCAGCAGCGCGGATTTCAGGACGCGGCTCTTCGCGCGCACGAGCATGAAGGCGAGCGGATAAGCGAGCACCAGCGTGATGAGAGCGGTCTCGATGCAAATCAGCAGCGTATCGAGGAATGCCCGCGCATAGATCGGCTTGCCCATCTGCGCGAAATTGCCGAGCGAGAAGCCGCCGGGCTCGAGCTCACCCGGGATGTAGGCCCTCAGGCTGAACTGCAGGATGGCAATGACCGCTGCGCTGAAACCCACCGCGATCAATGCGGCCGGCGACACGAACAGTCGCAGGAAGGGGCGGTCGGATAGGGCGGACAATGCCGGGTCTCCTTGTGGAGGCGGAGCGGTCTGGCTCCGCCTCTTTCAGCCGTTCAGCGAGCGATCATGTTCTCGGCGAACCATTTGCGCCATTCGCCGGTCTTCTCGGCGCGAAGCTTGTGGTCGATGATGATCGCCTGGGACTTCCACTGCTCGGGAGTGGTGAACACCCCCGGAAGAGCCGCGGTCTCGGGCTTCAGCTTTGCATTGTCGACCACCGGGCTGCCTTTCTTGAACTCGGCGATGGCGGCCTGCACGTCCGGGTCGAGCGCGGCGTTGATGAATTTGTAGGCAAGCTCGCTCTTCTTCGTGCCAGCCATGACCGCCATCGTGTCGACGCCGAGCACCGCGCCTTCCTTGGGGATGATGATCTCGACCGGAACGCCCTGCGATTTCATGTAATAACCGTTCATCGACAGCAGGACCTGGATCGGCGTCTCACCGGTCGACAGCAGCTGCTGACTGTTGGCGTCGTTGGTATAGAAGGCCTTGAAATTCGGCTTCAGTTCGAGAAGCTTCGCCTGGCCCTTTTCCCACGTCGCCGCGTCGCCGCCTGACAGCATGGCCGAGACCACCATGATGTGGCTCGGATCGAAGTCCGGCGAGGCGAGCATGCCCTTGAACTCGGGTTTCCAGAGATCCGCCCAGCTTTCGATCTTGGCGCCTTTGGGCAGAAGGTCGGGACGATATCCGATCGTATAGACATAGGCCCAAGAGCCAATGTGGTAGGGGCTGATCTTCGCCTGCTCGACAAGATGCGAGGCATTCGGGATCTTCGACAGGTCGAGCTGCTCGTAGAGGCCGTCGTTCGCGTACAGCCAGCCGACATGCGAGGTGGTGAAGGTGATGTCGCTCTCGGGCGCGCCCTTGGCGAGCTTGGCCTTGTTGAGGCGGTCGATCGTGCCACCGGTGATGTACTCGACCGCGACACCCGTATCCGCCGTGAACTTCTTGGCGATGGTTTCGGCGATGAGATCGCGGAAGCTGCCGCCCCAGGTGCTGACGACGAGTTTTTCCTGAGCTTGGGCCGGCCCTGCCAACAATGCGGCGGCCACGGCCATTGCCGAGATGATGTGTCTTTTCACTGACGCGACTCCTTGTTGAAATTGTCAGATCGCCTGTAGCAAATGGCGTGCCAGCTAAAGTAATGACGCTAATCAAAGATTGATTATTGGTGATGCTTCTAGAAGTATATGTAGAGTGAAGACACAAGTGTTCACACGTATTCTCGGAAGAATACTGAGTGAACACATATTCGACGACGGATCGTTCGATTGACCCCGCCTCTGAGACAGCGTGTCCCCAAGAGGTGGATCAGTAAAATATTTTTAGTTTTTGATTTGCATCGAGAAATCAGATGCAGATCAGTAGCCGCGTTTCACATCCACGCAAAAATCCAGCTTTTCACCGATGCGAACGCGGCGGATGTTCTCTGCAATCTGCGGTGCAGCAGAGGAGGGTAGGGCGATCGACGCCAGATGGGGCGTGATCAGGACGTTCGGCAAAGTCCAGAGAACATCGTCCGCAGGAAGCGGCTCGGTCTGGAACACATCCAGCGTCGCTTCGGCTATCCGGCCGCCTTGCAGTGCCGCAACGAGCGCCTGCTGGTCGACGATGTCGCCGCGCGAGACATTGATGAGCTTCGCGCCTTTCGGCAGCAGCGACAGTTCGCGAGCTCCGATCCGGCCTCGTGTTTCCGGGGTGGCGGGCAGCATTACAACCAGAATATCGGTTTCGGCGAGTACCTGATCGAGTGCGTCGGCTCCGGCGAAGCAACTGACGCCTTCGATATCCTTGAGAGAGCGAGACCAGCCACGGACGTCGAAGCCTTGGCGCACGAGTTCGCCCGCCGCATATCCGCCGAGCTCACCGAGCCCAAGCACGCTGACGCGGATGTCTCGTGCTTCTCGCGGGTGGACGTAGTGCCATCGATGCTCGCGCTGCGCCCGCTCGAAGACCGGGATGTCTCGGGCATAGCGAAGCACTGCGAAGAGCACGAAGCCGGCCATCATCCGAGACATGTTCGGATCGGACAATCGCGTGATCGGAACGTCCGGCAGGTCGTCGCGCCCGACAAGGGAATCCACGCCGGCGCCGAGATTGATCACCAGCTTGAGGTTCGGATAACGCGCGAAGAACCCCGCCGGTGGGTTCCAGACGAGCGCATAGCGGACGGAGGCCGGATCCAGGGCCTCATCGGCCCGACGAATGTCAAGGTCCGGAAGCCCGCTCTCGAGCGCCTTCCGCCAGGCGTCGAAATCGTCGAACTGGCTATAGAAAATCAGTGTGTCGCGCATCGGTCGTTCACTTCAGCATCGGCCCGATCGCCGTACGTTCCCGCATGAAATAGAAGCCGTCCTGCTCGATCGCGATCGTCGCGTCCTCGAACTCCGGAAAGCGGGTAGATTCGATACGGCGGAAGTCTTCCCAATAGCCGCTCTCGTCGATCATCGGTAGTGCCGTCAGGCCGTCCACCGGCATCACCGCCCAGATCTTGGACCGGACATTGGTGCCGCGAACCCAGTTCATGATCGTCCACTCAGCCAAGATACTTCTCCAGTTCAGGTGCGGGACCGCTCAGGCGTCCATCGGCACGGTCATCTTCATCGACGGGCGTTCGGAAAACGCGGCGAACCAATCCGCCAGTAGCGGGTGAGGCGAGCGCCAGTCGATCTCGGGATAGCGAAAGTCGAGATAACCGAGGGCGCAGCCGCAGGCGATTGCGCCGATAGTAAGATTGGAAGGCACATTGTCCGCCATGCTAGCAACCGCACGATGGACCTTGGCGAGCTGAGCGTCGCGCCAGCCCTGCCACTGACGTTCGGCTGGTCGCATCAATGCCTCATAGCGCGCGCCGAGCGCGGCATCGATCAGGCCGTCGCCGAGTGCCTGTTGGGTCAGCGCCCGCCAGCGGGCCTTGCCTCCTGCCGGGAACACTTTGACGCCCGACGAGCGCGCGTCGAGGAATTCGCAGATCACCCGGCTGTCGAACAAGGTCTCTCCGTCGACGACCAATGCTGGGATCTTCCCGAGCGGATTGGCGCGATTCAGGTCCTCATTGGGCGTGACCGGGCTTGCGGTGGTGAACACGATCTCGATGTCGTCGACTTGGCCGGTCTCATGCGCGACGACCATCACCTTCCGCGTATAGGCGGACGTTGGCGCGTAAAGCAGCTTCATGGCTGTTCCCTCAGTCCTTCATGTAGTTCGGTAGCCAGGTGCTGATCTCCGGCACCGCCATCAGCAGGATGGTGAAGAGGATGATCGCCACGAAGAACGGAATGCAGGCCTTGAACACTCGGATCTGATCCACGTTTGCGATCCGGCCGGAAATAATGAGCGCAATCCCGATCGGCGGATGGAGTTGGCCGATGACGACCGCCATCACCATGAGTACGCCGAAATGCACGAGGTCGATCTGGTAAGCCAGCAAGGTCGGCATGATGACCGGGATCAAAACCGGGATCAGCGGATCGATGAACATGCCGGCGATGATCGCGAGAACCATCAGCGCGGCGAGGCGCATGAACATACTGTCGCCGACTGCCAGCACATCGACGAAGGTGGCGAGCGCCTCCGGTACATGGGCGCTGGCGAGGCTGACCCCGAGCGCGCCGGACAGGCCGACCATCAGGAGGAGCTCGCCGGATAGCTGCACGGAGGCGAGTCCTGCTCGATAGATCTCGCGCGGGCCAATGCTGCGGTAGACGAAGACGGACACGAGCAGCGCATAGACGACGCCGAACGCGCCGCCCTCGGTTGGCGTGAACACGCCGATCGTGGTTCCGCCGACGATGATCAGCGGCATTCCAATCGAGAAGAACGCGGCCTTGAACGTGGTCCAGATTTCGGACCAGGAGAGATCGCCGTGGCGCGGGAAATTGCGGGTGCGGGCGAGGACGAACACCACGCCCATGAAGACGAGCCCCATGAGAATGCCGGGGATGATGCCGGCCATGAACAGCGCGCCGAGTGAGGTGCCGGTTACCGCCGAATAGAGGATCATCGGCGAACTCGGCGGGATCATCGGGCCGACACCGGAGGAGGCGGCGCAGGTCGCGGCCGCGAAACCCGGGCTGTAGCCCTCCTTCTTCATCGCCGGGATGGTGATCGAGCCGGTGCCTGCGATGTCCGCGGTCGAGGAACCGAACATGCCGCCGAGGAAGATGCTGGTGACGACGTCGACCTGCGCGAGGCCGCCGCGCATCCAGCCGACCAGCGAATGGGCGAAGTCGAACAGCCGGGATGACAGGCCACCGACATTCATCAGCACGCCGGCCAGCACGAACAAGGGCAAGGACAGGAGCGAGTAGTCGCCGAGCCCATTCAGGATCGACTGGGGCATGACCAGCGCCCATTGCCCGCCCAGCCAAAGTCCAATGGCGACCGCGCCAGTCAGCGCCGCAATCATCGGAACCCCGATGACCAAGAGAAAGACGAGAAGCGAAATGCCGATGAGGGCGCCGACCATTGCGTGAAAGCCTCGTTTGTTGGTGGTCAGGCCTTGGCGGCCAGCAGACGCCCGCCTTCGACGATGAAGGCAAGGACGACGAGAATGGCGCCGATGAACAGCGCCGAGGTGAACCAGCTCGTGGGCAGGTCGAGATAGAGAGTGGTGTCATTGCCGAAGAGCTTCAGCTGGTTGAAACCGCCGACGGCGACGTAACAGAACGCGGCTGCTGAAAAGACGCTGGCGAAGATGTCCACGGACCTGCGCAGCCGCGGCGGCATCATGTCCATGAAGTATTCGATGCGGATCAGCTCCCGCTGGCGGATCGACAGATACACGCCGCACATCGCGAGCCAGGGCATCAGCGCCACGATCAGTTCGTCGGCCCAGATGACGGTGAAGTTGAAGATGTAGCGCGTCGTCGCATTGCCGAAGATCAGCAAGGTGATCCCGCCCAGGATCGCGACGCCCACGAACCCGATCAGTCCATCGATAACACGCTCGACGGGCGTCTCGGCCTGACGAAATCCGAGCTCGAATTCGCTCAGCGCGTCCTGAGCTGAAATCTCGAGATCGATCGGCGTTCCATCGCCGGCATATTCCACCGGCTCGTGCGGCCCAGGTCGGGCTTGATGCTGATTGCGCTTGTCCATGATCCACAATCCTAAGGCTGCGACCCGCGCACTCCTGACAGTGGGAGCACGCGGGTCACGAACGATGATCGGCACGGGCCTGCGAGACCCGTGCCGAGCTTGCGTTTACTTCACGGCTTCAAGCGTCGCCTTCACGAGATCGGCGCCGGCGATCTTGCCGACGGCGTCGTAGAGAGGCGCGGCGGCCTTCTTGAACGAGTCGACTTCAATTTCGGCAATCTGGATCTTGCCGCCGTCGCGCAGTTGCTTGATCAGTTCCTGATCCTTCTGCGTGCCGATCTCGCGCACTGCCACGGCAGCCTCATGCGCCGCGGCCTTCACAGCAGCCTTCTGCTCAGGCGTAAGGCTGTCGAACTTCGCCTTGTTCATGGTCAGTGTGACCGGCGTGTAGACGTGGTTCGAGATCGAGAGGTATTTCTGCACCTCGTTGAAGGACTGCCCGACGATGTCGACGAGCGGGTTCTCCTGGCCGTCGACCGTGCCGCTCTGGAGCGCGACGTAGACTTCCGAGAAGCTCATGTTCACCGGCGAGGCGCCGAAGGTCTTGAACATCAGAACCCGGGTCGGGCTGCCCGGCACGCGGATCTTCATGCCCTTGAAGTCGGCGGGCGTCTTGATCGGGCGGACATTGTTGGTCATCTGCCGGAAGCCGATCTCGCCGAAAGCGAGCAGTTCGAGGCCGGCCTTCTCGCGCAGCGAGACGCGCAGCTTCTCGCCGACATCGCCGTCCAGCACCTTGGCGACGACCGTCCGATCCTTGAACAGGAACGGCAGGTCGAAGACCGAGAAGCTCTTGTCCATCTGCACGATGTCCGAGCCGAACGGATAGACGTCGATCTGGCCGGTGCGGACCTGCTGCGCATGCACCGTCTCGTCGCCCAGCGTACCGCTGTGGAAGTATTCGAGCACTAGGCCATCGCCGAGCTTGGTCTTGAGATTCTCGTTGAACTTCTCGGCGATGACGCTGTCGAGGGAGTTCGGCGGCGAGGAACTCGATACGCGAAGCTTCAGCGCATCCGCCGAGGCCTCTCCCGCCAACATGCATGTACTTAGAACAATGGCGCTGAGAAGCGCCTTCATGGAAATTGTCATACCCCTGCCTCCTGCGAATAACGGGCGCCCGTCAGACTTCGACGAGCGTTTCCTTCAGCCTCTCTTTGTTCAGCGTGACGCCGAATCCCGGTGCCTGCGGTATCGCCACCCGGCCGTTCACGGCCTTGGGAGGGTCGACGAACATCTGGGCCTCGACCTGCTCGGTACCGACATGGATCTCTGCGAGCGTGCCGTTGCGGAAACCCGCAACGTGGTGCAGGCACCAGACGCCGCCACCGCCCGCGTCGGACAAAGGCTTGTTGTAGATTTGGGAGAGATGAGCGACCCGGCGGGTCTCGGTCATGCCGCCGTTGTACATGCTGTTCGGCATGAAGATGTCGATCGCGTCATGCTCGACCCATTCGCGGAAACGCAGCGCGTGGCCGTCCATCTGTCCGGCGGACAACGGGATCGTTGTGCGTTTCCGCAGCATGCCGAGATCGCGCGCGTCGACCCGGCGCAGCGGGTCCTCGAACCACGCTATGTTGTAGTCTTCGATCAGCGGGCATAGCCGCGCGGCGTCTTCGAGGCCGATGCTCTCGTTGGCGTCGATCGCGAGCAGGATGTCGTCGCCGAGCGCCTCGCGCACTGCCCGCACGCGCCTGGCGTCCTCGAGAACGCCGAGCTTGCTGCCGACCAGCATCTTCAGCCTTGTATGGCCCTCGGCGACCAGCCTCCGGCCGGCTTCGATCAGGTGGTCGATGTCGTAGGCGGCGAAGCCATAGGTGACGTAGACGTCCGCATAATCCTTGGCGCCGCCGAGGAGTTGCGCCACCGACCGGCCGCTTGCCTTGCCGATGATATCCCAGAGGGCAAGATCGATGCATGACAGGGCGGCCAGGTTGATACCGGTCATCGAGCCGCGCTCGGAGATTAGCGGCTGCAGGCGCGCGTGGATCTTTTCGAGGTCGCGCGGGTCCATGTCGATGACGGCCGGACCGAGATGCTTCGCGACGCTGGCCGCGACGCCGTGCCAGAGAAAGCGCGACGCCATCCCGATTCCAACATGGCCGTCATCGGTCTCGATCTCGCAGATGATGCGGTAGTCGTCCTCGATCGGTTTGTTGATCAGCGGAACGAAGTTCTCGAAGCGATGAACGCTGACTCGGACGTCCTTGATCTTCATATCCGGCCTCCGTCGGACTGACGGCGCGAGTCAGCCGGAGCTGTCGCGATGCGCGGTTGAGATCGACTGGACTGCCTCACCTTCGGAACATCCTCGTTTGTGGCGCGAATGTTCGGTGTATTGGAGATAAATAGTCAACTATAATCTACGTATATATATCACATAACGACAAATTTGTGCAGTTGTTCAAAAAAGATGCATGCATATGACGTCATTATAAACAGTAGCTAAAACGTAATTCGAAAGACAAAAGCCTGATCGCTCAGAACTATATCCGAACGTCAGGCTCTACAATAGAAAATTATGATTGCTGGCATCGATATATTCTAGATTTGATCCTTCCTATGGCTTCTGATCTTCGGCGCCGATAGCCGCGAGACCAGCCCGGGCAACCTCGACATCCTGCTCGCCCGTTCCAGAGCCAACGCCGATCGCGCCTACGCAATGGCCGTCGATGATGATCGGCAGTCCGCCTTCGAGATTTGTCAGTCGTCCACCGCCGGCGATCGCCAGCTTGATCTCGTTCCTCGGATCGAGGCGCGAGGTCGGCTGGCGATGCGACGATGCCGTGATCGCCTTCGACATCGACGTCTCGCGGGACAGCAACTTGGCCCCGTCCATGCGAACGTAGGCGAGCAGATTGCCGCCCTCGTCGACTACGGTGATGTTCTGCGGCACGCCAAGCTCCTCGGCCTTGCGCAGCGCGCCGTCGAGCGCCTGGAGCGCACCGGAATGGGTCAGCTTGAGGGTCGGTCTGGTCGCGGACATCAGAGGTCTCCCGGTACGCCGTAGGCGGGAGCCGTGGAAGGCTCCAGAGCGCGCGTCACATAGTCCGACGCCTGCGGCTTCCAGAGCATCCAGAGGCCGGCGAGCGCGCCGATCGGGTCGGTGTCGTGCCAGTCGATCCGCAGATCGGCGATAGGCCAGCTCACTTTGTCTGCGATCAGCATTCCCGCGGAATGAACCGGACCTTCCTCGCCTCCGGCTTCGACGGCGGCCGCCATCGCCCGGATGAGGCGGTCGCCGATGTGAAGTTCCGGCGATGCGGCGAACGCTTCCAGCATCAGCTTCGGGACGTCGCCATTCGCGAGCAGGTTCCCTGCGGCGACGGCATTCGTTTCCGCGGCGGAACGGTAGAGTCCGAGCGTCTTGTCGCCGGACCAGGAGGCGGCGCGTCCCTCGGAGTCGATCAGGGCGAGTTGCCTGTAGTCGACATGTCGTGCCTCAGCGCGAAGCATCTCCATCGCCTCGTTGGCCGAAAGCCCCGATGCGAGCAGATCCAGCCCGAGTGGGCCAAGGCTCGGATCCGTGATGTTCTGGGTCGCGACCGCGCCGACGCCGGCACGCACATGCGCGCAACGGGCGGCGACGCAAGGGCTCGATGAGGAAACAGCGATGCCGAACATGCCGGTCCGCTCGCATCGCGCGGCGATCGAGAAGGTCATTGGCGCGCTGCCGTCATCTGGCTCAGGCCTCGTCCGGGATGACGGCCGTGACTTCGATCTCGACTACCCATTCCGGGCGGGCGAGGGCGGAGACGACGAGCCCCGTCGAGCAGGGGAACACGCCCTTCAGCCAGCGACCCATTTCCCGGTAGACCGGTTCGCGATACCGGATGTCAGTCAGATAGACGACGATCCGGCAGATGTGCTCCATCTCTCCGCCGGCCTCTTCCATCAGCATCTTGATGTTCGACATCGCCTTGGCTGTCTGCTTCTCGGCGTCGCCGACATGCAGGCTCTCGCGCGTGTCGAGATCCTGGGAGATCTGGCCGCGCAGGAAGACCATGGTCCCGCGCGCGACGACGCCCTGCGACAGGTCGTTGTCGAGCTTCTGCTCCGGATAGGTGTCCTTGGTGTTGAAGGGGCGCAGCCGCTTGTGGATCATTGGTCTCTCGAAGTGTGGAGCGAAGACATCCAGTCTGGATCGGTGAGGAGGGCCTGCAGGCGGCCCAGCATGCGGTTGACGGCGGCGAGCTCGTCGCGGCCAATCCATTCGTCGGCCTTGTGAGCGCGAGCGATGTCGCCGGGTCCGCAGACCAGAGTGGGAATACCGGCGGCGGCGTAGAAGCCAGCTTCGGTCCCGAACGAGATCGTCGAGGCGGTCTGGCGATCCTCCGCGAGATCGGCGACGAGCTTGGTGGCACCGGAATCCGGGCTGCCGTCGAGACCGGGATAGTCGATCAGCGGCGTGACCTCGATCCGGGCGTCCGATGCCGCCGCCTTGAGCGACGCCTCGGCTCCGGCGATCAGCCGATCGACCCGTCGCAGCAGATTGCCGACATCCGATCGCGGCGTCGCGCGGATCTCGAATTCGATGACGGCATTATCGGGTACCAGATTGAGGGCCGTGCCGGAATGCAGCGAGCCGACGTGGACGGTCGGACAGGGCGGGTCGTACCCCGGCGAGTCCGGCGCGGAAGCACATTCGCGTGCGAGATCGCGAAGACCGACCGCGATCTCGGCCGCTGCATCAAGTGCACTGGCGGCCTTGTGCGGATAGGCCGAGTGGCCGCCCTTGCCATGGACGGTGATCCGCCGCGCGACCTTGCCCTTGTGGCCGCAAACGACCCGCATCCGGGTCGGCTCGCCGACAATGCACAGTGCGGGAACCGTCGGAAGCGCCGCGACCTCGGCGACGAGATCCGGAGCACCGAGGCATCCGAGTTCTTCGTCATAGGAAAATGCGATGTGCACGGGCGCCTGAAGTGAAGCTTTCGTCAGTTCCGGCACCTGTGCCAGCACGGCGGCGACGAAGCCCTTCATGTCGGTTGTGCCGCGCCCGTAGATGCGGCCTTCGATCTCCGTCGCCCTGAACGGCGGAGTCGACCACGACTGGCCTTCTACAGGAACCACATCCGTGTGCGCGGACAGCACGATTCCGGCCTTATCGGCAGGACCGATCGTCGCCAGCACCGATGCCTTGTCGCCTGAGCCATCGGGAATTGTTCGGCTGGCAACGCCATGCATCTTCAGAAATTCGATGATGTAGTCGACCGCGGCGAGGTTGGAGCGCACGCTCACGGTCTCGAAGGCGACCAGATCAGCCAGAATCCCGATCGTGCGCTCAGTCACGTCGTCCGCCGCGTCGAAAGACGCACTGTCGAGACGAAGCGTGGAGAGCGCGTCGGACATCAGGCGGCCTGCAGCTTCTGATAGGAGCGATTGGCATGTACCAGTGGCTCGGTGCCTGCGCAGGCGAGGTCGACGACGATACCGGCAATGATCCGGTGGGAGCCGAACTCGAATATCTCGGCGACACGGCAATCGAACGAGCAGAGCGAGCCGCGCAGCACCGGAGCGCCGGTAGCCAGCGCATGCCATTCGCCTTCGCCGAACCGGTTATCCTTCAACTCTGGCACTCGCCCGGCGAAGGTGTCCGCGACGCGTTGTTGATCGCTCCCGAGCACGTTCGCGACAAAGACACCGTTCGCGACGATCGCGGGCAGGGCGCGGCTGTCGCGATGAATGCAGAGCACGACCGAGGGCGGCTCGAGCGACAGCGAGCATAAGGTCGAAACTGTCACGCCAAGGCGGCCGGCCTCGCCATTGGTTGTGACGACAGTCACGCCCGATGCCGTCATCGACATCGCGTCCCGAAAGCGGTCGGCGTCGACTGGATTCATTTTGAAGGTCCTTTGATGCGTTCCGACAGGCCGGCCGATTTGCGGACGAATTCCAGCGGACCGGAGAAGTCGAAATTGCCGTAGACGGCAGCCAGATGATTGAAATGGGGCGCTTGCGCAAATTGTACGAAGGTCAGGCGGTGGCCCGCGTAGTCCGAGTTCAGGAGGTCGCGGGCGAAGGCGAGCAATTTGCGGCGGTCTTCCGCCTCCCATTGTTCGTTCAGCGTATAGAACTTGTTGAGCCAGTCGCCCGAGCCCGGCGTGTTGAACGCGGCCGCATTCGGGGTGACGCAGATCTGGCCGCCACAGAGCTCGCGGGCGATGTGCATCATCGCGGGCAGCTGCGAGCAGGCGAAGACGCGGCCGGCATAGAGCATCGACTGCTGCGGCATCAGGAGCCCCCCCGGGCTCTTTTCCGCCAAGGCGATCGAGGCCGTCAGATGCGCGTTGATGCCTTCGCGATAGCAGGCGAGGTCGGCGAGCTTCTCGCGAACCGCCTGCATCTTGTCGAGGCCGGTCTGCTTGGCGTTCCACATCGCCGCGCCGATCATCATGTCGGCGACATAGAGAAGGCGGAGCACATATGGGAACGCCGAATAACGATGCAGCGTCGAGCGGATGTACTGCGCCGCCTTGGTGTGACGATAGAAGAAGACGTCTTCCCAAGGGATCAGCACGTCGTCGAATACGACCAGCGCCTCGACCTCGTCGAACTTATTAGCGAGCGGATAGTCCGCCGGGTCGGTGCGGCCGGCGAAGCTTGACCGGCAGATGTGCTTCACGCCCGGCGCGCCCATCTTGACGATGCAGCCGACGGCGTAGTCGGAGAGGGTCTCGTTGGTCCACGCGCCGACGGTCGGCTTGAGGAATGCCTGGTCGGCATAGGCCGCGGCCGTCTCGTATTTCGCGCCGCGAATGATGATGCCGGCGTCCGTCTCTTTCTTGACGTGCACCATCATGTCCGGATCTTGGTCCTGCGGCGCGCGCGATCGGTCCCCCTTCGGATCGGTGTTCGCCGAGACGTGGAATATGTCTGTCTCGATGACGTTGCGGACGTGGCGGTCGACATTGTCCGCGAACTTGGGATCGAACTCCGCAAGCACATCTCGGCCGTCGATCAGCGACCAGACCTCACCGATCGTCTCGTCGCCGACGCGGGTGACCACGCCGCCGATGTCCTTCATCACGGCATCGACCGCGTCGAGCTTGTCGGTCCAGTCCTGCGTCTCGCGGGGCGGCTTGTAGAAGGTCGTGTGGCGCTGGTTGTCCTCGACGTAGGTCAGGCGATCCCGGTAGGTCGCTTCGTGCTGCATGTCGTACATACGGGCACGGACATCGACGATCGGCTTGAAAGCCTTGTGCGTTGTCACGTCGGAAACGCGCTCACCATCGATCCAGATTTCGCGGCCGTCGCGCAGCCCAGCCCGATACTCGTCTCCCGTCCGGATCATTCCAAAACCCTCATTAACGTGGATGAAGGTTGCGCCCGGGCCGTAGATCAATAAAATATTATTATGCGTTAAATGGCATAGGAATTGCCGATGAACATCTCACTCCGTGCCCTGCGCTACGTCGTGGCGACCGCCGATTGCGGGAACCTAACCGAGGCAGCGAAGAAACTGAACGTCTCCCAGCCGTCGATCTCGGCTGCTCTGGCACAGGTCGAGGCGGAACTCGGCGTGCAGATATTCGTCCGCCACCACGCTCGCGGCGTGACGCCAACCGCGGCCGGCAATCGCATCGTCAATGACGCGCGGGCTCTCCTGAACCACGCCCGCGATTTCGCGACGACCGCGCAGTCGCTGGGCGACGAGGTGAGGGGAGAGATCTCTGTCGGCTGCTTCTGGACGATCGCCACCCATGTCATGCCTCGCTTGCTGTCGACATTCGCCGAAAAGCACCCGGGCATTTCGGTCAGCCTGGACGAGGGCGACCAGCAGCACATCCTGGAGACGTTGATGTCCGGCCGCACCGAGATGGCGCTTGCCTATAGACTCGCCATTCCGGACGAAGTGCAGGGCGAGCTTCTGGCGGAACTGCCTCCCTACGCAATCCTGCACGCCGACCATCCTTTCGCCGGACGTTCGGAGGTTCACCTCTCCGAATTGGTCGACGAGGATTTCGTCATGCTCGATCTGCCGTATTCGCGCGACTACTTCGTCGGCCTGTTCCACGCCCGAGGCATCGAGCCGCGCATCGCGTTCCGCTCGCGAGCCTATGAGCTGGCGCGCGGCCTCGTCGGTCACGGGCGGGGATACACGATCACCAATCTCGTACCACGAACCACCTACACGCATGACGGCGGCCGGGTCGCCGCCGTGCGCATCGCCGGCGATCCGGAGCCGATCCAGCTGATGATCCTGTCGCTGAAGCGGCAGATGCAGCGTCCTGCGGTGGAGGCGTTCGCGACCCATCTACGGTCGGCGTTCGCGGCCGGCGGCGATGCACTCAAACCCGCATTCGCAAAAGCTGGCTAGGGAGCGGGGAGGGGACGCGTTCCGGTCAGATCGGCAATCGCCAGCAGCGCCAGTTCGTATCCAAGGGCGCCGAGGCCGGCGACGACGCCCGTCGCCGCCTTCGACACGAAGGATTTGTGCCGGAACGGCTCGCGCTTCCAGATATTGCTCATGTGCGCCTCGATGATCGGCCCTTCATAGGCCAGCAGCGCGTCGAGGATCGCGATCGAGGTGTAGGTGAGGCCGGCGGCGTTGATGACGATGCCCGCTGTCGTTCCGCGCGCCTGCTGGATCCAGTCGACGATCTCGCCCTCGTAGTTCGATTGCCGGAAATCGAGTTCCAGCCCCAGGGAGGCAGCCCGCGCTTCGCAGCGCTCCTTGATCGCGGGAAAGCTCTCGGTGCCGTAGGTGCCGCTCGGATCGAGGCCGTAGAGGTTTGCGTTGGGGCCGTTGATGAAAAGAATCTTCTGCGTGGTTGCCATGTGATGTCCTGACGCGCTGTCGTCGATGCAAGATTAGGCGCGCTCGGAGAAAGCGATGAATCGTACTTTCCGATGCAGTGCATCGAACAATAATGGCGAGCGGCCCGGTTGGTCTGGCCGGATTCGAAATCTATGCTCCGCGCAGTTCAGCCGGAGTTTACATGTCCGCGATTGCCCCGAAGTTTCGTCCAGACGGTGATGGCTACAAGGCGCGGATCGGACTGATCTACATCGCATCGAGCGTCGTGATGGAAGCGGAGATGTGGGCGATGGCGGCGGAGGGCGTGTCGATCCATACGACCCGCATCCATCTCCCCAAGGTCACCATCGAGGGGATCGAGGAGATGATGGCCCATCCGATGCTGGAGCAGTCGGCGCGCCTCGTCGGCTCCGCGCCAATCGACGTCCTCTGCTTCGGCGGCACCAGTGCCTCGTTCCTGCGCGGCACAGCCTATGACAAGGCACTCACCGCCAAGATCGTCGAATGGGCGCCAGGCCCGAAGATCACCACCGCATCGACGGCATCTCTTGCGGCTCTCGCCGAAGTCGGAGCCGGCAAGGTCGCGCTCGCGACTCCCTACGTTGACGAGATTCACCAGCGCGCGATCCGTTTCCTGGAAGAAAACGGCCACGAGGTCGTCCGGCACGGCAATCTCGGGATCAACAGCGATCACGCTCTCGCCGAGGTTCCGCTGGAGAAGGTCTACGACCACGTGCTGTCCGTCGATCATCCGGACGCCAGCGCGATCTTCATCAGCTGCACGAACTTCCGCAGCGTCGGAGCCATCGAAGCGCTGGAGGACAAGCTCGGCAAGCCGGTGATCTCGGCGGTCCAGGCCTCGTTCTGGCACTGCCTGGAACTGACGGGAGTCGATGGCGCAAAGCCCGGCTATGGCCGTCTCTTCGCCCGCCGCCTCACTCAATCCTGATCAGCGACGATGACTATGGCGGCCACCCAATTTTTTGCCTATCTGTATCCCCTCCTGGAGGATAGGAAATGAACGAACCTCATCAACATCACGAAGCTGTCGCCAAGCGCCTCAAGCGGGCGCAGGGCCACCTGAAAACGGTGGTGGCGATGATCGAGAATGGCCGTTCCTGCCTCGACATCGCCCAGCAGCTTCACGCGGTCGAGAAAGCCATCGGCCAGGCCAAGAGAACCTTGATCCAGGACCATCTCGATCATTGCCTCGAAGAGACGATCGGAGCCCTGCCGCGCGATCAACGCGCGCCGATCGATGAGTTCAAGGAAATCACCAAATACCTGTGAGGCTGACACATGCCGTCATTTGAGGAACTGATCCAGCAGGGCGCCGGTAACGCCTGGCTGTTCATACCCAGCGCAATCCTGCTGGGCGCCTTGCATGGGCTGGAGCCCGGTCACTCGAAGACAATGATGGCCGCGTTCATCATCGCGATCCGGGGAACGATCGCCCAGGCAGTGATGCTCGGTATTGCCGCGACCGTTTCCCATACGATTGTGGTTTGGACGATCGCACTCGGCGGCATGTATCTCTATCAGGGCCTCGATGCTGAAAAGGTCGAGCCGTACCTGCAGCTGGTGTCCGGGGTGATCATCATCGGCATGGCGCTATGGATGATCCAGCGGACCTGGCAGGACCAGCAGGCTGCCAAGGCCGCCGCCGACCATTCGCACGGGCACCACGATCACGATCATGACCACTCGCATGGTCACGATCACCACCATGACGATGTCCGGATGATCGATACCGGCCACGGTCTCCACAAGCTGGTGCTGCACGAAGATGCCGCCGGGGCCCGCTGGCGCTTCTCCCCCGAGCGCGGCAAGCCTTGGACGGCCGGAGAAGTCACGCTGAAGACCGAGCGCCCGGACGGCCGCGAGCAGACTTTCACCTTCCGCGAGGCCGGTAGCTATATCGAGAGCGTCGAAGTAATTCCGGAGCCCCATGACTTCATGGTCCGCCTCGTCCTGGGCCACAAGGACCACTCACACGACTTCGATGTTTCGTTCCTTGAGAGCACCGCGGGATCCGATCATCTCCATGAGGAGATGAGGGGACTGGAAATCGGCACGGACGGCTACCAGGACGCCCACGAACTCGCGCATGCCAACGACATCCGCAAGCGCTTCGCTGGGCAGCGCAATGTCACCAATTGGCAGATCGTGCTCTTCGGCCTAACCGGCGGACTGATCCCATGTCCCGCTGCCATCACCGTCCTGCTTCTCTGCCTGCAGCTGAAGGAAATTCCGCTCGGCGCGGTTCTGGTTCTCTGCTTCTCGATCGGCTTGGCCGTGACGCTGGTCCTCGTCGGAGCAGCCGCGGCGGTCGGTGTCCGCCACGCGACACAACGAATCAGCTGGTTCTCGACTTTCGCCCGGCGCGCGCCCTATTTCTCAGGCGTTCTGCTCGTGGGTGTCGGACTTTATGTCGGCTGGCATGGCTATGCCGGTCTGCCGGATCACGCGGCTTCGGCTGCAGATCTGACGATCAGCCGGGGATGAGCGACCTAATCCGGCGGCATCCGCGGGCGTGGCCGTTCTCACGAGAGACCAAGCATCCGCCGGGCGAGATTCGTATCCTTCGCGCCGCCGGCGAAGTCATCGAAGGCCGTTTCGGTCACGCGAATGATGTGGTCGGCGATGAAACGGGCGCCTTCGCGGGCGCCGTCTTCGGGGTGCTTCAGCGCGCATTCCCATTCGAGCACCGCCCAGCCTGCGAAGCCGTACTGCGTCAGTTTCGAGAAGACGGCCTTGAAGTCGACCTGTCCGTCGCCGGGCGAGCGGAAGCGACCGGCACGATCGATCCAGGGCGCATAGCCCGAATAGACGCCCTGGCGGCCGGTCGGGCGGAACTCGGCATCCTTCACGTGGAAGGCGCTGATCCGCTCGTGGTAGATGTCGATGAAGGAGAGGTAGTCGAGCTGCTGCAGGACGAAATGCGACGGATCATAATTAATCCGGCAGCGCGGATGTCCGCCCAATCGTTCGAGGAATAGCTCGAAGGTGGCGCCGTCGAAGACATCCTCACCCGGATGGATCTCGAAGCCGATATCGACACCCTCGGCATCGTAAGCGTCGAGGATCGGTCGCCAGCGGCGCGCAAGTTCCGCAAAGGCCTCCTCGGCCAGACCGGGAGGCCGCTGCGGCCAGGGATAGACGAAGGGCCATGCGAGCGCCCCGGTGAAGCTGACGCTGCCGGTCAGGCCAAGCCGTCGCGAGGCTCTGGCGGCGAACAGCATCTGCTCCACCGCCCACTTCTGACGCTCGCTCGGCTTGCCGTGCACCTCTCCTGGAGCGAAAGCATCGAAGGCGGCATCGTAGGCGGGATGGACGGCGACGAGCTGGCCGAGAAGATGGGTCGAAAGCTCGGTGATCTCCACACCGTTCTCCCGAGCGGTCCCCGCGATCTCATCGCAATAGGTCTGCGAATTGGCGGCCTCGGCGAGATCGAAAAAGCGCGTGTCCGAGGCCGGCAGCTGGACGCCGCGATAGCCCAGACCGGCAGCCCATTTCGTGATCTCCGGCCATGACGAAAAGGGGGCGACATCGCTGGCGAACTGGGCAAGGAAAATCGCGGGACCATTTATCGTCGCGGGCATTTGTGACGGCCTTCTGCGGATTGGATCGTCCGACGTTGCCGCAAGGTCGAGCGCTTCGTCCAGCCTTCAGCGAATGGCCGAAGCCAAACGCGCTTCAACTCCACTTCAGCTCGGTGCAGGCCGAAGTTCGGCCTTGAGCGGCGGCAGTTTCTTCGCCTAGCCTTGGATTCAGAGCGGCCGAATAAGGCCCTAGGGAAACGCTCGGGAGGCTAAGATCGCGCTGCCGTGGCATCATGTAAGCCCGGGCGAGCTCGCGATGCTCAATGCGATCTTCTGGTCGGGCGGCTGTGCGCGCCACGAATTATCGGACACGCTCGAGTTCTCGCGCAGCAAGACCAATGCGCTCGCCGCCGGGCTGCTTGAACAGGGCCTCCTGGATGAGGTTGGCCTCCAACTGTCGCGAGGCGGCCGGCGGCCCGAGACCCTCCGTATCGATTCTCAGATGGGCGTGGTGATCGGCGTCGACATCGGCGCGACAAGCCTTGATCTTGCTCTGCTCCGCCCGGACCTCAGCGTCGTCGCCAAGCACTCACAAACCGCCGACGTCCAACTCGGCCCGGGACCGATCATGTCGCGGCTCCGTACGCTGATCCCGGCCATGCTGGCAGAGAACGGCATTGCGCCCGAAGACGTGCTCTCGGTTGGCATCGGCGTGCCGGGGCCGGTGAACTTCGCGGTCGGCCAGCTCGTCAATCCGCCATTGATGCCGGGCTGGGACAGTTTCTCCATCCGCGACGACATTCGCGAAGTGACGTCGGCGCCCGTCTTCGTTGACAACGATGTGAATCTGATGGCGCTCGGCGTGCTGTGGCGCCAGCACCGGCAGATCCAGGACTTCCTCATCATCAAGGTCGGGACGGGAATAGGCTGCGGTATCGTCTGTCATGGTGAGCTTTATCGCGGGGCGAGCGGCTCGGCCGGGGATATCGGGCATATCTGCGTCGATCCCGAGGGCCCGGTGTGCCGCTGCGGCAACAGAGGCTGCGTCGAGGCGATGGCGGCGGCACCGGCAATCGTCGAGATGGCCGTGGAGGCTGCTCAGTCCGGCCGGAGCCCCATTCTCGCGGAGAAGCTCAAGGCGAAGGGCCGGTTGGAAGCGATCGATGTGGGGGCGGCGAGCCGCGCCGGCGATGCCGCCTCCGACGCGATCATCGCGCGGTCCGGGCATCTGATCGGTCAGATGCTCGCGGCGCTCGTCAACTTTTACAATCCCTCACACGTCTTCGTCGGCGGTGGCGTATCTGGTATCGGGCCGATGTTCCTTGCAGCGATCCGGCAGAGCGTGAGCCAGCGCTCCCTGGCGCTGTCGACGCGTCATCTCGAAATCACCTACGCCCCGCTCCGCAACGAGGAGGGCTTGATCGGGGCAGGTGTCCTGGCCATGCGCGAGGCGCTGCGTATCGGGAGTGTCGCCGTATGACCGACACGGCACAGAGCCTAGCCGGCGTCTCAGTTGCCTTCGACGGCATCGTCAAGCGCTTCGGCCCCGTCGAGGTGCTGCACGGGGTGAGCTTCGCGCTGGAGCCCGGCCGCGTCTATGGCCTGCTCGGCGAGAACGGCGCCGGCAAGTCGACGCTGATGAAGATCCTCGCGGGCTATGAGGCGCCGAGCGCGGGCAGCGTGCTGATCAATGGCGAGCCGGTCTCGTTCAGAACTTCCCGCGATGCCGAGACGCTCGGAATCGTGCTGATCCATCAGGAGTTCAACCTGGCCGAAGACCTCACCGTCGCCGGCAACATCTTCCTCGGCCACGAAAAGAAGAGGGGCTGGTTCCTGAACGAGGCGGCGATGCGGGAAGGCGCACTCGCGGCGATGCGGCAGGTCGGGCTCGACATCGATCCGGCGACTCCCGTTCGCCGCCTGATCGTCGCGGAGAAGCAGCTCGTCGAAATCGCGAAGGCGGTGGCGCGTCGCGCGCGGCTCCTGATCATGGACGAGCCGACGGCGACCCTGACACCGTCCGAGGCCGCCAGGCTCTTCGCTCTGATCGCGCGAATGCGCGCAGATGGCGTGACCGTGATCTACATCTCGCACAAGCTCGACGAGGTGGAGCGGATCACCGACGAGGTGATCGTCATGCGAGACGGGCGGTTCGTCGGCCGCGCGCCGACGCATACGGTCACGCGCCATGCGATGGCCACGATGATGGTCGGCCGCGAGATCGCCGATCAGTTCCCGCCCCGTCTGACGGTGGATGAAACCCGCGCTCCGGCTCTTGGCGTCCGCAAAGTCAGCGTTCCCGGCTGGGCGTATGAGGCCAGCTTCGAGGTCCGTCCCGGCGAAATCCTCGGCTTCGCCGGGCTCGTTGGGGCAGGCCGCACCGAGTTGTTCGAGGGCATTCTCGGATTGCGCCCGGCGAGCGGAACAATCGAGCTGCAGGGGAGGGCGGTAAAGTTCCGCTCGCTGCGCGACGCAGCCAAATACGGACTCACCTATCTGAGCGAGGACCGCAAAGGCAAAGGCCTGCATGTCGATTTCCCGCTCGGTCCAAACCTGACCCTGATGGCGCTCGAGCGTTATGCGAAACCCTGGCTCGACCCGTCGGCGGAGAGACGGGCGCTCGAAGGCGCGGTCGACGAATTCGGCATCCGCGCCGGATCGCTCTCGGTCAAGGCATCATCATTGTCGGGCGGCAATCAGCAGAAGCTTGCGCTCGCCAAGGTGCTCCATCCCGAACCGAAGGTCGTCGTTCTCGATGAGCCGACGCGCGGCGTCGACGTCGGCGCCAAGCGCGAAATCTATTTCTTGATCCATCGGCTGGCCCAGCAGGGCCTGGCGGTGATCGTCATCTCGTCCGAGCTAATCGAGCTGATCGGGCTCGCAAATCGGGTCGCCGTCATGCGCGCGGGCCGGATCGTCGCGACGCTTTCGGGTGAAGAGCTGAATGAAGAAACCATGATCGCTTACGCCACGGGGACGCGGCATGTCGCAGCCTGACATCAACACCAGCACGACCAGCGTGGGCAAGGCCGGACGCCGGAGTGCCAACGCGAAGTCATCCCTCTCCGAGCGGTTGGCAAGCCTGGGGCCGGTCCTCGGGCTGATTCTCCTCTGCGCGGTCGGGACGGCGCTCAACAGCGACTTCGCCACGGTCGACAACCTGACGAACGTCCTGACGCGCACGGCCTTCATCGGCATCATCGCGGTCGGCATGTGTTTCGTGATCATTCTCGGAGGCATCGACCTCTCGGTCGGGTCGATGGCCGCGTTGATCGCTGGCTGCGTGATCATGTTCATCAACTGGGCAGGACCGGCGCTCGGATCGCCGCTTCTGGCGGTGCTGCTCGGCGCGGCGCTGGCCGTCGTCCTCGGAGCGGCTTTCGGGCTGATCCACGGCGTTCTGATCGCGAAAGGGCGGATCGAACCCTTCATCGTCACGCTCGGCACACTCGGCATTTTTCGTGCCTATCTGACCTATTTCGCGGATGGCGGTGCGCTGACCCTCGCCAACGATACCGCGGATCTCTACGCGCCGGTCTACTACGGCAGCTGGCTCGGCGTTCCGGTGCCGGTCTGGGTGTTTCTCATGGTCGCGCTGGTCGGCGCTCTGATTCTCAACAAGACCGCCTATGGACGCTACGTTCAGGCGATCGGCTCCAACGAGGCGGTCGCCCGCTATGCCGCCGTCGACGTCGATCGCATCAAGATACTGACCTACATGCTGCTCGGCGCCTGCGTCGGCATCGCGACGCTGCTCTATGTCCCGCGTCTCGGCTCGGCCTCGCCGACGACCGGACTTTTGTGGGAACTGGAGGCGATCGCATCCGTCATCGTCGGCGGCGCGGCGCTCAAGGGCGGCCAAGGCAGCATCACCGGAACGGTGGTCGGCGCGATCCTGCTCTCGGTGATCAGCAACATCCTCAATCTCACGAGCATCATCAGCGTCTACCTGAATGCCGCCGTGCAGGGCTTCGTCATCATCGCCGTCGCGTATTTGCAGAAGGGGCGCCGTTAGAGCGACCCGCCAACAGGGAGGTAATGAAATGTCAGAAACGAACCGGCGTGACATGCTGAAGTCGGCGGTCGCGGCCGTCGCCTTCGCGGCCGTGGGCGCGTCGCCCTCACTCGCGGCAGAGACCGTCAATCTCGGCGTGTCGATCCCGGCCGCCACCCACAGCTTCATGGGCGGCATCAACTACTGGGCGAACCAGGCGAAGAAGAATCTCGAGGCGCAGCACAAGGACCTGAAGATCACCATCAGGACGGCCGCGAACGCAACCGAGCAGGCGAACCAGCTTCAGGATCTGAGCACGGTCAACAAGATCAACGCGCTCGTGGTCTTCCCCTTCGAGTCGGCCGCGCTGACGAAGCCGGTCGCAAACGTGAAGGCGAAGGGCGCCTACGTCACCGTGGTCGATCGCGGCCTGACCGATACGAGTGCGCAGGACGCCTATGTCGCTGGCGACAACACCGCGTTCGGCCGAATTCCCGCCGAGTACATCGTCAAGAAGCTCAACGGCAAAGGCAACGTCGTCGCCCTGCGCGGCATCCCGACGACGCTCGACAACGAACGCATGGATGCCTTCACAGCCGTCCTGAAGGCGCATCCCGACGTCAAACTGCTTGATGCCAAGTATGGAAACTGGAACCGGGACGACGCCTTCAAGGTCACACAGGACTTCCTGACGCGCTTCAAGGAGATCGATGCGTTCTGGGCGGCCGACGACGACATGGCGTTCGGTGCCATGCGTGCGATCAACCAGGCTGGCCGCAAGGACATCAAGCTGATCTTCGGCGGCGCCGGCGCGAAGGACATGGTGAAGGTGATCCTCGACGGGTCCGATCCACGGATCGAGGCCAATGTCAGCTATTCGCCGAAATTCATCTACGACGCGATCAAGCTGACCGCCGAGGCGCGGCTGAAGGGCGAGAAGCTGCCGCCGACGACGATCATTCCCTCGGTGCTGATCGATAAGGGCAACGCCAAGGACTTCTACTATCCCGACTCGCCGTTCTGAGCCGGCGCTCTCCCGCAACGGTCGCCGCGATGGCGGCGGCCGCTTTCCCCACGGATAAGATCATGAGCGAGGAATCCCCGCGCAAGCTGCGCTATGCGATGATCGGTGGTGGGCGCGATGCCTTCATCGGGGCGGTGCACCGGCATGCGATTGCGCTGGACGGCATGGCCGAATTCACGGCCGGAGCCCTCTCGTCGACGCCCGAACGCGCGCTGGAATCCGGCCGCATGCTCGGCCTTCCACCCGCGCGCAATCATGGCGATTGGCGAGCGCTGCTCGACGACGAACTACGGCGTCCCTCCGACGAACGCGTCGATTTCGTCACGATCGTCACGCCGACCGACACACATTTTTCGATTGCTGAAGCATTCGTCACCGCAGGCTTTCATGTCGTCTGTGACAAGCCGTTGGTGCAGTCCTCGGAGCAGGCGGAGACTCTCGTCCAAGCCGTCGCGGATCAGGGAAGCGTGTTCGGCGTCACCTACAACTATACGGGTTATCCCATGGTCCGTCAGGCGCGCGACATGGTGCGCGACGGCACGATCGGTACGGTGCGGAAGATCGTTGTCGAATATAATCAGGGCTGGCTAGCCACCGCGCTGGAGCGGGAAGGGCAGAAGCAGGCGAGCTGGCGCACCGACCCGGCGATGAGCGGCATCGGCGGCGCGATCGGCGATATCGGATCCCATGCCGAGAACCTCGTCTCGGCCGTGACCGGGCTCGAAATCGAGTCGCTCGTCGCTGATCTGGGCGCATTGGTTCCCGGCCGAGCCCTCGATGACGACGCCAATATGTTGCTGCGCTTTCGAGGTGGGGCTCGCGGCGTGCTGGTCGCCTCGCAGATCAATACCGGTCTCGAAAACGATCTCCGTCTTCACGTGTCGGGAACACTGGGAACGCTGGAGTGGCGGCAGGAACGGCCCAGCCGGCTGATCCATCACCGGCATGATGGCCCGAAGATCGTACTGACGCGCGGTTCGCCCTGGCTGAGCGCCTCGGCGAAGAGGGCAAGCCGCATCCCGGCTGGTCATCCAGAAGGATTTATCGAAGCGTTTGCGAACATCTATCGCGGCGTCTTCGCCGCTATCAAAGCGAAAGAATCCGCCGGCACCGCCGATCCCATCGAAGCCGATTATCCGACTGTTCAGGACGGCGCTCGCGGCGTGCGCTTCATCGAACGCGCAGTCCAGTCGTCGAAACAAGGACAGTGGCTGGCATTCGATTAAATCCCTTGCTCATCTCAATAGCTATATAATATGACTATTGGATGCTGCTGAAGCGGGACCGACCGTCCATCAGAAGACGGCGGTGAAAAGGGAGGCCGGCCATGAGTCGAACGGCAACGCTGCCGAGGGCGAACACATCTTCGTCTCTCGGACTTCACGAGCTTGCTGCAGACCGTTCCACATCCACGCGCCACGCCCTGGATGCGCGAGGCCGCTGGTGAACACGCAGCTCATCGTCATTCCCGTCGGCCGCGCTCGCTCGAACCACGCGGAGATCGCCCGCCAGATCGGCATCGACATCATCGCCGGGCGCTATCCCGAGCACGGCAAACTGCCCGGCGATGCGGAGTTCACTGCTCAGTTCGGTGTCTCGCGACCCGTCGTCCGGGAAAGCGTCAAGACGCTGGTGGCAAAGGGCCTGCTCAGCACCAAGGCGAAGGTCGGCACGGTGGTGCGGGAGCGTTCCGCATGGAACATGTTCGATCCCGACGTGCTGGCCTGGCACCTTGACGCCGGCATCGACCGCCGCTTCCTGCGCGATCTCGCCGATATTCGCCTCGCGGTGGAGCCGCGTTCGGCCGCGCTCGCAGCCGAACGGCGTACTCCCGAGGCGCTGGCGCTGATCGAAGCGGCGATGCAGGAAATGCGCGAGGCGGATCCTTATTCGGTGGCGTTCGCTGAGGCCGACCTCCGCCTGCATATCGCTATCGCCAACGCCTCGGACAATCCGTTCATGCGCTCGATCGGCGCGGTCATAGAGGCGGCGCTTCGAGCCTCGTTCCTGCTCAGCGCTCCGGTTGAGGACGTGGAGCGAGAGATCGCGATCGCCGCGCATTCGCGGATCGTCGAGGCGATCGCCCAACGCTCGCCGGAACTGGCAGGCGCGGCGATGACCGACGTGATCTTCAACGGACTCCGCCGCCAGGGGGTGGATGGCGAAGGAGCCGCCGCCAGATGACTGCGCGCCGACCATTCAAGGGCGTGTTCCCAGTGGCGCCCACCGTCTTCGACGACCATGGCGAACTCGATCTCGACGGGCAGAAGCGGGCCCTCGACTTCATGATCGATGCGGGCTCGCAGGGCATCTGCGTCCTCGCCAATTTCTCGGAGCAGTTCGTGCTCAGCGACGCCGAGCGCGACCTCGTGATGAGAACCGCGCTCGAGCACGTGGCTGGGCGCGTGCCAGTCATCGTCACCACCACTCATTTCTCGAGCGCGGTCTGTGCGGAGCGGTCTCGCCGGGCGCAGGAGGCGGGGGCCGCCATGGTGATGATCATGCCGCCCTATCACGGCGCCACGATCCGCGTGCCCGAAGACGGCATCTACGAGTTCTTCCGCCGCATCTCCGATGCGATCTCCATTCCGATCATGGTGCAGGACGCGCCTGTTGCCGGCACGCCTTTGTCGGCGCCGTTCCTCGCGAGGATGGCGCGGGAGATCGACAACCTTTCCTATTTCAAAATCGAGGTGCCACAGGCGGCTGCCAAGCTCAGGACCCTGATCGAGATCGGCGGCGAGGACATAGAAGGGCCCTGGGACGGCGAAGAGGCGATTACGCTGATCTCCGATCTCGAAGCCGGGGCGACCGGAGCGATGACCGGCGGCGGCTATCCGGACGGCATTCGAGAGATCACCGACTCCTTCTTTGAGGGTCGTCGCGACGACGCCTTCGCCGCCTATCAGCGCTGGCTGCCGCTGATCAATTACGAGAACCGCCAGTGCGGCCTCTCAACCTGCAAGGTGCTGATGAAGGAGGGGGGTGTGATCGCATCCGAAGCGGTACGTCACCCGCTGCAGCCGCTCCACCCGGCAACCCGCGCCGGTTTGATCGAGACCGCGCGGCGTCTCGATCCCTTGGTATTGAGGTGGACATGACGATCACAGGCGATCTCTTGATCGGTGCTCGCGACGTTCCGGCGAAGGCAGGCTTCCGCGCGATCGATCCAGCCCGCGGAGAGGCAATCGAACCGGTCTTCGCCGATGCCGGTCCGGGCGAGGTCGAACGTGCAGCCGCGCTGGCCGCCGCTGCGTTCCCGACCTTCCGCGAAACGCAGCCCGAGGAGCGCGCGCGGTTTCTCGAAAACATCGCCGACAGGATCGAGGCGCTCGGCGACACATTGATCAGCCGGGCGATGAGCGAGACGGCCCTGCCGAAGGGGCGGCTCAACGGCGAAGGGGCACGCACGACCGGGCAATTGCGCCTGTTCGCCCAGATGGTGCGCGGCGGCGATTGGGTCGAGGCGCGAATCGACACGGCGTTGCCAGACCGGAAGCCATTGCCACGTCCCGATCTGCGCCTGCGCCACGTCGGCATAGGCCCGGTTGCGGTATTCGGCGCCAGCAATTTTCCGCTCGCCTTTTCCGTGGCGGGCGGAGACACGGCCTCGGCGCTCGCCGCCGGCTGCCCAGTCGTCGTCAAGGGACATCCGGCACACCCGGGCACGTCGGAGCTGGTCGGGCGCGCGATCCGCGAGGCCGTGGCCCAGTCTGGCCTTCCCGAGGGCGTATTCTCGCTTCTGACTGGTACGTCGAATGAGCTTGGTGGAGCGCTGGTAGCCGATCCACGCATTATGGCCGTGGGCTTCACCGGTTCTCGGGCGGGCGGCCTCGCGCTGATGCGCATCGCCGCGGCGAGGCCTGTGCCGATACCGGTCTATGCCGAGATGAGCAGCATCAACCCGGTCTTTCTGCTGCCGAGCGCGCTTGACGCGCGGGCGGAGACGCTTGGCAGGGCATTCGTAGGTTCGCTTGTTCTGGGGGCAGGGCAGTTCTGCACCAATCCTGGCCTCGTCATCGCTCTCGACGGGCCTGCGCTTGATCGCTTCATCGCTGCAGCTAGGGCGGCTCTCGGCGAGATCAACGCCGCAACCATGCTGACGCCGGGCATCCATCAGGCTTTCGGCAGGAGTGTCGCTGAACTCGAAAAGCATTCGAGCACGGAGCTTCTTGCCCGTGGTTTGCCAGGGGAGGGCGCGAATATGTGCCGCGCGGCGCTGTTCGCGACGGATGCGAAGACGTTTATCGGCGACCACGCCCTGGCGGGCGAGGTGTTCGGCGCCTCCTCGATCATCGTGCGCTGCGCGGACGAGGCCGAGATGATTCAGGCAGCCGAACGACTCGAAGGTCAGCTGACGGCGACGATCCACATCGATGCCGGTGACCACGCGCTCGCGCGCCGCCTGTTGCCATTGCTGGAGGAACGCGCCGGCCGGGTGCTCGCCAATGGATGGCCGACCGGTGTCGAAGTCGGACAGGCGATGGTGCATGGCGGGCCGTTTCCTGCCACCTCCGATCCCCGTTCGACCTCAGTCGGCACGCTGGCGATCCGGCGCTTCCTCAGGCCGGTCTGCTATCAGGACCTCTCTGACGACCTTCTGCCGGAGGCTTTGAAAGCGGCAAATCCTCTGGGCCTGCGGCGGCTCGTCGACGGCGTTTCGGGGAGGACTGACCATGGGTGATATTCGTCTCGCCATCGTCGGTCTCGGAAAGATCGCCCGCGACCAGCACATTCCGGCGATCGCAGCCACGGAAGGAATCGAGCTCACGGCAATCGCCAGCCGGAACGCCAAGCTCGGTGCTGTGGCGCACTTCGCCACGATCGACGACCTCTTGGCCGGCGCGCCGGAAGTGGACGCGGTCGCTCTCTGCACTCCTCCCCAGGTGCGGCGGGCACAGGCCGCCTCGGCGCTGAGAGCAGGCAAGCATGTGCTGCTGGAAAAGCCGCCGGGCGCCAGCGTTTCCGAACTGCCGGTCCTGATCGCCGCCGCCGAAATCGGCAAGCGCACGCTCTTCGCGACGTGGCATTCGCGCTTCGCTGCTGGTGTCGAGCCGGCGCGCATCTTCCTTGCGGAGCGGGAAATCCGTTCGGTCCGGATTGAGTGGAAGGAGGATGTGCGCGTCTGGCATCCTGGCCAGACCTGGATATGGGAGCCGGGCGGGCTCGGCGTGTTCGACCCCGGCATCAATGCTCTGTCCATTCTGACGCGTATTCTGCCGCAGCCGATATTTCTCACCGCTGCGGAACTGCGGTTTCCGGAGAACTGCGCGGCGCCGATCGCGGCCGATCTCGACTTTTCGGACGAGGCGGGAACGCTGATCCGGGCCGAGTTCGACTTCCTCCAGACCGGCCCCCAAACCTGGGACATCCATGTGGACACGGACCAGGGGCGGCTGACTTTGTCCTCCGGAGGAGCCCGTCTGTTCCACGACGGTCGAATCCTAGTCGACGGAGAGGATGCCGAATACCGCGGCATCTACCGGCGGTTCGTCGATCTCATCCGCACCGGCCAGTCGGACGTCGACCTGACGCCACTGGCGCACGTCGCGGATGCCTTCATGCTCGGCCGGCGCAAGACCGTCGAAGCCTTCGTTGAGGAAGCGGCATGAACGCGCCCGTCCTCCAGATGACTGATCGCCAACCGGCGCTCGAACGCGATGTGTTCGGCCGACTGCCCGGCGGGCGGGTGGTTGAGATTCTGCGCCTCTATGGCGAGGATGGCTTCCAGGCGCGTGTCATCACCTATGGCGCCGGCCTTCAGACACTATTGGTGCCGGACACGGAGGGGCGTCTCGCCGATGTCGTGCTCGGCCACGATAGCGCCGCCGGCTACTACCGGGACCGCAGTTTCTTCGGCGCCACGATCGGTCGGTTCGCTGGCCGCATCGCGCATGGTCGCTTTGCCATTGACGGACAGGTTCACGCACTGATCTGCAACGATCGCTCGCATGCGCTCCATGGCGGCGATGAGGGGTTCGACCGGCAGATTTGGAGCGTCGAGGCGCTCGGGTCGCAGCCCGAGCCGTTCGTCACGCTCTCGCGCATCAGCCCCGACGGCGAAGAGGGTTATCCCGGAACGCTGGACGTGAGGGTGACCTATCGCGTCTCGGGGCCACGCGAGCTCACGGTCGAGTATTCCGCGACGACTGCCCGGCCGACGGTGATCAATCTCACCCATCACAGCTTCTTCAATTTGGCCGGAGAAGCGTCGGGCGACGTGCTGAACCATCGGCTGACGCTCCACGCCGATCAATATCTGCCGGTGGACGCAGGTACGATCCCTCTCGGTCCGCCTGCGCCGGTGGATGGGACGCCGTTCGACTTCCGGTCACCTCGGCCGGTCGGCGAACGCATTCGCGAAGATCATGAGCAGCTTCTGCTCGGGCGCGGCTACGACCACACCTTTCGCCTGAGGACCACCCAGCCCGGCGTGGTGCGCCTCGCCGCGCGTCTGGAAGATCCCGTATCCGGTCGTGCCCTCGACCTCCTCACCGACCAGCCGGGCCTCCAGCTCTATTCCGGGAATTACCTTGACGGCACGGCCCGCGGCAAAGGCGGCCGGCTTCACCGCCAATCGGACGCGCTTTGCCTTGAGCCCCAGGGCTTCCCGAACGCGCCGAACCGGCAGGATTACCCCTCATGCCGGCTAGACCCAGGCGACGTCTATTCGCACCGGTCGATCTACCGGTTCTCAGCGGCTTGACGGTGGAGGATAGAATGCACGGTCCCGCCAAGAACTCCTCTTCCGAGCTTCGCTCGCGAGCCTGGTTCGACAACGCTGACAATATCGACATGACTGCGCTCTACCTCGAGCGCTACATGAATTTCGGGCTTAGCCAGGAGGAACTGCAAAGCGGACGGCCGATCATCGGCATAGCCCAGACCGGCTCGGACCTTTCGCCGTGCAACCGTCATCACCTCGAGCTCGCCAACCGCGTTCGCGAAGGAATTCGGGAGGCCGGCGGCATTGCGATCGAGTTTCCGGTGCATCCGATCCAGGAGACGGGCAAGCGCCCAACTGCCGGGCTCGACCGGAACCTTGCTTATCTGGGTCTGGTGGAAGTGCTGTACGGGTATCCGCTCGACGGCGTGGTTCTGACGATCGGCTGTGACAAGACCACGCCAGCCTGCTTGATGGCGGCGGCGACGGTGAACATCCCGGCTATCGCGCTGTCGGTGGGGCCGATGCTCAACGGCTGGTTCCGCGGCGAGCGCACTGGCTCCGGCACGATCGTCTGGAAGGCGCGGGAGCTCCTTGCCAAAGGCGAGATCGACTATGCCGGCTTCGTGAAACTCGTCGCCTCCTCGGCACCCTCGACCGGTTATTGCAACACGATGGGCACGGCGACGACGATGAACTCGCTGGCCGAAGCGCTCGGCATGCAATTGCCGGGTTCGGCCGCGATCCCGGCGCCTTACCGCGACCGGCAGGAGATTGCCTATCGAACCGGCCTCAGGATAGTCGACATGGTGCGCGAGGATCTGAAACCCTCCGATATTCTGACCCGCGATGCGTTTCTGAATGCAATCTGCGTCAACTCGGCCATCGGCGGCTCCACCAATGCGCCGATACATCTGAATGCCCTTGCGCGCCATGTCGGCGTCGAGCTGTCGATCGATGACTGGCAGACTTATGGCGAGGACATCCCGCTCCTCGTCAACCTGCAGCCGGCCGGCGAATATCTCGGCGAGGATTACTACCACGCAGGTGGGGTGCCTGCTGTCGTTGCGGAGCTGATGGGGCAGGGCCTCATAGCCAAGGATGCGATGACGGTGAATGGCCGCACCATCGGCGAAAACTGCCTGGGCGCGACCATTCTCGACGAGGCGGTGATCCGGCCATTCCACCGACCGCTGAAAGAGCGCGCCGGCTTCCGCGTCTTGCGTGGCAACCTGTTCTCGTCTGCGATCATGAAGACGAGCGTGATCTCGCCGGAATTCCGCGATCGCTATCTTTCGAACCCCGACGACCCTGATGCGTTCGAAGGGTCGGCTGTGGTTTTCGACGGACCCGAGGACTACCACGCGCGCATCGACGATCCGGAGCTCAGGATCGATGCCCACACCATCCTGTTCATGCGCGGCGCGGGACCCGTCGGTTACCCGGGAGCCGCGGAAGTCGTGAACATGCGGGCGCCCGATTATCTCATCAAAGCCGGGATAACCACGCTGCCCTGCATCGGCGACGGGCGCCAGTCCGGCACATCGGGCTCCCCGTCCATCCTCAATGCCTCGCCGGAAGCGGCGCTGAACGGCGGGCTGGCTTTGCTCAAGACGGGGGATCGGGTCCGGATCGATCTCGAGCGTGGCACGGCCAATATCCTGATCTCGGATGAAGAGCTGACCGCCCGCAGAGCGAAGCTGAACGAGCAAGGCGGCTACCGTTATCCCGAGCATCAAACACCCTGGCAGGAAATTCAGCGTGGCCTGGTCGGTCAGCTTGAGACCGGTGCCGTGCTCGAATCCGCTGTTGCCTACCAGCGCATCGCCCAGACCAAGGGCATGCCGCGGGACAATCATTAGGAGGCGGTCTTGGAGGATCTCGGCGTTTCCATCCTCAGCGACCATCGTTGCCATCTCGGCGAGGGGCCGGCCTACGACGCCGCGACCGACACCGCCTGGTGGTTCGACATCATCGAGCGCGAACTGTTCGAGGCGCGTCTCGCCACCCGCGAGATCATCCGCCACAGCTTGCCCGTGATGTGCAGCATGCTCGCGCCCATCGATGACAGGCGCCAGCTGATCGCCGGAGAGGACGGACTGTATGTCCGGGAGATCGCGACGGGGCGGATGGCGCTCCACACCCCCCTTGAAGCCGATAGCGCGGCCACCCGCTCGAACGACGGACGCGTCCACCCTTCGGGCGCGCTATGGATCGGAACGATGGGGCGGGGAGGCGAACGAAGCCTCGGCGCGATCTATCACTTCTTCGAGGGCCGGCTGCGCCGCCTCTATCCCGGTTTGTCCATCCCGAATTCGATCTGTTTCTCACCGGACGGCCGTACCGCTTACTTCACGGATTCCCGCGAGAACGTGCTGATGCGCGTGTCGGTCGATCCGGCCGACGGCACGCCGACGGAAGAACCCCAGCCTCTTTATGGCACCGGGGAACCGGGTGATCTCGATGGCTCCGTGGTCGATGCCGACGGACTGATCTGGAACGCTCGGTGGGGCGCGTCCCGCCTCGATGTCTACACGCCGGCAGGCGAGCGGGCACGTAGCATCACCGTGCCCGTCTTGCAGCCGAGCTGCCCGGTGTTCATTGGTGCCGCCCTTGACCGCCTGCTGGTGACCTCTGCCTGGCAGGGGATGGATGATGCGATGCGCGCCGTCGATCCCAACCATGGCCGCACGTTCGTTTTGCGGCCCGGCGCGCGTGGCCGCGTCGAGCCACACGTCAGATTGGCGGCTTGATCATGGACCGCGATCTATCATCCATCGCTCACGTAGCCATCGACTGGGGCACGTCGAGCTTCCGGCTGTGGGCGCTGGATTCCAACGGCCGCATCCTTGCGGAACGCCGTAGCGGCGAGGGCGCCGTCGTGGCAGCAAAGCTGGGTTTCGAGACGGTGCTGGAAAGCCATCTCGCCGCGCTCGCCGTTCCGGCACACGTCCCGGTGATGATCTGCGGCATGGCCGGCTCGCGTGCCGGTTGGATCGAAGCGACATATCTGGACACGCCGGCGCAGCTCGATCTGTTGGTCGAACGAGCCGCCGGCGTGCCCTCGGCGCGACGGCCCGTCCGCATTCTGCCGGGCATCGCCCAGCGCAAGGGGGAGCCTGATGTGATCCGCGGCGAGGAGACGATCCTGCTGGCCGTGGCGGATGAGGATGCGCATCTCGTCTGCCTGCCCGGCACCCATTCGAAATGGACCAGGCTCGACGGCCGCGTCGTTGAGAGCTTCGCGACGTTCATGACCGGCGAGATGTTCCACTGGCTGCGCACCTCGTCGATCGTCGCGGGGGCGGTGGAGAGAGCGGAGACGATCCAGCCGAACGAGCACTTCACGGCCGGAGTCGAAGCGGCGCTTGCCAATCCTGCGCTCGCGACAAATCTGCCGTTCACCCTTCGCGCCGAATGGCTGCTTTCCGGCACGCCGCCCGAGGCACTGCTAGCCCGGCTGTCGGGTCTGCTGATCGGCGTCGAACTCGCCGGTGCGCGCCGTCTCGGCAGCCCCGCGTTTGAAGTCGTGCTCGTCGCCTCGGATCCTCTTTCCGCGTTGTACAAGCGCGCGCTAGAGATCGCGGGGGCTGGAACGGTGACCTTGCGTGATGCCGAGGACTGCGTCCGGATTGGGCTGCACATCGCCGCCCGCTCGGCCTTCGCCAACGCAGAGGGGTTCGCATCATGACGGCGCCCCGTATCCCATGGCCCGGCCTGCGCCGCTCGATCGTGGCCATCCTGCGCGGCATCGAGCCCCGCGAGACCGAAGCAGTGGTCGGCGCGCTGATCGAGGCCGGCATCGAAGCCATCGAGATACCGTTGAACTCGCCGCAGCCGTTCCGGTCCATCGAAAGTGCGGTGAAGATCGCGCCGGCAGCCTGCTGGATAGGCGCGGGTACTGTGCTCGATACAGGTGACGTCGACCGGTTGGCGGATCTCGGAGCGCGCCTTCTGGTGAGCCCCAATGTGGACGTCGATGTTCTTCGCCGGGCGGCAGGACACGGCATGGTCACGATGCCGGGTGTGATGACACCGACGGAGGCGTTCACCGCGCTCCGCGCCGGCGCCTCGGCTCTGAAATTCTTCCCGGCGAACCTGCTCGGACCGGCGATCATCCAGGCCATCCGCGTCGTCTTGCCGGCAGATACTGAGGTCGGCGCCGTCGGAGGCGTCTCCGAGATGGATTTTCCGGCCTATGCGGCCGCAGGCATCCGCACCTTCGGCCTCGGCTCGAGCCTCTATAAACCCGGAATGACGGCCGACGGGGTACGCGCTCGAGCGCGAATGACCGTCGCCGCATATGACGGCGTCTTTCAGGAGAGGAGGGCCCGTCAGCCTTTGGACGCCGGGTAGTTTCGACGCAACCGGCGCAAGCATGACAGCGATAAACGGCAGCAAAAGCTGCTCATAACAGGAGGGAACGACAATGCGCATTCTCACGACAGTCCTGTCGGCCCTGGCGCTCAATGCCATGGCCCTTGCCGCGCCCGCATTCTCGCAGACCGGCGCATCGATAGGCATCGCAATGCCGACCAAGGCTTCCGCCCGCTGGATCGACGACGGCAACAACATGGTCAAGGTGCTGCAGGAGCGCGGCTACAAGACCGACCTGCAATACGCAGAAGACGACATCCCGAACCAGCTCGCGCAGATCGAGAACATGGTGACCAAAGGTGCCAAGGTTCTGGTGATCGCCTCGATCGACGGCACCACTTTGTCGGACGCGCTGAAGCAGGCCGCCGACAAGGGCATCAAGGTCATCGCCTATGACAGGCTGATCCGCGACACACCGAACGTCGACTATTACGCGACCTTCGACAACTTCCAGGTGGGCGTGCTGCAGGCCGCATCGATCGTCGATGCGCTCGGCCTCAAGGACGGCAAGGGGCCGTTCAACATCGAGCTGTTCGGCGGTTCGCCAGACGACAACAATGCCTACTTCTTCTACGACGGCGCGATGTCGGTCTTGCAGCCCTACATCGACCAGAAGAAGCTCGTCGTACGGAGCGGTCAGACCGGCATGCAGAAGGTGTCGACGCTCCGCTGGGACGGCGCGACCGCCCAGGCGCGCATGGATAACCTTCTCAGCGCCTTCTACACCGATAAGCGCGTCGACGCCGTTCTGTCACCCTATGACGGCCTGTCGATCGGCATTCTGTCCTCGCTCAAGGGCGTCGGCTACGGCTCCGGCGACATGAAGATGCCGATCGTCAGCGGTCAGGATGCGGAGGTCCCGTCGGTCAAATCCATGATCGCCGGCGAGCAATATTCGTCGATCTTCAAGGACACCCGCGATCTCGCCAGGGTCACAGCCGACATGGTCGACGCGGTCCTCAGCGGCAAGGAGGTCAAGGTCAACGATACCAAGACCTACAACAACGGCGTCAAGGTCGTGCCTGCCTATCTCCTGAAACCGGTCGTGGTCGACAAGACCAACTGGGAACAGGTTCTGGTCGGCAGCGGCTACTACAAGAAAGAGCAGATCAACTAACGGCCACCCGCGAGCGGCGGCCGCGTGAAATGCGCGGCCGCGATCGTTCTATTAGGGATAGGGAATCCAGGGATGGACGCGATCCTTGAGATGCGCGGTATCAGCAAGTCCTTCACCGGAGTGAAGGCGCTGAACGACGTCAATCTTTTTGTCCGCCCTGGCGAGATCCATGCGCTCGTCGGCGAGAACGGCGCCGGCAAATCCACGCTCATGAAGGTGCTGAGCGGGGTCTACCCGCACGGCAGCTACGAAGGCGACATCGTCTATGAGGGCGAGGAGCGGCGCTTCCGCACCCTCAACGATTCCGAGGCGCTCGGCATCATCATCATCCACCAGGAATTGGCGCTGATCCCGCTGATGTCGATCGCGGAGAACATCTTCCTCGCCAACCCGCCATCCCGCTTCGGCATCATCGATCGTACGGAGGTTCATCGCCGCTCGAAGGAACTCCTGGCGAAGGTGGGGCTGGACGAGGCGCCCGATACGCTGATCACGAATATCGGAGTGGGCAAGCAGCAACTCGTCGAGATCGCCAAGGCGCTGTCGAAGAAGGTGCGCCTCCTGATCCTCGACGAGCCGACGGCCAGCCTCAACGAGCGCGACAGCCAGGCGCTTCTCGATCTCCTCGTGGAGTTTCGGCGGCAGGGTATTTCCTCGATCCTGATCTCGCACAAGCTGAACGAGATTTCCCGCGTCGCGGACCGGATCACCGTTCTGCGCGACGGCCGCACCATCGGTATGCTCGATACCCATGAGGAGCCGGTCGAGGAGGATCGCATCATCCGGATGATGGTCGACCGCGACCTCGAGCACCGCTACCCGGAGCACACGCCGAAAATCGGCGAGACGATCCTCACCGTCGAAGACTGGTCGGTCTACCACCCGATCCACACCGATCGGCAGGTCATCAGGAATGTGAACTTCCATGTAAAGCGCGGCGAGATCGTCGGCGTTGCAGGACTGATGGGAGCCGGGCGAACCGAATTCGCGATGAGTCTGTTCGGCCATTCCTATGGCCGCAGGATCAGCGGCCGCGTTACGCTGGAGGGGCAGGAGATCGACGTCTCCACTGTGACCCGCGCGATCGATGCGGGTCTTGCCTACGTGACGGAGGATCGCAAGCAGCTCGGCCTGCTCCTCGAGGAGGATATCCGCAAGAACATCACGTTGGCGAACCTGGACGACGTATCCAATCGCAGCGTGCTCGACGACATTCGCGAGCTGACCGTTGCGAGCGATTATCGCAAGCGCATGCGCATTCGCAGCGCCGATGTGTATCAGGAGGCGGGCAAGCTCTCGGGCGGCAACCAGCAGAAGGTGGTGCTGTCGAAATGGCTGTTCACCGACCCCAAGGTGCTGATCCTCGATGAGCCGACCCGGGGCATTGATGTCGGCGCCAAATACGAGATCTACGCTATCATCAACGAACTGGCCGACAGCGGGCGCGGCGTGATCGTCATATCGTCGGAAATGCCGGAACTCCTCGGCATCTGCGACCGGATCTGCGTGATGGATCACGGCATGTTCGTCGGCGAGTTCGCGGCGGCCGAAGCCACGCAAGAAAAGATAATGCGCTCGATCATGCGCAAGGGAGGCCTGCAATGACGGACAAGACGGTCGCTCTCGACGAGCGCGCGCATGGCGGTCTGCTAAAGAATAATCTGCGCGAATACGGAATGCTGCTCTCGCTGTTCGCGATCATGGTGTTTTTCGAGATCGTGACCAACGGCACACTTCTGCGACCCCTCAACCTCACCAATCTCGTCCTGCAGAACAGCTACATCGTCATCATGGCGCTCGGCATGCTGCTGGTCATCGTGACCGGGCATATCGATCTGTCCGTGGGGTCGGTGGCCGGCTTCATCGGCGCGCTCGCGGCGGTGATGATCGTGCGCTACGAACTGCCGTTCGTGCCCGCGGCCCTTATCTGCCTCGCAGTCGGCGGACTGATCGGTGCGGCGCAAGGATACTGGGTCGCCTATTTCCGTATCCCTTCCTTCATCGTCACGCTGGCCGGAATGCTGGTATTCAAGGGGCTGTCGCTTGCGCTCCTCGGCGGTCAGTCGGTCGGTCCGTTCCCGGTCATGTTCCAGCGCCTGTCTTCGGGCTTCATCCCCGAATTGTTCCCGGGCGTAGGCGTACTCTATCCGACATCGATCCTGCTCGGCGCCTTGGTTGCGCTTGCGCTCGTCTACGTCAACTTCAAGACCCGGGCCCGGCAGCAACAGCACGGCCTCGACGTGGAGCCGCAGGGCGTTTTCATCCTCAAGAACGCGCTTCTCTGTGGCGTCCTCCTCTACTTCACCTATCTGATCGCCTCGCACCGCGGTCTGCCGAATGTCCTCATCATCATGGCGGCCTTGATCGCGCTCTATTCCTTCGTCACCGGCCGCACGACGATCGGCCGGCAGATCTACGCGGTGGGCGGCAACGAGAAGGCGGCGAAGCTGTCGGGCATCATGACGGAGCGGCTGACCTTCCTGACTTTCGTCAACATGGGCGTGCTGGCGGCTTTGGCCGGCCTCGTCTTCGCGGCGCGGTTGAACACGGCGACGCCGAAGGCCGGCCTCGGCTTCGAGCTCGACGTCATCGCCGCCTGCTTCATCGGCGGCGCCTCGGCCTATGGCGGCGTCGGCCGCGTCGGCGGCGCGGTGATCGGCGCGCTGATCATGGGTGTGATGAATAACGGCATGTCGATCATGGGTATCGGTATCGACTATCAGCAGGTCATCAAGGGATTGGTTCTGCTCGGCGCGGTATGTCTCGACGTGTACAACAAGAGACGGTGACAGCCAGCGCGCTGGAGAGCGGCATCGGTGGGTAAAATTTCTTATTTTATACCCGGAGCCAGCCGCGAACGACGTTCGTCATAGGCTTTTCGGCGAATTGGTAGACGAGGAGGGCGAGGATTACCGCTGCTAGCACGGCCGAGATGACGAAGACTTCGAGGCCCATCGCCGTTGCGAGACCGCTATATGCAAACGCTTCGCGCAGGGCGCGGATAGCGAAGGGATGCACGAGGTAAAGCGCGTAAGAGGCATCGCCCAGCGCGGCCACGGGAAGTTCCACGGCGGACCATGTCGAAGAGAGAGGACCAAGAACTGCGGCGGCGACCAGCATCGCCGCGGGTACCCCATAGGCGAGGACCCGCGGCAGCATGAGAGCTCCGTCTGGCCGGGCGAGATCGAAGTGCAGAAGCAGCAGCGCGATGGCGGCAAGGCCGATGCGGCCGATTGGCTGCAGCGAGCAGCCTTTTTCCACCAGCAAAGCGATGGCCATGCCGAAAACGAATTCGAGCACGATCGGGTCGCTCCAGAACAAAATCGGCGCCGGCATGGCTTGCGAGAAGCGTCCGAACGCCACGAGGCCTAAAAGCATGACCGCGACGGCCAGAACCGCCCTTGGGCGCGGCAGCAGGAGGGCGCCCCCAAAAACGACGTAGAAGAACATTTCGTAGTTGAGCGTCCAACCGAGCGAATAAACCGGATGGATCACGCCGCTCGGCAGCGGGTAGGGGATGAACAGGTAGGATGTCAGTATCGCAGTCAGGCTCGGCGCATCCCGATTGAGCGCCGCTGGAATCAATTGGCCGAGAATGAGGTAGACGGTGACGATAGCCCAATAGATCGGGACGACGCGCGCGATGCGACGTGCGAGAAAGATGCGTGGGCCGTCGGCGGTCGTAAACAGCTTCCGCGAAGTATGGACCATGATGAAGCCGGAGATGACGAAGAACACGTCCACACCGGCGGGCCAGGGCAGGAGATCACTGCCGTGATAGGCGCGGCCGAAGCGGGCAGCCAGCGCTTCGGCGTCGTATTGCGCATGGTAGAGGACGACCGCCAGCGCCGCGAAGGCCCGAAGGACCTGGACGAGCATCAGCTTGGATGAGGCCTGCCGGCCGAGGCGTGGAAGGCTCCATTTGTCTGCGGAAACCGTTTCGGCCCGAGAAACTGCTGTCATGTCGTCGTTCCGTCGTGCGTCGGCGCGCCGCTGGGCCAGCCAATGTTATGAACCAGAAAGGGTGAGAGCGCGCGCGCCCGAATGGGCGCTACCTACGAGTGGGTAGGGTCGATCGCAGGACTATCATCACGATAATTGCCAAGATGCGATGGATCGCCGGAGCGGTCGTCCGCGGGTTGCCGGACTTCTGAAAGAGCCAGAGTGAGGACGCGTGAGCAAACTTCCCTCGTTGATCTCAAAGGGAGTTTTTGGCGCGGCTCTACTGCTGTTGGCCTTGGACGGCAGCACATCGGCGGATGACCGACTGGCAAATGCGCACATCCTGGTCGCGCCACCAATGGATCGCCCAGCTTATCGTCAATCGGTCATAGATCCCGCGCTGGACACAAGTTTCACTCGGGTAACGGACCCGGGCCAGCGTATGAAGACAGGCATTGTCTGCCGCCAGGACTTCTGCAGACACCGGTATTCCAGCGCGCAGGCCTGGAACGCCGATCAGACGCTGCTGGCAATCTTCAAGGGCTGCAACGGAATCTGCTTCCTGGACGGTCAGAGCTACGAGCCCCTTTTCCATCGCCTCGTGGACGACGATTGCAAATGGCATCCCACGGACCCGGCACTCATGATCTGTGTACGCGCCAGCCAAGTCTACGCCTGGGAGCCCCGAACCAACGTCAGAACAATCGTCTACGTGGCAAGGGGTTACGCCAACATCCAGTTCGGCCCCAATAAGGGCAATCTATCTCAGGACGGCAATCGGCTGGTGCTGCGCGCCACCACCCGGACAGGCGCGCTGGTCGCTTTCGCCTACGATATGATGGAAAAAAGAAAATATCCGGACATTGAGCTCGCCGCGCTGCCAGGACTCAATGATTACTGCGGCATCTCGCCTAGCGGACGTTATATCCTCTGTTCGAGCACGAAGGACGATCAGTTCGACGTCGCATATATTCTGACTGTAGACGGCAAATTGGTGCAGAGCTGGACGGAACACCATCGTCCGGGACATGGTGACATGGCGATCGATGCCGACGGCAACGACGTCTATGTGGGCATCAGCAAGGCTGATCCCGACAAATGGCACGTCATCAAACGCAGGTTGTCAGACGGCGTGATCACCGACCTGGTGCCCGCCGGCTATGGCGCGCATGTCTCGGCCCGCAACATCAACCGTCCAGGTTGGGTATTTGTGAGTTATGAGGGCACGTATGAGAAGATCGCCGGCGGCGTCGGCCGGGCACCATTTTATCAGGAGGTCATCGCGCTCCGCATCGACGGGAGCGGCGAAATTCGACGCATCGGCCAGACGCGCAACGTTGTGGGAGACTACATCAGCGAAACGCACGCCTCGCCATCGCCGGATGGATCGCAGGTGATCTGGTCTAGCAACTGGGGCACCGCCGGCGGACCCGTGGCAGACTACGTCTCCCGCGTGTCCTGGCCGAAGGAGTAACTAAGACTGCGATGGCCGTATTGGACCGACGGGACCGGCAGCGCGGTCCGTTTTCGCGCTCCGGCGGAGCGGGAAACTCAGGGAATATTCCGGACAATCCACGGTCCCAGCCGGTTTGCGAGCGCCACCGGCATTCTCTTCCAGCAGCGGATCGCGAGAGCATATTTCGGATTGCTGGGACTTAACTCCGGCAGCGTGGTTCCCGACGCCAGCCAATAGTACCAGAACAACGGACGCACCTCGGGATTCCATTGCATCTTGAAACGATAGGTTCCTGAATCGATCGAACAGCGGCCGAGGTCCAGTTCCCGCGCGCCCATGCTGAATGCCCACTCGATTGCATTCCAGTAAAGAAACTCGTTCACCTGATGTGAGGCCTGCGCGTAGTCGGAGCAAATCCACGGCAGCTCGATCCTCTCGGCGCGACGAAGCGCTAGAGCGCCGGCAACTGCACGCCCCTCGCGGCGTACCAGAAGGATCACCGCGTCCTTCACCGACCGCAGGATATTTTGGAAGAAAACCGGGCTGTAAACCGGTGTTCCGAGATCGCGCATGTTCAGGCCGAAAACGCGGTAGAAGTCGCCGAGCGCTTCGCTACCTTCCACCGAGAATACGGCTCCGGATTTGGCGGCCTTTCTTATCTTACCGCGCAGGCGCGAGCTGAAGTCAGACCAAATCTTCTCTTGATTGGGACTGAGATTGACAACGAGCGCGGCCTTGTGTTGCCGCAGGGTCCATCCCGCGTCTGTCAGGTTAGCCGCCGCACGTGGTTGCCGAAGCTCGACGTGGCCCACCCCTCTCTTCACGGCGAGGTCCGCTGCAGCGGTTGCCAGCGCCGCCTCGCATTCCGGCGTGTCGGCCAGGATGCCGCCATAGTCCAGAAAGGGCAGCGATACGAAGAAGTGCCCGAACAACGGGCTTTGCATCTCGACAAGCGGAAGGACTCCGCGCACGCGACCGCTGTCCCGCGCCATCAAGTACCAGCTTCGGTGGCCAAACGTGCGCTGCGAAATCTCCCGCCATTCAAGCGCGTGATACTGCGAAGCGCCCGGAACGCTGTCGACATAGGCCTGCCACTCGTCGTCGCGGCCCGTCTGCGAAAGATCGACAACCTCGAGGTGCTGCATCTTCGATCGTCGCTCCGAATCGCCGGACCACCAGACTTGGATGTCGCCGCCGTTGTCCCAGTTCGCGAAGTTCAGTCAGCCCGCTGGATCGGGGAACATAATGCGCCGGTCTGCGCCTTAGACGAAACGCATCAAGGTGAGGGCCGCATACCCACCCTTGGGTGTACCCCGTCAGGGTTACTCATGTGCCTTTCAGCTGCCGTGGTAGGGATAATTCTGCGTTCTGCATCCAGACGTTGAGTGGGCGGATCGATGAAACAGGCTCAGGCGGCCGATCGCTCGACGTGTCCGCCCCATCGCGTTTTTGCGAGCTCCGAGAGCACCATGGCGCGCTACCAGAGCGGCTCCCCGGCGGTCGCAAAGAGTCGAGAGGTGAGGGGAACCTCCGCCGCGGGCCAAGGCAGGGCCGACGCTGGGAAAACCGCGCTCTCCATCGACGTTGAGGACTGGTTCCATGCCGCCAACCTGGCAGGCGTGATTCCACGGGAGGCATGGGACGAATGCGAACTGCGGGTGGAACGCAACACCATGCGGATGTTGGAAATACTCGATGCATCCAACGCCCGTGCAACTTTCTTCGTGCTGGGTTGGGTCGCCGAGCGATGCCCAAAGCTCGTCCGCACGATCGCTGAAGCGGGTCATGAGGTCGCGTGTCATGGGCACGGTCACCAGCTCGTCTATTCGCTCCAGCCCAGCGAGTTTCGGGCCGACGTCTCTCGCGCCAAGCAATACCTCGAAGACCTGCTTGGCATGCCGGTGCGCGGCTATCGCGCGCCGTCCTTCTCCATAACGGACTGGGCCATCCCGATCTTGCAGGAGCTAGGCTTCGAGTACGACTCTTCGGTCGTACCGACGATTGCCCATGACCGGTATGGCAAGCTGACGGGGGTGCATGCGGGCAGGCCGGTGACTTTGCTGCGCGACGGTTTCCATGAGGTGTCCATATCGTGCCTCCGGCTCGACAAGCGCGGAATCCCGTGGGGTGGGGGCGGATACTTTCGGTTGGCTCCCTATGCGCTGTGGGTCCAGGGCATGCGCGCCATCCTGCGCTCCGGGCGACCTTACGTTTTTTACATCCATCCCTGGGAGATCGATGCAGGCCAGCCGCGCATTCCTGGAATGAAGGCCACCGAAGTGTTTCGCCATCGCGTCAATCTTGGCCGGTGCGAGGGGCGCTTCACGGCGCTTGCCGGCGCATTCCCATGGACCACGATCCACGACCTGATCAACGAAGGATACGCGGATCGTGATGCGACGCCGCGACGTTCGGCAAGTTGATGCTGCAGGAGAGAGGTTTGGCGTAGGATCGAGGCGCCGGATGTGCGGGAGCACAATTTGAGCCAATCGATTGCGGCCGGATCATGCTGAGCGTCTGATTTCGACGAGGCCGCCCTGATGCGCCACACGACCCCTCTACCAGCCTGCAGAAGAGCTAGCGTCGCCTGAACCTCAGAACCGGAAGGAATGCCGGAGCCGACCGAGCGCGCGCCGCAGAGGTGGCGGGGCCCTGGCTAATAGCCATCCCGTCCTCGCGAGCCCGACCTGAAAGAAGGCAAGCACACCCGCCATCAATCCCAACCGACGCCAGAGAAACAGCGCCATCGCCAAGTTCCATATGATCAGGGTCGCCGCAGTGCCGATCGCCGCGCCGTTCAGGCCAAACGCGCCGATCAACCCGGCGCTCGCGACCAAATTGCCGATCGTACTGGACACGAGCAGTACAGCCGCGCTGCGCTCATGTCCTGTCATCATCATGACGTGAAGCTGCGAGCCGCCCGCGGCTACAATCACTTGGGCGATGAGAAGGATACGAAGCGCCGGCACACCGGCCTCGTAACCCGGGCCGAACCAGGCAAAAAGCTCTGCGGCGAGGACGAACAGTGCCACGCCGATGAAACTCGACGCGGCGAGCGTCCATGTTGCTGCCTTCGTAATGAGCTTCTGCAGCGTCACTTGCTCGTTTCTAGCGAACAGGCCCGAGATGGTCGGCGCGAACAGAGTATTGATCGCGACCAGCGGCAGCGCGACGACGAAGGCAATATTGAATGCCAAGCTGTATATTCCAGCCGCGTTCGTGTCCCCGAACCAGCCCAACAATATGACCCCGGTCCGGTTCAGAAGGGCTTCGATCGCAGCCATGATAACGAGCGGCAGAGCCGCCCGGCGCCAAACCTCTGCATCGTATTCCGGCGAGGCGCTGTCTATGACGTGAGGACGCAGCTTGTGCATCCCGAGGGTGGCTAATAGCAGCCCGACGACGGCGCCTGCCAGCGTCGCCATCATCACCCTTGATGCGTCGAGGCTCCAGCCCAGACCCACGCTTGCGAGACTGACCAATCCAATCACTATTCCCTCTCGCACCACGCGGTTGGGCGCCACCGCCCACAGCACGCCGCCGAATGCTCGAACGACGGAACTGCGGATCCACAACAGCGCCAACACCGGCACCAAAAAGAGACCGACGAGAAAGGTGTCTCTGAGCTGCGTTGAGATATCTCGAACCAGGACGATGTAAGCGCCGGCGAGAATAATGAGAATGCCGACGGCCAGCGCGCGTCGTTCCGCGTACTGGATCACCCCCCGAAAAAGGGGCCATGCGCTCTCCGCCTCATAAGCGGGCAGAAAACGCAGCAGCGCTATATCAAAGCCAAGCGCCGAGAAATACGCAAGGACAGTGACCCAAGCCATGACGTATGCGTACACGCCATAAGCATCGACGGCCAGGAACCGTGCGATGACGAGTTGGGAGCAATACGCGAGCCCAACACCCGCGCTGTAGATGATGAAAGCGGCAAAGGCGCCGCGGGCGATACGATTGGCCGACTGGTTTTCGAGGTCGCCTCTAGGCATGACGGGCATCTGTCATTCGACAGGCGAAGCGGCAGGGGCGTCTGGCGAAACGGAGCGACGCCCACTGTTCGAGGTCGAACGCGCCGCTGGCCCCGCCGATCGCCACGCCTTCATGGAACGAGCGTAATACTTCCGGTATCTCATCCTCAGTTCGCCGGTATCTCCGAATCCGTATCGGGCGTGCTGCTTCAGATTGACCTGGGTGATGATGGCAACGGGCAGTTCGTCCCATTCCTTGTCGAGGCAGCCAGCATCGCGGAGCAGGCGAAGTGCATTTTGCGCCACGTCCCGTCTGGTGTCCCCCCATTTCACGACGAATAGCACTCTGTCCGCCAGGGCGGGGAGGAGGCGGGCCTCCGTCGCGCCGAGCACCGGTGGGCCATCGATGATCACGCAGTCATAGCTGTCCCGCAGCTCCTGTAGGAGGCTCGACATCTGCTCATTGGCAACGAGCGCCAACGGATCGGCTTGGCGGCGCGGCATCGGGAGGTAGTCGAGGCCGAGGCCCGGGATAGGCTGGATGATTTCGCCTGGTGGTCGATTTTGGGAATGGAGATCACGGATCTCACGGTCAGTCCGGCCGGAAAGCTTTCCGAGTAACGATGCCCTCCGAAAATCGAGGTCAACCAAAACCACGCGACGGCCTAGAACGGCGACGTATGCGGCGAGGCTCAGGGCAAGTGTCGATCTTCCTTCCATCGGAACGCTTGAACTGATCAGAACAACTTTGGATTCTTCGTTGTTCGCCACGATCTTCAGCGTCGCAGCCGCCGACTTTATCGCTTCCGAATAGGCCGAAAATGGCTCAGCCAACAGATATCGGTGAGGGCGCACTCTACGCCTTGATGCGATCTTTGGCACGAGTCCGATGCAGGGGATGCCGAGCGCATCACCGACATCGCGTTCGCTGCGGAATCTGCGATCGAGTCGGTCAACGATCACAGCAAACAAACTGGCGCCAATCGCACAGATGAGCGACGCCGGAAGGATGAAGAGGAGCGGATTGGAAGAGCTAGGCCGTTCCGGCGTGTTCGCGAGTGAAGCGACGCCGACATCGGCTGAGATGAACTCGATCTGGCTGCGGAGCTCGTCCTGCCGTCGCTGGAGTTCGACCAGCACTTGCGCCTCCGACCGCGTACCCTCGGCCTCGTTCTTAAGTTCAGCAACTCGCTTGCCGAGCCTCGTCAGTTCCCGGTTCATCGACGTGCGTTTCTGCTCATACTGGGCGTCGACGTAAAGCTGGACTATCCGGTTGGCCAATGCGGCCGCTTGCTGCGGGTTCTTTGACGTAAATGCCACCCTGATGATGCGTGAACGGCCCGCTTGGGTGATTTTTGAGCCGCGTTCGAGCTGGTCGAGGTTCAGACCCTTGTCACGTTGCACTCCGATCCGGCTCCACGTTTTCAGGCGGCGCGCTAATTCTGCCAAACTCAATCCACGCCCTTGGTTCGACGTCGGATCTGCATCGGAACCTACACTGGTCGGCGATACAGTCTTCGCATCAGTTCCGGACGACAGGCTGTCGAGAACCCGTTCCATCTGACCGCGCGAGTCCAGCGTGGCGATGTGAGTGTCGATAATTATTTCCTCTCCGAGAGATGGCCCCCGACCATCGAAGGAGCCCTGCGGCGGCTCAACCGCAATTTTGGCGATTGCCGTATACTTTGGCGCGATCAACAAGCCGACAGCGGCCGCCAGCATTGCGCCTATGATCGCAACTGTCAGGATCATCCACCTTCGGCGATACAGCACCCGGACTACATCAAGAAAATGCCGGTCCTGATCGACAGGTGGCGGGCGGACCGCCCACAAACGCCTGCTCCCGTGTACGGCTGGCCGCCGACTCGGTTCGCCCCGCTCACCCTTGGCATGCTCATCGATGAGAGATCGCAGCATGTCCTCAGCTCCAGGTTCGCCTGTAGGGCGCACGGCGGACTGCGTCCCCCGCAACCAAGCACACGGCGATCGCGAACCAGAAAATCGGATGGCGAACAATGAGGTGGAAACAGCTGAATATTGCCAGGCCGCAGAGCAAGGTCGTGAGGCCGTCCAGTTTCGCCCTACAGGTGCCTGCGAGCGTCATCGCTCCGAGCCCAACGACGCTCAGGATCCCGAGCAAACCGGATTGCATGAACAGATCGAGTAGTGTGTTGTGGGCCTCGAAATTCGGCAGCGATGATGGTTGTGGTGTAGTGGGATTTTTTCGAGCTTCCTCCGAAAGCGGTCCCATGCCTATCCGAAACGGATTCTCGAGGTGGGGCCCCGGACCGAGCCCCAGCATTGCAGATTCGAGACCCCGGTCGATCGCATCGCCCCAGATGGCAAACCGGATGGACGCCGAGCGCTCCGTATCGGCGTCCTCTCCCCTGGTTATCTCCTTGGCAATATCCTTGGCTTCGACCGCGATCGAGTTGACCAGCGGAACGACAGAAACCACCACAGCCGGAAGAGCCAGAATAACGATCCATGCAAATGCGGATCGAAAAGTGGGTCTGCCCTCTCGCGTCCATGTCCGGAGTTTGAGCGCGAGAAAGATCGGCACGCTGAAGAGCAGGACGAGGGCGAATGAATCGCTCATCGAAAGCCGGCCCACATAGACCGGCACGATGGCACACGCGATCGCAGCAATCCTCTCTCCGGTTCGGGATGCCACCTCAGCCAAATGAAGCGACAGCAACGCGAGCACTACGCAGAGCAGGGCAAGCTGGTTGGCGTTCGACGACCAACCGCGGAAGCGTTCCCAGTACCAGGGATCGATCGTGCCGATATCGATCACGTCAAAACCGCCGGCGACCTGGATCAGGAGAAATCCGGCACCCAGCGAGACCAGAAGCCAACTGACTCGATGTAGATGCGGGCCGGCTCCGGGTCCTACTACTAACAGACAACTGACAATCGCCAGAAGGGCGTAAGCCATAATGTCGTGCCGGAACAGGCTCGGGTCGTGAACATCCCCGATTACGTATCCCGTCATCGTGCCTATGCTCTGGGCCACAGCAAAAGCCGCCCAGAACATCACCAATACAGTGAGCGGCGGCGTAATTGGCGGTCCGAGCCGAGCTGCCTCACGGCCCAACATCAGAAGGACCCAGGTCAATAGGAAAAGCTCGCCCGGTCCGACCGGAAGACCCGCCAGTCTCAGTTGAGATGCGGTCGACAGTAGAAGGCCGGATGCGAGGAGAAGATCCCGCAGCATGTCAAAACCGCGCGCCAGATCGGCAGGCTAGCGTAATGTCCAAATGGGCTATGCCGAACTGCGGCGCACTATCTTGGCAAAGGTCGCGTTCGAGCCCTTCCACACCCAGTTTCATCCGCTTCTGAAGCGAACGGTTGATCAACTCCTCGTAGAGCGAGGCGTATCGCTCGACGATCACCTCGAGACTGAATTCGCTTCGGACCAACGTTGCGGCCCGTGTGCCCATCACCCCGGCAGTTTCGCGATCGCGGAGCAGATCGAGAATTCTGCCCGCCAGTTGCCGTGGCGAATGCGGCGCAACCAGATAACCATTCCAGCCGTCGCGAATTACGTCGCGGCAACCAGGCATCCGGGTTGTCACGATCGGGCGTGACGCGGCGGCTGCCTCCAGCAGTGCGCGCGGAATGCCTTCGCGGTATTCGGTCGGGAGAGCAAACACGTCCGCAATAGCGAGCAATGACGGTACGTCGGAGCGCGGACCGAGTGCGAGCACGTAGGGCTTATGTCGGTCGATCTCGTTTTGCGTTACGGCGAGCGGGCCCTCGCTGTCCCGCGGCCCCACCAACAGAAATCGGACGCCCGGACGATGCCGATGGACCTCCGCTGCCGCCTCGAGCAAGGTCGGAATTCCCTTCTGCCGCGTCATGCGCGATACCGTGACGATCGTTTCGCAGCCGCCGAGGCCAAGCGTGTGGCGGAGCTCTTCCGGAGACGGCCCGGTCGCGACAGCCTGGTCGAACCTGTCGACATCGACACCGGACCCCGGGATCAACCGCTTGGCGCTCCGACCTGTCATGCCATACCGTTCGAAGAACGTCTGGTCATCGACGTTCTGGAATACAGTCACCGTTGTCGAACGCGCCGCAATCCGTTGAAGCGCGCGCCAAATCGGGCGAAGCAACAGTGCCTTCGGCGAACGCGATGAATAGAGATAAGCTAGGCCGTTAATCGTACAGACGATATTGACCCCCGGAATGCGTCCTGCAGCCAAGGGTACCAACAGGTCCGGCTTCGTGTCGAAGCTCTGCACAATCTCCGGGCGAACATCGGCGATTAGCTTCGCAAGCGCCTTGCACGCCGTCAGGTCAGCCAGCGGTGCGATAAACCGGTCGAACTGAAATGGATAGTAGTCGATCCCCGCACGCGCGAACGGCGCCGGATCGGCGGTAGCCGCCGCGCTAACCTGAAAGCCGCGCTCACGCAGAGCAAGCAGGAACGGAACACGAAGAGCATGGTCCTCTCCGCCGATGCAAAGCACGTGCGGTCTCGTGCGAATACCCTGTGGTTTTGGAAGTGCATTCATTTCGCGTCATGCCCTCCGGTATCACTCGGGTCCGACAGCACGGCTCTACTTCCGAGATGAGTACCACAGCGCAGTAACGGGCGTCCGCGTATGACGGAGTATACCTACATGGGGGTACGCGATTTCAGCGACATTGGGTCTGCGCGAAGTCGCGCTGAGATCATCGCGGCATCGTTCTCGCGGGCGCTGCCAAGATGCGTAGTGACACTGACGGCGGCAGCAGGGATCGGCATGCGCGCATGCACAACTTCGGCGCTCGCTCGCCTGACGCATACTGGTCATAACACGGTTTAGTCACGCGCCCGGAGGACGGGTAAGACTATCATTTCCGCGCATCAATGCGACGTACGGACACTTTCCGGATCGCCAACGCGAGATGGAACCGGGCCGTGCGATCGAGCGAAATCCGATGCCGCGGAGATAGACGATGTCCATGACGACACCGACGAGATCTTGGCTCGAGGCACCGGCAATGCCTCATTATCTCCTCTCGTTCGTTCCGCCCCTGGGGACGATCCTGCGTATCGCCGTCGATATTGCGTCAATCTGGGCGGCGTTTTTGTTCAGCTGGACCATCGTCGAGGGCCGCAATATTTCTTCGCTGACCTCAGCCGAGTCAGCAGATACGGCATTCGTTGTCGGTCTGTGCACGATATTGGCGCTTCTCGCGTTCACCGGGTTTGGATTCTATACCCGGACCTATAGCTATGGTCTGTGGACGAAGCTTCGCCGTATCGGCTGGCTCAACATTGCACTCTTCATCGCTGCGGGCTCGGTCCTGTTGATTGAGGAACCACCCAGCGAACTCACATTCAGTTTGTTGATCGCGACGATCCTGGGATCGATGATCCTGCATTCGCTTTCGCGCGTGCTTTCCTTTGTTCTGCGGTCGGAAGTGCGTTCGGAAGATCGACGTGCGAGTGACCTTACTATCAGTAATATTCGGGTCGATACTTCCCAGGACAAAGTCCTTGTGATCGGGGGCGGGGGCTATATCGGTTCGGCGCTCGTTGAGAAATTGCTGAACCAGGGCCTCCAGGTTTCGGTTCTGGATGCCATGCATTTCGGCGATGAGACGCTGTCCCGGGTGTCGGGCCACCCGAACTTCACTCTGATCCGCGAGGATTTCCGCCACATCGAGGCACTCACACGCGCCGTGAGCGGAATGGGTTCGGTTATCCATCTCGGTGGGCTCGTGGGCGACCCGGCCTGTGCGGTCGATGCCGATCTGACGGTCGACATCAATGTGACGGCAACCAAGGTGATCGGTGAGATCGCCAAGGCTCGCGGCGTACGCAGGTTTATCTTCGCCAGTTCCTGCTCCGTCTATGGAGCATGCGACGACATCGTGGACGAAGAGTCGAACTTTAATCCGCAGTCGCTCTACGCACAAAGCAAGGTCGCGTCCGAAGCCGTTCTGCGCGGCCTCAACGATCCCAATTTCTCCGTAACCTGCCTGCGATTTGCCACCATTTACGGCATCTCCGGCCGGACGCGGTTCGACCTGGTCGTCAACCTGCTCTGCGCCAAGGCTGTCCGAGACGGAATGATCACCGTCTACGGCGCGGATCAGTGGCGCCCCTTCGTACACGTCGATGACGTCGCGCGTGCCATAGCCATGACACTGCGGGCCACAACCCAATTGGTGGCGGGTGAATCCTTCAATGTCGGAAGCGATGAGCAGAACTACACGCTGGGCGAGATTGCCGAGCTCATCAACAGACAAGTCCCGGATGCAGTCATCACCTCAGACGATACGTTCGTCGATAAACGCAATTATCGGGTCTCATTCGCAAAGATCCGGTCTCAGCTCGGATTTGAGCCGGCCTGGACAATCGAACGTGGCATCGCACAGGTCGTTGGGCTCGTACGCTCCAACCAGGTTGGCGACTATTCCCTGCCGACATACAGCAACGTCCTTTATCTGAAGGAGCACGGAACCGAGAGCTTTGCTGACTTCAACATCACCGGTTGGGAAACCGAATTCATGCACCTGAATCGAATTGCCTCCGCAGCACGGTGAATTGATCTTCAGCATCGAGGTGAAGCTATGCGGTACCGGCAGCCTCTCGAAACACTGACGCAATCCCGTCGGCCAACGAAAGACGAACCTCCGTCAGGACCACGAGAACCAGAGGTCCGGCCCGCTCCCACCAGCATCCCATGTTTCCGGCCGATCATCGGGGAGGCGGAGATCGAAGCCGTGACCGAGGTGCTCCGATCGGGTTGGCTCACGACCGGCGCCAAGGCGCGCGAATTCGAGCAAAGCTTCGCCGCTTTCATGGGCGGCGATGTGGAGGCGGTAGCAGTCAATTCGGCTACCGCCGGGCTTCATCTCGCCGCAGAAGCTTGCGGCATCGGCCCCGGCGATGAAGTCCTCGTGCCGACGCTGACCTTCACGGCGACCGCTTCGGTCATCCGTTATCTCGGGGCGGAAATCGTGCTGGTCGATGTCGAGGAAGGTACGCGCTGCATCGATCTCGATCAGGCCGAGCGGCGTCTGACGCCGCGCTGCAAGGCGATTATGCCGGTTCATTTCGCGGGCTATCCCTGTGACATGGTCGAGGTGTTGGCTTTTGCCCGCCGTCACGGCCTGAGAGTGATCGAGGATGCTGCTCATGCATTGCCGACGCGCCGCGATGGCCGTTTGATCGGATCCTGGGATTCCGACGCAACCGTGTTCAGCTTCTACGCGAGCAAGCCGATCACCACCGGCGAAGGCGGCATGATCGTAACCCGGGATCCGAAGATTGCCGTGCGGGCGCGCACCATGCGCACACACGGACTCGATCGTGATGCCTTCGACCGGTTCCGCAAGGTTGGCGCCTCCTGGTCCTATGACGTCGTTGCTCCAGGATTCAAATACAACCTCACCGACGTCGCGGCCGCTGTCGGCGTGGTCCAGCTTTCGCGGGCGGAGAGCTTCCAGTTGTCGCGACAAAGGGCAGCGGAACGCTATCTCGAAAAGCTGGCAGGCCTGCCCGTCGAATGTCCGACGCCCGCACCTCAGGGTGGCCTTCATGCCTGGCACATGTTCCCGATACGGGTCAACGAAACCGCGCGCGCCAACCGTGATATGTTGATCGCGGGTCTGACCGCCGAAAGCATCGGCACGTCGGTCCACTACCGACCCTTGCACGAGATGACCTATTGGAAGGAGCGCTATCGCTGCGAGCCCGATGACTTCCCCGTCGCCAGCCGCTATTTCGCCGGCGCAGTGACGTTGCCACTGTTTCCAGGCATGACCGACGACGAGATCGATCGCGTCGTGGCCGTGGTACGAAACATCTTGGAGTGACACGCCATGTCTGCTCGCGACGATCGTCCGACGATCGCTCGGCCGTCATTGGTGACGCTTGCACTCAAGCGCGCTCTGGATGTCGTTGGGTCAGCTCTCGGCCTCGTCATACTATCGATGATATTTCTGATCGTCGCGATCGCGATCAAACGAGACAGTCCCGGCCCGGTCTTCTTTCGGCAGGATCGCGTGGGGCGCGACGGCCGCGAATTCCGAATCTACAAATTCCGGTCGATGGGTGTCCGGAGGGCGGCGGGCGACACGGCACTCACGGTGCGCGCGGACAAGCGGGTTACGCGTGTCGGTGCCGTTCTCAGGAAGACCAAGCTCGACGAGCTGCCGCAACTCATCAACGTTCTGTTCGGCGACATGTCCCTTGTCGGCCCCCGTCCCGAGGTGCCCGAGTTCATGAAATTCTACTCCTCGGAGCAGAGGGCCATCATCCTCTCCGTACGTCCTGGAATGACGGATTATGCCGCGATCCTGTTTCGAGACGAGAGTTCCCTGCTCGATCGGGACGACGATCCGGTTATCCTTTACCGGCACAAGATCATGCCGATCAAATTCGGTTACTACGAGCGTTACTGCCGGGAAATCGGCCTGCTAAACGACCTGCGGATAATCCTTACGACCGTCATGCTACTTGCTGGCGGGCGCGTTCCCCGGTGGTTCGGGATTGAAAGCGAGTTGAAGATCGCTTCGGTGCCGTCGTCCAAGGGCCGAGATATCACTAAGGCTCCCGACATTCCTGCGAGCACACGTTCAAAGCCCGAATAAGGATTATGGCGTCGCCAGCGCATGCGCTTGCGCGTCGGGGGCGGGCGACTGCACGTCCATTCCCGTCGTATATTCCGACCGCAGGGCTACTTCGACCACGTCACCCGGCTGGAGCTCGGAATCCTCGTTCGCGACGATGCGTTGACGGTCCTTTTCACCCTTTCTGACGATCGAAAAACTTGGCTTGGGTTCCTGATCGCGAGGGAGATGCGGTTTTTGTCCTGTGTATTGCAGTTTCTCGCCAGTCCCTTGCAGCTTGGCTTGAGTGCGGTCGAGCGCCATGCGTGCGTCCTGCAACTCCTGCAGCAGCTTAATCTTGCGTTGGTCCTCAAGCCGTTCCAGCTGCCTCGCGGATTGGTCCTGCTGCTTCTTGACCTCCATCAACTGCGCACCGGTCTGCAACTTCCGAGTGGACGACAGCAACACGGCCCGCCGCGCCTCGGTCACGCGGGTGCTCGGCAAGGAGCCCCTGCCGAACATCTCTTCGACCTTTTGCAGTTCCTCCATATCGGCCTGTGTTCCCTGTTCCTCCTTCGCCTCCTGCGCCGCGAGCATCTTGATCTGCTCGTCCGCCTGCTTGATGGACCGGGTGAGATAAGATCTCTCGCGTTCATGGTCCGAATTTTCGGTCTTCAGATGATCGGATTCGACCTCGACGATTTCCGCGATTCTGAGTGAAGGAACGGTCGACGGCGTCAAGAGTTCGGCCTCAATGAAGTCCTTGCCGCCCAACGCAGCCTTGAGCCGCAAAACCCGCGCTTCCTCTCTGGCGAGCTCCATCCAAAGCGACTGATATTCACTCCGCAGATCCGCCGCGAGGACTGCCGGGTTGCCCGCCCGCTGCCGCAACAGATCGTAGCCCCCCGCCACGGCCACCAGTTGGCGCACGGTCATCAATGGGCGGAAAGGCAACTCGCCGGGCCTCAAGACGTCACCATTGATATAGAGGGGCCTGTATTGCGCTACGCTCGCCGTGACCTCATCGGCCTCTATCTCCACCGCATATTCGCGTCCGTCCGTCGATAACTGCCTGAACACCTTGGTGCCCATCATCGCCTGGATTCTCGCTTCCATCTCTGAGGGATAAAGACCTGCCACCGACACGCTGCCCAGTACTGGGAAAGATATGCGGCCCTCCGGCGTGACCGTCACACGTCGTTGCAGTTCGCGAACTCTTGCGACCTGAATTTCGATGACGTCACCGACGTCCACCCGATACTCGGCCATTGCCGGACCGACCGTGGTCAGGCTGGCCATAGCCAAGCCCGCCCCAACACGGCGGACCTTCCTCATGAGAGATCCCTCGGGCTCGAAGAGGTCGATGAGCAATCGAAATCGCCACATAATGATAACTCTCCGGTTGCATCGTGACAGTCCTCAATGACCGCTCCGGTGAACGCCGTTGCGGAGCAGCAAACCGAGGTTCGACAGGGCGGCGCGTCCAGCTCCATTGGGCTCGCGCGCTGGCGGCGATCTCTTGATGAGCCCCGACGGCGAGACGTTCGCAACATCCAAGTCGGCCGGGGTTTCATTCAACAGGCCCGGGGATCGGTGGACATCCTTCGCCGAGAAAAATAAGCCGCTGTTCATCGCCCAGATTGCCGCTTGCGTGCGATTATGAACGTGAATCCGGCGTAGGATTGCTTTGACGTGCACCTTCACGGTGGCCTCGGCAATATTCATCTTGCGCGCGATGACCTTGTTTGAATCGCCCTCGGTCAGGCAGCTCAGAATGGATTTTTGCCTGATCGACAGACGCGGCGTGCAACCGCCGCCGACTGGGGGAAGCTCTCGCACAGCCGCGCCGTTATCATAGGACGTGTCAGCATCGTCATCGTCCAAATGACGTGGCCCTGCGAGCCTATCTTCGATGCATTTCTGGTTGTTGTAGCAGATGCGGTGTCCAACCAGACGGTCGCTTTCATGATCGAAAATGGCGGTCAACATCGCCGGGGGCAGAACCGTTTCGCCAAGCATCACCAGTTCGAGGGATTTGATGAATGCTTCGCACGTAGCGATGTTGACTAGGTAAGCGTTCGCGCCGGCGCGGAGTGCGGACACAATCTCGGGAAACAGATGCTGATGCGCCAGCACAACGACCCGACCCAGTGGACACTGCCGTTTGAAACATTCAATTTGAGCGATCGCAGCATCGAAATCATCGCTAACGTCGATGATAAGCAAAGCGGCATTCTCCCGCGTCACCAAAGCAACCACATGATCGTCGATACAGGTTGTCGATGCGACTATCTTGAAATCAGAAGGGGGCAGAACACGGGCCAAACCTTCCCTTAGTAGGACGTTTTGCCCAGCGAGAACAGTTTCAAAAGGCATCTGTTGCATATTAGCCCCCCTGACGCCGGCATATGAACTGACCGTCTATTGGCGATCTGAGTTCATGGAACCACTCCACAATTCTGGCGCGTATCCGGTCCTGCGCGGCCAGTTGATATCTCTGGACCAAAACGCTTCGACGGACTCCGGCCAGCGAAAACAGCAATGTCAGTACGGCAATGAACAAATGTGTACAGGAAGACACTCGCAACTTCTCGCGAGCTTTCACTCCTACGGCCGTTCTTTTTCCGTGGAACTTATTTTGATGTTGCCAATACAGGGACGAGTTTCTGTGGTTGAACACGTCTCGACCTCAATTTAGTTTTTATTTATTAGATTGGTCTTCGCTGCGATGATACGATGGCGGAAATTTGACGTAAAATTAAAAAAAACTATTCGGCCATTTTCCGTTGGGGCGATGTGTCCTTGGAAAAATTCTCGCGCCAGCTGCTGAGAGAACTCATCGGGTGCGGAACCCGCGACCCATCATTTAAGTTCAGTCAGCAACCCATGAGTGCGGCGAGGGAGTAGACTCTGATTCAAGGAGCTCTTCGCTATGCGTATGCGAGACATACAGATTCTCCTGGCGGTGGCGGACAGCGCTTCATTCACCAAAGCTGCCGATCTGCTGCGACTATCTCAGCCGGCCATTTCTCTTGCCGTAAAACGGTTCGAGCAGGGCCTCGGCATCAGGATCTTTGAGCGGCATGGGCACACGGTGAGGGTGTCCAAAGACGGAGAGCACGTCCTTCACGCTGTCCGCAAGATAAACGATATCTTCCAGAACTCGCTCAGCGGCAGGACAGCACATCGACGACTTAAAATTGGACTGTCCAGCCTTCTTGGTGCAAGTGACATCGTTTCCATCATCCGGGCATTACAGCAGTCGAGCGGTTATGAACTGGAGATCACGTTCGCGCCGTCGGAGACGCTCTGGGCTCGTGATGACCTGGATTTGACGATGTACATACCGGCCGTCGAGGCGCCCACCGACGAGCTCATAAACGTGGAGCTTGGATGGATAGGTGCGAGAAACGGCACCTTCATCCAGTCTACCGAAGAACGTGGGGTGTGGGATCTCGCCTTCACGGAATTGCGCAAGGCAAAAATCCAGATCGAACGTATCATCGACGTCAACAGCAGCCTCCACGCCTACGAGCTTGCCGCAGGGGGAATTGGTTTCACTCCCTGCGTACTGAACAAGGCTAGCCGGTTTGCCAATCGTATCGTGGCCGAGATGCCAGCTCTACCCGCTCTGAACGTAGCGATCCGCGCGGAGGATCATCACATCGTAGAGATGGTGGCTGCGTTGATTTCCGTCGATCGCATAGACGACGTCACCGCGTCCGCTTCTTCACTCCTAAGCTCTGCAATGTCCTCACCCGATCTGGTTAGCGTGTCTGAAAGTTTTCGACCGCGGCCATTTAATTAAATTATTTGCCGCGTGACATTAACAAGCCTCCACTCGAGAGATTGTTGACACCGAGGTAATCGGCATTTGCACGATCCAGTCAGGCAGGAACAGGAGCGCCCTGTTCGATGAGTTTGCGCTCTTGACCTGCATGGAGCTGTAGTCGGTGACGATCTCCACCGAAGATCGGAGTCCGATGAAGACGACAGCCGGTGACGATCGGCCTGAAGCACTATCTCGAGGCCATATCCCTATTGTCGGACAAGGACGCCCTCGGAGTGGCGCAAAGTGCATCGAGGAGAACCAGGACAAGGCGCCGAACAGGGGAGCTCCGCGGCCATAGCATTCCGATCTCGCGCGGTTCGGCGGGAAGGGGAAGCTCTAGCCGGACGAAGTTTCCGAGGTCCGGCCAAGGACGGGACCAGTCCGGCACCAGGGCCACACCCAGACCGCTGCCAACCATGACCGCGATAGCTTCCAGCGAATCCAGTTCCAGCCATTCGCGCGGCGTAATCCCGGATTTCTGCAAGTATTGGTCGGCGAGCCGGCCGCCCCAATTGTTGCGGTCATAGCGAAGGAACGGACGGGTCGCGAGTAGCGTATGGGCGTCTTCTTCCGACCAGATGGTTGGGCAAAGGAGGATGAGGCGTTCGGATCGCAGAAGAGTCCAGTCGAAGCTTTTCGGGATCGGAAAAGGCGGTTGCACCACGATCGCAGCGTCAATCGTGCCCTCGTTGAGACTCTGGTAGAGGCTCGTAGAAGTTCCTGGTAGGAGGAAAACTTCGACGTCCGGCACCGTTCCGCGAAGGCGCTGCAGGGCGGACGGCAGCAGCCCCATCAGCGCGGTGGAAATGGCGCCAAGGCGAAGCTCGCCGGACGGCTCGTCCTTTGCCGCCAAGGTGCGCAAATGACGGACATCCGAGAGGATACGCCGGCTCTGCTCAAGGATTGCGAGGCCGGCTTCGGTGGGGCGTACCTGTCGCCCGGCGCGGATGAGAAGCGGTACCCCAATTTCCTCTTCGACGGCCTGCATGCGCTGGGCGACGGCTGCCGGTGTTATGCCGAGCCGGCGCGACGCTTCCGCCAGCGAACCATGTTCGACGACGAGGAGGAAGGTTTCGAGAAAGCGCGTTTCCATCAGAAGAATTTCTATGGAGTGAACCTAGAATTCACAAGCTTTTCTCTCCTCCGACCACATCGGCATATTGGCCGCGAGCCGGAGGAAGCATGGATCTCGACCTAAAGGAACGGACAGCCCTGGTGTTCGGAGGGGGCGGCGGTTTAGGCGGGGCCATCGCACGAGCCCTCTCGGCCGAGGGAGCCAACGTCGCCGTTGCCGATATCGACGAGAGCGCGGCAGAGAAGACCGCACAGGGTCTGGCTCGTGCAATCGCAATCGGCTGGGATATTGCTGATCTGCCTGTGGCGCCGGAGCGTATCCGCCGCATCGAGGCCGAACTCGGCCCGGTCGACATCCTAATCAACAACACCGGCGGTCCGCCGCCGACGCCAGCCAGCGGGCAAACACCAGAGCTTTGGTCGAAGCATTTCGACCAGATGGTGCGGTCGGTGATCGGCGTGACCGATCTGGTCCTTCCAGGAATGCGCGCGCGCAAATGGGGCAGGGTCATCACCTCGACCTCGTCGGGCGTCGTCGCGCCGATCCCCAATCTCGGTATTTCGAACGCGCTCAGGCTCGCTCTCGTCGGCTGGTCGAAGACTTTGGCCCGGGAAGTGGGTCGCGACGGCATCACCGCGAACATCGTCCTGCCAGGTCGTATTGCCACCAATCGCATTGTCTTTCTCGACGAGCAGAAAGCGTCGCGGGAGAACCGGCCGGTGGCTGACGTCACCGCCGAAAGCACTGCGGCCATTCCCGTCGGGCGCTACGGCGATCCCCACGAATACGGCGACACAGTCGCCTTCCTCGCCAGCCCCCGCGCGTCCTACATCACCGGCTCCGTTATCCGCATCGACGGCGGCCTCATTCCCAGCATCTGAGGATTTATTGATGAGCCTTGATCCAGAGGTCGTCCGGACGCTCAAGGGCGTCTCCACTGCAACGCTGACCACGATCCTTCTCAAGAAGGGACTGCGCAATGTCTGGCTGCGCGGCACGAAGCCGATCCGTCCCGGGCAGCCGCGTCTCGTGGGCCGCGCCTTCACACTCCGCTTCGTGCCCGCGCGTGAGGATCTGGCGACGCCCGAAAGCTGGTCGAAGCCCATCTCGACGCGTGGCGCGATCGAGGCCATGCCGGACGGCGTGATCGCGGTCGCCGATGCGATGGGTGTCCTCGACGCTGGCATTTTCGGCGACATCCTCTGCGCCCGCATGGTGCGGCGTGGCGTAGTCGCGCTGATCACCGACGGCGTGATGCGCGACGTCGAGGGCGTGCTGGGCACCGGCCTGCCGATCTGGTGCGATGGTGCGGCAGCTCCGCCCTCGGTTGCCGGCCTGACCTTCGTCGGATGGCAGGAGCCGATCGCCTGCGGCGGCGTGGCGGTGTTTCCAGACGACGTCATCGTCGTCGATCAGGATGGCGCGGTCGTCATTCCCGCTGCCTATCTCGACGTCATCCTGGCGGAGGCTCCGGAACAGGAGCGGATGGAAGCCTGGATCATGGCCGAAGTCGACAAGGACGTGCCTCTCCCCGGCCTCTATCCCATGAACGCGGAAACCCGCGCGCGATACGACGCCTGGAAATCCAACCAGAC